>NZ_JAAIIF010000006.1 GCF_012932675.1 Bifidobacterium erythrocebi
TGGAGCTGACCGGTACTAACGGGGGAAAGGCAATCATACTTTCACCATCCGCTTGGGTGGTGGCCCGTATTGCGTCCTGTTTGGTTGTTCCCTCGGCAGGGAGCGTCCGATCTGCGTCACAAGACGACATGCAATGTTTTTTCGCGTCCATTGTCCGGTTCCCGGACCGTCACGGTCCGATCCCCCCGAACCGTGTTCGGGGACGGTCGATAAGGTTTGCGGCGACCATAGCCAAGGTGAGACGCCCGGTCCCATTCCGAACCCGGAAGCTAAGGCCTTGCACGGCGATGGTACTGCACCCGAGAGGGTGTGGGAGAGTAGCGCGTCGCCGCTTCATACGTCATGGGGGGTTCCCGTCGAGCATCGGCTCCGGGAACCCCCATTCTTTTGTTTATATTCCATCGTGTTCCCCTGTCCGCGCTATCTCATCCTCTGGCTTTGTCGGTTATTTCCCGGCATAATCTGCAGAAGCGAAGGGATGACTTGATCGAATGTTTCACTGCCGTTCATGTGCTGTTTCTGTTACGGTTCGCGGTCGATAGGGTCGTGCCGCAATAACGGATGGAACAATGGGCGGAATGCGTTCAAAGACAACTTATGATGGTCGGGCACGTGCCGTCATCACACTGACGGTGTTGGTCTGTCTGCTCGTCCCCGTATTCGGTTTCCAGCTATGCAGATCGACGGTGATTCCCGCAGCGGAAACCAGGGTATTGATCAGTCTGTCGAAATGGCCTGAAGTGTTCCATGACTGCTCCGCAATGTTCGCCTTCATGTTCTCCACAGGCGGATGCGTGGCATTATTGGCCATGCTGGGCATCATCGATTTCCGATTCGTACGTTCCCTACGAACAGTATTAGGCGACATCATCGTCGCGGCATCACCGATCGTCTATGTGACCGGCATCAAATGGCTGGTGGAACGGCCCAGACCGATTACCGCAGCCCAGTCGAACCTGTTGCCGTCGGACCCGAGCTTTCCCAGCGGTCATACCGCTGGAGCGGTTATCGTGGCGACGATGATCATACTGACGGTACGCAATGCGGCGTATCGGAAGATGGGAGACGCCAGTGGCCAGTACCGGGGTGGGGGAGAGGCCTCTGCAAGGAGCACGTCCGATAACGCCGAGCAGAACATCATCGCCGATTACACCAAGCGTGCCGTGCTTGTCTGCGCGATTCTGGTCGTTGCCGTGGCCGCGTCACGTCTGCTGCTTGGCGTGCATTTCCCGACCGACGTATGCACCTCGGCCATCGTCTGCCCACTGATCTCGTACACGGTCTGGATCATACGTGAGCATCTGCGTTTGGCCAAGGAACAGCGCAATAACGCCTGACAGCTGATTCGATGCTGATTGAGAGGGGCATAGCAAGAGGGCCCGGTCGATACCAATCGATATCGACCGGGCCCTCGCTGTATATACGCCGGTTCAGCGCACGCGCTTGATGCCAAGCACGGATACGGCTGCGATGATGGTCATCACGATGGCGGTCGGGAACACGAACACGTAGGAGCCGAACACGCTGACGATGGTGGAGGTGATGGCCACGCCGATGGCCTGCCCGGCGCAGGTGGCGATGTTCATGAAGCCAAGATCCTTGCCGGCGGTCTTCTTATCAGGCAGCACGTCCACGTTCAACGCCTGATCGACGGACAGATACATGCCGTAGCCGAAGCTTGCGATGCCACCGAAGAGGAACATGCCCATCTGCGTCGGGAAGATCCACGGCATTGCCAGGCCGACCGCGAAGAACGCGCATGCCACGATGATCGGTGCCTTGCGGCGATGCAACGCATCGGCGATCGGGCCTGCAACCAGCGAGGAGATGATGGACACGATCATGGTGATGACGGAAATCACCTGGATCGAGGCTGCGGCCTGCAACTTGCTCTCGCCGATATGATCCTGCAGGATGTACAGCTGGTAGCTGAACACCATCTGATAGGCGACGATGAGGCAGGTGCGGCAGATGAACGCGCGGTAGAAGTCGGCGCAGTTCTTCAGCGGCGGGGTAAGGGATTCCGTCACGACCTTCCACAGCGGCTTGCCGGTATCCTTCGGCATGTCCTTGGAGGAGGGCTCGCGGGGTGCGATCAGTACGGACAGCACGCCCGCAGCCAACGCGCACAGGCCGGCGCACACGAATCCGAGTTCCATATGTTCGATGAGCGACGAGCCGACCAGCGTGCCGATGCCCTGGCCGATCACACCGCCGGCACCGATGGCCGCAGACACGGTGGCACGTGCGCTTTCCTCGACCTGATCGGAGATGCGTGCGTAGATCGGTGCCTGAACCATGTTCAGACCGACCAGCGCGAGCACGTAGGTGATGCCGATGAGCAGTGCGCTTTGCGGGCGGCTCAGCGCCCAGAAGCAGATGCCGTAGATGAACGCGCCGGTGAAGATCCACGGGGTGCGCTTGCCCCAACGGCTTGCGGTGCGGTCGGACAACGCGCCGATGAACAGGGCGATGAAGATGGACGCGATGGATCCGGCCGCGTTGATGGAGCCGAGCACCGCTGTGGAGTTGGCGATGCCGATGTCACGCAGGCGCTGCGGCACCAGCACGGACATGGTCATGTAGAATGCCGCGCCGGACAGCACTGCGAACGCCAGGAAACCGCCGGTGAAACGCCATTTGGCGTTGGATGAGGACGAGACCGGTACGGGAGTGGATAAGGTGTCTGACATGATGATTCACCTTCGAATACTGTCGATTGGATTGATACTGATAATGCAATGAGTGGGATGGGGTGGTTGCCGTGCGGAGGTAGGGAAGATGCACGGCAACCACGGTGGCCGGGAACGGTCGGTGTGAGGCTAGAGCTGAAGCCAGGCGGAGGTGTCCTGCGGTAGCAGGCCGTCATCGGTGAGCGGGCCTGAGGTCAGCAGGATCTTGCCTTGGGGAAGTGCTACCGGTGCGCTGCCGAAATTGGTGATCGAAGCCCAGCCGTTGGCGCGCTTGTAGGCGATGGTGCCGCCGGGGAATCCGTTTGCGCCGTCGGGCTTGGTGCCTGCTTGGTCTTCGGGCAGCCATTCGAGACTCAGATCGGTGGTCTGCAATTCGTGACGAAGCTTGAGCGCCTTGCGGTACAGGTTGAGCATGGAATCGGGGTCCGCGCTTTCCACGTCCACGGCGAAGTCCTTGTACCATTTCGGCTGCGGCAGATGCGGGTCGTGTTCCGCACCGGCCGGGGAGAATCCGAAGGACCCGCCATGGCCGAATTCGTCGTCGGGATTGTCGAGCTTCGGAGCGTCGGCGGCGACCCACGGCAGCGGCACGCGGCAGCCGTCGCGCCCCTTGGTGGAGGCCGAGCGCGAGGTGCGGAACGCCGAAGGATCCTCCAGCTTGTCCCACGGCATGTCCGCGACCTCGAACAGGCCGAGCTCTTCGCCCTGGTACACGTAGGCCGAACCGGGCAGCGCCATTTCCATAAGAATCGCAGCACGTGCGCGCTTGGTGCCGAGCGCGCGGTCCTCCGTGTAGGTGGTGCCGTCGCGCAGCACCCAATCCTTGGCAAGCTGGTGGTATTCGCCGGTCGGTACCTGCGGCAGGGCGTAGCGGGTGGCGTGACGGACCACGTCATGGTTGCTCATCACCCAGGTTGCGGTGGATCCGGAACGTTCGGCGCTTTCCAAGCCTTCCTCGATGGCGAGGTGCATGTCGTCGCGGATCCAGTCCTTCTTGGCGAATTCGAAGTTGAAGATCTGGCCGAGATCGTCGGGGGAGGCGTACAGATGCTGACGGCTCGGTCGCACCCAGGCTTCGGCCACGGCGAATGCCGGAGGATTGTACTCGTTGAACACCTTGCGCCACTCATGGTAGATGTCATGCACCTCATCGCGGTCGATCACCGGATGCGAACCGTCTTCCGGCTGATCGTTGGTGCACCACACCACGTAATTGTCGAGGTCGTCGCGGTCGAGATCCTTGGCCAGACCGTGCGCCACGTCTACGCGGAAGCCGTCCGCGCCATGGTCGAGCCAGAAGCGCAGCGTCGTGATGAAGTCGGCGCGAACCTCCGGGTTCTTCCAGTTCCAGTCCGGCTGTTCCTTGGTGAACATGTGCAGGTACCACTGGCCGTCGGGCACGCGGGTCCAGGCGGGGCCGCCGAAGTGATTCTGCCAGTTGGACGGCGGCTGGTCGCCGTTGGGGCCTTTGCCGTCGCGGAAGATGTAGCGGTCGCGCTCGGGTGAGCCGGGCTTTGCCGCGAGTGCCGCCTTGAACCATTCGTGACGGTTCGAGCTGTGGTTGGGCACGATATCCACCACGACCTTGAGACCGGCTTCGTGCGCGGTTGTGGCCAGTTCGTCGAAGTCTTCCATGGTGCCGAGCCGGGGATCCACGTTGCGATAGTCATCCACGTCGTAGCCGCCGTCTGCGAGCTGGGAGGGGTAGAAGGGGCTCAGCCAGATGGCGTCCACGCCCAGTTCCTTGAGGTAGCCGATCTTTTCGGTCACTCCGGCGATGCTGCCAAGGCCCGTGCCGCGGGAGTCCTTGAAGGAACGCGGGTAGACCTGGTAGACCACGGCCTGCTTCCACCACAGTGCGGGGTCGGTTGCTTCGGTCATGATGATCCTCCTTGATGTGCACTTGTATATGCAAACGCTTGCACAAATTTTGTGTGCATTTTCCGTCGTTCGTGTTTGGCGAATGGCTGAAAACATAAGGTTTTGAATTGTTATGCAGCAGGCTCAGCGTTCTTGATGAGCCGCTTGCTGATAACAAATAATAGCGCTTGCACAAAATTTCGCAAGAGTGCATGGGCGTGTTGCGGGGCTGGTGCCACAAGAATGCCTGAAAACTCGCGGTTTAATTGTGCAAGCGTTTTTACAGTTGATGATGTAGTATGGTGAATGCCGTAGAACGATTGATGTTCCAACGGTTGTTGTGTTGAAGGAACCCGTGGTTCAAGGGAGGAAACGTGGCTCGTACCACCATCGCGGATGTTGCCGAGGCCGCCGGAGTTTCGGTCTCCACGGTTTCCAGGGCGTTGCGCGGACTGGACCGTGTGAATCCGGAAACCCGCAAGCGCATCGAGGAGCAGGCGCAGAGGCTGCATTTCTCGTTCTCCCGAAGCGCCTCATCACTGGCATCCGGCAGAACCATGCGCGTGGCCGTACTCCTGCCCAGCGAAATGAGCAGCTGGTTCAACTCGCATGCCTTCGAAGGCGTCTACGAAGTGCTTTCCGCGCAAGGATACGACGTCATTCCGTATATCGTCTGGACTGCCGACGAGCTCGACCGGTTCTTCCAGAGTCTGCCGGGCAATCGCAACGTGGACGCCATCATCGTCTCGTCCTTCGATTTCGATGAGGCCAAGGGGCGCATACTCGGTGATCTGAGCGTTCCGGTCATCGGCATCAACACTCCGAACATGCATGGGCTCGACGCGGCGGCCTACATCGACGACGAGGCCTCAAGCGGCAGCGTCGTACGGTTCCTGCGTTCGCAGGGCCACAGAACCTTGGCATATGTAAGCCAGCCGGTGAACGCCTCGCCATTCATCTGCTCGGATTCGGTCAGGGAACGCGGATTCGTCAAGGCGGCCAAGGAATGCGGGTACGGTGACGACGACATCATGGTGATCCCGTCCCTGCATGACGCCGGAGGACGCGACGAGCGTGACGTGTATTCCGGCGTCGTCGCACAGCTGCTGAGTGCCGTCGAACGCCCGACAGGCATCTTCGTATCCTGTGATGCCGCCGCGGTGCCGCTTATCAGGGAGATGCGCCGTATGGGGTGGCGTGTGCCGGAGGAGGCCTCGGTCATCGGATTCGATGACGATACCATCGCGGGCGCGGCCGATCTGACCACGGTGCACCAGGACTCGGTGGAAACGGGGCGCGAGGCCGCACGCAAGGCGCTTGCCCTGATGGGCGGGAAGACGCTGGACGAGGCCTTCACAGTCATGCCGACATCCCTGGTGCTGCGTGGCACCACGGAGTGGGCCAAGAGGAACTGACGTTCCGCTCGGATCCGGGTGTGGTTCATCGGCTATACGCCGGACGGATGCCCGTCGAGCCAAGCCTGCAATCTCCCTACCTCGCGGTATCTTCGAATGTTCGGCTTCAAGGCTTGAATACCGAGACACAACAAGGAAACGAGGCAACGATGGTAGATGCGCATGATGGCGAAACGTACACCGCGGAAGGTTCGCGCCTGATCTGGATCGACTGCGAGATGACCGGCCTGGATATTTTCGGCGGTGACGAGCTGGTGGAGGTCTCCGTGGTGCCGACCGACTTCGACCTGAACGTGCTGGACGAAGGCGTCGACTACGTCATCAAGCCCAGCCAGAAGGCCGTCGATCACATGAACGACTTCGTGCGCAACATGCACACCCGTTCCGGGCTCATCAACGAATGGGAGAACGGCCTGTCCCTGGACGAGGCGCAGGCCAAGGTCGTCGAGTACGTCAAGCGCTTCACCCCGGACGGCGTCAAGCCGCTACTGGCCGGCAACTCCATCGGCTCCGACAAGAAGTTCCTCGACCACTACATGCCGGAACTCATGGAACACCTGCACTACCGCGTCATCGACGTGAGCACGCTCAAGGAACTCGCACGCCGCTGGTACCCGGCCGTGTACCGCAACCGCCCGCCGAAGAACGGCGGACACCGTGCGCTCGCCGACATCATCGAATCGCTGGACGAACTGCGCTACTACCGCAAGGCATTCATGGCCCCGGCACCCGGCCCCGACGAGGCCGCATCCAAGGCCATCGCCGACGACATCGTGGCCACCAGCATCCTGAACAAATAAGACCGGACCTGCGGGCCGAGGAGAGATATGCGGCAATCGGAAGCGCTGGCCATCCTGAACGCCGGGGCGAACGTGTTCCTCACGGGTGCCCCGGGCGCGGGCAAGACGTACGTGCTCAACCAATTCGTGCGCGATGCGCGGGCGGAAGGCGCGAATGTGGCCGTCACCGCATCCACGGGCATCGCCGCCACGCATATCAACGGCCAGACCATCCACTCGTGGAGCGGCATCGGCCTGGCCACCGCGCTCAGCGACAACCTGCTCAAGACGATCCGCACGCGCCGCAAGCGCAAGTTGCAGTCGGCCGACATCCTCATCATCGACGAGGTGTCGATGATGCACGCGTGGCTGTTCGACATGGTCGATCAGGTCTGCCGCAGAATCCGCCTTGATCCGCGCCCGTTCGGCGGGCTGCAGGTGGTGATTTCCGGCGATTTCTTCCAGCTGCCTCCGGTCAGCACCTCCAACCGCAACCACGATCTGATCGCCCCGTCGCCGGAATTCGTCGCGTCGCGCGAGCGGTACGCTCGGCTGGGAAAGAATCCGGAAGGATTCGTCACCGAATCATTGGTCTGGGATGAGCTGGACTGCGCCATCTGCTACCTGACCGAACAGCATCGTCAGGACGACGGTCGGCTGCTGGGCGTGCTGACCGACATCAGGCAGGGAAACGTCGATGACGACGATCGTGCGGCGCTGCTCACGCGTCTTGGCAAGGTGCCCGAACCCGGCCAGCAGGCGGTGAACCTGTTCCCCGTGAACAAGCAGGCCGATACCCTGAACGACATGCGGCTGTTCGAGATCCGCGAGGAGCCGCACGAATACCTTGCGCAATCTGCCGGGCCGGCGCATCTGGTGGAACGGCTCAAACGGAACATGCTCGCGCCGGAACGGCTGCAATTGAAGACGGGTGCGGCGGTGATGGCCGTGCGCAACGACCAGAACCACCAGTTCGTCAACGGATCGCTCGGCACGGTGCGCGCGTTCGCGCCGGAAGCGAAGGGCGGCTGGCCGATCGTGGAGTTCGAGAACGGCAATATCGTGACCATGAAGCCCGACTGCTGGGAGATGATGGACAGCGAGACCGTGCTGGCCAGCGTGAACCAGGTGCCGCTGCGCTGCGCGTGGGCGATCACGATCCACAAGTCGCAGGGCATGACGCTCGACCGCGCGGTGATGGATCTGCGACGCACCTTCGCGCCCGGCATGGGGTATGTGGCGCTTTCCCGTGTGGAATCGCTGCAGGGGCTGTACCTGGCCGGGGTGAACGAACGCATGTTCCTGGTCTCGCCGGATGCGGTGATGCTTGACGGCAGTCTTCGCGCCGCCTCGCGGGAAGCATCGGCTCGATTGGCCGATGAGGGTGCCGGCGCATTCAAACCCGCCGATACCGAAGCTGCCGGGGCAGAGGGCGACTTTGCCCAGGATGCGCTGTTCTAGGCAGTCAACGTTTGTTGTTTTCCTGTCCATTCGTTTTTTTTGGGGGGTGCACGGCGATAGGATTGTCTTAAGACTTGCCGTGAACGAAGTCTGCCGACACGGGGAAGTGGTCGGGGCTTCGATTCGATGATGAGGGGGCAGGAATGAACGACAATCACGATTCCGATTATGGTGTTCTTGACGAGTTGCACGATCTCGGCGACGGGGAGTATGACGACACCGGTGGGCAATCGGGCGGCGATGGGAGCGGCAAGGCTGCCGGCAGAAGACGGCGCGTAATCGTCGGTGCCCTTATCGCGATATTCGCGGCAGGCGTGGTATTCGCCGGATGGCACGTCATCGGTGCGGCCGTGTCGAACAATCGGCGGGCCCATGCGGCGGCGCTCGCCGACTGCCGGTCTGCGCGCACGGATTACATCAGAACCTACACCTCCTATACGCCGGCCATGAGCAAGGCGACGACTCTGCTGAAGGAGACGAAATCCGTTACGGACAGCGACACCCGCGACAGGCTGCGGCAACAGGTGAACAGCCTGCGTGGCAGCGACATCGAGGAACTCGCCGCTCGGGAATGCTCGGCTAAGCAATCGCGCAAGGAGCTTTCGGATCTTGCCGACAGCTACGGCAGGTCGAGGACGGTCATGGTGGACGGTCTGACCACGGTGCAATACGACTCGCAGACACTGCAGCAGATGGTCGACGGGATGAACGCGCAGGACATGCGCAAGCGGCTGACCAAGCTCATCTCCCGCGGCGAGCTCGCATTGGAACGGTCCAAGGGCAAGGTGGACGAGTCCAGGCGGAGCGCTCTGGAGACGGAACTCGTCTCCGCCAAACAGACCCTTGCCACGGCCGGCAGCGACGACACGACCGTTCTGAACAACGAATTCGCCCGGCTGAAGGGCATTGTCGACGGCATCATCGCGTCCATGCCGCTCGACTGCCATTTCACCCAGTGCGTGGCGCTCACCTTCGATGATGGACCGAACAAGACGAACACACCGAAGGTACTCGATGTGTTGAAAAGCGCCGGGGCGCCGGCCACGTTCTTCCTGCAGGGGCAGTTCGTGAACGGTTCCAATGTGGAACTCGTCAAGCGCATGGCCGGGGAAGGGCATGATGTCGGCTCGATCTCGTGGCGGCATACGCAGATGCATGCCATGCCAACCGAGCAGTTGAAGAAATGGTTCGCTGACACCGATACGGTGATTTCCAAGGCAAGCGGGAAGGACGTCACGCTGTTCCGCCCTCCGGATGGCGCATGGGGCGACGCATTGCGCGCACAGGCCAGGGATTCCGGGCAGGCCATGATCCTATGGGGTGTGGATTCCGGCGATTGGGACAAACTCGGTGCCGACGCCATAGCCAAACGCGTCGTAGACGGCGCGTATTCCGGCTCCATCGTCTCCCTGCATGACGGCAATGCCGCGACTGTTAAGGCGTTGCCGAAGATCATCAAGGGACTTAAGGGCAAGGGATATACCTTGGTCACGGTGAGCACGTTGCTTGCCGGCGATATTCAGCCCGGCGACGTGGTGTATGGCCTGAACGACGTGCAGCGCGACGCCGAATGAGATTATGCTGTCCCGGCCTCCATACGAGATCGTTCCGATGCGATCAGCAGCCTGAGGGGATGTGTATCTCTATACGCCAGGTCTTTCCGGATAATCCATAGCTCATGGTTCCGCCCGAAGCCTCCAACTGATGTTCGAGAAGACTGAGCCCGAACCCCGAGACCAGTTCATCGGGATTGTCGGACGAGGGGTTGGTCTCGGTGATGCGGATTCCCCGTTCGGAACCACTGATGGCGATGTCGTATTCGTCGCTTCCCTTTGCCATATGGCGTGCGATATTGGCGTAGCACTCCTTGATGCATAGCCGTGCCAGCGAGAATGCGCCTTCCGAAATGGAAAAGTCCTCCGGCTGGGTCGACAGGTGCCCTGCAAACCCCATTGCATGCACATCGTGATCCAGAGCCTTCGCATATCGTTCGATGTCTTCCATGCCGTACCGGAGTGCTCCGGCATTATCGCCTCCACCGCCGGACAGCGTATGGATGGCACTGTGCATATTGTCCAAGCCGAGCTGGGCCACGGTCTCGATATGCTTCAACGTGTCATCGTCCTTGCTGCCGGATCGCGCCATGAGAATGATCGAGGACAGCTCGCTGGTGATCGCCGAATGGAGACTTGAGGCTATCTGCAGATTATGCTCCATCTGCTTGGCCTGGACGGTACGCTCCTCGGTGGCGAGCAGCACGCCGATGCAGAACACGAAGATGTCGCCGCTGGCGGCTCCGATGAAGGAATCGATGGGATCTTGGAACAGCTTCGTCTCGACGAGCTCGGCAACGAATACCATGCACAGCACGCCGATGGAAGCCCAGCGCCGCAGATAAAAGGCGGTGTAGAAGAGGGACAGCAGCATTCCCCAGACGATGTTGGCGGCGGCATATGTGGGGGAGAGCAGCAAGGCCACATAGGTGATCAGGCATATCAGACTTGCCGGTACGGGGAAGAATACGGATACTGCCAGCAGCAGAAGGTATTCGACGGCAATCAGCAGGCCCATCGTTCCGGGGAATAGCTGGTCGAAGATGCCATACCATTCGAAGAGAGATATGCCGATGCAGACGCAGCAGATAATCGCCCGATAGCGTTTTCGGTTCAGAAAGAACGACGCGTCGGTCGGGCGTAGCACGGCACGGTGCAAACGATCAAGCATGCTTCGCCCTATGCCATTTGACGAGTGCTTCGCCCAATGTTCTGGCACCGAGCTTGGAACGTGCGTGCATGGTGTATGTTCGCACGGTCACGGGAGTGACTCCTATCTGCTTCGCCACTTCCTTGGAGCTCAGGCCTTGGGAGGCCAGATCCAAGGCCCTCATCTCATTGAAGGTGAGCGTGGACATCGGGTCTGGAGGCGTATTGCGGATGCGTTTGAACGCGGTTTCGGCCGTTTCGAAATGAACGTTCGTGGACATTACGCCACCGTCATGAACCACGGCCAGGGCTTTTGCCAGCATCGTGAAGTCGTCCTTGGAGATGATGCCTTGGGCGCCTGCCTCGGCGGCGTCCGCCGCATATATGTCCAGAGGATACGAGGTGAACGCCAGTATCTTGGGGGAGGTCCCGTTGACGCGCAGGCGTCGGCACAGCAAGGTGCCCGGCATATCCGACAGCGCCATGTCGACGAGCAGCACGTCCGGCGCGGCGTCGTCCTCAAGGCAGCGGGTCAGGGCCTCGCGCCCGGTTCCCGCGGTCCAGATGATATGCATCGCGTCCATGTTCTCGATCAGCTTGCGCAGTGCATACAGTGCAATGGCGTCGTTGTCGACTATGGCAATCGAGAAGGATTGAGCGTCCCTATCATTCCTGTCATCGTTGTCTTGTGCGACATTCATGGTGTTGCGTGTTCTCTCTCTTGACTGTTGGCGTCGTGGGGCCTTCGGCAAGCGGAAACCCCGCGGCACACATGATACGTCGGTGTACCCGTTGCGTTTGCACTCCGGGCGCACCATGTGAACATTTTGTCTTCTAGGGGAGCTTAGTGCCCGCATGGGGGCTATGCGGAAGCCATGCCGGTCATTACAACATTTGTTGTTTTTCCCCTATCACGGTATGTAACGCGGAATCATCATGGTAAGAAATATGCACGGGTGAGGCCCCTGGCCATAACAAGTGGCCATCACGTTGCAACGAGGCAACACTCGCGCAAATCCGGCATGATCATCGTTATGCCGGAGGCGTCGGTGAATGCGGCCGAACGCTGCTGGAATCCGCCGTAGCGTCATCCTGCGAGCTGCTGTGCGCGAAGCAGGTCGTCGTCCATCTCGTCGTCCTCATCCTCTTCGGGCGGATTCTCGTCCCATGCGCTGACGATCAGCATGGCCGCGCCGAGTGCGATCCACAGCGGGTTGCGTTCGGTGAATTCGAACACCGGGACCAGCTGGGAGGCGACCAGCCACATCGCGGCGGCGATCATGGCCACGGCGTTATACGGCTTGCGTACGGGGAAGGCGACCAGGGCGATGCTCATGAACGCCAGGATCAGACCGATCTGACCGTTGGTGTCGCTCAGGGCGCTGGGTGCGAACATGGCGAAAAGGCAGTAGCAGATGATGCCGAACCAGCCGAGCTTGTTCCAGATTGAAAATCGTGCGGTGATATGGCGCATACCCTTCTCTCCTTATATCTTGCAATGCAACGCTTATGATAGAAGGGATTGAAGACTTATTTATAAAGTTATAAATAAGGCGCTGGAACTGTGTTGCGCAGTACTGTGGACGCTGCCTGCGGCCGTGGGTGCGGGTCGCGCTATCTTGGAACCTATGACTTCCAATACCCTTCGTATGTCTACTATGTTTCTGCGCACCCTGCGCGAAGATCCCGCCGACGCCGACGTGGTGTCCGACAAGCTGCTGCAGCGCGCAGGCTACCTGCGCAAGGCGGCCCCCGGCATCTGGACCTGGCTGCCGCTGGGCCTGAACGTGCTGAACAAGATCGAGAACATCATCCGCGAGGAAATGGCCTCCATCCACGCCCAGGAAGTGCACTTCTCCGGCCTGCTGCCGCGCGAGCCGTACGAGGCCACCCACCGCTGGGAGGAATACGGCGACAACATCTTCCGTCTGAAGGACCGCCATGAGGCCGACTACCTGCTGGCCCCCACCCATGAGGAGATGTTCACCCTGCTGGTCAAGGACCTGTACTCCTCATACAAGGACCTGCCAGTCACCCTGTACCAGATCCAGACCAAGTACCGCGACGAGTTCCGCCCGCGTGCGGGCCTCATCCGCGGCCGTGAATTCATCATGAAGGACGCCTACTCCTTCACCCTCGACAAGGAAGGCCTCGTCAAGGCCTACATGGACGAGCGCGGCGCATACGAGCGCATCTTCAAGCGCCTCGACCTCGACTACGTGCCGGTGCACGCCATGGCAGGCCCGATGGGCGGCTTCGAATCCGAGGAGTTCCTTGCCCCGATGGAAATCGGCGAGGACACCTTCGCGCAGTCCCCGTCCGGCAAGGCATGGAACGTGGAGGCCCTGACCACTCCGGAACCGCCGGCGATCGACTATTCCAACACCCCAGCCGCCGAGAAGCGCCCGACGCCGGATGCCGAGACCATCGACAAGATGGTCGAATTCGCCAACGCCAACCACCCGCGCAGCGACGGCCGCGCATGGCAGGCCAGCGACATCCTGAAGAACGTCGTCATCGCGGTCAAGCATGCCGAGGACGAGAACCACGACGAACCGTGGCGCGAACTCGTGGTCGTGGGCGTGCCCGGCGATCGCGTGGTGGATATGAAGCGTCTTGAGGCGCAGTTCGCCCCCGCCGAGATCGAGGAAGCCACCGAAGAGGACCTGAAGAAGCACCCCGAACTGGTCAAGGGCTACATCGGCCCGATGGTACTCGGCCCGCAGGCCCGCGACGGCAAGAAGGCCGAGAACGCCAACGAGACCGGCGATGCGCTGCGCTACTTCGTGGACGCGCACATCGCGCGCGGCTCCGCATGGTTCACCGGCGCCGACGAGCATGAGGTGGACTACTACGACCTGGTGTACGGCCGCGACTTCGAGGCCGACGGCACCGTCGAGGCCGTACAGGTGCGCCACGGCGATATGAGCCCGGACGGCTCCGGCCCCCTGAGCTTCGAACGCGGCGTGGAGATCGGCCAGGTGTTCCAGCTCGGCCTGAAGTACTCCAACGCGCTCGGCCTGAAGGTGCTCGACCAGAACGGCAAGGCCGTTCCGGTGTGGATGGGCTCCTACGGCATCGGTGTCTCCCGCGTGATGGCCTGCATCGCCGAAACGCACCACGACGAGCGTGGTCTGGCATGGCCGAGCTGCATCGCCCCGGCACAGGTGCACGTGGTGGCCACCGGCAAGGACGAGAAGGCCTTCGACGGTGCCGAACAGCTGATCGCCGACCTTGAGGCCAAGGGCGTCGAGGTGATCTTCGACGATCGCAAGAAGGTCTCCCCGGGCGTGAAGTTCAAGGACGCCGAGCTGATCGGCGTGCCGCAGATCGCCGTGGTCGGCCGCGACTACGTGAACGACGGCACCATCGAGATCCGCGACCGCAACGGCGACAACAAGGTGGTCGTCCCGGCCGCCGAAGCCGTGGACACGCTGCTGGAGCGCATCTGACGGTTCGGTTTGCGCGTTTCGGCTTTTCCGGTTGCTGGTTGCTTGACTGTTTCCAGTCGTAGCGGCCGGTAGACGGAACGGTTTTCGAACATATGCGACGGTCCCCTCACAGGCATGACCTGTGAGGGGACCGTCGCATATTCGTATCCAAGGGCTGTTGCGAGGTGATCTGCGGGCGCGCGGTGGATAAGCGAGAAGTTATCCACCGGTTATCCACAACACGCCCGGGAAGGGGAGTTCCGTCCACAGGCCCTGGCTCAGATGGCTTGGCAGGCTGCTGGCACGGCATGCTTGGTGGTACCGCATTGCCTCAACGGCGCGGCGGTGCGGTCCAACACGTTGCCGATCGAAAGGATACAGTCATGGCAGGCCAACAAGGAACAGTCACGCTCACGGGCAATCTCGGTATGGATCCGGTGGGCTTCTCCCGCGACCCGAATAATCCGGCGTGCTCGTTCAACGTGGGCGTCTCGTCCGGGTATTTCGACCAGTCCTCGCAATCATGGCGATCGCGCGAAACGGTGTGGATCAAGGTCCGCGCCTACCGAGCGTTGGCGGCCAATGCGATGCGCTCGCTGCACAAGGGCGATGCCGTGGTCGTCACCGGCGCATTGCGCATGGACCGGTGGACGAAGGACGGCGTGAACCGCACCGCCATCGTGATGGATGCCAGCGCGGTCGGGCATGACCTCAATTACGGCACGTCGGCGTTCTCCCGGTCGAATCGCGGCCAAGGCGGCAACGGGGGACCGAGCGGCAACGGCGGCGACGGGCCGTATACGGACGGGTATGCCGACACCCGCGACGGTTCGAACGGCGTGGGCTCCGATCCCTTCGCGCAAGGCAATGCCGCAGTGGCGCAAAACGCCGTGCAAAACAGTCAGAATGCGCAGAATATGCAGAACGGCGGCGCACCGGCAGGCACCACGCCCAATGGCATGATGCCAGCCGGCACACCGCCGAACAACATCCCATCCCCGAACACTGGAGGACAACGATATGTGGCGCAAGGCCAGTCTGAACCTACCGTCGACCCTTCCGACGATCCGGAGTTCTAATCATGCGGAACGCTACCAGATGCGCACGCGATCTGCCGGATCAAGCCACATGGCATCACCCTCATGCACATCGAATGCCTTGGCGAACAGATCCACATTGCGCACGATGCCGTTGGTCCGGCACTCCGCGGGGGAGTGCGGATCGATCTGCAGGTACTGTTCGGCCAGCTCGTCACGGTTCTTCGTGCGCCAAATGGAGGCGTAGCTCAGGAAGAAGCGCTGCAGGCCGGTGAACCCGTCGATGACGGGAGCCGCGTCAAGAGCGTTCTCGATGCCCTGCGCGGAGGAGTCCTTCTCGCGCCCGGCGGCCTCGTCAAGAGCGAAGGCATACGCCTTCAATGCGATGTTGACGCCGCCGAGATCGCCGATGTTCTCGCCGATGGTGAGAGCGCCGTTGACATGCGGGGCCTTATCGGGCTCGTCGGCGTACTTCTCGGCGAGCTGCGTGGGAACGAACGCATCGTACTGCTTGATCAGGGCCTTCGTGCGGGCTTCGAAGTTCGCCTTGTCCTCCGGGGTCCACCAGTCGTGGAGCCTGCCGTCGCCGTCGTACTGCGCGCCCTGGTCGTCGAAGCCATGGCCGATCTCATGGCCGATCACGGCGCCGATGCCGCCGTAGTTCGCGGCGTCCTCGGCCTCCGGATTGAAGAACGGCGGTTGCAGAATGGCGGCGGGGAACACGATGACGTTCATGGACGGCTCGTAGTAGGCGTTCACCGTCTGCGGGTTCATCAGCCATTCGTCCTTGTCGACGGGTTTGCCTGCCTTGGACAGCTGATAGCCGGTCTCATAGAGGTTCGCGGCCTGCATGTTCCTGGACAGCGGGGCGTCCTCGTCAAGATGCAGGGCGGAATAGTCGCGCCAATGATTGGTGTAGCCGATCTTCGCAGTGAATTTGCCGAGCTTCTCCAAGGCCTTGGCCTTGGTGTCCTCGCCAAGCCAGTCGGAGCTGGTGATGGAAGCGCGGTAGGCGTCGATGAGGTTCGCCACCAGCTGCTCCATGCGCTTCTTGGAACTTTCCGGGAAATGCCGGCGCACGTACTCGGCGCCGACATCCTCGCCGCACACGCCGTTGACCAGGCTCACGGCGCGCTTCCAGCGCTCGCGCTGCACCTTCTGGCCGGAAAGCACCTTGCCATAGAAATCGAAGTTCGTGTTGTCGAACTTCTCGCTCAGCATGGAGGCCGAGCCGACGATCATGTGCACGCGCGCCCACAGCTTCAGATCCTCCAGGTCGCTGGCCTGCCAGAAGGAGTCAAGGCCCGTAAGGAAGCTCGGCTCATGTACGATCACACGGTTCAGTACGGTATGGAAGTCGATCGGCTGATCGGCCGAGGACTCGGAAGCGTCATAGGCCTCCTGCCAGGACTCGACCCAGGAGTCCAGATCGAAATGCGAGAGCATGGAGGACAGCTCCCCGTAACGGACGGGGTTGTAGGTCTTCACCGAATCGCGGGTGGCGACGTTATCCCAATGGTGCTTGGCGATCTTCGTCTCGACGGCGAGGAAGCGCTCGGCCAGTTCGTTGGCTGCGGTTTCGTCGTCGGCATAACCGGCGTTGGTCAGCTGGGCGGCGACCATCTCGACATAGGCGCGGCGAATCGGCTCGTAATGGTCCTCGCGGTAGTACGCCTCGTCGGGCAGATCCAACCCGTCTTGCTCGATGTGCGCGATATTGACATCCGGGTCGCCCGGGTCGCCGTAGATGGCCATGCCGAACAGGTCGGGGCCGCCGGTGGGGTTGATGAATCCCAAGGCGCGGGTGAGATCGGCCTTGCTTTCGGATTCGTCGATCATCTTCAGCGCATCGCGGATCGGCTCGATGCCGGCCTTCTCGATGGCGTCGGTGTTCAGGAAGGAACGGTACAGCGCGCGCGACAGCACGGCGGGGCAATCGTCGTCCTCCAGAATGTCCCTGATCTGGTTCTGCGCATCCTCGGCGAGCTTGTCGAAGGAACCGTAACGGGAACGGTCGTCGGGAAGACGATAGGTGTCGATCCACGGTCCGTTGACGTAACGGAACAGATCGGCGGAAGGCTTGATGACGGATGAGAACGATGCCGGATCGATGCCGGATTTCAATGCTTCACTCATGCCACCCAGCCTAGCCGGAACACCACCCGTGCATTGTTGTGCATCCTTTTGTGCTCCGGTGCGGTCGCTCCCGCAGTGCCCGCCGGCTGCCTTGCAGACTGTCTTACAAATCACCCGGTCTGTCTATACCGAAAACCGCAAAAGCCCTCTACCATAAGGAACACCTCGCAAAAGTGGCAATGAATCGGCCGCATGCCATACTCATGTGGCAGCAAAGGAGGATCCCATGACCGGCTACAATCCGATGAACACCATGCCCGACCCAGGCATGGATCCGTTCCGTCTCATCGAACAGGCCCTGCCGCAAGGCGCCAAGAACCGCATTCGCGGCATGTACGGGCTCATCGGCATCGCATCGGCGCTTCTCGGCGTGGCGTTGCTGTTCTGGCCCAATCGCACGCTGGCCGTCGCCGCCATCATCTTGGGCATCTACCTGCTGATCTCCGGCATGGTGCGCATCGTCACCGCCATCGTGGAGCTCGGGCTTCCGGGCGGCTGGCGCGTGCTGGGCGTGCTGTTCGGCACGCTGATGGTGGTCGGCGGCGTGGTGATACTGAAGAACTCCACGCTTTCCGGCGCCATGCTCACCATGCTGTTCACCATGGTGGTCGGCATCTGCTGGCTGCTCGAAGGCATCATGACGCTGTTCGAATGCTGGAATCTGCCAAGCTCGGCATGGTCGGTCATATACGCATTGCTCTCCATCGTCGCCGGTTTCGTGGCCCTGTTCGACCCGTTCAACTCGACGGTCTGGCTGCTGATCTTCGTCGGTGCGGCACTGATCGTGATCGGCATCATGGCCGTTATTCGCGCGATCCGTTTCGGAAAGTAAGCCGGGTGTCCTAGGCTAAGAACCATGATCGAAATCAAAACAGCATCCGAAATCGAGGCGATGAAGCCCGCAGGTCGTTTCGTCGCGGGCATTCTCAAGGAACTCAAGGAAACCACCAAGGTCGGCACCAACCTGCTGGAGATCGACGAGTTCGTGCACAAGAAGATCGTGGACCGCAAGGGTGCCGAATCCTGCTACGTGGACTACGCGCCGGATTTCGGCACCGGCCCGTTCGCCCACTACATCTGCACTTCCGTCAACGACGCGGTGCTGCACGGCGTGCCGTACGACTACAGCCTGAAGGACGGAGATCTGGTCAGCCTTGATCTCGCCATCAGCGTAAACGGATGGGTCGCGGACTCCGCAATCAGCTTCGTGGTCGGCAACGATCCCGATCCCGAGGATCTGCGCATCATCAAGTGCACCGAAGAGGCGCTCGCCGCCGCCATCGACGCGGCGCAGGCGGGCAACCGCTTGGGCGACGTCTGCAACGTCATCGGCGATGTGGCCCGTACCTACGGCTACCCGATCAACCTCGAATTCGGCGGTCACGGCGTGGGCCACGTCATGCACGGCGACCCGCACGTGCCCAACGACGGCAAGGCACACCACGGCTACAAGCTGCGCCCCGGTCTGGTCATCGCCATCGAACCGTGGTTCCTCAAGACCACCGACGAGATCTTCCAGGATCCGAAGGACGGCTGGACGCTGCGTTCCCAGGACGGTTCCCGCGGTGCGCACAGCGAGCACACCATCGCCATCACCGATAACGGCCCGCTGATCCTGACGAAGCGCGACTGACGCGATACGGACCCGACAATGGGGCCGGGATAAAAAGACCTCCCCTCCGCATAGAGGGGAGGTCTTTTTGCCTTTTGAGATATGCGGGGCCGCGGAAACGACGATGCCCTATAGTGTTCGATACTTTACCTTCAATGGCGTTAAGGAGCGTAACGATATGGCCACAGCCCAGCTGCGCATCGATTCGAATAGCTTCACCCTTCCACTTGTGGAGGCCACCGCCGGTGCCAACGGCATCGTTGTCTCCGACCTGAGAAACGACGGCTGGGTCACCCTCGACCCGGGTTTCCTGACCACCGCGCAATGTGAGTCGAAGATCACCTATATCGACGGCAAGAACTCCATCCTGCGCTACCGAGGCTACCCGATCGAGCAGCTGTGCGAACAGTCCGACTTCCTGGAAGTGGCATGGCTGCTGCGTCACGGCGAACTGCCCAGCAAGGAGCAGTACGACCGCTTCATCTCCGACATCAACCACCGCACGATGGTGGGGGAGGACTTCCGTACCTTTATGGGATCCTTCCCACGCACCGCGCACCCGATGAGCGTGATGGCCTCCGCCGTCAACGCGCTCGCCACCTTCTACCCGGACACCACCGACATCAACGATTCCGATCAGCTTGACGAGGCGGCGACCATCATCATGGCCAAGGCCCGTACCATCGTGAGCTACATCTTCCGCCGTCGGCGCGATGAGCCGATGCTGTATCCGGATTATTCGCGCGGTTACGTCGACGATTTCCTGCGCATGTGCTTCGCCGTGCCGTACGAGCCGTTCGAATCCGATCCGCTGTATGTGCACGCGCTCGGCCGACTGCTCATCATCCACGCCGACCACGAGCAGAACTGCTCCACCTCCGTGGTGCGCATCGCCGGTTCCGCACACGCCAACCTGTATTCTGCGGTCGCGGCAGGCATCAACGCGCTGTCCGGCCCGCTGCACGGCGGTGCGAACGAGGCCGTGCTCCGTCAGCTCAAGGCGATCCGCGATTCAGGCAAGACTGTCAAGGAATTCGTGGAGGACGCCAAAGCCAACGGCCAGCGCATCTCCGGACTCGGCCACCGCGTCTACAAGTCGTACGACCCGCGTGCGGCCATCGCCAAGAGCTATCTGGAGAAGATCATGGCCCGCGCCGATACGCTGAAGCTGCCGGCCGACGAACGTGCGCTGTTCGACGTAGCCACCGAACTGGAACAGATCGCGCTGAGCGACGACTACTTCGTCTCCCGCCATCTGTACCCGAACGTCGACTTCTACACCGGACTGATCTACCGCGCCATCGGCTTCGATCCGGCCATGTTCACCACGCTGTTCGCGCTTGGCCGCATCCCCGGCTGGATTGCGCAGTACCGTGAGATGCTCGCCGACCCGAACACCAAGATCGGTCGCCCGCGCCAGGTCTACACCGGGTATACGAAGCGCGACTATGTGCCTATGGATGAGCGCTGATGCGCTGACGGACAGGCGCTGAGGGCGGTCCATTCGGACGAAATACCAAAAATGGTGGTCTGTTCGGTCGAAATCGGGTTCGATTTCGACCGAACAGACCACCATTTGCGTTGTGTGCCAGCCATAGGGGCCGGCACACAACAGGGGGTCAGTTCTTGTGCAGCTTCTCGTTGAGCTCGATGCCGGTCTTGCGGTAGCGGGCCTCGATACGGCCGGACACGGAATTGCGGATGAACAGGATGTTGTCCTTGCCGGACAGCTCCGCGCCCTTGACGGTCTCAAGCGGCTCGCCGGCGGCGACCTTGGCCTTGTCGTAGATGGTGACCTTCGTGCCGGCCGTGACGTACAGGCCAGCCTCGACCACGCAGTTGTCACCCAGCGAGATGCCGATGCCGGCGTTCGCGCCGAGCAGGGAATGCTCGCCGATGGAGTTCTTCAGCTTGCCGCCGCCGGACAGCGTACCCATGATGGATGCGCCGCCGCCGATATCGGAGCCGTTGCCGACCACAACGCCCTGGGAGACACGACCCTCGACCATGGAGACGCCCAGGGTGCCGGCGTTGAAGTTCACGAAGCCGGCATGCATGACGGTGGTGCCCTCGGACAGGTGCGCGCCAAGACGCACGCGATCGGCGTCGCCGATACGCACGCCGGTTGGCACGACATAATCGACCATGCGCGGGAACTTGTCGATGGACAGCACGTTCACGTCGGCGCGCGGTGCCAGCGGGGCGGCCTGGGCCGCGGCGTTCATCACGTCGAGCTTGCGCAGGGCGAAATCGTCGACGGCGAACGGGCCGTAATTGGTCCACACCACGTTGTTCAGCTTGGCGAAGATGCCGTCGAGATTCAGCGTGTTCGGCTTGGCCAGACGCATGCTCAGCAGATGCAGGCGCAGATAGGCGTCCTCGGCGCTTTCGATCGGCTCGTCCAGCTTGGAGACGGTGAACACCGGCACACGGCGCACACCGCGGGCGTCGGCCTCGGTATGGGCCAGCGCACCGAAATTATGGTTGCCGCGGTCGGCTTCGGCAGGTGCCGCGCCGATCGTCAGCTCCGGGTACCAGACATCCAGGGTGTTGCCGGCGGCATCGATGCTCGCCAGGCCCCAGCCGTATGCGGTTCTTTCATCAGTCATTCGTTATGCTCCTTATCAACGCGGGCAAGCCGGAAACAGGCAGGCCCGTACGCTTACTTGGTCACTGTAGCGTGCGGCGTCAACGCGCTCGCCGTCGCTCTCGCAGAACGGTATGCAGGCCGGTCCGTAAAAGCCCTGCGAACTTGCCGCACGGTGTGCGCGGTGCACACGGTGTGTATGGTGTGCATAAGGCACGCGGGTCGCTACAACTGCGGTCGGATCAGATCGTTCGACTCAAGGAAACGCTGCACGTCACGCAACTCGTCCATATTGATCGAATGACCCATGCCGCTGTAGATATGCTCGCTGAGCGTGCCATGCTTGCGCCAGAACGAGCTCATGGCCAGCACGTCCTGCGTGGGGAAGATGGTATCCGCAGAGCCGTGGCCGTAGAACACCGGCGGCTGGGAGGGAACGAGCAGCTTGTCGCCCGGCAGCGTGCCGGGGGCGAGCCAGCCGGAGAAGCTGATGGCGGCGGCATAGCGCTTCGGATTGACGCGCAGCAGATGCGTGGCAAGCAGACCGCCCTGCGAAAAGCCCATGGTGATAAGCGGACGGGAACCATTGACATTGGCGTCGAGCCAACGGTCGATCGCCGAGGCGGCTTCATACGCCTGCTCGGTGAGCGAACGGCCCTCGGGCACGCCCTCATGCGCCCACTTCCCGAACCACGTATACCCCATACCGTAGGGAATCGGCGCACGAAGCGACACGAAATCCGCGGACGCGGCACCGCAATACTGCAGCAGATCAGGCAGATCGAGTTCGTTCGAACCCCAACCATGCAGCAGAACGAACACAGGGTCGTTGCCCGACCCGTTCAATCTGGTCAAAGCCTTGGTGATATCCATGAACCCCAGTGTATAACCGCTTTGCAGCGCCCAGACGCGACGGAACGAATGCGAACGGGCGCGAACAGCGCATAGGCAGCGCGGAAAATTCGCCACAAGCGCAGTCAGTAGCGTCCCATAAGCAATTCCGATAACATCGCCGTAACCTGCGCACCGCGTAGAAAATACAATGGTGAGGAACAATGCCTGCACAGCCATGCGATCGGCATGGCCGCCAGCAGGCCCGATAGTTTCGCAAGCTTGTCCATCAAGGCAAGGAAACACGCGGAATATCACAAGAGATGGAAGAAAGAAAGGGTGTTATGTTCGACTGGTCGTTCGTCCAGCGCTATGCGCCTTTTTTCGTAAAAGGCATGGAGATGACGCTGTTCATCTCCGTAATCGGCATCGTCCTGGCATTGGTCGTCGGCCTGATCTGCGCGGGCGTCGAACTCGCCAAAGTACCCGTCGCGCGGCAGATCGTGCGCGTGTACATCGAAATCAGCCGTAACACGCCACTGCTAGTGCAACTGTATTTCCTGTTCTTCGGATTGCCGAAGCTCGGCGTCGTCTGGTCGGCGGAAACCTGCGCGATCGTGGGACTGGGATTCCTCGGCGGATCATACATGGCCGAAGCCATGCGTGCGGGATTGCAGGCTGTGCCTGAAGTGCAACGCGAAACCGCCTACGTGCTGGGGTTCACGCCACTGCAATCCATCACACGCGTCGTTCTGCCGCAAGCCGTATCGGGTGCCATCCCCGGCATCGTGGCCAACGTGATCTTCCTGTTCAAGGAATCCTCCGTGGTCTCCGCCATCGCGCTCGCCGACGTGATGTATATGGCCAAGGATCTGATCGGCATGTACTACAACACGTATGAATCGCTGGCCATGCTCATCGTGAGCTACCTGATCGTGCTCCTGCCGATCTCGCTGATCGGCACATGGCTGGAAAGGAGGTTCGACTATGCAAGGCGCTGAGATCCTCCTTTTGCCGGGCGTGATGCCGCGTCTGCTGCAGGGCCTGTGGGTCACGGTGTGGATCGCCGCTGTCTCCGTGATCGTATCCGTTCCTGTGGGTCTGTTGGTTGGCTGGCTGATGACGTTGAAGAACCCGGTGGTGCGCGTGCTGATGCGCATCTACCTCGACTTCATCCGTATCATGCCGCAGCTTGCGTTGCTGTTCCTCGCCTATTACGGTTTCGCGCGCTGGTTCGATTGGAACCTGGACGCGACCGGGGCGTGCGTGCTGGTGTTCATCCTGTGGGGCGGCGCCGAACTGGGCGACCTGGTGCGTGGCGCGTTGCAGTCGATTCCCGAGATCCAGGCCGAATCGGCGTACGTATTGGGCCTGACCGGATGGCAGAGCTTCGTGCATGTGATCCTGCCGCAGGCGCTGCGCAGACTGCTGCCCGCTTCGGTGAATCTGGCGACGCGTATCGTGAAGACCACGTCGCTGGCGGTACTGCTCGGCGTGGTCGAGGTGATCAAGGTCGGCCAGCAGATCATCGATGCGAACCGATTCCAATACCCGGACGGAACCCTGTGGATCTACGGGGTGATCTTCTTCATGTACTTCATCGTGTGCTGGCCGCTTTCCATCGTGGCCCGTCGACTTGAGAAAAGGTGGGCAAATGACTGATATCGATGCCAACGTGAGCGCAGGCGCGGCCAAGGGCGCGGCGCTGTCCGTACGGAATCTGGTCAAGCAGTACGCCAATGCCGATCGCCGTGTACTCGACGACGTGAGCTTCGACGTGCCCAAGGGGCGCGTACTGGTGGTGGTGGGGCCGTCCGGCTCCGGCAAGTCCACGCTGCTGCGCACCATCGCCGGTCTGGAGCCCATTCAGGGCGGCCAGATCGCCTTGGAAGGCAAGGTCATCGAGACCGGCAAGCCCGGCAGTGAGAAGGATGGGCGCTCGGCACGTTCCAGCGAGCTGCGCACGCATATCGGCATGGTGTTCCAAAGCTATGATCTGTTCCCGAACAAGACCGTGCTCGGCAACATCATGATGGCCCCGCTGCTGGTGCAGAAGCGCGACAAGGCCGAGGTCGAGCGCGAGGCGCTGGAACTGCTCGGCAAGGTCGGTCTTGCCGACCGCAAGGATTCCTGGCCCCACGAACTGTCCGGCGGCCAGCGTCAGCGCATCGCCATCTGCCGTGCGCTCATCCTGCACCCCGAAGTACTGCTGTTCGACGAGATCACCGCGGCCCTCGACCCGGAAATGGTGCGCGAGGTGCTTGACGTGGTGATCGGTCTTGCCCAGGCCGGCCAGACGATGGTGATCGTCACACATGAGATGCGGTTCGCCCGCGCCATCGCCGACGAGATCATCATGCTGGAAGACGGGCATATCGTCGAACAATCCACCGATCCCGAACGGTTCTTCACCGAGCCGGAGACGGAACGTGCGCGCCAGTTCCTGCGCACCTTTGAATTTGAGCGTGCATCGCACGATCAGCAATAGAGAAGAAGGTAAACCATGAAGTTCAACATCAAGCCGCTGAAAGCCGTCATCGCCGCGTCCGCAGCACTGATTATGGGTGCTTCCCTCGCTGCGTGCGGTCCGAGCGCAGCCTCGCCGAGCGATGCCTCGTCGTCGTCCGACACCACCACGTCCTCCACCGCCAAGGCCCGTACCCTGAACGAGATCAAGAAGTCCGGCGTGCTCAAGGTGGCCGTGTTCTCCGACAAGGCCCCGTTCGGCTACATCGACAAGGACGGCAAGAATGCCGGCTACGACATCGTTTTCGCCGAGCGCCTTGCGAAGGATCTGGGCGTGAAGGTCAAGTACACCTCCGTCGACCCGGCAGCCCGCGTGGACGTGCTCACCTCCAACAAGGTGGACATCACCCTGGCCAACTTCACCGTGACCGACGAACGCAAGGAGAAGGTCGACTTCGCCAAGCCGTACATGAAGGTCTCGCTCGGCGTGGTCTCCCCGGAGAACGCCGAGATCACCGACGTGAGCCAGCTCAAGGGAAAGACCCTGATCATCGCCAAGGGCACCACCGCCGAAAGCTACTTCGAGAAGAACCAGCCCGACGTGAAGCTGCAGAAGTACGACCAGTACGCCGACGCCTACAACGCGCTGCTCGACGGCCGTGGCGACGCCTTCTCCACCGACAACACCGAGGTGCTGGCTTGGGCCAAGTCCAACAAGGGCTTCAAGGTGGGCATCACCAAGCTCGGTGACGAGGACACCATCGCACCCGCCGTGCAGAAGGGCAACAAGGAGCTGCTCAACTGGATCAACGACGAGATCGACAAGCTCGGCAAGGAGAACTTCTTCCACAAGGATTACGAGAAGACCCTTGAGCCGGTGTACGGCGACGATGTCAGCCCGGATGACATCGTGGTCGAGGGCGGCAAGGTCGACTGAATGGTCGATTGATCGTCTGATTGTCTGATTGATTGACGGCTTGCCTTGCATAACGCATACGAGCCGTGGGAACCGCGTTCCAATCGCCGAACCGAATAGCGACATATTCGGTTCGGCGGCGGGGCGCGGTTCGTCGTATATGGGCGAGGATGCCGTGCGAAGAGGCAGTGGCATCGGGCGGGGCCGCGGATTCGGACGCAGTGTTTTCGGTGCATGGGGCGGGGCTGACGAGGTTACCGGCAGGCCATCGTTTGTTTACAAAAGTGTGCGATACGTTATCGAAGGCGTTACAAATCAATCGTTAGTATGTGGGCTCGTGAATACCGAAACAGCCAACACCGCAGTAATCGAAAAGCCGGCCGAAACCACCGCCGACAAGCCCAGCATCGACAAATCCACCACTGACAATTCCACCGCGCAGCTGGCCAAGGAGCATGTGCGCAACGTCGCCGACCTGTTCGTCGAATGCCTCGTCAACGAAGGCGTGCACGTCATCTACGGCATTCCCGGCGAGGAGAACATCCCGCTCATGGAAGCGCTAGAACGCGACGGCCGCATCCGCTTCGTACTGACTCGCCACGAACAGGGCGCCGGATTCATGGCCTCCGCCCAAGGGCACCTCACCGGCAAGCCGGGCGTCTGCCTCGCCACACTCGGCCCCGGCGCGCTGAACCTCACCCTCCCCGTGGCCCAGGCCAATGCCAGCACCACGCCGATGGTGGCCATCTGTGCACAAGGCAACGTAAGCCGCCTGTACAAGGAATCGCATCAGATCGTGGATCTGGTCTCCGTGTTCCGCCCGCTCACGCAATGGACCAGCATGATCTCCACGCCGGTGGCGGTGCCGGAAATCATCCGCAAGGCCTTCTCCGTCGCACAGCGCAAACGCCCGGGCGCGACCTGCCTCATTCTGCCCGAGGACGTGGCGGAGATGCCGGTCCCGGCCGGTGCCAAGCCGCTGCCGCTGCCGGACAGCATGCACATCCGCCCCACCGACGGCACCATCGCTCGCGCGGTCGACATCATCAGCCAGGCGCAGCATCCGATCATCCTCGCAGGCAACGGCGTGGCTCGCGCACACGCCGAAAACCGGCTGCTGGCCCTCGCCGAACAGCTCAACGTGCCGGTGGCGACCACCTTCGAGGGCAAGGGCGTGATCTCGGATCACATCCCCAACGCGCTCGGCGTGGTCGGCTTCATGAAGCACGATTACGAGAACTTCGCATTCGACGAGGCGGACCTGATTATCTCCGTCGGCTTCTCGATCCAGCAGTTCGACCCGAAGAAGATCAACCCGAACGACGACAAGACGATCATCCATATCAACACGTTCGTGGAAGACACCGACGCGCACTATTCGACCGCCCTCAACATCATGGGCGACATCGACCAGACGCTGGAGGCACTGATCGACAGACTGCGCGTGAAAGGCATCCGATTCGACGAATCGCACCCGCTGATCCACGAGCTGCTCGACGGCGAATTCCGCTCGTACGCCACGGACGACTCCTTCCCGATGAAGCCGCAGCGCATCGTCTACGACACCCGAAGGGCCATGGACGACGGCGACATCACGCTGGTGGACACCGGTGCGCTGAAGATGTGGATGGCGCGCCTGTACCCCACGTACTATTCCAACACCTGCGTGATCGACAACTCCCTGTCCACCATGGCATGGACGCTGCCCGGAGCGGTGGCGGCCTCGCTGGAGAACCCCGGCCGCCCCGTGCTGGCCACGATGGGCGACGGCAGCTTCCTGATGAACGTCCAGGAGATCGAGACCGCGGTGCGCGTCGGCGCGCGCGTGGTGGCGCTCGTCTGGGTGGACAAGGCGTATGGTCTGATCAAATGGAAGATGAACATCCACAACGGTTCATACGAGGACGTGGACTTCGACAACCCCGACGTATGCGAGCTGGCGCACAGCTTCGGCGCGCGCGGCCACATCATCGAATCCGCGGACGAACTCTACCCAACGTTGTGCGAGGCCCTGCAGGCCGGCAGCGGCGTGGACATCATCGCCTGCCCGGTCGACTACAGCGAGAACATGAAGCTCATCGAGAAGCTCGGCGAGGTCGATTTCAGCAACTGATAAGGCCCTATAGGCAGTGCTTATAGGCGTTGCAGCCGTTCATAACGAGCGCGTATAGCCACGCCGGGGCACTGCCTGTGTTTCTCCGATATCTTGTGAGTATTCGCTTGAAAACAAGGGAACACAGGAGAGAGGAGATAAGGGAATATGAAGTACGCGGTGATCGGTGCAGGCGGAATGGGCATCCAGTATGGTGTGCTGCTGCAGGAGTTTGCCCACAAGGATGTCGACTTCATCGACGCTTGGAAGCCGAACGTCGAGAAGATCCGCGAACAGGGCGGTGCCTACGTCTCCCAGGACGGGCAGGATCGCCACCTGGTGCCGATCGATATCTACTATCCCGAGGAATACACCGGCAAGCCCGACGTGTGGATCGTGTTCGTCAAGCAGATGCAGCTTGACGGCATACTCAAGCGCTGTGCCCACCTGTTCAACGACAAGCAGGTTGTGTTCTCCGCTATGAACGGCTACGGCCATTTCGAAAAACTCAACGAATACTTCTCCAAGGATCGTATCTACGGCGGCACGGCCCTAATCGGCGCATTCGTGTACGGCCCGGGCGATTTCAACTTCACCGGCGGCGCGCACGCCAAGGCCATGAACCTGTGTGCCTACGCCGACGAGGTGACCGACAAGGTAAAGACCGTGGAACAGGAACTGTTCGATGACTTCACCGCAGCCACACTGAACCCCACTATCGTTGACAACTTCATCGGCATGTGTATGGCCAAGATTGTGTTCAACTCCGTGCTCAACACGTTGTGTACGATGTACCAGATTCGATTCGGCGAATTTCATGCGCATCCCGACGCACGCTGGCTCACCGAGCAGTTGGTAGACGAAGCCTACAGCGCCGTCGAGGCGGCCGGATTCAAACTGCTCGGCACCCGTGAAAGCGAAGTGGAAACCATCCTGCACACCGCCGGTGTGGCGCACCCGTTGCACTACCCGTCCATGTATCAGGATCTGACCAAGGGCAGGCCCACGGAAGTCGACTACATCAACGGCTACATCGCCAAGGTCGGACGTGAACACGGCTACGTGTGCAAGCTGCACGAATTCCTCACCCGTGAGGTCCACCTGGCGGAACGTGCGTTCGCCATTCATCATCCCGACATCGTCGCACAGGCTAAGGCCGACGCCGAAGCCAGCAAGTGAACGCATCCGCACCCACATTCGAACAATCGCAAGAACAAGAGAGACATACCAAGAAGGACACAACCATGACCACCATCCTCAAGAAGAAGACAGGCATCAAGCGCGCACTCGCCGCGGTGCTCGCCGCCGCGACGCTCATCTCCGTTGCCGCCTGCGGTTCGAGCAATAGCTCATCCACATCGAATGGATCGCTGAATGCCTCCAAGGGCAAGACCACCAAAATCACCGTCGGCGTGTGCCCCGGGCCCTACGGAGACATGATCGATAAGGTCATCGGTCCGCTGCTCAAGGATGACGGATTCGAGCTGAAGACCAAGCTGTTCAACGACTACGTTCAGCCCGACAAGGCACTCGCATCCGGTTCCATTCAGGCCAACCTGATGCAGCACATCAACTACCTGAACAAGTTCACCAAGGACAATAACCTCGATCTGACCTCGCTTGGTCAGGTGCCTACGCTGGGTCTGGGCATCTACTCCAACAAGTACAAGTCCATCAAGGACATCAAGGATGGTTCCACCGTGTCCATCGCGGCGGATGGTTCCAACCTTGCCCGTTCGCTCGGTGTGCTTGAACAGCAGGGTCTGGTGACTCTCAAGGGCGACGTGGATTCCACCAAGGCCTCTGTCAACGACATCAAGGACAATCCGAAGAACCTCAAGATCAAGACGCTTGATGCCGCGCAGCTCGCCCGCTCCGTCGACACCGTTGACGTGGCCCTTGTCCCGGGCAACTTCGCCTGGGCCGCAGGACTCAAGCCGTCCGAGGCTCTGGCCATGGAGAAGCAGGACGAAGGCGTGATCAACGTCTTCGTGGTCAATACCAAGGACGCCGACTCCGACTTCGGCAAGGCCGTCAAGAAGTTGCTCAGTAGCCAGGAGTTCAAGGACGCCATCGCCAAGAGCGAGTTCAAGGACTTCGGCAAGCCAACCACTTGGTGATCGCCGCCAACGAAAAACGAACATTGGGCCCGCATAAGCCGATCGGCTGCATGCGGGCCTTCTATTCGAACGAAACGAGGAACGAATGAGCGTCATCGAACTGAACGACGTGTCGGTCACCTTCCATGAGGCCGGGCGTACCGTCGAAGCGGTCAAGCATGTGAGCCTCAGCGTGGAGAAGGGCGAGATCTTCGGCATCGTCGGATTCTCCGGTGCCGGCAAGTCGACGCTGGTGCGCACCATCAACCTGCTGGAGCGTCCCACCGGTGGCAAGGTGCTTATCGACGGCACCGACATCACCGGAATCAAGGGTGCGGAGTTGCGTGAGCTGCGCAAGAAGATCGGCTTCATCTTCCAAGGATTCAACCTGATCACCAACGTCACCGTAGGCAAGAACATCGAGTTCGCACTTAAGGCTGGCGGATACCCGAAGGCACAATGGCAGGAGCGTATTCGTGAACTGCTTCAGCTTGTCGGTTTGGAGAACAAGATCGACAGCTATCCGTCCAGTCTGTCCGGCGGGCAGAAGCAGCGCGTCTCCATCGCACGTGCCTTGGCGAACAAGCCGGAGATCCTGCTGTGCGACGAGGCAACCAGCGCATTGGACCTCGAAACCACGGAAGGCATTCTGGCATTGCTGCAGCGCATCAACCGTGAGCTCGGCATCACCATCGTGTTCATCACGCATCAGCTGGATGTGGCCAAGCAGATCTTCGACCGCGTGGCCGTTATGGAAAACGGTGTGGTGGTGGAACAAGGCAACACCTTCGATGTGTTCAGCTCGCCGAAGCACCCGACCACCAAGGCGTTGGTGGAACGCTATCTCGGCATCCAGGTGCCACCGCAACTCGTGCCATCGCTGCCGGCAGGCACCATCGTGGAGCTGAGATACAAGGGCGATGCCGCGCTCGAACCTCTGATCAGCCGAGTGGCGCAGGATTATGGCGTGAGCATCGATGTGCTGCACGCCAACGTGGAATACTTCGGCTCGCAGGCCATCGGCATCCTCATCGTGCTGGTGGCGGGGAAGGGCGAATCCCTGAGCCAGGCGCTGGCGCAGCTGAGAACGCATGTGTTCAGCTACAGGGAACTTGATCGAAAGCAGCTGGCCGCTGCAACGGAACAGGGCGGCGCGAAGCCCGCCGAAACGCAGGAGGCATGAAGATATGGAAGAGACACTGCAGATTCTTCGGGAGAACCTTGGACAGGCATTGCTCGACACGGCGTACATGGTCGTCGTTTCGGTCGTTATCGGCGTAGTGCTCGGCACGCTGGTGGCGTTGCTGCTGTATTTGACTGAGAATCGTCTGTTCACCCCCAACCACGCGCTTAATGCGATTGTGGGGTTCATCGTCAACGCGATTCGATCGCTGCCGTTCCTGATCCTCATGGTCGTGCTTATCCCTGTGGCGCAGTTCCTGCTGGGTGATCCGTACACACCGACCGGTGGTGCGATCTCCCTGTCCATTGCTGCGGTGCCGTTCTTCGCCCGCATCGCGGAAAGCGCGTTCTCCGAGGTGGATCCCGGTCTGCTGGAGGCGGCCATTTCCACCGGTGCCACCACGCGGCAGATCATCGTCGATGCGGTATTCCCGCAGGCGCTGCCGTCATTCATCCGCGGCGTAGTGCTCACCATTATCTCGCTGATCGGCTATTCCGCCATGGTCGGCACCATCGGTGCCGGTGGTATCGGCGACATGGCCATCCAGTACGGCTATAACAGGTATGAGACCGGCGTACTGGTGGCGATTGTGATCATCCTCATTGTCATCGTGCAAATCATTCAGTGGATTGGCGATTGGGGCGCACGCAAGGTGACGCACTGACCCGTCGACGTAGTGGGCGATTGCTCATTCGAAGGCGGATGCATTGAACGTTGACGCATGTTGTTGAACGTGCGATTAGAAATCAGTAAGAAGGATTCGTTCATGACCTCATATAGCTCACCAGTTTCATTCACCACGGTCGCGCAGTCCATTCCGCCGAACGTGTTCGCGGACATGGATCGCAAGGTGGCCGTCGCGGTGGCCGGCGGTGCCGACGTGATCGACCTGGCGAAAGGCAACCCCGACGCGTTCCCGGCGGACTTCATCCGCGACGTGGCCAAGCGCGCCGTCGACGACCCCGCGAACGCACGCTACTCGCCGTTCGACGGCAAGCCGAGTTTCCTACAGGCGGCCGAGCATTGGTATCGCGATACGTACGGCGTCGACTTGGACTGGAAGACGCAGCTATTCGCAGTGGAAGGCGCGGTCGACGGGCTGGCGGCATTGTTCGCCGTGCTCGTCTCGCCGGGCGATGCCGTGGCCTATGCGGACCCGTACTATCCCTCCTACCATTGCATGACGGTGATGAGCCGGGCGGAGGAGATTCTGCTGCCGTCGCTGCCGGAACGCGGCTTCCTGCCTGACTTGGACGCGGTGCCCGTGGACACGTGGGAGCGCGTGAAGGTGCTGGTGCTCAACTATCCGAACAATCCGACGGGCGCGCAGGCACCGCGCGAGTTCCTGGAACATGCCATCGAACTTGCGCACGAACACCATTTCGCCATCGTGCAGGACTTCGCCTACGCCGGGCTTGGCGTGCATGACCAGCAGATCAGCATTCTGTCGCTTCCCGGCTCGTTCGATGTGGCCGTGGAGGTGTGCTCGCTGTCGAAGATGTACGCGATGGCCGGCTGGCGTGCCGGTTTTATCGCCGGCAACGACGACATCGTGAGCCATGTGAAGCAATACCACTACCAGATGGGCTCCATGATCACGGGCAGCGTGCAGGACGCCGGTGCCGCCGCGTTGGAATCCGACCAGAGTTGTGTGCGCGAGCTGGCTAGGCGATATGCCGTCCGCCGTGAGATCGTGGCCGGAGGACTACGTGACGCCGGATTGGATGTGTTCGATTCAGACGGTGGCATCTACGCGTGGGTGCATGCGCCGGAAGGAGCGACAGGCGAACAGTTCGCTGATCTGCTGCTGGAACAGGCGGCCGTGGCGGCTCTGCCCGGAACCTGCTTTGGCAAGGTCGGCGTGGACTACGTGCGGTTCAGTCTGCTCAAGTCCGAAGATCAGCTGCGTGAAGCCGTGCGACGTGTAGCCGCAGTGCTGTAAGGGTTTCCGCTTTTCCGAAGAATGCCGTTTCCGCAAGGGGAGTGATGTCTGCTTCCTCTTGCGGGGCGGCTTTTTTATTGCGGCTGTGCTGTTTCGATGCCAATGTGCCGTTGATTCATCGCTGATTCAGTCGACTGGAACCTCGTTGATTTCCCGCGGTTCTTATCGCCTGATAACACTCCATAAACAACCGCTATGACGATTCGTACCTTGTATAACCAACGGTGATAGGGCACTGCGCGTGGCGCTGTGCAGGATGCGGTTAAGTAGAGGATAACGATCGCGTGAAGAGCACGCGGCAGGGAATCACAACCCAAGGGGGTGTGCACCATGACCAGATTCAACGTTCTGTTCGTATTCGGACCGTCGACTTGCGGTTCGTCCATTCATGCTTTCGAATCGATGGGCATGATGCCCGGCTCCAACTGTATTTCCTCTATGTGTTGATCATCCGAGGATGGATGGTGCCGGCGCTATGCGTAATGCCATAGCCCCGGAATATCAGATTTCTATCGAATAGCACAGCAGCAGACGTATATCGCCAGACGTATATCTTGTTGGTGCCTGCGTGCAATGCTTTTCGAATTTTCTCTTCTTTTTTCTTTCTTTGTCGCATTTTTACAAGGAGCATTCGATGACTTTTACGTACTATACGCAAAGCAAACTCGTATTCGGTGTGGGAGCCGAAGCCCAACTTGAGGATCTGCTCAAGGAAAACCATGCTACGTCCGTGCTGTTGGTGTACAGCGGGGAATACGTGTTCGACCTGGGTATTCATGACGTGGTCGATCGTGCGGTGCGTAATCTTGGCGCAACGTTGATCGAAACCGGTGAGGTCGTGCCGAATCCGAGAATCGATCTTGTCCGTGCGACCATCGAACGGGCCCGTGAGGCGAAGACCGATTTCATTCTCGCTGTTGGAGGAGCAAGCTCGTTCGACACGGCGAAAGCCGTTGGCGTTGGCCTGAAATACGACGGTGACGTGTGGGATCTCTTCACCGGCGTCGCCGAGCCGACCGACAGCGTTCCTGTCGGCGTCATCTCCACGATTCCCGGCAGCGGTTCCGAGGTATCCGATTGCGCGGTGCTTCAGCAGGGGCATGACAAGCGTGCCTTGGAGAATCGGATCGTCATTCCCCGGTTCGCGATCGTTAACCCGGAATACTCGCGCACCGCTCCCTACCATTACCAGGCTGCGGCCGTCGCCGATCTGGCCGTCGGATTCCTGGAACCGTATTTCACCGCGAAGAATCATCTCGAATCGGCCGATCGACTGCTCGAAGGCGGTCTGAAGGCCGCCTTGGTGGCAGGCAGGCGATTCGTCAAGAATCCGGATGACCTGAAAAACCGGACGGAGCTGCATTGGCTGTCCGCTACCATGTTCAACCACTGTTTCCTTGCGACGGGGTCGGAAAACGATTGGACGACCCATCGACTGGAGCACGAGCTCGGTGGCGAATTCGACGTGATTCATGGCGAAGGTATCGCGGCCATTCTGCCATCGATAATCCGGTATGTGTCCCGCCGTCAGCCGCAGCGTTACGCGCAGCTTGCCGTGCGTGTGCTCGGCGCCGATCCGTACGACGACAGCGAGGAACGGCTTGCCGCATACTTCGCGGATTATCTCGAATCGTATTTCAAACTGTTCGGACTTGCCACGAGCCTGCATGAGCTGAACATTCCGGAAGCATCCATCGAGCACATCGCCGATCAAGTCACCGGCGGCGGCATCAGGACGGTCGGCAACTACTTGCCGCTCACCCGCGACGATGTCGTCGAAGTTCTGCGGCTCGCCTACTAGACCAAACGCACCTATCGGAAGTGAGGATAAATGGCTGTACGGGAAGAGCGACAAGAAGCCATCGTATCGATACGGAATCTGAAGAAAACATACCGGACCGAAGACGGGGACAAGCTGGCCCTGCATGACATCGATCTCGACATCGCCCAAGGGGACATCTACGGCATCATCGGATTGAGTGGTGCGGGCAAATCCACGCTGGTGCGATGCATCAACGGCTTGGAACGGTACGACGAGGGATCCCTGAAAGTGGACGGTCGTGACATCGCCGACCTAAGCACCAAGGAACTGCGCAAAGCGCGTCGTTCCATCGGCATGATCTTCCAATCGTTCAACCTCATGCCGTCGCGAACGGTTGCGGGGAACGCGGAATTGGCATTGCTTGATTCCGGTCTTGACCGTGAGGCTCGCGCCTCCCGCGTCAAGGAGCTGCTTGGACTCGTCGACTTGTCCGAAAAGGCGCAAAGCTATCCCAACGAGCTTTCCGGCGGGCAGAAGCAGCGTGTGGCCATTGCCCGCGCACTGGCCAACAATCCCAGCATCCTGCTCAGCGACGAAGCCACCAGTGCATTGGACCCGAACACCACGAAATCGATCCTGAAACTGCTGAAGCACCTGCACGACACCTTGGGACTGACGATCATCATCATCACGCATCAGATGTCGGTCATCAAACAGATCTGCAATCGCGTCGCGGTCATCGAACACGGCACGATCGTCGAGGAAGGAAAGGTCTTCGACATCTTCGCGAATCCGAAGGCACCGTTGACGCAGGCATTCGTGGCCACGACATCCAACCTCGGCAAGATCAACGATCTGATTGAAGACCATTCGCCGCTCGTGGATTTGAAGTCTGGGCAGGTGCTGCTTCGTATGAAATACATCTCGAAGGAAGTCTCGGAGGCGCTGGTGTCGCATATCTCGCGCTCCTTCGGGCTTGACGTGAACATCATTTTCGGCGACATCGACATCATCGACAACGCCCCCCTGGGCGGTCTCGTCGTCATCCTGGAAGGCCCGGCCGACAGGTCGCAGGCGGCTATCGAATACCTGAAGAGCCGCAATATCGGAATTGAGGTGCTTGCACAATGAATATTCTCGCTCAGTGGTTCCCCAACGTCGCCAGTCGATTCCCGGAATTCGTCGATAGCTTCGTTCAGACGCTCATCATGATCGGGGTCGCCGGGGTAATCGCGTTTGTTCTGGCAACGCTATTCGCCGTGATCCTGACATTGACCCAGCGAGGCGGATTGACCCAGCAGGCCGTTGTCTTCAATATTCTGGACAAACTGATCAATCTGTTCCGTTCGATTCCGTTCATCATTCTCGCCGCCGCCCTGGTGCCGTTCACCAGAGCGCTGGTCGGAACAGCAATCGGCACGAAAGGCGCGATCTTCCCGCTGGTCGTCGGCATCACGCCGTTCTTCACCCGCCAGATCCAGTCGGCGCTCGCCGGTGTTGATACGGGACTTATCGAGGCCGCCGAATCCATGGGCATGAGCACTTCGAAAATCGTGTACCGGGTCTATCTCAGGGAATCGATCCCCTCGATCATCCGCGTGAGCATCATCGCGATCGTCAGCCTGATTGGTCTGACTGCAATTGTGGGCATCGTGGGCGGCGGCGGATTGGGTGATTTCGCCATCCGCTACGGATATCAGCGGTACATGCTGGATGCCACCTACGCGACCATCATCGTCCTGGTCATCCTCATCGGCGTCATCGAATTCATCGGCAGGCAGCTTGTGCTGCTGACCGAGCACTGATTCGCAGCAATCCAACTCAGCAACATCCAAAACATTTAAGCAATACATAGGAGAGAAACGACATGGCAACTGCAGGCAAGGCAAAGGCAAAGAGGAATCTGATAGCGGCTCTGATAGCCGTGGTGGTCGTGATTGCCGGCGTGGGAGGATACGCGGTATATCACAATGTGACCAGCAGCAAAGGCAAGGTCGTGACAGTGGGCGTGGCAGGCAATGCCGACGACGCCATCTGGGAGGCGGTGCAGAAGCAGCTCGACGCTGAAAAGGCGGGCATCACGATCAAGACGAAGCCATTCCAGGACGGCATCTACGCCAACCAGGCACAGGCCAACGGCGAACTCGACCTGACGGCGTTCCAGCATTACGCCTTCCTCAATCAGGAAAAGAAGCAGAAGGGCTATAAGCTCACACCCATCGCCGAAACGTACATCAGCCCCCTCAACCTGTATTCGAAGAAATACAAGAGCGTGAAGGATTTCAAGCCCGGTGACAAAATCGCCATTCCGAACAATGTCACCAATACCGGCCGCGCACTGAAGGTGCTCGACTCCGCCGGACTGATCAAGCTGAAGGACAGCACGAAGGAGAACCCCACAGTCGACGACATCGCCGAAAACCCCAGCGGTGTCGACATCGAACTCAACGATGCGGCCGCGATCATCAATCTTCTTCCGGATTACGCGGGCGGCATCACCAACACGAACTTCATCATCGATGCGGGCATGAAGACCAGCGACGCCATATACCAGGCGCCGATCGATACGAAGAACAAGAGCTTCAAGCCGTACATCAACGTCATCGTGGCACGCGACGACCAAAAGGACAATCCGACATACAAGAAGATCGTCGATGCCTACCACACCAAGGCCGTCGCCGATGCCATCAACAGGAACTACAAGGGCGCCGTGGTGCCTGTCTTCAAATACTGACACCGAACAAGGAGAACGACAATGACGATTCAGACGGATCCCTATATTCAGCAATGGTACATCTGGCATGCCCAGCGTATCGAGGAACTCACCTCGCCCCACGGGTATCTCGCCCCAACCTCCATCAATTGGATCAACGATGGGCAAAGCAAGACCATTGAAGGCATCCCCGGCACGTGGGCAGCCGAAGACGATTCCCTCACGTACACTCCCGAACCCGGCTCGACGGTGATCAACGCCGAGAAGGTGATTGACCAGCCAATCCGATTCACGCCTACGGCGTTCGGTGAGGAAGCCCTCGGGTATCTCGAATACGGCGACATTCGCATCGAAGTCAACGCGCAGACCAGCCTTACCGACCAAAACCGTCACCTGTTCTGGATCAGAATCAAGGATCCGAATGCGTCGAGGCGACAGGCCTTCACCGGGATAGACCATTACCCCGTCGATCCCAAATGGCGGATCCCCGCGACGTTCCGCTGGGCCAAGGACGATGAGCTCGACATCCACGATTCGGTAGTCAAAACGGTGCTGCAATCCTATCCGGTGATCGGATTCGTGGATTTCGACTACTCGGGAACGCACTATTCCCTTGTGGTGTCGAACGTATTCGGGCATGTCACCGTGTTCTTCACCGACGAGACGACAGGCAAGGAGACCTATGGCATCGGCCGTGTGCTGCACCTCGATCCCCTGAAACTCGACACGCTTGACGCAATCGATTTCAACTACGCGTTCAACTATCCATGCGCGTTCTCCATCTACTGCACATGCCCCATTCCATCCAAGCGGAACCATCTGGCGTTCGCAGTGGAAGCAGGGGAGAAGACACCGGACGACAGTGCGCAGTACTGAGTAGCGAAGGACAAAACGGGATACCGATTGTCGGGAAGGAACTATCATGAGCTCGTTGATTCGGGAGAATGACGTACGTAGCGGCCCGGACCGCTACATCAGCGAACCAGGCATCACCGCGGACATCGGCAGATTCCTGTCCGATTACCGGCATCCCGTAATCGTGACGGGAACGCACTCTTGGCAAGCCTTCACCGGTTATGCCACGAACGTGCCGGATTACCCGGTGTTCCGGTATGACGGCAGTGCCACCAAACGGAACGCGAAGGAACTGGCTGGGGCGATATCGGAGGAACAGGCCGATGCGATTGTGGCCATTGGTGCCGGCAAATTGTCGGATACCGCGAAAAACATCGCCGAGCTGTTGAATATCGACCTGATCATGGTCCCGACGCTTGCCGCCACATGCGCCGCATACTCGCCGCTGTCCGTGAATTACGATGAGGAACACCGCTACGAGAGTGCCCTGCTGCATCATCGCAACAGCAATCTCGTTCTGGTGGATGCGGCATTGATATCGACCGGGCCACGACGCTATCTCATCGGCGGTATCGGCGATACGCTGGCAAAATGGTATGAGTCTAGGCCGGTGTTCGAACGAAGCGATGACCTGTCCACGTTCGACGAGCTGTCGTTGCGATCCGCGAGATTGATTCGCGAGATACTGCTTTCGGAAAGCGAAGATGCGCTGCGGTCCTTGGATGCAGGGAAGGTCGACACGCATCTTCGCAGGGTCGTCGATGCGATCATCGGGCTGTCCGGCACCGTAGGCGGTTTTGGAGGGACGAAGGCCCGTGCGTCGGGCGCGCATTCCGTGCACGATGCGCTCACCGTACTACCCGCAACATCCGGTGTCGTTCATGGGCTGAAAGTCGCCTACGGCATCATGGTGCAGTTGGTAGCCGAGGGGAAAACGGACGAAGCCCGTGATCTGATTCCGTTTTATGAGCGAGTGGGGCTGCCGCATTCCCTGACCTTCATCAATGTGAATCCCCAGGATACGCAAGGCATTCATGATGTCGCGAAGCATGCGGTGGGCGCAGGAGCGGCATTCGATCAGGCTGTGCCGGGAATCACCGCCGAGGATGTCGTTCGAGCCATACGCCGGGTGGAGGAGCTGCAGTAGGTATTGCCGGGGCATCTGCTGTGTGTTCGTGAGTTGTCTTGATGGTATCGATTCCTTGGTTTGCCGGCGTCTGATAACTCCCCATAAACAAGTGTTATGACGATTCGTACGTTGTATAACCAGCGTCGATAAGGCATGGCGCGTGTCATTTCGACGGGAAGGGTTAAGTGGGGAACCGTGATCGCGCGAACGTCGCGCGGCAGGAGACACTACACAACCCAAGGGGGTGCGCACATGACACGTTTCAACACTCAGCTCGTCCACGGTCTGCCGGTCAACGACAACAACACCGGGGCCGTGAACCCGCCGATCTACAACTCGTCCACCTATGCTTTCGAATCGGTCGAGGCCATGCCCCGCTGGGATTACGCGCGCAGCGGCAACCCGACCCGCGAGTTCCTGGAGAGGCAGATCGCGCAGCTCGAGCACGGCACGCGCGGCTTCGCGTTCGGCTCCGGCCTCGCGGCCATCCACGCGGTGCTGTCCATCTTCCAGCCCGGCGACCGCATCGTCGTTGGCAAGAACATCTACGGTGGCACCTACTCGCTGTTCAACGAGTTCTTCACCCGTTGGGGCGTGGCCGTCGAAGCCGTGGACACCGCCGATTACGAGGCTCTTGATGCGGCTGTTGCTGGTGGCAACGGCGAAGAGCCCGCCAAGGCCGTGTACTTCGAAGTGCTCACCAATCCGCTGCTGCAGGTCAACAACGTTTCCCGCATCTCCGAAATCGCGCACCGCCATGGCGCGCTGTCCATCGTCGACAACACCTTCGTCACCCCGTATCTGCAGCAGCCGCTCGATCTGGGTGCCGATATCGTCATCCACTCCGCCACCAAGTACCTGGCAGGCCATTCCGAAGTCAATGCTGGCTTGGTCGTCGTATCGGACGATGTGCTCGGGGAGCGCATCTACTATTCGCAGAACCGCTTGGGCGGCGTGCTCGCCCCCACCGAGTGCGACGCGGTGCGCCGCGGCATCCAGACGCTGGCGCTGCGACTCGATCGCCAGCAGGAGAACGCGCTCGCCATCGCCGAGTATCTGCAGGCCCATCCGCTCGTCAAGACGGTGAACTACCCGGGCATCAACGGCGATCGCGAGGAAATCCTGCGCGAAAACGGGCTCAAGGGATTCGGCGGCGTGCTGAGCTTCGAAGTCGTGCCCGGCGTGAACCCCGCCACGATTCTGAACAACCTGCACATCTTCCACCTGGCCGTTTCGCTTGGTGCCGTGGAAAGCCTTGCCGAGCTGCCGTGCCGTATGACGCATTTCGAACTGCCGCGCGAGGAGCGTTTGAAGGTCGGCATCACCGACGAACTCATCCGTCTGGCCGTCGGCATCGAAGACAAGCAGGATCTCATTGAGGATCTTGGGCAGGCGTTCGAACTCGCCTACACCGAATACCTCGAAGAGCATGACGATCTTCAGGAACTGGCGAAGCTTTCGGCGTGAACTACGTTTCGGCACGCGATTGAAGATTTGAATAGATAAGAACAAGGACGATTCCACACAGCCATGAGCACCACGACGCAAGATCACTGTAACAGCCAAGCACCACTACGCTTCGAAACCAAGGCCATCCACTCCGGCTATGACCGGCAGGCCAACGCGGACGCGGTAAGCGTGCCCATCTACGCTTCGGCGGCATTCGATTTGGAGAATGCGCAGCGTGGAGACGCACTCGCCGGAGGCGCAATATCCGGTTTCGAATATTCCAGGGTGGCCAATCCGACGGTCGATGCGTTGGAGAATCGTCTTGCCGCACTGGAAAACGGTGTGGGTGCCGTTGCGGTGTCATCCGGCATGGCGGCGGTGACCTATGCGCTGATGTGTGTGGCCGAAGGTGGTGGCCGTATCGTCGCCCCGGTGAATCTGTACGGTGCGTCGGTCGATGCGCTGGGTGATTTTCTTCCGCAATTCGGCATCCATGGGGATTTCGTCACGGATATCAACGATCTGGATGCCGTAGAGGCCGCAATCGGCCCGCAGACCAAGGCCATCTACACCGAAACCGTGGCCAACCCCAGCACCGCGGTCGCCGATATCGAAGGTCTGGCCGCACTGGCGCACAGGCACGATCTCCCCCTGATTGTTGACAACACCGTGCCTACGCCGTATCTGCTGCGTCCGATCGATTTCGGCGCAGACATCGTCGTGCACTCCACAACCAAGGGCATCACCGGCCATGGCAACGCCATCGGCGGCGTGGTGGTCGACGCCGGTCGTTTCGACTGGACCAACGGCAAATTCCCGCAGTTCACGCGCAACGATCTGGTCATCAGCGATCAGAAGGCGGGCAAGTGGAACAGCTTCGCCAGCCGTTTCGGCAACGAGGCTTTCATCAAGCGCGTGCGCACCAAGTATCTGCGCACGTTCGGTGCGGTGCAGAGCCCATTCAACGCCTATCTGCAGCTCATCGGACTGGAAACCCTGGCCGTGCGCGAAAAGCAGGAAGTCGCATCCGCGCTCGCCATCGCCGAACATCTGCAGACGCTCGCGCATGTGACCCGTGTGAACTACGCCTCGCTGGAAGGGCAGAGCACTCATGACTTCGCACGGAAGTACCTGCCGGAAGGCGTCGGTACGATTCTGTCGTTCACCGTGGATGGCGACAGCACCAACGTGCAGCGCATCCTCAACGGGACCAAGGTGTTCTCCTACGTGCCGAACATCGGCGATTCGCGTTCGCTGATCGTGGATCCCACGCATGTGACCCATCGTGAGGTGCCGCAGCAATATTACGACGCCGCCGGCGTAAGCGACAATCTGATCCGCCTGTCGATCGGTCTGGAAAACGTCGACGACCTGATTGCCGATCTTGATCAGGCCATTGCGGGGGCCTATATCGGTTAGGCAAGGAACCGGAACCTGCGATATTGCGGTGGGGCTTTGTGATTTTCCTGGATTGTCCAGGAGGATCATAAGGCCCCGCCGCTTTTGTGATGCGACCTATTTTTAGGGGTGTACTGCGGGGTGGCAATTGTGCTGATAGCAAGTCATAAATGACGCCGATAAGTGTTTGTGCGCTCTATAAACAGCGGCGATAGGGGGCAGCGCGTGGCGGCATCGCAAAAGGGGTTGAGTAGAGGATGTGAGCGCGGAAAGGGCGCGCTCATGAATATTCGAGAGACTACATAATCAAACACAACGTGATCATGCCGATGCCTGTCAAAGAGCAGTCATATCGGCATAAAAGATAGGGGCAGACGACATGAGTGCTTCGCAGACGGTGCCGCAAGTTCGTCCGGCGTTGTCCTCTTCCGGCGCGGGGAAATCCTCATATGAGGTGATCCGCGAGGAGAGCCGCAGCGAAAAGGCGCGTAATCTCAAAGGATTCGTGACATTCGTCATGTCTCGTCTCGTCCAGGCCGTGTTCGTGGTGTGGAGCGCCGTGACCTTGGTGTTCATCACCATTCATCTCACTCCGGGCGATATCGTTGACTCTTTGCTCACCGATTCCGAAAAGAACAATGCCGAGCTGAGGATGCGCGTCATTGCCGAATGGGGACTCGATAAGCCGGTGGTGGTGCAGTATTTCGGATATCTCGGCAAATTGCTGCATGGTGATTTCGGCACATCCTACGCGCAGAAGAAAAGCGTGAATGCGATTTTCGCTGAGCAGTTCTCCGCAACGTTGCAGCTCACCATCGTCGCTGCCATCATCGCCGTTGTCGTGGCTCTGATCGGTTCGCTGCTCATCAGCGGTAAGACCAACGCCGTTGTCCGCTCCCTGTACAAGGGCACCGAACTGACGCTGCTGTCCACTCCGCCGTTCTGGTTCGGCATTCTGCTGCTGTTCGTGTTCTCCTTCCGCTTGGGCTGGTTCCCCGTGGCCGGAGATTCGAGCTTCAAGTCATTGGTGTTGCCGGCGCTCGCCATCGGTATTCCCATGGGCGGTAACCTGTCGCAGATTCTGCGCCAGGGCATCGCGAAGAGCGAGGAACAGCCCTACACGCTGACCTCGCTGTCACGAGGCCTTTCGCCTGCGGCCATCAGGCTTCGCCATTCGCTGCGCCATGCCAGCATTCCCGCTTTGACCGTGGGCGGCATGATGGCCGGTGGACTGCTTGGCGGTGCCGTGATCACCGAACAGGTATTCGGTCGTCCTGGTCTGGGTCAGATTGCCGTGAATGCCATCAATACCAAGGATCTTCCCGTTATTCTCGCCGTGGCGTTCGTGTCGTCGCTGGTGTTTGTCATTGCCTCCACTGTGGTGGATGTGCTGTATTACCTTGTCGATCCGCGACTCAAGATCGCTCATACCGAGGAGTAGCCATGAGCCAAGTCACTATTGCAGAACCAGTTTCATACAATTCTTTGGAGAATCGACGTATCGTGCAGGATGCAGAAGCCGTAAAAGGTCATGCCGCGGTTGCCGGAGTATTTACCGGTAAGGTGCAGGCGCTTGTGGCTACGGTGAAGCGTTGGCGACCGAGCGTGGTGTTTGCGTCCGCCTATCTGGTGGTTGTTCTGCTGATGGTCGCGGTTCCACAGCTGTTCACCAAATTCGATCCCGTCGAAAACGACCTGCTGTCCGTCAACCAGGCGCCGTCCGCGGCGCATCTGGCCGGCACCGATTATCTGGGTCGTGACCTGTTCTCCCGCATTGTGTACGGTGCAAGGTATTCGGTCGGCATCGGTCTTGCCGTGACGGTCTTCGCGCTGGTGTTTGCGGTTATCCTGGGCACATTGGCTGGTGCTTCGCGTTCTTCGTTCGTGGATAATGTCGTCATGCGCGTGATCGATGTGCTGTCGTCCTTCCCCTCGATTCTGCTTGCACTGGTGATCGTGGGATTGACCGGATCGGGTATCCAGAACCTGATTCTGGCATTGGGCATTGGTAGTATCCCCGGTCTTACGCGTCTGATCCGCGCCGAAACGAAGAAGATCATCCTGTCGGATTATGTGCAGCAGAGCAAGACCTTTGGCCTGAGCCGTTTCACGATTCTGGTGCGTCATGTGCTGCCGAACTCGTTGGGCGTGATTCCCTACATGGTCACCATGAGCGTGGGTGAAGCGATCATCGGCGTCTCCGGCCTGAGCTTCCTCGGCGTCGGCCCGCAGCCGCCGACCCCTGAATGGGGTACGATCATCGCCGATTCCCGCAATTACCTGGGCGTCGCATGGTGGTCCGGCATCATTCCGGGTGTGGTGCTGGTGCTGACGGTCATTTCGTTCACCGTCATCGGCCAGGCCTGGCAGAAGTCATTCGAGGGAAGGGACTGACATGGCGCAGAACGATGTCATTGCGCAGGTGCGTGGCCTGAATGTCGATTTCGGCGAGGGGGAATCCCTTCACCATGTTGTGAAGAACGTCTCCTTCACCATTCGCCGCGGTGAGGCCGTGGGTCTTGTAGGGGAATCCGGTTCGGGCAAATCCGTTACAGTTCGTACGCTCTTGGGCCTTTATGCCGATGATGAGCATGTGCAGGCCGAGGAGTTCGACCTGTTCGGCGAATCCACACTCAGTTACAAGGACAAGGATTGGCGAAAGATCCGTGGCAGCCGTATCGGCTTTGTGCTGCAGGATGCCCTGACGTCACTTGACCCGTTGAAAACCATCGGATACCAGGTCGATGAGGCGTTGAACGCCCATGGCAAGGTGGACAAGAAGGAAAGCGCGGAAAAGGTTGTCGAGCTGCTCGATGAAGTCGGCATTCCGCAGCCACAGATTCGTCAGAATCAGTATCCGCATGAGCTTTCCGGCGGTCTTCGCCAGCGTGCGCTCATCGCAGGTGCCGTCGCCGACAATCCGTCGCTGATCATCGCCGATGAGCCGACCACTGCACTGGATGTGACAGTGCAGGCGCAGGTGCTGAATCTTCTGAAAAGCCGTAAGGAAGATGGAAACGCACTGATTCTGGTATCCCACGATCTTGCCGTGGTGGCCAGTGTCTGCGATCGTATTCTGGTGATGAAGAACGGTGAACTTGTGGAGGAAGGAAGTTCTGAGCAGATTCTGCATCATCCTCAGCAGGAATACACGAAGCTTCTGCTTGCCGCTGTCCCGTCTGCACGCTCCCGTGGGCGTAGGCTGTCCAGCATCAAGCATGAGCCGCTGCCGCAGAAGACCATTGATTACGACCAGAATCTGCTTCATGCGGAACATATCGGCAAGACGTATCACAGTCATCACGGTGGTACCGTGACCGCAGTGCAGGACGCCGGTGTGGATCTGTACCGTGGAGAGACGCTTGGCATTGTGGGGGAGTCCGGATCGGGCAAGAGCACGCTGGCCAAAATCCTCGCAGGGCTGGTTGAGCCGAATGAGGGTACGGTGACTTTGGAAGGCGAAGCATGGTCTCCGATTCCCGAACGCCAGCGTCGTTCGCGCAGGCAGAAGATTCAAGTGGTTTCGCAGGATCCGATTTCTTCGTTTGACCCGCGCTACAGCGTATCCAAGATCATCGCGGAGCCGCTGAAGGTGCAGAAGAAGTACACGAAGGACGAGATTCGTCGCAAGGTCGATGAATCCCTGGACTTGGTTCAGCTGCCAAGGGAATATGCGGATTATTCGCCGAAGCGTCTGTCTGGCGGTCAGCGTCAGCGTGTGGCCATTGCGCGAGCTCTGGCGGTGAATCCGGCCGTGCTGGTCGCCGACGAGGCCGTATCGGCGTTGGATGTGTCGATTCAGGCGCAGATTCTTGACTTGTTGGCCGATATTCAGGCCAAGACGCAGGTCGGCATCGTGTTCATCTCTCACGATTTGGGCGTTGTGCATCACATCGCCGATCAGGTCATTGTGATGAAGGACGGGCACATCGTGGAAAGCGGCGATCCAGACCAGGTGTTCAACAAGCCGTCTCATCCATATACCAAGCGCCTGATCGCGGCGCTGCCGACAATCCCAGCGGAGGAACGAATGCCGCGCTGAGCGGCGTTGACACTCATGAATGAGGGTGATGCTATATCGATGGCGTGCCCGACCGCTGAATCTTTTTATTCCTGAAGCTCGTATGACCAACCCGTATGGGCTCGCAATCATAACCATACAAATCCGATCATTTCGTTGATCATTCCGATTCGAATCCAGTAAGGAATCTAACCATGGCAAAACGTACATTCCGGACCATAGCCGTAGCTGCGGTGCTTGCAGCTGGTCTTTCGCTGTCCGCCTGCGGCGGCAGCAGCACCGCTTCGACCTCATCCTCCGCCAATTCCGGAACCCCGGTCAAGGGACAGACCATTACGTGGGGTATCGAGAAGGAGCCCGAAACTCTGAATCCTCAGACAAATGGGCAAGATTCCTCTACACCGATTCTGCGTAACCTGACCGACTCCTACCTTTACCTGGCCGACGATGGAAGCTACCAGCCGTGGCTGGCTACTGGATATAAGCAGAGCGACGATCAGAAGACGATTGACCTGACGCTGCGCCAGGATGTCACGTTCTCCGATGGCGAGAAGCTTGATGCCGACGCGGTAATCGCGAATTTCGACTATTACGCCTCCAAGAACAATTCTCACCCGGCAACCTGGCAGCAGTATCTCGGCTCTTGGAAGAAGACCGGTGACTACACGGTGGAATTCACGCTGAAGCAGGTCTACCCCGGATTCCTCGCAGCGCTTTCCGATCTCAGCACCGCGCCTATTTCTCCGAAATCTTTGAAGGATTCCAAGGAACTGGCCGCCGGCGGCAAGTCCGTTGCATTGACCGGTCCATACACCATCAAGGAATACAAGCAGGGCAGCCAATTGACGCTAGAAGCTCGCAGCGATTACAAGTGGGCTCCGCAGGCATTGAGCAAGCAGCTCAAGAGCAAGGAATCCCTGCCGTATGCGAAGGAGCTGGTGTTCCGCTTCCTGCCTGAGGCTTCCACGCGAACCGGCGCTTTGACTTCTGGACAGGTGGACATCATCAACGGCGTTCCCTCTCAGGACATCAATCAGATCAAGTCCAATGGCAAGTTCGATTATTACCAGGTACTGAACTCCGGCACCGCGTATTCCCTGTACTTCAATACAACCAAGGCACCGTTCAACGATGTGAACGTACGCAAGGCCTTCCAGCTGGGCGCCGATTATAAGGCGATTGTCAAGAGCGTCTATTACGGCACCGGAACCTATGCCGATCAGTCGTTCTCACCTGCCAGCGTGTTCTACAACAAGGCGTTCAAGGGCATTACCTTCGATAAGGACAAGGCGAACAAGCTGCTCGATGAATCTGGTTGGAAGAAGCGCGATTCCAAGGGCTATCGAGTGAACGCCAAGGGCGAGCGTCTGTCCATTTCCCTGTATTCAGATGCCCCGTATGTGCGCGATTCCCGTGACGTGTTGAATCAGGCCATCTCTTCGGAGCTTAAGAAGAACGTCGGCATCGAATTCACGTTCAAGGCACGTGATCTGGGAACTGTAACCGAGACTTGGGAGAAGAACACCAACGATGCCTTCGACAACTCCATGAGCGGTCTTGATATTTCGACTTCCGTTGATTCCGTATACCTGTGGAAGTCCGAACCGAACCGTGTGTTCCTCAAGAATGATCAGAAGGCTGTGGATCTTATCCAGCAGGGCCAGAGTGCCAAGACCAAGAAGGACCGTCAGGCCGCTTACGACAAGCTGCAGGATTATGTGATCAACGATCAGGCGTACGTGCTGCCGCTGTATATTCCGCGTGACAACTGGGCCGCTTCCAAGTCCGTCCATGGATTCGTGACCAGCAAGGTTGCAGGCCATCTCTTCAGCTCCAGCACCGTCTGGAAGGAACAGTGACAATGACCGGCGGCAGCAGCTATATCGCCGTTCCCGGCCAGGATCAGCCGCATAAACGAGTGATTTCTGCCGGAACGGTGATTACCGGACGGCCTGATGAGGTTCTCCATAACGCGGCACTTGCCATCAACGGAAAAACCATCGAATGGGTAGGCAGGCTGAGCGATCTTCCTGAACGGTATGCTTCATGGAGCCGTGAAGCGTATCCGGAATCCACGGTGCTTCCAGGACTTGTCGAGACGCATGCGCATTTTGGCGCTCGCCCGGGATCGAAGCCGAACGTCTCTGCGCCCGAACTACATGAGCAGGGCTGGAATGCGCTGCACTCGCTGTTCTGGGCACGCAGGCTGGCTTCGGTCGGCGTGACTTCGGCGCAGTCGCTGGGATCGGCGTTCTACACTGATGTCGCGCTCCGCGAAGCGATCGATCAAGGACTGGCGGAAGGTCCGCGCATCGTGGCGGCAGGCCCGATGATCACCACCACGGGCGGCCATGATTGGCGAAGCGGCAGCGAAGTGGATTCCATTGACGACATTCGCCATGCGGTGCGTGAGCATCATAAGGCCGGTGTTGATGTAATCAAAGTCGGTGCCACCGGAGGTTTCTTCACTCCAGGTACTGCTCAATGGAAAGCCCAATTCACGGTGGAGGAGCTGACTGCTCTTGTGTCGGAAGCGCATCGGCTTGGTCATCGCGTCGCGGTGCATGCGCATGGGACCCAGGGTATTCGACGTGCGGTGGAAGCTGGCGTCGATTACATCGCCCACGGCACGTTCATCAGTGATGACGGTACGACCAAGTTCGAGCCCGAACTTGCCAGGGAAATAGCAAGGAAAGGCATCTACGTGGATGTCGCCGCCCCGCCGTCGTACCCGCCTGTGCCGGGCGAAACCATTGCGCCACGTGCACGTGACCTTTACGAACAAGGCGTGAAGATCGTGACGGGGCATGACATCGGCGCGGTAATTCCGCCGGAGGCATACCTTTTCGGCTTGTATCAGCTTGAAGAGGCGGGGATTCCCCGGTCGGAGATTCTCATTGCGGCCACGTCGCGAGCGGCGGCTGCAATCGGATTGGCCGGCATTACCGGTGTGCTTGCTCCGCAGTATGAGGCCGACCTGCTGGTTGTGGATGGTAATCCGCTTGACGATTTGAAATCGTTGGAGCGCAAACGTCGCATCGTCATCCGCGGCAGGAACTTCCAGCCGGACGTTGTACCCGAATACCACGGTCGGGATGAGAAGACCGGCGATCATGATCCTACGGACAGCGTTCTGGCCCGTCGCTTCGAGCGACTGCAGCGAGCGCGCTTGCAAAACTGGTGAGTTGTTTTGGCTTCAGTGGCCCGTCCCTCGTGCTGAGGGACGGGCCACTGGTGTTTGTAGGGGCCACGTTTGCCGTGTTTGTAAGGACTGGCCATTACTTTTTTCGATAATAAGAAATCCTTATGCTCGGGGCACGCAAAACCGTATAAAGAAGCCGCTGTGTCGCAATTGATGGTGAGCATAATCATGAATTAGCCCAAGACGAGGTTGGCGTCAGCGGGAATAGGTTTTTGTATCTCAATCGCATAAGGGGTATTCATCATGACACTTGAACTTAAGGAAAATGCAGTCAGGCTTTCCGCTCCGGCATCCAATGCGTGTGGTGTTCGCGCACATCGCTGGCCCAAGGATCCGCAGGGCCGTGAGCGCCCGGTTGAAGAGACCACCGTTGAACAGACTCCTGACGGTGCGTTCCGTCGCCAGCGCAATGCGTTCACCGTCCGATTCGGCAACAAGCCCGGCCAAGCTCCCGTGGAAGCGGGCCGCTACCATATTCTTGGTGCTCTTGGATGCGGCTGGAATCGTCGTCAGCGCATCGTGATCCGACTCCTTGGACTGGAGAAGGCATTTGTTCCCGAAGTGATTTACGGCCGTGATGAAAACGGCTGGAAACTGACCAAGACCCCGGGCAGCGTTGCTGAGCTGTTTGGCTATGACCGTCTTAACGACTTCTACCGTGCCACCGACCCGAACTTCCAAGGCCGTGGTACCTCTCCGACCGTCATCGATTTGGAGACCGGCAAGGTCGTGACCAACAACTACCACATCCTGAGCAACGATCTGGAAACCGCATGGGCTCCATTCCACAAGCAGGGCGCTCCCGACCTGTATCCGCAGGAGCTGCGTCAGGAAATCGACCTGCTGAACCAGCAGCTGTTCGATGACATCAACAATGGCACCTACAAGGTGAACTTCGCCAATTCCATCGGTGCCGCCCGTGCCGCCTACACCATCTTCAAGGCGCGCCTGGCCGATTACGACTTCCGTCTCGCGTCCCGTCGCTACCTGTTCGGCCCGAACTTCACCGATAGTGACGTTCGTCTGTTCCAGACCCTGGAATCCTACGAATTCGGTTATCGTCGTGGCTTCCTGGAAAGCCTGCACGCCGATGAGGACGAAATCGTGCACGTGTGGGATTACCCGAATCTGTGGGCCTACGCACGCGATCTGTTCCAGACGCCGGGCTTCATCGATGAGCCGGAACTGTTCGATCTGGGCTACGTGCCGGACGAGAACGGCAACTATTCCCGTGACCCGTTCTCCGAGGCCGGCCCGACCCCGCAGAGCGTCAAGGATTATCGCAAGTCCGTCTACGAGAAGTGGCTGGAACCGGCTGGCCGTGAGAACCTGAGCGGTTCTCCGCTGTATTCCGGCCCCGGTGTCGGCGGCTCCTACGAGCTGTGGCAGTTCGGCGCTTACGCCAACTACTACAAGGCCTGATTGTTCTCGAAGGCGGGTGCGTTGCCACTATTGCAGTGCGACGCACCCGCCCTGTCATCGACGGAAAGGTGTTCCTGTCATGAGTTCTCTTCCCAAAGAACTGCTGCATGCGAAGCTACAGGGCGGTTTTGAACTGAGGTTGGCCGAGCCCAGCGAATATGGCACGGTGGGCAACGTTCTTGCCGAAGCGTTCACCAATGGCTGCTGGGTCACCGAGGAATACGAGCGCGGACTGCACCGCATTGCCGAGCGTGCGAAAACCTCGGATGTCTGGGTAATCGTGAATGCAGATGGGGTCATTGTGGCTGCCGTGCTGACGCCTAAGCCGGAGTTCTATCATGAGGAGAACTACACGTTCAACGTGCTTGGGGTGGGAACCGCAGGACGTGGGCACGGTTTGGGCAAGGCGCTTGTCCGGCATGCGCTCGCAGTATCTCGTGCATACGGGTACAAGACAGTGGAACTGCATTCCAGTCCGCAGATGACTCATGCGCACCAGCTGTATTATGCGTGCGGATTCCATCGTCGCCCCGATTGGGAAACCATTATCGTGGACAGAGGGCAGCGTCTGCTGAGCTTCACGAGAACCGAATATTGAAAGCAAAACCCAAGCTTTACGCGGAAGACGCATAGTCGCTTCTGACGAATAAGGGCACGGGGCGTCACATAGTCTTTTGCCGTTGTGCAGACCATACAAACTACGACCGATAGAACAGGATGAAATCATGGGTGAGCATAGGGGGGCACTGCAATTGGACGGGAGCGACAAGGCGCGCATTCTACCGAATGGTGCAGTGGATTCGTTGGGATTCTTCGTTTCTTCGACTCCTACCGTTACGGAGAAAGGCGTGTATAGTCCCGATGGGAATCTGAAACTGCAGTATTCGCCATTGGATCCGCGAGCATGGTCGTCATTGCTGGCGTACCGTATCGCACATTTCCAAGGAATCGAGCCTCACATCGATCATCTGAGCGATTCGACGTGGCATGGCGTTGCCAAGATTCTTCCCGACGTGCGGTTGTCGAATGGCGAAGACCGTCTTCTTGATGATGATTGGCATGGCTTGAGCCGGTTGATTGAGCAGTGGTCGGGATCCGATGCCGTGCTGTATCCTGATCGGCTGCGTGATCGTATCGATGCGCTGGACGATATTATCGACAGGGATCTGGTCTATGGACTGTTCTCCATTGTGTATGCCGCCGCCCAGAATGCAAGGTCTCCCCAGGAACTGAGTAAACGTGATTTTCTTCACGGTGCACAGACCCATGCCGCGTTGCGGCGTGTATTCTATGCGCGTCTGGGTTGGCTGGATGACGTGTTGTCTCGCAGTCCGTATCTGCTTGGTGATGCGCTCACTGATGCTGACCTGCATCTTTTCGGTGTGCTGCTTACCTTTGATATCGGGTATCGCTCCGCGTTCCCGGCACCGGATGCGGCCATTGTCGATTATCCGCATTTGTGGGCATTCGCCAAGCGCATATACCGGACCGAAGGACTGGTCTCCGAAGAGGAGAAGCGTGCTATCGGGCTGATTGCCAAGGCTGATGGGACATATGAGCAGCCGTGGGGTGCCCCGGCATTCACCGAAACGGTCGATTCCATTGCCGGCGCGTGGAATCAAGGTGATTGATTCCATCGTTATAGGATTGGGAACCTATCTGTTATGGGCGTTCCACTTCGCAAACCCCCGCTGCCCAGCTCCCGGGCACCCGTATCGGTTCCGATCGCTTCTCTGATACGCTAAAAGCGTGTGTCGCAATGGTTGCGGCGCACGCTTTTTGCAAAGAAAGGGAGAGGACATGGGCTTTTTGCTCACACTTCTTGTCATTGTTGTCATCATCGCCGCGCTGTTTCTGTCCACGTTGTTCATCGTGCCGCAGCAGCAGGCCTACATCATCGAACGATTCGGCAAATTCCATACCGTTCAGTTCGCAGGCATCCACATCCGCATCCCGTTCGTAGACCGCATCGCCATGAAGACGAACATGCGCGTGAACCAGCTCAACGTGCAGCTGGAGACCAAGACGCTCGACAACGTGTTCGTCACCGTCGTGGCCTCCACGCAGTTCCGCGTGGATCCGAGCAACGTGGCCACCGCCTACTATGAGCTTCGCGATCCGGCAGGCCAGCTGCGCTCCTACATGGAGGACGCGCTGCGTTCAGCCATCCCGGCTCTCACCCTGGACGACGCCTTCTCTCGCAAGGACGATGTCGCATTCGACGTGCAGAAGACCGTCGGCAATGAGATGTCGCGCTTCGGCTTCACCGTGGTCAAGACCCTGATCACCGCCATCGATCCGAGCCCGCAGGTCAAGAGTGCCATGGATTCCATCAACGCCGCGCAGCGTGAGAAGGAAGCCACCCGTCAGCGTGCCGAGGCCCAGCGCATCCAGATCGAGACGCAGGCCGCCGCCGAGGCGGAGAAGACCCGTCTGCAGGGCGAGGGCCAGGCGAACTATCGCCGCGAGATCGCCAACGGTATTGTTGACCAGATCAAGAGCCTGCAGGCCGTGGGCATGAACGTGAACGACGTGAACAACGTGGTGCTGTTCAACCAGTACCTCGACACCATGCGCAATCTCGCCTCCTCGCAGAACACGAAGACGGTTGTGCTGCCGGCCTCCACGCCGGGCGGCTTCAATGAGATGCGCGATCAGGTGATCGCGGCCATGGAAGCGGGCAAGTAAGCTGCTCGAAGCCACCATTCAGGTCTGTGTGGTTGTGGGCCTGCAATGTGGTGGCAATATGTGGGCAGGCAATAGGTGAAGGTGCGGTTCAGTTCTGCCGAATCGCACCTTTTGTATGCGCACTCGATGGTGTGCCCCGATCTGCATCTAATATGCCTTGGACCTGTGAGAAGGCGTATTCCGTAGGTGGTTTTTGCGTTCCGTAGATGGTTGGGTTGGAAACCGCCGAACGCAATGGCTGTATTCGGGCCATTCTGTGACGGCAGTACTTCGGTCAACCACCTACGGAACCGCCGAGCCACCTACGGAACCGCCGAACCACCTACGGAATCAGCGAAAACGGATGCGGCCTCTTGCTTATGATGCCTGTTCTCTTGCAATACTTCCCGCTAATCGCCAATCGGCCGGCGGTCAACGAGAAGTATTGCAAACGGCGTGACGCATGCGCTGCCATGTTCCATGGCGTGATCGTTGCAGCACATACATGGCGGGCAGGCCGGCGGCGATCATGCCGGTGCTGACTCCGGCTCCCCAGGTTTTCCAGTCGCGAACGTCTTCCGGCTTCGGTGCCGGATCCGGCATGCCGACACGGGTGCCGGATATCAGCAGTCGTTGCGTGTTGATGCCGTACGGTGTGCAGGTCATGAGCGTGAGACGGTCCTCTTTCGGTTGGATTTTCAGCAGCGAGGAATCGTCCGGTGCAATGACGCTGATACGGTCGACGCGGTACGCGAGCGTGGTGCCCATGACTTTTAGATACATGAAGTCGCCCTTCCGCATCTCATCCAGCCTGGTGAACATCGAGGATTCGACCAGTCCGCGATGCCCGGTGATCACGCTGTGACTGTTCGTGCCGCCAACCGGCAGCGACGTGCCGTACAGGTGCCCTGCACCCGCTTCGAGCGAGGCGTCCGACGTGCCGTGGTAAATCGGCAGGTCGATGCCGACCTTCGGCACTTCGACCGATCCCATCACGCCGTTGCCGGCATCCAGCAGCCTGTGATAGGTCGTGTCCCTGGCCTCTTTCGTTTGCGAGTCATTGTCTGCGCTTGTTTCGCTGTCCATCGTTGTTCCGTTCGTTCCGCCGGCACCGGCTCCATTGGCAAGCAGGAACGGGTCGATGGCCTGTCCGAGAACATGCTGCCCGGAGGTTGCGAGACGCGTGTTGTACGCCCTGGCGTCGCGTAATTGGTTATCGGCCTGCGGGTACGACCAGCTGTGGATCGTCGCGTCGGCCTGCCGGGATTGGTCCGCAAGCGTTTCGGCCGACCGCCATTGCATGACCAGCGGGTAGGCGCCGATGACCAGTCCGACGCCTACCAGCAGCACGGCCAGCATGGTAAGGAAGCCAAACGCAATGCGGAGCATGTTCCGCCTGCGTTTGGCTTCGCTTACGTCAAGAATCTCCTCGAAGGAGGGGCTATCCAAGGCGTTTGCGGGCATGACGCACCTTGATCGCGATGGCCAGCCCGGCGCCGATCACCAATACCGCAAGTACGGTGAACAGCGTGGTTCCGGCGGCACCGGTCATGGGCAGTTGGGTGATGGACGTGATGTTCTTCACCCTCACCGTGGGCGAGGCGGTCCCGTTGTCTGAAGCACTGACCAGGCCGAGAGCGCCCTGGGTGACGCTGACGGTGTACTTGCCGCTCTTCAGGTTGCCCTTGTCGTCTTTGTCCGTGGCGGTGATGGTCACGGTGAAGCTCGCCTTCATATTGGTCAAGTAGCCGGTCGGAACATCGGTTTCGTCGATCCGGTAGGTGCCCTCGCCAAGCCCGGCGAAATCGAACCTGCCTCCGTTTCCGGCGAACTTGTGCTCACTGCTGGTTGTGCTCCACAGGCCAGTGCCCTTGTCGAACCTGAGGTACGCGCCGTCCTTGCTGATGGTGAACTTCGCCCCGTCGAGCGAGGTCTCGCCGTCGGCCTTCACCTTGGTGAACCCGAAGTCGAAGGTATAGACCTTGACCTCCGGGCCGGGCACCTCATGCGTCTCGTTGCTGGCGGGATCATGCGAATAGCTCAGCGTGACCTTGTTGGGATTGCCTGAGAAACCGTTGTCGGTGTTGGCATGGACGGCGTCCTTGTTGAGCAGGGCGGTGTAGGTGATGACGATCTCATCGCCGGCCTTCGGCGACGTGGCGTTCTGGCCTGCCTCGTACACCGCTTCGGACAGGTCGAAGGTCAGCTTGGTGGCCTTCGACTCGGTATCGGCGGCGTCGTACGCGACATTGGGCTGCGTGGTGAGCTGGTACTGTCCGGCGTTTGCTTCGGTGCCGTCCGCAGCCGCGGCGAGTGCTTTGCCGCCGATGGTGACGGATTCGACCTTCGGGTCGCTCAGGCCTTTGCTCATCGTGTCGGTCATCGTGAAGAGGTACGGGTGGTCCCGGTCGTTGCTGTACCCGGTGGTCACCGGCACCGTGCTGGTGAGACGGAAGGTCACCCTGTCACCGATCTTCTCTTCGGTGCCGGTGTATTCCTTTCCGTTCTTGACGATGACCTTGTCGATCGTCGTGGACTGGTTCTTCACCACGATCTCGCCGAGTGGTGCCGCCGATTCCTTGAACGTCTTGCCCTCGGACTTGGTGGCCACCAGCATGGGGATCGAATTCGTATGCTTCTGGTCGGCCTTGTCGTCTCCGTCCCCGTAGGCGTCGGCCGCGGTCACATCAGTGATGACGTACAGGCCCGCAGCCAGGCCAGTAATCGTATAAGGCTCCGTATCCGCGGTGAATGTCGTGCCAGCAACCTTCTGAAAGTCGCTGTTGGCGGCTAGCTTGCTCAGGAAGGTGCGCAGGTTGCCACTCCAGGGTGCGGCCGTGGAGGAGCTGAACAGCTCGCTTTCCGAGGCGATGTAGCCCATGGGGTTGTCCTTGTAGTCGCCGGTGTTCCATGCGCCCGCGTCGCCGAGGGTGTCGCTCAGGGCCTGCGTGGTACCGGTCAGCACGTCTCCCGGTTCGGTGACGACGCTTAGCGAGGTCAGGTTGCCGTCCTCGTCATAGGTCTGGTGTTCGTAGCCGGCGACTTGCACGATGCGGTAGGTGTGGCCTTTGACCGCGCCGCTGGAGGCTGCGTTCAGCGTGATGGTCTCGGTGCCGGCGGGTTCGGTTCCCGTGGTGTCCGCGGCCGAGGCGGTTGCCGTGCCTGCGGCCAGGCCGGTCAGGGTCATGGCGGCCGCGATGAGGCCGGCGAACAGTGTTCTGGTGTGCATGATGGTTCCTTTCCTGGATTTGGTGGATAGGTGGGTTTGGGTTTGGTAGGTGGTTATCGCTCGTGCCGTGCCTCCGGTGATGGGCGGGCATGGAACGAGAAGTGTGTGGTGTCAGCGGGCGCGCAGGCGTCGGCCTATTGCTATGGCTGCGGCGATGATGACGGTCGCTGCCGAAAGGGCGAGGGCCGCATAGGGCAGTGACGTGCGTGCGCTGCTGCCGGTGCCGCCGGTGATGGGCAATACGCTTACGCGGATCGGCGTGTTCGTGATGTCGTTGCCGTTGACGGTGTTGCCGGCGTTGTCGCCTTGGTGCAGTTTCGGCATAGTGAAACCGTTTTCGGTGAAATTCGACTTGCCGATCTCGAAGGTGTAGAACGTCGTCTTCCCATCGGGCAGTTCGTAACCGTGCGGCGCTTTGGTTTCCGTCAGACGGTAGGTGCCCCAGTCGAGTCCCTCGACCTTGAAACCGCCGGCGGACGGGTCCCGGTCGCTCGAATCCTTGCTGCAGATGGCGTCCTTGCCGTCGACGATGCAATCGGTCACCGTAACGGGCTTGCGCTGGTTCTCGGCGATGTCATCGCCCCTCCGGTCCTTGACCCGCACGAGTTGCCATTCGGAACCGGACAATCGGCCTTCGCCGCCGGCGTCGATCTTGTGCCAGACCATGGAGCCGGTGGAACGTCGGTTCGGCAGGGCGTTGTTCTCGATTGCCGTGCCGTTGCCGCCGAGTATGGAGACGTCGGCGTGATGGGCGGCGTCGATGGTGAAGGTGTACGTCATTTCCGACTTCTCGTAGCCGTGCGGCGCCTTCGTCTCGACAAGCCGATACGTGCCGGCGGAAAGATAGTGCAGGGCGAACTTGCCGGGAACCGGATCGCTGTCGCGCAGATCGGCCTGCGAATCGTCGTCCGTCGGCGCGCATTGCGCGGCATCCACACAGTCCGTGATGTCGGCGAGCTTGGTGCCGTCGGCATCCTGCAACTGCCACGAGGAACCGTTGAGCAGTTCTGTTGCATCATCCGCATCCACCTTGCTCCAGGAGACGCTGCCATACAGGTCATTGACGATCGTATTGCCATCGATCCGCCCGGTGCCCGCTTCGCCGCCGTCGACAACGGCAAGCTCCTGGCCGCCCTGGTCGTCAACGGTCAGCCGATAGGTCTTATGGGATATGCGGTGGTTCTCCGGTGCCCGCGTCTCGACAAGCGTGTACGTGCCGGCCGTCAGATCGCGAAGCAGAAACACGCCATCGGCGGGGGAGCGGTCGAGCCCTCCGTTGTCCTCGACGATCGCGGTGGCGCTGCCATCGGCAAGCCTGCACCATGCGTTCGTGCTCGCCTGCGCATCGCCCTGTTCGTCGACGGCGCATGAGGGTATGGTTCCGGCGGGGTCGTATGGGCCGGGACCGTTGATCCGCCACGCCGAACCGGCCAGCAGAGTGCCGTCGGCATCGGCCTTCTTCCAGCCGGCCGCGCCGAGATGCACGAACCTGACGATGCCGTTGCTGCCGAACGCGCCTCCGGACAGTCTTGCCTGATTGCCGGTGAACGTCAGATCCGCCTCGGCTTTCGCCCGGTCCTTCGCGGCGGCATCGGGAATGGATTTCAGGCCGTAGCCATGCCCGGCATCGCCCGGCTTGAGGGTTTCGTTCTGATTCGATCGCGGCGCGTCGCCATCAGCGTACCGCTTGGCGCTATTGACCGAAAGGCTTCCCGCATCGTAGAGGAACCCGTTCGCGCTTGAGGAGGGCTCGCCGTCCTCATACCATGTGGTGCGCTCGCCGGTGAACAGACTGCCGGTCAGTTCGAACGACGATTGGGTCGAACCGGATTTGTTCGGGTACATGATGGAGAAATCGTCGCCTGCCGATCCATAGCGGTAGGACGTTGCGGTGTTGGTGTAGGTCTTGCCGTCCTGCTTGTCGGTGGGGAAGCGACTGGTGTTGGTGCCGTCCTCGGCCCTGTCGTACGTCTGATTCGCGATGTTGTCGAACAGCGCTATGCCGCCATGCTCGCTGGTCATGCCCTGGCCGGATGGGCACAGCCACAGGCCGCCGCCGAAATGCCCTGCCATATTGCCGAACATGGCCGCATTGTTGATGTAGCTTATGCTGTCCTCTTCCGTGTAGACGGCGCCTCCCAGACGGTTGCTCCAGTTGCCGGCGAATGTGCCGTTGCGGAAATGCCCGGTCGTGTTCCAGGTCATGAAGATCGCGCCTCCGTCCTGCATGGAACGGTTGCCGGTGAACGTGCCGCCGTTGATGGTGAGGGTGCCGTTGGCGTCGGTGCCTTTCGTGCCGTCGCCGAAGTAGATCGCCCCGCCGCCGGTGCCGTACAACGTGCTGTTGCCGTCCTTCTGCCAGTTGCCGCTGAAGGTCCCGCCGTTCACGGTCAGGCTGCGGGTGGCCCATATCGCCCCGCCTCCGGTCGGCAGTTTGCCGCTCGCCCAGTAATGCTGTGCCTGACTGATATTGCCGGTGAATTCGCCGCCGTTGATGGTCAGGGTGCCGTCGCTCCATATCGCTCCGCCGCCGTGGTAGCCGAGGTTGGATTCGTTGTTCCTGCCCGTCGTATTGCCGCTGAAGGTTCCGCCGTTCACGGTCACGGTTCCGGACGAGTGGATCGCGCCTCCTCCGGTGTTGGGGCTGCCGGCCGAGCTGGTGTTGCCGGTGAATTCGCCGCCGTTCACACTCAGCGTGCCTCCCGCTTCCACCAGGGCGATCGCGGCGTCGCCGGATGTGTTGGCGTTGTTGCTGAAGGTGCCGTTGGTGATGGTCAGCGTACCGCCTTTGGCAACGGTGGCGAAGCGTCCGTTGGCCTGATCGGAGTAGTCGAGCGTGTGCTTGTCGTTGGCGGTTCCGACCGTCAGTGTTGCTCCGTTGCCGACCTGGAACAGCGGGAAGTCGTCGGTATCGTCGTCATGGGAGACCGCCCCGCCCGCATCCTGATCGGCGATGATCGTCTTGGCACCGTTCACGGCGATGGTGCCCGTGAACGCCACAGGGCCGGTAACGCTGACCGTGCCGACTGCTGGGTCCTGCATGGCCGATCGAAGTTCGGCGTAGTTCGTGGCCGATACGGACGTTCCTTCGGCGTGCGCGTCGGAGGGGATGGCGATTGCGCCCAACACCAACGTCAGAATGGCCGCGATGGCCGGATATATTCGGCCGATGCTGCCTGCATTGCGAGATATGCGTGGTTGCGACATGATTCCACCTTCGAGAACGGTAGCGGGTGACGCTTCGATTCGTGCGCGATCGCGATGTGGTGCGCCGGATCATGGCGTCCATGTGTGGAATCATTGTATTTTCGCGGAAAATGGCGCTTCGTGCGGATGGCACCAAACCATGGTTTCGTGGCACGAAACGCAATAAGCCCCGTCGGATCATATGGTCCGGCGGGGCTTCGGCAGATTTTCTACAGTCTGAAGCGGCGTGCGCGTATCGCAGCCGATCGGTTGGTCAGCTGCTCGGCAGATCGACCGATTACAGCAGTCCGTCCTCATGCATCGCCGTGTACATCCGGTCGAAGCAGTCGCGCAGCAGCGGGTACGGCATGGCGAAGTTCATACGCACGCACCCCTGGCCGACCTTGCCGCATTCCCTGCCGTCGGTCAGCGCCACCTTCGCCCGGTCGAGGAAGTATGCGGCCGGGTCCTCGATGCCGAGCGGCTTGAAATCAAGCCAGGCGATATACGTGCCCTGCGGCCGCACATACCCGACCTCGGCGAATCGACCGTTCATCTCCTCATCGACCAGCGCGAAATTGCGCTTCACATACCGCAATGCATCCTGGAACCACGGGTCGCCCTCGTTGTAGGCGGTGGTGGTGGCGATGGCGCCGATGGTCGCGGTCTGGTGCTCGCTCCATTCGGCGCGATCCATCCACATGGCCAGATCGTCCGGATTGGTGAGCAGCACCTGCGCGCATTTCGTGCCGGGAATGTTGAAGGACTTCGAGGCGCTGGTCGCGGTCATGGACTGCATGGCCGCCTGATCGCTGATGGTGGCGAAGGGGACGTGTCTGAATCCGTCGAACACGAAGGGCGCATGGATCTCGTCGGAGAAGATGCGCGCGCCGTACTTGGCGGCCAGGTCGGAGATCCTTCGCTCCTCATCCACCGTGAGCACCTTGCCGATCGGATTGTGGGGATTGCATAGCACGAACGCCCTGCATCCGTTGCGGAACGCCTGTTCGATGGCATCGAAATCGAATGTCCACTCGTCGCCGTCTGCCAGCATGTCGACTTCGATCACGTCGATGTTGTACAGGCGCGGCACGCTCAGGAACGGCATGTAGGCCGGCGTCGGCACGATCACCTCATTGCCCGCGCCGACGATCTCACGCAGGAAGATCTCATAGGCTTCCAGCACATCGGGAACCGGTCGGATGATATCCGGGCTCACGTCCCAGCCGTAATGTTCTCTCTGCCACTTGGCGCAGGCCTCGGCCACACGGCGCTTCCATGGGTCGGGGATATAGCCGAGCTTGCAATGGTCGCAGGCGCTGTCGATGGCACGCTGGATGCAGGGTGCCAGACCGTAGTCCATTTCGGCGATGAATGCGCCGATGCAGCCGGGGTAGCGGGTCCACTTGTCACCGCCGATGGCGGCCAGGTCGGCGGCGGAAGTGCGGTCGATGGCCTCCGCATCGAAACCGGACGCGCTCGCCGGCTCGTGCGGTGTGGCTGGTGCGGTCTGGGTAATGGTGGCCGATTCGGTCGGCATGGTGCTGCAAGTGTTCATACCACCAGCATGCGCGATCGGTGCTGGGGAGACGAGGGTGTTCCTCCGCCGATTTATTGGGTTGCTATGAACTTTGCTTATATCACAGGGTGTTTTGGTGTGAAAAAAAGCGGAATGATATATGCAAATCGGTGATCGTGAAGGTCGATCTATGGTGTGCCGTCACATTCAGTGGGCCGGCATGGGACTCGGTTCCAGATACTGCTTGGATGCCTTGCCGATTTCCTGCCGCACGCGTGCGATGGCGGGGCGTTCGTCACCCTGCCGCGCGACGAAGCAGACCTGCCGGAACGCATTGGTGTCCCTGATGGGGCAGGCCACGAGGTCGTCCCTCAGATTCGCCATGGTCGCCAGCCTGGAGACGATGGACACGCCCATGCCCACTTCGACCAGATTCTGCGTGGCCCAGTAATCGTCGGTCGAATGCGTGATGTTCGGGGAGAACCCGGCCGCCTTGGCCAGCGAGACCAGATTCGCCTGGCAGGTCTCGCATCCGGCGATCCATGATTCGTCGCATGCCTCGCGCAGGCTCACCGGCTCATGCGTACGTTCGTACGTCCTGGCGATGGCACTGGAAGCACCGACCAGCAACATCAGCGGATCGATGCCGAAACATTCCGCGTCCAGATCCGCATCGTCCACGGCGGGTAGCGAATTGTAGCGGAACGTGATCGCGCAATCCGCCAACCCCTGGTGCAGGGCGTCTATGGCCTCGGGAGGCTCCATCTGCATCAGGCTGACGCGGATATCCGTCGACTTGCTGATATGCACCAGCACGCGCGCCACGAACGACGAGCACACCGACGGGGGAGCGACGAGCCGAATATGCGTGGAACCGTTGCGCCGGTACTCCTCAAGATCCCTGCCGGCCTGGGCGAGACGATTCTCGATGAGCTGCCCGTGGTGGGCCAGGATCCTGCCCGCCGGCGTGAGCTCCACGCCATGCGAGGTGCGCCGCACCAAGGCGGTGCCAAGTTCGTTCTCGCATTTTCTGATCTGCTGGCTGATGGCGGGCTGCGACCAGCCCATCTCGCGTGCGGCGGCGGAGAACGAGCCGAGTCGTTCGATGGTCCACAGCGTCACCAGGGTCTGTGGGTTCAGTCGATCCATCGCATCGCCTTTCATGCTGTCGGCTGCCGGCCATTGCCTTGATCCGGCCGTTGTTGTTGGCTGTCGCCGTTGCCCGTCGTATCAACCGGTTTCGTCCGTTCGAAGACGAATCAGCTGTTCAGGAACTCCGGAATCGCCTCGGCCGCCGCGTAGCCCGCGCGGTACATACGCTCCAGCCCCTCATAGGATTTGCTCAGCGTATTGAGGCCGTACAGGCTTTCCGGCGCGAGGATCAGCACGCGCCCGTCCTTTTCGTACTCCTTGGCCAGCGCCACCTCGTCGTTGTACGTCTGGTAGCGGTTCAGCAGACGTTCGGCAGCAGCCGGATGGGTGCGCTTGAGAATGGCGGCCGGGCCGATGTCCTTCTTCTGCTCGCGCAGCACATCCTTCAGACGCGTCAGAATCACCACCACACGGTCGTAGCCGTCATCCAGCGCCTTCTGCACCGGAACCGGATCGGCGATGCCGCCGTCGTAATACGGCACACCGTCGATCACGTACGGTTCGCATGCCACCGGCACGGCGGAGGATGCCTTCATGATGTCGAAATTGTCGTAGCTCACATCCGACTTGTCGAAATACTTGGTCGAGCCGTCCTCGGCATTGCAGGCGATCACGGTGAAGCCGGTCGGGCTCGCTTCGAACGCCTCATAGTCGACGGGGTATTCGCCGTCGTGGTTGCTCAGCGTGCTGTACACGTAGTCGAGGTTGGCGTAGTTGTGGTTCTTGATATAGCTGTCGAGGCTCGCGTATTCCTTGCGGAACGCATACTCGGTGTAGAACTTGTGGGTGCGCCCGTGCTGGCCGGAGATATAGGAGACCATGTTCGCGCTGCCGGCTGAGACGCCGTAGCAGTGGTCCACCACAATGTCGTCCTCCAGCATGCGGTCCATCACGCCCGCGCCGAAAATCGCGCGGAATCCGCCGCCAACATCGATCATCGCGGTCTTGTGTGCCATAGATCTCCCTTCCTGTTCATGGCGTATGTCGTAGCTGCCTTGAAGCTTATGCCGCTTTGGTGGACATTTTCGTGTGTGGCGTAAGCCTTGGATGGCATTGCGCGGCTGCATCTCCGATTACGTGCCTGATTGCGGGGTTGGTCATTGGCCCTTTCGCAGGGATGATTGCGGTTCAGTCGCGGTGCAGCAGGTACTCGGCCAGTTCGCTCGTGCGCGGCGACGTATCCGAATTGGCGAGCGTCACACCGCCCTGCGCGCCTTCCGGCGCAAGCTTGCCCAGGGATTCCAGCACCACGTGCAGGTGACGCACGGTGCCCTCGTTGCCGTCGATGATCGCGGCGCTATCGGGCAGCAGCTCGCGGAAGTAATCGCGGTAGAACACGAAATGCGTGCAGCCGAGCACCACGGAGTCGATGGTCGGCAGGTCGTATTTGCCGAAGTATTCGTGCAATGTGTTCATTACGATGTCGTGGTCGTCGAGCTGGCCGTGTTCGACGATTTCCACCAGTCCCGGGCAAGGTTCGGGGAAGATCGTGTGATCGGCCTTGAACCGGTCCATAAGCATGGCGAATTTGCGTTCGCGCAGGGTGAGCGGGGTGGCGGCGACGATGACGCGCTGGCGGTGCCCATGCCCACGGTCGCAGGCGACCTTAAGCGCCGGTTCCATACCGATGATCGGAATGTCGTACGTGTCGCGCAGCGCATTGGCGGCGGCCGAGGTGGCGGTATTGCAGGCGATGACGACGGCCTTCACGCCCTGTTTCACGAATTGTTCCACAATGCCGAAACTCAGTTCGCGCACCTGCTCGGGGGTTTTGGTGCCGTACGGCGCATGCGCGGAATCCCCGAAATACAGTACCCGCTCGTCGGGCATGTCCCGCGCGATCTGGCGGACCACCGAGATGCCGCCGAGACCGGAATCGAATACGCCGATTGGTGCCGTTGAGCTCATATGCGATCCTTCCGTTCGTCAGACTGCTTCTAGCCTACTCGCCGCGGTGTGCGGGTTTCGCGCCATCGGCCGCGCGTATCGGCATCATGCCGTCTGGTCGTGATGTTGAGCATGGCGGCGGGTAGGGTGGGGCGCATGAGTATTCCGCAGCAAGTGACCAAAACGCATGCCACCGGCAACGATTTCGTCGTATACGCCGACCCCGAAGGCACGTTCGAACCGACCGCCGACGAGGTGCGCTTCCTCGACGACCGCCACTTCGGCATCGGCGGCGACGGCGTGATTCGTCTCGCCCATCCCGAAGACGTGTCCGATCTGACACCCGAACAGGTGGGCGAATGCCGTGCCGCCGGCGCCGAATGGTTCATGGACTACCGCAATGCCGACGGCTCCCTGGCGCAGATGTGCGGCAACGGCACCCGCGCGATTACGCTGTTCGCCTATGACCGCGGCTATGCGAAGGGCGATGCGTTCCGCTTGGGCACCCGTGCCGGCGTGAAGATCCTCACCTCGCTCGGCGATGTCGAGGGGCTTGGCTGCAACGTGTTCCGCGTGCAGATGGGGGCGTGGAAGCGCGGGGAACCGGACGCCTTCGAAGTGACGATTCCCGGCACCGAGGGGTCCGCGCGCGGCACCTACGTGGATATGGGCAATCCGCATGTCGTGGCGGTGCTTGAGGACGGCAAGGCCACGCTGCCAGCCGTGGAGCATCTTGATCTGGTGACCAAGCCGGTGGTCGCGCCCGTGCTGGAATCCGATCAGAACGTGGAGTTCGTGCGCGTCGACCGCAAGGACGCCGACGCGAACGAAGGCTGGGCGACGATGCGCGTGAACGAGCGCGGCTGCGGCGAGACGCTGTCGTGCGGCACAGGCCTGTGCGCCACGGCCGTCACGCTGCGCGCCAAAACCGGCATCGACCATTGGACGATCACCGTGCGCGGCGGCACGCTGCGCATCGAGGTGAGCGATACGGACGTGCAGCTCATCGGTTCCGCCACGCTCGTGGGCGATATCACGCTGCTGTAGTCGGTCTGTTGCGCCCGGTTGGCCCGGCCAGTCGGCTGACGGCCGAGACCGGAAACGAATGAGCCGCACGCCGGTTCGCCCGGTGTGCGGCCCATTCGTTTCCGAACAGCAGGTCAGCGGAATATCATCGGCCCGTCCTTGACCATAATGATCGCGATCAACGCCAGAATCCACACCACATCGACCATCAGGTCGTAATTGAGGCGGTAGTAGGTGTCAAGGCCACGTGCCTTGCCGTCCTTACGCAGGGGAAGCTCCTGAACCACCACCGTCGCATGCGACAACGCCATGAACTGGATGGTCGTGGAGAACATCAGCGCCATGCACCACGGGCACAACGCCTGGATCACGAACAGCGACTGCGAGGTCAGCCAGTAGGAATACGCCAGCGCCGCCAGACCGCCCAGCCACGTGCAGGTGGCGAACCAGCGCGGCACTCTGACACGCGCCAGACCGATCACGGCAATGGTCACGAACACCGATTCGGCGGCGATGCCGAAGAAGGCATTCGGGTAGCTCAGCCCGCCGAACTTCACGATTTCCGCCTGCCAGGACTGGGCGACGGAGGAACAGGACAACACCGCGTTCACGTCGCAGCCCAGCTGCTGGCCGGGGTTACGAGCCAATTTGAGCGTATCCGCGCTCAGAATGAACGACACGGCCAACGCCACGGCGGAGGCCACCAGCATCACCAGGTACACCCACGTGGCGCTATGCCGCCAGCCCTTCGGCCGTAATTCCAAATCCTGTTCCGAATCCAATGTCTCGCCGCCCATGATCATCCTTCCTCGTTGAACCACTATGAATCGCTGCGAACCGCTATCGTTGTGCGGTTCCCTCATCCTGCGGCACGAGCTTAACAGTGGGTTACGATAGTGGCATGACGCACTATGAGATTCCCGGTGAACCGCCCGAAGAAGGGTGGGACATCCACTGCCACACCGTGTTCTCGGACGGCACGCGCACGCCGGGCGGCATGGTCGATCAGGCATTGCGGTGCGGTTTGAACGGCGTCGCGATCACCGACCACGATACGAATGCCGGCTGGCATGACGCCGTTGCGGCGGCCTCACAGTCGGGCATGCCGTTGCTGCGCGGCACGGAAATCACCGCCGCATACGGTTCGATCAGCGTACACATGCTCGGACTGCTGTACGATCCGGCGAACGAACGGATCGCCGGCATGTTCTCGACCACAAGACGCAAGCGACTGCTTCGCACGCAGCACATGGTCGAACGCATGGCGAAGGACTTCCCGATCACCTGGGAGAAGGTCGAGCAGCAGGTCAAGGAAGGAAGCCGCACCACGGTGGGCAGACCTCATATCGCCGATGCGCTGGTTGCCGCAGGCGTGTACAGGAACCGCAGCGAAGCGTTCGCCGGCGCGGTGAGCGCGCAATCGAAGTACTACATTCCCACGCCGTCGCCCACGGCTCTGGAAGTGGTGGAAACAGTCAAACAGGCCGGCGGGGTGGTCATCGTCGCACACCCCGGCGACAGACGCCGCAACAGCACGCTGCTCTCCGACGAGCAGATCGGGGCGCTCGCGGACGCCGGATTGGACGGTCTTGAAGTCTGGCATCGCGGCAATCTTCCCGACCAGCGTCGTCGGCTGCTGGAACTTGCGCATAGGTACGGGCTGCTGGTGACCGGAGGTTCCGACTGGCATGGCGACGGCAAGCCGAACGCGTTGGGGGAGAACCTGACCGATGAGGCCACCATCCGCCTGATCGCGGAACGCGGGGTGCTTCCGCCGATCGCCTGACATGCGGCAGCTATGCGAAACGGGGCGTCTCCACTACAAGGAGACACCCCGTTTCGCGTAAGTGTGTCATCGTCACGCTATGGTCACAACGATGCCTGCGCGGCGACCGGAACCGTCAGAGCGCACCGAAACCGACGGCATGCTTGGTTTCGGAACCGACGATCGCATAGCCAAGCGCGCCGGCCGGCACGACGATGGTGCGGCCCTTGTCGTCCTTCAGCGTGATCGGCTTGTTCTCGGTCACCGCGGCGTTGATGACCGCGTTGACGGCGTCCGCGGAATCCTCGGTGCTGAAGGTGACGGCGCGTGCCACGTTCTGAATGCCCAGTTCGATATCCATTGAGTGCTCCTTGGTTGGTTCGTGTATGGCTAATATTCTGCTCGCATGTGGCGAAAACCACAGTGGCGATTACGCTTGCGGCGTGATGTTCCGTTCGTTCGTCACGTCGGAGGCGTCCAGTCCGGTCTGCGCGTCGTGTAGGGCGCGTTCCTCGCGCTCCAGCAGGGGAATCACCTCGGTCGCCGGGGCGTTGAGATTCGGCACGGAGAACCGTTGCGGCTGCTCCCTGCTCGGCATGCCGCCGTTGCCGCGGTCGGTCACGATGCGATGCTGGTTCGTGTCGTCGTCCGCCAGAGCCTCGTTCGGGGAGACGTGGGTGTCGCCAGTCGCATCCGCCATCCGGTCAAGCGCGATGGTGGCGGAGGAGATGGGCGGGATGTCCGGCATCGGCGCGGAGGCGAAATGCCCGCTCGCGGTGCTGTCGGACAGCGTGCCCGCGTTGGCGGCGGCGATGTCCGCGGAACCGGTGTTGTCCGGATCGGCGGTGTCGTCGGATGCGAACCCGCTGCCGGATCGCATGCCCTGCTCATCGCCCTGCAGCAGCGTGCCGACCGTGATCGTGGAGGGATGCTTGCCTGCGGAAGGCTTCACGGTATTGGCGGGCGTCTGGGCGCTGCGTACGCTCACGCCGAGCTGGTGCGCGAGGCGGTCCACCTGCGCCTTGAACTGGATGATCTTGTCGTTATCGGCGTTGTTCAGCGCACGGATGAAATCGCCCACCTGCTCCATCTGCACCCACAGGTTGGCGCGCAGCATGATCAGATCGTCGAGACGGTTGCCCATCATGCGCCCGTATGCGGTGAGGACCGCGTTGCGACGCTCCTCGTCAAGCTTCGAGAAGATCCAGGCCAGGTCGCGTGCCGGATCGTTGACCTGCATGTTCTGCCAGTTGTTCACCGCGGTGATGGTCGATCCGCTGAATCGGACGTCCTCGTTCTCGAATCCGCCGTGCACCATGCACGTCGTGAACGACCACAGGCCTTCGGTCTCCATGATGCGCGCCCAGCTGGTGGTGATCTCGCTCGGCACATGGCCGGCATTGCGCAGACGCCTGATCCATGCGGTGAGCTGCGCCCTGATTTGGCCGGTGGCGAACGCCGGGTAGCCGGCCTCCTGCATGAAGTCGGTGCGCAGACGGTGGATCGCGCCGATGGCGGTGCCCATGGCGGAGCATTGCGTCGAGGAAAGCACATCAAGCGGGATTTCGGCACCGTCCTGATGCATCATCACCATCACCGCGGTGTCACCGGTCGGGCCCTGGGAGTCGGTGCCGGGAACGAAGGTGAGCACACGGCCCAGCGAGAAGCCGAGACCGCCGGATTCCCTTACCGCGCCGAGCGCACGGGCGGCCTTCACGCGCGAAGCCAGCAGCTTTCGTCCTTGATCGCTGTTGGTGGCGTACACGTCGTATACGGTGCCCGACGCGTCGCGTACCTGCGCCTGGTCGATGCCATGCGCACGCGTGGTGCCGGAGAACACGCCGGCCACGACGATGGATGGCATGGCGGCCGAGGTCAGTGCCGCCATCATGAGTTCGTTTCGTTCAGTCACGCTTCCACACTAATACATATGCGGCCCAGAGCGGTCAGACACGGCCGATGTCGGGCGTCACGGCGCTGATTTCGGCATATGGCGTTCGCGTATGGGGCAGGGCGCTTGCCACAATGGGGTGCATGGACGAGCTGCTTGAAGGTTTGGATGATGCGCAGCTGGCTGCGGCGACGGCGCTGGACGGCCCCGTGCGCATCATCGCCGGTGCCGGCGCGGGCAAGACCCGCACGGTGACCCGGCGTATCGCCCATGCATGCGTGAGCGGCGAGTGGGACGCGTCCCGTGTGCTTGCGGTGACGTTCTCGGTCAAGGCGGCCGCCGAAATGCGGCTGCGCCTCGAATCCCTAGGCGTGGGCGATCAGGTGACGGTGGCGACCTTCCACTCCGCGGCCCTGCGCCAGCTTCGCCGCGTATGGCCTGAAGTGTGCGAGGCGCCGTTCCCCAGACTAGTGGAGGACGCGCGCGACATCACCATGCGCGCCATGCGCAGGGTCGGGCTCGCCGACAGGTTGGACGATCTGACGGTCCAGGCGGTGCGCGACGAGATCAACTGGGCGAAAATCTCGCTGGTGGCGCCGAGCGAGGTGGAGCGCGTGGCCGCCGCCGTCGAACGCTGCGCGCCGGCCGGCATCGACGCCTCGCGTTTCGCGGACATCTACGACGCCTACGAGCTGGAAAAGACAGCCCGCGGCGAAATGGACTTCGACGACATCCTGCTCATGATGTGCCATGTGCTTGAGGAATTCGACGACCAGGCCTCGGCCATCCGCCGGTCCATCGGTTGGCTCACCGTGGACGAATACCAGGACGTCTCGCCGCTGCAGCACCGTCTGATGCGGCTGTGGCTGGGCGATAACCGCAATGTGTGCGTGGTGGGGGACCCCGCACAGACCATCTATTCGTTCGCCGGTGCCTCCAGCTACGATCTGCTGGCGTTCGCCGACGAGTTCAGGCCCCTGTCCGCCGACATTCGGCTGGACACGGATTACCGTTCCACGCCGCAGGTGGTGAACTACGCCAACCGTGTGCTGGCTGCCTCGCCCATACGACAGGATTATCTGCGCTTGCATTCCGCACGCGAGGCCGGCAGCAGGGTGTCGCGCAAGGTGTACGAGACGGACATGCTGGAGGCGCAGGGCGTCGCCTCGCGCATCGCGAAACTGGTGGCGAACGGCGCGAATCCCTCGGATTGCGCGATTCTTACGCGAATCAACGCGCAGCAGGCCGTGTGCTGCAGCGCATTGCGCGCCGAACGGCTGGGATACCGCGTCCGGCGCGATTCCGGCTGGACATCCTCGTCGCCGGTGGCCGATCTTGAAGCCGCGGGCCAGATCGCCTTGGCCGAGACGATGCGCGAACAGGACGATGCCGCGGTGCGAAAACTCGGTCGCGTCACCGTATCCACCATTCACGCCGCGAAAGGCCTTGAATTCAAGCACGTATTCGTGATCGGCTGTTCGGAGGGGCTGCTGCCATACGGGTCCGCACGGCAAGGCGAGGAGCTGGAGGAGGAACGGCGTCTGATGTATGTGGCCATCACCCGAGCCGAGGACACGCTGCATATGTCGTATGCCCGTTCCAAGGACGGCATGGGTCCCCAGCAGCGCATGCTGAGCCGTTTTCTCAGCTAGATTGGGCGGGACTGCTCGTCGTTCCGGGCTTAGCCAGCCAGACCGTCATGCTGTTGCGGAGGTCTTGCGCCGGGACTGGCGGGCGCATGATACGCGAAAGCCGGTTCGTATGCTCTGCGCGAACCGGCTTTTCAACCTATATTCAGCCTATATGTGGTCGTCGGATACGGTCGGTCATGACTTCGCCGTATCGCGACGGAATCAGTCGCCTTCCTCGCCAAGCAACTTGGAGAGTTCCGCATCCCAGTCATTGCCGCTCGTCGGGCCGTCGGCGGGTGCCTGCGAAGCGGCGTTGCCGGCCTCGCCGCCATCCAGGGACGGCAGCAGATCGGGGTGCGACCACTTGGCGTCGCGTGCCTCGGCGCTATCCGCGGCGGTGATCATGGACCACAGGTCCGCGGCCTCGCGCATGCGCTTGGGGCGCAGCTCCAAGCCGAGCAGGCTTTCGAACGTACGCTCGGCAGGGCCGCCCGTGGCGCGCTCGCGGCGGGCCATCTCGCTGAGCTGCTCGATATGCGGAAGATGCGCCATGCCGGCCCTCCAGACCACGCAATCCACCCAGCCCTCGACCAAGGCCAACAGCGACTCGATCGAAGCCATGGCCTGACGCTGCTCGGGGGTGTCGGGAATGCCCACCTTGGTCAGGTTCACCGCATTGGAGATGGAATCCGGGTCGAGGCTTTCGGCGTCACGCAGCTGTTCCTCCATCGCATCTAGATCGATGGAGATGCCGTTGGCGTATTTGCTGATCAGCGCCTCGAAACGCGGCATCAGCCACGGGACCGCCGAGAACAGACGTGCATGCGCGGCCTCACGCAGGGCGAGGAACGTCATCACCTCATCCTGCGGGATCGGATCGGGCTGGACGATCTGATTGAACAGTTCCTCGGTCTGCGCATCCATCGTGCCGGGCTGCCCCTCATCGGCCGTGCCGGCAGCGACCTTGTCCGCTTCGCTGCTCGTCGGATTCTTCGCGGCCTCCTCCTGGGAAATGTCCTCGAAGGAATCCTCCACATTGCTGTTCAACGACTTGGCGTATTCCTCGACGTTCTGTGCGACCAACGCCCCGGCCGGATTGGACAGCAGCGCGATGCCCTGATCGAAACCGCCGTGCACCTCGCGGCTGAGCACGCCCGCGGCATGGCCCAGCTGCATGGCGAAGGACGTGTTGCCCAGCAGCTTGATGAGCTGCGCCGGGTCCTTCATGCCGTCCGGGATCGGAATCGGCACCGGTCCGGCGAACATGCCCGCGATCTCGCCATTGAACGAGTCTCCAAGCCGTTCGGAAATCACCGAAGCCAACGCATCGCCCATCGAGGCGGCGATCGGCGCGGCGAACTTCGCCCAGGCGTCCAACGTGCCCTCGACCCATCCGGCGCGGGTCAGCGCCTGCGGCTCACCGCTCGGAGGCGCGAATTCACAGGCACTGTCCAGCCACAGATTCGCCTCGCTCATGGCTTTGCGCACCGCCGCGCCCTCCTCGGCGCTGACGGTGGTATGCGATCCGTCGGCATTCGCATGCTGCAAGGCCAGCGACTTCGCCAGCTTGATGTTGATGGGGCCGTCCTGCACCGTCTGCTGCATTTCACTGACGGTATTGAGCCCACCGGCGGTGAACGCGTTCATCAGCTGCTGTACCTCGGCCGGATTGGGAAGCGTGCCCGGATCCTGGCTGAGCAGCTGTTCGCGGATGGAGTCGGGCAGCTGGGAGATCTGCTGCCAGGCGGCCTCACCCTGCTCCTTGCCGAAGCAGGTGATGAGCCAATCGTGAAATGCGTTTTCGTCCATAATGGGTGTCCTTAGATCCCTTGCGGCTGTATGGGCCGGTGCACATGCCGGTATACGTGTCTTTTGGTATTCATACTAAGGTGTGCCGTCCACTTCGGTCATGCGTGCCGTTTGCTGACAGCATAGGATTCACACGATCCTCATGCGGTCGCGCGCCCGGCGTGCGGCCGTGGCGCATGCGATGCGTGACGGGACGGTTCGTGAATCCGCGTGCGGCGCTGCGTGTGGTCGCGGCACCGGCGTTCAGCTCGCCTGTGTAGTATGCACGGTATGTCGCATACCTCCTTACCCTCACGCATCGTATGGTATTTCCGCGCGCGCTCGCCGCGCTATCTGGCGGGTCTGATCGCCGTGGCGCTGTGCCTTGTGGTGCTGTGCCTGCCCAGCGCCTACTCGGTGGAGATGCCCGGCCCCACGCAGAACGTGCTAGGCTCCAGCAGCGGCAAGCAGGTCATCGCCGTGTCGAACGCACGTGTGTACCACGGCAAGGGCAAACTGCTGCTGACCACGGTGAACGCGAGTGGCCTGCCTGGCTATCCGGTGACCAATGCGGAGGTGCTGTGGGCGCTGTTCGACCCCCATGCCATCGTGATGCCGCGTGAGGTCGTGGTGCCCACCGGGCAGACGGCCGAGGAATACGAGAGCGAGAGCGCCAAGGAGATGAAGGACTCCCAGAGCGCCGCGGTCAAGGCTGCGAAGAACATGCTCAGGAAGCGTGGCGTCGATGTTTCCGGCGTGAAGGTGCGCATGCACGTGGACGATATCGGCGGGCCGTCCGCCGGCATGATGTATACGCTCGGCCTGATCGACAAGCTCACCCCCCAGGACGAGACCGGCGGCAAGACCATCGCCGGCACCGGCACCATCGATGCCAAGGGCAAGGTCGGCGAGATCGGCGGCATCAGGCTGAAGATGATCGGCGCCAAGCGTGACGGGGCCACATGGTTCCTTGCCCCGAAGGGCAATTGTGACGAGGTGGTCGGCCATGTTCCCGCAGGCATGCGCGATGTCGCCGTATCCACCATCGACGAGGCCTATGATGCGGTGGTGGCCATCGGCAAGGGGAAGGGCGCGTCGTTGCCGCATTGCACGGCGGCTCGCAGCGTGAAGGGAACGGAATGAAAAAACGTGAGCAATTAACACGCATTTCGTCACATGTTGCTATTGTTAGGGCTTGTGAATCAAACGGCATCACAGAACGCTGAAGAGTTTGGATTTGAACGCGGCGACATCGTGCAGGAATGGCTGTGGGATGACGACGTGGATGATTCCATCCGAGAGAAGATTGAAGAACTGACGGGCGAGGAGCTTGTCGACGAGGATTACGATTCCGCCGTGGACGGCGTGATCCTGTGGTGGCGAGACGGCGATGACGAGGATGCGCTTTCGGACACTATCGTCGATGCCTACGCCGTGCTTGGCGATGACGGCCCGTTGTGGGTGCTGACCCCGAAGCCGGGGCGTCCGGGAGCTCCGAGCTCCAGCACCGTGCAGTCCGCAGCCAAGACAGCCGGCATGAACGCCGCGACTCCGCTCACGGTGAGCGGCGATTGGAACGGCATCCGCCTGCGTGCCTTCGGCAAGGGCAGGTGAGATTGCGGGTATAGGTTCCGCATGATGAAACGTTGAGGGGCGATCTTCGGATCGCTCCTTTTTCTTATGTCCTTCGCATGTCTTTTGCGGCTTGTGCGGTTCATTCGGACGTTTCGGCTCATTCGGTGGTCGGTTCGGTCGAAATCGGCGCCGATTTCGACCGAACCGACCACCATTTCCAGTTCCAACGAAAAACGGTGCGCCCGTCGGATTAAAAACCGATGAGCACACCGCAACATCGTGGGCGATGAGGGACTCGAACCCCCGACATCCACCGTGTAAAGGTGGCGCTCTAACCAACTGAGCTAATCGCCCGCTCTCCAATACCATAGCGTAACCCCTGACGAACGCGTGGCGAACGAAGCGAACAGGTGGAATATGCGGCGAGTTGGGCGTTCGCCATGGGGCAGCGTCTCAGCGCCCACGTAAACTGGAGCGGAGTATGTTTGTTCCTCTAGGAGGTCGGTAGACTATGGCTCAGCAGTCTGAAGCTTCAATCCCCAGGGTCGGGAAGCGCAAGTGGGGGTACGATCCCGATCAGGTGGATGAGTTTCTGGAGCACGCGCATGCGCTGTATGACGGCGATGGCGTGCAGCTGACGCAGCGCGACATCCAAAACGCTTCCTTCGATCTGACACGAGGCGGCTACGTCATCGCGCAGGTCGATGCCACGCTGGCGCGCCTGGAGCGTGCTGTGGTCGACAAGCAGACCGCCCGTGAGATCTCCCAGCATGGCCGCGTCACCTGGAAGGCGCAGACCGAGGACCTGTACCATGAGGTGGCCCGCCATGTCGGCCGTGCGACGGGGGAGCGGTTCAGCTCGGGCAAGCCGCATGTGCCGTCCTACGATCGCAAGCAGGTCGATAAGCTTGCCGACAGGATCGTGGACAAGTGCGCGGCGGAGCTTGGCATCGACGGCATCTCCAAAGAGGATGTCAAGGGCTTCGACAAGATCACCGCGGAGGCCGTGGCCAATTCCGTATTCACCCAGCGCAAGGGAAAGAAGGGATACGACGAGCGTCAGGTCGATTACTTCCTGAATTCATGCGTACAACTGCTGAGCCGCATCGAATCGTATGGTCGTATCTCCGATCGCATCGCCCCGAATGCCGGGGAAAGCTCGGAAGTGCCGGCTGTCGCCGCGGTCGCCCCGGCCGTTTCGGCGGTGACGAGCGATGAGAGCGCCCCGCTGATCTCCGAGGACGCGCAGTTCCAGTCCGCGGTCAGCGAATCGTTGGCCGCCTCCGAGCCGGAGCCTGTGCAGGCTCCGGACAAGTTCACCGCGGTCAGTCAGGCGGAGCAGAGCCTCTTCGCCCAGCCCGAACAGCCCGGTTCCGAAGGCGCTGCACAGTCCGCGCAGCCGGCCTCATATGCACCGAGCCTCTTCCCGCAGGGCTCCACGGCGAACGAAGCGAGCAACGAGACGATTCCGCCGTCCTTCGCGCCGCCCACCGTCACCGCCGAACCGCAGACCCCGTCCGTCGAGTCTCAGCAGCATGAGGCCGCGCCGCAGGCCCCGGCCGTCACACCGCTGTTCGCTGCCGTGCCTTCCGTCGAGACGCCTGCCGAACCGGTCGCACATACGCAGCCCGCTTCGGAACAGACGTCGCCGTTCGCGCCCGCAGCCGCGGCGCAGCCGGCTGAAGCGAAGGAAAAGCCGTCGATCTTCGCTCAGTCGGCGTTCTCCCAGCCGCTCTCCACTCCGGAGACCGCCGCCACGGCGTCCTTCGCTGCGCCGTCGTACTCCGCACCGTCCGTCTCCTCGGCCGCCGATTCCAGATTCGCGCCTCCCCAGCAGGCACCCCAGTCGGCTCCCATCACGCCGGCGGCTTCGAGCGCCCCGGTTTCCTCCTTCACGCAGCGCGCATCCGAATCCAACGCCTCCCTGGCATCCCTGGCCCATATGGCCGAGGTCTCCCAGGAGATGCCCAAGGTCGAAGAGAAGAGCTTCGTGCCCAAGGTCCCCAGCCTCGACGCGCCCAGCCCGTTCGCCTCCACGGCGTTCCCGAGCTTCGCTCCCGCAGCAGAAACCAATGCGCCGCACAGCGTTCCGCAGAACGGCGGCAACGGCGATGAGCACGAAGAAAACAACGGAAACAATGGTGACAGCGACAGCAGCGTGAAGTTCGACTTCACCTTCCCGGGCGCCGACATTCCGGATCTGTCGTTCCCCACTTTTGACAACGAAAAGAAAGAGCAGTGATTCACAGCAATACCGTGGTCGTTCTTGGATCGACCGGTTCCATCGGTACCCAAGGACTTGACGTTATCTCCAGACACCCGGAACGGTTCACCGTAAGCGGTTTGGCCGCGGGCGGAGCCCATATCGACCTGCTTGCCCGGCAGGCGGCGCAGTTCCATGTTCCGATGGTGGCGGTGTTCGACAAGCAGGCGGCCAAGCCGTTGCGCGAGGCGCTTGACCAGGCGGGAGCCGCCTCTACGCAGGTTCAGGCCGGTCCCGATGCCGTGATCGCACTGGCAGGCTCCGGAGCCGACGTGGTATTGAACGGCATCACCGGCTCGATCGGTCTGGAACCGTCCATCGCGGCATTGCAGGCAGGATCCCAGCTGGCGCTTGCCAATAAGGAATCCGTGGTGGCCGGCGGTCATCTGCTGTTCAGCTCGCAGATCCGCGACAAGCAGATCAACCCCGTCGATTCCGAGCATTCCGCCATCTGGCAGTCGTTGCGATCCGGCACCCACGCCGAGGTCGCCAAGCTCATCGTCACCGCATCCGGCGGCCCGTTCCGCGGCTGGAAGCGCGAGCAGATGACCGGCATCACCCCCGAGCAGGCGCTGAACCACCCGACCTGGCATATGGGGCCGGTCGTCACCATCAACTCGTCCACGCTGATGAACAAGGGACTGGAAGTGATCGAGGCGAGCCGCCTGTTCGATATTCCGCCCGAACGCATCGAAGTGACCGTGCACCCGCAGTCCATCGTGCACTCCATGGTGGAGTTCGTCGACGGTGCCACCATCAGCCAGGCGTCCCCGCCCGACATGCGTCTTCCCATCGCGCTCGGCCTGTCCGCCCCGGATCGTCTCGGCGATGTCGCTGCGGCATGCGACTGGACCAAGGCGGCGCAATGGACGTTCGAACCGTTGGATGACGAGGCGTTCCCCGCGGTCTCCCTCGCCCGGCATTGCCTTGCGGCCTCCGAAAAGCATACGGCCGTGCTCAATGCGGCGAACGAGCAGGCGGTGCATGCCTTCCTCGATCATCGCCTGCCGTACCTGGGCATCGTGGACACGGTCAAGGCCGTGCTCGACGCGATGGATGGCGAGCTGCGTGGCGCGCCTCTGTTCAAGGACGTGGAGGAAATGGGTCAAGTCGAGCAGGAAGCTCGCCGTCGCGCCGACGATTTGATAAACCGTCAACAGTGACCCGTGCGGACCGTGCTCCGTACGGCTGTTCGTCATCATCCAAGAATTGCGAGTAGAAGAGACCTATGGCACAAATCGACAAGCCGTTCCGCCCAACCGGTGACCCTGTTGCCCTGACCAGCGAAAGCCCGTTGCACCCGCGTCGCAAGTCCCGCCGCATCATGGTGGGCCCTGTGCCGGTCGGCGGCGGTGCCCCGATCTCCGTGCAGTCCATGACCAATACCGTCACCGCGGACGTGCCCGCGACGCTGCGCCAGATCGCCGAGCTTGCGGCGGCCGGCTGCGATATCGTCCGAGTCGCGGTGCCCAGCCAGGATGATGCCGACGCGTTGCCGCAGATCTGCGCGAAATCGCCTATTCCGGTGATCGCGGACATCCATTTCCAAAGCAAGTACGTGTTTCAGGCGATCGACGCCGGTTGCGCGGCGGTGCGCGTGAACCCGGGCAATATCCGCAAATTCGATGAGGTCGGCCCCTCCATCTGCAAGGCCGCGACCGACGCCGGCATCTCGCTGCGTATCGGCGTGAACGCCGGTTCGCTCGACAAGGAACTGTACGCCAAGTACGGCGGCCCGACCCCGGAGGCACTGGTCGCATCCGCGTTGAAGGAAGCGCACATGTTCGAGGACGTGGGCTTCCATGACTTCAAGATCTCGGTCAAGCACCACGACGTGATCACCATGGTCGAGACCTACCGCCTGCTCGCCTCCAAGGGCGATTGGCCGCTGCATCTCGGCGTGACCGAGGCCGGCCCGGCATGGCAGGGTACCATCAAATCCTGCCTGGCGTTCGGTGCGCTGCTCGCCGAAGGCATTGGCGATACGATCCGCGTCTCCCTGTCCGCACCTCCTGTCGAAGAGGTGAAGGTTGGCTGCAAGCTGTTGGAATACATGGGATTGCGGCCGCGCAAGTTCGATATCATTTCCTGCCCGAGCTGCGGGCGTGCGCAGGTGGACGTGATCCAGCTCGCCTCCGCGGTGACCGAAGGACTGAAGGACGTTACGGCACCGATTCGCGTGGCCGTGATGGGATGCATCGTGAACGGCCCCGGCGAGGCGCGCGAAGCCGACCTTGGCGTGGCCTCCGGCAACGGCAAGGGGCAGATCTTCATCAAGGGCAAGGTGATTCAGACCGTGCCCGAGGACCAGATCGTCGAGACGCTGCTGACCAAGGCCCAGGAGATCGCGGCGCAGATGGAAGCGGACGGTCAGGTGCCTGCCGGTTCCACCGGTCCGGTCGTGGTGCCCATTCAGAATCCGGGGCACTGAGTCGTTCCGGCGTCAAAACGCTTTCGGGAGCCGCTCCGACCCGGCCAGCAGGTTGAAGGGGCTCCCTACAATAAGACCCGTGTTGAATAACAGGCAAGCATCGGATACGAGCCCCCAACCCTGGACGATTTGGCATCGGCTTGCCGTCGGTCTGCCGATCTTCATCGTGATGATCGGGCTGCTGATCGGCATCTCCAACCTCACCACCGTGCCGTGGAACAACAATCCGACCGGTCAGATCATCGCCACCCTCACCAACAACACCGCAGTCACCTTCGCCTCCGCGGATGGCGGCGACGCCGACCTGGACAAGCCGGGCGACTACAAGGTGCGTGAGCGTGCGCTCGATATCACGGTGGATCGCACAGGCAAACAGGTCGGCAAGGCGCATGCGACGGCGGTCGACGAGCAATCCGACGATACCTGGCATGTAAGCGGCAAGGGCGAGAACTGCACGCAGTCCGTCACCGTGCTGGTCCGGGAGCCGGTCGGCGCACATGGGGCAAGACCCGGCGTGGTGTTCATGCACGGCGCGGGATTCGGCACGGCATACAACTCGTTCGGCGATGTCGCGGAAACGCTCGCCTCGGCCGGTTTCGTCACCGCCGTGATCGACAAGCCCGTATGGGACACCACCGACGTGAACCGCGACTACCCGGCTTCGGCCCGCGTATACGACGATGTGATCAACCTGCTGCGCGGATTCGACACGGTCGATGACACCAAAGTCGGCATCTACGCCACGTCCGAATCCACCTGGATCTCGCAATACCTGCTGAAAGACGACCCCAACGTGGCGTTCCAGGTGCTGCTCAGCCCCATGGTGTTCAGCCCGCGCGAATCGCTCGGGTTCTTCGTATCGCAGGATTTCGCGCTCGCCGGCGCGAACGAGGGCTATCAGTCGATCGTGCGACGCGTCTTCAGCGCCGACACCGCGATGTTCGGACTGGATAATTTCGATCTTGATCTTCCCGAATCGAACGCCTATTCGATTCCCACGCTTGTGGCCTACGGGTCGAAGGACGTGATGACCGCGCAGGTCGAAGGCGTCAAACGCATATTCGCCAAGGCCCATGAGGCAGGCAATTGGGACGTGACCGTGCGCAGCTACCCGGTGGCCAACCACGTGCTCAGGCTCGGCGACGAGGCACAGACCGGAACGCTGCTCGCCGACGAATACGTCACCGACATGACCGCGTGGGCGGAAGGCACCGTAAGCGGGCTTCGCCAGACCAGCGAGCGCGTGGCCGGTAGCTCCATCTTCCAATCCATCGCCGTGCCGCAGGAATTGCAGCCGAGACGCGCCGGCACCGTGTATGGCATCGTGCTGCATGTCAGCATGCTGCTTCTGCTCATTGCCACCGGCGTCATGTGGCTGGTCGCGTTGGTGCGGTGGATTCGCGGGCGCATGAAGGGCGAGCGGCATCCGTTGGGATTCGCGCACGGCCTTGACAACGTGCTCGTGGTATTGACCCTGACCACGGTGGCGACGCTGCTGCTGTTCGTGGCCGGATTGTTCCAGGTGATCATGGCCGTGGTGCACCTGGCCTGGGGCGCCGCATCGGCCGACGAGCCGGGCATGATCTGGTGGAGCTGGCCGGTGATCAAAATCGTGTGCGCGTTCGTGGTGCTGGCATGGTCCCGCGTGTTCGTGCGTCTGATCGAGGCCGCTTCGCGCCAGGGCATACTGCGTTGGCCGTTGCGGGGCGAGCCCATCCGCAGAATGGTGCGGGGCGAGGAACCGGTGATCGCCACGACACGGTTCGCGCGCGTGCTGTTCTGGCTTACCGCCGCGACCATGATGTATATCCTGTTCTTCTTCGCCTTCTGGGGCCTGTTCGTGTACTGAGGTCGGATCATGGCTTTGTATCATGACGAGGGCGTGGTGCTGCGTACCGCCAAACTCGGCGAGGCGGACCGCATCATCACCCTGCTCACCCGCGACCACGGCAAGGTCCGTGCCGTCGCCAAGGGCGTGCGGCGGGCGAAATCACGGTTCGGCGGGCGTCTTGAACCGTTCATGCGTGTGGACGTGCTTATCGCCGAGGGACGTACGTTGGACACGATCTCGCAGGCCGAATCCATCTCCGCCTATGCCGGACCGATCTGCGCCGACTATGATTCCTACACCGCCGCCAGCGTCATCGCCGAGACCGCGGACAAGCTCGTGTCGACCGAAAACGAGCGCATCACCGCCCAATACCGTCTGCTTGCCGGCGCGTTGAACGCATTGGCGAAGCATGCGCATGCGCCCGGACTTATCTCGGCATCATATGTGATGCGCGCGCTGTCGCTTGCCGGCTGGACGCCGCGGCTCGCCTCATGCATGGTGTGCGACAGCCGTGAAGTCACGCATTTTTCCGTGGCGGACGGCGGTGCGCTGTGCGCCACGCATCATACGCCGCATGCGCAGCCGATCCCGTTGCCGGTACGGGCCGAGCTGGAGGCGTTGCTGGATGGCGATTGGCGTGAGTTGGAGGGGGTGCGCGAGCCCATGCCGCAGACGCGGGCGATTATCGAGGAATGGGCCGAATACTATCTCGAACGCCCGCTGAGGTCCCTGCGCGTCATGGGCGCGTGAGATGCCGCGGCGTTCCGGGCCCGGCTCGTTCCGTTGGACTTGCTACATTGGGGATTATGGCTTTTGAAAACGTCGATTACACTTCGCTGAGCGTTCCTGCAGCGCCTTTTTCCGATCCCTCGCGTATTCCGGATTTTCCCAAGAACAAGGTTCCGCGCCATGTGGGCGTGATCATGGACGGCAATGGCCGTTGGGCCCAGCAGCGTGGACTGATCCGTACCGACGGGCATCAGGCCGCCGAACCGGTGGTGTTCGACACCATCGCGGGCGCCATCGAGGCAGGTGTGCGTTATCTGTCGCTGTACACGTTCTCCACCGAGAACTGGAAGCGCAGCCCGCAGGAAGTGCGGTTCCTGATGGGGTTCTCGCGTGACATCATCCATCGCCGCGTCGATCAGATGAACGAGTGGGGCGTGCGTGTGCGCTGGTCGGGTCGTCGCCCGAAGCTGTGGAAGTCCGTGATCGACGAGCTGGAAGTGGCTCAGGAGAAGACGAAGAAGAACAAGACCATCGATGTGGTGTTCTGCCTGAACTACGGCGGTCGCGCCGAGATTGCGGACGCGTGCGCGGCCATTGCGCGCGAGGTTCGCGATGGCAAGATCTCCGGTGATCGCGTGACGGAGAAGATGATCGCCGAGCACCTGTACAACCCGGATATTCCCGACTGCGATCTGGTGATCCGTACTTCCGGCGAGCAGCGCACCTCGAACTTCCTGCCATGGGAGGCCGCCTACGCGGAGCTTGATTTCGTGCCGGAGCTGTTCCCGGATTGCGGCCGCGAGGTGCTGTGGCGTTCCATCGACCATTACATCCACCGTGATCGCCGTTTCGGTGGCGTGAAGAAGTAGACGGTTTCGGGTGGTTCCGGGCTGCTCGGGTTTCATATCCGAGTAGCCGTGGACGCCGCAATGTACTCCGCAATCGGCAGTCCATTCGGTCGTTTTGCTGCAGTTGGCAGTCCATTCGGTCGTTTTCAAACCCGATTTCGACCGAATCGACCGACTTCCCGTATTCCGCCATTCCGCTAAGCCGGTTGCCGCAGGATGTGTGTTCCCTCAGCCTTCCCGTTTGCGCTGTCCATTCGGTCGTTTCTGAGCCTAAAAACGACCGAATCGACCACCATTTCTTTCTACCCGCCTGCCAAGCCATGTCTTATTCTGCAGGGTTCCTGCTCTTGCCTCTCACCCGGCATTTTCTGCAATTGGCGTCCTGCTCGGCAGTTTCGCTACAATTGGTGGTCCTCTCGGTCGTTTTCCAGCTTAAAAACGACCGAATTGACTGCCATTTTCTGTGTTGGGGAGGAGTCGGGCATTATTCTTCGTTCTTGACTTCGGATTGGCTGTGGCTTTCCTTATCCACCGTTTTCTTATCTCTCTTTATGGGAGAAATCGGTCCAATTATCGGACTATGGCATATGGCACAGGATTTTTACAACTTTCCTGCTGTGTAGTCCATTCGGTTGTTACGCCGCAATTGGCAGTCGATTCAGTCGTTTCTGGGCTTGAAAACGACCGAATCGACTGTCATCTGCCGGATTCCGTCCGAACCGACCGCCATCCGCATTTCGTAACAGCTGTTTATCCACAGTGCTGGTGTTGCCCCGATGCCGCAAAGTCATTTAGACTGCGCAAATGGGTGAAAAGGAAAAACATTGTTCGTTAATCCTCCTGATTGCGAAGGCGCAGCAGGAGCGATGCTGCATACGTCCGTTCTGGGATACGGATGTCAAGGCCATAGGGCGTCGTGTGAAACGGGGGAGCATGGTGCGGGTGCACCGTGGACTGTATGCGGCGAAGGAGTATTGGGAACGTTTGGATCCCCATGAGCAGTTGCGGCACATCATCCGTTCATTGGGACAATGGCATGAGAAATGGGTGTTCTGCGGTGCAAGTGCCGCTGTCATGCACGGTTTGGAATGTTCGTACCGGCAGCTGCGTCCGATCCATGTTGCTGTGGATAGGCATCGTCGCGCGAAGAACCGTGCGAACATGCGCTACCACGTGCTGCAGGATCCCGATGCCGTGGTTCTGGGCGATACGAACGTCACCTCGATTCCGCGCACGCTGGTCGACTGCGCCGCGATGATGCCGCAGCGTTATGCGATGGCGCCGATCGATTCCGCGTTGCGGCAGGAGAAAATCACCAGGGAACAGCTGCTGGCATATGTGGATGCGCTGCCGATGCTGCGCGACAGGGAACGCATTCGTGCGGTGCTTGCCAAGGGCGATGGTGGAAGCGAGAACGGTGGGGAATCGGAGTGCCGGATTGTACTGGACGAATTGGGGTTTCCGGTGGATCGAATTCAGGCTGAGTTTCCATGCCTGAGCCATCCCGGTCGCGTGCATAGGGTGGATTTTCTGTGGGAGCGTGATGACGGCACATTGATCGCCGGCGAGCTTGACGGGATGCAGAAGTATGTGGATCCATCGATGACATCGGGGCGTACGATTCGTCAGGTCATCGATGATGAGCGTGATCGTCAGCAGTGTTTGGGCAGACGCGGCGTGGATATGGTGCGCATGTATTACGCGGACTTGGATGATAGGCAGGCGTTGACTCGGCGGTTGGAACGCGCTCGTGTGCCAAGGCGGCGGGCATGGTAGCTGCAGGTTCCATGTGGCCGCAATTGGCAGTCGGTTCGGTCGTTTTCGGGCTCGAAAACGACCGAACCGACCACATAGATGGGGCTAGGCCGCGCTAGGCATGTCAGTGTCGAGCGCCGGCGATACGGTCCGTGAATTCGTTGATAAAACGTGCGGCATCGACATGCAGTGCGACGTGGACACGAGGCGCATGCGGATCGACCAGCCCTTCCGGATCCCCGATGGTGCGACCGCGTGTTCCGTGGAAATCGCCGGTCTGCGTTTCGACCTTCATCGGCAGGTCAAGACAGGAGACCAGCGTCGGATCCACGGCAACGGCTGCGGTCAGCGGGTCGTGCAACGGCATGCCCGCAGAGAAGAGCCGCGCGTCGGCCTTGAGATTGGCGGCGATGGAGAAGTCGGCGATATCGGCAAGGAATCGCAATGCCTGTGGGCTGAACGGGTGATGCAAAGCCGCTGGTGACGGTGCTGGTGTCGGTTCGGATGCCACGGAAACCGTGGAAACTGCAGAGGGAGCGGAAGGCGCATCTGACGATGAATCGGCCAAGACCGATGCCGGGCCTATCTCGCCTCGTTCCAACATGTCGGCAATCTCCCTCCAGCGCCGCGTAGCCGAGCGCCCGAGCAGGCATTGATGCGTCACGTCCAAGCCGACCATGGTGATGTCCGCGCCGGAGTGGAATACACGGTCCGCCGCTTCCGGGTCCTGGATGATATTCGTTTCGGCGGTCAGGTCCCAGCAGTTGCCCTCCTGGGTGAGTGTGCCGCCCATCATCACCAGCCTGAGTTTGCCTGCGATGTCCGGCGCGACATGTAACGCCGTGTCGATGTCGGTCAGCGGTCCGGTCGCCACTACCGTGACGTCGGTGCCGTATTCGCGGACGGTGTCGATGATGAACCGTACGCCTTCGGACACGTCGGTGGAGCCGCCGGCGGACGCGTCGGCAGAACCGTCGTTCGCAGGTCCGCACGCCGCATCGTCGCATGTGACGAACGAAAGCGCGAGCGCGCCACCTGCGGGGTTCGCATGCGGATCATGCGATGCGTACCCACCGACGGAAATCAGGCTGCTGATGGTCGGCCCGTCGGCCTTCGTCGAATCCGAACAATCATCTGGCGTATCGGCGGGTGGCCGAACAGGCAGATAAGCAGGTACGGACACCAGCGAATCCTGAACGTCCGAGCCGTCCGAATCAACGTTCCCGTCCGAACCGGCCGAATAATCAACGTTCCCGTCCGAACCGGCCGAATAATCAACGTTCCCGTCCAGTTCATCCATTCGTGCCGCGCGTCCCGGTCCGAATCCGCCCAACCCATCCGTGCCATGGAATTGCGCGCAGCCGGCGTCGGGGATGAACGCAGCCGCCCAGGAAGGATGCGTGGCCCCGCGCATCACCGGCACATCGCTGCGCCCCAGGAGTCCAAGCACATGACGGGTGTTGCGCACGGCGGTGTCGGCGGCTACGTTGCCATATGTGCCGATCACGCCAAGCAGTTCGACATGGCTGTGGCTGAATGTGGCGAGGTAGGCAAGGGCGAGGGCGTCGTCGATTCCGGTGTCCACGTCAAGGATGAGTTTGCGGGTGTTCATGGCACTTCCTTTCCGAATCGGATTGACGAAAGCGTTGGAAGACGGGCCGGGCGCGGTGTATCGCACACGTTGCGGTACGCCCGGCCGGCTCGTCCGGAAGGCCTATTTGAGGAATTCGTCGGTGGCGAGATCCCTGGCCTTCGGCGCGTTATGCACCACTGTACCGTGCGAATCTGTGTATGCGTCCTCCTTGGCAAGGAAGTCGAAGTACTCCTGCGCGCCCTTCACGTCGTTCGTGCCGAACGTGAACGAACCATCCTTGATTTTGGCGGGATCACCCCAATAGTTGCCGTCCACGATCGTCTTCATGCTGCGCTTGACGAACGCCGGCTTCAGATTCGCGTCGGGAGCCTCCTTGACGAGGATCGAGGCGGCGTCGTTCGGGTGCGAGTACGCGTATTCGTAACCCTTTTTGGCGGCCTGCACGAATTTCCGTACAAGAGTCGGATTGGTGGAGATGGTCTTGTCGTTGGTGATGATGCCGATGGTGTCCGCATTGCCGGGCACGCCGTAGTCGGGCTCAGTGAAGCAGTTGAGTTTCGGGCCGTACATGCTGGCCTGCACGCCTTCCCACGTGGCGTAGAAGCCGCCGAAATCGGCTTTGCCGCTGGAAAGTGTCTGGAACGTGGACGTGCCGACGGTCACCTTGTCGAACTCGCCTTTGCCGCCGTCGGTCTGGATCATGCGACGGACCACGGCGTCGGACTCGCTGGAGCCGAACGTGGCGAACGTCTTGCCGTCCAGATCCTTCGGTCGCGTGATCGAGGTGTTGGACGCCAGCGCGCACCAGATGGCGCTCGGCTTCTGCTGCACCTGCATCACCTGCTTGATCTTCGCGCCCTTGACGGCATAGACGCCCACGTTCGTCAGATTCGACAGCGCGAAATCGGCCTGCCCGTTGTTCACCGCCTGTTCGGCTCCGGCCTGTGCCACGGCCACGATGTCGACGTCGAGCCCTGCCTGCTTGAAATAGCCTTTGTTCTTCGCCACATACACGCCGATATGGTTGGTGTCGGGCGCCCAGGAAAGCATGAAGGTGACTTTGGTGGTGCCGTCGGTGCCGGTGGCATTGGTGGTGTTTGCCTGACCGCATGCGGCGACGGTCGCGGTCATGGCGATGGCGGAAAGCAGCGCGAGCAGCCTGCGGACTGCGCCGTGCGTGCGTTGTGGGCTGATGCTGTGGCGAATGTGATGAATGCGGCGAATGAACATACTGATGATTCCCCTGAATCCTGCTAAGCGATCGTTCTCTAGGGATGCGCTGCGAACGGGAATCGGGCAGAAAACGATACGACAGGGCCCAGCCCCGTTCGTCCAATGCCCCCGGCGAGCCGGTTTGCCACACACTGGCTGAACAGCGCCACCCATTATACGGTCCGGTGTGACGTGGGGGAGAGGAGACGCTGGCAGTCCTTCCGTCCGTTGTGCCGCAAATGGTGGTCGGTTCGGTCGTTTTCGTACTCGGAAACGACCGAACTGACCGCCAAGTGGCAAATTCGGGTGGTGGGGCGAAATAGTTTATATTTATCTAGCAATTTCTGTTATAAATAAATGCAAATAAACATCGTATAAAAAGAAATTATATCCGCGTGGTTGCGTCGCAATTCGATGTCCGTTATGGTTGGTCGTGGGGCTAGAGCAGTTGGATGCCTGGTTCACCATCAACATCAAGGAAAGGAGTCCGAACAATGTCACGTATGACGATGATTTCCAATGAAGGAAACAAGTGGATGTGTTGTATGAAGGATTCCATGATGATGTCCATGATGTCCATGATGTCCATGGAATGTATGGCTCGCTGAGTTTGGAATAAACTCGGGAAAAGAGCCTGAAATCAAGCCTTGTGGCTTGGTGATTATTGGTCTTATTTTACTGTGCGCAGCACTGGGTGCCGTGTCGCTATGAGGCGTTCCGCGACTGTATTGCCTGCCGTCTTGTCCGTATTCCACTACGGTGCTGCGCATTGCTTTCGCTATAGAAATACGAAATTTTTTATTAGCGTTAATTGTATACAATTATGTTTTTTAAGAGGGAAAAAGCATACTTATTTTCGTTGCAAAGGATAATCTATGACTACTGATGGCGCGAATGACGGATTCGAATACCACCGTTTCGAACGTCACTATACGGAACGACCGAATATCACCGAATCCCGCCTACGTCTGTTATGGTCCGCGCTGACCACCAAGGTTCCGGGGCGCACGCTTTCGATCGGTGCGGGAACCGGCGATGTGGAGGAGAGCCTACGCGAACGGTACGGTTTCACCGTCGACGAGATCGTGGAGCCTTCGGACGCGCTGTTCCCGGCGATACAGAGCAAGGGGTTCCACGCGTGGCATGGCATTGCGGAGGAATACCCGTATGAGAAGGAATCCTTCGACACCATCTACTACAACGGGTCCAGCCATGGATTCATCGACGATGAGAACTTGGAGGAGACTTTCCGAAAGAACTTCGACGCGCTTCGCCCCGGCGGGCGTCTGATTCTCTCCGACGTTCCCAAGGAAAGCACGCTTGGCATTCTGCTGTTCACGGTGTATGAGCACCCCGACCTCGACCGCAGCCCGTATGCCGACCTGCTTTCCGGCACGGCGTTCTTCGACATCGCACAGGGCAAGGAGCCGACGTATAAGCCGAACTGGCATGTGACGACGTTCTACATCGAACTGCTTGAACGCATCGGTTTCGTCGATCTGCAGTTCAGGCAGACGGTACTGGCGAATTCCACGTTCCAGAACGATGCCGTCGAGGACCCGGTTGCCGGCTATACGCAAGGCAATTACGTGGCCATCATCGCCACGAAACCGGCTGCCGCGCACTGACGGGCCGGACGTTCGAGAACATCCGAACAAATCCCAACAGCGACTCGGCCATATGTGACCGAGCCCCAGGCCGGCGTATGCGCACAGGCACTCGCCGCCGCCGATCATTGCAAAACCGTACAACTAATATTCGCCCGCGACCGGTCATGACCATGGAGGCCGCCCGGGCGCCGATCATACGGGCCGTGCGATAGGGCATGGCCCATGAAAGGACAACAACATGTCTCGTTATCTCATTTCCGAATCCGTCACCGAAGGCCACCCCGACAAGGTCGCGGACAAGATCTCGGACGCCATTCTCGACGCCTACCTGGCCAAGGATCCGGATTCCCGCGTCGCCGTGGAAACCGTGGTGAAGGAGGGGCTGATCTCGCTGCAGGGCGAGATCTCGGCGCCGTTCACGCTGAACCATGCGCAGATCGCACGGCAAGCGGCCGCGGAAATCGGCTACACGGATGCCGACAGCGGCCTCGATCCGCAGGGCGCCGGCATCATCAACAACATCTGGCCGCGTGATTTCTCGTCCGATCTGGGCGATTACGGTCAGGAGGATTCGCAGACCGAGGAGGAGAAGGAGCGCATCTACGATACGTTCGTCGGCGATCAGGGGCTCGTCGTCGGCTATGCGACCGATGAGACGCCACAGTACCTGCCGCTGCCTTATGCGGCGGCCACCGCGCTGGCGCAACGACTGGCGCAGGTGCGCAAGGACGGCACTATCCCGCAGCTCAGGCCGGACGGCAAAACGGAAGTGGTCGTCGAATACAACGAGGATCTGAGCCGCGCCCTGCGGTTCGCCGCGGTGCTTATCTCCACGCAGCACAGTCCGGAGATTTCGGTGGAGGATGTGCGCAGCCAAGTGCGCGAGCAGGTGCTCGAACCAGTGCTGGATACATTCGGGCTTGATTATTCCGAGGCGCGAATCGTCATCAACCGTACTCCGTTCATTCAGGGCGGGCCGCATTCCGATGCCGGCTTGACGGGGCGCAAGGTCATCGTCGACACCTACGGTGGCATCGCCGCGCACGGCGGTGGCGCGTTCTCCGGCAAGGATCCGCACAAGGCCGATCGTTCCGAAGCATACGCGGCGCGATGGGCCGCGAAGAACATCGTGGCCGCCGGTCTCGCCCATCGTGCGCAGGTGACGCTCGGTTTCATCCTTGGTCAGGGTGCGCCGGTCTCCATCGACGTGGAGACGTATGGCACGGAAACCGTTCCACGCGAGATCATCCAAAAGGCGGTGGAGCAGGTGTTCGACTTCCGGTTGCTGTCGATCATCGACCAACTTGACCTGGAACGCCCGATCTACTACAAGACCGCGGCCTACGGGCATTTCGGTCATGACGATCCGGACTACACGTGGGAGAGGCTTGACAAGGTCGAGGCGCTGAAGGATGCGGTGCAGAAAGTTCGCCTGTAACCGGTTGTCTCATTCACTGTGCCGCACTTGGTGGTTCATTCGGTCGTTTTCGGGCTCGAAAACGACCGAACCGACCACCATCTGGCTTTCAGGAGCGGGCAGACGCTCACTGCCCCGCGTCCGGGTCCATGTCCTCGCCGACGGGACCGAGCAGTATGCGCTCGCTCAGGTTCACCAGGCACATGAGCACGCAGGTGATGACGATGATGACCAGCGTGGCGGAGAAGATGAGCGGCGTGCGGAACGAGTTGTAGGCGGCCTGCAGCCAGATGCCGAGGCCCTTGCGCGCGCCCAGATATTCCGCGGTGGCGGCGGTGGCGAAGATGTACGCGGCGGACACGCGGATGCCGCCGTAGATTTGCCGTGCGGCCACGCGCAGCTTCACATGCCACAGCGTCCACGTGCGGGTCGCCCCGCAGGTCAATGCCACGTCCGAATAGAACTGCGGCACCGCTTCCAGTCCGCGGATCGTCTGCACGGCGATGGGGAACAGGCCGAACACGGCCACGATTACGATCTTGCCGGATACTTCGAAGCCGAACCAGATCAGGAACAGCGGCGCGATGGAAATCAACGGCATGGTCTGCGCGGCGGACAGCAGGGGGAACAGGGCCGCGTTCGCGATGCGCGAGCAGTACAGCAGAATGCCGATCAGGATGCCGCAGGCAACGGCGAGCAGGAATCCGACCGTGCCTTCGAACAGGGTGGTCTGCGTGGCGGGCCACAGCGTGGGCCAGGTCTCGACGGTCGCCTGTGCGATCTCGCTCGGCGAGGCGATCATGGTGGGCGGCACGTGGGCGAGACGCACCCACGCTTCCCAAGCCACAAGCAGCAGCGCCACTGTCACGATCGTGGGGATGCGGCGTTGCAGAGTATGTTTCGCAGTAGTAAGAAGTCCGTGCCGAACGCGCCCAAGAGCCATCGTTCACCTTGCTTTCCGCGCCAAAGTGGGCGCCCACGCGGCCGGCGGCGGAAGATCAGTAAGGTGAGGAGCCTGCCCGAACGCCGGCCAGAAATGTCTGTTACCGGCAGACCAGTATAGGGCGGATGCGGGGACACGGGTGGGAAGAGACGGAGGAACGGGCGAAAGGACAAGAGAAAGAGCAAGCGAAAAGCGGAAGCGTTTTGGGTATGAAAGAAGGGCAGCAGCACTCGCCGCGAATGCGGCGGGAAGGGGAAGGGGGATGTGCTGCTGCCCTGGAATTGAGGGGGCGGAATGACGTTTCCCGGTTGAATCGCGGGGATGCGCTTCCGCCCGTGCGGAGTGGTGTGGAGTGGCGTGAACCGGATTACTCCAGGCCGATGGACTTCAGGTGGTGGACCTTGAGGGATTCGACCTTCAGGGTGCCGGATTCGGATTCGAGCTTGATGGCGCGCGGACCTTCGGAGGCGTAGCTGTAGGAGCTCATCGCCTGACGGCCGTCGTTCACGTACACCTCGACGCAGCCGCGGTCCACGTACACGCGCAGCGAAAGCTTGCCGGAAGCCAGCTCCTCGGGGGAGAGCGGCGCGGCGCGGTAGCCGCGATCGCCCTGGGCGTTGGCCTGGCGGTCGATGACCACGCGGCCGATCTGGTCGTCGTACGCCACGTAGGTGTAGGCGCCGTCCTCGGTGGCGTGCACCTTCAGGCCGGCGCGTTCGGCGGTGGAGGAGGCCAGGTCGATGGTCATCTCGATCTCCACGGCTTCGGCGTCGTCGAGGATGACGGATTCCTCATTGACGTCCAGGTTGATCTCGCCCAGGTCGATGGTGTCCTCGCGCAGACCCTCCATCTCGGCCACCGGCGCGGTGTGCAGGTCGCCGTCCGCACCCAGCGTGATCTCGCGCGGCAGGGTCATGTTGCCGCACCAGCCGTCGTTCTCCATGCAGATCGGGGCGACGAACGGGCTCATCCAGCCGTAGACGATTTGGCGCTTGCCGTCGTTGAAGGACTGCGGGGCGTAGTAGTTGTGGCCGCAATCCCACAGGCGGAACTCGGTTTCCGGCACGAACGCCTCGCCGGGGACCCAGGTGCCGATCATGTAACCGGCGTTGTTGACGTTGCGGTTCATGAAGCCGCTGGCCTTGGCGCCCATGGCGGAGAAGCCGATGACCCACTTCTCGTTGCCCTGCGCGTCGCGGATCGGGAAGAAGTCGGGGCATTCGAGCATGAACACGTTCGGGTCCGGGTGCTCGAACAGCACGCGCTCGTAGGTCCAGCGGACCATGTCGTCGGAGGAGAACAGCCACATCTGGCCGCGCTTTTCGGCGGAGGAGACGCCGAAGGTCATGTACCACTTGTCGCCGGTCTTCCAGACCTTCGGATCGCGGTAGTGGTGGTCCACCTTGTCGGTCGGGCAGTCGATGATCATGCCGCGCTTGGTGGCGCTGGTCAGCTCGTCGTTGTCGGGCTCGGCGAGCATCTGCACCTGCCAGTCGCCGCCGGTGTTGTCATGGCCGTTGGCCCAGCGGTGGCCGGTGTAGTAGAACTTGAGCTTGCCGTCGTCGCCGATCACCGCGGAACCGGAGAACACGCCGTCCTTTTCCTGTTCCAGGGAGGGGGCGAACATGATCGGTTCGCGCTTCCAGTTCACCATGTCGGTGGAGGAGACGTGGCCCCAGTGCATCGGGCCCCACTGGGTGCCGTAGGGGTGCAGCTGGTAGAACACATGCCAGCGGCCCTTGTAGTAGCACAGGCCGTTCGGGTCGTTGATCCAGCCGCCGTTGGAGGCGATGTGGAACTTCGGGTACCAGCGGTTGTTGCGCTTGGCGGCGAACTCGGCCACGGAGGCCTCGGCCTTGGCGAGTTCCTTGTCGTGGTCCCTGATGGGGGTGAGCACCGGTTCGTTCGGAGTGAAGTCAGTCATCGTTGATCGTCTTTCTGTGTGTCGCCATCCGATGAGACGTGAGGCGTGTGTGGGAATGGGGAAGGAGTGGTGTGAATGGAAGAGAAAAGCGGTATCCGGCGGGAAGGAGGACAAGCCGGATACCGCTTGGAGTGGTGAGAATGAACGGTTGTCGATCAGGCTTCGGTCTTGGCCTCTTCCATGGCCTTGAGCTGCTTGTCGGTGTAGAACGGGTCGCCGCCGACTTCCTGGTCGTCCTTCTTGATCACGAAGATGCCGTAGATCAGGGCCGCCAGCACGATGCCCGAGATGGTGAAGAAGGTCGGGCGGTCACCGAGGTGATCGTGCAGGGAGCCCAGCGGGGTGGAGAAGATCACCTGGCCGACCTGGGACGCGATCTGGAAACCGACCATGTAGAGGGTGGCGGACAGCTTCGTGTCGAAGTGCAGGGTGAAGTAGCGGAACGCCGGCAGGCAGAACAGTGGGACCTCGATGGAGTGGAACAGCTTGACGATGGAGACGGAGACCGGGTCGTGGAACACGCCGCACAGGCCGATGCGCAGGAACATGACGGTTGCGCCGAGCAGCAGGGAGTTGCGCACGCCGATCTTCTTCATGATGATCGGGACGACGCCCATCATGGCGGATTCGAGGAACACCTGGAAGGAGTTCAGGGTGCCGTAGGTGGCGTTGCCGATCTCGGTGGTCGGGAACAGGGAAGCGTAGTAGTTCGGGAACATCTGCTGGTCGAACACGGTGTAGAAGGTGTTGGTCAGCAGCATGAAGACGATGAGCACCCACAGGGTCGGCATCTTGAGGACGGAGACCATTTCCTTGAAGGACGGGTTGGTCGGAGCCGCGTTCGGATCGGCTTCCTTCTTGAGCTCTTCCTTCTGCTCGGCCGGAACCCAGAAGGCGTAGACGCACAGCATGCCGAGGCCGCAGATGGAGCCGACCCAGAAGTTCAGCAGCGGGTTGATGTTGAACAGGAAGCCTGCGCACAGGGCCACGATGGCGTAGCCGAAGGAGCCCCAGGCACGGGACTGGCCGTATTCGAAGCCGAACTTACGGGAGTAGCGTTCGGTGACGGCCTCGAACAGGGAGCAGCCGGCCATGAAGCCTGCGGACAGCACGATGGAGCCGATGAGCACGCCGATGAAGCGGGTGGTGCCGCCGGCCTGCAGCATCGGGGCGTACACGAACTGCACGAACGGGCCGACGCAGGCCGCCACGGCGGAGATGAAGATGACGAGCTTACGCTTGATGCCCAGCTGGTCCTGGATGGTGCCGTAGACGAACATGATGACCAGGGTGGCCAGCGAGTTGATGGAGTAGATCTGGCCCTGCTGGGCGGAGGTCATACCCAGGCCGTGGGTCGGGTCGGTGAGCCACCTGGAGAAGAAGGACCACCAGATGCCCCACGAGCAGAAGAACATGAAGATGCCGAAAGAGCTCTGCAGATAGGAAGGGTTCTTCCACGCAGACTTATGTGCACTTGCCATTGTATTTCCCTTTTTCTTAAGCACCCGCTGCTGCGCGAGCACGTTTGATGTTGTGCGCTCCGGTGGTGGCTGCAATGCCGTTACCGAAACAGCATGGTTATATGATACATCGTCAAACGATTTACGTCAAACGATTTACGTTTTGAGTTCGAAATGAAAATATTTGCAACTTTGTCTAAACGACGATTTCTGGTGCAAAATCGCAGAAACTATGAAGGGTCTACCGGGGAGTCTCGGCGAGTCGCATGAAAGGTGATGACATCGGTTGCAAAATGGTGCAGGGCCGTAAATTAAGCAATACGAACCCTTTTGCCGAAATTGCTATAGACGGAAGGGGAGATGCCTTTCGTGCGTCTGACGCTATTGCACACGTTTGCAATACATTAGGGCGTTGAATCTGGGTGAACCTCACACGTGCGATGTGCGGTTTTGCCGCTGACGGTATCCACCTGCGGCATGGAACCGCCAGCAACGCATCGCGTACGGCCAACGGGTCCGCTACCGCCTCGCCACCGATCCCTTCTCCAGCAGCGTGCAGTGGATCTTCGCAGGAATCGGCGCATCGATGGGCGGCATGGGGGCGGTGGTCTTCGGCCACACGAAGTCGTCCAGCGGGCGATCCTCGATGATCGACACCAGCTTGGCCGCCGCCCAGAATCCCATTTCGAAATGCGGCAGCTCCACGGTGGTCAGCTGCGGGTACAGCGTCTCCGCGAACACACGGTGGTTGTCCACGCCCACCACTGAGATGTCCTTGCCGATGGTCAGTCCGCGCCGCGCCGCGCACTCGTAGACATACCAGGCACGGGCATCGTTGAAGCAGAAGAAGCCATCAGGCTGTTCGCGATCGAACATGTCGGAGACGGCCTGCAGCGCGGATTTCGGCTCCAGCACGTTCACCACCAGATTCTCGTCATAGCGTTTGCCGGCCTCTTCCATGGCGGCGCGGTAACCAGCCAGTCTGCCGTCCTGCGCGATCATCGGCCTGCTGCAGCCGATGTATGCGATGCGTCGGCACCCGGCCTGGACCAGATGCGTGGTGGCGTCGTACGCGATGGAGAACTCGTCCGGCTCCACGCTGGGAATCGCGCCGTTGCGGTCGGTCGCGTCGGTGAGCACCACGGGGTAGTCGCGCAGCTTCTCCGGAACATCGGTGACGCGGTTCGACATCTCCGCGTACAGGAAACCGTCCGCGCCGTAGCGTTTCAGCGCCTCGATCTCGTCGTCCTCCTTCATGCCGCCGTCCGTGCTGACGGTGATGAGCATGTAGCCGAGCTGGCTTGCCGCGCTTTGCGCGCCGAGGATCATGCCGCCTGCATACGGGGTGGTGGCCACCTCGTCGCTGATGAAGCCGAGAATGCGGGTGCTGTTGGTGCGTAGGGAACGAGCCATCGGATTGACCTTGTAACCGAGTCTACGTGCCGTCTCCCTTACGCGGGAGGCGACCTCCGCCTTGACCCTTCCCTCGTCGTGGTGGTTCATCACCAGCGACACCGTGGAGACAGATACCCCCGTCTGCTGCGCAATCTCTTTCATCGTCGTCATACCCCACACGATACACCCCGGTGCAAGTGCTGGCATGGTGGTGCCCGACTGTCGGCGGGGAAGAGGGAATTACAAAGAAAAGGAGACAAGAGAAGTGCCGGAAAACCACGGATGGGGCACAGCCATTCGGCTGCGCCCCATCCGGGAGTGCCGCGTGATGCGGGCGGCGGCACAACGCCCATAATCAAATCGACTGATCGACTATCAGGCGAGACCGGAGAGCTTGTCGATCAGCTCCGGGTCGCGGGTGGCGCCCTTATCGGCGGAACGCGCAAAGGCGGCGTAGGCCTTCAGCGCCTGGGACACCTTGCGGTCGCGGTGAGCCACGTAGCCGTCGCCGGCCTCGAGCTCGGCGCGGCGCTGAGCCAGCTCCTCGTCGGAAAGCTCGACGTTCACGGTACGGTTCGGAATGTCGATGTTGATGATGTCGCCGTTCTTGATGAGCGCGATCGGGCCCTTGTTCGCGGCCTCGGGCGCGATGTGGCCGATGGCCAGACCGGAGGAACCGCCGGAGTAACGGCCGTCGGTGAGCATGGCCACCTGCTTGCCGATGCCCTTGCCCTTGACGAAGGAGGTCGGGTACAGCATCTCCTGCATGCCCGGGCCGCCCTTCGGGCCCTCGTAGCGGATCACGAGCGCCATGCCGGGCTTCAACGTGTCGTTGAGGATGACCTCGATGGCCTGTTCCTGGGATTCGACGACCAGTGCCGGGCCGCGGAACGTCCAGATCTCCTTCGGCACGCCGGCGGTCTTCACCACGCAGCCGTCAGGCGCAAGGTTGCCGCGCAGCACGGCCAGACCGCCTTCGGTGACTGCCGGATGGTCGATGTCGTGGATGGCGCCGTTCACACGGTCGCGGTCGAGCGAATCGAACAGGGTGGTGTGCGTCCACGGTTCGGGGGAGACGATGTGGCCCGGTGCCGCCAGGTACATCTGCTTGGCCTGCTCGGTGCAGGTGTCGCGCATGATGTCCCAATCGTTGAGCTTGTCTTCCAGGGACTTGTAGTCGATGGAGTGCACGTCGCGGTGCAGCTTGCCCGCACGGTCGAGCTCGCCGAGGATGCCGGTGATGCCGCCTGCGCGGTGCACGTCGGAGATCTCCCATTCGCCGGACGGCGAGGCCTTGCAGATGCACGGCACGGTGTGGGAGATGCGCTCGATGTCGTCCAGCGTGAAGTCCACGTCGGCGGACTGCGCCATGGCGAGGATGTGCAGCACGGTGTTGGTGGAGCCACCCATGGCCACATCCATGGTCATGGCGTTCTCGAAGGCTTCCTTGGTGGCGATGGAGCGCGGCAGCACGGAGTCGTCGTCATCGTCGTAGTACTGCTTGGCGATCTTGACGACCTGCTCGGCGGCGCGCTTGAACAGATCCTTGCGGTAGGAGTGGGAGGCCAGGATGGTGCCGTTGCCCGGCAGTGCCAGGCCGATGGCCTCGGTCAGGCAGTTCATCGAGTTGGCGGTGAACATGCCGGCGCAGGAACCGCAGGTCGGGCAGACGGTCTTCTCATAGGCGAGCAGATCCTGCTCGTCCAGGTTGTCGTCGGCGGAGGCATACATCACGTCGATCAGATCGGTGTTCTTCTTCACGGTGCCGTCGGGCAGCACGGTGGTGCCGGCTTCCATCGGGCCGCCGGAGACGAACACGGTCGGGATGTTGAGACGCAGCGCGGCCATAAGCATGCCCGGCACGACCTTGTCGCAGTTCGGGATGCAGATCAGGGCATCGGCGCAGTGCGCGTTCACCTGGTACTCCACGGTGTCGGCGATGATGTCGCGGCTCGGCAGCGAGTACAGCATGCCGGTATGGCCCATGGCGATGCCGTCGTCCACGGCCATCGTGTTGAACTCGCGGGGGATGCCGCCAGCTTCCTTGATGGCTTCGGAGATAAGGCGTCCGACCTTGTTCAGGTGAACATGGCCCGGCAGGAACTCATCGAAGGAGTTGGCGATGGCGATGATCGGCTTGCCGAAATCCTTGCCATCCACGCCGGCGGCGCGGTAGAGGGCGCGAGCGCCCGCGAATACACGTCCATTCATTAGTTTTGCAGATCGCATTTCCATGCCTCTCATTCTTGCGTTGCAACGGGACACACGTTCCCCGGGGAATCACATTATGGAACCGTCGTTATGGAACCATCGGCGTAATCGTGTGCAAAATCCGCGCTGTTGCGTACACTTCTGCCCTATGAGTAACGATCAGCGGAATGAGCGCGAGATGCGCGAGCACCGCCGTCGCGTGGTGACGCGGACGGTGTGCATCGTCATCGCCGCGGCCATGCTGATCTCTGTGGTGGTTCCCGCCATCTACGCGGGTCTTTGACGCCCTTCGCATATTCCTGCGGGGGCGTTTTCCTGCGTCGAGCGGCTGGTTCGCGGCCGTAAGGGAAAGGGAAGACAACGGCGTGCCCGCAAAGAGTATGTGTAAAACCCGTGGGTCGGGCTGAAAACCCAAGTATGTTCACAGACAATTTCTACAGAACGAACGTAAGGTGAATCATAATGGCAGAATTTGATTTCTCCGAGGCGATTTCGGAGGCTCGTGCGAAGTACGACTCCATCGCCCAGGCTTTGGATATGGACCGCATGAAGGAGCAGATCGCCGAGCTGGAGCAGCAGGCGGCCGAGCCGGGCCTGTGGGACGATCCCGAGAACGCGCAGAAGGTGACCAGCCGCCTGTCCGCGGCGCAGGCGCAGCTCAAGCGCCTCAATTCCGCATCCCAGCGCATCGACGATGTGGAGACCCTGGTCGAGCTCGGCCAGGAGGAGGACGACGCCGACACCCTCGCCGAGGCGCAGGACGAGGTGAAGAAGATCCAGAGCGACCTGGACGATATGGAGATCCAGACGCTGCTGGACGGCGAGTACGACGAGCGTTCGGCGGTCGTCACGATCCGTTCCGGCGCCGGCGGCGTGGATGCCGCCGATTTCGCCCAGATGCTGCTGCGCATGTACCTGAGGTACTGCGAGCGCAATGGTTTCAAGGCCAAGGTGATGGACACCTCGTACGCCGAGGAGGCCGGCATCAAGTCGGCCACGTTCCAGGTGGACGCGCCGTACGCGTATGGCCGTCTGTCCGTCGAGGGCGGCACGCATCGTCTGGTGCGTATCTCCCCGTTCGACAACCAGGGCCGCCGCCAGACGAGCTTCGCCGCGGTCGAGGTCGTGCCGCTGGTCGAGGCGACCGATCACATCGACATCCCGGATTCGGATATCCGCGTGGATACGTACTGCTCCTCCGGCCCCGGCGGCCAGGGCGTGAACACGACTTACTCGGCCGTGCGCATCACCCACCTTCCCACCGGCCTGGTCGTGACCATGCAGGACGAGCGCTCGCAGATCCAGAACCGTGCCGCCGCCATGGCCGTGCTGCAGTCCCGACTGCTGGTGCTGCGCCACGAGGAGGAGGCCAAGAAGAAGAAGGAGCTGGCAGGCGACATCAAGGCCAGCTGGGGCGATCAGATGCGTTCGTACGTGCTGCACCCCTATCAGATGGTCAAGGATCTGCGCACCGGCTATGAGACCTCGCAGACCCAGGCCGTGTTCGACGGCGATCTGGACGGCTTCATCCAGGCCGGCATCCGCTGGCGCCATGAGCAGCGTCGCGCCAAGGCCGCGGAGTAACACTTCCCGCTCCCGCATGATCGTGCGGCGGGGACGGAAACGGAAGGAATGACATGGCACTGATTTCGTTGAATCATGTGAGCAAGATCTACCCCAAGGGGACCAGACCCGCGCTCAACGATGTCAATCTCGACATCGAGCGCGGCGATTTCGTGTTCCTGGTGGGCGCTTCGGGCTCCGGCAAGACCACCTTGCTGAGTCTGCTGCTGCGTGAGGAGGAGGCCACGGAGGGCGAGATCCGAGTCGCCGGCAACGATCTGCGGCGCATCACCAATCGGCAGGTGCCGCAGTACCGTCGTTCCATCGGTTTCGTGTTCCAGGACTACAAGCTGCTGAACAACAAGACCGTGTGGCAGAACGTCGCGTTCGCCCTGGAGGTCATCGGCATGCGCCGTTCGGCGATCAAGTCGATGGTGCCGAAGGTGCTGGAGACCGTGGGGCTCACCGGCAAGGAGAAAAGCTATCCGCATGAGCTGTCCGGCGGCGAGCAGCAGCGTGTGGCCATCGCCCGCGCCTATGTGAACCACCCGCAGATCCTGCTTGCCGACGAGCCTACGGGCAACCTCGACCCGACCACTTCGCTGGGCATCATGGAGGTGCTGGATGCCATCAACCGCACCGGCACCACCGTGGTCATGGCCACGCATAACGAGGAGATCGTCAATTCGATGCGCAAGCGTGTGGTCGAGCTGCACAGCGGCAGCATCGTGCGTGACGAGGAGCATGGTTCCTATGATTCCGCGGTGTTCTTCCCCGATTCCGAAGTGACGAGCAAATCCCATCAGGCGCTGCGTTCGAGCGGTGGCGTCGATATGGTGGGCGGCGAGCCGCACACCGCCGTGGATGCGATGCATGCCGCGGCCATCGCGGCGCATGTCATGGACGGGGGAGAGGGCATCGCCCGCCTGGCCCAGTCCGTGCATTCCGGTCGTACCGGTCGCTATGGCGAGGCGTTCGCCTCCCCCGAGGACACCATGACCTGGGGCAGGGGCCTGCCGTTGGACGAGATGGCGAAGGATGAGCGGAACGGCGGTCAGGGCGATTCCCAGGGTGCCGCGCCCGCGCAGGGCGACGAGGCGTTCATGCCGCCGGCACCGCCGGTTCCGCCGTCCGCGCCCGCCGCGCCGACACCGCCTGCCCCGCCGCAACCGCCGGCAGCGGACCATGGCATTCGAACCGATGATCAGGAGGGTACCCGATGAGAATGCGATTCATCCTTTCGGAAACGTGGACGAGTCTGAAGCGCAACGTGCCGATGATCATCTCGGTCATGCTCGTCACGTTCATCTCCTTCGTGTTCATCGGCGCCTCCGCGCTGTTGCAGGTCCAGGTCAACAAGGCCAAGGGCGACTGGTATTCCAAGGTCGAGGTCGTGGTCTACCTGTGCCCGGACGGCACCAGCCAGGCCGCCACCTGCGCCGCGGGCAAGGCACCTACCCAGCAGGAGATCGTGGAACTCGAGGACTTCATCCACCAGGAGCTGCGCGACAACGTCTCCAAGATCACCTATGTGAGCCGTGAGGACTTCTACAAGAACACCTTCCTGAAGAAATACCCGGACGGCAAATACCAAGGGCGCACCCTGACCGCCGCCGACATGCAGGACTCCCTCCAGCTCAAATTGAAAGATCCGACCAAATACAAGATGGTCTCCGAGGTATTGTCCGGCAAGAGCGGCGTGGAAAGCGTGGTCGACCAGAAACAGATCTTCGACCCGGTGTTCGCCGTGCTCAACCGCGCCACGGTGGTCACGGTGACGCTCGCCGCCGTCATGGTGGTCGTGGCGATCCTGCTGACCGGAACCACGATCCGCATGTCCGCCGCGTCACGCAAGAACGAGACGGAGATCATGCGACTGGTCGGCGCCTCGAACTGGACGATCCAGCTGCCGTTCATCCTGGAAGGGCTCTTCGCCTCCCTGGTGGGTTCGCTGCTGGCATGCGGCACACTGGCCGCGATCGTGCAGGTGTTCATCACCGATGGCGTCGCGCAGTCGGTGAGCTGGATCCCGTTCGTCACGCAGGCGACGGTGTGGCTCGTCTCGCCGGCGCTGATCGCGGGGGCGCTGCTGCTGTCCGTCATCGCGTCCGTCGTCTCCCTGCACCGCTACCTCAAGGCCTGATTGACGGTTCAGGAACTGCCGCTACAATGTGCCGAAGGAAGTAGGAGGTCCCACAGTAGTGAACAAGCGAACAAAGTCCGCGAAAGCCGTCATCGGCATGGCCATCTCATGCGCGACGGTCATGGCCGCGGGATTGGCGGTCACCACCACGAACGTGCCGACCGCGCGAGCGGCATCCTATGCGGAGTTGCAGCAGAAGAAAGCCAATCATGAGAACCTCAAGGCGCAGCTCGCCGGAGTGAACTCCGACCTGGCCAGCACCATCGAGGAACTGAACGATCTGGCCAACAACCAGATTCCGGCCGCCCAGCAGGCCGCCCAGGAGGCGTTGCAGGCGTCGTACCAGGCGCAGAGCCTGGCCGATGCGACGAACCAGCGTCTTGAGGCTGCCAAGCAGGACAAGGCCACGCTTGAGCAGAAGATCAAGGAGACCGGCATCGAATACGACGATGCCAAGGATTCCGTCGCCGAGATCGCACGCAACAGCTTCCACGGCTCCGACGCGTCCAAGATGATGGACGTGGTCACCGACGCCAAGACCACCGACGAATTCGTGGCGCAGATGCAGTCCGACGCCGCGGCCGCGCGTTCCGCGTCCAATACGGCGGACGCGGCCGCCACCACGCTCAACACGTCGATGAACCGCCAGCAGCGTCTCGACGCCATCGAACAGCAGATCACCAAGCTCAAGGAACAGGCCGACGCCCAGGCCGCGGCCGCCCAGAAGGCCTCGCAGGACGCCGCCGACAAGCAGAGCAACCTCGAGGCGCTGCAGGTCAAGGACAGCTCGGTACGCGAACAGCTCGAATCCAAGAAGAGCAGCCTGACCTCGCAAAGCGCCAAGGAGGCGGCTGAAATCGTCTCCCTGCAGGCGGAACTCGCCGCCATGGCGGCCAAGGCCGCGGCCGAGGAAGCCGCGCGCCGGGCCAGCGCCAGCAGTTACACGCCGTCGAGCGTCGGCCAGCAGACCGGCAGCTCATCCGGCTCGTCGAACTCCGGTTCCAGCGCCAGCGCCGGTTCCTCCAATACCGCATCCGGCGGCAACACCAGCAGCGGCAATTCCGGCGGCGGCTCCGCCAGCGGCATGAACTACGCCGTGCCCGGCAGCTGCCCCGAAGGATCGAGCTACTGCTACGGGCACAACACCGGCAATACGGTGGGCGGTTCCGCCTACCCGGCACGCCAGTGCACCCTGTGGGCGTATCTGCGCCGCTCCCAGCTGAGCCTGCCCGTGGGTTCCTATATGGGCAACGGCGCACAGTGGGCGGCCACCGCGCGAGGACTCGGCTATTACGTCAACAACACCCCGCACGTCGGGGCGGCGATGGTGTTCTCCCAGGGCCAGAGCGTCGGCGGCCATTGGACCGCCGACTGGCAGTACGGCCATGTGGCGGTCGTGGAACGCGTGAACTCCGACGGTTCCGTGCTGATCTCCGAAGGCGGTACCGGATTCTCGACCTTCCCCGCATGGGAGACCATCTCGAACGCCGGCAACTACCAGTACGTGCACTACTGATCGGCACATACCGATCGGCACCGCCGGATAGACCGGCCGCCGGCCGGCAAGCACCCGTGACGCCGCCTGATGCGATTCAGGCGGCGTTGCTGTTATTGTGGAAAGTTGCGAAAACTCTCAGGAAAGGAGGAGACCATGGCCAAGGAACAAGGCACGAAGCTGATCGCGCAGAACAAGAAGGCGCGTCATGATTACGCCATCGAAGACAAGTACGAGGCCGGTCTGGTCCTGACGGGCACCGAGGTCAAATCCCTGCGCGAAGGGCGCGCATCCCTCGCCGAGGCATTCGTCTCCATCGACAGGCGCGGCGAGATGTGGTTGGAGAACGCGAACATCCCCGAATACCTCAACGGTACGTGGAACAACCATGCGCCCAAGCGCAAGCGCAAGCTGCTGCTGCACGAACGCGAGATCATCAAGCTGTCGAGGCAGAGCGAGGCCAAGGGGTACACGATCATCCCGCTCAGCCTGTACTTCAAGGACGGCCGTGTGAAGGCGGAGATCGCGCTGGCGCGAGGCAAGCGCGAATTCGACAAGCGCCAGGCGTTGCGTGAGGAACAGGACAAGCGCGAGGCATTGCGCGCCATGCGCTACGCCAACAAGCGCGTGCGCTGAGCGGAATTATGTAGACATGCGGTAAATGCATGGCGATGCGGCGGCGGCCCGCAACAAGTCTCTGACACACTTGTTGTGGAATCGCCGCGTTGCGTGCGGCCGCGGCTCGAAGCGGCGCCTGTGGCGACACGGCGGCATTCGTGCCATGAAAGCGATATCCGCGCTCCGTCCATCACGGTGCGCGGCGGATTAGGGCTGGTGAAATATGTGTGGAATCGTCGGATACGCAGGACGGATCGAAACCGCGTGCGGCAAGCCGCTGGAGGTCTGCCTCCAAGGCCTGCAACGACTTGAATACCGTGGCTACGATTCGGCGGGCGTGGCATTGAGCGCACCGGGCATGGACCATGTCGAGGTGCGCAAGAAGGCCGGCCGCCTTTCCAATCTGGTGGAAGACATCGAGCACAACCCGATGCCGATGGCCACGGTGGGCATCGGCCACACCCGTTGGGCCACCAACGGCGTGCCGAACGACATCAACGCGCATCCGCACACCTCCCGTGACGGCAAGGTCGCCATCATCCACAACGGCATCATCGAGAACGCCTCCCAGCTGCGTCTCGACCTGCAGACCGAAGGCTATCGTTTCGCCTCCGACACGGACACCGAGGTCGCGGCCAAGCTGCTGGGCAAGATCACCGACAAGATCATCGAGGAGGAAGGCAAGCCGGACCTGTTCAAGGCCATCCGGCGTCTCGCCCGTATGCTTGAGGGCGCGTTCACCATCCTCGCCACCGACTGCCGCCAGCCGGACATCGTGGTCGGCGCACGCCATGATTCCCCGCTGGTCGTGGGCCTGGGCGAAGGCGAGAACTTCCTCGGCTCCGATGTGGCCGCGTTCGTTGCCTACACGAAGCGTGCCATGGAGGTCGATCAGGACCAGGCCGTGTGCGTGAGCGCCGACAAGGTGATCGTCTCCGACTTCATGGGCAACATCGTGTCCGATCCGAAGGTCTACACCGTGGACTGGGATGCCTCCGCCGCCGAGAAGGGCGGCTGGGATTCCTTCATGGACAAGGAGATCCATGAGGATCCCGCAGCGGTGCAGCGCACCCTGCTCGGTCGTCTCGACAAGAACGGCGCGCTCAACCTCGACGAGGTGCGCATCGACGAGCACGACTTCAAGGCCATCGACAAGATCATCGTCATCGCCTGCGGCACCGCCGCCTACGCCGGCATGGTCGCCAAATACGCCATCGAACATTGGGTGCGCATCCCCGTCGAGGTCGAGCTCGCCCACGAATTCCGTTACCGTGACCCGATTCTCACCCCGCGCACGCTGGTCGTCGCCATCTCGCAGTCCGGCGAGACCATGGACACGCTGATGGCGCTGCGCCACGCCCGCGAACAGGGCTCCAAGGTGCTGGCCATCTGCAATACGCAGGGCGCCACCATTCCGCGCGAATCCGACGCCGTGCTGTACACGCACGCGGGCCCGGAGGTCGCGGTCGCCTCGACCAAGGCGTTCGTGGCGCAGATCACCGCCGCCTACGTGCTCGGCCTGTACCTTGCGCAGGTGAAGGGCGCGATGTACCGCGACGAGATCCAGCAGACGCTCGACTCGCTCAAGGACATGCCGCGCAAGATCCAGTGGGTCCTCGACACGCAGACCGACACCATCCAGGCGGCCGCCAAGCAGATGGTCGATGCCAAGTCGTTCCTGTTCCTCGGCCGCCACGTCGGCTATCCGGTCGCCATGGAAGGCGCGTTGAAGCTCAAGGAGATCGCCTACACCTTCACCGAGGGCTTCGCCGCCGGCGAGCTCAAGCACGGACCGATCGCGCTGGTCGACGAAGGCGAGCCGGTCGTGTTCATCGTGCCGCCGGCGCGCGGCCGCAACGTACTGCATGCCAAGGTGATCTCCGGCATCGAAGAGGTCAAGGCGCGCGGCGCGTACATCATCGCCGTGGCCGAGGAGAACGACGCCGACGTGGAGCGCTATGCCGACGTGGTGTTCTGGCGCCCGGCATGCCCCACGCTGATGAGCCCGCTGGTGGACGTGGTGCCGCTGCAGCTGTTCGCCATGGACATGGCCAAGCTGAAGAAGTACGACGTGGACAAGCCCCGTAACCTCGCCAAGTCCGTTACCGTCGAATAGTCGTAGCGCATGTCGCTGCTTGGCATGGCCGGCATACGCCGTTACGTTGCGCATGGATCTGCACAAAGCCGAATGCGCGGCGTTTCGGCGTATGCCGGCCTTCGTGCAGTCGGGAGAGTTTTGTGAAACAGGAGCGTAGGCACCGGTATGTGACCGAGGAACCGCATATTCCGTTCGACTGTACGGTGCTGTATGAGGACGAGCGGATCATTGTGGTGGATAAGCCGCATTTTCTGGCCACCACGCCTCGTGGTATGTGGTATCGGGAGACGGCGCTGATTCGGCTGCGGCAGACTTATGGCGAACCGGACATCATACCCGCGCACCGGCTGGATCGCCTGACCGCGGGCATTGTGGTGTTCGTGCGTGACCGTGCCAGCCGGGGTGCCTACCAGCTGCTGTTCCAGAACCATCTGGCGGTGAAGACCTACGAATGTCTGGCGCCGCTCAGACCGATCGGCAGGCCGTGCTTCGGCACCATACGCAAGTTGGAACCGCCCAGGCCGTTTCCGTTGGAACGGCGGTCGCGCATCGTCAAACAGCGGGGGATACTGCAAGCCTATGAGGAGCCCGGCACGCCGAATGCCGAAACGCTGATCGAACGTGTGGGACTGGGGCATATGGATCGTACGGGACATCCGCTTTCTGGAATGGACGGCCGCCATATGGTGGCGCGATATGTGCTGCATCCGCGAACCGGCAAGACGCACCAGTTGAGAGTGCACATGAATTCGCTGGGACTGCCCATCATGGGGGACGACTTCTATCCGCGCATCATCGAACATGCCTACGATGATTTTTCCAATCCGCTGGAACTGGTGGCCCGCGAACTCGAATTCGACGATCCGCTGACCGGCGAACACCGCCGCTTCACCTCGCGCATCCCCTTGAATGAGGGGTTGGGGGAGTGGCGCTGACTGCAAACGACTCACATGGACATACATACGCCGGAGGGCGGCACCCATACGGATGCCGCCCTCCGGCGTATCGCTATGATTCAGGCTGGTGAAAGCCGAAGCCGAATCACTTCACCGCGTTCAGCCACTGCTCCTTGGTGGCCTTCTCGGCTTCGAGCTTGGCCTTCTTGGCTGGATCGGTTTCGGCTGCGATCTTGGCGTCGAGTTCGGCGAGCTGGGCGTTGAGCTGCTCCTCGAAGCTGGACTTGCGGGCGTCGGCCTCGGGGTCGGACTGCTTCCAAGCAGCCTCCTCGACGGACTTGATCTGCTTGTCCACCTCGTCCAGACGGCCTTCGATGCGGCGCATGTCCTCGCGCGGCACATAGCCGATCTGATCCCACTCGTCCTGAATCGCGGCCAGAGCCTGACGAGCCTGCTTGGCGGCCTTCTCGTCGGCCACCGGTACCAGCGCCTCGGCCTTCTTCAGCAACTCCTCCTTCTTGGCGAGATTCTCCTTCTCATCGGCGGAGATCTGCTCACGATCGGCCTGACGGGCATTGAAGAAGGTATCGGCGGCCTCGCGGAAACGAGCCCACAGGGCATCGTCCTCATTGCGGCCTGCACGACCGGCCTTCTTCCAACGGTCCATCAGCTCGTTGAACTGGCGGGAGGTTTCGCCCCAGGCGGTGGAGTTCTTGATCTCATTAGCCTCGGCGATGATCGCCTCCTTGGCGGCCTTGGCCTGGTTGCGCTCGTTGTCGCGAGCCTGCGCCCACTTGCGGCGGGACTGGTTGAAGGTGGTGCGGGCGGCGGAGAAACGCTTCCACAGCTCGTCGGCGTCCTTCTTGTCGATGCGCACGTTGTTGCGCTGGTGTGCCTGCCATTCGTCGAACAGGGCACGGAACTTGTCGGCGGTGGAACGCCAGTTGGTGTTGTCGCCAAGACCGGCGGCCAGGGCCTCGGCCTTCTCCACGATGGCGGTGCGTCCGGCCACGGCGGCGGCCACGGCGGCCTTGCGGGCTTCGGCCAGCTCGGTCTTCTTGGCTTCGGCCTTGACCTTCAGGTCTTCGTACTGGGCCTTCAGTGCGGCCAGATCGCCCACCACGGCGGGGGAGTTGGTCTCCTCGGCGAGCATCTTCATGGTCTCGTCGATCTCGCGGGACTTGATGTTCGAGCTCTTCAGGCGTGCCGCCAGAGCGTCGAGCTTGGCCTTGAGATCCAGGAAGCGACGGGCATACAGCGCCAGCGCCTCCTCCTTGGACACGTCGGGGAACTGGCCGACCTCACGCTCGCCTTCGCCTTCCTTGACGAACACGGTGCCGTTCTCGTCGACGCGGCCGAATGCCTCGGCTTCCTTGACCTGGGCTTCGGTGTAGGTGGCGGCGGCCGGTGCTGCGACGCGGCGGGCTGCCGGCGCGGCCTTCTTGGCGAATGCGGCGGGGGAGGGAGCGTGGGGCTTCGGAGCGGCGGGCTTCGGTGCCTTGGTCGCTTCGTGCGTTTCCTGTGCGGTGGTCTCGGTGGTGGTTTCGTTCTTGGTGACGTTGTCGTCGGCCATGGCCAGCTCCTTACAGCTTGGAAGTGTGTGCATCGCGCTTCACATCCTGACAGAACAGGAATGTTTGACGCAACCTTCACCTATTATATTGATTCCGTGGCTAAAGGCGCATCAATATCAGGATTTCCAGAGTGGCTCCCCTCTGAACGTGTTGTGGAGCAGCGTGTCATCGACACGCTCCGTGAAGTATTCGAGCTCAATGGCTTCCTCGGCATCGAGACAAGAGCCGTGGAAACTGGGGCTTCGCTGCTGAAGAAGGGCGAGACCAGCAAAGAGATCTATCTGCTGAGTCGTCTGCAGGATGTCGGCAACGAATCCGACACTCCGATTGAGGAGCGACTCGGCCTGCACTTCGATCTGACCGTGCCGCTGAGCCGGTACGTGGTCGAGCATTCGGGCGATCTCGCATTCCCGTTCAAGCGTTGGCAGATCCAGAAGGTGTGGCGTGGCGAGCGCCCGCAGGAGGGCCGTTTCCGCGAGTTCGTCCAGGCCGACATCGATGTGATCGGCAACGGCGATCTGCCGGACCACTACGAGGTGGAACTGCCGCTGGTCATGGTCTCCGCGTTGGAACGCCTGCGCGAGTTCGGCCTGCCCAAGGCGACCGTGCATGCGAACAACCGCAAGCTTTCCGAAGGCTTCTACCGTGGCCTGGGCCTTGACGACATCGAGGGCGTGCTGCGTGAGATCGACAAGCTCGACAAGATCGGTGCCGACGAGGTGGCCAAGCTGCTCGTCGAGACCTGCGGCGCGAGCGAGAGCCAGGCGCAGGCCTGCCTCGAACTGGCCGAGCTGACCGCCGCCGACGGCACCGAGCTGGCCGAGAAGTTCGACGCCCTTGCCGCCAAGCACGGCATCTCCACCGATTCCGAGGCATACACGCTGGCCCGCGAGGGTCTGGACACGCTGGCCATGATCGTCGATCAGGCCGCTGCTATCCGCCCGGGCTCCGTCATCGCGGATCTTAAGATCGCCCGCGGCTTGGACTACTACACCGGTTCCGTGTACGAGACCTTCCTCGACGGCGCCGCATCCCTCGGCTCCATCTGCTCCGGCGGACGTTACGACAATCTCGCCTCCCAGGGCAACCGCAAGTACCCGGGCGTGGGTCTGTCCATCGGCCTGAGCCGACTGGTCAGCTACATGCTGCATACGGCCGGCGCTCACGCCAACCGCGTGTCCCCGGCGAGCGTGCTCGTTGCAGTGTGGAACGAAAGCGAGCGTGCCGAGTCCAACGCCATCGCCAACGCGCTGCGCGCCCGTGGCATCGCCGCCGATGTGGCACCTACCGCCGCCAAGCTGGGCAAGCAGATCAAGTACGCCGACAAGCTCGGCATTCCGTACGTGTGGTTCCCCGGCCAGGAGGGTGCCGGCGACGAGGTGAAGAACATCGTTTCCGGCGAACAGAAGCCGGCTGACCGCACGTCGTGGGAGCCCGATACTGTTAATGCCCGGCAAACCGTTGTTATTGATTGATGAATCGATGAATCATCGATGAAATTGGGAGTATGCAAAGCATGAGCCAGACGGCATATAGAACACATCATGCCACTGAAGTCACCGAGGCTCTCGTCGGCCAGAAGGTCACCCTGTCCGGTTGGGTCGACCGTCGCCGCGACCATGGTGGAGTCGCCTTTATCGATCTGCGCGATTCCTCCGGCCTGGTGCAGGTCGTCATCTACGACGAGGAGCAGGCGCGTCCGCTGCGCTCCGAGTTCGTGATCCAGGTCACCGGCGAGGTGCGCCTGCGTCCGGAAGGCAACGAGAACGAGCATCTTGCCACCGGCAAGATCGAGGTCGTGGCCGAGGACATCACGGTGCTCGCCAAGTCCGACGCCCTGCCGTTCCAGGTGTCCACCGCGCTGGAGAACGAGTCCGAGAACAAGCTGCCGGGCGAGGAAGTGCGTCTGAAGTACCGTTACCTCGACCTGCGCCGCCCGGGCATGCAGCGCAACCTGAAGCTGCGCTCCGACATGGCCAAGGCCGCCCGTCACGCACTTGAGGATCTGGACTTCACCGAGGTCGAGACCCCGACGTTCATCAAGTCCACTCCGGAAGGCGCACGCGACTTCGTGGTGCCGGCCCGTCTGGTGCCGGGCTCCTGGTACGCGCTGCCGCAGTCCCCGCAGCTGCTCAAGCAGCTGCTCATGGTATCCGGTGTCGAGCGCTACTACCAATTCGCCCGCTGCTACCGTGACGAGGACTTCCGTGCGGATCGCCAGCCCGAATTCACCCAGCTGGATATGGAAATGGCCTACGTGGATCAGGAAGACGTGATGGCCATGGCCGAAAAGGTCATCGCCGCCATCTGGAAGGCCGCCGGCTATGAGGTCCAGCTGCCGTTGCCGCGCATCACCTGGCAGGAAGCCATGGATAAGTACGGCTCCGACAAGCCCGACCTGCGTTTCGGCAACCCGATCATCGAGCTGACCGACTACTTCAAGAACACCCCGTTCCGTGTGTTCCAGGCCCCGTATGTGGGTGCCGTGCTCTTCAAGGGCGGTGCCTCCACGCCTCGCCGTCAGTTCGACGCCTGGCAGGAATGGGCCAAGCAGCGTGGCGCCAAGGGCCTCGCCTATGTGCAGTTCACCGCCGACGGCGAGCTCAAGGGCCCCGTGGCCAAGAACCTGTCCGACGAGGAGCGCGCCGGCCTGAAGGAAGCCGTTGGCGCTGAGGACGGCGACGCCGTGTTCTTCGCCGCAGGTGCCCGCGAGTCCTCCCAGCTGCTGCTGGGTGCCGCCCGTGTGGAGCTCGCCTCCCGCGCCGGCCTGCTCGACCCGAAGAAGTTCGCCTTCACCTGGGTCGTGGACTTCCCGCTGTTCAAGCCGACCGACGATCCGGACGACGACGATGTGGCTGTCGGCCACTCCAAGTGGACCTCCATGCACCACCCGTTCACCATGCCGTCCAAGGATTGGATCGACAAGTTCGATAAGGATCCGGAACACGCCATGTCCGACTCCTACGACATCGTCTGCAACGGCGAGGAGATGGGCGGCGGCTCCGTGCGTATCCACCGCGACGACATCCAGGACCGCGTGCTCAACGTGCTCGGCATCAGCAAGGAAGAGGCCGAAGACAAGTTCGGCTTCCTGCTGGAGGCCTTCAAGTACGGTGCACCGCCTCACGCGGGCATCGCACTGGGCTGGGATCGTACCGTGTCCATCCTTGCCGGCGCCCCGTCCATCCGCGACGTCATCGCCTTCCCGAAGGCCGGCGGCGGACGTGACCCGCTGACCGGCGCCCCGGCTCCGATCTCCGACGAGCAGCGCGCCGAGACCGGCGTCGACTACGACCCGGATGAGGATGAGGACTGATCTCTCCCTATAAACGGATATAACAGACAAGCGCCAGGCCGTGCATTCGTGCGGTCTGGCGCTTGCCGTTTCGCCTCTGATATCGACATTTCCGCAGAAGTTCACCTGCCGTTCTCACAGCCGTATGCGATGCGACACTCCGTGTGGCTAGCGTCGGAGCCATGAACGGTTATCTGTGGACGCATATGCATGATTGGTTTGTCCGGAACGTTCCGGAACAGGTATTCTTCACGGCCGTGGGCGCGGCCGTGGCGGTCTCGATTGTCGTCATCGCGGCGCTGCGCATGACGATGCTGGACTGATTCCGCCGAACCGTCCGATCCGTCAATTTGTCAGGACGGGTACGTTCCCGTGTACTCCCGCACATTGTCCCTGCACTCCGCGCCAAGGGCGTAGCACGCACCATAAACGGCATGTTTCCACCGAATTCCGGCGTTGATGAGACGAAAACCGGATAGAAACATACTTCGTTTATACTGTGCATCTATGTCAGATATGAATGAACGCAATATCTCGCGCCCGCTGGTGCCGGGCACCGAAGAGAGCGGCCAGCCGCTCGTGGAACTCACCCACGTGGAGAAGCATTTCGGCGATCTCCACGTTCTCAAAGACATCAATCTCACCGTCGGCAAAGGCGAGGTGCTGGTCATCGTAGGACCGTCCGGATCAGGCAAGTCCACCATGTGCCGCACCATCAACCGACTGGAAACCATCGACTCCGGCGTCATTCGCATCGATGGCCAGCCCCTTCCCGAGGAAGGCAAGGAGCTCGCCAACCTGCGAGCCGAAGTGGGCATGGTGTTCCAGTCCTTCAACCTGTTCGCCAACAAGACCATTCTCGACAACGTCACCCTCGCCCCCATCAAGGTCCGTCATATGGACAAGAAGGCGGCGGAGGACATGGCCATGGATCTGCTCGATCGCGTAGGCGTCGCCAGCCAGGCCTCCAAGATGCCGTCCCAGCTTTCCGGCGGCCAGCAGCAGCGCGTGGCCATCGCCCGCGCCCTGGCCATGAAGCCCAAGGTCATGCTGTTCGACGAGCCGACCTCCGCGCTTGATCCGGAAATGGTCAACGAGGTGCTCGACGTCATGGTCCAGCTGGCGCGCGAGGGCATGACCATGCTGTGCGTCACCCATGAGATGGGCTTCGCGCGCAAGGTGGCCGACAAGGTCGTGTTCATGGCCGACGGCCAGATTCTGGAACAGGCCTCGCCCGAGGAGTTCTTCGAGCATCCGCAGACGGATCGTGCCAAGGACTTCCTCTCGAAGATCCTGACCCACTGAGGAAGAGGGCAGAGTATGAAGAAGACATGGTTCAAACGCGCGTTGGCGGCGCTGTGCGCGCTGACCTGCGTGGTTTCGCTTGCGGGCTGCGGTGCCGACGAGGGGAGCGACAAGATTCGCATCGGCATCAAATTCGACCAGCCCGGATTGGGATTCAAGAAGTCCGGCACCTACGTCGGGTTCGATGTGGACGTGGCCAAGTACATCGCCAAGAAGCTCGGCTACACCGAGGACGAGATCGTGTGGAAGGAGGCACCGTCCAAGCAGCGTGAGGCCATGCTGCAGAACGGCGACGTCGACTTCATCATCGCGACCTATTCCATCACCGATGAGCGCAAGAAGGTCGTGGATTTCGCCGGACCGTATTTTGTGGCCGGCCAGGACCTTCTGGTGCGTAAGGGCGAATCCTCCGTCAAGGGACCGGAGGATCTGAACGGCAAGCGTCTGTGCTCCGTGACCGGCTCCACCTCTGCCGTCACCGTCAAGGAGAAGTTCGCCAACGAGGTGCAGCTTATGGAGCAGCCCGGGTACGCCGAATGCGCGACCGCACTGTTCTCCGGCATCGTGGACGCGGTGACCACCGACGACATCATCCTCGCGGGTCTTGCCTCCGCATCCCGCGGCCGCCTGCAGGTGGTGGGCAAGCCGTTCACCCAGGAATACTACGGCGTGGGCATCAAGAAGGGGCGCGACGATCTGAAGAAGAAGATCAACGCGGCCATCGTCTCCATGGAAAAGGACGGCTCCTGGAAGCGTGCCCTTGAAGACAACACCAAGGGCACCAACTACAAGCCGAATCCGAAGTACAATCCGCCGGTGCCGAACGGAAAGGGGAACAAGTGATGCAGGACCTTACACTGCTGTTCACCGAATACAACGTGCCGGGCGCCTTCCTGGTGAACATCGAGCTGACCCTGTGGTCCGCGCTGTTCTCCATGATCCTCGGCGTCATCCTCGTCATGATGCGCATCTCGCCGGTCGCTTCGCTGCGTACCGTGGCGGGTGCGTACGTCGAACTGTTCAAGAACCTGCCGCTGACCATCATCATGGTGTTCATGGTGCTCGGCGCCTACGCGCAGCTCAAGCTCACCTTCTCCGACACGTTCACCACCAACTTCTTCTGGCTGGCGGTCACCGGCCTGAGCCTGTACACCGCCGCCTTCGTATGCGAGTCGCTGCGATCCGGCATCAACACCGTGCCGATCGGCCAGGCCGAAGCCGCGCGAGCGCTTGGCCTGAGCTTCACGCAGTCCGCATTCCAGATCATCCTGCCTCAGACGTTCCGAGGCTCCGTCGCACCGCTGGGCAACACCTTCATCGCATTGCTGAAGAACTCCACCGTCGCGGCCGCGGCGTCCGTGGCGACCGAGACGTCGAGCATGATGAGCGAGATGATCGAATACCATGCCGACCTGATTGTGCTGATCTTCCTGATCTTCGCATTCGGCTATGTGATCCTGATCATTCCGATCGGTCTGCTGACGACCTATCTGTCCAACAAGCTCGCGGTGAGGAGGTGACGCGCGATGGCAGCAAACAACAATGAAAGCGCGGTGCTGTTCGATCAGCCCGGTCCCAAGGGACGCAAGATGATCAGCATCGCCAACTGGATCGCCGGAATCATCTTCGCCATCGTCGTGGTGCTGATTCTGATGCGTCTGCATAATCCGCCGGACGGCGAGAACCAGCTGAGCTGGGAACTGTGGAAGCCGGCGCTCGACGCCGAAGCCTGGACCGATTTCTACCTGCCGGGACTCTGGGCCACCATTCGCGCCTCGGCGCTGGCGGTGGTCGGTGCCGTGGCGTTCGGCCTGCTGTTCGGCATCGGACGACTGATGCCGAATCCGCTGATCCGCGTCGTCTCCGGCGCGATCGTCGAATTCGCGCGTGCGGTTCCGGTGCTGCTGCTCATGATCTTCTTCTGGCGTTGGTTCGCCTCAGTGGGCGTGCCCAGCCCCGCCTACTGGTCCGTGGTGCTCGCCCTGGTGATCTACAACGGTTCGGTGGTCGCGGAACTGGTACGTTCCGGTGTCGGCAATCTGCCGGATGGACAGCGCGAGGCGTCGCTCGCCCTGGGCCTGACCGAAACGCAGTCCCTGATGCAGATCGAGGTCCCGCAGGCCATCGTCGCCATGCTGCCCGCCGCGGTCACCCAGCTGGTCGTGGTGCTTAAGGATACCGCCCTCGGCTCCATCATCATGTACACCGATCTGCTGCAGCAGTCCCGCCGACTCGGCTCCATGTACTTCAACATCCTGCAGACGCTGGTCGTGGCCGGTGTGGTCTACTTCTTCGTCTGCTGGCTGCTGTCCCGACTGGCCGAATCGCTGCCGGCACGTCTCCAGCAGCACACCGCCGCGCCGACCGAGCCCGAACCCGTGGCCCCCATCGCGGCAGGCGATCCCTCCAACGTGAACCAGATCGCCGTGGCCAAGGAGGTCGAGGAGCTGCCGCTCGGCGGCACCGATCGCCAGTACCACGTGCATCATCGTGGCACCAACGCCTCGATCCACCAGTGGAGGCAGACCAAGTACGTGCAGGGATACGACGTGACGCACCCCGAATCGCAGGAGGAAGCCGAAAAGGACAAGCTGTTCAAGCTCCACCACAAGAAGGAGAACCACAGCGAGGAGGAGTGATCCTCCGGCTGCCTTTGCGTAGGCCGGGTACATGCAAGCCGTTCCGTATGAAGCCATTGCTTCGTGCGGAACGGCTTGCGGCGTTTATGAGGGCTATACTGGAACGCGGCGATCGACCCTGAAGGGCGGTCAGCCACGCAACAGAGACGGCACGGCCAAGGCGGCCGGCACGCCGTCGACCCCGAATAAAGGAATATCATGACAACATCCAACGGTGCATACGGCAATGCCGATGCAACCACAGCAGAGAAACGCAATATGGAAGGTACGGCCAATGAGGCCGGCGTGGCCAGCACGGACGAAAGTCTGAACGCCCGCATCAAAACGCCGAAATCCAAGCGACCGAACACGTGGGTCATCATCGTGGCGGTGGTGGCCGTCATCGCGATCATCGTCGGCGTGGTCGCCGTGGTCAACGGACGAAACGCCAAGCAGTCGGCATCGAACAACGACACCGTGACCATCGGGCTCAAACTCGCGCCCCCCAGCCTCGATATCCGTCACCAATCCGGATCGGCCATCGAACAGGTGCTCATCGGCAACGTGTACGAAGGACTGCTCAGCCGCGACAGCGACAACGCCGTGCAGCCGGGACTCGCGAAAAGCTGGGATATCTCCAAGGACGGCAAGACCTACACCTTCCACCTCAACCGGAACATGACGTTCTCCAACGGCGACAAGCTTGACGCCGATGACGTGGCATGGTCCATCAACCAGCTCAAGGAAAAGCAGTACTACAACGCCAACCAGGTGGAAAGCCTCACCAAGGCCGAAGCCGTCGACGCGAACACCGTGCGGCTCACCCTCAGCGCCCCGGACTCCAACCTGCTGTGGTACCTGACCGGGCGCCCGGGCCTGGTATTCGACAAGGACGCCACCTACAACGCGAAGACCCAGGCTGTCGGATCCGGCCCATACACCGTCGAATCCTTCGACTCTGCCAGCAAGATGGTGCTCAAGGCCAACCCGAACTACTGGGGCGCCGCCCACAAGCCGGCCACGCAGCATGTGATCATCGACTTCATCACCGACGACAACGCGGCCGTCAACGCGCTGAAAAGCGGCGACGTGGACGTGCTCTCGCCGGTGAACGCCACCCTGGCGAAATCGCTCGACCCCAAGACCTACAAGGTCTCCACGGCCGACGGCAGCGACAAATTCGTGCTCGCCTTCAACTGCGCGAACAGCAAGCTCAAGGACAAGCGGGTGCGCCAGGCCATCCGCTACGGCATCAACCACAAGGAGATCATCGCTTCCCGAGGCGGTGTGGACGCTGCACTCGGCGGGCCGATCCCATCCGTGGACCCCGGCTACGAGGATCTGACCGACCTGTACCCATACGATCTGGACAAGGCCAAGCAGCTCATGGGCGAAGCCGGCTACTCCACCGGCAAGCCGCTGAAACTCACCCTGACCTATGCCAACACCTACGGTACGGAACTTGGCGACCAGCTCAAGAGCCAACTCGCCAAGATCGGCATCGACCTGAACATCAACTACGTGGAGTTCTCCACCTGGCTGCAGGACGTGCATACCAACGGCGACTACGAGCTCTCGCTGGTGGACCATGCCGAAAGCCACGACTTCTACAAGTGGACCACGCCGGACTACTACTTCCATTACGACAACGAGACCGTGCAGTCGCTGTACGCCAAGGCGCTCGCGGCCACCAGCGAGAAGGATAGCGCCGAGTACCTCAAGCAGGCGGCGAGGACCGTCAGCGAGGATGCTCCGGCGGATTGGCTGTTCGCCTACCGCGTGACCGTGGCCTACAACAGGAACATCAAGGGATTCCCCAGCAAGCTCAGCCAGACCGTGCTGCCCCTGTGGCAGATCTCCAAGGCGGAATGACATGGGATTCGTGGCCAAGCGGTTCGGGCTGTTCGTAGCGGCTCTGTTCGGACTGTCGATACTGGTGTTCGTGGCATTGCGCATACTGCCCGGCGACGTCGCGGCCGTCATGGCCGGAACGAACGCCACGGCGGCCCGCATCGCCGCACTGCGTACGCAGATGGGACTCGACAGACCGCTGATCGTGCAATACGGCGATTGGCTCGCAGGACTCCTGCACGGCGACCTCGGCATGTCCGCCATCAGCGGCAAGTCGGTCGCCTCCCAGGTCGGCGCCCGTGCCGCGGTCACGTTCCCGCTCATCGTACTCAGCCTTATCATCGCGCTGCTCATCGGCCTGCCGCTCGGATGCGCGGCCGTCATCACCAGAAACACGCGGCTGCGCGGGCTGTTCCACGCGCTCGCCATCGTCGGCGGTGCCGTTCCCGCCTTGTGGAGCGGCCTGCTGCTGATCCTGCTGTTCTCCCGCGGGTCGGGACTGCTGCCGGTCCTGCCCTCGCAGGGGTTCCCGAACAACGGCTGGGCGAATTTTGGGCGTGCGGCCGCTTCGCTGGTGCTGCCCGCATTGGCCACCGGCATTACCGCAGGCGCGGGCATCATGCGCTACACGCGTGCGGCGTTGGGCGATGCCGCGCAATCCCAGGCAGTGGCCATGGCGATGGCGTGCGGTATGACCCGCCGGCAGGCGCTGCTGCGCGTCGGTTTGCGTCTGTCGCTGCCGCAATTGGTGTCGGTCGCCGGATTGACGTTCGCCCAAATGGTGACGGGCGTGATGGTGGTCGAGAACCTGTTCGCGCTGCCCGGTCTTGGCGCGATGCTCGTCACCGACGTAGGCAACCGCGATCTGATCGCCGTGCAAAGCGAACTGTTCCTGCTGGCGGCGTTCTTCCTGCTGCTGGGACTGGTGGTCGATATGGCGCATCGCGTGCTCGACCCGCGGCTGAAGAACGCGTCCATCGGTTCGGGGGAGGTGCTGTGATGACTGCTGCCCGTGTGATCGTGCGCTCGATGTGGCGCAAGGCAAGCGGCAAATACGCGCTGATCGTGCTTGGGATATGGGTGATCGTCTCGCTCGTCTCGCTCGTCTGGACCCCGCATGCGTTGCTCGATGCCGACGGGTTCCATGCCTGGCAGGCCCCTACGGGGGCGCATCCGCTGGGAACGGACGGCGTCGGTGCCGACGTGCTGAGCTGGCTGATGGCCGGATCGCGCACGAATCTCATCATCGCGGTGCTGACGGTCATCGTGGCCGGAGTGTTCGGTCTGGCGCTGGTCGCCGCCATGGTGTCGCGCGCATCGGCTCTGCGGTCCACATCGGTGGTACTGGTCGACGCGCTGATCTCGATTCCGACCGTGCTGATCGCCCTGATGCTCACCGTGCCGTTCGGCGCTTCGGCGGCGGTGATCGTGGCAGCATGCGGATTCGCCTATGGATTGAACCTGGCGCGTATCGTAAGACCTGCGGCCATGCTTGCCGCGCGTTCGCGGTATGTGGAGTCGGCGGTGTGGTCGGGCGCTTCCGGCATGCGGGTGTTCCTGACGCATATCGTGCCCAATGCGATGCCGGTGCTGCTGGTGCAGCTGTCGATGAGCGCGGGCACGTCGATACTGGCCGAATCCGGCCTGACCTACCTGGGCGTCGGCGTGGGAGCGGGCGTGCCGAGCTGGGGACATTCCCTTGCCACATCCGTGAAATTCATCAGTATCTACCCGATGACCGTGCTGTGGCCCGGTCTGGTCGTGACGCTGACGGTGATTGCTTTGCATCTGTTCGGTGATGCGCTGCGTGATGCGGCGGATCCGCTGACCAATCCCGAGCTGAGGGAGGCCGCATGAGCATCGAGATTCGTGATCTGGACATTACGGTCGGCTCGAAACGCATCGTGCACGACGTGTCCATGGATATCGCCGACGGCGAGCGGGTCGGCCTGATCGGCTCGTCCGGGTCGGGCAAATCCATGATCGCCAAGGCGGTGATGGGATTGCTGCCCGAGACGGCGCGGGTGGGCGGTTCGATCGTGGCCGGCGGCAAGCAGCTGGTCGGGCTGGACGATACCGCCATGGCCGACCTGCGCGGACGGTATATGGGCATGGTGTTCCAGAATCCGGCGGCGGCGCTGAACCCGGTGATGACGGTCGCCCAGCAGGTCGGCCTGCCGTTGTACCTGCATTACGACCTGTCGCTTGATGAGCGTGTCGAGCGTGTCAAGGCGATGCTCGACAAGGTCGGCCTGCCGCAGGATGCGCTGCTCAAATACCCGCATGAGCTGTCTGGCGGCCAGCAGCAGCGCGTCGGCATCGCCACCGCGCTCATCACGTCGCCGAAATTCATCATCGCCGACGAGCCGACCACGGCATTGGATTCGATCACGCAACGCCAGATCGTCGATCTGCTGACATCGCTGGTCGACGGTGCCGGCGCGTCGATGCTGTTCATCACCCACGATTTCGCCGTGTTGTCGCGCGCCACCACGCGCTGTTATGTGCTTGACGGCGGTGCGATTGCCGAATCGGGCAGGACCGCCGACATACTGCACGATCCGCAGGGCGAACCCGCACGTCGATTGGTCGGTGCGGCGAGAATGCTCACGCTGCGGCGAGATGCGGAGGTCTCGACTCGTGGGTTTTCGGGCGTGACGGCCGCTGAGAGGAGCCATGACGATGAGTGAAACCGTGCTGCAGGGGCGGGGCATCTGCAAGAGCTTCGGGACGAAACGAGACCGCCGGCAGGTGCTGTTCGACGTGGACATCGACGTGCGCGAGAGGGAGTGCCTGGCGATCATCGGCGCTTCGGGGTCGGGCAAATCGACATTGACGCGCGTGCTGTTCGGGCTGGAACCAGCCGATTCGGGTGAGATCACGTACCGTGGGCAACGGCTTTCGCCATCGCACGACTCGGCGGCGAGCCGTGCACTGCGCGACGAGACCGGATTGGTGTTCCAGGACCCGTTCGGCTCGCTCGACCCGCGTTGGCGGGTGGCGCGTACGGTGGGGGAGCCGTTGAGGCTTCGACGTGACGGACCGGGCGATGACGAGATCGTCTCACGGGTCGATCGTGCGTTGCGTGCGGTCGGTCTTGATCCGAAGACGTTCGCCGCGCGATACCCCGTCGACCTGTCCGGAGGGCAGGCACAGCGTGTGGCCATCGCGCGCGCCATCGTGGCCGATCCGTGCATCATCCTCGCCGATGAGCCGATGAGCGCCATCGACGTGGCCGCCCGCGTTCGTATCCTTGATGCCTTTGCGGCCATCAGGCAGGCGAATCCCGGTATGTCGCTCGTCATGGTCTCTCATGATCTTGGCGTGGTGCAGCATATCGCCGACCGTGTGATGGTGTTGCATGACGGGCGGGTGGAGGAGAGTGGTCCGACCGCGCGGATCCTTGGCGACCCGCGTACCGCGTACACGCGCTCGCTGATCGAGGCCGCTTCGTTGTAGCCAGGTTGTTGTTGCTGTAGGGTTGCTGTTGCCGTAGCTATGGCCGTAGGTCATGCCGAACCATGGATGACCACATAGTGAGACACTTGGGAAAGCGTTGTTTTGCAGGTTGCCGGATGCGCGGGAATTCCAAGGCTTAGGGCATGCCCGCAGTGTGCCTGGCATCACCGGGTGAAAGGTTTTACGCGCCGGCGGCCAGGATGCTTCGGCGCACCGTTGTCGATACGCGTGCTACAGTACGAACCATGCATTTCATTTCATGTTGTTGTCGCTAACCGACGCCTGGGGGCGCACGGTCAGTGACGCATAACTTGAAATAGAACGCATTCTTCGCGACAGCAGTCGTCGCAATCGGAATCACACGGTACCTGCGGAATCGGCATATCGGTTCCTTGGCCACGCATACGCATACCGCATATCGGCGGTACGATTCCGCAACACCTGGAACGCGATATTTCAGCAACACATGGTTTCTGCCCGTCCGCATCCGGACGTCGGTTCGCAAGAACAACACACACGAACCAACAGAAAGCAGCGACCATGACCATCTACAACAGCACCTCGGAACTCATCGGCAACACCCCGCTCATCCGTCTCAACCATGTGACCGACGGCATCAAGGCCACCATCGCGGCCAAGGTCGAATACTTCAACCCCGGCGGCTCGTCCAAGGATCGCATCGCCGAGCGCATCGTCGACGCCGCCGAACGAAGCGGCGAGCTGAAGCCGGGCGGTGTGATCGTGGAACCGACCTCCGGCAACACCGGCGTCGGCCTGGCCATGGTCGCCCAGCAGCGTGGATACCGCGCGATCTTTACCATGCCTGACAAGGTTTCCGAAGCCAAGCGCGCAGTGTTGCGAGCCTATGGCGCCGAAGTGATCGTGACCCCCACCGACGCCGGTCCGAACGATCCGCGCTCCTACTATCAGGTCGCCGAACGTCTCGCGCAGGAGATCCCCGGAGGCTACCGTCCCAACCAGTACGACAATCCGAACGGACCGGAAAGCCACTACCACACCACCGGCCCGGAAATCTGGCAGGCCACCGACCACAAGGTCACGCATTTCGTGGCCGGCATCGGCACCGGCGGCACCATCTCCGGCACCGGGCGCTATCTCAAGGAGGTGTCCGACGGCAAGGTGCAGGTGATCGGCTCCGACCCGGAAGGCTCCATCTACTCCGATCCGAGCGACGTGCACCAGTACAAGATCGAAGGCGTGGGCGAGGACTTCTACCCGAAGGCCTTCGACCGAGACCTGCCGGACGAGATCGTGCAGGTCGCCGACGCCGAGGCCTTCGAAATGACCCGTCGCCTCGCTGCCGAGGAAGGCCTGCTGGTCGGTGGATCGGCCGGCATGGCCGTCGTCTCCGCGGTGAAATACGCACGTAAGCACGATCTTGACGAGAACCAGACCGTCGTCGTACTGCTTCCCGATTCCGGGCGCAGCTACCTGGAGAAGATCTTCAACGACGACTGGATGCGCGCCAACGGATTCGGCGATGTGGTGGACCGCACCACCAAGCCGAGTCTCGCCGAACAGTACCTGTGACGGCATGCGGATTCCCGAGCATCGCAAACGCAACCTCTCCACAGTCACTACAGACAATCAGTTCTTACACAACAACCAACCCAACGATTTCAACCAGCAAAGGACCAACATCATGACCATCTCCACCAACACCGCAGCCCTCAACGCCTCCGCCCGCGCCACCCGCGCCATCCACGCAGGCCAGGAGCCCGATCCGACCACCGGCGCCGTGGTCACGCCGATCTACATGACCTCCACTTTCAAGCAGGACGGCGTCGGCGGTCTGCGCCACGGCTACGACTACAGCCGTTCCATCAACCCGACCCGCAATTCCTTCGACGAGCAGCTCGCCAGCGTGGAAGGCGCGACATACGCGCTGAGCTTCTCCTCGGGCCTCGCCGCCATCGACGTGCTGCTGCGCTCCACCCTGAAGCCCGGCGACAACATCCTGCTCGGCAACGACGTGTACGGCGGCACCTACCGTCTGCTCTCCAAGGTGTTCGTGCCGTGGGGCATCGGCCTCGACGTGGTCGACATCACCGACACCGCAGCCGTGTCCGCCGCGCTCGCGAAGAAGCAGTACGCCTACATCTGGGTGGAGACCCCGTCCAACCCGCTGCTCAACATCACCGACATCGCCGCCACCGCCGCCGTGGCGCACGCGCACGGCACCAAGGTCGTGGTGGACAACACCTTCGCCTCGCCGGTATTGCAGCATCCGCTGGACGACGGTGCCGACGTGGTGGTCTACTCCACCACCAAGTACATCGGCGGCCACTCCGACGTGGTCGGCGGCGCGGTCGTTCTGAATGATGAGGAGATCCGCGACGCCGTAGCGTTCCTGCAGAACGCCGCCGGTGCCGTGCCCTCGCCGTTCGACTCCTGGCTGGACATCCGCGGCCTCAAGACCCTCGACCTGCGCGTCAAGCAGCACAGCCGCAACGCGTTGAAGATCGCGCAGTGGCTGGAAACCCGCCCCGAAGTGGAGCGCGTATGGTACCCGGGCCTCGAATCGCACCCGGGCCACGAGATCGCGGCGCGCCAGATGCACGGCGGCTTCGGCGGCATGATCTCCATCCAGATCGCAGCCGGATTCGAAGCGGCCAAGAAGTTTGCCGGTGCCACCGAGGTGTTCACCTTGGCGGAATCCCTGGGCGGTGTGGAATCCCTGATCGAGCATCCGGGTGCCATGACCCACGCCTCCGTGGCCGGCACCACGCTTGAGGTTCCCGCCAACCTGATCCGCCTGTCCGTCGGCCTGGAGGATGCGGACGACCTCATCGCCGATTTGGAGCAGGCGTTCGCGCAGATCTGATTGCCGGGCCGATATTCCGATGCCGATTCCCGCGAAGTCCTGAGGGCGTGATTGCTCAAGTGCGGTTCTGAGGGCGGCAGTTGGATAGCTGGATAATATGGGGGCTTGTCTTCTTTGAAGACGGCCCCTTTTTCGTGCCTGATGGGGATAGGAAGAGCACGGCCGCCGTTGACGTGTCTTAAAAATGGTGTGCAAGGAATAGGGGAAAGTACAAAGGTGGAACCACACAGCAAGATCGATGGTTCCACCCTGTCAGGAGATACATCGGGAGATGCCGATGGTTGGGAAGAATCAGCATTGAGCGAATGCTCGGGAAAAGGAACTCCCCAACAGTTCGCATTATATGGGTGCGTGACCGTGCATAATCGGCATTTGTCGTTTTGCATGGTTTGCTGTTGTTTTTGCAGCGGTGGTGTCCACGTAGTGATACGAACCATGAGACAGTGTCGAAACGGTACCTGGCTGCGGTGTGCTGTGGCGGGGCTGGTTCGGCATTGCCGATCGAGTCATATTGCGTGTTTTCCTTGTATCTCGCCTATGTGTGGCAGATTTGCCCCCTTCTGTTTTGCTATCTCGCTTATCTGTGGCACCGAAACCGGGATACGCGAAGTACGAGCGTTGGAATTCCAACGCTCGTACTCGGCATATCGCGCGATACGTGCCACAGATAAGCGAGATAGCGATATCGAAAACCCGAAATCTGCCACACGTAAGCGAAATAGGCCGCAGTTTTGCCACGTTCCGCGACTTATTTAGTCGTGTACCTCTGTGGGGTGTTAGCTTGTGAATGAGGGTCTTGATTGTCGTTTGGTGGAGTTTGTTTGCTGTTACTGGATAGTTGAGGAGTAGCGCGTGTCGTGGAATTGACATGCAGAGATGTGGGCGTTACTATGAGTGAAACGTTTCGACGAAACGATTCGATTCTGAATATTCAGTATTCGGCAATCGAAAAGTCAGTCTGAGACAAGTTGGTTCATGCCCTGTGGCGAAGCGGCTGGGGGTGTGTCCCGCTGTTGGTTGCCGGCACCCGTCTGCGCATGATGGAACACTGGCGGCATGGTTGTCGGGAATGATAGGAGAGTGTGATATGGCAGGCATTAAGGATGTGGCTCGTGCCGCTGGTGTGTCCGTCAGCACGGTTTCCTATGTGCTTTCCGGGAAACGTTCCATTTCCGCCAAGACCACCGGCAAAGTCATGGCTGCGGTGGAGAAGCTTGGCTATACGCCGGATGCCAGCGCCCGTAAAATGCGTGGCGTGCGCAATCAGATTATTGCATTGAGTGCACCGATTCGCGGCGACATCAATCAGGCGAAATACAACGCCTACTTCCTGCATACCGCTTGGCAGGCGAAGGACAGGGGCTATGACGTGCTTCTGCTGACCGGTGAGGATGCCGTGGGCGATCTTCGCCGTGTGACGCAGAGCAATCTGGTCGACGGTGTCGTGCTGCTCGATATCGAGGAGCACGACGATCGCGCGGCGGAGGCGGGATCGTACTCGAAGCCCTGCGTGGCCATCGGTCTTCCGAGCGAGCATAGCGAATGCGCGTGCGTGGATATCGATTTCGCCTTGGCGGGTCGGCAGGCCGCCGACTGCCTGTATGGCAAGGGGCGTCGCAATGTGGTGTTCCTGCGTGACAACGAGTCCGACTATGAGCGTGGTTCGGGGTATGTGCTGCTGTTTAGGGAAAGCCTGATGGCTCATGCCGAGGAGCTGGGGATGCGGATCGTCGAATCCTCCAAACATGCGTTCGGCCAGTTCGATGCCGCGGATTTCGTGCGCAATGTGTTCTGTACCGGGGATAGACCGACCGCGATCATCAACCAGGCCAGCGCGAATGTGCTCAACCAGGTGCTTCAGGAAATGCAGGCCGTGGGCCTGTCCGTGCCCGGGGATGTGTCGGTGCTGTCGTGTGGGACGTATTTCGAGGGCGAGCTGATGACGCAGCCGATCACCGAAATGCCGGTTATGCCGCAGGAGCTCTGTTCCAAGGCGGTGGGATTGCTGGTGGATGCGATTGAACGGTACGTCGATATCAAGGGCGTGGTCGAGCTCTCGAAACCGGTGATGCGGTGTCGGGGCTCCGTTGCCGAGGTCGGCGTCGGGTAATCGCCGGGCGGGTTGCTGTCCGTCTGTGTAAGGCGGATTTCCATAACTGAATTCGAAACGATTCGATTCCTGTATGCGTCGCAGACGACGTCGCCGTAGAACAATTGCGGGTTTTGGCGTAGCTGCTTTCGAAACGTTTCAACAACATTGGATTTCATAACTGAATAGCACAAGAAGTCCCTTCAAGGAGGAAGAACATGAATATCAAACAAGGTCTTGCGGCCGTGGCCGTCGCAGCGATGTCGCTGACGTGTTTGGCGGCCTGCGGAAACGACAGCGCGCAGGACGATGAGAAGCCGGCGAGCCTTTCGTTCTGGTACTACGAGGAAGATGATGCGGGGCAGACCCAGGCTTGGAGACGCGCTGCCAAGGCCTTCGAAAAAGAGACCGGCGTCAAGATCAACTTCGAGCGCAAGTCCTTTACCCAGATCGCGCAGAACGGCAGCCAATTCCTGAACTCCGACGAAGCGCCAGACCTCATGGAATCCAACCGCGGCAACGGCTCCGCCGGCGTGCTCTCCACCATGGGCCTGCTCACCGACCTCGGCGACTATGTCAAGCAGTACGGCTGGGACAAGAAGGTGACCGGCGCAAACGCAGCAGTCGCCAAGTACGACGAGAACGGCATCATGGACGGCGATACCTGGTACGGTATGACCAGCTACGCTGAATTCCAGCGCGTCTACTACAACAAGGACCTGTTCGCCAAGTACAACATCAAGATTCCGACCACCTACGACGAGTTCGTGGACGCCTGCCAGAAGTTCGTGGACGCCGGCGTGACCCCGATTGCAGCCGACGCGCAGGAATACGGCGTGATGTGGCTGTGGTGGCAGCTCGTTTCCAAGAATGCCGACTCCAAGTTCATCGACAACTGGCAGCTGTACAGGGGTGACGTCGACTGGAATTCCAAAGTGCTGACCAACTCCGTCAAGACCATCAACGAGTGGCTTGACAAGGGCTTCATCTCCCGCAACGCCACTGGCATGAAGGCCGAGGACACCACGCAGGCCTTCATCAAGGGCGAATATCCGATCTACCAGACTGGTACTTGGAACCAGGGCCGTTTCGTCAAGCAGATCAAGTCGTTCGATTGGGACGCGGCCGTCATGCCGGAATCCAACTACGCAGTCGGCTGCGCAGGCAACCTGCTGGTGATTCCCGAGAAGTCGCACCACAAGGATCTGTCCGCCAAGTTCATCGACTACGTCCTCTCCGATGATGTGCAGAACTTCCTCGGCAACGCAGGCGGCATTCCGGTAGCGGCAGACACCAGCAAGATCACCGACGCGAAGAGCAAGGCCATGATCGAGGAATACGATTCCTACGCCAAGGACGGCAAGCTCAGCTACTACCCGGATTACGCGGCCTCCAACCTCACCGACGCGGTTCCAGCGGAGTTCCAGGAGCTGGTCAACGGCACCAAGAAGCCGGCAGACGTGCTCAAGAACATCCACGAGAAGTACGACACCGGCGTCGAGGATATGGGCGTCAAGAACAACTAAAAACAACCGATCCTTCCTTTCCATTCCAACTCCAATAATGGTGCGGCCCGCCTTCGGGCGGACCGCACCAACCCTTTCCTCCCCCATACATTCCGCACGTCGCATCGCGCCAAATCGTGCGTCATCACAGAACAATCCATCGGAAATCCCTCGGATCATCAACATTTCAAAGGACTTGCAATGTCTCAAAAGACCAAGCACGAAGCCTCCATGTCGAGACTTCCCGGCAACCGCTCCGCGAAATTCGTTCCATACCTCATCCCCGGCCTCATCGGCCTGTTCGCGGTAGTTGTTGTTCCGTTCATCTGGAACATCTACCTGAGCTTCACCCGCTGGCGTGGCGTCGGTCCCGTCAAGTGGGTCGGCCTGAAAAACTGGAAACGCCTGTTCTCCGATTCGACGTTCTGGATTTCCTTCGCTAACTCGTTCTGGATCATCGTGGCTATCGTGGTCATCCCTACCATCCTCGGCCTGTTCATCTCGTCTCTGCTCACCGACGTGATCCAAAAGAAGTTCGGCGGCAAAACCGCTTCCTTCCTGCGCGCGCTGTTCTATTTGCCGCAGCTGCTTCCGGTGGCCGTCGCCGCAATCATCATGGGCTGGATCTTCCGCCCGGAGGACGGTGCCGTCAACGCACTGCTCGCCAAGATCGGCTTGGGTGCATTGCAGCACAACTGGCTGGGCAGCCCTGACAGCGCACTGCCGATCCTCATGTTCATCCTGGTGTGGATCCAGCTCGGCTACCCGATCGTCATCTTCATGTCGGGCCTGCAGCGCGTCGATCCGGAACTCTACGAGGCCGCAGGTCTTGACGGCGCCAACTGGTGGCAGAAGTTCCGCGTGGTCACCCTGCCGTCCATCATCCCTGAACTGCTGGTGGTCATCCTCACCGCAACCATCGGCGCACTGAAGACCTTCGCTCCGGTCTACCTGCTCACCAAGGGCGGTCCGGGCACCTCCACCACGGTTCCGTCGTACTACTCCTACAACCAGTTCTTCCAGGTACAGCAGGTGGGCTACGGTGCCGCAATCTCCACAGCGCTGACTGTGGTAATCATCGTCTTCTCCATCGTGTTCACCCTCGTGCAGAAGCACGTCGAGAAGGAACTCGTCTGAGAGAAAACCCGAAAAACAATCGCAAGAACATACTAAAAATCCGAAAAGCAAAGGTGCCATCATGACTTATTCCATGTCCACGGCCGCCGCGCGCAAGGCCTCGAAGAAAACGCAGCACGTGCGTTCCGCAGGTGACTGGATCACCCTGATCCTGCTCGTCGCCGGAGCTCTGCTCGTCCTGTTCCCGCTGCTCGTCCTGACCGTCAACGCGTTCAAGACCTCCGCCGATTACAACGCCACCGGCCCGCTCTCCCTGCCGAAGCACTTCACCATGGAGGGCATCATCTCCTTCTGGACTACCACCAACTTCCCGCTGAAGTTCTGGAACAGCTTCATCATCTCCCTAGTGGTGGCTGTCGCGGCGGTCGTGCTGTCGGTGCTCAACTCCTTCGCGCTCGGCATCGGCAAGGTCAAGGGCAACACCTGGATCGTGCTCGGCATCATGCTCGCCAACATGATGCCGCAGGAAGCGCTGCTCTACCCGCTGTACACCATGTTCAAGCAGGTCGGTCTGTACAACACCAAACTCGCGATCATCATCATCTTCACCATCATCCAAAGCGCCTACGGCACCTATCTGCTGTCCTCCGTATACGGCACGTTCCCGCAGGCCATCCTTGAGGCCGCGGCCATCGACGGCGCCTCTCGCTGGCAAATCCTGCGCAAGGTGGTGCTGCCAATTTCTTGGCCGACCATCAGCGTGCTGTTCGTGTTCTTCTTCGTGTGGACGTGGAACGAATACATGATTCCGATGGCGTTCCTCATGAGCGATGACGTACAGACCATTCCGCTGGCACTCGCCACCCTGCAGGGCCAGCGCACCATGGAAGCGACCACGCTGGCATCGGCTTCGCTGCTGAGCATCATCCCGACCATCATCTTCTTCATCATCTTCCAGCGCAAGCTGTCGCAGGGTATCACCGCCGGTGCAGTGAAGTAACGCGACCCAACAACGCTGGGATGTTGTGAAATAACGCAAAAACAGATACAACCGGCCGCGGCGGCTTTCAGCACCGTGGCCGGCATTATCGACGCGCCCACTGCAAGGGGGATCTACGATAGTCGGCAGTGGTAGGCGGCGCACCCATTTCCGCGTTTCCCAAGCTGTTTAACAAAGGAGAGAACAATGAATACTATGGCGACTTCCGGTTTCGGCAACGGTGCCCTCGATTCGCTAGCAATCGCGACGGACCACGGCCGTACACGTTGCGTCAACGCCGAAAACCCGACCGGCGGCAAGGGCACTGCAGCCACCGCCGCCAGCGCGCTCGGCCCGTCACGTAAGGGCAGCCCTTGCATCCAGACGATCAAGGCGGGCGATTCGGTCACGCTGATGGACGTCGATGGCCCGGGCGTGATTCGCCACATTTGGATGACGGTCACCGACCGCACTTCCCCGACCGGTCCGAACGTACTGCGCAATCTCATCCTCGAATTCTATTGGGATGGCGAGGAGACGCCGTCCGTGCAGTGCCCGATCGGCGATTTCTTCTGCTGCGGTCACGCACAGGCCTGCCGTATCAATTCCATCCCGATCATGGTGGTGCCAAATCGAGGTTTCAACTGCTATTTCGCCATGCCGTTCGAGCACGCGCGCATTGTGCTGCGCAACGATCACAACGAGGACGTGCCGGCCTTCTTCTACCAAATCGACTACACGGAATACGACGCGCTGCCAGCCGATGCGATGCGCTTCCATGCGCAGTGGCGCCGCGAACGCGTCACCGAAATTGCCCGTGACTACACGATTCTCGACAATGTGCACGGCCATGGCGCGTACATCGGCACCTACCTTGCGCTGACCGCGCTGGAAAGCCGCTGGTGGGGCGAAGGCGAAGTCAAGATGTACATCGACGGCGATGAACAGTACCCGACGTGGTGCAGCACCGGAGCGGAAGACTACTTCGGCGGCGCGTGGAGTTTCGCCGACTTCGACGAGCATGGCCGCATGCGCGAGAACACGTTCACCGGACCGTACCTGGGATTCCCGTCCTATTCGCAGCGTCTTGCCGCGCACCGCGAAAGCGACTACTGGGATGTGGCCACACCCGTCATGCGCGGCCTGTACCGCTGGCACATTCCGGATCCGATTTATTTCGATTCTGACCTGCGCGTCACCTGGCAGCAGATCGGCACCGAGGAAGCCGGCAATTTCGAGCGGCAGGATGACGTCGCGTCGGTGGCATACTGGTACCAGCTTGAACCGCACACGCCGTTCGATCCAATCGGTGACCGTCACTTCCGGCAACCTCGCTGACATGATGGCACGGGGATGCGGCCCGCGGCCGGACACGGCATGTCCGTCCAGACGGGCCGCGCAGCGCGCAGCCCTTTAGTATTGCCGTCTTTTTGAAACCCGCATGCGAGGTTTTCTTCCTTTCCCTCGCACGCGAAACCGATATGCAACGCCCGGATGAACACCTGTATCCGGGCGTTGTTGTCATATGAGGGCATAACCTCGGTGCGCATCGTGGAGTTGGCATTGTAGCGCTGGAAAAATCATCGTGAAATCCGCATGAAACCGCACGGCAAACGATTGATAACGTGAACGGTTTCGTATGGAAATCGTTCAGAATTCATTCAGAAAACTATGTGATCGACAATCCTCTCATTATCTCGTTTCACCCGTAGGGCGGTTAGCGATGTCAGGTTTGCTTTGTCTTTAGTGTCGCCCCGGACGTTTGTGGATATTCGCCGGATGAAGCGGAGATAGTCGACAACAGAGAGGAAAAGGAATATGGCGGAAGCCGAACATCCCATCACCACAGCATCAGCAGAATCCGACATGCAATTGGCAAAACAGCCGATTAATGCCAATCGTTCTCGGAGTAAGCGGCGTCTTGCCTCGGCCGTTGCGGCAATCGGTAGTATTGCGCTGTGCGCAACCATGGCCTTCGCAGGGGGCGTTCCTGCTTATGCAGACACTTACTCCAGTACCACGGTCGCTACCGCTTCCACCGTCACTTCCGGCACCATTCCGACGGGGCAGCTTTCCGTGGTGAACTTCCATCCCAAATGGGGCGATAAGCAGGCCAACAAGAACAGCATGCTTAAATACATTGCAGACGCACATAACAATGGCGTCAAGATGATTGTTTTCCCCGAAATGGCGCTCACTGGTTATGTATCATCCAGCGATCCGGATTCCGCGGCCTATCGGATGGCCGTCTCTCAGGCGGAGACCACGGAAAGCCCCATCACACGTGAACTGGCAGAAACCGCCGCAGCGGATGGCATGTGGGTGATCTACGGCACGTCCGAGAAGATCCCTGGTGACACCGATCACGCCTACAATTCCGCCTTCGCCATCTCGCCGAAGGGTCAGGTCAGCGCATATCAGAAGATAGCGCCGGTGGAAGGTGACTGGGCCACGCCAGGCAGCACGCCGGTTATTCTGCAGACCGAGTGGGGCATGATGGGTCTGAGTATCTGCTACGACACCTACGCGCAGCCCGAAATCGAACGATATTATGCGGCGCAGGGCGTGAGCCTGCTTGTCAATCCGACTGCGACATCCCGTAGCTACACGGATATTGACGGCGATGGTGTGAAGGACGCCAAGGGCTGGGAATGGTACTACCGGAACCGTCTCGAATCCATCGCCTCCCGCGACGGGTTGACGATCGCCAGCGCCGATCTGGTGGGTAAGGACGGCTACGCAGGCGAAGACGGGGAACAGCCATACGATTTCCCGGGCGGCAGTGTGATTCTGCGAGGAGGATTCAGCGAGGCCAAATACTATGCCGGGCAGAACGCTAACGGCAACATCATCACCGCCAAGGAAGGTGCTCTCGTCAACAACGCCGACCTGCGGCTGTCCGTAGGCAGCGCCACCAAGGTCTCCAACGACTTCCACCCCGACTACTACGCCAAGTGGTATGCGCAGCTCGCCGATAAGCAGGAATCCGGCCAGAGTCTTTCGTACCATTACGGATCCGTGGATGCGCCGACCGCCGCAGTGGCGAACGTAAGCGCGGTGTGGGGCGACAAGGACGCAAACACCAGCATGATGCTCAAGTACATCGACGAGGCGCACAGCAAGGGCGTCGACATCATCGTGTTCCCCGAAACCATCCTCACCGGATACGACAGCACCGATCCGGAAGGCAAGGACGACGCCCACACCTCCAACGCGGAAGTCAACACGTTGCTGGCCAAGAGCGACGACTACATGCAGGTCGTGCTCGCCGAAAAGGTCAAGGGCGCGGACGGCGACACCACGCGAGGCGAACACGTGCAGCAGATCGCCGCAGCCGCCAAGAAATATGGTATGTACGTGGTGTTCGGCCTGCCCGAGATGCCCGACAACGGGCCAATCGTCGACACCGATGGGGTGAAGAAGGTCTACAATTCCGCCGCGGTCGCCTTCCCGGACGGCCATACCGATTCGTTCCAGAAGATGCACCGTGCCGGTTCTGAGGAGACCGCCTGGTCCATGCCGGGCAGCACGCCGCTCATGTTCGAGCTCCCCGAGTGGAAGGACGCCAACGGCAATCCGCTCAAGGCAGGCGTCGACATCTGCCGCGATGGGCATTTCTATCCGGAACTTGCCCGTTACTATGCGGCAAGTGGCGCGGAACTGCTGCTGCATCCGACCGCAACCACCGGCAACGCATGGTACCGCGAAACCCGCATGGGCAGCTATACCGATCGTGACGGTCTCGGCGTGGTCACCGATAACGTGTGGGGTCCGGACGGCTATCCGCTTGACGGTGACGGCAATCCGATCTACTCCGTGAACGACAACGGCGAAACCGTTTCCTCCGGCAAAACGGTGGCCGGCTACAACTACATGGGAGTCGGCGACGATCCGTTCCGTACCTCGAGTCTGATTATTAACTCGTGGAGCGGTAAGAATGGCACGGCTTTCGACTATGCGACCGGCAGTGCGCTCGATACCAGTGGTACGGGTAAGGGCGCATCATCCACCGATTCTGCTGATATGACCTTCGCTGAAGGTGCCTATGATCCAGATAATCTTGAATACCGGAACATGAATCTGAAATCCGCAGGTTTTCGTGTGATGAACTTCCAAGCGCGTCTGTACTCCAAGATGTATGACCAGCTTGCGAAGCGATTCATCGCCGGATATCAGTCCATGTACCCCGAGACCGCCGCGCTCGACAAGACGGCGCTCGCCGATCCGATTGCGCAGGCCAAGGCCAAACTTGCCGAAACCGGCAAGTATACGGATGATTCCGTATCCGCATTGACCGATGCGTATGAACAGGCGCTCTCTTTGCAGAACAACACCACGTTCAGCAGTGAGCAGAATGGCTTGGTCACAGCAGCGGCGAAACAGCTTGATGAGGCTGTCGCCGGTCTGAAGGCGGTTGGCGCGGGCATCGGCAAGACCGATGGTGCCAAGCCATCGGCAAACGGCGGTTCCGCCTCCTCCGCGACATCCGCCGCGGCAGGTACGCAGCAGAAGGAAAACGCCTCCGAAAACGCGGCGTCCGCGAATACGGGTTCCGGCGTGGCGGCGGTAGCAGCCGTGATGGTTCTGCTGCTTGGCGCGGGAACGACTGCAGGCGTGTACGCTCGCAGGAAATCCGTCGGCAAGTGATCCGTTGAATGCAGGAACGCCAGTCGTCGGTGCGGAACCGGCCCCGCCGCAATGTGATGTTGCGACGGGGCCGGTTCCGCGTTTGCGGTCGGTCACGCTCCGACGAGACGCGGCGGGGCAAAGTGGGAGCGGAATGTACAATGGACAACCGGGCTGAAAGCCGCTGTGTAGTGACGATAGGAGGGGCGTTGGGCGACATTCGATCTGAGATGGAGCGTCTCCGCCCGGTGTATGAAACCGGTGTGCTGCGTCTGCTGATGCGCAGCAATTCGCAACTGTATGTAGCGTTGCTCCGTTCCTCGTTCGAGCCATTGACCGGGGAGCTGCCCAGGGAGGTGCTTGAAGAGCGCTTCGCCAGGGCGCTGTCCCAGCTTGTCGAAAGCGGCGATTACACGCTCAAGGACGACCAGACGCTGCCCGATGCCGCGCATCGCATTCTTGCGGAGCTTTCGCGCGAAGGCGACGGCGATTACGCGTGGCTTGCGAACTCTCTCGACGTGGCGTCCCATCGCTATCTGTACCGTCTCACCGCCCGCGCGCATAGGGCGATCGAAGCGTTGTCCCGTCTTGAGGACACCACGCAGGCGCTGTCCGGCGCGCAGGCCAACAGCATCATCATGGAGATCGAGCATGCGCGCATGCAGCTGACCGCCGATCCGAACGAGCGCATCAGACTGCTCAACCGCGAGATCGAGGAACGGCAGAAGGAGATCGAGCAGCTCGAACACGACGGCACTGTGGAGCAGCTGTCGTCCAAGCAGGTCGAAGACATCATCAACGTGGTGCACAACACGCTGCGCGGCGTGCCCATCGACCTGCGCGAACTTGCGCTCGCGGAACGAGACAACGGCGATGCGCTTCGCCGCCGTATGCAGGCGGGCGCGATGTCCGTCGAGAACATCCTCAGCGCCTACCATGACGAATACCGCCGGTCCTTCCGCGAATCCGATAGCGGCAGGCGTTTCGAAGACGCATTCCAGGTCATCGTCACCGAAGAGGGTCGTCGTGAAATCGACGACGCAGTGCGCGACATCGCCAGGAATCCCTATCTTGCCGGCGAACCGGGAGTGCTGCTCAACCAGGTCAGGGCCGAGCTTGAGCGTATCTACGAGGGTATCGAGGACGTGCGCCGCCAGATGCGCGCCTCGGACGAGGCCGTAAGCCGCCTGGTCCGTCAGCAGACCGATACGCGCTACCGCACCATGCTCGCCAAGCTCAACAAGCTGTTCGCCAAGACCAGCGACGAGGCGAAGGCCAATCCCGGCAGCGCCTCCCGACCGTACCACACCGACACGGGCGCCGTGCAGTTGGCGGTGCTGCCGACCCGCCCGGCGAAGCCGATGATCCATGCCGCGCCGCCGAGCCTGCAGGACCATGAGGACATTCCGTCCGTGGAATCGCCGGATCTCAAAGCCATGATCGAGGTCGGCGGGCCGCGCTTAAGGCACATGCTGTCGTTGATCCGTCAGTCGCCGCGTACGCTTGCCGACGGCCGGGTGGATCTTGCCGCCAGCTTCAACGACCTTCCCGAGCGCGAACGCCGCGAAAGCGAGATCGTCGGTTTCCTGAGCGCGCTGCACGTGCAGGGCGATGCGCAGTACGTGCAATGGCATTGCGTATCGCTCGACGGCACGCCGCGGGTGTGGCGCACGCGTCCGGTGGCGGCAAGCGTGCAGACCCTTGACGAAATCGTGGGGGAGGAGTGAGCGTGAACGCCGAAGCGAAGAAGCCGGAGACATACGGGCGAGCCGATGGGAACGGCCGGAACAATGGGAACGAAGTGAACGGACAGGACGGAAACGCCATGGACAACGAAACGAACGAGACAATGGAAGCCGCGGGGAACATCACGGACGTGCAAAGCGCGGAACAGGTCGACGCCGATCGCCCGGCGCAGGCCGTCGCCAACCCGTACGCACTGTTCAACGGCGACACCGGCGACATGACCGCCGACGCCCGTATGGCGGCCATCGCGCTCAAACGCGACCGGTACATCAGCGATGATCTCTACTGGCTGGTGCACGACGATGCGAGTATCCGCGAAGCCGTCACGCGTTCGTTGAACAACGATCTGCTTGAGCTCAAGGAGAACCGCAAGTACCGCATCATGTATGCGGCGCCCGTCAATGGCGCGGAAACCAGCATCCGCTCGCTCAAGACGCGTGCGAGCCTGACGCGCGAGGAAGCGGCGACGCTCGCATTCCTGCGCATCCGCGTGCTGGAATACGAGAACACGCGGGTCGATCCGGAGGGGTGGATCATCAGCCATGACGAGATCCGCGCCGCGCTCGCCAGTGGTTCCGGCTATCTCGCCTCCAGCAACGACGAGGAGAGTGTGGCGAAGAAGATCCGTTCCACGATCTCCCGCATGATGACCTACGGTTATCTCGAACAGAGCGATGGCGACGACATGTACCTCATCACGCCGCTAGTGCCCGTGGTGCTGGATGGCGATGTGGCCGATCAGTGGCTGGGCGTCTCGGCGGACGATGTCGATGAGAGTGACGGCACCGGTGAGGGCAACGACATCGACGGTATCGACGACATCGATGCTGCTGACGAGACGGGCGCTGCTGACGAGAGCGCGCAGAACGCGCAAAACGCAGAGAGCCCACAGGGTGCCGATTCCGAGGGTGCCTTGGATGAAGCCCGTAGCACGGACGAGATGCAAGGCGTCGAATCGCGGGCCGCCGCGGAACAGGAAGCTCTGGATCTGTGGGCATCCGCCGCGTCAAGCACATCATTCGACGCCGATGACGCATCCGGCAAGGGGAACGAGGAGGATCAGTGATGACCGATAACGACATGCACATCATCGCGGACCGGTGGATGCTGGAAAGCCGTCAGGTGATTAACTGGGGTTCGTACGAGGGGTACCACGAATTCAAGCCGTCCATGAGCGACGAGATGCCGGTCACCCTGCTTGCGGGTGCCAGCGAATCCGGCAAGTCCACGCTGGTCGACGCGCAGATCTCCCTGCTGTACCCCACGGGCACGCCATATAACAAGGCCTCCAATTCCGGCCGTTCCGAGCGTAACGACTACACCTATCTGCGTGGCATGCTCGGTTCCAGCGATGGGGAGAACGGGGAGACCCCGATCTACCTGCGTGGGCGGGACGATAACGATGCCCCGCAGGCCGTGTGGGGCGCGATCGTCGACACCTATCTGAACCGCACTACCGGCGCGGTGCTGTCCTGCGGCAAGTTCCTGTATCTTGCGTCCGGCGACGGGCGCGGCGAGGTGCGCAGGCAGTACATCGCGTGGAACAGGAAAATCGATCCGCGCAAGATGGACCGATTCCGCGATACGCCGTTCACCCCCACCATGCTGAAGAAAACGTACCCGGAATGCGATTCCTTCCCCAACGCGGAGGCCTTCCATGCGTACATCTGGCGTGAGATGGGACTGAGTCCCGAAGCATGCCGGCTGCTGCATAAGATCCAGTCCGCGGACGCCCCCTCCAGACTGGACGACATCTTCAAGCAGGGCGTGCTCGGCGTGCCGGAGGCTCTGGAGCTGGCGCGGGCCACCGTCGACGATTACGACCGGTACGACGAGAACTTCCGCAGCATGGATGAGAAGGCCAAGCGCATCACCAAACTGCGGGACATCCAGAACCAGTACGGCGCGTACACCGAGGCGTTGCAGGCCCGCCGCGAATTCGACGCGGTGAACCCGGACGACGAGCAGGGCAATGCCGCGCTCGGCGCATGGGCGTACTCCCGCATGGCAGGCGAAGTGCGTTCCGGTCTGCCGGCCGCGCAACGCAAATGCGAGGAATACGAACGCAAACTCGAAGCCGCAAGCCGTGAAAGCAGCGATCTGGAGACCGAGCTCAACGAGGTCAAGGAACAGATCAGCGGCATCGACGACGGTTCGCTCAAGCGGCTTGAGGGCGATCTTGAACGCGCACGCCGCGACGCCGAGGAGACGCGCAAGCAGCGCACAAGCGTGCAGGCCCGTTTCCAGCAGGCCGGCGAAACCATGCCGAACAACGAGGAGCACTGGAATATCAAGCGTGACGCCATCGCCCAGGCGCTCGACTCCTACGATATCGACAAGGCGCAGCGCGAGAACCAGCGTGACGCGATGTACGACGAGGTGCGTGATCGCCGTAAGGAACGGGAAAGCCTGCAGGCCGATTTGAATCGCCAGCGCAACCAGAAGACCCGCATCACGCAGGCCATGGACGAGGCGCGCGGCATGCTGGCCGATGCCGTAGGGCTTGATCCCAAGCATCTGCCGTATGTGGCGGAGCTCATGGACGTACGCGAGGATTCCGAAGCGTGGCGTGTGGCGATGAACGTGACCTATGCGCCCATCGCGCAGACCATTCTGGTCGATAAGCGCTACGAGCAGGGCTTTGCCAAGAAGGTCAGCAGCATCGACCCGCGCCTGATGATCCGCCGCACCTGGCAGTTCGTGGACACCGACGCCTCATACGACACGGCCAGTACCAAGGGCTGGATGTCCAGCAAGCTGCGGTTCAAGGCCGGCTCTCCGTTCACCGGATGGTTGAGGGAGCAGGTCGCTTCGGAACGCTTCGACGCGAAATGCGTGCAGACCATCGACGACGATGACCGCGACGAACGCCAGGTGCAGACGGATGGCCAGCTCAAGTCCGGGGCGCATGGCTTCCACGGCATCAAGAACACGCATATGATCATCGGTTTCGTCAACGAGCGGTACCTGACCGAGTTGCAGCGCAAGCTCGAGAAGGCCATCGAGAATCTGGCCGAGGCCACGATCCGCCACGAGCGTGCGAAGCGTCAGGTGGATCTGCTGCGTGACCAGAAGGAGTTGGCGAACTTCATCTCCGATATGGACTGGAGCAAGGTCGACGTGGTCGGCGCCGAGCAGAAGGTCGAGGATCTGAAGGCGCGTATCGAGGAGATTCGCAGCAATCCCGAACTCGCCAAGCTGACGGCACGACGCGACGGTCTGAACGCCAAGATCGACCAGGCCAATATGGCCAGGGCCCGGGCCCGAGTCGACCTGAACACCGCCTCGCACGCCATGCAGGTCGAACAGGATTGGCTCAGCAAGTACGGCAAGGCAGAATTCGACGATGCGCTGCTGCCCGGCGCGTTGTCCAATCAGCTCACCGACATGTACGAGGCGGTCTACGGCATTTCCCCCAACACGAGTCGTGCGGAGCTCATCACTTCGAATGTCGTCAACGGCGAGGGCCTATACTCGGACCTCATCGTGACCAAAATGGCCAATGCGATCCGCAAGCGCATCACCTCGCTGAACGACCAGGCGGATGTGATGCGCGCCAATGTCGAGACGCGCATGGCCGACTATCTGGAGGCCTACGATCCCGGCGACAACACCGTCACCGCAAGCGTGGAGGAATACAAGTTCTACGTCGAGGAGCTTCGCAGCCTCGACATGCTCAGCACGCGCAAGGCCACGGACGAGGAGTACGTGAACAGCCTTGAGAAGCTGCGCATGAGCTTCATGCAGATCGCGCGCGCCGTCGACACCGACAAGAAGCGCATCGACGAACAGCTCGACCGCATCAACGCGATGCTCAAGGGGCAGCAGTTCGGCCCGCGCCACGGCAGCCTGTCGATCAGCGTGGACGTGCACCAGCCGGCCCACGAGTTCGTGGGGCTGATGCGGAACACCATCGCGGACCTGAACGATTGGAAGCAAAGCGATCAGGACGATCCGGCGGCCACGCGCAAGCAGTTCGCACGCTGCCGTACGCTGGTCGACCAGCTGCGGCAGGAGCTGAGCCAGGTGCGCGATGCGAACGGCATCAAAAGCTATGGCGCGAAGAACCTTGACCCGCGTTGCCGTTGCTCGTTCTATGCGATCGTCAAGCATGAGGACGGGCCGGACGAGCGCATCACCTCGACCGGCGGACGTTCCGGCGGCGCATTGCAGGAGCTTACGTCGTTCATCTACGGCGCCGCGCTGATCTATCTGCTTGGCGGCGATGTGACCGGCCAGCCGACCTACACCACGCTGTTCCTCGACGAGGCGCTGATCAAGGCCGACGGACGCTACACACAGCGCGCCCTAGGCGTACTGCCCAAGCTCGGATTCCAGGTGATCGTATCCGCGCCGGAAAGCAAGACGGCCGAGATCCTTGAGGTGGCGACCAAGGCATACGTGGCCTATAAGGACACCTCCAACGGTCATTCCTACCTGCAGGAGATCACCTCCGACGAGATCACCCGGCTTGAATCGGAGATCGCGGCCGATATGAGCGGGGAAAGCGGCGAAGAGCAGAAGGGCGAAGATGCCGAAGGCGGGGAATCCCAGGGCATGTAGCAGCCGTGGGCATTCCGTCCTCGGTGGATGGTCTATGGGCGTGGGTGGTCTGATTCGTCCGGCGGTTTATCCGGTGGATGATAACGAGGCTGCCTGCGTCCGCAGACAGCCGCGCCAAGCACACGGCATCGGCGCATGAGCCGGAAACCGGAAAGGAAGTCCCATGCCAGCAACGAATACGAGCAATGTCGGTGTAACGCAACGTGAGCAGGAGCTTGCGGCGAGCGTCGAACGACAGCTTGTGAAACGTGTCGAGGATCGTCTCGACAAGCAGCGATTAGTGGTGGAACCGGAATGGCCCTATGAATTCGGTATCCGCAAACCGACGAAAAGCGAGCTTATGCAGGATTCGGACACCTGCATCGCCACGGCGAGGGCGATTCGTTCCTGGGCGCAATCGCATGGCTGTCAGTATGAGGAGAAGTCCCGTTCGCTGGGAGCGTATTGCGGCACGACGCCACTGGTGGAACGCGTATCGGTGCCCGATGAACGGACGGCATTGGCGATTGCCGGGCGGCAGTGCGCACGGCGATACCGCACTACAAGGCAGCGACTGTTGCGGCTGCGTGAGGAATTTTCCGTCGGCGAAGACATCCTCATCTCGGTCGTGCGCAAGCTCGACGGCATGAGCGACCTTGATTTCGAGCTGGTCGTGCAGGCCACTCATTATTTCGAGAAGCACGACGCATCCGGCATGAGGCCGCGCGCCGTGGCAATCCCCGGATTCTCCGCCAAATGGCTGGGAACCGCAAGCTCCAAACGCCGCAAGGCGATTTGCCTGCTGCTCGACCGCACGTCGCTTGACTTCGAGGAGAGGCCGGGCGAGATCCGCATGCGCTACCTCGACCCGGGCCATCGCGGCTACCCGGATCTGTACGTCACCGAACCTTGGGTCATCGCGGATTGTGCGAAATACCAATATGCGGTGATTGTGGAGAACAAAGACGACTACCAGGAACTGCCGCGCATTGATGATTGCATCTGCATCTTCGGCGGCGGCTGGGCATCGAATCGCATCGCGACGCTGCTGCCGTGGATCGTGGATATACCGCATGTCGTCTATTGGGGCGATATGGATGCGGACGGGCTTGAGATCCTATCCGGAGTGCGCGAATCGGGGATCGGCTGCGATTCCATCCTGATGGACATGCCGGCCTATAGGCGCTATCAGCGGTTCGGCACCGAGTACACGGACAAGAACACGATCATCGAACCTCGCAAGATCGGTGAAACACCGGGGCTGACCGCCAAGGAACGCACGCTGTACGAGGCGTTGTGCACCGGCGAGGGCGTGACGTATCTGAGGATCGAGCAGGAGCGCATTCCGATTGTGGACGCCGTGGCCGAGCTGCGTGCGGCCGGTTTTCCGATTGCTGATTGAGCCTGATGCCGTAAACAAGCCATTTGGCAAGCATGACGAGTAACCGGAGAGGTGAACGAAAGGCAGCGGGTGCCCGCAGTCTCTTCCCCGCTTGCGGTACGATGGCGTGAATACGTGGCCGTGCCGGCGCTGCATGGCGCAAACGGAAGGAACAAGACATGAAACTGGATAAGTACGCGGTGTTCTGCATGTTCGGCATGGTGCTTGCGGTGCTCTCGCTGGTGTTCGGCATTCTGGGCAAGGGAATCGTGGCCGGCTCGTTCGGCTTGGCCACGGGCGGCGTCTGCTTCGCCATGTTGCTGCTGACCAAGATGCCCGACGAAAACGCCGCTGGCGATGGCGATGACGAGGACGCGCAGGAGGACTGACTTCTCGTGCCTGCAGCCGGAGCGCACTGTACGCCATATCGGCGTAGTCTCCGCCCAAAGCTATACTTGGCTCGGTTAAGATAGTTTTCCATGTTTGGAGATAACGCATATGGCATTCGGCACTGAGCCCACCCCCACCGGACTGGCGACTCCGTCTATCGACGATTTGATGAAGCACGCCGATTCCAAGTACGCGCTGGCGATTTTCGCCGCGAAGCGCGCACGTCAGATTAACTCCTACTTCACCCAGCTCAACGAAGGTCTGCTGCAGAACGTCGGCCCGCTGGTTGAATATCAGAGCCAGGACAAGCCGCTGTCCATCGCCTTCCGAGAGATCGACGAAGGCCTGTTGGAGGAGACCCTCGGCGAGGACGACCTGACCGAAGGCAACTGATCCGCGGCATATGAGACGCATGGCGAAATAGGGGCTTGCATCGGCTTTCGAGCCGGGCAAGCCCCTTCGCATGCCGGATGTCCCATGGGCGCGGATGCGCCTGTGATTTCGGCCTACCGCGAAGAATCGCCGAATGTTGGCATTTCCGATCACGCGTGGAAGACTTCATAACCGAAGAAAACTGAATATCGAAAAACTGAATATGGCAATATGCCAATACGTATCATTGTGCCTCGCCCAAGAGCGGGGCGATAAGTCCGAAAGAGGGATGATATGACTGAAAAACGACTTATTTCCGCGGAATCCGTCACCGAAGGCCACCCCGATAAGGTATGCGACCAGATTTCCGACGCCATTCTCGACGACCTGCTGGCGCAGGATCCGTCGTCCCACGTCGCAGCAGAAGTGAGCGCCGCCACCGGCACCTTCATGGTGTTCGGCGAAGTAAGCTCCGAAGGGTACGTCGACGTACAGGCCAAGGTGCGCGACACGCTGCGCCGCATCGGCTACACCAGCTCCGAGGTCGGTCTTGACGCCGACTCCTGCGGTGTGCTGGTTGCGCTCGTCGAGCAGAGCTCCGAGATCAACCAAGGTGTGTCGCGTCTGAGCGCAGAGCAGGAATCCGCCGCCAGCCGCGAGGAACGCTACGAGGCACAGGGTGCCGGCGACCAGGGCGTGATGTTCGGCTATGCCACCGATGAGACCGACGTATACATGCCGCTGCCGATCTACCTGGCGCACCGTCTCGCCTACCGCCTGGCGCAGGTCCGTCACGAGGGCATTGTCCCGCATCTGCGCCCGGACGGCAAGACCCAGGTCACCATCGAATATGACAATGACGATAAGCCCGTGCGTGTGGACACGGTGCTGATCTCCACCCAGCATGATCCGGAGGTCACCCAGGCGTGGCTTGCCGAGCAGCTGAAGCAGCATGTGATCGACCCGATCCTCGACGAGGTGCTGGGAAGCAAGGTCCGTCACGACGACTACCGCGAACTGGTGAACCCGACGGGCTCCTTCGTGCTCGGCGGCCCTGCTGCGGATGCCGGTCTGACCGGCCGCAAGATCATCGTCGACACCTACGGCGGTGCCGCTCATCATGGCGGTGGCGCGTTCAGCGGCAAGGATCCGTCCAAGGTGGATCGTTCCGCCGCCTATGCGACCCGTTGGGTGGCCAAGAACATCGTGGCCGCCGGTCTGGCGCACCGCGTGGAGGTCCAGGTCGCGTACGCCATCGGCGTTGCCGATCCGGTGAGCGTGAACGTGGAGACCTTCGGCACCGAGATCGGCGTGACCCGCGATCAGATCGCCACCGCAGTGCGCAAGGTGTTCGATCTGCGTCCGGCCGCGATCATCGACGAGCTCGACCTGAAGCGACCGATCTACGAGAAGACCGCGGCATACGGCCACTTCGGCCGCGTCGACGTGGATTTCCCCTGGGAGCAGCTCAACAAGGTCGACGAGCTCAAGGCCGCCATCAAGGCCTGATACGCATGCAGGGCATGCGGATCGTGCGGCGCTATAGGCTGTGATCCGCAGATGTAACGGCATGAAGAAGCGTCCTGCCTGATCCATATGGGATTGGGCTGGACGCTTTTTGCGATATGCCGGAAAGTGTGCCGGCAGACCATACTGATGTCCAATATGCGGACATATTAGTTTCGCCGATATATAAATTCCCGCCGGAGGAAACGATTGACGGGACTATAATCCCGCATGGATTCACGAAACCGCATGTGCGATTCCGTACGCAACAATGCAATCATTAAGGAGGCAATGTTGGGGATGAAGGTCGCCGATATGGTGCAGCTGTTCGTCAAGCCTGAGGCTCCGCTGAGGGTCGAGGCGTTCGACGGATCTTCGATGGGGCCCGAGGACGCCCCGTTGTGCATCCAGGTCAGGAATTCCCGTGCCGTGTATTATCTGGTCGATAATCCCGGTGAGCTCGGCTTGGCCCGTGCCTATCTGCAGGGCGACATCGATTCGCCGCAGCTGATTCCGGGCAATCCATACGGCGTGTTCAAGCAGCTGACGCAGCTCAAGCCCTATGCGCGCAAGCCCAATCCGGTCAAGCTGGCCGAGGCGTTGGGCACAATCGCCAGCCATGGCATCCGTCATCCCGAACCGCCGAGCATCGAAGGCCCCAGCAAGCTCAAGCGCATCAGCGAAGGCCTGCTGCCGCACTCCAAGGCCGGCGACGCAGCCACCGTCAGCTATCACTACGACCAGTCGAACGACTTCTATGCGATGTTCCTCGGCCCATCCATGACCTACACCTGCGCGGTGTTCGACAATCCGCGCGTCTCGCTGGAGGACGCACAGAAGGCCAAACTCGACCTCGTGCTCGACAAGCTCAACCTCAAGCCCGGCGACCGTCTGCTCGACATCGGCTGCGGATGGGGCTCCATGGAGATCGAGGCCGCCAAGCGCGGCATCCATGTGCTGGGCGTCACCCTGGCCGAGGAACAGGTCAAGTGGGGGCAGGAGTGGATCAAGCGCGAAGGGCTGGAGGACCTGGCCGAGATCCGTCTGATGGACTACCGCGATGTTCCCGAAGGCGACTTCGACGGCATCTGCTCGCTCGGCATGATGGAACACGTCGGCGTCAAGCATTACCCGGCCTACTTCAAGGAGATCTACGACAAGCTCAAGCCGGGTGCCATGCTGCTCAACCACCAGATCACCCGCACCTGCTCGTATGCCGGCAAGTCCGCCGGTCCGTTCATCGACCGGTACATCTTCCCCGACGGCCAGCTCGCCTCCCCGGGCGAGATCGAACTGAAGGTGCACGACGCCGGCTTCGAGGTCATCCACGAGGAGAACCTGCGCCAGCATTACGCGCTCACCCTGCACCATTGGAACGAGAACCTGGTGGCGCACTGGGACGAGGCCGTGAAGATGGTCGGCGAGCCCAAGGCACGTCTGTGGGGTCTGTATATGGCCGGATGCGCCTACAACTTCGAGATGAACAACATCCAGATCCACCAGTATCTGTGCATCAAGCCGAACCGCGACGGCACCGACAACTATCCGCTGCGCCCGTGGTGGCCGGTCCACTGATCGGATTCGCCCAGAGCGAAGTCGACAAACGAAAACGAAAAAGGCGATTGGAATCAGGCTGCGGGCCCGGTTCCAACCGCCTTTTCCCGTATAGTGACGTAAGCTGAAACCATGAGTTTCGAGGATGCAGAGCAACTGGCGCTTGACGGGTTGGCCCCCCGCAAGCGCCGTTCGCGCGCATCCAGACATATCAGGGCCGCAGTCGCTCCGATCGTGCGGGTGGTGCTCGATGTCCAGGCCGCGCATCTGGGGCAGACCTTCGACTATCTCGTCGACGAGAAGGATTCCGAATATGCCCAACCGGGCGCAATGGTGCGTGTGCGATTCGGTGGGCAGCGGGTGAACGGCATCATCTGGGAACGTGCGGACAGCAGCGATATCGCCGCCGCATCGCTGCGATACGTGGAGCGTGTGTTCGTCGGGGGAGTACGGGTATCCGAGGCGCAGCGTCGCGACATATCCGCCATCGCCGAAGCATACGGCGGCACGTGGGCCAATATTCTGCGACTGGCGATCCCACCCCGTGTGGCGAAGGTGGAAAAGGAACAGCAGCTGGTGTCGTCGTTCCAACGCGGCGGTGCCATGGCGAGGCAGACGACGCAACGCCTGTCGCAAGCGGTCGGCCAGGCGTTCGAAGGCATGGCCGGCTCGTACGATACCGGTGTGCGTGATCTGCAAGCCGCGCTGCATGGCAGTACGTTCCGGTCGTTCGTCTTCGATCCGTTGCCGGGCGAGGAGTCCGCGGCCAAGGCCTTGGCGTGGATGGCGGCGGAATCCATGCTGGCCGGTCAGGCCGCGGTGATGGTGCTGCCGGATGCCCGGGAAACCGATGCCCTGCTGCATGAGCTGGAAGCCTTGGGATTGCAACGGTTCGCACAACATGGTTCGGCGACAGGCGGCTGGACCGGCGATGTTGCGGTGCTTACTGCCGCATTGCCGCCGGCGGATCGCTACCGCGCCTGGCTGGCCATTGCCACAGGCAAGGTGAAATGCGTGATCGGCACGCGCGCCGCCATGTATGCCCCGGTGGAAGGGGCGGCGTTGTTCGCCATCATGGACGATGCCGCCTACCAGCAGGCGGACGGCATGATGCCCTATGCCCAGGCGCGCGGCGTGCTGCATCTGCGTGCCAGATTGCATGGTGGGGTGTTCGTGGCGCTCGCCAATGCCCGGAGCCCGCTCAGCCAATGGGAGGTGGACTGTGCTCAGGGCGGCTCGACGGCATTCCGCACCCAGAGCGTCGCCAGCGCGGTAAGCGGCCCCAGCAGGGCGATACGCCCATTGCCCAGCGTGCTCAAGGACACCTGCCCGTGGGTGCGTTGGCTGAACCGCGACGAGCTCGCACGCCTGGCGGACCCTTCGATCGGCGCCAGAGTGCCGCACACCGCGGTCAACAACATCCGCCAGGCGCTGCAATCCGGTCCGGTGCTGTTCTCCATACCCGCTGACGGCGTGGCCGAAGCGCTGAGCTGTGCGAATCCGAAATGCCTGCGGCAGGCCCGTTGCGCCCGTTGCACGGGCCCGTTGCAGCGCGTCCACGGTGCCAATACGCCGCGCTGCAGGTGGTGCGGGCATGCCGCGATGAACTGGACATGCCCGTATTGCCATGGCGAGCGACTGCGCGTGGTGCATGTCGGTGCGGCCGGCACGGCGGATGAGCTTCGCGGGTTGTTCCGTGGGGTTCCGGTCATGTTGTCGAGTCCGAGCCAGCCGAACGGTCCCATCGAGGTCATCGACGGCAAGCCGGTCATCGTCGTCGCCACGCCGGGTGCCGAACCGCGCGTACGGGTCACTGGCGTGGAAAGAAACGGCACGGCACGGTATGGCGAATACGCTTCCGTCGCCATCCTCGACGCGTGGAACAGCCTGTACAAGCCGGGGCTCGATGCGCGCGTGGACACGCTTGCCGCATGGATGCGCGCGGCCTCGATGTGCGCGCCACGGACGCGCGGCGGTCAGGTGCTCATCATCGGCGAGACCTATCCGGCCATCGCCAGGTCGCTGATGCTATGGGATTCCTCGATCCTCGCCGAGCAGGAGCTGCAGGAACGCCGAAGCACCGGCATGCCGCCGGTCGTTTCGGTGGCATGCGTGTGGGGTCGGGATGAATCGGTGCGCACGGCGTTGGAGCATATCGGCGTGATCGGAGGGGATATGGCGGTATGCCCGGCACCCCACGATCCGCGTGGCGGATTCGACCAAGGGCGTTTCGCCGCGGCCCCAACCGTTTCCGGCGGGGCTGGCGTGCCCGCGGCGGATGCGGGGGAGGGTGTCGTTCCCGTGGATTTCGGCGAGGAATGGCCGGGGCTGCTTGGCCCGGTGCCGATCGCGCAGCCGCGTACTCTGAACGCGCGTGAGCTGGAGGCGACCGCCGATCGTGTCAAGGCCGTGGTGCGTGTGCCCTATGCGCGGCGCGAAGAGCTTGCACGACGATTGCAGCATGAGGTCGCTCGGCATGTCGCCTCGCGTGAGTTCGGGGAGCTGCGCTTCCAGCTCGATCCCAAGGATCTGATCTGACGACCGGCGGCGGGCGGTGACGGTGGCTGCGCGATGCGGCATAATGAAGGCGGTGCGTTTTGCAACCCGGCGATACGGTTATGGCCGGAAAACGAAGCATCGACGACAACGGAACCGATACGGCAAGGAGCATGCGATGAAGGGATGGCCTGGAGAGCCCGACATGGAATACGACACGCTGGTGGCGCAGGGCGAGGCGGCAGCGAATGCCGGCAAGCCGATCACGGACGTGATCTTCGATTTCGGCAATGTGCTGCTGTACTGGGACCCCGTCGCGGCGTTGGTCCCCAGATATAGCGCGGCGACCATCGAACAGTTCCTCGACAACGATATCTCGGGCTTCTATGACGCCAACGATCGTATGGATGCCGGTGCCACGCCGGAGGAGGGCATCGCATGGATGCGTCAGACGCATGGCGACAAGTGGGCGGACATCCTGGCGTACTATCTCGATAATTTCGAGGATTCCCTCACCGGTGTGGTGCCGGGCGCGCGTGTGCTGCTCAACGACCTCAAGGCCGCCGGCATCGGCGTGTGGGGCCTGTCGAACTGGGAGAAGGAGCTGTTCCCGATCGCGCAGCGTGCCACGCCGATCCTGCAGCAGCTGGACGGCAAGGTGGTGTCGGGCTATGTGCGGTTGCGCAAGCCGGACAGCGCGATCTACCGCAAGGCGCTTGAGGAGTTCGGCATCGGTGCCGAAGGCGCGGTCTTCGTGGACGACAAGGCGATGAACATCGTGGGTGCGAACGCCGTGGGCATTCGTGGCGTCAGGTTCCGCGATCCGGCGAAGCTGCGTGAACTGCTCATCGCCAACGGCGTCGCCATCCCGGGCGTCCAGTAATCGAACCGAGAGGCCGTTTTTCGGTCCTACTCGGTCGCATTGGTCAGGAATCTTGCAAGAACCTCATAAGAATCAAGGAGAACGTATGACATTACGACTGCTGTTTGCCGGAACACCGGACGTGGCGGTGCCCTCGCTGCGCGCCTTCGCCGACGATCCCCGCTTCGAGGTGGTCGGCGTGCTCACCCGGCCGGACGCTCCCACCGGCCGCGGGCGCAAGCTCACCGCAAGCCCGGTGAAGGCCGCAGCCCTGGAACTCGGCATCCCCGTGTTCACCGACAAGCCGCGCAGCCCGGAGTTTCTGGACACGCTCGCCGTCCTGCATGCCGACATCGCCGCGGTGATCGCCTACGGCAACATCCTGCCCAAGAACGTGCTCGACGCGGTGCCTCTGGGCTGGTACAACCTGCATTTCTCCAATCTGCCGAAATGGCGTGGCGCTGCCCCCGCGCAGCGCGCCATCTGGGCGGGCGACGCCACGACTGGCGCCGACGTGTTCAAGGTGGGCGAGGGATTGGACGACGGCCCTGTCATCGCCTCGATGACCATCGAGCTGACCGGACGCGAGACATCCGGCGAACTGCTTGATCGACTGGCGAAGGAAGGCGCGCCGATGTATGTGGACGCGCTGGCCAAGGTCGGCGACGGCACCGCGCAATTCGTGCCGCAGGCCCACGAACAGGCGGAATATGCGCATAAGATCAGCGTCGAGGACGCGCATGTGGCGGTGCACGATACGGTGGAGGCCATCGACAGGCAGATCCGCGCATGCACGCCGAATCCGGGCGCATGGGCGAACCTGCACGTCACCGGCGAAGCGGAAGAATCGATCAGCCTGCATGTGCTGAACGCCCGTCCCGCCGACCCGCAGCAGCCGAATGTGCCGAGCGAACTGGCACCGGGTGCGCTCAAGGCAGGCAAGAAGAACGTATGGATGGGAACCGGCAGCACTCCGCTGGAACTGCTGGAGGTCAAGGCGCAGGGCAAGAAGGCCATGCGTGCCGCCGACTGGGCACGTGGCGCCCGTCTGGCCGATAGCGCCTATCTCGACTGAACCCGTATTGGTCCTGCGGTTTGATGACATGCCGCAAGCCGCAGAACCGGAACGCCGGTAGGCGAGTGAGATGGCAGCTATTCGAGAAAATCAAGCACCAGGCGCAGATCGCGTGTGGTGATCGCCGCGGGAGCCGCCTCACGGGTCTTGGGCTTGGCACAGAACGCGATGCCGAGCCCGGCCTCCAGAATCATGGGAATATCGTTCGCGCCGTCGCCCATGGCCACTGTCTGGCTCATCGGCAAGCCCAATTCGTCTGCCCACGTGTGCAGGGAATCGAGCTTCACCTGCTTGGTCACGATCTCGCCCAGCACCTTGCCGGTGAGTACGCCGTCGCGGGTCTCCAAGCGGTTTGCCAGACGATAGTCGATATGCGCATCATCCGCCAGACGGTCCACCACCTCGTGGAAACCGCCCGACACCACACCCACATGCCAGCCATGCGCATGCAACGTATCGATAAGCTCATGCGCGCCATTCGTGAAATGGATGTGCCGGTACACCTCATCGAACACGCTGACCGGCAGCCCCTCCAGCAGTGCCACGCGTGCCCGCAGCGCCTCGCGGAAATCCAGTTCGCCGCGCATCGCCTGCTCGGTCACCTGTGCGATGCGCTCGCCGCAGCCCGCGGCCTTGCCCAGTTCGTCGATCACTTCCTCGTCGATCAGCGTGGAATCGACATCCATCACCAGTAGGCCCGGGTGGTTCAAGGAAGGCCTGTCGGACGTGGTATGAGTAGGGCAAAGGGGTGCTGTCATGCTTTCGATTGTGGGAAAACGTTGGGACAAACACCGCCGAACGGCATGTGAAGGCCTTACTGTAGAGGCAGCAGCCGTTGCGAACGGCATTGGACATAGAGGAAAGGCGCGTGCTTATGGATGAACGGAAACCGGGCGCCGCATCGCAAACCGCTTCTGTGAGGGCGAACGATGCCGTCGATGCCGAAGCGCTTGCACAGGCGAACGATCAGCTTATGGCCAAGAACCATGCGTTGGCCGAGGCATTGACACGGGCGGGCAAGGAACTGAACAAGGCCCGCGCCCAGCTCGCACAGCTTGCCCAGCCGCCGTTGACCTTCGCCACCATGGTGCGTGTCGATTCAAGCCGCACGGACGAGTACGGCGTACAGCATGCGTCCGCGGAGGTGATCGCCGGCACGCGCCGCATGATCGTGCCGGTCTCGGCCAACTTCAACGCCGCACGTCTGACGGCCGGCAATACCGTTCTGCTCAACGAGTCGATGGTATTGGTCGATCAGCGCGGTGCCGACACCGTGGGCACGGTGCGCACCATCGCGCAGGTGCTCGACGACGGACGTCTGCTGGTCGGCGACGCCAGCGGTTCGCTGACCGCGGTGCGTCGTTCCGGCGAGCTGGCGCTTGAGCATCTTGCCAACGGGCAGCGCGTGATCGTCGACCCGTCCGCGCGTCTGGCGATTGCCGTGCTGCCGCAGGAGGACGCCCTCGACCTGGTACTTGAGGAGGTGCCGGATGTCACCTTCGATGACATCGGTGGCCTCGACAGCCAGATCGAACGCATCCGCGACGCGGTCCAACTGCCGTTTCTGCACCATAAGCTCTTTGAACGCTATAATCTGCGCGCGCCCAAGGGCGTGCTGCTCTACGGGCCTCCGGGCAACGGCAAGACGCTGATCGCCAAGGCCGTGGCACATGCACTCGCCGAGGAATCGGGCGCAGGCGGCGGCGTGTTTCTCTCGGTCAAGGGACCGGAACTGCTCAATAAATACGTCGGCGAATCGGAACGCCTGATCCGTCTGATCTTCGCCCGCGCCCGCGAACGCGCGGCGGACGGACGCCCGGTGGTGGTGTTCATCGACGAGATGGACTCGCTGCTGCGTACACGCGGTTCGGGCGTCTCATCCGATGTGGAGACCACCATCGTGCCGCAGTTCCTCACCGAACTCGACGGCGTGGAGACCCTGGACAATGTGATGGTGATTGGTGCGTCCAATCGTGTGGACATGATCGATCCGGCCGTCCTGCGCGCCGGACGCTTGGACGTGAAGATCCGCATCGACAGGCCCACTGCCGAATCCGCCGTGGCGATCGTGCGACACTACCTCACCGATGATCTGCCGTTGCAGCAGGGGACGGACGCCTCCGCGCTTGCTACCGTCCTGGTGCGCGACATCATGGACAGGTCGCTGCGACGCCAGCTTGCGCAGGTGCGCGACTCGAACGGGCGCTGGCGCGGCCTGTTCCTCGCCGACGTGGTGTCCGGCGCAAGCCTGAAGAACATCGTCGACCGTGCCAAGACACGCGCGGTCAAGGCCTCGATCCGTACCGGCGCGGAGGTCGCATTGAACGCCGACCTGCTTGCGTCGGCGGTCGAAGACGAATTCCGCGAGACCCGCGACTCGCTGCTGGACACCGATCCGGCCCAGTGGAGCCGCGTCAACGGGTTCGAGGCGGGCAGCATCACCGCCATCAGGCCGGTCGATACGCAGAGCGAATAACGGGAACGGCAAACCAGCACACAGCAGGAGGAAACGATCATGAGCGTGCAGCGCGTGATGGGGACGGAAACGGAATACGCCGTCTCGCAGGCCGGGACACGGCACTATCAGCCGGTGCAGCTGTCATTCGACGTGGTGGCGGCCGCGACGACCGAAGGCAACCGTCACATCCGATGGGACTACCGGCAGGAGGATCCGGTCAACGACGCGCGCGGCACACGGCTCGACCGGGCAGCCGCACGTCCGGACATGCTCACCGATTCGCCGCAGCTTAACATCACCAACGTCATCGCGCCCAACGGCGGTCGTATCTACGTCGACCACGCGCATCCGGAATATTCCGCCCCGGAAACCACTGATCCGTTCCAGGCCGTCACCTACGACCATGCCGGCGACCGGCTCATGCTCGCCGCGGCACGCCAGGCCAGTCACAACACCGGGCACGCGATCGAACTGCACCGCAACAATGTGGACGGCAAGGGAGCCAGCTGGGGAACGCATGAGAATTACATGATGCAGCGTGCCGTACCGTTCGATGACGTGGCAGGCCTGATGACCGCCCATTTCATCTCGCGTCAGATCTGGGCGGGATCCGGGCGCGTCGGCATCGGCGAGCACAGCGAGATCGCAGGCTACCAGCTCAGCCAGCGCGCCGACTACATCCACGCCAAAATCGGATTGCAGACCACCTTCGACCGTCCCATCATCAACACACGCGACGAACCGCATGCCACCGGCGCATACCGCAGACTCCACGTGATCGTGGGCGACGCCAACCGCATGGACACCCCGCAGGTGCTCAAACTCGGCGTCACCAGCATGCTGCTATGGACGCTTGAGCACGCGGATGAGGCCGGCTACGACATGCGCGGACTCATCGAAGGGCTTCGACTCGCGGACCCCGTCGAGGCCATGCATACGGTGTCCCACGATCTCAGCCTTAATGCCGAACTCGCCTTGGAATACGGCGGAACCATCACCGCCTGGCAGATGCAGGTGCGGTTGCGCGGTGCGGTGTACGCGGTGGCGGCAAGCGTGCTCGGCACCGATACCAAGGGCGAGCCAGCATGGGAGGATCGGCAGACCCGCAATGTCATGGCCATGTGGGGGCAGGCGCTCGCCGACACGGCCGCGATCCGCCACGCCTCGGATGACGAGCGTCTCGCCCTGCATGCCGAAGCCGGACGCGTCGAATGGCTGCTGAAATGGCAGCTGCTGGAGAAGATGCGTCGCAGGCTCGGCGGCGCGGAATGGAACGATCCGCGCCTGGCCGCCATCGATTTGAGCTGGGCGGCGCTCGACCCGGCCCGATCCATATATGCCAAGGTCGCATCGCATACCGAACGCATCGTCGATGACGCTCAGCTTGACCATGCCGCGTCCAACGCGCCGGAGAACACGCGTGCCTGGCTGCGTGCCGAGCTGGTCAGGCGTTTCCCCGAACAGATCGTGGCGGCCAGCTGGTCGCATATCACCGTGCGCAAGGCGGATTCGCTGAGCCACGAGCTCGACGTCACATACGGCAATGCCTCTGCCGCGCAGTCCCATGGTTTCAGGCAGGAGGATCTCGTCTCCCTCGACATGTCCGATCCGCTGGCATTCGGCAAGGCGCAGGCCGCCGCGTTCGTGGACGATGCCGTCGATGCGGCGCAGGCCCTCGGCGCAATCGCCGGGCGAAGTTAGAATGAGGCACTATGGCACAGCAAGAAAATCTACGCGAATTGGCAATGAAGGTCGTCGAGACGGTGAAGGCCGCCGGCGCCCACGCGCTGCAGGACCAGCTGAACTCGCACGGCACCGTCATCACACGTGGTGAGGACGGCCGGCAATTCGTCAGCGAGGTCGACAATCGCCTGCTGCGGTATGTTTCCGGCAGGCTTGCGGATATCGAGCATTTCGATGGTTTCTGGCAGACGCGCCCCGCCGAATGCCGCCCGGGCCAGCGCTACTGGTGTGTCGGCAAGCTTGACGGCGCGATCAACTACGTACGCAATATGAGCGAATGGGCCGTCACCATCTCCCTGTTCGAATTCAACCAGGAGGGATCCGCCCAGCCCATGCTCGGCATCGTGCATGCCCCGGCGTTGGGTGAAACCTATGTGGCGGTACGAGGCGGCGGTGCGGTGCGCATCCGCAATACGCCGTTGGGCGAGAAACGCGAGAAGGTCGTGCCCTCCGTCACGCCGAACCTCGAGGGTGCCGTGGTGAGCTTCGGCATGTCCTACGTTCCCGGTGAATCGGAACGTGCACTGGCTACGGTGGCGGCGCTCGCCGGGCATCACCCCGCCGATGTCAAGCGTGTCGGGCCGGCATCGCTCGACCTGTGCAAAGTCGCCGACGGCACCTACGACGCATACTTCGAGCCGGAGCTGCACGAATGGGACGTGCCCGCGATCTCCGCCGCCGCAGTCGTGGTGTGGGAGGCGCAGGGAGCGTTGCACCGTTGGGACGGCAGCAACATCCATTGGCGCCAGAACAACGACATCGTATGCACCAACGGGCTGATCGACCGAGAACTCAAGCCGATCCTCGCCCAGCAGTAATCAGGCGGTATTCCGTCTAGCAGTGTTTAAGGAGGGCATGATCATGCCTCAGCAATTCCAGCAAAAACAGCAGGAAAACCAGCAGCCGGCCGAAGAGGAGCAGGTGGCCAAGGCCGCAGCCGGCCAGCAGCAGGACGACTTCGACGCATTGGATTCCGTGCTGGACGACATCGCCTCGACGTTGGAGACCAGCGCCGAGGACTATGTGTCCAGCTTCGTGCAAAAAGGCGGCGAGTGATGCCCCAGCTGCGTGACAGCAGCACCCGTGCCATGCATGCGAGCACGGGGATGCGTGACGATTTCGCGCGTATCTTCGGCATCGAAACCGAATACGGCGTGTCCGTCACGGGTGCCGATCGTGCCGTGGACGCGGGCCAGGTGGCCATGACGATGTTCCAGCCGGTCGTTTCCCGTGCGCGTTCCACGAACACGTACCTGACGAACGGGTCGAGACTGTATGTGGATGTGGGTTCCCACCCGGAGTACGCCGCCGCCGAAGCGCTCGATCCGAAGGACGCGCTGCTACAGGACCTGGCAGGGGAACGCATCATGAGACGGCTCGCCGCCGACGCACAGACCCGTCTGCGCGCCAGCCATGGCGACCATGCCACGATCCATGTATTCAAAAACAACGTCGATTCCGCCGGTCATGCATTCGGTTGCCACGAGAACTATCTGGTCCGGCGTTTCGTCAAACTCGAACTGATCGAGGACCAGCTGCTGCCGTTCCTCATCACCCGGCAGTTGTACACGGGTGCCGGCCGGTTCGCCGAGTCGGGGTTCCAGATCACGCAGCGCGCCGATTTTCTTGATGAGGCGGTCTCCTCCGCCACGACCCGCGCGCGCCCGATGATCAACACCCGCGACGAGGCGCATGCCGATCCCGAATCCTACCGTCGTCTGCACGTGATCATCGGCGACTCCAACCGTTCCCAGTGGGCCACGTGGGTGAAGCTCGCCACCACGCATCTGGTGCTGTGCGTCATCGAGGACGCGGTACGCCGTGGCGTTCCATCGGGTTTCGAAGGTCTTGCCCTGACCGATGCGGCGTCGGCGAACCGTACGGTAAGCCGTTTCCTCGACGATCCCCAGGCGGGACTATCCATTGCCGGAGCCGACGGCACTGCGGCATCCTTGACGCCACTGCAGATACAGCGTCGATATTTCGAGGTGGTCGAATCGTTCGTGCATGCCCATGGCGACCGCGTTGCGGCAAGCATGCCGAACACATCGCCGCAGGAGATCCTCGAAGCGTGGGATTGGGCGTTAAACGCGTTGGAACGCGGCGACATCGCCGCATTGGCAGGCCGGGTGGATTGGGCGTTGAAATACCGTCTCGCCGAGGCCATGCGGCGCCGTACCCCGGGCATCTCCCATACCGTTCTGGAACGGCTTGAGCTGGAATACCATGATGTGGCCAACGGGCGGCTATATGATTCACTGATCGCGCACGGGCAGTTGCATGAGATCACCGATCGTCAGGCCGCCGATCGCGCGGTCAGCGTCGCGCCGCAAGGCACCCGTGCCGCATTGCGCGGTGCGTTCGTTACGGCGGCGCAGCAGGCGAACGCGCAGTATTCGTGCGATTGGACCACGTTCACGCTCACCAGTCCCGTGCGCCATGAGGCGGTGCTGCTCGATCCCTTCGGCACGTCGCCCACGCCGGATTTCACCGTGCTGATGGACGCATTGCACGCAGCGCAATAGGCGCTGACAGCCCTGATGCGCGTTCATCGCGCTCAGGGTCGCACAGCCTACGGCATTGTACGGCGTGCGGCGTTACATATACAAAGAACCCCCGACCATCAGTGGTCGGGGGTTCTCATATACAGTGCGAGATCACTTCTCGGTGACGGCCTTCTTCAGCAGGGAGCCAGCGGAGATACGCACGCCGTAGGTGGCCGGAATCTCGATGGTCTCGCCGGTGCGCGGGTTGCGGCCGGTGCGGGCGGCACGCTTGACGCGCTCAGCGGAGAACAGACCGGTCAGCTTCAGGCCTTCGCCGGACTTCATAGCCTCGACGAACACATCCTGGAAAGCATTGACGGCAGCTTCAGCCTGAGCCTTGGTCAGGTTGGACTTCTGAGCAATCTTCGAGACGAGATCAGACTTGTTGTATGCCATAAGTGTCCTTCTTTATCCGGGGATGACTCCGCCAGGAGTGCATCCGTTTGTGACATGTAAGATATTAGCGCACGAACCCGCCAAATACCGCATTATGGCAACGTTTTTCCGTGTTTTCTTCCCGTTTTGGGCAAAAATGTGGGACTTGTGTGACAAGTTCGGCGCATTGCGACGCGATTCAGGCGAGATTGTGCTTGTTCAGCCAGCGCATGGCCAATGCTCCCAACGGAATACGCAGCCAATAGAACACCACGCGATGCAGCAGCGTGGCCGACAGCGCCACGCCCTGGGGGACGCCGACCGCGACGAAAGCGAAGGTAAGCGCCGCCTCGACGCCGCCGAGGCCGCCCGGAGTGGGGACTGCGGAGCCGAGCGCGTAGGCGAGCATGAACACGAAGATCGTCTCAAGAGGGTTCATATGCACGCCGAACGCGAGCAGGGCCGACCAGAACGCCAGACCGGTGGTGATGTTCTGCAACAGGCCGCCGCAGATGCTGACGGCAAGCTCGGTGGGCTGGTTCAGCACATTGATGAGCTGCGTGAAATACGTTTTCGCCATGGGCACAAGACGCTGCAGCATCAGGCGGCGCAGCGGCGGGATCATCATGGCGATGGCCAGCACCGCACCCACGATGCCCAGCACGATCACCAGGGTGTTCGTGGGGATGCTGCCCGACAGCGTGTGCTTGCCGGTGAACAGGCCGATGCCGATGATCAGCACGAAATACGCGAGATAGTAGACGGCCATCACCGCGCTCATAATGGCGGTGGCAGTGGTATTGCGGTAGCCGGACTTGCGCAGGAACTGCAGGTTCACGAAGGCCGGGCCCACACCGGCGGGCATCGACACCGTGGCGAATCCGCCCGCGACCTGGCTCATGAACACGCCGAGCGGGTGCCGCTTGCCCTTTTCGATCAGCGCGCCGAGCGAGATCGACGATCCGATCCAGCTCAGCAGGCCGAACGCAAGACAGATCACGGCCATGGTGGGATTGGCGTTGCGCAGCGCCGCGAAGATCTCTTCCGGCTTGAGCTGGGTGAACACCACGACCACGGCGACGATGACCAGCAGCATGGTCAGCATGGACCGCCAGGAGAAGCGCGCCAGCGTCACCGTTTCCGGAACGTCGCTCTGCTCGTCGTCGGCCATGGCGTTGATGGAGGACTGCAGCGTCTTCAGCAGCTGCCTGTCCCAGGAGTCCAAGGCGCGCGTGGGGGAGGGGATGGCGACCTTCTGCAGGAACGGCGCGATCTTCAGCAGCGTTTCCTTGCCCCACACCTCGCGCGCGGCGGCAAGGGCGTCGTCCACGCCGATCAGCGCCGCGAACAGCGTGAGCAGCTGCACTTTGTCAAGTGCGATATTGGCGCTCGTCGAACCGCTGTCGCCGTTGTGCCAGCCGGCGATGACGGGGATGCCGCCATCCATTCGGGCAAGGGAGTCGGGCGTGATGCGGCGGTGCGTGTAGCCGCGCCTGTTGGCCACGTCGAGGAATCGCATGTATTCGATGGCATCGTCGCGCGTGAGGATATTCAGATTCGTCGGGCGTTCTCCGGTATGCGCATCGAGTACCAGAATCGCCGATTCCTCCGTATCCGCCACGCCATAGGGTGCCATGGCTGGCAATCCCGCGGCGCGCAGCGCCAGCAGCATGGAGAAATGGTGTTGCACGGCATCGCGGACATTGCGGTCGCGGCGGGTGGGGATGCCGGTGAAACGCAGCCAATCCCACAACTGCTTGAGATAACCGGCGGTGTGCGTCTGTGCGTCGAGCACGGAGACCACGTACCGTTTGCCGGCGGTGGTGTGCATATCGTAGATGCGCGACCCCTCCACCAGATCGTCGTCCAAGGATGCGTTGAGGGAACGGACGCGGCTGGTCGCTTCCTGGCTGCGGGTGAGCGTGGCGACGTCAAGGCCGATGGCGCGCAGCGCATTCGCCAGTTCCTCACCCCATATGCCGGTATTGCGTGTTCCCGTGGCGAAGCGGATGACCATGCCGAGCGCCCTGCCGAGGGAGAACGAGACCAGCGCACCGGCCACGGAATGCCACGACAGCATCACCATGAGCGCACCGGTGGCATAGAGCAGGTTCCACCCCCACTTGACCGAGGAACGGATGCGGCGCGGTCCCGCAGCGGTGAGGAAGGCCGCCATGGCGGAATAGATGCCCGGCAGCAATCCTGAATCCAGCAACGTGGTGGCGGAGACCAGCGAAAGCGCCAGCGTCCTGTCGCTGATCCCGCAAAGCAGCAGCGATATGCCCCATGAAATCAGGTATCCGGCGAGCATGCTGCCTATGGCGATCACCGTGGTCAGCCATTCGCGGGCGAACAGTAGTTGCAGTACCACGGTCACGACGATGATGACGGTGACCAGCTGCTGCAATACGGAGGCGGGGATGCTGGCAAGCCAATCGAAGGCCCGTGCTGCGGTGTGCACGTCCGATTCGACACCGCTGGTGATGCCGCCCATATATACGGCGAACACCATTACGATGGCCGCGCCGGCCAAGGCGACCGCGGCGCGTGTGAGATCCCCGAAATCGTGGGTACGTCTGGGGGCGACGTCGTCAATATGCATGTCCGTCCTATCCGTCATGCGTGTCGATATGCCTTAAATGTCGATTGCCGATGACGGCGGCCGCCTGGAAGGCCCCGCCATCATCGGCAATCGCATGGTGAACGTCAGCGGTCGAAGGCGACCAGCTTGCTGGCCCAACCGGTGTAGGTGGCCGGCGTCAGCGCCTTGAGTCGTGCCGCGGTCTCGTCGTCGAAGGCCTGCTGGTCGATGAACTGCTCGACGGCCTCCTTGCTGATCTCATGGCCGCGCATGAGCTCCTTGACCTTCTCGTACGGCTTTTCCATGCCGGGCAGGCCCTTGAGTTCGCAGGCGCGCATGGCGGTCTGGATCGGTTCGCCGAGCACTTCCCAGTTGGTGTCGAGCTCGTGTTCGATGGCCAGATCGTTCGGGTGAATGGACTTCAGGCCGCCCATCAGGTTGTACAGCGCCAGCTGGCTGTAGCCGAGCGCGGAACCGATGTTGCGCTGGGTGGTGGAGTCGGTCAGATCGCGCTGCCAACGGGATTCCACCAGCGTGGCGGACAGCGTGTCGAGCAGGGAGCAGGAGATCTCGAAGTTCGCCTCGGCGTTCTCGAAGCGGATCGGATTCACCTTGTGCGGCATGGTGGACGATCCGGTCGCGCCCTTCACCGGAATCTGCGCGAACACGCCGCGGGAGATGTACATCCACACATCCACGCACAGATTGTGCATGATGCGGTTGGCGTGCGAGACGGTGGAATACAGCTCGGCCTGCCAGTCATGGCTTTCGATCTGCGTGGTCAGCGGGTTCCAGGTCAGACCCATGCGGTTCTCCACGAACTCGCGGGAGACGGCGATCCAATCGACGTCCGGGCAAGCGGCCAGATGGGCACCGAAGGTGCCGGTCGCGCCGTTGATCTTGCCCAGGTATTCCTGGTTTTCGATGTGCTTGAGCTGTCGGTTCAGGCGGTACACGTACACGGCGAGTTCCTTGCCGAGCGTGGTCGGGGTGGCGGGCTGGCCATGGGTCAGGGACAGCAGCGCCTTGTCCTTATACTCGTCGGCCTTGTCGGCAAGGTGATCGATGATCTCCTTGAACGCCGGGGTCCACACCCGTTCCATCGCGTTCTTGACGCAACGTGCGGTGGAGAGGTTGTTGATGTCTTCGGAAGTGCAGGCGAAGTGCACCAGGGTCTTGAGACGTTCGTTGATGTTGGTCAGTTCGGCTGGGGCTTCGTCGATGAAGTCGTCGATGTAGTATTCCACGGCCTTTACGTCGTGGTGGGTGACCGCCTCGTGTGCGGCATGCCGGGCGATGCCTTCGGCACCGAAGTTCTCGGGGATGGAACGCAGATAGTCCTGTTCTGCGGCGGTGAACGGCTTGACGCCGTCGATGATCGGCTGGTTGCCGTTGCCTTCGAAGCCATTGGCCAGCAGGATCATCCATTCCACTTCCACGCGCATGCGTTCGCGGTTGAGCGCGGGTTCGCTCAGGTATTCGACCAGAGGCGCGGTGGCGTTGTGATAGCGGCCGTCAAGAGGGGTGAGTGCGATTGCGGGAGAGATATCAGTAAGCTTCATGCCTTTCAGGGTACTTGGTGGCGTGGAGCTGCGCGATGCCATGGCGTTACACTCGTAGGCGTGGCAAACGGGAACACGGGTAAGACAAGCGGAAACACGGGCAAGGCGGGCAGGCGTTCGGGCGGCAAAGCGGGCGGCAAGACCGGCAAGATCGAGAAATACGAGCGGGGCACGCGCAGCTACACCATGTCGCATATCCGGGGCAAGGACACCAAGATCGAGGTGCTGGTCCGCAGCTATCTGTTCCGGCGCGGCCTGCGATTCCGCAAGAACGACAAGCGTTACCCGGGTCACCCGGACATCGTGCTGCCCAAATACCATGTCATCGTCTTCGTCAACGGCTGCTTCTGGCATATGCACGAAAGCTGCGGCAAGCAGTCGATGCCGAAATCCAACGTGGAGTTCTGGAACGCGAAACTGCTGCGCAACCGTGAGCGCGACTGCCGCCAGCATCGGCAGCTGCTTGCGGATGGCTGGCGCGTCATCGACGTGTGGGAGTGCGAGCTTGCCAGGAAGGTGCGCGAGGAGCGGCTGGAGCGTCTGTACACGCAGATCGTCGATTCCGGCGAGCCGCATATCGACGAGACGAACGACAGCCGTTGGGACGCGCTGGGCGAGCGGGCCGGTTCGCAGGACGCTATCGACACGTCCCGATAGCATCGAGGAGGCCTGTCCGAGCATGAATCGAACGCTTGCAGGCCGGATACCAATCAGAAACCTTGCCGAGTAGAGCTACGGAATTCCGTATGGATTTGCAGCGAAGCCGCCATGCGCCACGCATGGTATCAGGCCTGGGCCTAGGGGGAAACGCACCGGGCCCACGTTGCGGGAATGCCGCTACCCTCGCGCAGCACGTGTGGGCGGGCGCACGTGCCGGACGCAACACAATGAAGGAGCAAGTGCATCATGGCTGCGATCAACGCAACCAATCACGCCGGCCAAACTGCCGACGCCAACCCGAATACCATCATCTATCGCCCCATCACATGGAAGGATGTGGACGCCGTGGTCGAATTGTTCGACCGCACCTGGCCTCAGAGCGGTTCGCTTGAGGGCACGCGATTCTCGACGCTGATATCCAGATACTTCGTGCTGCACTATCTGCAGCCGACCACATTCGCCAACGCCGCATTCACGCCGGACGGAACGCTTGCCGGCATCACTTTCATCCGCGTGGCCGGAGAACGCCCGCAACTCGACGACATCGACGTCGCGGACGAGATGGCCGCCACCGAGCGTCTGATCCGTACGAATCCCGAGGCGTCCAGGCGCCTCGACATGGTGAAGAACTCGTTCGCCTTGGAACTCGATCTCGAACGGGGAAGCAAGGCCAACGAGACCACGCTGGGTGAGCTGGAGCTGTTCGTCGTCAACCCGGACGTGCGCGGGCACGGCGTGGGCGGCGGCTTGTGGAAGCGCATGCAGCAATACCTGGCCGCATGGGATGTGGATGCGTTCTACCTGCACACCGATTCCGATTGCGACGTGAGCTTCTACGACCACAAGGGTCTGGAACGCATCGCGCAGCGCCCGGCCGGTACCCCGGTCGAGGAGGGCAAGGAGCCTCTGTTCGATGACATGTTCATCTACCGGGGGCGGGTGAACGCCTGATGACCACCAATAATGAACCTATCGGTGCAACAGGCTCCGGCGGCGTCGCCGCGTCTGCCGGCAAGCCGCGCTCGCCGTACGCGGTGCTGTTCTCCATCCCCGGCACGAAGGCGTTCTGCGCGTCGGGGGCGTTGGCGCGTCTGCCGATGTCGATGATGGGTCTGGGCATCATCCTCGCTCTGAACCACCTGTACGACAATTGGACGATCGCCGGCACCATGAGCGCCGCCTACGTGCTCGCCACCGCGGCCGTCACCCCGCTGTACGCGCGCCTGTTCGACCGATTCGGCCAGCGCAGGATCGGCAAGGCCGTGCTCGCCGTGCAGATCGTCGCCATGCTCGGCTTCGCGTTCGCCGCACTGGTGCGCGTGCCCATTCCGCTGTTGTTCCTGCTCGCCATCGTCATGGGTTTGACCCAGTTCGCCTTCGGGGCGCTGGTGCGTACCCGCTGGGCGTATGTGCTCGACCGCACCGGCAACAGCGAGATGCTCAACACCGCCTATGCGTTGGAATCCGCCATCGACGAGATCGTGTTCATCTTCGGGCCGATTCTCGCCGCGTTCCTGGCCGCATCCGTGCATCCGGTCTCCCAGCTGTTCGTGCCGACTGCCGCCAGCGCCATCGGCGGCACGATCTTCTTCGCCCTGCGCGATACGCAGCCGCCCGTGGTCCGGGCCATCGAGGTGAGCGCCGTCAGCGCCGACGACAAGGACGTGCGCGCCGCCAACGCGCCGGGCCGCGCCGACGAGAACGCCACCAGGCTGAGCCTCAAGCAGCTGAAGAGAAGCGGTGCAAAGGCTAGGCGCAACGTGCTCACCTATGCCGGCGTGATCCCGCTGCTGCTCGTCTTCATCATCTTCAACATGAGCTTCACCGCGTTTGACACCTCCATGACCGCCGTGATGAAATCGCTGCACCTCGACTCCGTGCTTGGCGTGCAGCTCGCCATGCTGGCGGTAGGCTCGTGCATCGGTGCGCTCGCTTTCGGTTCGCGCGAGCTCAAGGGGTCGCGCTGGCTGCACATGGTGATGTTCCTGTCCGCCATGACCGTCGGATTCGTGGTCATCCACGCCTGCATGGGCAATCTGATCGTCATGGGCTTGGTGGAGATTCTGACCGGCCTGACCATCTCTCCGGTATTCGCCTCCGGCAATCTGGTGATGAAGGAGACGGTGCCGGAGGAGTCGCTTACCGAAGGGCTGTCGTGGGTCTCCATGGCGGGTACCGTGGGCTCGTCCTTCGGTTCCATGATCACCGGCATCGTGCTCGATCATGCCACACCGAGCACCAGCCTCATGATGCCGTGGATCTTCGTGCTGTGCTCGATTCCGTTCGCGTTGCTCGGCTGGATCATCGTCCGCAAACGCGGCTAGTCTCGAACGCATACGAATAGTGACGGGTTTCGGACGGGAGCTTCCGTGCGGAGGCTCCCGTCCTTTGCATAGATAAGGAGCAGACATGATTAGGGTTTCGGTCGTCGGCGCCAAGGGACGCATGGGTTCGCACGTGGTCGACGCGGTCAACGGCGCTGAGGATATGGAGCTGGCGCTCGCGCTCGACGCCGGTGACGATCTGAAGAACATCGCCCCGGCCAACACCGATGTGGTGGTGGAATTCACCGTGCCGTCCGTCAGCCTGGGCAATGTGCTCACGCTGATCGCGCAGGGCGTGGACGTCGTGGTCGGCACCACCGGCTGGACCGATGAGAAGCTGGCCCAGGTGCGTGAGGCGATCGCCAATAGTCCCCGTCCCGACAGCCAGAAGGTGTTCATCGCGCCGAACTTCGCCATCTCCGCGGTACTCGCCGACTACTTCGCCACCAAGGCGGCCAAGTACTTCGAGTCCGCCGAGGTCATCGAACTGCATCATCCGAACAAGGTGGACGCGCCGTCCGGCACCGCCATCCACACCGCCCACGGCATCGCCGAGGCGCGTAAGGCGGCGGGTCTGGGCGACGTGCCGGACAACACCGAAACCGATGGCGGCTCCCGCGGACAGGTGGTCGACGGCATCCACGTGCACGCCGTGCGTCTGCGTGGCCTGAACGCCCACGAAGAGGTGCTGTTCGGCAATGCCGGCGAGCAGCTGACAATCCGCGCCGACAGCTTCGACCGCGGCTCGTTCATGCCGGGCGTGCTGCTGGCCGTGCGCAAGCTCGCCTCCGACGCGCCGACTGGTCTGACCATCGGCCTCGACAACTTCCTCGACCTGTAGATCTCATCCCCAGGTTCCCTCAGGCCGCCGGCATCCGCGCATATGCCGGTGTCGGCGGCATGGAGGGGGAGGAGGAGAATGCCGGTTCGTGGCGGCAAACCTTCCACAATGTGGCTCTTGAGCGCAAAGCGGCGTCAAGAGTCCGTGGCGGGAAGTACCGTGTCAACTATGAGTGAGAGTGACATGCACCTTTTGAACCCGGCTCCGTTTGGCCGCATCCTTCCCGCAATGATTACCCCGATGAAGCCCAATGGCGACGTCGATTTCGAAGCGGCTCAGAAGCTCGCCAAGCAGCTCGTCGCCGATGGCGCCGACGGCTTGGTCGTCAACGGCACGACCGGCGAATCGCCTGTCACCCATATGGATGAGAAGGTGGATCTCGTCCGCGCGGTCAAGGAAGTCGTGGATGTGCCGGTGATCTCCGGCGCAGGCTCCAACGACACCGCGCACACCGTTCGCATGGTGGAGCAGACCCAGGAGGCGGGCGCCGACGCGGTGCTCGTGGTCATGCCGTATTACTCCCGTCCGAGCCAGGACGGCATCGTCGGCCACTACAAGGCCGTCGACGAGAACACCGACAAGCCGATCATCGTATACGACGTTCCTTCCCGCACCGGCCTGAAAGTCAAGATCGAAACATACGACCGTCTTGCCGAACTGGATCACGTCGTGGCCGTCAAGGATGCCACCGGCGATCTGGCGGCAGCGGTCGAGAAGCAGCAGCGCACCGGTCTCGCTTGGTATTCCGGCGATGACGGCCTGTTCCTGCCGTTCCTGTCCATCGGTGCCGTGGGCATTATCTCCGTGATCGCGCATGTCGCGGCCGGCCCCATGGCCGAACTGGTCAACGCCTTCGATCGTGGCGATATCCATGAGGCCCAGCGTCTGGCCAACCGTCTTGCCCCGCTCGTCCATTCCCTCAACGGTGACGGCTATCAGGCCGTCATGGCCAAGGCCGCGCTCAAGGTGCGCGGCGTATTGGACAGCACCACCATGCGTCTGCCGAACATCGGTCCGGATGCCGCACAACTCGAGAAAGCAAAGGCAGGCATGCAAGCCGCCGGACTGCTGTGAGGCGGTCCTCGAGTTTCGCCGTGCGCAGCCGGGCGATTCCAGCTGTCGCTTCCGTAAGAGTACGGAAGCACATCAAATGAATAAGGAATAGTCCCTCAGTATGGCACAAGAAAAGAAAGCAACGAAAAGCACGCGTCGCCGCGGATCGGCGTCGCGCAAAACCAACGATACGCAGAAGAACGCCACCCGTCGTTCCTCCGGTTCCCGTGGCCGCGGGCGCAACCAGAAGAACTCCGCTCCGCAGGCCACCGCGCCGCAGCAGGATGCTGTGCTGATCGCGCCGCCGAAATACCGCAAGGGTTCGATGCGCATCACGCCGCTCGGCGGCCTTGGCGAAATCGGCCGTAACATGAACGTGATCGAGTACAACGGCCATCTGCTGCTCATCGATTGCGGCGTGCTGTTCCCTGAAGAGGAACAGCCGGGCGTCGATCTGATTCTGCCCGATTTCAGCTACATCAAGGATCGTCTCGACAAGGTCGAGGCGCTGGTGCTTACGCACGGTCACGAGGATCATATCGGTGGCGTGCCGTATCTGCTGAAGCTGCGCCCGGATATCCCGCTGATCGGTTCCAAACTTACCCTGGCCTTCGCGGAGGCGAAGTGCAAGGAGCATCATCTCAACCCGACGAAGGTCGAGGTCACCGGTCGTGACAAGCTCAAGGCTGGTCCGTTCGAGCTTGAGTTCATCAACGTCACGCATTCCATCCCGGACGCGCTGGCCGTATATGTCAAGACCCCGGCCGGCTCCCTGATCGACACCGGCGATATCAAGCTCGACCAGCTGCCGCTCGACCATCGCATCACCGATCTGGTCGAATTCGGCAAGATCGGCGAAAAGGGCGTGGATCTGCTCATGATGGATTCCACGAACGCCGAGGTCCCGGGCTTCGTCAAGCCGGAAACCTCCATCGGCCCGGCGCTTGACCAGGCGTTCGCGCAGGCCACCCGCAAGATCATCGTCGCCAGCTTCTCCAGCCATGTGCATCGCGTGCAGCAGGTCGTGGACGCCGCGCACAAGTACGGCCGCAAGGTCGTGTTCGTCGGTCGTTCGATGGTGCGCAACATGTCCATCGCAGCCGATCTCGGCTACCTGCACATCCCCGAGGACACCGTGGTGGATCTCAAGCAGGCGAACGACATTCAGGACGACAAGCTCGTCTACATGTGCACCGGTTCGCAGGGCGAGCCGATGGCGGCGCTCGGACGTATCGCGGACGGCAACCACCGTGACATCCACATCAACGAGTTCGATACCGTCATCCTCGCCAGCTCCCTGATTCCGGGCAACGAGCATGGCGTGTACAAGGTCATCAACAAGCTCGTGCAGCTCGGCGCGAAGGTCGTCAACCGCGACAACGCCGCCGTGCACGTGTCCGGCCACTGCAACGAGGGCGAGCTGCTGTACATGTACAACATCGTCAAGCCCAAGTGCGCCATGCCTATCCACGGCGAGAACCGCCACCTGGTCGCCAACGGCCTGATCGCCGTCAAGACCGGTGTGGATCCGCAGAACGTGGTGCTCGCGGAAGACGGTGACGTGGTCGACCTGTACCATGGCAAGGCCGCGGTCGTCGGCTCCGTGCCGTGCGGCTACGTGTACGTCGACGGCGATTCGGTCGGCGAGCTGACCGACGAGGAGCTGGAGAAGCGCCGCATCCTCGGCACCGAGGGCTTCGTCTCCAGCTTCGTGGTGGTCGACACCGACGCCCGCGAGGTCGTGTCCGGTCCGAAGATCTACCTAAATGCCGTGGCCGAGGACGAAAGCGAATTCGACAAGGTGCGCCATCAGATCGTCGAGCAGCTGAACGACGCGATGATGACGGGAACGAAGGATACGCACAAGCTGCAGCAGATCATGCGCCGTACCTTGGGCAGCTGGGTCGCACGCCAGCTGCACCGCAAGCCGATGATCGTGCCGGTCGTGGCCGATATCGCCACGGACGTGGACGACGGCATGCTGGTCGGCCGCAAGTGAATCCCATGGATTCCATGACCGTGCGCATATAACGGTACGCAGTGCGCGTATGGCGTTGGGGCGTCTTGGCAGGGAGCCTAAACCTTCCTGCCAAGACGCCCTTTCGTCGTATGAGGGGATGTACGGAAAACAAATGTATCTGCACAAGACATGGGGTCTACGTAAGCTAGATACCAGCAATGCGATGGGGCGGCATGACCGGCGTATGGTCATGCCGCCCCTGCACGTCATATAGCAGATGCAGAAATCAGAGATACTCGAAGGAGTTTCATGCCCGGAGCAAACCTTACCCGTGTGGAGGCCGAAGAGCGCAAATCCATCGTGGAGGCGCCCATCCACTATTACGTCGATCTTGACCTCACCGTTGGCGGCAAGACGTTCGGCAGCGTCACCCGAATCAGCTTCGGCGCCAAGGCCGGCGCCTCCACGTTCCTCGATTTGATCGCCGACAGCGTCGAATCCGTCGAGCTCAACGGCGTCGCGCTCGATCCCGCCAAGGTGTTCGTCGACGATCGCATCGAACTGACCGACCTCAAGGAGAACAACGAGGTCGTCGTCAAGGCACTGTGCCGCTATTCCAATACCGGCGAAGGCCTGCATCGCTCCGTTGACCCCTCCGACGGCAACATCTACCTGTACTCCCAGTTCGAGGTCCCGGACGCACGCCGCGTGTACACGGTGTTCGATCAGCCCGACCTGAAGGCCATCTTCGACTTCACCGTGCTTGCACCGGAATCCTGGATCGTCACATCCAACATGCCGGCGCGTTCCGTGGAAGCCGCCGACGTCACTACCCAGGACGGCACGATGGGCGACCATGCGAACGAGGGCACGAAGCGCTGGCACTTCGAAAGCACCCCGGTCATGAGCTCCTACCTCACCGCCATCTGCGCAGGCCCGTACGCCGAATGGCACACCGAATACAGCAACGAGGACGGCCGTACCGTGCCGATGGCCATGTACTGCCGTCAGGCGCTCGCCAAGGCCTTCGAGAAGGATGTCGACTACCTGTTCGACATCACCAAGAAGGGCTTCGCTTTCTATGCCAAGACGTGGGGCGTGCCGTATCCGTACGCCAAGTACGACCAGATCTACGTGCCGGAATACAACGCTGGCGCCATGGAGAACATCGGCATGGTCACCATCCGCGACCAGTACGTGTTCGAATCCAAGGTGACCGACGCCTATGCGGAGCGCCGTGTGGTCACCGTGCTGCACGAGCTCGCCCACATGTGGTTCGGCGACTACGTGACCATGAAGTGGTGGAACGACCTGTGGCTCAACGAGTCCTTCGCCGAATTCACCTCCACCATGGCCACCGCCGAGGCGACCGAATGGAAGGACGCCTGGGCCACGTTCTGCTCCGGCGAGAAGAGCTGGGGCCTGCGTCAGGACCAGCTGCACACCACGCACCCGATCGTCGCGCCGATCAACGACCTGAACGACACCTACGTGAACTTCGACGGCATCACCTACGCCAAGGGCGCCTCCGTGCTCAAGCAGCTCGTGGCCTATGTGGGCCGTGACAAGTTCTTCGAGGGCATCCACAGCTATCTCGACAAGCACGCCTATTCCAACGCCACGCTGTCCGATCTGCTTGACGAGCTCGAGATCACCTCCGGTCGCGATCTGAAGGCGTGGAGCGCCAAGTGGCTTGAGGAATCCAGCATCAACACCATCACCCCGCAGGTCGAATCCGAAGACGGCAAGCTGACCAAGGTCACCCTGACCCAGACCGCTCCGGCCGAGTACCCGGTGCTGCGCCCGCATCGCCTGGCATTGGGCTTCTACAACGAGGACAAGGCCACCGGCAAGATCGTGCGCACCGACCGCGTCGAACTCGACGTGGACGGCGAGACCACCATCGTCGACGCTGTGGCGGGCAAGGAACGCCCGGCAGTGCTGCTGGTCAACGACGACGACCTGACCTATACCAAGATCCGCTTCGACGCGGAAAGCCTTGCATTCGCCGAGCATAACCTGGAACGTTTCGATGACGCGCTCGCCCGCGCCGTGATCTGGCTGGCCTTCTGGGATATGACCCGCGACGGCGAGTTCCCGGCGGAACGTTTCGTCGCCATGACGCTGCGTCTGCTGGCCCGCGAAACCGAATCCACCACGTTCCGCTACGCCCTGGCATGCATGGGCACCGCCGCGCACCACTATGTCGCACCGGCATCCCGCGAGCAGGTGCTGGCGCAGGTCGCAAGCGAACTGTGGAAGCTGGCGAACAGCGCCGAGGCCGGTTCCGACAACCAGTTCCAGCTCGTCACCGCCTACCTTGGGTATGGCAAGGAAGGCGATGAGACGTTCGTGGCCAATGCCAAGGGGCTGCTCGACGGATCCGTCGCCCTGGACGGTCTCGACATCGACAACAACATGCGTTGGACCATCATCAGCGCGCTGAGCGGGGTGAACGCGGTCGATCAGGCGTATATCGATGCTGAGCTCGCCAAGCGGGAGACCACCGAGAACCGCGAGTTCGCACTTGGCGCACGTGCCGCCGCAGGCACCACCGAGGCCAAGGAATGGGCATGGGATCAGGCCCTGCACAATGCCGACCTGACCAACATGCAGCTTGAGTCCATCGCGCGTGGTTTCGCCGGTACTCCGAGCGCCGAACTGGCCGATCCCTATGCCGAGCGGTATTTCGAAACGGCCGATTGGATCTGGAAGAACAAGACCTACCATATGGCCGAGGCGCTGCTCGTCGGACTGTACCCGGGGTATGCGGATCCTGCCAAGCTGGTGGAGCTGGGGGAGTCGTGGCTGGCCGACCATGCCGACGCCGACCGTGCCTTCAAGCGCATCATCACCGAGAACCTCGACGGCTCGCGTCGTACGCTCAAGGTGCGCGAATACAACGAGAACCTGTGATCCGCGCCTGAAGCCATAGGCGGAGCATAGGCAAACCAGCAAAGGCGGTCTTCCGTCCGATTCACATGAACCGGACGGAAGACCGCCTTTGTGATGTACTCGCTATCGCGGCACGGCGGCCGCAACGATCATTTCAGCATGATGAAGGACTGCGCGGGGAGCGTGATGGTGCCGTCGTCATCCGTATGGGCGTCGCCGATGGCGAACAACGATTCGCCATGCAGGCCGTCGACCGTGGCCTGTTCGGCGCCGCGCCCCGGATTGACCGCGATCACGATGCGGTTTCCGTCGCCGTCGAAGCGGGCGAACACCAGCGCGCGGCCATCGCCGGACAGCACATCGAAGCCGGCGTACGCGTGCAATGCCGGCTCCGCGGCCCGCAAGGCGAGCACCGACTGCATGGTGTGCCATAGCGAATCCTTGTTCGCCATCGCACGCTCCACGGTCGGTGCGTCCTCGGCCGGGTCGACGGGCAGATACAGCGAATCGGCGGGCGCCTCGGAGAATCCCAGGTTGGGGCCGCCGTTCCACTGCATGGGGGTACGGCTGCCGGTGCGGGTGTAGCCGCCCTCCTTGGTGGGCAGCTCGCGGTACCGCATGCCGATCTCATCGCCGTAATAGATGAACGGCGCGCCGGGCAGCGTGAGCAGCGTGGCGTAGGCAATCTTGAGCTCGCGTTCGGTCAGACGCTGTGCGGTGCGGAGCGTGTCGTGGTTGCAGGTGATGAGATTGAACAGGCCGTGATGGCGTTCCGCGTCGCGCACCTGCGGCACGTACTGGTTCAGGAACTCGATGACGGGGGTGCCGCTGTCAGCGTTGAAATAGCTGGCATCGTTGTCATGGCATAGCGGGGTGTCGGTGTTGCGCAGCAGCATGTTGTACCCGTTGGGGTTGCCGTCCCAGCGCCAGTCGAGATAGAAGTCCATGTCGAATCCGGCTTCGAGGGACTGGTAGGGGCGCCCCCACTCGGAGACGAATGCCGCTTCAGGGAATTCCGGTCGGATCTTAGAGAACATATACCGCCAGGTCCTGATGGTGAAGGACTTGTCGTCGTCATCCTGCTTGACCAGGCTGTCCGCCATGTCCACGCGGAATCCATCGGCCCCTCGGGAGAGCCAGAACCGCATCACGTCGACCATCGCGTCGCAGGTGGCGGTGGCGTCGGGGCCGAGGGCGGGCTTCTGCCATTCGCGCTTGGGATGGGCGAAGCCGTAGTTCAGCGCGGGCTGGCATTTGAAGAAATTCAGGATATACGTGCCGTCGCGTTCCGCCTCACCGCCGATGAAGGGCAGACCGTCGCCGTTGGCGATCCACAGATTCGTCCATATATACCGTTCGGAAACGTTGTCATCGCCGACCGTGCGATCCCCCGGTTCCGCTTGGGAACTGGCCTTGAACCATGCATGTTCCCCGCTGGTGTGTCCTGGGACGAGATCGAGCAGCACATGCATGCCGCGGGAATGTGCCTCTTCGAAGAGACGCACAAGGTCGGCGTTGGTGCCGTAGCGTGGTGCGACCTTGGTGTAGTCGCGCACGTCGTACCCGGCATCCTTGAAGGGCGAATCGAAGCACGGATTGATCCACAGGGCGTTGCATCCCAGATTGTGGATATAGTCGAGACGCTGAATGATGCCTGTGATGTCACCGATGCCATCGGCGTTGCTGTCTTGGAAGCTCTGCGGGTAGATCTCGTAAAAAACCGCGGAATCAAGCCATTTCGGTGTGTTTTTGAATACGTTTTCTAACATTAGTTTCCTCAAAAAACAAAGAATGATGATGATTATTAATGACACAGTGTAGCGTTGGCGTGGCATCGTTTGCAAAAAAGTGGTATATTGCTAACTGACGATGCAAGGCAGACCTCGCAGCAAACGTTTTGTAGAGGGGCGAACGCCGGGCATCAACACAGGTGATTGCGTTCTCATTGGACGGGGACGCATAAAGAAAGGAAGATCGATGAAGATCAATTGGACCAAGGCTATCGGTTTGACTGCGGCTGCCGCCATGCTTCTGCCGCTCGCCGCATGCGGTTCCAGCAACAACAGCAGCGCACAGTCCAACGGCTCCACCGAGGAAGTCACCCTGAGCGTGTGGGCGCCGCAGGAGGATCAGGCCAAGGATAACAACTGGCTGGAGAAGACCGAGAAGGCGTTCGAGAAGGCCCACTCCGAGTACAAGATCACGTGGAAGAACGACGTCGTCTCCGAGGCTGACGCCGCCGATACCGTCGAGAAGGATCCTTCCGCCGCGGCTGACGTCTACATGTTCGCCAACGATCAGCTCGGCCGTCTGGTCGACGCCGGCGCCATCGGCGAGGTCGGCACCAACGAGCTCAAGCAGGTGAAGAAGCAGAACACCCAGACCCTGATCGACTCCGTGTCCAACGGCGGCAAGGTCTACGGCGTGCCGTACACCACCAACACCTGGTTCATGTACTACGACAAGTCCGTGTTCTCCGCCGACGACATCAAGAGCCTCGACACCATGCTGTCCAAGGCCAAGGTCGCCTTCCCGATGACCAACGGCTGGTACCTGCAGGCCCTGCTGACCAAGTCCGCAGACCTCACGTTCTTCGGTGATGGCACCGACGCTTCCAAGGGCATCACCGTCGACAAGGACAAGCTGACTGCCGCCACCAAGTACCTGGTGAGCGTGGCCAATAACCCGAACTTCGTGCTCGACAACGAGAACTCCGGTCTGTCCGATCTGCAGGCAGGCAACGTCAAGGCATACTTCTCCGGTTCCTGGGATGCCAAGAACGTGAAGGAAGCCCTGGGCAAGAACTACGGTGCCGCCGCACTGCCGACCTACTCCGTTGATGGCAAGTCCTACCAGATGCAGGCCTTCGCCGGCTCCAAGGCCGCCGCTTACAACCCGAACGCCAAGAACCAGAAGGCCGCCGCCCAGTTCGCCGCGTTCCTCGGCTCCTCCGAGTCCCAGAAGTCCCACTACGACATGCGTGAGGTGATCCCGTCCGATAAGACCCTGACCGCTTCCGACGCCTTCAAGAACAACGAACTGGTCCAGGCTCAGAACACCGTGTTCAACGAGCAGTCCCTCATCCAGCCGACCATCTCCGCCATGAACAGCTGGTGGGATTCCGCTCAGGCTTACGGCGAGTCCATCACCAACAAGCAGACCACCGCCGACAACGCCGCTGAGAAGGCCGCTGCCTGGGCTGATCAGCTTGCCGCGATGAACAAGTGATTCGGTTCACACCAACATATAACTGAACATCCGGGTTCCCTCCAGAGCCCTGCCGTGCGGCCGCGGAAACGTTCGCGTGCCGTGGCCGCACGGACTATTCCCCATACGCCCGTTCCCGCTCTCTATATCACAACTGATGCAGTGCGTGTATGTATCCTGCGGTGACGGGCTTAGTAATGACCATCCATGGCATCGTTGCCATGGATAGGGGACTTCCCCCACAACATATTCGTACATTGAGAGAGGCGATTTGAATGACAGCAGCGACTCTTTCCCCCAGAGAGATGAAGCGCCGCCGCAAAATGGGCGCGGATTATGTTCCGCCGTCGCCCTACACGGTGAAGGCCGCGCTCACTGAGGGCGATATCTTCACCAAACTGTCCGCCGTTATTTTCGGTCTGGGCAACATCGTGCGCAAGCAGTACGTCAAAGGCATTGCGTTCCTGGTTGCCGAGATCGCGTTCTTCGTGTTCCTGTTCACCAACGGTATCAACTACCTGTCCAAGCTGCCGACGCTGGGCACCCAGAAGCAGGGCAAGGTGCTCGTCGACGGCTACTGGGTCTACACCGAAGGCGACCGTTCCGTGGTCATCCTGCTGTACGGCGTGTGCACCATCGTCGTGATCCTGCTGTTCTGCTACCTGTGGCGCATGTCCATCAAGACCGCGTACAAGGCGGAATGCCTGGCCAAGGAGAACGGCAGCGCGCCGACCTTCATGGATGACTGGAAGACCCTGTTCGACGCCAAGGCGCATCAGCTGCTGATGTTCCTGCCGACTCTCGGCATCCTGGTCTTCACGGTGCTGCCGCTGATCTTCATGATCTCCATGGCGTTCACCAGCTACGACCACCGCAATCTCGTGCTCTTCCACTGGGTCGGCCTTGAGAACTTCAAGCAGCTGTTCTCCAGCGACGTGAGCAACACGGTCAGCGCCTCCATGTTCATGCAGGTGCTGGTCTGGACGCTGGTCTGGGCGTTCTTCGCCACCTTCCTGAACTTCTTCCTCGGCCTGTTCCTGGCCATGGTCATCAACCGCAAGACCACCAGGTTCAAGAACTTCTGGCGCAGCATCTTCTCCATGTCCATCGCCGTGCCGCAGTTCGTGTCCCTGCTGGTCATGCGTTCCATGCTCCAGCCGAACGGTGCCGTCAACCAGCTGCTCATGCAGTGGGGCTGGATCGACAGCCCGCTGCCGTTCCTGAGCAACGCCACCTGGGCACGCGTCACCGTGATCATCGTGAACCTGTGGGTCGGCATCCCGTACACCATCATGCAGGTCACCGGAATTCTGCAGAACATCCCGGTCGATCAGTACGAGGCCGCGAAGATCGACGGCGCGAACTGGTGGCAGATCTTCACCAAGATCACCATGCCGTACATCATCTTCGTGCTCACCCCGTACCTGATCACCACCTTCACCGGCAACGTGAACAACTTCAACGTGATCTACCTGCTCACGGGCGGCAACCCGACCCCGGTCGGCGCCTCCGCTGGCAAGACCGATCTGTTGATCACCTGGCTGTACAAGCTTACCGTTGACAAGTCGGATTACAACCTCGGTGCAGTGATCGGCATCATGACCTTCGTCGTGTTGGCCGTGGTCTCCCTGGTCACCTACCGTAACTCCGGCTCCTACAAGAATGAGGAGGCATTCCGATGAGTTCCAAGCACGCTGTGGCAGATCCCGAGCGTCGTGGCCTGATGCACGACCAGAAGAAGCGCCGTATCCTCGGCGATGTACTGTCCTATGTACTGCTTTCCGTCCTCGCCATCATCTGGCTGATTCCGATCGTATGGGTGTTCCTGGAAAGCTTCAACAAGAACACCAAGCCGTACCCGAAGACCTTCTTCCCGACGGAGTACACGTTCGACAACTACCGCAAGCTGTTCACGGACACCTCCGTGCTCAACTTCCCGAAGATGTTCTCGACCACCTTCATCGTGGCATGCTTCACCTGCCTGATCTCCGTGGTGTTCGTGCTGTCCGTGGCATACTGCATGAGCCGTATGCGCTTCCGCACCCGTCGTACCTTCATGAACATCGTCCTCATTCTGGGCATGTTCCCGGGCATCATGGCTGTCACCGCCATCTACTTCATCCTGAAGGCCATGAACCTCACCAGCGGCAACGTGACGATCATCGCACTGATCCTCGTCTACTCCGCAGGCACCGGTGCAGGCTTCTACGTGATGAAGGGCTTCATGGACACCATCCCGACCTCGCTTGACGAGGCCGCCCTGCTCGACGGCTGCACCCGCTTCCAGGTGTTCTACAAGATCATCATCCCGATCTGCAAGCCCATGATCGTCTACCAGGCCATCACCGGCTTCCTGATCCCGTGGCTCGACTTCGTCATGGCCAAGGTCATCTGCCGTACGCAGTCGAACTACACCGTCTCCCTGGGTCTGTGGCTCATGCTGCAGAAGGAATACGTGCAGAACTTCTACGCACGCTTCGCCGCCGCTGCAGTGGTGATCTCCATCCCGATCGCCATCATGTTCATCGTGATGCAGCGCTTCTACCAGGAATCGATGTCCGGTTCCGTGAAGGGATAGCATTCATGTCGCTCACTAACACAGCAGAGCCTTATCCGTTGTGTTTGGAGCGTCGATTGGGCGCCACCGTTTCCGACGATGGCGCCCAATTTGCGCTCTGGGCACCAACCGCCAGCCAGGTGACGCTTCGCCTGTTCGCGCATGGCACGGACGGCGAACCCGGCAGCCGCGCGCTGGGGGAGTACCGGATGCATCCCGAAACGGACGGATCGTGGACAATCGATGTTCCCGGCGCGACGCATGGCGTCTATTACGACTATCTCATCGAGTTCGAGGACGGCAGCGTGACGCGCAGCGCCGATCCCTGGGCACGTGCCGCCGGCGCGAACGGTCGGCGCAGCATGGTGGTCGATCTGTCGCGTACCGATCCTGACGGCTGGGATGCGGACAAGCGGCCCGGGACCCCGATCGATTCGGACGTGATCTGGGAGACGCATATCGGCGATTTCAGCAATGACCCGTCCAGCGGCGTCCCCGCGGAGCATCGCGGCAAGTATCTCGCCTTCACCGATTCCGGCACCACGCTCGACGGCGAAGGCGCGTTCCCCACCTGCGTCGAATACCTGAAGCGGCTCGGCATCACCGTGGTGCAGCTGCTGCCGTTCTACGATTACGGTTCCGTCGACGAGACGCGGTCGGGAGGCTACAACTGGGGCTACGATCCGGTCAACTACAACGTCCCCGAAGGCTCCTACGCCACCGATCCGTATGACGGCGAAGTGCGCATCCGCGAGTGCAAGGCCATGATCCAGGCGCTCCACGCGGCCGGCATCAAGGTGGTGATGGACGTGGTGTACAACCACATGTACACCACGGACAACTGGTTCGAACGCGTGGTGCCCGGGTACTTCTGCCGTCGCACGGACGACGGCGCGTTCGCGAACGGCTCCGGCTGCGGATGCGACATGGCCACCGAGCATGAGATGTTCCGCAGGTTCATGGTCGAATCGGTCACGTACTGGGCGAGCGAATACCATCTTGACGGGTTCCGCTTCGATCTGATGGGTCTGATCGATGTCGAGACCATGCGTGCGATCCGCGCCTCGCTTGACGCCTTGCCGGGCGGCCGCTCGATTCTGATGTACGGCGAGCCGTGGGCCGCGGGGGAGAGCGCCCCGCTGCCGGGTACGATTCTGGCCGACAAGCGTGCGCTGCTGCTGCTCGAGTCGCGTATCGGGCATTTCTGCGACACCACGCGCGACGCGATCAAGGGCCATGTGTTCTACCGTGACCAGCCGGGCTATGTGAACGGTGCCGCGCAGCAGAACCGTCAGGCCGTGCTCGACGCCGTGAACGCCCATCGCACCGCACGCGTGAGCGAGGGGAATGCCGGGCAGATCATCCAGTACGTCTCCGCGCACGACGATCTGACGCTGTGGGACAAGCTGAGCATCAGCATGCGCGGCAACGGCACGGATCATCTTGCCAGCAACGCCATGTATGACGATGTGCTCGACGGCGCCGCCGCGGCGAAGGAGGTACTGAACGCCAATCTGCTGGCCGCCGGCATCATTGGCGTCTCGGCCGGCCTGCCCTTCATGCTTGCCGGTGAGGAGTTCGCGCGTACCAAGCATGGCAACGACAACTCCTTCGAATCCGGCAGCAGGATCAACGAGCTCGACTGGCACCGTGCCTCGGATATGCGTGGTCTGGTGCGTTTCTATGCCGATCTCATCGCGCTGCGTACCGGCGATAAGGCATGGTTCGACGCCGAGCGCATCGTCGTTCCGACGGAAAGCTCCATGATCGCCTTCCTGGTCGGAAAGCACGCGGTACTCATCAATCCGGATGTACGTGAACGCACCATGCCGTTGACCGTGATGAATCAGGCCGTTGCTCGGTGCGATGCCGGGCGATTCGGGGATGCCGCGCCCATATGGCGTTGTACGCTGGATTCCACCAGCGATCGCTATGCGGTTGCCGCGTCGGACACGCAATCCGAGACCAAGAACGTGCGGCAGGCCGGTGCAGGCGCATGTGCGCTGGACGATGCCGGATTCCATCTGGCTGCGCGGTCGTTGTCGATTTGGACAAGGGAGGTCCATGATGGCCAAACGATATGAGGCGGTGTTCTTCGACCTGTACGGCACGTTGATCGACATCCGCACCGATGAGGAATCCCCCAGGGCATGGAACGCCCTGTACGAGGCGCTGCGAGACGCCGGTGCCGAGTATGCGGACGCCGATGGCGTGAAAAGGGCATTCAACGAAGGCCTTGCACGGGTTCTGGAAGGCCACGGGTCGGATCAATGGTATGAGCCCGACTACATTCCCGTCTACCAGCGGATGTTGGCCGATCGCGGTGTGGCCGCGGACGAGAATCTCGCCCGGGACATGGGCCGCGTGTTCCGTCGCGCCTCGACGAGCCTGTTCCGCCTGTATCCGGGGGTGATGGTCATGCTGGACACGCTGAAGCGTGAGGGGGTGCGCGCCGTTCTGGTCAGCAACGCCCAGTCGTGCTTCACGCGCCCCGAACTGGCGTTGCTCGGCTTGGACAAGGCCTTGGACGACATCCTGATCTCCAGCGAGGAAAGCGTTCGCAAGCCCGGGGCGGCACTGTTCGAGCATGCCTTGCGGCGCGAGGGTCTGACCGCCGATCAGGTGGTGATGGTGGGCAATGATTCCGTCAACGATATCGGCGGTGCGAAATCGGTCGGTATCGGCGGTATCTACTTCAATACGGAGATCTCGCCGTCCGGCGACACCCTGACCTGCGATGACGCGCTCTTGTCATGCCGTGGCGCCGACTACGACGCGATGCTGGAATTCGTTCTGAGGCGTCGTTGAGCACGTGCCGCTGGGTCGCGCTGTCACGGCATAATAGGTCGGCCGGCAAGGCCATGAACGAGAGGAACATATGAAACAGCAGGATACGAAAACCGACAGCAGCGAGCTCATCGGGCGTCGCAAACCGAGGCGTCGCGGGTGGACGGTGTTCAACCTCAAAGTGATCGGCGCCATCTTCATGTTCCTGTCCGTGGCGAGCGTCACGCTGGTGCCCGCGATGTTCGGCGGCGACATCACCAAGGACATGACGGCGCTGAGCGTCGCCATGATCTGCGAGATCGTCTCGTGGTGCGCCATCCCGATCTACGCCTGGCTGCTGTTCGACGGGTATCGCCATACGCATAGCCGCTGGATGTATCTGCTGCAGCTGCTGGTGCTCGCCATCGTGTGCGAGGTGCCTTACGACAAGGTGACGTCCGGCAAGTACGTCGACCTGAATTCGCAGAACCCGGTGTTCGGTCTGTTGATCGCGCTGATCGTGATCGCCGCGTTCGACTGGATCAAGCGCCGCTACGAGGGCGCGATGCAGTATGTCCTCATGGTCGTGCTGGCGATCATTGGCCTGCTGTGGAACCTGATGCTGCACATCGGCCTGAGACAGGGCGTTATGAACGTCGGTACAATCACCCTGGCGTTCGTCCTGATTTTCTATCTGATGAACAAGCGTGAGAACACCATGATGATCACGGCCGGCCTGATGGGCGCGGTGTCGTTCATCGCACCGGCCGTCGGCGTCGCGTTCCTGCACTACCGCCGTGACGAGCTGGGCTACAAGCATGCATGGACCAAGTGGGTGTTCTATGCGCTGTACCCGCTGATGCTGCTGATAGGCATGGCCGTGTGAGACGTTGTGGCTTTCGCCGCGGCAGACATGCACGTGAGGGCGTGCGTCGGGGAATCCGGCGCACGCCCTCACGCGTACTAGGGGAAACAATGCCGGTGCGTTACGGGCGCAGGGCTATGGTCATGGGCCGCCTCATTTCGTTGGATTGACGAGGATGCTGGTGGAATCGCGCTTCTCCTGGTCGGTTCTCAGGTCCCAATCGGCGCGACGCAGCGCGTACATGATCAGCGGGGGAACACCCAGAACCACCACGACCACCGCGACCAGCAGCGCATAGCCGAGCGACGACATGCCGGTGAATCCGGCCGGGCGCACGAAGGTGAGCACGAATGCCGCGGCGGCGGCCACGAATCCCACGCCCGCGATCCAGTTCAGCGCCGGGACGCGGTAGGTGCGCACGACCTCCGGGTGGCGGATGCGCAGGCGGATCGCCGCGGCGAACATCATCATGTACATGATCAGGTACAGGGCGGTGGCCATATCGACCAGTGTGGCGAATGCGGTGTTGCCGTTCGGGATCAGCACGAACAGCAATGCGAGCACGGTGACGATGACGCCCTGCGCCAGCAAGATGCCCTCCTGCACGCCGGCGGCATTGCGCTTCTGCAACGCCGGGGGCATCAGACCGGTCCGCGCGGCGGATAGCAGGCCGCGCGACGGTCCGGCGATCCAGGTGATGACCGAGGAGAACGCTCCCAGCGCGATGAGCAGGGAGATGACCGGCACGCCCCAGCTCATGCCGAAGTGGTCGAAGAACTCTTTGAATGCCAGATTGATGCCGTCGATCAGACCAAGCTCCCTATGCGGCACGGCGAAGGCGATGGCCAAGGTCGGCAGCACGAGCACCAGCAGGATCAGCACGGTGGACAGCACCGTGGCGCGGGGGAATTCACGCCCGGGGTCCTTCATGTCGTTGGCATGCACGGCGTTGACCTCCATGCCCGCATAGGCGAGCACATTCGATACGATCAGCACGATGGAGGCGATGCCCGTCCATGGCGGAAGCAGCGCGGAGACGCGCAGCGAGGTGTGCATCGGTTCGCCGGTGCACAGCCAGACGACTCCCAGCACGATGAGCAGCGCGGCGGGGAAGAGCGTGCCGATGAGCCCGGAGACGGAGCCGACCTTGGCGAACAGGTTGCCGCCACGTAGGGCGACCAGCGTGGAGATCCAATACAGCACGATGATCACCACGGCCACGTATACGCCGTTGTTGCCGAGCGAACCCGAGCCGAACACGTACGACAGGCTCACCGCGATGAAGGAGATCTGGATCGGGTACCAGACGACGTTCTGGATCCACTGCAGCCAGATGGCCACGAATCCGGCGCGGTTGCCGAAGGCCTCGCGCACCCAGACGTACACGCCGCCTTTCCAACCGGTGGCGAGTTCGGCGGAGACCAGGGCCGTGGGGATGAGGAAGAACACTGCGGGAATGAGATACAGCAGCACCGAGGCCAGCCCGTAATCCGCCATGGCGGGAAGCGAACGCAGCGAGGCGACCGCCACGACGGTCAGGATCGCCAGCTGGCCGACCGACATGAGCGCCTTGCCGGTGCTACGCGTCCCGGTCCGTGCCGGGGCAGACGAGTGCGCACTGGCGGTGCCGGAAGTCGAGGACGGAGGCGTCCCGGTCCGATTGACCCCAGATTCCAGGGGCGCCGCCGCACCGGTATTGTGCGCAACGATGGCACATGGCTTCTTGATATGAATGCTCATTGCAGCCAGCTTTCATGAATGATGTGGTCTTAGGGAAGAATGATTGATGCATGTGATAGTTAAAACTAAATCAATTGTCTAATTATGATATGGAAAAAAGACGCCCCGGAGGGGTTGCCGCTAGTAGAGAGAGAAGAGTCGCGTCGAACCCCTCCGGGGCGCCTTGCCGGTTCGATCCGGTTCAGTGATGGAAGACGGAGGCCCTTGCCTCGGACGGCATCGGGGCCTGCAGGCCGTCAAGGTACTTCACGCATGCCTTGAGGTCCTTGAGGAACGACTCGGCCAGATCATGGCTGAATCCGTTGCGCACCACGATGCGCTGCACGGTCACGTCGGTCAGGTCGACGGGCATCGGGTAGGCGGGCACCAGCCAGCCCTTCATGCGCAGACGGTCCTGCAAGTCGTACAGGTTCCACTTGCGTCCCGGCTTGTCCTTGAGCATCCATGCGAAGACGGGGATGTCGGAACCGTCGTTCCACAGCGTGAAGTCGTCCATCGCGCCGATCTGCGACGACAGGTACTTCGCCACGTCGTGCGACGCCTGCTGCACACGGCGGTACCCCTCGAATCCGAGGCGGAGGAACATGTAGTACTGCAGCAGCACTTGGGCGCCCGGGCGGGAGAAGTTCAGCGCGAAGGTCGGCATCTCGCCGCCAAGGTAGCTGACCTTGAACACCAGGCTGTCCGGCAGATCGGCGGTGGAACGCCATACGACCCAGCCGAGACCGGGGTAGACCAGTCCGTACTTGTGGCCGGAGGTGCTGATGGACACCACGCGCTTGACGCGGAAGTCCCATGCGAGATCGGGCTGGATGAACGGCGCGATCATGCCGCCCGACGCTGCGTCGACATGGATGTGGACATCCAGTCCGGTCCTCTCTTGGATGCGGTCGAGCGCCTCGGAGATCCGCTGCACCGGCTCATACATGCCCGTGTACGTCACGCCCATGATGGCGACCACGCCGATGGTGTTCTCATCGACGTACTTGTCCAGATCGTGGCCATCCATCACCTTGTGCTCCTCGCTGATCGGCACGAAGCGCGGCTCGACGTCGAAGTAGTTGCAGAACTTCTCCCAGCACACCTGCACCGCGCTGCTCATGACCAGATTCGGCTTGTCGGTGGGCAGGCCTGCGGCCTTGCGTGCCTTGACCCAACGGCGCTTAAGCGCCAGCCCGCCGAGCATGCAGGCCTCCGACGAGCCGATGGTGGAGGTGCCGATGGCGTGGTCCGTGTCCGGGTCGTTCCACAGGTCGGACAGCATATGCCAGCAACGGGTCTCGATCTCCGCGGTCTTCGGGTACTCGTCCTTGTCGATCATGTTCTTGTCGGCCGCCTCCATGTAGAGGCGATTGGCGTAGTCGTCCATCCATGTGCCGACGAAGGTGGCGAGGTTCAGGCGGGCGTTGCCGTCGAGCATGGCGTCGTCATGAACCACCTGATAGGCGGTTTCCGGCAGGCTGCCGGTTTGTGGGATGCGGTTCTTCGGGAACGCCTTGGCCTCCTTCGGCCGCGCGAAGATGGGGTTGATCTCCACGCTGTCCGCCGGGTTTGCGGCTTCTTCGGCGCTGCAGCGGCAGCCGGCGTCGATAGTGGTGTTGGAATGCATGTCTGACATCGCAACTTCCTTTTCATTGGTGCGAACGTACTCTGCGTTCGTGCTTACAAGATAGACATATGACCCCTATTTGTGCATATAAATCTCCGTCGAATTCGCTACATGGATACAGGTTTTGCGCCGTAGGGCATCGGTGCTATTCGCGCGCGGGTTGCACAAAGGTATGTGCGATGCGCTGAGCGCCGGGCGTTTCGTCTCAGGGCGTCCGCATGGTGAATGTGAAAATGGACCGGAAATGCGGCTTTGACGGCAAGGCGGTGAACCCCGTTGAGTACGATGGTGCGCGGAAAGACAATTTCAGATAGCAAGGACTGAATACTCATGCCGAACATGTTTGGAACCGATGGCGTTCGAGGATTGGCGAATAGGGATCTGACCGCGCAGCTGGCATTGGACCTCGGCGATGCCGCCGTACGCGTACTGGGGGACAGCAATGCCAAGGACGGGCAGCCGGAAGGGCGTCGCCGCGCGCTGGTCGGCAGGGATACCCGAGTCTCCGGCGATTTTCTCGCCTCCGCACTGTCCGCGGGCATGAGCGCCGGCGGCTTCGACGTGATCGACGCGGGTATCATCCCCACTCCGGGCGTGGCCTTCCTCACCTCCGTGCTCAACGTCGAGATGGGCGCGGTGATCTCCGCATCCCATAACCCCATGCCCGACAACGGCATCAAGTTCTTCGCCCGTGGCGGCTTCAAGCTGCCCGACAGCAAGGAGGACGAGATCGAGGCCGTGCTCGGCCAGGATTGGGAGCGTCCCACCGGTGCCGGTGTGGGCCGTGTCAGCCACGACACCGTGACCGCCACCAACCTGTACATCGACCATCTGGTCTCGGCCGTCGCGCCGATCGAGGCCGGCAAGCCCCAGCCCACGCCGCTGAAAGGTCTGAAGGTCGTGGCCGATTGCGCCAACGGCGCCACCTCCGTGGTCGCCCCCGAGGCCCTGCGCCGTGCAGGTGCCGACGTCATCGTGATCAACGCTTCCCCCGACGGCTACAACATCAACAAGAACGCCGGTTCCACGCACCCCGAGCAGCTGCAGGCCGTGGTCAAGGCCTCCGACGCCGATATGGGCGTGGCCTTCGACGGCGACGCCGACCGTTGCCTGGCCGTGGACGAGGACGGCAACATGGTCAACGGCGATCAGATCATGGGCATTCTGGCTCGTTCCAAGAAGCGCGAAGGCAAGCTCGCCCACGATACGCTGGTCGTCACCGTGATGAGCAACCTCGGCCTGAAGCTGGCGCTGAAGGACATGGGTATCTCCACCGTGCAGACCAATGTGGGCGACCGCTACGTGCTTGAGGAGATGCTCAAGGGCGGCTACACGCTCGGCGGCGAACAGTCCGGGCATGTGATCAACCGCGAGTTCGCCACCACCGGTGACGGCACCCTGACCGCACTCACCCTGTGCAACGAGGTGGTGAAGTCCGGCAAGAGCCTCAAGGAGCTTGCAGCCGACTTCCCGCAGCTGCCGCAGACCCTGGTCAACGTGCCCAACGTCGACAAGCTCGCATCGAAGACCAACCCCGTGGTGCTTGAGGCTGTCCGCAAGGAAGAGGCCATGCTCGGCGAAACCGGCCGCGTGCTGCTGCGTCCGTCCGGCACCGAACCGCTGGTGCGCGTGATGGCCGAGGCCGCCACCCAGCAGCAGGCCGACGAGGTCTGCGCTCGTCTGGCGAAGGTCGTCGCCGACGAACTCGCCCTGTGAGGCCCTGAAGCGGAAAGGAAACCCATGTTCGGCAAGAACAGCAAAGTCGACCTCGAACTCAACCGCGATGTCGAGCAGCTCATCAAGACCGGCGGCAAGGAGCACATCCTGCCCATCGTCCAGGCGGGCGAGCCGGTACTGAGGCAGCAGACCGCCGCATACACCGGTCAGCTGTCCAAGCACACGTTGGCCAAACTCATCGACACGATGCACACCACCATGCTGGAGGCTCCCGGCGTGGGGCTTGCGGCCACGCAGATCGGCCTCGGGCTGGCCCTGGCCGTGCTTGAGGACCATATCCGTGACGACGAGGACGATCCGCGCGAAATCGGCGAACTGCCGTTCCGTGTGATCATCAACCCCGTATACACGCCGGTCGGCACCGAGACCCGCAGCTTCTATGAAGGCTGCCTGAGCTTCGACGGCTACCAGGCCGTCCGTCGCCGCTGGCTCGACATCGATGCCGAATGGGACGACGAGAACGGGGAACACCACAAGGAACGCATGCACGGTTGGCCGGCCCGCATCTTCCAGCATGAAACCGACCATCTGAGCGGTGAGCTGTACATCGACCAGGCCGAGATCCGTTCGCTCACCACCTATGAGAACCTTGAGGATTTCTGGTGCGAGGACCCCGTCCCCACACAGGCCGCCAAGGAGCTCGGTTTCAAGCTGTGACGGCGGAAGACGGCATGACCTGGCGGAACGAGGCAAAAGGCGATATTGGGCAATGGCAGCTCGCCATGCCCAAGGATGCGGATGGAAACACCATCGACTGGCAGTGGATCGGCTCGCTTGACCTGGATCGGGGCATCGGGTGTCTTGCACCGGAGGAGACTTCGGAATCGCTTGACCCGCAACGCATCCATGACATGTTGCGCGACGACTACGCCACCCGCGACAGGCTTGAGCCGATCATCGCCCAATGCAGCACGTCGTTCATGACCGATTTCGACAGGCATATCGATTCATACCGGCTGCCGCGCGCGCTTGCTTATGCCAACCGTCGCCTGAACGACGAAATCGATCTGCTGCTGCTTGCCGGCGAACGGCTGAAGCTATGGACGGTGTCCCGTAAACGCCAGGGGCGCGGCACAGCCGTGGTGCTGGGAGCCCCCGAGCCGGGAGGGCATTTCCCTCCCGGTGTCGAAGTCGACGATATCCGCGATCGTACGGCGGACATTCTCAACGAGCGCGCCGAGCGACGCAAGGCCGAACGCGCCCAACGTGCATCCGCATCCGCGCTCAGGGAACAGGCCAGTCTTTCGGGAGTCGGCGGGGCGGCACATGCCGAAGGTGCAAGCCAGCCGACCGGGAAATCCACGCATGACTGGCGCAATGCATATCTGCCCGGTCGCGACATCGACACGGTGATGGGCATCGACATCGAGACGACCGGAACTGACCCCGCCAGAACCTACATCATCGACGTCGGCTTCGAATACATGAACATGCGTTCGCCTCGGCCGTCCGCAATGCCGGGCGGCTACGCATACGCCGAATCCCGGTATGCCTCGGGCGAGGCATATGGCCAGTCCAGGCTGAGTTTCGGCGTCACCGAACGGAACGCCGAGATCGGCAATCCGTTCATCGCCAAGCTCACCGGCATCGACGTGCATGACCGCGGTCCGGCCAGCGGATGCCGCATGTTCGACGAGTGGCCAGAAGCGCAGGCCGGCCTGCTGCAGCGTCTCATCCAGCAGCCGTATGTGGCACACAACGCCACCTTCGAACATGGTTTCTTCATGCTGAACGTCGCCGGATACGCCGAAGCCTACCGTGCCGGCGGCATCGTGATCGTCGACACGATGCCGATGAGCAGGCAATGGGACCCGGGCTCCGTGGCAAGCGACAGCCATCCGTATGGGGACAACACCCTGGACGCCTATGCCAAACGGCAAGGGGCCTTGAGCGCCGACCAGAACGAGCGGCATCTGGGATTGGAGGACGCCCATATCATGCTGGTGGCCATGAAGCATCATCTCGATTGGCTGCGTGAGCAGGGGAGTGGGCCCTGGGGCTCGGATGGCAGGCCGGGCGTCGGCGGCAAGCAGTGCGGGCGGCGCTACTAGCGGCGGCTGGCCACGAGCGTGGCGGTACCATGGAAGCCATGCACAAGCAACAGCAGCCGCAGGGCGGCAAGCTCACCATCGCAATGGTGGTCGATTCGGTGGGCAACCAGGGCAACGGCACGTCGAATTCGGCGCTGCAATGGGCGCATGAACTGGAACGGCAAGGCCACCATGTGAGGCTGGTTGGCATCGGAGCCCCCGTCTACGCCGCGCGCGTCCGCCATGTGCCCCTGGTTTCCTGGGTGGCCGCGAAGCAGCAGATGCAGTTCGCGCAGCCCGATGACGATCTGTTCCGCCGTGCCTTCAACGGCGTGGATGTGGTGCATGTCTACATGCCCTTCGCATTCGGGCGCAGAGCCGCCGCAGTCGCCAGGCAGATGGGCATCCCGGTAACGGCCGGCTACCATGTGCAGCCGGAGAACGTACTATATTCCGCCGGGCCATTGCGATACGTCCCCGGCTTGCCCCATCTGATCTACCGTCTGTTCCACTATTGGCTGTATCGCGACATCCGGCACATCCATGTGCCCACCGACATGACCGCGCGTTTGCTGCGCAGGAACGGATACCGGGCGAAGCTCCACGTGATCTCGAACGGGTATTCGCCGCGGTTCACGCCGTCCCCGTCGTCCCGGCGATCCGGTGACGGCAAGCCGTTCCGCATCATCGCGTCCGGCAGGCTGACCCACGAGAAGGACCACATCACACTGATCAAGGCGATCGAACGCAGCAGGCATGCGCAGGACATCGAGCTGGTCATTGCCGGCACCGGACCGCTGCGGCATTATCTCGACATCCAGGCGCGTCGCAGGCTCAAACGCCCGGCAAGTATCGGCTTTCATCGCAACGCCGACATGCCGGACCTGCTCTGTTCGGGCGATCTGCTGGTGCATTGCTCCATAGCGGACATCGAATCCATCAGCGTCATCGAAGGCATGGCGTGCGGTCTGGTGCCGGTCATCGCGGTATCCGACCTGTCCGCGGCAGGCCATTTCGCGCTGCTCCCGCAATCGAGGTTCCCTGTGCGTGACGCGGCGGCGCTCGCCAAGCGCATCGACTGGTGGATCGAACACCCGGAGGAGCGAGCCGAATGGAGCGAACGATATGCGCGGCATACGGCGCAATGCTATTCCGTGCGCTCCAGCGTGCAGGCCTTCGTGGCCATGGAACGCGAGGCTATAGCAGATCGATGAGCTGATCGGTCTGCTCCTTCGTGGTCGCCCAGCTGGTGCAGATGCGCATCACCGTATGCGTGTCGTCCGCCTTCTGTGTGAAGCCGAGCAGCACATGCTCTTCGAGCCGCATACGTGTCGGCTCGTCCAAGGTGACGAAGATCTGATTGGTCGGTGCGTCGAAGGTCAGCGTATAGCCCTTCTCGCGCAGCGCCTTGCGGATCCGATCCGCGCATTCGTTGGCGTTGCGGGCGATGCGGAAGTACAGGTCGTCGGTGAACAGCGCATCGAACTGCACGCCCAGTAGGAAGCCCTTGGCCAGCAGGGCGCCATGCTGCTTGATCAGGGTCAGGAAATGCCTGGGCGTGTTGTGCTTCGTGAACACCACCGCCTCGCCGAACATGGCACCCACCTTGGTGCCGCCGATGTAGAACACGTCGGCGATGTCGGCCAGGTCCTGCAACGTCATGTCGCAGCCGGTCGCGGTAAGCGCGTAGCCGAGACGCGCGCCGTCCACGAACAGCGGCATATCGTATTTGTGCGCCACGTCGGCGATGGCCTGCAGACGCTCCTTGGAATATACGGTTCCGTATTCGCTCGACTGCGATACATAGACGCAGCCGGGGAAGACCATGTGCTCGTAGTTGCCGTCCGCATAGAACGTCGCGCAGAACTCGTCGAGTTCCTTCGCGTCCATCAGACCGTTGTGGTGGGGGATGGTGAGCACCTTGTGACCGGAATACTCAATGGCACCGGCCTCATGCACGTTCGGATGCCCGGATTCGACGGCGACCACGCCCGCGTACGGCGGGGTGATGGCGTCGATGACCACCTGGTTGGTCTGCGTGCCGCCGACAAGGAACCAGACATCGGCGTCCGGCTTGCCGCAGGCTTCACGGATCTTGGCCTTGGCCTGGTCGCAGATGGCGTCGCTGCCATAGCCGGGGTAGGAGTCGGTGCCGATGGCGTTGAGCGCATCGAGCACGGCCGGGTGCGCAGCCTGGGAGTAGTCGTTTTCAAAATGCAGCATGGTGTCTCTTTCCTGCGTGGCTTGTGATTGGTTCGGATACGAAAAAACCCTTCCGCAGGGGAAGGGTTTCGTGGGGTGGATAACGCGGCTCGAACGCGCGACCTTCTGAACCACAATCAGATGCTCTACCAACTGAGCTATATCCACCATGTTCATGTGAACGGCGAACCGTTTCGCACAACGAGTGATTACTATACACGGTTTTTCGTCTTCGTGTGCATCGGCGTGTTGCGGATACGCGTCGTGCATATGTCTTGCGTGCGTTATGGGGCAGATGCGGCATATATGACGGGTTTTTCTCGTTCATAATATGAATGCTCCGATACATGGAAAGCGCTGCTGGGGCAAGGTGGGACGCGCTGTCCGAAGAACATGCCCAAAAGGCACAGCGGTCATGCCGGCGGCGGAGTGATCGGTTTTGTCCGCCCGGCATATGGAAAGAGAACACAAGAAGAGTACAAGAAGAGGAAAATGCAGAAAGTCAAAGCCTTTGGAGATTGGCTTACCAAATGGTTCACTGCGATCGTGATCGTGTGGGCCGTCTTTAACTACTTCGTGCCGCAGACGAGCCTGTGGGGGAAGTCCTATACGGGGTACTTCCTGGGCGTCGTGCTGTTCGGCATGGGATTGACGCTGACGCTTGACGATTTCAAGCGCATCCTGACCCAGCCGCTGATGGTGATCGTCGGCACCGTCGCGCATTTCGTCATCATGCCGCTCGTGGCGGTGCTGCTGTGCTGGATCTTCCATCTTGACGGTGCACTCGCCGTCGGTGTGATCCTGGTCGGCTGCTGCCCGTCCGGCACCTCGTCCAATGTGATGAGCTACCTGAGCCGTGGCGACGTGGCCCTGGACGTGTCCATCGGCATCCTGTCCACGCTGTGCGCACCGTTCATGATCCCGCTGCTGATGCAGTGGCTCGCGTCCCAGTACGTGACGGTTCCCGCCCAGTCGCTGTTCCTCAATGCCGTCAAGGTGGTGCTGTTCCCGATCGCCCTTGGTGTGATCTGCCATGCCATCTTCAAGGAGAAGATCGAGAAGGTCACGGTCGCGCTGCCGATCGTTTCCCAGGTCGCCATCCTGCTCATCATCGGCGTGGTGGTCGCAGCCAACGGCCCGAAGCTGTTCGTGGCCTCCTCCCTGCTGGCCATTCCCGTGGTCATTCTTCATAACCTGTGCGGCTATGCGCTGGGCTTTGGTTTCTCCAAGCTCATGTACAAGGTGTATCCGAAGGGCTTCCGCTATGCGCAGCAGAAGGCCATCACCTTCGAGGTTGGCATGCAGGATTCCGCTTTGGGCGCGACCCTGGCGCTGACGTCGTTCGCGTCCAATCCGCTGGCCGCGGTTCCGTCCACGTTCTTCAGCGTGTGGCACAACATCTCCGGTTCCGTGCTGTCGAGCTGGTGGCGTGAGCATGACGACAAGCATCAGATCCACCCGGATTCCGATAACGGAGAGAAAGGATCCGCTGCGAAGGCGCATGCCGACGGTGCTTCCGATACGAAGCCTGCCAACGCCTGACGGCGAACGAGGCAGGCAACAGCCCCTGAACCGCGCAGAACGGATCAGGGGCTGTTCGTTTTCGTTGATGGAAAACGATAAAATGTTCGTTTTTGTTCATTTGGTATTATTGCCATGATATGTTGAAAATATTGACGTTATGACCTGTTGCATGCCGTGTCGTATGTTCGGAATGATGTATACTGTAACCGAAGGCCGGAGTTGCAGACTGGTCGAGAATTCGTCAGATCGCAACGAAGCGCCATGGCCGTGAGGTACAAGCGCAACGCCTTCGAAATAATTGAAGATAGCAGGCATGCAAGCGGCGAGAAGTCAGCAAAGAGGCTGGGCCGCTGAAACGAGGTGATTGGTTCCGAAGCGCAGCGCAAGGTGGCGCGGACGCTCGGAAGCGAAACGATGAGATGGATAGCAGGAGGGTGGCTCCGGCAGCGGAATTGCCGGAGCCACCCTTTGTTATGTGCCGTTATGTGCCGCATGATTTTCATTGCAGATTCGTGATTGGCCTTGCTGGAGACCGCCGATGCGGCGGTTGATTCGCAACACCGATGTTGCCTTCGGGCGAGCCGGTTATGGGCGTGGTGATGGCGGTTCGCTCTTATTCGGTTTCATGGTTTCACATCTCTTGTACGGCAACAACGTGTTCTGTGTCTGGAGGTAGCTGTGATTCGTGCCAAGCCGCGCCAATCAGTCTCCTGCGTGGCGATTTCTGAATAGGTTCCACATTTGGCTGTGCTGAGATGTCGCCAGCGTAGCCGTTTCCGTATGGAGGCCAGGTCCGACCATGGGAGCAGGTCCCAGGTGCAGCCGTTGTGTAATGGTACCCGGGTTTTGCCACGCTGAGGGATGGTATATGATGCCTAATCCGGCTGTGTTCCGTAGTTTGCCATGCTGAGGTGCAATACGTGATATCAAGCGCGGCTGGGATCCGTGTCTTGCTTCGCAGGATGCCCATTAGCGAGGCATGCCCGGAATAGGATCCGTGTCCTGCTGCGCTGAGCAGCCTTCTGTATGGCAGTTGTGGGCTACGCCCCATGTTTTGCCACGTTGGACTACCGTCAGTGGGTCTGTTTCCGGATGGGTTGCGGATTTGGCTTTGCGTGAGTGGAATCCGTATGGCTTGGTCCGGTAGTTTTCGCAATCCTCCAGGGGGACTCCCCTCGATGCCACTGCAAGTAGCGCCTGTGGCTTGCTGCGTGGAAAAGGCGGGCTGGTGCTCTATTCAGGCGGATACTTCTACGTCTACCTCGGACATTGACTGTATCTTGATGTATTGCTCTGCCGTTGGCGAGACAGCATTCGGGCGATGGTTTGGCCGCATGGTTGGCTGTATGGTATCGCCGAACCTTCCTCCGGCGAGTTATCCACAATCGTGGAACTATTGGAACACGCGTGCTTGGAGGGGGTCAATCCACATTTCTCCGAATGTCGCACCATGCGAAGCGTGCTGGGTTATGTTCATTCCATGAGAAAACACACACGAATACGCGAACTGATATCGGATGCCACGGCGCAGCGGCGGTGCGTGCACTCGTCGGTGAGGTCGGAGGCGGCGGCGCTGCAACGAAGAGCCCAGGAAGGAGAGGAATTGATCCGCGTGGCTCCGGGGTATTATGCGCCGCGCGAATACTGGCAGGATCTTCGGCCTCCGGATCGTACATTGCACTTGGCCCGGGCCGTGGGAATGAATCATCCGCAATGGGTGTTCACCGGTGCGGCTGCTGCGGCGGCATATGGCCTTGAACATCAGTGGACGGTGCATGACGGGACGCTTGCCATAACGGATGCCAAGCAGAATGATTTTTGCCGGGGAAGTGGGATCCGCAGACTGTACATACCGGTGGGCTATATGCAACCGGTCGAAGTGGTACATGGGATACGTGTTCCCGGCGTGGTGCAGACCGTACTGGATTGTGCGAGGCTGTTTGAGTTCTGCAACGCGATCCCGGTCGCGGATTCCGCATTGGCGCGGGGTGTGAAATACGACGAGCTGCTAAGTGGATGCATAGGGCTGAACGGTGAGCTACCCAAGGTGATGCGTGTGCTGAACCATGCCGATGGGGCAAGCGAGAATGGCGGGGAATCGCTGGCTCGGGCGACGATTATCGAAGGCGGTTATGACAGACCGTTGCTGCAGATGCCGTTCGTCGATCCTGAATCCGGCCGATGTTATAGGGCGGATTTCGTATGGGTGCTTCCGGACGGTTCGATTGTCATCGGCGAATTCGACGGCACCGGTAAGTATGTCGATCCTCTGATGACCGATCGTAAAAGCATTCAGGCGACGGTCCACCTGGAGCGTGAACGTGAGACCGCTCTTCGTCGGGCTGGAGCACGAATGATCGTGCGCTTCACCTATGACGATGTCGTGCGCCGTACGCCGTTGTGGCGCAAACTTGCGCAGGCCGGCGTACCTCGGTCCGATAGTGTGCGTGGCTGAGATGACCGTTGGTGCCGAAGGCGGCGCTGAGTCTGTCGCCGAGTGCGCCATGTCGGTGTGGCAATATTTGGGTGCTATGCGAATGTCGTCATGCTGGTTATCTGCTGGCGGGGCTGTTTTCGGAAGGAGATTCTGCTCGGCTGCAGTGGGCGGTTGCTGCCGAAACCGCCGTGCGGCGACATCCGGTTCTCGCTACGCTGCCGGGTGGCGCGCGATGCCAAAACCGGTCGCCATCCGTGTCTGGTCACGTCGAGGAATCTCCAGCGTGGCGATATCCGGGTGGCGCGCGGATTATGCGATGCTGGTTGATTCCCTGCGTAGCTGGTTCCGGACGATGGTTAGGTTCGGCTGCGGTAGGGGAGTCCCGGAGGAACCGTTACGGGATAGCGTCCGGCTTTCGCGCCATTGAGCGAACATCAGTGGGGCGAAAACCGGATGCCATGCGGCTGCGGCCACGTTAAAGTGCTCGCCGACGGAGCCTGCCTGCAAGATGCAGATGAATTCGGTCGCGATCGGCGATGCGATAGAGAGTGGTGCGTTGTCGGCCGCGACACGTCGGGGGAGGATTTGTCCGACGTTGCCGTATAGTTGTAATTCGTGTGTGCCAACAGCATGCCTTATGTAACAGGCGGGCTGGTTGGGATATCCCGAGAATCGTTTGGATCGCGGGCAGTAATGCCGCGGCGAGAGAGGATTGGGTCATCGGGCCGGTGAACAGTGGCTATCTTTCCGATTCGGGCGCTTGCCCGTGCAGTGGGAGAGTGTGGCTGCAGTGCGGCGGCCTCACAGGTAAGAAGAACCACTGAATCGGAGAATTCAAGTTGCCTACTATTGAACAGCTCGTCCGCAAGGGACGTTCGCCGAAGCCGAAGAAGTCCAAGACTTTGGCGCTGAAGGGCAGCCCGCTGCGTCGCGGCGTGTGCACCCGTGTCTACACCACCACCCCGAAGAAGCCGAACTCCGCTCTGCGTAAGGTCGCCCGTGTGCGTCTTTCCTCCGGCATCGAAGTCACCGCTTACATCCCGGGTGAGGGCCACAACCTGCAGGAGCACTCCATCGTGCTCGTGCGCGGCGGCCGTGTGAAGGATCTGCCGGGTGTGCGTTACCACATCGTGCGCGGCGCACTCGATACCCAGGGCGTTAAGGACCGCAAGCAGGGTCGTTCCCTGTACGGAGCAAAGAAGGCGAAGTAAGAGATATGTCACGTAAAGGACCTTCCAAGAAGCATCAGCTGCTGCCGGATCCGATTTACGGCTCCACCGTTGTGGCACAGCTCATCAACAAGATCCTCCTCGACGGCAAGAAGTCGATCGCTGAGGACATCGTGTACTCCGCACTCGATATGGTCAAGGAAAAGACCGAGCAGGAGCCCGTGGCCGTGCTGAAGCGCGCCCTCGACAACATCCGTCCGTCCCTCGAGGTTCGCTCCCGCCGTGTCGGTGGCGCCACCTACCAGGTGCCGGTCGAGGTGAAGCCCGCCCGTGCGAACACCCTGTCCCTGCGCTGGCTGACCGACTTCTCCCGCGCTCGTCGTGAGAAGACCATGGCCGAGCGTCTCGCCAACGAGATTCTCGACGCCTCCAACGGCCTGGGCGCTTCCGTGAAGCGTCGCGAGGACACCCACAAGATGGCCGAGGCCAACAAGGCCTTCGCCCACTACCGCTGGTAATCACTCGGACCTTTAGAAAGTTAAGGAATAAAAATGGCTGAAGAGGTGCTTTCGGACCTTCATCACGTCCGCAACATCGGCATCATGGCTCACATCGATGCCGGTAAGACCACCACTACCGAGCGTATTCTGTTCTACACCGGCAAGAACTACAAGATCGGCGAGACCCACGACGGCGCTTCCACCATGGACTTCATGGAGCAGGAGCAGGAGCGTGGTATCACCATCCAGTCCGCCGCTACCACCTGCTTCTGGCACCGCCAGTCCCACGACACCAAGGACAAGTTCCAGATCAACATCATCGATACCCCTGGCCACGTGGACTTCACGGCCGAGGTGGAACGTTCCCTGCGCGTGCTCGATGGCGCCGTTGCCGTGTTCGACGGCAAGGAAGGTGTGGAGCCGCAGTCCGAGACCGTGTGGCGTCAGGCCGATAAGTACGGCGTTCCGCGTATCTGCTTCATCAACAAGATGGATAAGCTGGGCGCGAACTTCTACTACTCCGTCGACACCATCAAGGACAAGCTGGGTGCGACCCCGCTCGTGATGCAGCTGCCGATCGGTGCCGAGAACGACTTCACCGGCGTTGTCGACCTGGTTGAGATGCAGGCCTACGTGTGGAACGGCACCGAGGAGCTCGGCGCCAAGTACGACACCACCGAGATCCCGGATGATCTGAAGGACAAGGCCGAGGAATACCACAACGCTCTGATCGAGGCCGTCGCCGAAACCGACGACGCCCTGATGGAGAAGTTCTTCGGTGGCGAGGAGATCACCAAGGACGAGATCCGCGCCGCTGTCCGCAAGCTGACCATCAACAAGGAAGCCTTCCCGGTCTTCTGCGGTTCCGCGTTCAAGGATAAGGGCGTTCAGCCGATGCTCGACGGTGTGGTTGACTACCTGCCGAGCCCGGAGGACGTTCCGGCCATCCAGGGTTACGACCCGCAGGATGAGTCCATCGAGATCGACCGCAAGCCGCTGAAGTCCGATCCGTTCTCGGCTCTGGTCTTCAAGATCTCCACCCACCCGTTCTACGGCAAGCTCGTGTTCGTGCGTGTCTACTCCGGCTCCGTCAAGCAGGGCGATTCCGTGCTCGACTCCACCCGTGGCAAGAAGGAACGCGTCGGCAAGATCTTCCAGATGCACGCCGATAAGGAAAACCCGATGGATGAGGCTTCGGCAGGCAACATCTACACCTTCGTTGGCCTGAAGAACGTCACCACCGGCGACACCCTGTGCTCCATGGACGCTCCGATCTCCCTGAACTCCATGACCTTCCCGGATCCGGTGATCGAGGTGGCCGTGGAGCCGAAGACCAAGGCCGATCAGGAGAAGATGGGCATCGCTCTGGCGAAGCTGTCCGAAGAGGATCCGACCTTCCAGGTGAAGACCGACGAAGAGTCCGGCCAGACCCTGATCTCCGGCATGGGCGAGCTTCAGCTCGACATCATCGTCGACCGTATGCGTCGTGAGTTCAAGGTGGAGTGCAACCAGGGCAAGCCGCAGGTTGCCTACCGCGAGACCATCCGCAAGGCCGTTATGGACCAGGGCTACACCCACAAGAAGCAGACTGGTGGTTCCGGCCAGTTCGCAAAGGTCCTGATGAACTTCGAGCCGCTCGAGACCACCGACGGCAAGACCTTCGAGTTCGAGAACGCCGTCACTGGCGGCCACATCTCCCAGGAATTCATCCCGTCCATCGAGGCTGGCGTCAAGGAAGCCATGGAATCCGGTATTCTCGCCGGCTTCCCGGTTGTGGGCGTCAAGGCCACCGTCACCGACGGTCAGATGCACCCGGTCGATTCCTCCGAAATGGCCTTCAAGCTCGCAGGCTCCATGTGCTTCAAGGAAGCCGCTCCGAAGGCCAAGCCGGTCATCCTCGAGCCGATCATGGCCGTCGAAGTCCGTACCCCGGAAGAGTACATGGGCGAAGTCATCGGCGATCTGAACCAGCGTCGTGGCAGCATCTCCCAGATGTCCGACGCCACCGGTGTCAAGGTCATCGACGCCAAGGTCCCGCTGTCCGAGATGTTCGGCTACATCGGCGATCTGCGTTCCAAGACCCAGGGCCGTGCAATGTTCACCATGCAGATGGACTCCTACGCCGAGGTGCCGAAGAGCGTCTCCGAAGAGATCATCAAGGCTCAGCGCGGAGAGTGACACACGTTGCCACGCGTGAGGTGGCGCCAGTCTCCAGTCAGCGGTAATATCTTGTATCGCTGACTGGGTTCTGGCTCATCAATGTGGCACAACCCAGAAACCCAGTAAACCTACGAAACGTCCAGGAGGACAAAGTAATGGCAAAGGAAAAGTACGAGCGTACTAAGCCGCACGTTAACATTGGTACCATTGGCCACGTCGATCACGGTAAGACTACCCTGACCGCCGCTATCTCCAAGGTCCTGCACGAGGAATACCCGGATGTCAACCCGGAGTACGACTTCAACCAGATCGATTCCGCTCCGGAAGAGGCCGCTCGTGGTATCACCATCAACATCGCCCACATCGAGTACCAGACCGAGAAGCGTCACTACGCTCACGTCGACTGCCCGGGCCACGCCGACTTCGTGAAGAACATGATCACCGGCGCTGCTCAGATGGATGGCGCTATCCTCGTGGTCGCCGCTACCGACGGCCCGATGGCTCAGACCCGCGAGCACGTGCTGCTCGCTCGTCAGGTTGGCGTTCCGCGCATCCTCGTCGCTCTGAACAAGTGCGATATGGTCGACGACGAAGAGCTCATCGAGCTCGTTGAGGAAGAGGTCCGTGACCTCCTCGACGAGAACGGCTTCGATCGCGATTGCCCGGTCATCCACACCTCCGCTTACGGTGCACTGCACGACGATGCTCCGGATCACGAGAAGTGGGTCCAGTCCGTCAAGGACCTCATGGCCGCCGTCGACGACTACATCCCGACCCCGGTTCACGATCTCGACAAGCCGTTCCTGATGCCGATCGAAGATGTGTTCACCATCTCCGGCCGTGGCACCGTGGTTACCGGCCGTGTTGAGCGTGGTAAGCTCCCGATCAACACCAACGTGGAGATCGTCGGCATCCGTCCGACCCAGACCACCACCGTCACCTCCATCGAGACCTTCCACAAGCAGATGGACGAGTGCGAGGCTGGCGATAACACCGGTCTGCTGCTCCGCGGCATCAACCGTACCGATGTCGAGCGTGGCCAGGTTGTGGCTGCTCCGGGCTCCGTCACCCCGCACACCAAGTTCGAGGGCGAAGTCTACGTGCTGACCAAGGACGAAGGCGGCCGTCACTCGCCGTTCTTCTCCAACTACCGTCCGCAGTTCTACTTCCGCACCACCGACGTCACCGGCGTCATCGAGCTGCCGGAAGGCGTCGAGATGGTTCAGCCTGGCGATCACGCCACCTTCACCGTTGAGCTGATTCAGCCCATCGCAATGGAGGAAGGCCTGACCTTCGCTGTGCGTGAAGGCGGCCACACCGTCGGCTCCGGCCGTGTCACCAAGATCATCGCCTGATTTTCCTCAGGTCGATACGATCGACACGCTGTGAACTAGCGTTCTGAACGGGTCCCTTGGATTTCCAAGGGGCCCGTTTTGTTATCCGTCGAGATTCACCGGTACCTTGCTTCGATTCGCCGGAACTAGTATGGGGTTCATGGATGAACGTACGTGGATCGCAGAGACGATGGAACGTCTGTCACATTCGAAGTTCCGTTCCAAATTCGTGCTGTCGGACAAGGACAGGGCCTATGCCAGGGCCAAAGGCAAGGAGACCATCGACCGTCATGCCCACGAACTGCTGCGTTCGAGGCTCGGGGCGGCGCACCCCGCCAAGGACGGCAAGCAAACGCCGTGGAGGGGGCATCCGGTATTCACCGCCCAACATGCCACTGCCACCTGTTGCAGGGGCTGCATCGAGAAATGGCATCATATCGCACAGGGCAGGGAACTGACCGACGAACAGATCCAATGGCTTGCCGACCTGGTTATGGCCTGGATCGAGCGTGATCTGACGCAACATCCCGTTGCATAGGGAGTCGCTGCGCAGGAAAGCGTTGCGTGTAGGGGAATGTTGTGCAGGGGAGCGGGGAGCGGAATGCCCTCCGTCTGACACCATTGCCGTATCCCTCCAAACGTTACAAGGATGTAGCGTAAATACAGGTGGAAGCGATGCGACGGCCGCGCATATATCGGTCACATGCGTTTACACATGACCGTATATCCGCGATATACCGCCGTTATCGGCACCATATGCCCCATCTGTCTCACGATTTGGGTTTTGGTGAGATAATGGCGTTCCCCGTCACGAAGAGAACTTACACTGGAGAGCTATGAGCGAAAACATTATGCGAATCATTGATCTTAGGGGCAAGAACCTCTCCCGTGCCGAGCTGCTTGCCGCCATGCCGCGTGCCGCAATGGGCACTTCCGAAGCCACCGATCTGGTGCGTCCCATTCTCGAAGACGTGAAGGCCCGTGGCGCTGCCGCGCTGCGTGACTTCGGCGAGAAGTTCGACGGTGTCCGTCCCACCAATCTTCGCGTCCCCGCAGAGGCGATGAAGAACGCTCTCGAAACCCTCGACCCCGAAGTGCGTGCTGCCATCGAGGAATCCGTGCGTCGCGCCCGCGCCGTGGCCAAGAGCCAGGTGCCGAAGGACTTCCACACCGATCTGGCGGAAGGCGCCCGTGTGGCCGAGCGTTGGATCCCGATCCAGCGCGTCGGTCTGTATGTGCCGGGCGGCAAGGCCGTATACCCGTCTTCCGTGATCATGAACACCGTGCCGGCACAGGCCGCCGGCGTGGAATCGCTCGCCATCGCGACCCCGCCGAGCAAGGGCGATCCGGACGGCCTGCCGAACAAGACCATCCTGGCCACCTGCGCCATCCTCGGTGTCGAGGAAGTGTACGCCGTGGGCGGTGCCCAGGCCATTGCCATGTTCGCCTATGGTGCCAAGGGCAGCGAGCCGCAGGACGGCGAGATCCTGTGCGATCCGGTCGATAAGATCACCGGCCCGGGCAACATCTTCGTGGCGACAGCCAAGTCCCTCGTCTCCGGTTTCGTCGGCATCGATGCCGTCGCCGGCCCGACCGAAATCGGCATCATCGCCGACAAGACCGCCAACCCGAGCCTGCTGGCCGCCGATCTGATCGGCCAGGCCGAGCACGACGAGCTCGCCGGTTCCGTGCTGTTCACCGATTCCACCGATATCGCGGACAAGGTCCAGGAGAATCTGAACTACCGTGTGCCGCGCACCGAGCACGCCGAGCGCGTGCACACCAGCCTGTCCGGCACCCAGTCCGCCATCGTGCTGACCGACGATCTCGACCAGTCCATCGACGCGGCCAACGCCTACGCGGCCGAGCACCTGGAGATCCAGACCGCCGATGCCGACGCCGTAGTGCCGCGCATCAAGAACGCCGGCGCCATCTTCCGCGGCCCGTATTCCCCGGTTCCGCTGGGCGATTACATGTCCGGTTCGAACCACGTGCTGCCCACCGGCGGCACCGCACGTTTCGCCGCCGGCCTTGGCGTGCACACCTTCATGAAGCCCGTCGAGGTCATCGAATACGACGAGCAGGGACTGAAGGCCATCGCTGCGCGCATCAACGCGTTCGCCGTCTCCGAGGATCTTCCCGCCCACGGCGAGTGCGTGCTCAGCCGTTTCATCGACGATCCGTACGACAAGGCGACCATCGTCGAGCAGGAAAAGAAGGCCGGTCTGCGATGAGCTCCATTCCCTCGAATCTGCCGCTGCGCAACGATCTGATCGGCGAGGAGCCGTATGGCGCCCCGCAGTTGGACGTGCCGGTGTGCCTGAACGTCAACGAGAACCCGTACGCGCCCGATCCCGCCGTGTGCGAGGCCATCGCCAAGCGCGTGCTGGCCATCGCTCCCACGCTGAACCGATACCCCGACCGCGAGCATATCGAGCTTCGTCAGGCGTTCAGCGATTATCTGGACCGTGAGTCCGGTGTCCGCTTGGATGTGGACGAGCTGTGGGGTGCCAACGGATCCAATGAGATCATGCTGCAGCTGTTCCAGGCCTTCGGCGGCCCCGGACGCGTGGCCCTCGGTGCCGATCCGACGTACTCCATGTACCCCGAATACGCCCGTGACACCTTCACCGGCTGGCAGCTGGCCCACCGCAATGCCGACTTCACGCTGAACGTCGACGCGCTGATCGAGCAGATCAAGGCGGTCAAGCCGTCCATGGTGCTGCTGACCAGCCCGAACAATCCGACCGGCACGCCGCTGCCGATGAGCGACATCGAACGCGTGCTTGCGGTATGCGAGTCCGCGCAGGTCGCCGGAGCCGCCGAAGGCGTGCACCCTATCGTCGTCATCGACGAGGCCTATGTGGAGTTCCGCAACCCGGGCACCCCCAGCGCGGTCACCCTGATCAAGGACCACCCGAATCTGGCCGTCTCGCGCACCATGAGCAAGGCCTTTGCCTTCGCCGGCGCGCGCGTGGGCTATCTCGCCGCGTCCAAGGGCATCATCGACTGCGTGCGCATCGTGCGCATGCCGTACCACCTGAGCGCCGTCACGCAGGCCGCCGCACTGGCCGCCTTCGAACACACCGACGAACAGCTCAGCCGTGTGGAGCATCTTCGTCAGACGCGCGAAGCCACCGCGGCATGGCTCAAGACGCAGACCTACAAGGGCAAGCCGCTTGCCGTGGCCGAATCCGAATCGAACTTCCTGCTGTTCGGCGGGTCCTTCGACGACCGCGACGCCATCTTCGACGAACTGCTCAAGCGCGGTGTGCTCATCCGCGTGGTCGGGCCGGACGGATGGCTGCGCGTGTGCATGGGCACCGACGAGGAGATGGAACGTTTCCGCACGGCGCTTACCGAAGTGCTGCGCATCGTGGAAGCGAAATAACGTGACGGGTGCGGGGTACGGGCGTGCTGCCCGCCCCCACACCCATGAATATACGGGTGAATAACCGACTAACCACTGTTGCCGTAAGGAGCGCAATATGGCAAGAACCGCACGCATCGTTCGCGAGACCAGCGAATCGCATATCGAACTTGAACTCAACCTTGACGGCACCGGAAAAACCGATATCGACACGTCCGTGCCGTTCTACAACCATATGATGACCGCACTGGGCAAGCATTCGCTGATCGATCTGACCATCCATGCCCATGGCGACACCGACATCGACGTGCATCACACCGTGGAGGACACCGCGATCGTATTCGGCGAGGCCCTCAAGCAGGCTTTGGGCGACAAGCGAGGCATCCGTCGTTTCGCCGACGCCACCGTGCCGCTTGACGAGGCGCTGGCCAAGGCCGTGGTCGACATCTCCGGGCGTCCGTACTGCGTGTGCTCCGGTGAGCCGGAAGGCTTCGAATACTGCATGATCGGCGGCCACTTCACCGGTTCGCTCGTGCGTCATGTGATGGAATCCATCGCCATGCATGCAGGCATCTGCCTGCATATGCAGGTGCTCGCCGGGCGCGACCCGCATCATATCGCCGAAGCCGAGTTCAAGGCGTTGGCGCGTGCGCTGCGCTTCGCCGTGGAGCCCGACCCGCGCGTGGAGGGCATCCCCAGCACCAAGGGTGCGCTGTGATGGCCGATATGCCTGACGATACGAACGATAAGGACATCAATCCGGACGAGCCGCTGTTCTCCGATGAGGAGCTCGACGCGGCCATGTCCGATTTCGAACGTGAGTTCGCACAGTCCGACGATGCAGCACAGAGCGATCTGAGCGAGCAGATCAAGCAGAACGATCAGAATGGCCAGATCGACGGCGAAACGAACGGCGACCATGCCGAAACCCCGGCGGCCGGTGATATCGACTTCGACTCCATCGACATTCCCGACGATGCTTCGGAAATCGACCCGTCCGTAGGATTCGAGGATGAGCTTGCCGGACTGATCGGCAACAAGGCCAAAAGGGCCGCGTTGATCACCCGGATCGCATCGGCGGAGCTGCTGGCGGCATTCTGCCAGCTTTCCGATATCTCCGCGGACTGCGTGGGGTCGAATCAGGGGGCCGTGGCCGTGCTGCGCAACCTTGACGGTGATGGTCCGGAGGCCGCGGCCAAGGACATCACCACCGTGGTTTCCGGCATGTCGGTGATTCTGGGCGTGAACCGCGCGGACAAGCTCGAAGTGACGATGTACGCGGGAGGCAAGCCGGGACCCACGCTGGCACCGCCCATCCTGTTCAACTCCACCCCTCGGTTCGTGGAGGACCTGATGCTGGGCATCGTCACCGCGGCCCAGCTGAAGGAACAGGGACTTGAAGTGGTCGATTCGGGTCGATTCGACCATGCGTCGGCCATGCAGGTGATCGCCCGGCATACCCGCCCGGGCAAGGGCGGCAGCGTGCACGGCGCGAGCATCGAGTAGCGAAAAAGCAAAGGGGAGACAATGACCACGGCAGTTGTATTCGATTACGGTTTCGGCAATGTGCGATCCATGGTTCGTGCGATGGCGCGTCTGGGTGTCGACACCACGCTGACATCCGATTACCGTCAGGCCTTGGAGGCGGACGGCTTGGTCGTTCCGGGCGTCGGTGCGTTCGACGCGTGCATGGAAGGATTGAAGGCCGTGGACGGTGACAGGGTGATTCTCGACCGTCTTCGCGCAGGCAGGCCCGTGCTCGGTGTATGCGTCGGCGAACAGGTGATGTTCGAGCTGGGGCGTGAACATGGCGCGGACGCTCCCGGACTTGGCCTGATCGGCGGCAGCGTGGATCCGCTGGACGCCGATGTGGTGCCGCATATGGGCTGGGACACGGTGGAAGCGCCTGAAGGCTCGCAGCTGCTGCACGGCATCGAGAACGAGCGATTCTATTTCGTGCATTCCTGCGCCGCGCATGAGGCCCGCGAGCTCGACCTGTCCGACCGCGATGTCGATCTGAACGCCCATCAGAAGGTGACCTGGTGCGAATACGGACGCAGCCGTTTCGTCGCCGCGTATGAGCGCGGCCCGCTGTTCGCCACCCAGTTCCACCCCGAAAAGTCCGGTGACGCCGGTGCCCAGCTGCTGAAGAACTGGATCGCGACGTTCTGATTACAGCGTTCCGGCTGGGGCGAGCGTAGGCCTTAGCAAGACGGCAATTCATCAAGTCATATCAAACGCTATATAAGGAGAAAACCATGTCCCTTACCCTTTTGCCCGCAGTGGATGTTCGCGACGGCAAGGCAGTGCGTCTGCGCCAGGGCGAATCCGGGTCGGAAACCGATTACGGCTCCCCGCTGGAGGCCGCCCGCACGTGGGTCGAATCCGGTGCGGAATGGATCCACCTGGTCGATCTGGATGCCGCCTTCGGTACCGGCGACAACCGTGACCAGCTGCGTGCCATCGTCAAGGAGCTGGGCGACAAGGTGAACATCGAGATGTCCGGCGGCGTGCGTGATGACGCTTCGCTGGAAGCGGCGCTGGAAGCCGGAGCCGCCCGTGTGAACATCGGCACCGCCGCTCTGGAGAACCCAGATTGGACCGCTTCCGTCATCAAGAAGTACGGCGATCGCGTGGCGGTGGGCCTTGACGTGCGTGGCCATACGCTTGCCGCCCGCGGCTGGGTGAAGGAAGGCGGCGATCTGTTCGAGACCATGAAGTTCCTCGACTCCGTCGGCTGCTCCCGGTACGTGGTCACCGATGTCGCCCGTGACGGCATGATGAGCGGCCCGAACATCGATCTGCTGCGTGAGGTCGCCGAACGCACCGACGCGAAGGTCACCGCATCCGGCGGCATTTCCAAGCTCGACGATCTGCGCAACATCAAGCAGCTTGCCGAGCTCGGCGTGGACTCCGCGATTCTCGGCAAGTCGCTGTACGCCTGTGCATTCACGCTCGAAGAGGCGCTTGAGGTCGCTCGCTGATTTCGGGCACAGCTCAAATCCAAAAGGCTCGTTTCCGGCTGGGAAAACCCCAAACCGGAAACGAGCCTTTTCGTGGATCCGAACCGAGCGGTGCCAGGTGCCGGACAGCGGGTTATCGTCCTACTTCTTGGAGCAGGGCAGCTCCCCGGATTCGATGAGCGAACGGAACAGCGCGTAATCCTCATCGTTCTGATCCGCATACGAATCGGCGAACGACACGATCGCCCTGTCGAATTCGTCGGTGCGACCCAAATAGCTTGAGATCGCGATGCTGTCACCGGTACGCGCATGGGCATGCGCCAAGCACCGCGCGCACATACGCGACAGATCGCTCAGCGTGTACTCGTTAAGATGATCGATGTCGATCGAGCCCTTGCCGTTCCACAGCTGACGAACGTAATAATCGCGCCGCTGCCCGTCATCCGCATTGAAATTCGCCCAGCCGAGCAGCACGTCGGCGGTCGACTGGATGAGCTTCTGCCCCTGCACCACGCGCTCGCCGTGCGTGGCGTATCTGGAATGCCCGACGAACCGTTCCAGCACCGACTCCGTGGCCTCCTTCATCTGCAGCATCAGCGGATCGTCCAGATCGCGCCCCGTCAGAATCGACACCCATGCCCGCGTGCCGACGGAACCGACGCCCACCACCTTGCGGGCGGTGTCGTGGTAGCGGTACTGGTCGAACACATGGCGGCGATCCTCGTACAGGCTGTGGCGGTAGTCGTTCATCAACGCCTCCAGCCTGGTCTGTATGGTCTCCAGATCGGCGTAATCCTGCAGCTCGTTGATCGGCACCAATGCCGGCGGCTTCGATTTGAACCGCAGCTTGTCGCCGTCAAGGTAGGTGAGCTTGGCGGCGGCGCTGCTCGAATCCTTCATCATCGCCTTGGCGGCCGCCGCGCGCAGCGTACGATTACGTTTGCCGTTTTGCGTGTATTCATAGCGATCCAACGACTCCTGAACATCCAGATGGTCGTACCACATATCGAGATAGTTCATATGGGAGTACTGCTCGATGCGCTCGCGATAGGTGTGCACGCAGCGTGCCACGGCCTCATGGCATGCTGCGGGGCTCAGCTTGTTCGCGCGCCCGCAGATCTCCACGGACACGGCAAGACGCTTGACATCCCACTCCCAAGGCCCGGTGGTGGTCTCGTCGAAATCGTTGATGTCGAACACCAGACGGCGCGAGGGAGAGAAGAACATGCCGAAATTGCCGATATGCGCGTCTCCCACGCACTGCACGGGAATGCCGGTCACAGGGGTCGTCGCCAGATCGTTGGCCATGATCAGCGCGGTACCGCGGTAGAACGTGAATGCGGATGCGCTCATGCGATAGTAGCGCAACGGCACCAGCGCCTGCACGCGTTGACGCGACTGCTCCTCAAGCAGGCCGATGATGTCGCGTCTGTTCTTGCGCACACGCCATATGGCGTGGCTGGAGAGCGGCACCCGGCTGCGCACCTCAAGACCTGCGCGGGCCCGCTGTTCGGCTGAGGAGGCCTGCTTCCATGATGTGATGTCCACAATAGGCCGATCCGCGTCGGCTCTGACTACATTCGTATCGTTCACAACCGGTATCGTATAGCGTTTTACACGCCGATGAAGGCCGTAACGGAGCTAAACTACCGGGGCAGGGGCTGCAACCGTTGGCATTTTCGCGGCGTTCCGACAGGCGGATACGGGATGGACGGGCAGCCGGAACAGGCGCGGAACGGACACGACTTGTGTTAACGATGCTCGTAACACTCGCATGGAACCATAGGGCACTATGGATAAGCAGCAGGAGTTTGCTCTGCGCACGGTCGAAGAACGCGACGTGCGCTTCATTCGGTTATGGTTCACCGACGTGCTCGGCACACTGAAATCAGTCGCCATCGCACCTGCGGAACTTGAAGCGGCATTCGAGGAGGGACTCGGTTTCGACGGATCTGCCATCGAGGGCATGACCCGTGTCTCCGAAGACGACATGATCGTCAAGCCCGATCCCTCGACGTTCCAGATTCTGCCGTGGCGTGGCGGCCCTCAGGGCACGGCCCGCATGTTCTGCGACGTATTGACCCCGGACGGGGAGCCGAGCCTGGGAGACCCGCGCCACGTGCTTAAGCGCGCGCTCGCGAAGGCGAAGGAACGTGGCTTCACCTTCTACGTCCATCCGGAGATCGAGTTCTATCTGTTCGAAAGCCAGAACGATTGGTCGCAGACCCCCAAGCCCATCGACGAGGGCGGCTACTTCGACCACGTGCCGCGCAGCCCGGGCATGGACTTCCGCCGCGCCACCGTGAACATGCTCGAACAGATGGGCATTTCGGTGGAGTATTCCCACCACGAGGGTGGGCCCGGCCAGAACGAGATCGATCTGCGCTATGCGGACGCGCTCACCACGGCCGACAACATCATGACCTTCCGCACCGTCGTCAAGGAGATTTCGCTGGAGCGCGGCATTCATGCCAGCTTCATGCCCAAGCCTCTGGCCGATGCCCCCGGTTCCGGCATGCACACGCATCTGAGCCTGTTCGAAGGCGATTCCAACGCCTTCTACGAGGCGGGCCAGGAATTCAACATGTCCCTCACGGCACGCCAGTTCGCCGCCGGCATTCTCGCCCACGCGGCCGAGATCTGCGCGGTGACCGACCAGTACGTGAACTCGTACAAGCGTCTGTGGGGCGGCAACGAGGCGCCGAGCTACATCTGCTGGGGCCATAACAACCGTTCCGCGCTGCTGCGCATCCCGCAGTACAAGCCGGGCAAGGGCAATTCCGCGCGCATGGAGTTCCGTGCGCTCGACCCGGTGGCCAACCCGTATCTCGCGTATTCGGTGTTGCTGGCGGCCGGTCTTGACGGCATCGACAAGCAGATGACGTTGGGCGAGCCCACCAGCGACGACGTATGGGAGTTCACCGACGCCGAACGTCAGGCCATGGGCATCGCGCCGCTGCCTACCTCGCTCGGCGAGGCGCTGGAGATCATGGAGAAATCCGACTTCGTGGCCGACGTGCTCGGCGAGCATGTGTTCGAGTACTTCCTGGCCAACAAGCGCCAGGAATGGCATGAGTACAACCGTCAGGTCACGCCGTTCGAGCTGAAGAAGTATCTGCCGAAGCTGTGACGCTGTGATATTGGTCGCGGATGCCGCACCGTACGGCTGATTGGCGACCATGTGCTGCGGTCATCCGCAGCAGACAGGAGGCCGCCACCGGGTGTCATACCCGGTGGCGGCCTCTATATATTCTCGTTGTTGTCTTAATCGATGCTGTTGACGGACGGGTCGAAGGTTCTGCGCATCGAAAGCTTATCGTCGTCGGTTATGGTGAATGTGACGGGGGAGTGCTCGTCGTTGAGCTGGAACATGAACACGCCTGTCGTCTGCACGCCGTTTTCGGTATTGGGATCGTGCCAGAGGACGCAGTCGAGCTTGTTGCCGTTCTGTGACGCCTTGACATACGCATAGTCTATGAAGTTGTCGTATAGTTTGAAGCGGTTGTCGATATACCGGGGGATACGGATCATGGCAACGGGATTGCCCTTGCTGTCGTGCAGTTTGGCCATGGAATCGATGCGGAAGTGCATGCTGGTGTTTCTCTTCTTGACGGTGCCGTCCTCATGGAATGCCGACTTGTCGACCTGCGGCGGCTTCGGGACGCTGGTATAGGCCACGCGCTTCAGGCGGGTTCCGGTATTGCGTTCGGTGCCGATTGCGTCGAGGGTGAATGCGGAACGTACGATATTCGCATGCCCGAGGTTCGACAGCAATACGGTGATGGGAGCGTCCGACTTGGGGAGGAGGTAATAGACGACGTATCTGGAGGATTCGCGTGGTTTGAGTTCGTCTCTGTTGAGATTCCGCGTTGCGGCACCGGGCACCGTCGTCTTGGTCAGTTCGACGCCGTTCTGCGCGACGAAGGTATTCATCTCCAGTCCCGGCGCGAATGTCTTGATACTGATGTTCTTGCACTCATAGGTCACCGCGACGGTATCTTCCTTGTAGGATGTCTTCGGCCCGATGCGCACGTCGGCGATGCCGACATGCATGCCGGTGCCGTTGTCGTAGCCGTACAGATTCCCTGCATTCTCGTATGTCGTTTCATGCTGTGCGTACTTTGAGTAGTCATCGGTCTTCATCTCGAACGAGTAGACGAGGTTGTCGAAGCGTTCGGTCAGTGTGCCCGGGCCGCATTTGATCAGTCCGGTGATGAATACCAAGACTGCGATCAGCACTAAGGGAACGACCCACATCATGAGCAATAGGTCCGTCGAGGATCGTTCTTGCAGGGGGTCGGTTTCCGATGCATCGGACGGTTCCGGATCATCGTCCAGATCCTCGTCCGGATCTTCGTCCGATTCGTCCGGAAAGTCGTCATCGGCGTCGTTCAGGAACTCCTCGCCCCGGTGGTTGGCCTTTGCCTCGCTTCCCGAATCGTTCCCGAAGATATTCGCTCTATTCTCCGGATGCTTTGCGGCATCCTTTTCCGGTTGTGCTTCCGGATCGTTCCGCGACTTCTGCGGGCTTGCGTAGCGTTGCTGCTCGCGTGCCTCGCGCAGTGCATGCTCGCGATCGACATCATCGGACAGCTTGCCGGCATTCGTGCCGGGATCGACGTAATCATTTCCCCCGAACGGGTCGATATAGTCGTTATGCGACATCCCCAGTGAAGCTCCTTCGTCTTCGTTTCCTCTCCGCGGACATCCTATCCAAAGCCTCCTGTGCCCGCCGGGCGAATATCACATCGCAGATGGAATGTTTTCGTATTCGTCGCAACCGGCGGATACGTCCAAGGCGGTGTCTCTCTCCTTTCCCCCGCGTTTTGTGATTATTCGGTTCCGAATCCAAGGCGTATGCCGATCGCGACGGGTCTTGTGCGAAGGTGGAACGGATGGCAGATACACGCAAGAAGAAGACAGGCACGGCGCGCGGCAAAGGCTCCGCGCCGAAAGGCCGCAAGCGCAGGAAAAAGGTCACGCTGACACAGCGTTGGAAACGTGCCAGCTTCGCCAAGCGTTTCAAGATCGTCTCCATCGGCACGGTCGTCGTGGTCGTCGTGGTGGCGCTGGTGACGGGTCTCGTGCACTTCCTACGCTGGTACAACGATCTGCAGGCCGCCGAGGCGCGGCAGTTGGAATTGGCGCAGCAATACAACTTCGACCCCGGCAACATCATCTCGGACGGTCAGTTCTTCAACGGCAATGCCATGAGCGAGGCGGAGATTCAATCCTTCCTCGAATCCAAGGGCGGTGCCATCGCCTCGATGAGGTTCGATACGAAAACCCAGAAGGCCGACGACCTATGCGGCGAATATCGGGGCGCGGCCAAGGAAAGCGCCGCAGCGATCATCGAACAATCCGGCCGCGTCTGCAAGGTGAGCCAGAAGGTGCTGCTCACCGTGCTGCAGAAGGAACAGCATCTCGTCACCGCCACCGATCCGAGCGACTTCCAGCTCAAGGCGGCCATGGGATTGAGCTGCCCGGACGACGACAGCTGCGACCCGCAGTATGCGGGGTTCTTCAACCAGGTGTTCGGCGCGGCGAAACGCTACCGGTACTACGTCAAGCATGAAAACGACTACGGGTACCAATCGGGAAAGCTCACGCCGATTCTGTACAATCCGAACCAGGCATGCGGCACTGCTGATGTCTACATCCGTAACAAGGCGACGGCCCTGCTGTACATCTACACGCCGTACCAGCCCAACAAGGCGGCGCTTGAGGCCGGCGACGGCGAGGGCGACGACTGCTCCAGCTACGGCAATCGCAATTTCTCGAACATCTACAGTTACTGGTTCGGCAATCCTCGCAAATAACGGAGATCGGGTTGGTTGTTCGTGCCCGGCATGGTCATCGTCCATGCCGGGCACGATTGCTTTCAAACAGCCTAGGCACGGTCCTTTCCCGGGCCGGCTGGGCTGGGAGGGGAACGGAACCCATGCCTGCTGTAGACTGAAGTACGGTCGTTCCGCAACAGAGGCGGATCGGCGCGACGGTTCCTTCGGTGATCGTCGTTCATTGTGCAGACCATGGGAAGAGCGTCTGCCATATGTAACCGATAAGGGAAGAGATGAGAGTACATTCGGCTCGTGCCATGGCGGCACTGGCAACGGTATTGGCGATGGTTTGCCTGTGCTGCACGGCATGCGGCCCAGAGCCGAAGGTGGATGAGGAAACCGTCAGATCGGTGGAGACATCATTGGCTAAACGGATTGTGGGCAGCTACACCGGCATACGCATCATCGTCTTTACGGATTTTCAGTATTCAAGCCAGAACAAGGCGACCACATATTATATGAACGTCAATGGCTGGAAATATTCGTACGATGTGGATGGCAGGCCCGGCAATGATGCGGGAAGCTACCGGGCGGGAACATCGTCGAGCAGCGATTGGTTCGGCAATAAACAGCTGCGTGATGTCGCACAGCGCAATCCAGCGGTTGCGGACAGCGACATCGCGGGCGTATCGCTCGACGGCGTGCAGGTGGTCTACCGTACGCAGCCGGCGGGTCACACATCGACGGGTAACACCACACATCACCATCGGCACCGTCATTTCAGGCATCATCATCACTGAGACGATGCGCGGCGGATACGATGACAAGATATGACGATGGCCCGTCTTCCCAAGCAGGGGAGACGGGCCATTTGCGTACGTTGCGTATATCCGAAACGAGGCGGGCTATGTCAGCTGATCACGCGCATGCGGATGGTGCCCTCGATGGACTGCAGGGCTTCGAGCGTCTTGGGGCTCGGGCGCTGCGCCACATCGGTGACCACGTAGCCGAGCTCGCCCTCGGTGCCAAGGGCCTGAGCCGCGATGTTGATGTTCTCCTCGCCGAGCACATGGTTCACGCGGGCCAGCACGCCGGGCAGGTTCGAATGCAGGTGCGCGATGCGCGCCACGCCACGGTTCTCGCTCAGGTTGATCTGGGGCAGGTTCACCGACAGGGACGTGGATCCCTTCTCCCAGTAATCCTCCAGACGCTGCGAGACGAAATGGCCGATGGATTCCTGCGCCTCCAGAGTGGAGCCGCCGATATGCGGGGTCAGGATCATGTTGTCCTCATCCGCCAGCACCGTCTCGAACGAATCGCCGCTCTTCTTCGGCTCGACGGGGAACACGTCCACAGCCGCGCCGGCGATATGGCCGGAATCCAGATGCTGCTTCAACGCATCCAGGTCGGCCACGAAACCGCGGGACAGATTCAGGAAGATGGAATCCTGCTTCATATGCGCGAACTGATCCTCGCCGAAGAAACCGGTGTTGGACTTGCGGCCGTCCACGTGAAGCGTCACGATATCGGACTGTTCCAGCAGCTCGTTCAGGGTCTCGCAGCGCCGTGCGTTGCCCAGGGCAAGCTTCTCCTCCAGATCGTAGAACACCACGCGCATGCCGAGCGCCTCGGCCAGCACGGACAGCTGGGAGCCGATATTGCCGTAGCCGATGATGCCCAAGGTCTTGCCGCGGACCTCATGGGAGCCGGTGGCGGACTTGTCCCACATGCCGTGCTTCATGTGATGCGTGTGCGCGGGGATGCGGCGCAGCAGACAGATGATGTCGCCGATGACCAGCTCCACCACGGAACGGGTGTTCGAATACGGTGCGTTGAACACGGCGATGCCGCGCTCGCCGGCGTAGTCAAGGTCGACCTGATTGGTGCCGATGCAGAAGCAGCCGACGGCGCTGAGGTTCGGTCGTGCGTCGATGACCTTCTTCGTGACGGTCGTCTTGGACCTCACACCGAGCAGATCGACGCCATCGAGCGCTTCGATGAGCTCATCCTCGCTCAAAGCGCCCTTCATGGTGGTGACGGTGAAACCGTGATCGCGCAGCGACTTGGCCGCGTCGGGATGGATGTTTTCCAATAACAGTGCTTGAGGCATGTTTCCCACCTTAGAGTTCGAGGTCCCGTTCGTCCAGCGATGTCCGAACAATGGCCAGACGCTGGGTCGGACGGGTCATGGCCACATAGAGGTCGGCGGCCGATACTAGGCGGCTCGGCGCCTCCTGATCGATCAGCCCCGGCTCGACCACTACAACGGCATCATATTCAAGGCCCTTCACCGTTTCGGTGTCGCTCACCATGATCTGCCTGTCCCAGGAATCCTGGGCACGCAGTCGACGGGCCTCGTCCGCGCCGAATACACGTTCCAACTCGGCGTACACGTGGGCCTCCAGCTGCTCCAGCAGCTGTCTCGGGCCGATCACCGCCACGCGTCCCGTGCCATCCTGGGAGACGAACTCCTGCGCAAGCTTCGCGGTCTCGCCGGCAACGGCGTCGAGCAACGCCGGACGATCCTCCACGGTGATGCGCTCGACCGAATCCGCAATGCCTCGCACGGCATGCACGGTGGAGATATACAGTCCCTGCTTGGCAGCGAAATCGGAAGCGAGCTGGGAGACCTCCTGCGGGTTGCGGTAGTCGATGGTCAGCTCGTTCACATCCCAGTGCCCGTGGCCGAACAGACGATCCATGGTCTTCGCCCAGGATCGAGTACCGCCCAGAGCCGAGGTCTGCGCGACATCGCCCACAATGGTGAACGAACGCGACGGGCAGCGGCGCATCAGCATGCGCCAGTCCATCGCGGTGAGCTCCTGCGCCTCATCCACCACGATATGGCCGTACGTCCACTCACGGTCGTTGGCCGCACGCTGGGCGGCGTCCTCGGGGGAGCTGCCATTGATATTGTCCAGCAGCATCTGCGAGGTGACGATGCCATTGCCGATGCCGTTCTGGGCGAGCGTGTCCTTGGCGAACTGGATCTCCTCGTCATGCTTCGCCTCAAGACGCTTGCGCCGTGCCGCCACCTTCGGATCCTCGCCCAGCAGCTGCATCGCCTCGTCCAGCAGGGCGATGTCGGAACGGGTCAGCGGCGAGCCCTTCTTGCGGGTCAGCGCCCGCACCTGCTCGTCGGTCAGCCACGGGGCGTAACGGCGCAGCTTGTGGGGCTTGGACAGCATGTCGTCGAGCATCCACTGCGCGGTCATCGGCAGCCAAGCCAGATTTAGCGCCACACGGACCTGATCGTTCATACGCAGCAGGGAGACCGCACGGTACAGCTCGTCCTGATCGGGCGTATAGTCCAGCTGCTCCTCATAGCGCATGCGCATGGCGGACAGCATGGACTTGACGAACGTCTCACGCGCCTTGTTATGCGGCTGATGCGTGCGACGGGCGTCGCCAAGCGCCTGCTCCACATCGACGGCCAGCATGGGCACCTCGATGCCGTTGATGCGCACGACCGGCAGATTCGAAGGGACGCGCTCGCGGTCCGCCACCGCATTGCGGATCGCGGTGACCATGCGGCGGTCGCCTTTAAGATAGGCGACCTGCGGGGTGTCGACCGCAGTGGCGACCACGCCGGGGATCAGGTCCGCGATGGTGCGGCTTACCACGCCGGTCTCGCCGAGCGAAGGCAGCACCTGATCGATGTAGTGCAGGAACGCCGAGCTCGGGCCGACGACAAGCACGCCGGATCTGGACAGCGTGCGGCGGTGCGTATACAGCAGATAGGCGGCACGATGCAACGCGACGGCCGTCTTGCCGGTGCCGGGGCCGCCCTGCACCACCACCGCGCGATCGATGGGGGAGCGGATGATCTTGTCCTGCTCGCCCTGGATCGTGGCGACGATATCGGTCATCTTGCCGGTGCGACGGGAGCTGAGCGAGGCCAGCAGCGCGCCTTCGCCGGTGAGTGTTCCGGAGGTGGAAGCCTCGTCGACGGACTTCGAATGGATGTCCAGCACCTCGTCCTCCAGCGCCACCACGTCGCGGAAGTGCAGGGTGATATGGCGGCGCATCACGATGTCTCCATGATGCGACGGCGTGGCCTCGTAGAACGGGCGTGCGGCTTCGGCTCGCCAGTCGATCAGCATGGGCGTGTGCTGCTCGTCGGTCAGGCCGATGCGCCCGATGTACAGGCGTTCGTTCCTGGTGTTGTCGAGACGCCCGAATACCAGACGATCCTCCACGCCACGAAGCTGGATCAGACGATCCTCGTACATGGTGGCGAAGGAGTCGCGCTCGGTGCGCTGCGTGGGCGATCCGTGGGACCCGGCGGCCCTGACCGCGTCAAGCCGCTGCTTCGTCTCTGCGCGTAACGCGTCCAAACGGTTGTAGGCGCGGGTGACCGCGCGCTGTTCTTCCTCAAGTTGCGAGGCATAGGTCGACATCTGTTAGTTTCCGTCCCCTCACGATGCGTGAAAACTCAGACGTTCCAATGTACTCCGTCCCTAGGTCATTTCACTGCCGGCGCGGATGCCGCAGCTTGGATGAATGGTCAATATATATAGGCGCGATGGTGGCCGGAGAAGTCCTGCACCACCGTGCCATGGGACGGTACGCATGGCCGCGGAAAAGGCAAGTGTGTCTTTTATGCGTCGAAATGGCTGAAAAGAGCGCCGCTATGGGGAGAAATGGGGAGAGGTGGGGTAAAGTGGGGCGCAGTGTGTGAGTAAGGCTATCCAATTTCGTTGTCAGGGAGGTGGGAGCAGTGGCTGAAAAGTCAATGGATGATGCCGCGGTTTCCTCCATGCCCGACGAGATGATGGCGGGGCTGCCGCCCCTGCTGCTGGGTACGTACACTCCGAAAATCGATGCCAAGGGACGTATGGCGCTGCCGGCGAAGATGCGCCCGCAGTTCGGCGGCGGACTGGTCATGGCCCGTGGGCAGGAGCATTGTGTATATCTGCTTCCGGGGTCGGAATTCCGCCGCATCGCCATGCAGATCCAGCGCACCTCGATGGTCAACAAGGCGGCACGCGAATACCTGCGTGTGTTCCTGTCCGGAGCCAGCGAGCAGAGCCCGGACAAGCAGGGGCGTGTGCTGGTGCCACAGATGCTGCGCGACTATGCCGACCTTGGCAGCGACATCGTGGTGATCGGCGTGGGCACGCGCGCCGAGATCTGGAATCGAAAGGCTTGGGAAGAGTACTTGGCCGATACGGAACAGGATTATGCGGATATTGCCGATGATGTGCTGCCGGAGGTGGGATTGTGATGACGAGCAACCGTGACGTTTCCACTATTCACCAGCCTGTGCTGCTTGAGGATTGCGTGCGTCTGGTCACCGGCGGGCTGCCGCGCAGGCAGTCGCCGACCATCGTGGACTGCACGCTGGGTCTTGCCGGGCATGCCACCGCGTTCCTCAAGGCCGCGCCGCAGGCGCGTCTGATCGGCATCGACCGCGACGCCGAGGCGTTGGCGCTCGCAACGGAACGCATGAAGAGCGAAGGCCTTGCCGACCGGTTCATCCCGGTGCATGCGCCGTTCGACGAGTTCACCCGCGCCTTGGATGACAACGGCATCCATCATATCGATGCGGCGTTCATGGATCTGGGATTGTCGAGCCTGCAGATCGACGAGACGGAACGTGGATTCTCCTATTCGCATGACGCCCCGCTCGACATGCGCATGGACGTCAGCCAACCGCTGACCGCCGAGCAGGTACTGGCCGAATACGACGAGCGTGACCTGGCCCGCATCTTCAAGGTGTATGGCGAGGAACGTTTTGCACGCCCCATCGCGCGTCGCATCGTGGCCCAGCGTACTCAGGAGGGGCCGTTGACCACGTCCGCCGAACTGAACAGGTTGGTCGACGAGGTGATTCCGAAGGCCCACCGCCCCGCGGGCAACCCCGCCAAGCGTGTGTTCCAGGCCCTGCGCATCGAGGTGAACGGGGAGCTTGACAAGCTCGCCCGCACATTGCCGCAGATTGCGCTCAAGCTCAACAAGGGCGGGCGCATTGTGGTGGAGTCCTATCACTCCCTGGAGGACAAGACCGTCAAATCCTTCATGGCGCAGGGGCTTACGGCGCGCGTGCCGGCGAATATGCCGATCGTGCCGCCCGAAGCCATGCCGTTCTTCAAGGAGCTGACGAGGGGCGCGATCAAGGCCGATGAGCAGGAGATCGCCGGCAACCCGCGTTCGGCTTCCGTGCGGTTGCGTGCGGTCGAACTGACCAGGCCGCTGCCTCAGGATATTCGTCGTCAATTCACGGAACGGGTCGTTGCACCGCGCAAGGCGATGCATGCTCGTCATGCCCAAGGAGAAGGCATCTGAGATGGCCACAGCACGTACGATTCGTTCCTCATCCAACCCGTCCGCGCGGAAGGCCTCGCCCGACATCAGGCCGGCGTCTCGCCCCGAGCTTCGCGTGGTGGCGGGAGGGAAAAGCGCGGAGGCGGGTGCCGGCCGTGCATCCAGGTTCGAGCGCCTGATCGCATGGGTCAGCAGCCGCAGGGCGCCGGCCATGCATGTGGTGGTGGCGGTGGCGTTTCTTGCCGCCACGCTGGTCGCCGCGCTGATGCTGCGCACGCAGATGGTGCAGAATTCCTTTGAATCCTCCGAGCTGGAGGTCTCCATCAGCCGCCTGACGCAGGATGTGCAGGACGATCAGGCCAAGCTGAGCCAGTTGCAGGCCTCACTGCCGCAGAAGGCGACCGATATGGGCATGGTCCCGCAGCAGGGATCGGTGTCGATCGACCTGAACGGCTACAAGAAGGGCGGACAGCAGTAATGTGGCAACGTCTGCGTGGCGTGTGTCGTTCCCTCGTCAAGGACGGTTTCCTAACCCGTTGCATCGCGATCGGCGCGTTGCTGGCTGTTGTGGCCTGCGCATGTTTCATCAGGCTGATCCAGGTGCAGCTGCTCGACGGCCAGGCGACCGCCGCGGCCGCCGTGAGCTCGCGTACGTCCAAGGTGACCATCAGCGCCAAGCGCGGCCGTATCCTCGCCTCCAACGGCACCGTGCTCGCCCAGAGCGTGGAACGCTACAACATCATCGGCGTGCCCGACGCGGCCACCTCGTTCACGCCGGTCGACTGCGGCACCAAACAGGCCAAGGCGCTGGGATACTGCCATTCCATCGACGGCAAACCCGTCGGCGTCAGCGGTGCGGCGGCCGTGGCGCGTCTGCTTGCGCCGCTGCTGCATATGGACGCGATGGAACTGGGTGCCGATCTGAACGGCACCAACCAGTACGTGATCCTGAAGAAGGACGTCACCCCGCGGGTGAAGCGCGCCATCGACAAGCTCAACCTGGGCGGCATCGTATATGGCGAGCTGAGCAGCCAGCGCGTGTATGCGGAGAACACGCTGATCGGCGCGCTGCTCGGCGGTGTGAAGGACGACGGCAGCGGGGCATCGGGGCTTGAGCTGAGCCTGAACAAGCAACTCAGCGGTACCGACGGCTATACCGTGTATCAGCGCGGCAACGGGGGAGAGGTGATTCCCGGCACCGTAAGCAAGACCAAGGCCGCGCAGGACGGCAGCGACGTGACGCTCACCATCGACTCCGACGTGGACTGGTACGTCAAGAAGGTGCTGACCGAGGGCGTCGCGTCCAGCCACGCCAAGTGGGGCATCGCGGTGGTCGAGGACGCCCTTACCGGCGAGATCCTCGCGCTGGAGGATAGCGACAATATCCAGGCAGGTTCCAACGAGGCCAAGGCCAACGCCTCCCGCGCCGTCTCCCAGACCTTCGAACCCGGCTCGATCGGCAAGGTCCCCGCACTGGCGGCGATCCTGCAGAACGGCGTGCATAAGATCGACGACCATTTCACCGTGCCCTACGAATACACTTCCGAAGGACAGAAGTTCCATGATGCCGTCTACCATCCGGACGAGCACTGGACATTGGCAGGCATTCTGCAGAACTCCTCGAACTCCGGCATGGTCATGGCCGCGGAGAAGCTGACCAGCCAGCAGCGCTACGACATGCTCACCAAATTCGGCATCGGGCAGTCCACGGGTCTGGACCTGCCCGGCGAATCGCGCGGCGTGCTGGGCAATCCGAGCTCCTGGGACGGCCGTACCAAGAACACCGTGCTGTTCGGTCAGGGGTATACGGTGAACGCGCTTCAACTGAGCCGCGTCGTGTCGGTCATCGCGAACAAGGGCGTGAACCGGCAGCAGTCGCTGATCAAATCCATCACCGACAAGAACGGCAAGCCCGTCGACATGCTCAACCGGTCCGCCACCAGGGTGCTGGACGAGAAGATCGCGAACCAGATCAGGAACGCCATGGAATCGGCCCTTGAGGAATACAAGGACGTGGCCGGCGTGAACGGGTACCGCGTGGCCGTCAAATCCGGCACCGCGGAAGTGGTGGGCGACGACGGTACGCTCAGCTCGATCATCGCTGATTTCGCCGGCATTATTCCCGCCGAGAACCCGCGATTCGTCATCACCGTGGTGATGCAGGATCCGGACGGCTCGTACGGCGGCACCACCTCGGGTAAGCTGTTTGCGAAGATAGGTGAATTCCTTATGCAGAAGTACGATGTGCCGAATTCACCGGCACGCACCGATGCTATTCCGGTGGAATGGTGATGTGCATGATGACGATCGGAAGGCCAGAATATGAGTGCGATTAACGAGTCCATCATGCAACGGACCACGCTCGGGCAATTGGTCGAGCATTACGGCTGGGACTTGGTTCCGGCATTCGCGTCCGGTGTCACCATCACTTCGCTGGCAAGCGATGTGGAATCGGTGACGCCCGGGGCATTGGTGATCCTGGGCGATGACGCCGACGTGGACAAGCTGCATCGTGCCCGCGCCCGCGGCGCATACGCGGCACTGGTTCCCCCATCCACGCGCGCAACGTTGCTTGCGGACGCGGACCTGCCGCTGCTGTTCGCCAATCCCACATCGCAGCAGCTGGGACTGCTTACCTCGCGCATGGCGGGCAACCCCTCCGCCTCGCTGGCGGTGTTCGCGGTATGCGGCAGCACGGCGCGTCAGAACGCCGCCGTGGTCTCGCAGCTCACCCGTTTCCTGCATATGCTCGGCAATCCCGTGGGCATGCTGAGCGTGGCCGGCTCCTATTCGCTGGAGCGCGATCTGAACCTCACCTACCCGCTGAACATGCTTGACGTGCAGCGTTCCCTGGCGGTATGCAGCGAGGACGGCGTGGCGGCTGTCGCGGTCTCCCTGGACGACCTCACCATCTCGGCGCACGGCATGCAGGCCGTGAACGTGGACGTGCTCGGCTCCATGCAGCCGGTGCCGCCGAATGCGGATCAGGCGTTCATCGAGCGTTTGCAGGACGAGTACGGCTTCAGGACCGAGAACCCCATCAAGGTGACGGTGCGCACCTTGGAATCGGACGCGCTGGCAAGGCAGGCCGCCGGGGCGCTCAGTCAGGAGGACGAGCAGCGATTGTCGCTGGCCATCGCCATGGTACTGGCGGCAGGCGTCCATCGCACGAACATCCGCAGCGCCCTGCGCATGGCGAAGGAACTGCGGTAAGCCGCGCGTGCGCATCACGCGCCACGCAGACGGAACAACAGACAGACGGAACATAGACGAGCAACACGGAAAGACGAGGAATCCGAAGTGACAAGCAAGATGATGCCGATGACCATCACCCAGGTGGCCGAGGCCGTTGCCGGACGAGTGGTGGCGGGCTCCGACGGCGTGCCCGAAGGCGCTGTGGCGCTGCATGCCGTGAGCGATTCGCGGCAGGTCGAACAGGGCAGCGTGTTCGTGGCGATCAAGGGCGAACGCGTGGACGGCCACGATTACGTGGCATCCGTCGGTGCCAAGGGCGCGGTGGCGGCGATCGTGGACCACGAGGTTCCCGATGCCGGCATAACGCAGATTGTGGTCGGCGACACCGTCGAGGCGCTGGGCGATCTGGCCAAGGCCAATCTGAAGCTCCGCCGTGCCAGCGGCGAGCCGTTCACCATCATCGGCATCACCGGCTCGGTGGGCAAGACCACCACGAAGGATCTGACTAAGGCGCTGCTGTCCACCATGGGACCGACCGTGGCTCCGGTCGGCTCGTTCAACAACGAGATCGGACTGCCGCTCACCGCATTGACGGTCGGCGAGCACACGCGCTATTTCGTGGCCGAGATGGGAGCGAACCATGTCGGCGAGATCGCGCATCTGACCACCATCGCTCCCCCCGACATGGCGGTGGTGCTCAAGGTGGGCGTGGCGCATCTGGGCGAGTTCGGCTCCGTCGAGCGTATCGCGCAGGCCAAGACCGAGATCGTGCGTGGACTGCTGCCGAACGGCATCACCATGCTGAATACCGATGACGAGCACGTTGAAGCCATGTCTGCGGTGGCACCCGGCGAGGTGCTGCGTTTCGGCATCGACGAGGCCAATGCCGGCCGCGATGCGCTGCATGCTCGGGACATCGTCACCGACGGTTTCGACAGGGCAAGCTTCACCATGGTCGCCGATGACGGCGAACAGGTCCAGGTCGCGCTGGCCATTCCCGGTGCCCACAATGTGATGAACGCGCTGGCTGCCGCGACGGTTGCCCACAGGCTCGGCATGCCGCTGGCGGATATCGCCCGCGTGCTTGGCGAACAGCGCCATATCAGCCCCCACCGCATGGCGGTCTCCACCGTGGAACGGGACGGGGCGCGCTTCACGCTGATCGACGATTCGTTCAATGCGAACCCCGATTCGATGCACGCCGGTCTGGATGGCCTGGCTCGCTGGTCCGACGGTGTGCAGTACCGTGTGGCCGTGCTGGGCGCCATGCTTGAGCTCGGCGGTGACGAGAAGCAGCTGCACCGCGCGATCGGTGCCTATGCCGCCGAGCATGGCATCGACGAGGTGGTGGCCGTCGGCAGCGAGACCGATCAGACGCTTGACATGCTGGCCGGGGAACTGGCGCAGGGTACGAAGGATGCCGGCGATGCCGTGGCCGTGGAATGGGCTCATAGCGCCGCGCAGGCGGACGAGGCGATCACACGCATCGCCCGCGAGCATGCCGGTACGGTGGTGCTGCTGAAAGGTTCGCACGCATCCGGTCTGAGTGCGCTTGCCGAACGCTGGTCGGCAGACGTGCAATAACGGAAAATAACGGAATAGGAACTACCGAGGGAAAAGAGACGTTTACGTGATCGCGCTCATCATTGGAATTCTGGTGTCGTTCATCGTCACGATTGTGGGCACCCCATTGCTTATCAAGCTGGTGCATCGCCTGCACTACGGCCAGTACATTCGCCAGGACGGCCCGCAGTCCCACCTGGTCAAGCGTGGCACGCCCACGCTTGGCGGTGTCGTCATCAACCTGGCCATCCTGCTCGGCTGGCTTGCCAGCGCGCTCTACCGCTATTGCCGTAGCGGTGACGTGCCGTCCCCCTCGGCATTGCTGGTGCTGTTCGCCATGCTGTCCATGGGCATGCTCGGATTCATCGACGATTTCGCCAAAGTACGCAAGAAGCAGAGCGAAGGGCTGACCGTCCGCGGCAAGTTCATCGGTCAGTTCATTCTCGCCACCATCTACGCGGTGCTGGCTCTGATGATCCCCACCAAGTCCGGCTTCGCCAGCGCGCAGGCAGGCATCAGCTTCGTGGAGACGCCGTTCCTCAGCTTCGAATTCGCGGGGAAGGTGGTCGCCATCGTCCTGTTCGTCATCTGGGTGAACTTCCTTATGGCCGCATGGAGCAACGCCGTGAACCTGACCGACGGCCTGGACGGTCTTGCGGCCGGTTCCTCGATGATCGCCTTCGTGGGCTTCGCCGTTATCGCCTTCTGGGAAAGCTACCATCTGAAGGGTGGCGACCATGGCGGATTCTCCTATGCGGTGTCCGATCCGCTTGATCTGACCATCATCGCGGTGTGCGCCGCGGTGGCCTGCTTCGGATTCCTGTGGTACAACACGAACCCTGCGTCGATCTTCATGGGCGACACCGGTTCCCTGGCGCTGGGCGGTCTGTTCGCGGCCCTGTCCATCGCCACGCACACCGAGGTCCTTGCCGTCATTCTCGGCGGCCTGTTCGTCATCGAAGCGATGAGCGACGTGATCCAGGTCGGCTACTTCAAGATGACGCACAAGCGCGTGTTCAAGATGGCGCCGATCCACCACCACTTCGAGCTGCTTGGCTGGCAGGAGTCGAAGGTCGTCGTGCGTTTCTGGATGATCGAGCTGATGTTCGTGCTGATCGCGCTGGTGGTGTTCTACGGCGACTGGGCCGCACGGTCCGGCCTGCTGTTCAGCTAGGCCCGGCAGAGCCAGACCAGTGGTGGTCGGTAGCGACCAGAAACGAACCGTATAGAGGTTTTTGAAGGAGCAATAATGGATTTCACCAATGCAACAGTGCTGATCGCGGGTCTCGGGGTTTCCGGCACCTCGCTGGCCGAAGTGCTTGCCGAGCGCGGTGCCCGGGTGATCGGCGTGGACGAGCGCAAGCCGACCGCCGACCTGCACTCCTTCGACGAGGTGGACTGGAGCAAGGTCGATTATGTGATGGCCTCCCCGGTGTTCAACCCGCGCACCCCGTTCATCCTTGAAGCGACCAAGCGCGGCATCCCCGTGATGAGCGAGGTCGAATTCGCCTGGCAGCTGCGCGTGGACACCGAACGTACCGGCAAGCCGGCACCGTGGATCGGCATCACCGGCACCAACGGCAAGACCTCCACCACGGAAATGACCTCGGCCATGCTCACGGCCTGCGGTCTGGACGCGCCGACCGCCGGCAACATCGCCTCCGGCAATATGGCCATGAGCCTGTCGCGATGTGCCACCAACCCGAAGCATGACGTGCTGTGCGTGGAGCTCAGCTCCTTCCAGATGCACTTCACCGATTCGATGGAACTGGATTGCGCGGCGATCACCAATATCGCCGACGACCATCTTGACTGGCATGGTGGTCGAGAGAACTATGCGGCGGACAAGGCCAAGGTCTTCCATCGTGTCAAGCGTGCCCTGGTCTACAACGCCGACGATGCCGTGGTCAGCGCCAAGGCTGCCGAGGCCGAAACGGCGGAAGGCTGCCGCAGGATCGGCTTCACACTCGGCGAGCCCAAGGACGGGCAGATCGGTGTGGTCGACGGCTGGATCGTCGACATGAGCGGCGTCGCCTCGGGCGAGCCCGGCGTCGCGAACCGTCTCGCACCCATCGGCGAATTCACCCACCTGAGCGAACCAGACGGCACCATCTACCCGCATCTGCTCGCGGACGCACTGACCGCGCTGGCCTTGGCGCTGGGACTCGGCGTGGATACCGGCAAGGCTCTGGAGGCGCTGAAGGCCTTCACCCCGGGAGGCCATCGCATCGCCACGGTCGCCGCGACGAAACCGGACGCGCAGGGCAAGACCATTCGTTTCGTGGACGATTCCAAGGCGACCAACGCGCACGCCGTGAAGGCGTCCATCTCCAGCTTCGCTCCGGGCAGCGTGGTGTGGATCGCCGGCGGCCTTGCCAAGGGAAGCCGTTTCGAGAATCTGGTGGCGTCCCAGTCCAAGGCATTGCGCGGTGCGGTCATCATCGGCACCGACCAGGCCCCCATGCTTGAGGCGTTCGCCTCGCAGGCCCCGCACATCCCGCTGGCGATCATCGATCCGGCGACGCCGAAGGACCAGGTGATGCAGCGGGCCGTGCAGGAGGCCGGGCGAATGGCGCAGCCGGGCGATGTGGTGCTGATGGCACCCGCCTGCGCATCCTTCGACCAGTTCAAGTCGTACGCGGATCGTGGCGACAAATTCGCCCAGGCTGCACAGCAGTGGGTGGTGGGTCGTGACGCGTGCTGAGTCATCGAAGTCAAAGCCGAAGCAGTCGCGCAAGGCGTCGTCGACAGGCAAGGTGACGCGGCGTACAACGTCGTCGGCATTGGCCGAGCAAGATCGGGTCGGCAAGGAACGGTCCGATAAGGGCGGTGCCCAAGGGGCGGATCGACGCTCCTTCGGCGTTAACAGCCTGTTCAATCCGTTGTGGTGCTACCACGGGTTCCGTATGGCGGTGGTCGGGCTAAGCGTGTTCGGCGTGATCATGGTGTTCTCCAGCTCGGCCGTCACCGCGGCCTCGGCAGGCAAATCGCCGTTCCTGTCGTCCATGAGCCAGCTGGCGTTCTGCGTGGCCGGACTTATCCTCGGCGTGGGCTGCTCCTTCGTGCCTGTGAACTGGTATCGCCGGTTCGGCATTCTGGCGGTGCTGGCTTCCGGGCTTTTGCAAGGGCTGACGCTTACGTCGCTTGGTGTGGGCCAGTACGGCAACAACGGCTGGATCCAGCTTGGTCCGATTACTTTGCAGCCCGCGGAATTCGTGAAGTTCGCGCTATGCATATGGATGCCATCCGCGTTGTCCGTGGCGAAGAAAAAGTACGAGGAAAAGGGAATCCGTGCCTACTTCGTTGCCGGCGGCGTATATTTTGCCCTGCTGGGGCTGATCCTCGCCGGCAAGGATCTTGGTACGGCCCTGATCGTCGTCGCCATAGGCGTTGTGGCGTTCGTCGTCTCCGGCATGCCTTTCAAGCTGATGGGAGGCATAGCCTGTGTGCTGGTTGCAGGCGTTGCGGCTCTGGTGTTGACGAGCCGGAACCGTCTCGACCGTATCCTCGCCGCCTACTCGACATGCTCGGCCGCGGATGCGCAAAGCATCTGCTATCAGTCCACGCACGCCCGCTACGCCATCGCCTCCGGTGGGCTGTTCGGCGTCGGCTTGGGCAATTCACGCGAGAAATGGAATTATCTGCCCGCCGCGCATAACGATTTCATCTTCGCCATCATCGGCGAGGAGACCGGCTTCATCGGTGCCGCCATGGTGATCCTCGTCTTCGTGGTGCTCGGCTGGTGCCTGGTGTTCAGCGCGATACAGATCAGGCAGGATTACAGCTCGGTGGTGCTGATGTGCGTCGCCACATGGCTGGTGGGACAGGGCATGGTGAACATCGCCGTCGTGGTCGGTCTGTTCCCGGTGTTCGGCGTGCCGATGCCGTTCGTCTCGGCAGGCGGATCGTCCATGATCATGTGCCTGATGATATCCGGCGTGGCGACCAGCATGATGCGTCAGCAGCCGGAGATCAAAGCCGCGTCGCAACGCGTTTAGCTTACGGACTATGCTCGGAGATTATGAAGAAGATTGTTCTTGCAGGCGGTGGCACCGCCGGTCATGTCAACCCGCTGCTTGCTGTAGCCGACGCCATTGTCAGGCTTGATCCTGAGGCCAAGGTGAGTGCGCTTGGAACCGAGGTCGGCTTGGAGAAGGACCTCGTTCCCGCCGCAGGCTACGAACTCGACACCGTGGAAAAGGTGCCGTTCCCCAGGCGTCTGAACAAGGCGGCGTTCCAGTTCCCCGCAAAATGGAGTAGGGAATGTGCCAGGACCCGCGAGATCCTGGAACGGCGCGAAGCCGATGTGGTCGTCGGTTTCGGCGGCTACGCGTCGGCCCCCGCATATTCCGTGGCGCACAAGATGGGCATTCCCGTGGCGATCCACGAGCAGAACGCGCGTGCGGGCATGGCCAATAAGCTCGGTGCCCGGTACGCCGATTTCGTCGGCACCGTATACGAGGGGACTGGCCTGAAGGTCGGCAGCAAGGGAACGATCGAACGCGTCGGCCTGCCGTTGCGCCCCGTCATCGCACACCTGGCTTCCGAACTGGAAACGGATCGAGCCCAGGCGCGCGCGGACGCGGCCAAGGAACTCGGCATCGACCCGAACCGACCGCTCGTGCTGGTGACCGGCGGCTCTCTGGGTGCGGTAAGCCTGAACCGTGCGGTCGCGGCGGCATCCAAGGATGTACTGCCCGTCGCACAGGTCGTGCATCTGACCGGCCGGGGCAAGGCCGACGAAGTGCGCAAGCTGGTCGAAGTGAATGCCGGCGAGGGGCACGCTACCGGTCTTGGCCCGCAATACGCGGGCCAGGGCGACTACCATATCGCCGAATATCTGGAACGCATCGACCTGGCATTCGCCTGCGCCGATCTGATCATCTGCCGATCCGGTGCGGGAACCGTCGCGGAACTCACCGCACTGGGACTGCCCGCCGTATACGTGCCGCTTCCCATCGGCAACGGCGAGCAGCGATTCAACGCGCAGCCCGTAGTGGATGCCGGCGGCGGCGTGATGGTCAGCGATGCCGAACTGACCCCCGCCTGGGTGCGCGGGCACATCCCCGCACTGCTGAGCGATACCGAGGCATTGCAGGCGATGGGAAGCAAGGCATGGGAATACGGCATCCGTGACGCCGCGGAAACCATGGCCCGCCGCATTCTCGACCTGGCGGAACACCATACCGCGTGAACCTAGCGTACAGCCATGGACTCTTCGTTTCGAGACGATCGTCCATGGCTCATAATGAACACAGCTGAATCAATCCAACAAGGAGCGTTGTCGTGACTGCAACCATCACCCTTACCCCCGCCACTGCGGCATTCGGCGCCGATGAGCGCATCGAAGTGCTGGGGCATACCTATTTCATCGGCATCGGAGGCGCCGGCATGAGCGTCCTCGCCGAAATGCTCCATCAGCGAGGCGTCGAGGTCGACGGTTCGGATCGTGAACGCAGCGCCAAAACCGATCGTTTGGAATCCCTGGGCATCACCGTGCAATTCGGCCAGCGCGCCGAAAACGTGGCCGAAGCGGACACCGTCGTGTATTCCAGCGCCATCAAGCCCGATAACCCGGAGATCGTCGCCGCCGCGCAGAAGGGCGCCCGCATCGTGCACCGCAGCGACATCCTCGCCCTGCTGATGAACGGCCGCCGCGCCGTCACCGTCGCCGGTGCGCACGGCAAGACCACGACCAGCTCGATGCTGTCGCACATCCTCGTGCAGACGGGCAAGGACCCGAGCTATGCCATCGGCGGTTCCATCCAGGCGGCCGACGGCACGACGCTCGACGGCGGACATGTCGGCGCGGGCGATGCGCTGGTGGCCGAGGCCGACGAATCGGACGGCAGCTTCGACAAATACCACCCGGAGATCGCCATCATCACCAACTGCGAAGCCGATCATCTCGACCATTACGGCGACGAGGCCCACTATCGTGCCGCGTTCGTGCGCCATGCGGGGCATGCGACCGGTCACGTGGTGATCTGCGCGGATGACGCCGACGCGCTCGCCGTGCTCAACGCCCTGCCTGCCGAAACGGCGGCCAAGGCCATCGCCTATGGAACCACCGACCCGAACGGCCTTGATCTCAACGGTGCCGCGTATGTGCACATCGTGTCGGAGCATGAAAGCGCAGGCAGCGGCGTGGAACGGTTCACGCTGCGCATGCCCGCCGGCGTTGCGGGGGAGGAGCCCTGCGAGGTGCCGGTGGAGCTGTCCGTACCGGGCGTGCACAATGCGCGTAACGCCGCTGCCGCGCTGACCGCGGCCATGCTGCTGGGCGTCGACTCCGGCGAAGCGGCCAAGGCCATCACCGGGTTCCTTGGCGCCGCACGTCGTTTCCAGGTGCGTGGCACCGTCAAGCAGGTCACGGTGGTCGACGACTATGCGCATCATCCCACCGAGATCGCAGCGCTGCTGGATGCCGCCCGTCGCCGTTACCCGGACCGCACGATCCATGTGCTGTTCCAGCCGCACCTGTTCTCCCGTACGAAGTTCTTCGCGCATGAATTCGCCGAAGCGCTCGGCAAGGCCGACGATGTCATCGTCACCGGTGTGTTCCCCGCACGCGAGAAGCAGGAGGATTTCCCCGGTGTGGGGCCCCTGACCATCGTGCGCGAGGCCAAGGGCATGCAGGGTGCCGAATTCAACGCGCAGGAAGACATGCGTGTGGCGGCCCAGATGATGGTGATGCGTGCGCATCATGGCGACGTGATCTTCACGGTGGGTGCCGGCGACATCACCGATATGGGTCCGGTGATGCTGCATGCGCTGGAAGCGCACCGCGAAGGATGTGAGTGATGTCGGGAAGGGTGGTTCGCTCGGGCCCCGATCATCAGGGACGCAAGCCACGCACCCTCACCGGCAAGGAGCGGAACGCCTCGACGCCGGAGCAAACCGCCGGCGGCAAGCAGGAGGCCAGGCATCCCATTAAGCCGAGCACCCGCACCCAGTTGCGCAGGGCGGGTGCAGTCGGCTCGAAGCAGCGTCCGAATGCGAAGACCAGCACGAAGGCCAATGGCAAGGCTGTAAAAGCGGGTGCCGCAAGGAACGTCGCGTCGCAAGGCGCGCAGCGCGGCTCAGCAACCGGTCGGAACGTTTCCGGCGGTACGAACGGGCCAAGAAGACGGACCCCGTACAAGTCCTCGACAGGCGCGGGTAACGCGAGAAATGCGCGGTCTGCGGGTGCCGTGGCCGTCCCCGGCCAGCGTCGCAGCGTTTCAGGCAATGCCGGTGGCGCCAGGCGCACGGTGGAATCGCATGGCGGCGCTGCGGGCGGTCGCATCAGCAGAAGCGAGCCGGGCTCCTTCGTCGATGCTCGGCAGCTTGCCAGCGAGGATCTGGTTGCCAAGACGTTGCGGGAAAGCTCCGGCACGTTCGGCATGGCCGCTCGCCCGAAGGTCGTGGATTTCACCGCCCGCGCCAAGGAACGCAAACGGGTGAACGCGCGTATCATCATAGGGCGCATCATCATTGCGGTGGTGAGCGTTCTTGCGGTGATCGGGCTTGGCTGGCTGCTGTTCTTCTCTCCGGTGCTGCAGTTGAACTCGGCGCAGATCAGTGTGGAAGGGCTCAACGGTTGGGTCTCCGAATCGGAGGTGCGCAGTCTGGCCGTGGAGCAGGTGGATCGTTCGTTGCTGCTGGTGGATACCTCGAAGATCGCCTCGCAGGCCAGGGACATTCCGGGTGTCTCGGATGCCAGGGTCTCCAGGGCGTTCCCGCACGGTCTTACCATTTCGCTGACGACGCAACGCCCTGCGGCGATGCTGAAGACGCCGAGCGGCACGGTCGCAGCCGTCGATTCGCAGTACCGTGTGTTGAACGTCATCTCGCAAAGCGATAGCGTCGGCATCCCGGTCATCGAGGTCGGCGACATCGAATCCAGCGTGAAGAACCGTTCCGTCAAAGAAGCGGTGAAGATCCTGGACTCCCTGCCGGAGTCGATGCGCAAGCAGATCACCAAGGTGAGCGCGAAGACCCAGGATTCGGTGACCACCGAGCTCAACGATGGCGAACATTCCGTGGTGTGGGGCGATTCGTCGGATATCGAACTGAAGAAGGCCGATGTCGACAAGATCCTCTCCAATCCGAACGTCATCGGCGACAAGAAGCAGGTGGATGTGTCGTCGCCGTACCATCCGGTGCTGCGCTGAGCCAGTAGCGGCGTCGCTTCGGCCACGCCGCTACGCTCACGGCGTATTGCACGGATCGGCGATGAGGTGTATTCTGAAAAGTCCGGTTCAAAACCGGGGCTTGATAATTCAAGATTGGGGCTGATCGGTTTCGACGGTGACCTGTTCGTCGCAGGGAAGCGTGCCGAGAACGCAGGGTCCGCTCGCGATGCCCCCTGCAAAAGAATAAGTGCTAAATCTAACCGCACTGAGTTCGCTCTCGCTGCCTGAGCTTCGCGCCAGGATTAACCAGTGAGCAGCTGCTCCGTTCACTCCTCCTCGTCTTTGGGAGGATGCTGAGCGTCGTTTAGAAGACTTGCCCTACCAGTTGAGCCACAGGGCCGGTAGGGGACTTGTACTGTAGATATGCTCGCCAACAGTTGTCTGCGACATCGTTGGGGGCAGAAAAATCGCCATCTTGGCCAGCAGACTACGCACGTAGAAGACTGAGGGTACGGTCATCGGACCGGGGTTCAATTCCCCGCAGCTCCACAAACAGAAAGCCGCCAGAAATGGCGGCTTTTCTTGTATTTGCAGGTTTGGGGAGTCCAGGTGAACGGCTGTCTCATGCGAATCGTGCGGCATGTCCAGCATCTGGGAATGCAATCGATTGCGAACACCGGATATGGTACCTTCAGCAAGGTGTTTCGTCGTTTTGACGTCTAGGTTCCCGTTTGTGGTTCGGGTTTCCAAGGGGTACGCGCATGACAGCGCATTATCGGTCAGTACGCGAAGCATGCTCACAACGTATCAACGGTCACAACGAGGGAGAAGATATGGCCGAAGACAACGCAAATCCGATGCCGCCGATGGAGAACAATCCCAACGGCAATCAGCCGAACGATTACGGCAATGCCGCTGCCGATGGCGGCACCCAGCCCGGCGGGTACGTTTCCGTGGACGGCAACACCCAGCCTATGGGGTATGCGCCGGTGGAAGGCAACGCCCAATTCAACGGGTATGCGCCGGCGGATGGCACCCAGCCCGGCGGATATGCCCCGATGAACGGCTATGCGACCCAGCTTCCCCATGGCGGCGCTTCGGCAAACGGCGGTTATGCGGGCGGTCAGCCGTACGCGCCTACGCAGCCGATGCAACCCGTGCAACCTGTGCAGTCCTCGCAGAATAGCCCGTTCGCCAATCAGCAGCTTCCCGTGAATGGTAGGCCGCCAAAAGACAAGCCGCAGGCCGATACCTCGAAGATCATGCAGTACGCCACCCTTGCCATCAGCATCGTCGCGCTGATACTGGGCATCGCGGCGAACGTGCATGTTGTCAAGCCATACCGTCTTGCCAGCGTATCCGCTCCCACATCCGTGGGCGATAGCGCGAAGAGCAAGAAGGATTCGGATTCCAAGGCAAAGGATTCCGAAACAAAGGACTCCACAGCAAAGTCCGAATCCGAATCGACCGGCGATGATTCGTCGGCCGGAACCTCCGGTAAGGACCTCTTGGGCAAGTACGCGGGCACCGTCGATGGCAAGAAGATGTACGAGCTCAATCTGCCGGGGGCGAGGGGCGGCAATTCCCAGAGCGGCGATTCGAAAAGCAGCGGTTCGAGAGGCAAGGGCTACACCGTGTCCGCCGATTCCAACCTTGACGGCGACTATGAGCTCGGCGACTACAACCTGCACCTGGAGATAACGAACTTCGAAGCGACCGGCACCTCCGCGACGCTCACCACCGAAGTGACCAACAACGGCACCTCCGGTCAGACCGCGAACTTTGTCGCCACGCTGTCGCAGAACGGCAAGGCGGTTGATCTGGAAGGCATCGATACCGCGGGCAAGACCATCGAACCTGGCCATAAGGCGATCATCACCACGAAGTTCAGGCTTAACGACCCGTCCCAGCCGGTTACCATCGAGATTCCACTGGCCGGCGAGAAGATGCGCATCACCTTCACCCCGCAGTCGTGACGACGGACCGGTCCATAACCTCCATATAGCGTGAAAGCCGCCCCTCAAAGGCGGCTTTCGTGTATTTCCGGCGTACCGTTCCCGGTATTCCGCTATCGCATATGTTCGGTGCCGGGCCGTCGCAATTTGCCGGTGTGCGGCGGGATCTCTACTGCTTTGCGACAAAAGAGCGGCTGCTTTGTCGCGTTTTTCCTGCAAGTGCCGCGGCTCATGTCAGGTCGCGACAAATAGGGCGCTGTTTGTCGCAACATGCAAGCTGGCAACGGGATTCATGCGGTTTTGCGACATATCGGGCTGGCTCGCACGCTATGCGAAGTAGAAGCCCTGGAAGTCGTACAGGTACACGCGGTAGATGTACGAGGTGGCGAGCTTCATCGCATACTGCGCCTGCAGGGTGCCGTCCGAATCATAGACGCCGAACAGGCCCTGCATGCCCGAATCCACCAGGTTCAGCCCATCGTCGATTTCCTGCACGGAACTGACATAGGGGGAGTAGGGCACCTCGAAGGAGTTCACCTCGGTGTAGGTGCCGTCGTGCTCATTCACCAGGTACTTGCGCAGCCGGGATCGCGAGTCCGCATCGGTGGCGCTTTGCGAGGTGCTCAGCCCCTTGATCGCCGTCCAGTCGTAATCCGGGCGCGTCATCGCATACCCGAAGCTGTTGTCGAACAGCGTGAGATAGTAGCTGCCGCTTTCCAGCGAATCATCCGTGCTGTACGTTACGGAATGCTGGCCTCCGGTATCTGCGAAATCGCCGTTCTTGGCAAGGAAGGAGGCCTGGTACTGCGTGCCGTCCCACACGCTCGTCTCGCCGATCATGTATTGCAGCTTCGGCGTGCCTTCGATGTCCGCCACCTTGATGATCGTGGACGTCTCGCGTGCCGAAAGAATCGCCGAACCGTCGTCCAGCAGCTGGATGGTGTTGCAGTGGATCCAATCCCAGCGGTTCTTGGCGCTCATGTCGGATTCGTCGATGCCCGAATGCGTGGTCGAGGACTTGTAGTCGGGGAACATCGTGCCCAAATCGAGCAGCAGCGTGGTTTTGCCGGTGGTGGTGTCGAGCTTGACCACCTGATCCTGCACCGCGTGGTCGGAACGCGTCAGATCGGTGGCGAGCAGTACCAGATTGCCGTCGGAATCGAGCGCGTAATCATGGTGGAGAATGAACTGACTGTCAAGGTCGAGGATCTTCTCCAGCTTGCCGAGCCTGTTCATGCCGACCATGGTGTGCGTGGACGCGGAGAACCACATCAGGCCGTTCCTGTCGAACAGCAGACGGTGCGAACGGTAGTATTTCACCGGGATTTCGCCGCGGATCACGCCGTTGACGTCGTAGTAGTACATGAAGACCTGGTCGTCGGAATCGTTGCCGAGGATCGCGTACAATCCGTTGCCTACGCTTTGCGTTGCCGCCGAGGTTGGCTTTCTTTGCTGTTCGAGCTGCGTCTCCTCGTCGCCGAGGAGCTTCGGGCCTTTGCAGGTGATCTGCTTGGTCGCCACGGTGGTTCCGCTGGCGTTGGCGAGTTTCAGTGTGATGGTGTTGGTCTTCTTCGGAATAAGGCCGAGCACGGTGAATTCGTGGGTGGTGGCGTAATCCTTGCCCTGGTTGGCGGTCGCGGTGAAATCCGGGTAGCCTTCGGCGTGCACGGTGTAGGTGACGTTGGTGGCCTCGCTTGTGGTGAAGTACACGTACATCGATGTGGTGTTGGTGCCGTAGGGGTTGACTGCGGTGAACGGATCGTCCAGTGTGGCGGTGGCCTTGTCTCGGTTCGTGATGAGCGTGGCGTCGGCGTCCTGCTGGTATGCGGTGGTGTAGATGTTGGTGATTGTGGCGTTTAGGCGTTCGATCCGATTGCGTTCGATGGCTTCGCTGATCTTGGCGGTGCCGCCAAGGGGGAACATGGCGATGATGATCGCCACTGCCGTGGCTGCGGCGGCGATGGTGATGATGCGTTTGCGCGTGAATGGGGTGCCTGTTGCATTCGCTGTTGCGTTTGCGCGTGAATGCGGTCGCAGTGGTCTCATAATGGTCGCCTTCGCATTGGTCCAAGTGGTAGCAGGTTCGTCAATGGATTGACGGATTGTTCGCTAATAGCGTCATACATCAGTCCACGGATTGTGTGTGGTCTTGCTGTGCGTGTCGATGGTATGTGCTGATTGTTCTCTGAAAAGGGTGCCGCTTTGCTTCCTGTTCCCATCGGTTCCCAAACTGCCGACGCTGATGGTCCTCTCACCATCGATAGTTTGGGCATTCCTCAAGCTGTTGACGGTGGGAGGGGAGTCACCGTCGACAGTTTGGGAGGATGGTGTCTCTTTCCCAAACTGTTGACGCTGGCGGCTCTCTCACCGTCGGTGGTTTGGACGTTCCTCAGTCTGCCGACGATAGGTGGGGAAGAGGGGGGGTAACACGGCGGGCCGAACGAGGTCGGCGAATCGCATAACGAGGCGTAACAAAGGTGTTCTAGGGGTGGTGGCATAATAGCCAAGGCAATTTTTAGGGTTTGCCCTTGAGGATCAACAGTATAGGTGAGTAAACGTGGCACAGACTACCAATGACATCAAGAACGGTTCCGTTCTGAACCTTGACGGCCAGCTGTGGACCGTCCTGAAGTTCCAGCACGTCAAGCCGGGCAAGGGCCCCGCTTTCGTGCGCACCACCATCAAGAACGTGCTGAGCGGCAAGATCGTCGACAAGACCTTCAACGCCGGCATGAAGATGGAGTTCGAGACCGTGGATAACCGTACGCTCCAGTACTCCTACGAGGACGGCGACAACTACGTGTTCATGGACATGACCACCTACGATCAGATCATGGTCCCGAAGAACCTGGTCGACAGCAAGTTCCTGCTTGAAGGCACCGACTGCATCGTGTCCTTCCACGACGGCACCCCGCTGTCCGTCGAACTGCCGGCTTCCGTCATCCTGACCGTCACCCACACCGAGCCGGGCCTGCAGGGCAACCGCTCCAACGCCGGCACCAAGCCCGCCACCGTCGAGACCGGTGCCGAGATCCAGGTTCCGCTGTTCATCAACGAGGGTGAGCGCGTTAAGGTCAACACCACCGACGGCTCCTACCTCGGACGCGAAAACTGAGTTACGACCAAGGTAAAGGACTGACGGCTGTATGGCACGTTCCACTGCCCGTAAGAGGGCTCTGAATACGTTGTATGAAGCGGATGAGAAGGGGCAGGACATCCTGTCCCTTCTGGAGGAGCGCATTGCGGTTCCCGGCGCACAGACGCCGCTGCCGGAATACGCCATCGAAATCGTCCGTGGCGTCGCCGAGCATCGCCATGATATCGACGCGACGCTTGACGAGCACTCCACTGGTTGGAAGATCAGTCGTATGGGTGTCGTCGATCGCAATATTCTTCGCATCGCCGCATGGGAGATCATGTACAACGATGAGGTACCCGACAAGGTAGCCATCGATGAGGCCCTTGGCCTGGCGAAGTCGCTATGCGATGACGAATCGCCCGCTTTCATTCATGGACTGCTGTCCGCTGTATGCACGGCTCGTGAGAAGCCGTTGGATTGATATTTGTTGAACGCCTCCCGTTATTGCACGGGGGGCGTTCTTTTGAGATGTGACAAATCGTGTATCGGGTTTCGTTCCGTGGGCGCACAGGGCATAGAACGATACAAGCGTGAGAGAATCGAAGTAGTCAGGTAATACGCCCGGTCGGCGTGTGAATTCGTGATGAACGTTACTCTTGGCTTGAATAACCCGAATGAGAATAAGGGGGTTGCGCGGTGAGCGACAAACCAATCTGTGACCAGAATGAGGCCATTCTCGTTCTGGAAGATGGCCAGGTATATGTAGGTGAGCCTTACGGGGCCGAAGGTAGGACGACCGGCGAGATCGTGTTCGCCACTGCCATGACCGGCTATCAGGAGACTCTTACCGATCCGAGCTACGACCGTCAGATTGTGGTGCAGACCTTCCCGCATATCGGCGATACCGGTGTGAACAGCGAGGATCCCGAATCCGCCCGTATCTGGGTCGCCGGCTATGTGGTCCGCGATCCCAGCCCGAACGTGAGCAACTGGCGTGCCGAAGGCAGCCTCGACGATGATCTGACGAAGCAGGGCATCGTGGGCATCAGCGGCATCGACACCCGTAAGCTGGTGCGTCACCTGCGTTCCGCCGGTGTGATGCGCGCCGGTGTGTTCTCCGGTGAGGCGCTGCTGGATGCCAAGGGCAAGGTCAAGGAACTGGACGAGTTTCTGGCGGATGTGAAGGCCACCGCGCAGATGCAGGGGCTGAGCCTGTATGAGGAGGTCAGCACCAAGGAGGCGTACACCATCGAGCCGTGCGACGAATTCGAGGGCAAGGAGCCGCTGTACACCGTGGCCGCCGTCGATCTGGGCATCAAGGCCATGACCCCGCACCGCATGGCCGAGCGTGGCTGCCGCGTGCACGTCGTGCCCTCCAGCATCACGTTCGAACAGCTGCAGGAGCTCAACCCCGACGGCGTGTTCTTCTCCAACGGCCCGGGCGACCCGGAGCAGGCAGGCCCCGAAGTCGAGCTGCTGCGCAAGGTGCTTGACGCCGGCTACCCGTTCTTCGGCATCTGCTTCGGCAACCAGCTGCTGGGCCGTGCACTCGGTTTCGGCACCTACAAGCTGAAGTTCGGCCACCGCGGCATCAACCAGCCGGTGAAGGACATGACCACCGGCAAGATCGAGATCACCGCCCACAACCACGGCTTCGCGGTCGACGCCCCGATCGGCGAGACCGTGGACGCCCCGTTCGAGAACGGCAAGTACGGCAAGGTGTTCGTCTCGCATATCGATCTGAACGACAATGTGGTGGAAGGCCTGCAGTGTGTGGATATCCCCGCGTTCTCCGTGCAGTACCACCCGGAGGCCGCCGCCGGCCCGCACGACGCGGCATACCTGTTTGATCGTTTCGTTGAACTGATGAAGAATTCCAAGGAAGGTAAGTGACATGCCGAAGCGCACCGACATCAAATCCGTGATGGTAATCGGTTCCGGCCCGATCGTGATCGGTCAGGCTGCGGAGTTCGATTATTCAGGTACTCAGGCGTGCCGCGTTCTCCGCGAGGAAGGCATTCGCGTCATCCTGGTCAACTCCAACCCGGCCACCATCATGACCGACCCGGAGATGGCCGACGCCACCTACATCGAGCCGATCGCCACGCCGATCCTTGAGCGCATCATCGCCAAGGAACGCCCCGACGCGCTGCTGCCCACCCTGGGCGGCCAGACCGCACTGAACGCCGCCATGGCACTGGGCGAGGCCGGCATCCTCAAGAAGTACAACGTCGAACTGATCGGCGCCTCCCTCGACGCGATCGACCGTGGCGAGGACCGTGAACTGTTCAAGAAGGTCGTCGAGAAGGCAGGCGCGGAGTCCGCACGCTCGCAGATTGCGCATTCCCTGGCCGAAGTCGACAAGATCGCCGAGGAATTCGGCTACCCGCTGGTCGTTCGCCCGAGCTTCACCATGGGTGGCCTGGGTTCCGGCATCGCGCACGACGAGGAGGAGCTGCACCGCATCGCCGGTGCCGGCATCCACTATTCGCCGACCGACGAGGTGCTGATCGAGGAGGGCATCGAAGGCTGGAAGGAATTCGAGCTTGAGCTCATGCGCGACCGCAACGACAACGTCGTGGTCGTCTGCCCGATCGAGAACGTCGATCCGGTCGGCGTGCACACCGGCGACTCCATCACCGTGGCCCCGTGCTTCACCCTGACCGACCGCGAATACCAGAAGCTGCGTGACATCGGCATCGCCATCATCCGCGGCGTGGGCGTCGATACCGGCGGCTGCAACATCCAGTTCGCCATCCACCCGAAGACCGGCCGTATCATCGTCATCGAGATGAACCCGCGCGTGTCCCGTTCCTCCGCACTGGCGTCCAAGGCCACCGGCTTCCCGATCGCCAAGATCGCCACCAAGCTGGCCCTGGGCTACACGCTGGACGAGATTCAGAACGACATCACCCAGTCCACCCCGGCTTCCTTCGAGCCGACCATCGACTACGTGGTCACCAAGGTGCCGCGCTTCGCCTTCGAGAAGTTCCCGGGTGCCGACCCCACTCTGACCACGTCCATGAAGTCCGTGGGCGAGGCCATGGCTTTGGGCGGCAATTTCCAGGAATCCCTGGGCAAGGCCATGCGCTCCATCGACAAGCGCCACATGGGCTTCAACTGGGACGGCGACGCACCGAGCGCCGACGAGGTGAACGACCTGCTCGACGCCATCAAGGTGCCGACCGAGAACCGTTACCTGCAGCTCATGCGCGCCATCTGGGGCGGCGCCACCATCGAGCAGCTGTACGCCGCCACCAAGATTGACCCGTGGTTCCTCAAGCAGTTCACGCTGATCAACGAGACCGCGCTCACCGTGCGTGACGCCGAGGCGCTGACCCCGAAGCTGCTGAAGAAGGCCAAGCTCGCCGGTCTGTCCGATCTGCAGATTGCGCATCTGCGCCACTTGGGCGACGAAGGCGAGAACACCATCCGCGAACTGCGCTGGACCTACGGCCTGCGCCCGGTCTACAAGACCGTCGACACCTGCGCCGCCGAATTCGACGCCGCCACGCCGTACTACTACTCCTGCTACGCCGACGAAACCGAAGTCAAGCCGCGCGAACGCGAAGCCGTCATCATCCTCGGCTCCGGCCCGAACCGCATCGGCCAGGGCATCGAGTTCGACTACACCTGCGTGCACGCGGTGCAGGAGCTCGGCAAGGACTACGACACGATCATGGTCAACTGCAACCCCGAGACCGTGTCCACCGATTACGACATCTCCGACCGTCTGTACTTCGAGCCGCTCACCTTCGAAGACGTGCTCGAGATCTACGAGGCCGAGAAGAAGATGGGCCCGGTCAAGGGCGTAATCGTGCAGCTCGGCGGTCAGACCCCGCTGTCGCTCGCCGCACGTCTGAAGGCCGCCGGCGTGCCGATTCTGGGCACCACCCCGGAAGCCATCGATCTGGCCGAGAATCGTGAGCTCTTCGGCGAAGTACTCAAGAAGGCCAAGATGAACGCGCCGCGCTACGGCACCGCGCTGAGCCTTGAAGAGGCCCAGGAGGCCGCGCATTCCATCGGTTACCCGGTGCTTGTGCGCCCGAGCTACGTGCTCGGCGGCCGCGGCATGGAGATCGTGTACGACAACGCGCAGCTCGAAAAGTACGTGGACCGCGCGCTCGACGAGGCCAAGGCCGATACCGTGGTCTCCGGCCGTCTGCCCAGCCCGCTGCTGATCGACAAGTTCCTGCAGGACGCCATCGAGATCGACGTCGACGCGCTGTTCGACGGCAAGGAACTGTACATCGGCGGCATCATGGAGCACATCGAGGAGGCCGGCGTGCACTCCGGCGACGCCGCCTGCACCCTGCCCCCGAGCACCCTGTCCGCCGACCAGATCCGCCGTCTGCGCGAAGGCACCTACGCCATCGCCAAGGGCTGCAACGTGCAGGGTCTGATCAACGTGCAGTACGCCTTCATGGCCAACACCCTGTACGTGATCGAGGCCAACCCGCGTGCCTCCCGTACCGTGCCGTTCGCGTCCAAGGCCACTGGCGTGCCGCTGGCCAAGGCCGCCGCGCGCATCATGGCCGGCGAGACCATCCAGCAGCAGCGCGACAACGGCCTGCTGCTGCCGAAGGGCGACGGCGGCGACATCCACCCCGGCCAGCAGATCGCGGTCAAGGAATCCGTGCTGCCGTTCAAGCGCTTCCGTACGCCGCTCGGCAAGACCGTCGACGTGCTGCTCGGCCCCGAAATGCGTTCCACCGGCGAGGTCATGGGCTTTGACCGCGACGTTCCGCACGCTTTCGCCAAGAGCCAGCTCGCCGCCTATGAGGGCGGTCTGCCGACCGAAGGCAACGTGTTCGTCTCCGTGAACGATTCCGACAAGCGCCAGCTGCCGCTGATCGCCGTGCGCCTGGAAGAGCTCGGGTTCAAGATCTGGGCGACCGAGGGCACCGCTTCCGTGCTGCGCCGCTATGGCATCGAATCGAAGATCGTGGATAAGATCTCCGGCCGTGTCGACTCCGCCCCGGACGATCCGGTGGTTATCAAGCATGCCGAAGGCTCCGTGGGCAAGAACGTGGTTCAGCTCATCGAAGAGGGCGAGATCGACATGATTCTCAACACCCCGAACTCGCGCGGATCTCGTGCGGACGGCTATTCGATTCGTGCCGCCGCCATCGCCGCGGATCTGCCGCAGTTCACCACCATCACCGAGTTCAACGCCGTGCTGCTCGCCATCGACGCGGTCAAGCGCAACGATTACCAGGTGATGAGCATTCAGGAACACGCACAGCAGTTGTTCGCCCTGGAAAACGAAGGACACTGAGATGAACGACGTCATTGCCAGCAGCCACGAGGATCAGCTTCGTGCGGAACGCTCCAATTTCGGCCTGCGTCTGCACAACTCCATGAGCAAGTACGGTCCGCTGTGCGTTGGCATTGACCCGCATCGCAGACTCCTGACGGACTGGGGCTACAACGTTGACGCGAACGGCGCGGAGATGTTCTCGATGCGCATGCTGCAGGCCGCGAACGGCCGCGCCGCCGCCGTCAAATTCCAGATGCCCATGTTCGAACGGTACGGTTCCAAAGGCTTTGCCGTATTGGAACGGCTGCTCTACGCGGCGCGGCAGATGGGTGTGATCACCATCGTGGATTGCGTGCATGGAGGTCTTTCCACCACCATCTCCGCCATCGCCGACGCGTATTTCAAGCCTGGTGCGCCGATGAAGGCCGATGCGATCACGCTGCTGCCGTATTACGGTGAGCGTTCGCTACGTGGCCTGATCGACGACGCCCTCGACAACGGCGGCGGTGTGTTCATCGCCTCGCTCACCTCGAACGAGGAAGGGCGCAGCGTGCAGAGCGCCATTCGCCAAAGCGGCTCCTACAAGGGGCAGACCGTGGCCTATGGCATCGCCGCCGCCGCGCAGAAGCACAACGCCGAGCATGAGGGCATGGGCTCTGTCGGCCTGATCGTGGGCGCGACGGTGGGGCAGTGGATCGAACAGACCGGCGTCAATCCAGCGCATTTCACCGGTCCGATTCTTTCCCCGGGCTATGGCTGGCAGGGTGCCGAGGCTGAGGATCTGAAAACCCTGTTCAAGGGCACGCATGGCAACGTACTGGTCACCGTGTCCCGTTCCATCGCCACCAAGGGACCGGCCATCGCCGATCTTGCGGCGGCCACCGAATCCATCGCCCTGGATGTGCGCCAGGCCATGATGGAAGCCGAAGACGAAACCATGGAGGTATGAGCAGAGTGACGAACGGACGTCTTATCGTGCTGAGCGGTCCGACTGCGGTCGGCAAGGGCACGGTGGAGCAGAAGCTGCTTGCCGATCACCCCGAGATCTGGGTGTCGGTATCCGCCACCACCCGCGACCCGCGACCCGGCGAACAGGACGGCGTGAACTACTGGTTCATGACCGAGGACGAGTTCGTGGCGGGGGAGCGCGAAGGCAAGTTCCTGGAGACCGCCGTGGTACACGGCATGGCCCATTACGGCACGCCGTTGGAACCGGTGAAGGAGCATCTGAGCAGGAACGTTCCCACGCTGTTGGAGATCGATCTGCAGGGTGCGCGGCGTGTACGCGAACGTGCCGCCGAGCTCGGGCTTGAGGTGGTGAGCGTGTTCATCGCGCCGCCGTCGTTCGAGGAGCTCAAGCGTAGGCTGGTCGGGCGTGGTACCGAAACCGCCGATCAGCAGGCCAAGCGGTTGGAGACCGCGAAGGTGGAGCTTGCGGCCGAGAACGAGTTCGATGTGGTCATCGTCAACGACACCGTGGATAAGGCCGCGGATGATCTGTGGAAGGTGATCGCCGAGGAGTACGGCCTGCAGAAGTAGCGTGCCGTTTCTGGTTGCGCATTGTTGTTCGTTGCAGCGGGCGGAAGTCGATTATGGCTTCCGCCCGCTTTTCGTTTGGCGGCCTGCGGCATGCGTGGCTGTGTGTGGCTGCATATGCAATATGCGGGGTGCGGGCGTGACGATTGCCGGATGACGGCCGTATGTGGCTGTGCTGGCGATGCTGTGTGTGGCGGTGTGCGTGATGTATCCGCATATAGCCATGCTGGTAGGCATTGTGCGTGGCCAAAACCGGATGAGAGACGCGTCTGGCTGCGCTAGGGGCCAATAGTGGGGCGATAGACGGATGATATCTGCAAGCGGCTACGCTGAAGGATGCCGTGTGTGGTGATTCGTGGATGATACCTGTGTACGGCCACGCTGAGAAGCGATGAGCGTAGCCGTAATCGGATGAGTTGCAGGTTTGGCTGCGCTGAGGGCGAGTATGTGCGGCTGTAGCTGAATGCCATCCGTATCCGGCCACGCTGGCTGGTGGGGGGACTGCGGGTGAGGGATGTCCGAATGTTTACATATGGCAATGCGCCGGCAAAACGGATCGATGGTTCCGCTTTGCCGGCGCATTTGCGTATCAGTGCCGTTATCGGCGCGGGCTGGGAACAGCAACCGTACTACGGCGGTCATTCCCAGCCCACGATACGGGTCGGTAACACGTCAGTCCTGCTTGTCGCCCTGCTGCTCGCCGAGGATCTCGTCCACCAGCTCCTGCTTGGCATGGATCTGGCCTTCGAACCCGGGGCGGATGTCAAGACGGATCACCACATCGGTGCGGTAGCCCTGGCCTGCGAGCTTCATCGTCGCGTCACGGATCACCTTGAGCACATCGTCGATATCGCCTTCGATGTTCGTGAACATGGCGTTCGTCTCGTTCGGCAGACCGGACTGACGGATCACATCCACCGCCTGCGACACGTACGTGGATTTCTCCGGGCTTGCGCCGGCCGGGCTGATGGCCACGGCCGCCAGCGTGTTGATGTACGGTTTGCCGGTCTTCGGATCGATGGGGACTTCCTGCTTTTCGGCATTGCGGTCAAGAGCCATTGCATTCCTCGTTTCTCTTGGTGCTGTATGGGTGTTTCTATGTGATACGCCGCAGCGGCGAAACCGCGCGCCGCGGCATGGGGATGTTGTGCGATGCTGCGTAACGCGAAAACGCCCGTGCATCAAGTGGAACGGATTCCACTGTGATACACGGGCATGGCGTCAGCGCCAGCGCCAGGCGTGATCCATCGGGCCGGAGCCGTGGCCCAGGTCAAGCTGCGCGTTCAACGCGCCGGTCAGGTACGCCTTGGCGCTGCGGATGGCTTCGGGCAGCGTTTCGCCAAGCGCCAGATGCGAGGCGATAGCGGAGCTCAGCGTGCAGCCGGTGCCGTGCGTGTTCGGATTGTCCACGCGCTTGCCTTCGAACCAGGTGATGGTGCCGTCGGTCTGCGCCAGCACGTCGTTCGCGTCGTTCGTGTTGTGCCCGCCTTTGACCAGCGAGGCGCAGCCATACTGCCGGGTGAGTGCCAGCGCGGCACGTTCCATGCCTGCCGCGTCGTCGATATCCAGTCCGGTCAGCGCACAGGTTTCCGGAATGTTCGGCGTGATCACCGTGGCGAGGGGGAACAGGCGGCTTGTGAGCGCGTCGATGGCGTCGTCGCTGATGAGCTTTGCGCCCGAGGTGGCCACCATAACCGGGTCGAGTACCACGTTGGTGGCGTGATGGGCGGTGAGGCGATCGGCGATGGCGTTGATGAGATCCACCGAGGAGACCATGCCGATCTTCACCGCGACCGGTGGAATATCGTCGAATACCGCATCGATCTGATCGGCGAGGATCGACGGTTCGGTGTCTTGAATGGAACGCACGCCGGTGGTGTTCTGCGCGGTGAGCGCGGTGATGGCGCTCATGCCGAATACGCCGTTGGCCAGCATGGTCTTCAGATCGGCCTGAATGCCTGCGCCGCCGGAGGAATCCGATCCGGCGATGGCGAGTACCGGTTGCAATGTCGTGTGTTCCATTCATGTCTCCTTGGTGTGTGGTTCTCCGCTTTCAGCCTACTCGCAGTCGCTCAGTCCTGCTGGGCTTCGGCCACGAGCCTTTCCTGCGCGGCCGCGTCGCCGAACTTCTTGCGAATGTTCTGCGAGATGGCCATGGAGCAGAACTTCGGGCCGCACATGGAGCAGAAATGCGCCATCTTCGCGGGCTCAGCGGGCAGCGTCTCGTCATGGTAGGCGATGGCGGTGTCCGGGTCGTAGCTCAGGTTGAACTGGTCGAGCCAGCGGAATTCGAAGCGTGCCTTGCTCATCGCGTTGTCGCGGTCCATGGCGTGCGGGTGGTGCTTGGCGATGTCGGCCGCATGGCAGGCGATCTTGTAGGCGATCACGCCCTGCTTGACGTCGTCCTTGTTCGGCAGACCGAGGTGTTCCTTCGGTGTGACGTAGCACAGCATGGCGGTGCCGTAGCGTGCGATCTCCACGCCGCCGATGGCGGAGGTGATGTGGTCGTAGCCGGGGGCGGTATCGGTGGTGAGCGGGCCGAGCGTGTAGAACGGCGCATCGTTGCAGATAGCCTTTTCCATCTCGATGTTCATGCGCACGGTGTCGAACGGAATATGGCCCGGTCCTTCGATCATGACCTGCACGTCCTTGGCCCAGGCGCGCTTGGTCAGTTCGCCCAAGGTCATGAGTTCGGCCAGCTGCGCCTGGTCGTTCGCGTCCGCGAGCGAACCGGGGCGCAGGCCGTCGCCCAGTGAGAACGCCACATCGTATTTGGCGAAGATGTCGCACAGTTCGTCGAAGTGCGTGTACAGGAAGCTTTCCTGATGATGCTGCAGGCACCATTCGGCCATGATCGAGCCGCCGCGCGAGACGATGCCGGTCATGCGGTTGGCGGTCAGCGGCACGTAACGCATCAGCACGCCGGCATGGATCGTCATGTAGTCCACGCCCTGCTCGCACTGTTCGATCACGGTGTCGCGGAACAGCTCCCAGCTCAGCTTGGACGCGTCGTCCTCGACCTTCTCCAGCGCCTGGTACATCGGCACGGTGCCGATCGGGACGGGGGAGTTGCGCAGGATCCACTCGCGCGTGGTGTGGATGTCGTTGCCGGTGGACAGATCCATCACGGTGTCGGCGCCCCATTTGGTCGCCCACGTCAGCTTCTCCACCTCTTCGTCGATGGACGAGGTGACGGCGGAATTGCCCATGTTCGCGTTGAGCTTGGTGAGGAACTTCGAACCGATGATCATCGGCTCGGCCTCGGGGTGGTTGATGTTGCACGGCATCACCGCGCGACCGGCGGCCAGTTCGGAACGCACGAGCTCCACGCTGCAATGCTCGCGTTCGGCCACGTAGCGCATTTCCGGGGTGATGATGTTGTGGCGCGCATACCACATCTGCGTCACCGGGTGGTCCTTGGCGCGCATCGGCTTGTGCTGGCGTCCGCGCCATTCCTTGGAGGCCTTGCCGCGCTTGATGGCGCGCTTGCCGTCGTCCTCAAGGTTGCGGCGGCGTCCCTCGTATTCCTCCACGTCGCCGCGGTCGCGGATCCAGTCGAGGCGAAGCGGTGCCAGGCCTTCCTTCGGATCGCACTTGGGGCCTTCCGTGTTGTAGTCCTTGAACGGCGGGTTCGGTCCGACGCCGGGGGTGTCGGACAGCTTGATCTCGGTGTACGGCACTTCCAGATCGTAGGTGCCGAACTGGTTCTCGAAATGGACGGGCGTGGTCTTGCGAATATGCGCCTTGTCGCGCTGCTTGGAGCCACGGGCGGCGATGTCCACGCGCTGCTGCTTGGCCAGCTTGGAGGCGGCCTTGGCTTCCTTGGCGTTGGTGAACTTCTTCTCGGCGGGCTGTTCCGGCTGCTTGCTCGTGTCGCTCGGTGCTGCAGCCGGGCGCGGTGCGTAGCCGTGCTTCTTGTCGCCGCGCACGGCCTTCCAACGCGTCACCATCTCGCGGGTGGCGGCCTCCGGATCGTCGGCACCGGCGATGGCGGACACCACGAACCAGCCGGCGGCGTCCGTGGAGGCCAGCATTTCCATATCGTCGGCATGCACGCCGCCGCCGACCACGACCGGGAAGTCGCTCGCCGCGCAGATGGTGTTGATCTGCTCCTCGTCGAGCGTGCGACCGGAGCCGTCATTGCCGCCCACGGAAGCCTCGGGCTTGGTGGTGGAGACGTGCAGCGGGCCGGCACCGATGTAGTCGATGCAGCCTGCGGGCAGTTCGTTGATGAGCTTGACCAGGCTTTCCGTCTCGGCGGACAGGCCCACGATGGCGTCCTCGCCAAGCAGCTCACGGGCCTCGCGCGGTTCCATATCGGTCTGGCCGATATGCACGCCGTCCACCTTGATGCCCTTGTTGCGGGCCTGCCACACCACGTCCACACGGTCGTCGATCACGAACGGCACGGTGTCGGACTTGCCGTTGTCCTCGATGATCTGCGCGATGTCGCGTGCGGTCTCGGTGAGTTCCTTGGCATCCATCTTCTTGGCACGCAGCTGGATGAAGGTCGCGCCGCCGCGCAGCGCGTCGTCCACCACGTCGGTGATCGGGCGGCCCTTGCAATCCTCGGGGCCTACCACGAAGTAGGCGCTCAGGTCGAAACAGTCGCGCATGGATGCGTATGGGTAATTGTTGGTCATTATTGTCCCCTTTGTCGGTATGGGAAAGGTAATACGGCCGTGATGCAAGGACCCGAGGGCGCGGACGAACCGGTGTTCGGGCATGCGTTGGGCTGGCATACACGGCGCAATGGCATGGATGGATGAATGAGATGAACGAACGGTATGCGTGAAGCCGGCGCGTACGGTCATGAAAGCGGAGAACCGCCGCGCGCGCCGAAGGCAATCAGCCGATGAGGATGCGCGATTCCGCGACCTGATCGGCGGTGATGTTCCACAACGCGTCGAGGAACGCGACCTGGAAGGATCCGGGGCCGTTGGATTCGCGTTCGGCGATCTCGCTGGCGCGATTGTACAGCAGCGACGCCGCCAGGGAGGCGGTCAGCGGTTCCGCCACGGCAAGGTAGGTGGCGGTCACGCCGCCGAGCGAGCAGCCGGCGCCGGTGATCTTCGTCATCATCGCGCTGCCTCCGGGCAGGCGGTACACGGTCTCGCCATCGGTCACCAGATCGGCTTCGCCGGACACGGCGACCGCGCCCTTGCCGTTCGGCGCATGCTGCGCAAGATACCGGGCCAGACGCTTGGCGGCCTGCACGGAGGACTCCACCTCGTCCACGGCCTCCACGCCGGCGGGACGGGTGGTTTCGGCATCGGCTCTCGCCGGTGCGCCGAGCTCCCACATGGCGTCCAGTGCGATGATCTCGCTGGCGTTGCCGCGAATCACCGTCGGGGGAGCGGCCTTGAAGGACTGCAGAATGGCGGTACGGGTCTTGCCGATGCCGGCGGCCACCGGGTCAAGCACCCACGGCTTGCCCAGGTACTGCAGTTTCCGGGCGATGTCCGCCAACGCGTCCTTGTAGAACGGCAGCAGCGTGCCCACGTTGATGTATGTCGAACCGGCGATCTTCGCGGTGTCCACGATATCGTCCGGCAGAAAGCTCATGGCTGCGGTGCCGCCTGCGGCAAGCTGTGCGTTCGCCACTAGATTGATGGTGACGAAATTCGTGAACGACTGCGCCAGCGGAGTGGTTTCGCGCACGCTGTTTACGGCCTGCGCGATGCGTTCACGGATCGAATCGGTTGCGGAAACGGCTGCTGTGCCGCCAGTGTATGAGCTGCCACTCATTGCGCTGCTCCCTACGTTGGTCCTAACCAACAGGTTCAAAGGGTCAGGCGTTCGCCTATCTCAGCTTTCCGCGTGTGCGGGAAGCCCCCCTGCATGTACAAGATACGGTTTTCAACGTATACAAGGGTGTTGACACAGGCTAGTGGCGTGTGGCTGGGCTCTTGCTCGGCAATGCCATGAACACGATGTAGGCGATTTTGGAGCCGGATGTCAGCAACAGTGCGATGGCGGCCATGCCAAGGCTGGCGCTCGTGTCGTCAATCGTATGTATTGCGCCATGGCTGATTGTCAATCCCACGGAATCTCCCAAAAGCGTGCCAGCGAACGACATGATCAGCAACACGGCAAACGTCTTGCCGCCGTGACCGGAATCATGCAATCGGCGAATGGAAAGCGCGATGAATGGAATAATCGTCGCCATCTTCCACATGAGCGGGAATTTGCCGAAAATCGCACTGGGGAAGCCGCTTCCGCCGATGCTCCTGTACAGCGCTGCGATGGCGAAGCTCGCCGCGATTATGATGAGAAGATCGCACAGCATCCACCACCAGAATTCACTGCGTGATGCGCGTCCTCTGAAATCAAGAGCCTTCTTCCAGAATCTCAGGAACGCTTCACGCATACTGCAACCGTATGCAGGCTGATTGATGGACGGGACGAAGTGGGGGCGACTATGCCCACCGTCCGTCTGCCATGCGTACGTGGATGAGTCGCTTTCCGACGTGTGGTGTACGCCGAATTGCGGCCGTGCGTGTTGTACGCTGCTCGAATCATTGAAGTCATAATGGTCCTGAGGAGTGTATTGGTAATCGCTCTGATCGGAAGATCGGTATTGGTTCGGGGTCGACATGGCATGCCTTTCGATTTCCGGGGCTTCGACTCTGAATATATGAAAACGTTAGCAGGACATAATGCGGCCCCAGTGGAGTAATCCCACAGGTTGGGATATCCTGCTTCAGACCTCCTGCGTCGTGTTGATGACGTTGCTGCAGTATGCCGTCCTGCCGGCGGTCACATCTTCATAGAAGCGCTGCTTTTCGTCGATGTAGGCGATGGCTTTACGCAGTTCCTCCAGTTGCGTTTCGAGGTGCTCGCGTTTTTCGGCGAGGATTTCCTGTCGTTCCGGTATCGATGACTCACCTTCGAGACAGAGCTGCGTGTAATGTTGCATTTCTTTGATTCCGAGACCGCATCGCTTGAGACATGTCAGACCGTTGATCCAAGCGATGCATCGCTCATCGAAGACGCGTCGGTTGTTCTGATCCCGTTTGAGTCCCGGCACAAGCCCGGAATTGCAATAGAACTTCAATGCTTCGTAGTTCATGCCGGTCAGCTCGCAGGCCTGTTTCATCGTATAGGTTTTCATGTTCGCGCGGGGTGGTATTGCCGTGATTGCCATATAGAGTCTCCTTGCGGATATTGTGCGGTAGAGCGTTCGTCGGGTGTTGTCGGGATGAGGCCGGGTTGTGCCCGCACATTGTTCTTTTTCTGATCCCCATCATGCCACGCTTCCGGTTGTACTTACCGGTAGATAGTACCGGCGTGTTGCGGTTTGACCGGTAGCAGCTACCGGATTTTATCGTTAAGGCCATGAACGGCATACATGCCGGCATACGAAATCAACGAATCCACGGAAGGAAAACAATGGAGTATGTGAAGCTTGCCAATGGCGTCGAAATCCCGAAGATCGGTTATGGCGTCTTCCAGATCAGCAAGGACGACGCACCACGTTGCGTGTGCGAGGCCATTGAGACCGGGTACCGTCATATCGACACCGCGCAGTCGTACTTCAACGAGGCCGAAGTCGGCCAGGGCATCAAGGATTCCAGCATCGACCGCAAGGAGCTGTTCCTCACTACCAAGATCTGGATCAGCAACTACGGCTATGAGAACACGCTGAAGTCCGTCGATGTGTCCTTGAAGAAGCTCGGCACCGACTATCTCGACCTGGTACTGCTGCATCAGCCGTTCTCCGATACCTACGGCGCATGGCACGCGCTTGAAAAGCTCTACAAGGACGGCGTGATCCGTGCCATCGGTGTAAGCAACTTCTACCCGGATCGTCTGGCCGACATGGTCGCCTTCAACGAGATCGCCCCCATGGTCAACCAGGTCGAGACCAATCCGTTCAACCAGCAGATCGAAGCTCGCAAAAACATGATCAGGCGTGGCGTGGCGCAGGAAGCATGGGCGCCGTTCGGGGAAGGCATGCAGAACATGTTCTCCAACCCCACCCTGGCCAAGATCGGCGAGACGCATGGCAAGTCCGTCGCGCAGGTGATCCTGCGCTGGCTCACCCAGCGCGACATCATCGCCCTTCCCAAGTCCACGCACAAGGAACGCATGGAGGAAAATCTGAACATCTTCGATTTCCGGCTTTCCGATGACGAGATGGCAACCATCGCGGGACTCGACACCAGGACCAGCATGTTCTTCCGCCACGACACCCCCGAAGCGGTCGACCGCTTCGTAGGCTATGTCAAGGATCGCGCCGGCCGCGAGTGACCCGTATCGGTCGGTGGCATCACCGCCGGCGAGGCGATGGCGCGGCAGATGCCGATCTCACGCGCAGGTGCCGCTGTGAATGGCCTGCGCGATCCGGTCGCTCTGCGCATCCATCGCATACGCCGCCAAACCCTGCTGGCTGTCCGCGATGCGCTCGCGGCTGGCACCATAGAACAGCACGGCATACGAATTGGTCACGGCTTCCGTCCGGTTCGCGGCGTTCGCCGGCTCGGTGGTACCACATACGATCATGATCGAACGATGCGCCAGCTCATGCTTCGTATAGTCGACAAGCAGCGGGCTGCTCTCCACCGCCGGCCATTGCGGATGCGTGACCAGCATATTCACCTCGTTGCGGCTGGACCGCTCGCCGCCGCAGAAAAACCCGATCACCAGATCGCTGCCACTGCCGCCGTCATTGTCGACGCCGGGGCACCCGTACACGTCGGTCTGCTTCACCTGCACACCCAACGTGGACGCCACCGATTGCGCCATGCCCATCCATCCTGCGGTGTCCAATGCGGCAGCGTCCGCGGGCACGGCGATCTGCGCCGCATTCGCCTCGGCCGTATGCAATCCGGCAATGGAATCCGTTACCTGCTGGCGCACCTGCTGCTCCAGGGCATAGAGGTTTTTCAGGTCATCCAGATGCTCGCTCAGCGTCTGGTACGAGCGTTGCCTGCCATAGCGGTCGACGAGATCGTTGATATTGGCCGGGTCATCGACCTGCACCAGCCAATGCCCACCGTCCGTACGGAAATCATTGGCGAACGTGGTCTCCATGCTGTTGACGAGCGTGGCGGTCTGCGTCTGTACGGCGCTCGCGGCGTTTTCCAGTCGATCGACGGTATCGGTCAGGGTGCTTCGCGGCGTGAGACTGAACCGGGCTAACGGCGAATCCGAGGCGAGTCGTGTGACGTTCGGATCCTTGGCCACTGCGTCATACGCGTCGATGGCCTTGCGTGTGGCGGCGATATCGTTGCGGAAATCATTGGCGTGCACGGTGCCTTGCGCGAAATCCGCGCTCGCCTTGGCCGTGGTGCGTGTCGACTGCGTGGCTTCGACCACGGTGCGGATGGATTCGAGTTCGCTGCCGGAGATCTGCCGATTCCCGGCGATGCCGAACCCGCCGCCGACGATGAGCAGCACGACCAGTATGCGTGCCGCGATGCGTGAACTGCGCCGGTTGGCATCGTAGAACATCATCGTGTGCCGTCCCTCTTTCCATGCCTGCTTGAAGCCGCTCTTCCCTCACTACGGCCGCGCTTGCCCAGTCTATCCCAAGCCGTTCTTTGCAGCTGTTGTAGTGATTTTCCCGCCAGTCATGCGAATCCATGCCGTTTCGCGACATAACGATCATTCTTTTGTCGCGTTTTTCCGGCGGGCGGTCCGGCCTCCGGATGCTTTTCAAAAAACATGGGCAAAAACATGGGCGGTGCGGAACGGCCAAACCATTCCGCACCGCCCATGCCACGCCCAAAAGGGGGAGGCGCATCCGAATCGGCGCAACTTTTAGAACACGGAGCGTGCGCCGGCCATCTTCTCGAATTCGTCAAGCACCTGCACCTTGGCGAGGGCGTCCTCGTACTTCACGGTGCCCTTGTTCACCAGGCGTGCCAAATCCTGGTCGAGTGTGTGCATGCCTTCCTTCTCGCCGGATTGCAGCACCGTGCGAATCTGGTGGGCCTTGCCGCCGCGGATCAGCGCCGCCACGGCCGGGGTGTTGAGCATCACTTCGGTGGCCGGCACTCGGCCATGCCCGCTGGCGCGTGGGAGCAGTGTCTGCACCACCACGGCGCGCAGCGTGGACGCCACCTGCACGCGGATCTGCTGCTGCTGGTTCTCCGGGTACACGTCGATCAGTCGGTCCACGGTGGAGCCTGCGTCCTGCGTATGCAGGGTGGCGAACACCAGGTGGCCGGTCTCCACGGCGGTCAGTGCGGTGGAGATGGTTTCCAGGTCTCGAAGCTCGCCCACCTCGATGATGTCCGGGTCCTCGCGCAGCGCACGTTTCAGCGCCTCGGCGAAGCTCTTCGTGTCGGTGCCCACCTCGCGCTGGCTCATCACGCAGCGCTTGTGCTTGTGCACGAACTCGATAGGATCCTCGATGGTGATGATGTGATCCGCGCGTTCCGCGTTCGCCTTATCGACGATGGCGGCCAGCGTGGTCGACTTGCCGGAGCCGGTCGGGCCGCATACGAGCACCAGACCTCGCGGCAGCATGGCCAGATCGGCGATGCGCGGGTCGAGATCGAGCTGCTGGGCGGTTTTGATTTCGGTCGGGATGGTTCGCAGAGCGGCGCAGATGCCGAGCCGGTCGCGGTACACGTTCACGCGGAATCGCAGCAGGTCGCCGATGGAGAATGAGATGTCGAGTTCCAGGTCGTCTTTGAAGCGTTCGAGTTCCAGATCGTTGGTCATGGTCTGCACCGCCGCGAAGGTGTGGTCCTTGTCCCACACGCTCAGCCCCTTGGCAGGTTGCAGCTTGCCGTCCACGCGCAGCATCGGCGGGTCGTTGACCACCAGGTGCAGATCGGAGGCGTTCAGTTCGACGAGCTGGCGGATGGCGGCCACGAATTCGTCGTCCGCGTCAGGATGCTCGGCGCGGAGCGTCTCTTCCACGAGCTTCGCTTTTTCCAAGCGCTGCGGGGGAATGGCGTCCTTGTCGGTGCCGGTGGTTTCCGGCACCACGAAGTCGGTGACTGGCAGCGGCGAGGGGATGCTGCTCAACGGGATCTGCGGCGCGGTTCCGGTGCCGCGCGTGAATTCGGGGTCGAGCTCGGGCATGCGGGTCGTGAGCGGTTCCATGGATTCCGTCTCGCCGCCATGCGTCTCGCCGGGCATGGCGTAGTAGTCGTCGCTGGGCGGCATGGAGGGCTTGTGCGCTGTGGGGAACGGGGCGGGTCGCTGCGCGGGCTTGGTGGATTCGGGCTTGGAGAACCATGACTTGGCTGGTTTGTTGTTATTCTGGCCGGCTGCTGCTTGGCTGGCCTGTTGCGTGGCCGTCGTGTCGGCTGCTTGAGTGGCTGCCTGAGCGGGTGCCTGTACGGCGGGCGTAGGCTGGGGCTGTTCACTGACAGCACCGCCGTCGCCGTTTTCCTCAGCCGCGTCATCGTCTTGCCCGGCAGGCTTTGCCGGAACGATCGATTCGACGGTCATCTGCACGGCCGGCTTGCCGTTCAGCGATTCGAAAATGCCCATCATGTCGGACGAGTCGGCCTGCAGCGCGTCCTCGGAGGAGCCGTGCCGGCCGCGCTTGCGCGTTTCGTTCAGCGAAGGGGCTGTGCTGGGAATGGTCACGCCCTTCAATCCAGCCAGATAAGAGCCGTTGTCCGAATCCCATTCGGCCTGCTCTGCCGCATCAGTCATGTGTTTGTCCTTAGTCTCGATTGCTTTCTTCATTGAAAAACTTGGGGTTTCGATGCCGGTCGATGGTCGCTTATCGGCCGGCATCCGGGGCGTTGCGTGTGTGACTTGGAATGTGCGGGCGGATGTACCGAGCGGTAGGGGAGTGCAGGTATGCGGGTTATGGGCGATGCCATGCCGCCGGTCACAACCACGAAACCGACGGCACGGCCCACGATGCCCTTTGCCCGGGGGTGAACCTCCGCAAGACAAACCTGCCTGCAAACCGCAAAACCGCAACCGCCCAAACGCCAACCGTCAGACGGTGACGCGCAGCACCTCTTCCACGGAGGTGATGCCTTCCAGCACCTTCTGCCAGCCGTCCTCGCGCAGACTCGTCATGCCCGCCGCCTCGGCCGCCGCCTGAATGTCCAGCGACGTGGCCCCCTTGGCGATCATGTCCTCCATCTTGGCGTCCACGCCCATCACCTGCTGGATGGCCACACGCCCACGGTATCCGGTGTTGGAGCATTCGCGGCATCCAACGGGCCGGTACACGGTGGGCAGCGGGTCGCCCGGCTTGTATGGCACGCCCATCATCTTCAGCTCGACCGGCGTGGCCTGATCCGCCTTGCAGCATTTCCTGCACAGGCGTCGGGCCAGTCGTTGCGCCATCACGGCCGCCAACGACGAGCTCACCAGGAACGGCTCCACACCCATTTCCGTCAGACGGGTCACGGCGCTCGGAGCGTCGTTGGTGTGCAGCGTGGACAGCACCAAATGGCCGGTCAGCGAGGCCTCGATGGCGATGTTCGCGGTTTCGGCGTCACGGATCTCGCCGATGAGCACCACATCCGGGTCGGCACGCAGGATGGAGCGCAGCGCGGCAGCGAAGGTCATGCCGGCCTTGTTGTTCACCTGCACCTGGTTGATGCCCTTCATGCGGAATTCCACAGGGTCCTCGACCGTGATGATGTTGATCTCCGGCTTGGCCACGTCGCCCAGGGTGGCGTACAGGGTGGTCGACTTGCCGGAACCGGTCGGGCCGGTGACCAGCACCATGCCGTACGGGCGCGAATACGCCTTGGAGTACACCTCGAAGTTGCGCTTGCTGAAGTTCAGGTCCTCCACCTTCAGATTGCCCGCCGGGGTGCTCAGGATTCGCATGACGATCTTCTCGCCCCATACGGTCGGCAACGCCGCCACACGCAGGTCGATCTTCTCGCCGTTGTGCTTCACGGTGATGCGGCCGTCCTGCGGCTTGCGGCGCTCGCCGATGTCCATGTCGGACATCACCTTGATACGGCTGATCACGCCGGCGGTCATGGCGCGTGGCGCTCGCTGGAACACGTGCAGCACGCCGTCGATGCGGTAGCGGACGAGCAGGCCGTCCTCCTGCGGTTCGATGTGGATATCGGAGCAGTGGTCGTCGATGGCCTGGTTGATGAGCAGGGTGACGAATCGCGCGACGGGGGATGATGCCTCGGCGTCGTCCGCTTCGAGGTCCACTTCCTTCTTGGCGGTGACGGCCACTTCGTGTGAGATCTCGTCGAGCTCGGCGTTGGCGCGCAGGTAGCGGTTGATGGATTCCTGCACCTGGGAGGGCATGGCCACCATGGCGATGACGGGCATGCCGGTGATGGCGGAGATGTCGTCCACGGCGGCGAAGTTCTTCGGGTCGGCCATGGCCACGGTGAGTCGCCCGTTGATGATGGACAGCGGCAGCAGGTTGTTGCGCCGGCACAGTTCGTCGGGGACGAGCTTCATCACGCTCTCGTCGATCTGGTATTCGTTAAGGTCCACGAACGGGAAGCTCAGGCTTTGCGCGAGGGCCAGCGCCTGGGCGCGTTCGGTCTCCTCATCCGTCTCCGTAGCGCCTTCCTCGGGCATGTCCGGCTCGGGCAGCGTCATGTTCTCGGCCGCGTGCCGTGGCGCGGCCCCGCTTGGTGCGGGTGCGAACACCTGCGGGATGTCGCCGGTGTCGATATGCGTCGCGGTCTCGCCGTCGTCCTTGTTCTTCCTTCTGAAATTGAACAGAGCTCCTGCGGCGTCACTCATGCTCATTGGCTCCTCCTCCCCGCCCCGCACGCCACTGTGGGGCTTGTTTGTCTGCGGTTTCGGAGCTTCCGTGCTTGCCGGAACCGCAGACTGTAACGTATGCATAAAATATGCAGACTTTTGTGGCCATTGTATGTGAAGAATCTCGAAAAACCTAATACGGCACGGTTTATGAGACGCCCATTATTGTGAAAACGTTGGCACGATATCGTGGTATAGTCGAGCAAAGATTGATAATGCGTGGTTGTGTTGTCAGGTCTTGATCGCGTGCCCATCGTTGGGTGCGCGTCAGTTTGGAAGGCTGAATATGGGGCTCAGAAGAGGCATCGGCTCCCCACATGAAGGCGGGGCCGAAGGCATGGTGCCGGGTAGGCGTATGCCGAAGCGAGGGGAGCGTGGCTTCACGTTGGTGGAGACCATCGTGGCCGTGATGGTGCTGAGTATGGTCGGTCTGGCCGCGGCGCAGTTCGCGGTGACGGCGATCCGCACCTCGTACGCGCAGCAGATGCGTTCCACGGCGGTTTCGCTCGGTGACGACGGTATGGAACGTGTGCGGGCGCAGATCGCGTCGGTGAGTTCCGATTCCTATTTCGACGAGCTGACCAAGGGCATGGGCGAGTCCGATGTGGACGATGCCTACACGGCGTTGGAGAAGGCCGGGGCGTTCACCGTCAACGGCACCGTCGCCACCCAGACCAAGGATCTGGGCTGGGCGGCCTCGGCCGACGGCTCCGGCAAGTTCATCCACCCGGCGCGCGTGACCACCGGCAAGGATTTCAAGCAGTCCAAGTTCAACGTGTACACGGTGGTGGAGAAGGCATACCGTCTGTCGGGGACCATGCAGGTCAAGACGGCCAGCGAATGGGGTCTTCCCGATCACGGCCTGGATTATGTGAACGGCGGCGACGCGTCGAGCGACGTGTGGACGCCTACCAAGTCGGTCACCAAGGCGTTCAAGTCCGGATCCACCAACACCTACGTTCCGGTGATCCGCGTGATCGTCGGCGTCACGTGGCCGGACAATCAGGCGAAGAGCAAGACCTGCATCTACACCACGTCCACGGTGCTCGATGTGAACACCGATTGGAAGCTCATCGTCTGACGATGGCGCGGAATCGGGCATGCGGTCCTGTGAGCGCAGGCCAGTCGGCAAAGTGGCCGGTCAGGCGATACGTCGAGGCAGAGGCAAGTAGATCAGGCAAGTCGGTAAGGAATCGGGGAAGAACATGAGTGATAAGTCCATGGATGGCGTACGCCGCGTGCTGCGCGGGCTCGGGATTGAGCGAAACGGCGGCAGGCGCGCCCTGTTCGCCGCCGAGCGCGGCCAGCGCGGCGTGAGCATGGTGGAGATGATGGTGGCGATGTTCATCTTCATGGTCGTCTCCGGCATCTTCCTCACGTCCATCATCCAGTTCCTGCACACCACCACCACGGACGCGATCCGCACCAGGTCCGCCTCCGAGATCGCCACGGCCACGCAGCGCATCGACCGGTATGCGCGGTACGCCTCCGCCATGGAGTACGATGATGCGGTGCAGAAGGTCACCATGATCATGCCGGGGGACACCGCCGGCAAGCAGCGGTGCGTGGTGCTGCAATACGACGAGGCCACATGGTCGAACGGTACGGTGAACACGTACGGCAAGCTGGTGCTCAAGACCAAGGATGCCGGCGCGAGCTCGTGGAGTTCGAATGTGGTGCTCGGCTCGATGATGAACCATTCGTCGTCCAGCGGCGTCACTTCGGACGACGCCCTGTTCGGCACGAAGGTGTTCGGACTCGACGGCACGAAGAAGGTGCTCACGTTCTCACCGGTAACGGGTTCGTATTCCGGCGGCAAGGCGATCACCTCGAATGTGTCCACCACGTTCACCGCCCGCAATGTGAAGTCCACCAATCCGACGCCGGACTTCTCCGTGTGCAGGTGACTGATCGATGCCTGCGTTGGCTGAAGGGAGGGAGCCGATGAGTAGCATGCGACCGAGTGGCGTGCGATGGAACGATGCACGGCATGCGCTTCGCCGGCGTGCCGAAGGCGAACGTGGGTTCACCTTGGTGGAGCTGGTGGTCGTGGTGGTGATCATGGCGGTCCTGGCCGCGGTGGCGGTGCCGGTCTATCTGAACCAGCGCCGGGCCGCATGGGATTCGGCCGCGCGCAGCGACGTGCACAACGCCTCCACGGTGCTGGAGGGTGTGATGGCGAATCATGCCGATCCGTTGAGCAGGCTTGCCAACTCATGTGCCGACGTGACCGGTTCGGCGTGCGCTGTCGACGGCGATGCGGTGAATGTGACCGACGGTGTGAATCTGAAGGTGGAGCTGAACGATCGCTCGTACACGATCACCGGCAGGAACACCAGTGATGCGAAGTGCAGGACCTATGTCTACGATTCCGCCACGGGGCGGCTTACGGTGAAACAGTAAGGGCCGCTTGGGTTTTCGGCCCCGTGCCTGCCGCTGGTTGGTGGCGGCACGGGGCCTTTTGTATGTGTGTGGGAGGCAGTGGAGAAGATGCATGACACGCGGGGTTCACGATTTGGACACATTCACTAGGGGAAATTTTCGGGGGCACCTTATGTGGGTATACGGCAGGGGCGTGCGCCAGGGTTTCCGTATTTTCATAAACATAAACACCGTTAATGCTTGATAACGATGTCACGAACCGTGCAATGGCGGGGATTTAGGCAGGGGCTCGACGTGAAGTGCAAACAGGCAATGACCATGATGAATTAGTTGATGAAACCAAGTAAAACCACAGCACTTCCAACGTTTGCATGAATTAACGGAGGAAATCAACAAATATAGTGAAAATATTGCATTTTCCGGTTTGACAACGGTTGCACGACTGCTTACTATAAGAGCCATCAGTTCACAAGACTGAGGCGTTGCCCACAAGGGCAGGGCAAGGTGCTAAGAAGCCCACCGAAGGGCATCTTGGCAAACAGGAGATTGACGCAGATTCCAATAGGGTATTCCGTGGGGGAAGCGCTGGTTGGATATGTCTGTTGTGTGGGACATGAATCTGCATCAGTCTCCGCTGGATTGGAGGGAAGAATCCAATATGAAGAGTGTGCAGAATGCACTGAAGCGTCGCGCCAACGGTGAAAAGGGCTTCACCCTCGTCGAGCTGCTTGTCGTGGTCATCATCATCGGCATCCTTGCCGCCGTGGCCATCCCGATCTACCTGAACCAGCGCAAGGCCGCCTGGAACTCCGCCGCCCAGAGCGACGTGAAGAACGCCAGTGTGGTTATGGAAACCGTCATGACCAACCACAATGGTTCTCTGAATGGTGTTGATATTTCCGACTGCGCTAATGTTACCGGCAATGACTGCACTATCGATGACAATAAGATTTCCGTCAGTGACAAGGTCAATCTGAAGATTGCACAGGATCCTGACAATGCCAATGGCTATGTCATCACTGGCAAGAATACCAGCGATGATAATTGCAAGACGTATGTGTATAAGTCCGCAACCGGCAAGATTGCTGAGCAAGAGTAATCGCGTATCGCTGATTACCAATTAAGTTGAGGTGTCGGAGGCGAGTGATGCCTCCGACACCTTTTCATATTCACAGCATATTTTGTACGCCATTCGGTAACTGAGGGGAATTCATGGCCAAGGCACAGGCGCAGGCGCCAATGCAGCAGAACACCACGCAGAAGTGGAAGTACAAGGGTGTCTCTCCCGACGGCACCAAGCAGATGAAAGGCACCATCGAGGCCAACTCGCGCGATCAGGCCGTGGCGCGCATCACCCAGATGGGTGCCATCCCCACCGAACTGGTGAACCTCTCCGAAGGCACCGGCCTCAACAAGAACATCGAACTCAAGGGCTTCGCCAAACTGCCCTCCAAAAAGGACTTCGCCGTCACTTCGCGCCAGCTCGCCACCATGGTCGCGGCCGGCGTCTCGCTCATCCGCGCGCTGAACATCGTCATCGAGCAGACCCGCAACGAGAAGCTGCGCAACGCGCTGGCGGAATGCGCCGCCAAGATCGAGGCCGGCTCATCCTTCTCCGAGGCCATGGAAGAGAACGAGGACGACATCTTCCCGCCCGTCATGGTGTATATGGTCCGCGCCGGCGAAACCGGCGGCTTCCTCGACAAATCGCTCATCACCGTGGCCGACAGCTTCGAGGCCGACGTGCGCCTGCAAGGCCAGATCAAATCCGCACTGGCCTACCCGGTAGTGGTGCTCTGCATCGCCCTGGCGCTGGTCGCCGTCATGCTGCTCACCATCGTCCCCATGTTCGACAATATGTACAAGTCCATGAACGCCACACTGCCGGTCATCACGCAGATCATGGTGGCCATGGGCAAGGTAGCCCCCGTGGCCATCCCGCTGGTCGTCGTGGGGCTCATCGCGTTCTTCATGTTCTGGCGGCGCAACCGCAACAAGGACTTCATCCGCTCCTGGTGGGAGCCGTTCCTGCTCAAGGCGCCCGTGTTCGGCAAGCTCAACACCAACGTGGCCCTGGCGCGCTTCTGCAACAACTTCTCGTCCATGCTCGCCTCCGGCGTGCCGATCCTCAACGCCCTGGACATCGTGGGCTCCACCTCCGGCAACTACGTGCTCGACACCGCATCCAAGCGCGTCTCCAACCTGGTGGAACGCGGCTATCGCCTTTCCGACAGCATGGCGAGCGAAAGCGTGTTCCCCATGATGCTCACCCAGATGGTCTCCATCGGCGAGGATTCCGGCGCCATCGATCAGATGCTCGCCAGCGCCGGCAAAGCCTACGACGAGGAGGCGCAGTCCATGGCCAAGCAGCTCACCTCGCTGCTCGAACCGCTCATGATCCTGGTGCTCGGCGTGGTGGTCGGCTTTATGGTGCTAGGCCTGTACATGCCGATGTTCTCCATGTTCGACGCCATGAACGCCACCGGCGCCTGACGGCTGAGGGAAGGAACCATGAAGAATTCACAGCTTTGGGCAACACTGAACAAACGCTACCGCGCACGCCTTCGCGCCTGCGTGGGGGAGCAGGGTGCCGCCATGCTTATGGCCATCATGTTCGTGATGGTGGTGCTTGCCACCTCATCGCTGGTGTTAAGCGTGCTGTTCGCGCAGGCCTTGCCTTACAAGAACAACAGGGCCAACGCCCAGGCCGGCTACGCCGCCGAATCCGGGCTCGAAGCCGCATTGAGCTTCCTGCGTGAGGCCGAAGCCGGCGGCAGCGCCTCCGCCCTGCTGCCCACAACCATTGCCGACAAGGGCGCCGCCGCCAAGGACGAGCAGTTCACCAAAACCGCGGGCGGCAGCGTGCTGCTCAACAACGTCGCCGTGAACGCGGGCACCGCCAACGCCAGCTCCATCGCCTACGCGCCGGCGAACATGTCGTACAAGGTGGAGATCGCCTACTTCGACGGCGACCCCGACGCCAGCGGCACCAGCCAGATCACCACCGCCAGCGGGCTGAGCGGCGTGAAATACGCCGTGGCCAAATCCTACGGCTACATCAACCGTTACCCGAACGGCCGCTCCGGCACCGAAGCCAGCCCCATGCGCGTCATGCGAGCCGTCTACAAGTTCGAACAGCAGACCGTCACGCCGCCCACCCCGCCTACGCCGCCCGTTCCGTCCGGCGGTGGCGGCCGCATCGGCATGGGCTTCTACGCGGCGGCCCCGTACAACGGGCGTATGGACAACCAGCCGACATGGAAGAACATCACCAAGCCCGACTTCGACACCGATGACAATCCGACTGGCGAGGTCAAATATGCCAACGGTTCGGGCACCTCGGGCGGCTCCGACGCCATCTCCTCGTCCAGTGTGATGAACCCGGTGAACCAGACCTGCATGCTGGCCACCACCGAGGTGATCACCAAGGCGGAGACGCTCGATAAGATGGTCGACCCCTCCGGCATGCCGCAGGCCGGTTCCATGCTGATCGTCATCCCGCAGGCGCACAAGACCAGCAGCAGCGACAGCACCGTGCGCTATACCGAACAATGCAAGGCCAACGGCAAATACTCCAAGCTCAACACGTGGGTGTACTGGACCGACAACACCATCCGCCCCGCATCCGACATGTCGCTGTGCGTCACCGGTGCCAATACCGACAACGCCAATATCGGCGGCGGCATCGCAGCCCCGGCCACCCTGCAGAAGTGCGGCACATCCTACGGCGTGAACGTCGCCGGTCAGACCGACTACTACACCAACACCGGTGATGACGGGCCGCAGCAGAAGGAGAAGCGCGATCCCAACAGCACGCTTAACCAGTACCAGAAGTGGGCGTTCTACAACGGCTTCATCAATGCCGGGTACTTCAACGAGCTGTCCTCGGTGCAAAGCGAGGCCGCGAAATACGATAAGGAGCTGCCCGAATCGAAGGGCTTCTCCGTAGGCGGTGTGCAGAAACAGAAGAAGACCCGCTTCCAGGTACTGGAGGTGTCGACCAGCGTGAATCCCGGTCAGGATCTGAGATACCTGAGCGGCGGTCACTGGGCGTCCAACATCGACGACTTCGCCAACCTGCAGGTGCGTTTCCTCGGCGCTTCGAAGTGGAACCAAGCCGCCGACGTGACCGCATGGTTCGACGTGGCCGGCGATATGGAGAACGCCACCGCATCCTTCGGCCAGGCCGGCGAGGCCGGTGCCGCCACCCAGCAGATGGTGAACGAGACCTCCGGATTCTGCCTGTCCACCTCCGCCGACGGCAACGACACCTACACCGACACCTGCCATGTGAAGTCCGGCGACTTCAACCCGTACTGCTACAAGAAGACGCTGACCGGCAACCCCGCGAACCAGGATTCCGACCTGTTCGCCACGGACTACTGCACCGTCACCGACCATAACGAGGCCGCGCCGGACGATCACGCCGAATACGAGGAGGACACCTCCGCCACCGGCTCCGGCCACCCGACCAAGATCTGGAAGAGCGTGAACGGTGCGAAGAAGTACTTCGCACTCGACGGCGACAAGCTCAGACTCGTCGACAGCGAGGGTGCCGGAACGACCTTCACCCGGTACAACAGCAAGGCCGCCAACAAGAACGACCAGGGCACCTTCCAAGCCGAGGTCACTAGCTCCGACGGCAGCAAGTCGATAATGTGCCTCACCGAGATCTACCCCGGCGACAAGATCGGCGGCACGCCGGCATACGCACGCACCGACGGCAAGCCGGACATCAGAATGGCCGCCTGCGGATCGTCCACCGATTACCTGGACCGTTCCATCAAATCGCAGGTGTGGAACGCATCCGTGCAATGGGACGGCGGCGGCTCGGGCGGCGGTGCCAGCACCGGCGGCTCGTCCGGCAGCAGCGGTTCCGGCAGCACCACGCACGAAGTCTCCCAGTACAAGGGCTACGTGACCTCCAAGGAGGTCGGCACCTCCTACACGGGCTGGTGATCGCATGAACACGCAACCGCATCTACTGCTCGACACGACCACCGCCGTGGTGGTGCTGGTCGCCGCGCTGGTGATCGGCGCCATCATCGGATCCTTCCTCAACGTGGTGATCTGGCGCGTGCCGAACCACATCAGCATCGTGAACCCGAAGCGTAGTTTCTGCCCCAACTGCAAGGCGCAGATCGCGTGGTACGACAACATCCCCGTCATCTCCTGGCTGGTGCTCGGCGCGAAATGCCGCCACTGCAAGGAGCCCATCGCCGTGCGCTACCCGCTGGTCGAAAGCCTGACCGGCGTGGCCTTCGTGGCGGTGATGGCAGGGGGAGTGTTCGGCCTGTACGAGCCGTGGGCGCTGCCGGCGCTGTTCTTCTTCGCCGCGGTCTCGATCGTGGTGGCGTTCATCGACCTTGACCATCACCTCATCCTGAACGTCATCATCTACCCGAGTCTGGGCATCGGTGCCGTGCTGCTGGCATTGGCCTCGCTGCTCACCGGGGACTGGATGCGCATGGTGCATGCGGTCATCGGCGCGGTGGTGCTTGGTGCGTTCTACCTGCTGCTCGCCCTCGTGTGGGCCGGCGGCATGGGCGGCGGTGACATCAAACTCGCCGTGCTCATCGGCCTTATGCTCGGTTGGCTCGGCTGGCCGCAGCTCATCGTCGGCGCTTTCGCCGCGTTCTTCGTCGGCGGCATCGTCAGCATCGTGCTGCTCGCCCTGCACAAGGTCAAGCTGCGCGGCGGCATCCCGTTCGGCCCGTCCATGGTGGTCGGTGCCTGGATCGGCGTCTTCGCCGGAGCGCTTATCGCCAACTGGTATCTGCAGATTTCGGGCCTCGCCTAGAGCCCACAACAAGAGGAGAGTCCATGAGAGCTATCTCAATCCTGGCGTTGTCCAACGACGCCATACGCGCGGCGGTCATTGCCGACCCCTACTCGGCGCACCCCACCATCAAGCACTTCCAGGTGTTCGCCCTGCCCAACGGCACGGTGGTGGACGGCGAAGTCGTCGACGAAACCGCCGTCAAGGGCCTGCTGGAAACGCTCGTCAAGCGCTTCAAGTACCCGCGCGAAGACACCGCGCTGCTGTATTCCAGCCGTCGCATGGTCTTCCGTGAGGCCGACTTCCCATACATGGCGCTTGACGACCTGCGCGCCACCCTGCCGTTCCAGGCGAAAAGCCTGATTCCGCTGCCGGTGGACGAATCCGTGCTGGACTTCGTGCCGCTGTCGTTGGAGGAAGGCGACCAGGGGCAGATGCTTCACGGTCTGATCGTCGCCACGCTGCGCGCCGGCCTGGAGAAGACCGCCCGCATCATCGAGGACTCGGGATTCGTCGTCACCTCCATCGACGCGGCGCCGTTCGCGCTGTCCCGCCTGTTCGGAGACCCGAACCAGGAGAAGATCGAAGCCGTGGTGAACGTGGGCAGCAACAGCACCGACGTGATCGTGCTCGACCACGGCAAGCCCGCATACCTGCGCGTCGTGCCCTCCGGCACCGACGATCTGACCGACGCCGTGGCCAACGCGCTCAACATCTCCTTCGAGGACGCCGAGCAGATCAAGCAGCGCATCGGCCTGCAGAACGTGGTCGGCGACGAACGCCTCGAAAAGGCCGAAGAGGTCATTCGAGAGACAGCCGCCCAGCTGATCGTCGGCATCCGCAACACCCTGAACTACTACACCAGCGACCATGACGGCTCCAATATCGAAGGCATCATCCTCACCGGCATCGGATCGCAGCTCGAAGGCTTCCCGTCCGTGCTCGCCAGCTCCACCGGCAAGGTGGTGCGCATCGGCGACCCGTTCGAGAAATTCAAGCTGACCAAGGAAGTCAGGAAGCAAGACATCATGATGCACGCGACCGACGTGGCCGCGATGCTCGGACTCGTAATCGGAAAGAGGGCACGATGAGCAGGGACAGGGGAGAGAAAACCCGGCGCACCAGCAGTTCCAAGAACAAGACGAAGGCGCAGAAGCCGGCCAAGAACCAGCGCGGCAAGCGCGGGGGCGAGGAAGGCAAGGAGGAGAAGACCTCGATTCTGTCAATGGACTTCTCCGACATCGGCCAGGCGCTGAAGCGCGGCAGCGGCAAGCGCAGCGGCAAGGCGGAGACCCCGGACCAATGGGTCATGCGCGCCAACCTGATGCCGAAGTCGATCATCGCGCTGAACCGTGATCGAGCCATCAAATACCTGCTCGCCTACGTGCTGGGCGCCGTGCTGATCGCCGCGATCGTTGTCACCGGCGTGATGATGGCGCAGGTCGGCCTTGCCAACCACCGTACCGACAAGGCGCAGGAGCATTCCATCGCATTGCAGAAGGAACGCGCCAAGTACAAGGACGTGGAGGACACGCTGAACCTGCTGTCCGACGGCCAGGTGGCGCGAGTCTCCATGCTGTACGACGAAGTCGACTGGTACAAGGTGGCGGACGGGCTCAACGGCGCGCTGCCGGCAAACGGCAAATACACCAACCTCAAGCTCAGCGAATACCAGTTGGGCGGCGACAACAGCAACCAGAGCTCCTCGTCCAGCAGCGACAACGCCTCCTCCGTGTGGGCGTCCAAGGGCGTGATTTCCGTCGACTTCACCGTGCAGTCGCCCGACTTCGTATCCGCCGAGGCGTTCATCTCGAACTTCTCGCACATCAACGGCTACATGACCGGCGACGTGAGCTCCATCACCAACGGGTCCGACAGCAACCAGGGCTACACCTACACCGGCACCGTGTCCATCGATCTGACGGACAACACCACCTCGCGAAGCGACAACTCCGCAGGCGCCGACGACTCCCACCGCGCACTGCTCAAGAAGCTGCGCGAAAACCTCACCCAGACCGCAAGCGGCGCCGCAACCGGCAACGCGAGCGCGTCGAGCGGCACCTCGTCCAATTCGTCCAGTTCATCGGGTTCGTCCAACTGACGCCGGCCCAATCGATTCAACGGAAGCGTGAACAACCATGAATCTCAACAAGCATAGAATCGCATGGATCGGCCTTGCCGTCGGCATTGTGCTGGTCATACTCATCACCTGGATGGCCGGCGTCTCGCCCTGTCTCGACAAGATCCACAGCGCGGACGAGCAGACCGCGCAGATCGAGGCGCAGAACGAGAAGACGCAGAAGAAGATAGACCAGCTCATGATCGCCAGCGAGACCATGACCATCCAGCGCGCCCGCTTGAAGCAGCTACAAAGCCAGCTGCCGGCGAACTTCGACCAGTCGGCGTTCATCACCGCGCTCGACCGTTCGGCCGCCGGTACCGGCGTGAGCATCAAGTCCGTCACCTTCGACGACGCCGTCGAGGCCACGCTGCCGGCGCAGGCGCAGAAGGGCATCGTGGCCGGCCATCTGGTCGAGGTCCCGCTGACCATCACCGCATCCGGCAGCTACGACGCCATGCGCGCGTTCGTCGACTCCGTGCAGAAGATCGAGCGTATCTCCGTGCCGAACACTGTGACCTACAGCATCGACAAGGACGGCGACGATACCAAGAACAGCGTCGTGCTCGAATGCAACATCTGGTCGATGATGCTCGGCGGATCCTCGGAGGAGAACAAGGCGAACGGCTGATCCGCTCCGTGCGGTGATGCCGATTCACCGATCCAATCCAATCATTCATTCCATTCACCTGTGTATCCCAAGCACCCGGGCCGTCGATGCCGAGTCTCTTTCGGCTTGGCGGCTCGGGTGCTTTCATGCGGCCTGGCATCGATCGCCGGGCCGTGAAACGCGGCATGGTCACTTCCTCATGCGGGCAGGACGCATGGCGATTCCATGATGACCACACGGCCTTGTGCATTCGTTGTCACCCGGCCGTGCGGAAGTCAGCGCATAACGGTAGGCTTGCCGCTTGTAAAGACCCCAAACCGTTCAAACCAGAAGGTGCATTGTGGCTCAGTCCAAACTCGATGAAGTAGTATCCCTTGCCAAGCGTCGCGGTTTCGTGTTCCCTGCCGGCGAAATTTACGGCGGAACCCGCTCCGCATGGGATTATGGCCCTCTCGGCGTCGCGCTGAAGGACAATATCAAGCGCGAATGGTGGCGCTCCATGGTCGTCACCCGCGGCGACGTGGTGGGCGTGGACACCTCCATCATCCTGCCGACCCCCGTGTGGGTCGCATCCGGCCACGTGGCCGTCTTCAACGATCCGCTGGTGGAATGCCTCAACTGCCACAAGCGTCAGCGTTCCGACAAGCTTGAGGAATCCTACGCCGAGAAGCACGGCGACAAGCTGCCGGAGAACGGCATGGCCGACATCGCCTGCCCCGACTGCGGTACCCGCGGCAAGTGGACCGAACCGCGCGACTTCAACATGATGCTGCGCACCCACCTCGGCCCGGTCGAGGATGAGAACTCCCTGCACTACCTGCGCCCCGAAACCGCGCAGGGCATCTTCGTGGACTTCAAGAACGTCATGACCTCGTCCCGCAAGAAGCCTCCGTTCGGCATCGCCAACATGGGCAAGTCCTTCCGTAACGAGATCACCCCGGGCAACTTCATTTTCCGTACCCGCGAGTTCGAGCAGATGGAGATGGAGTTCTTCGTCAAGCCGGGCGAGGACGAGGCCTGGCACCAGTACTGGATCGACGCCCGTACCCAGTGGTACCTCGACCTGGGCGTCAAGCCGGAGAACCTGCGCCACTACGAGCACCCGAAGGAGAAGCTGGCCCACTATTCGAAGCGCACCGTCGACATCGAATACAAGTTCGGCTTCCAGGGCTCCGACTGGGGCGAGCTCGAAGGCGTGGCCAACCGCACCGACTTCGACCTGTCCGCCCACGCCAAGCACTCCGGCGAGGATCTGAGCTACTTCAACCAGGCCACCGGCGAGAAGTACGTGCCGTACGTCATCGAGCCGGCCGCCGGCCTGACCCGCTCCCTCATGTGCTTCCTGGTCGATGCCTACGACGTCGACGAGGCCCCGAACACCAAGGGCGGCGTCGACAAGCGCACCGTGCTGCACCTCGACCCGCGCCTGGCTCCGGTCAAGGCCGCCGTGCTGCCGCTGAGCAAGAAGCCCGATCTGCAGAACGTGGCGCAGAAGCTCGCCGCCGACCTGCGTCAGAACGAGTGGATGATCGACTACGACGAGGCCGGCGCCATCGGCCGCCGCTACCGTCGTGAGGACGAGATCGGCACCCCGCTGTGCGTCACCGTCGACTTCGACACCCTGGACGATCAGGCCGTCACCATCCGCGAACGCGACACCATGAAGCAGGAGCGTGTCAGCCTGGACAAGGTGGCCGACTACATCGCCGAGCGTATCGGCGAGAAGCGCGTCAGCGTGCCGCAGATGCCGGTCGAGATGGGCGGCGAGGCATGGCCGGATTCCGTCCACATCGCCGAAGCAGGTGGCCTGTACTGATCCTGCCGGGTCCGCTCCGGCGGGCCCGTTCCGGGCATACCGAACCAAATCCAACCGAACCGGGGCCTTATCGGGACCATATGGAACCGATAGGGCCCTATTGGAGTTGTAACGAACGTGGCATCCAACGAGGAAACTTTCGACGTGCATGAGGGCTGCACGGTAGGGGAGAACCCCTGCTCGCCGCAGCATACGGAACATGCCGCTTCACACCCGATCGCGCCGGTGAAGCTCGGCGACATCGACGTGCCGACGCCCGTGGTGCTCTCGCCCATGGCGGGAGTGACGAACTGGCCGTTCCGCGTCCTGTGCGAGCAGTACGGGCCGAGCGGCCTGTACGTGGCGGAGATGATCACCGCCCGCGCCCTGGTCGCGCGCAACCCCAAGGCGCTGCGCCTGTGCCGCTTCGATCCGAGCGAACGGGTGCGTTCGCTGCAGCTGTACGGCGTGAACCCGGCCATCGTGGAGCAGGCGGCGAAGATCGTGGTCGATGAGAACATGGCCGATCATGTCGATCTGAACTTCGGATGCCCGGTGCCCAAGGTCACCCGTCGTGGCGGCGGGTCCGCGCTGCCGTGGAAGACCGATCTGCTGCAGGAGATCATCAGCCGTGTGGTGAAGGTATGCTCTGCGGCGAATATTCCCGTAACGGCGAAATTCCGCGTCGGCATCGACCATGAGCATGAGACGTTCCTTCAGGCCGGGCATATCGCCCAGGAGGAGGGGTGCGCCGCCGTGACGCTGCACGCCCGCACCACCGCCGAATACTATGGCGGGCATTCCGACTGGACCCGCATCGCCGAATTGAAGCAGGAGCTTGACATCCCCGTGTTCGGCAACGGCGATATCTGGGGTGCGGACGATGCCTTGGCCATGATCGAGCAGACCGGTTGCGACGGTGTGGCCATCGGCCGTGGATGCCAGGGGCGTCCGTGGCTGTTCGCCGACATCAAGAACGCGTTCGCCGGCTCCACGCAGCGGATCAACCCCACGCTGGGCGAGGTGTGCACCGTGATCGAGCGCCATGCCGAACTGCTGACGTGCTTCTACGACGGCGACGAGCGTATGGCCGTGCACGACCTGCGCAAGCACGTCGCCTGGTACCTGAAGGGCTTCCCGGTGGGCGGCTCCACGCGCAAGGCGTTCATGGAATGCGAATCGCTGGATGACGTGCGCCGCGAAATCGGCGAGCTCGACCCGGATATGACGTTTCCGCAGCGTGTGGTCGACAAGCCCCGAGGCCGTGTTCGCTTCGCCAAGAAAGTGCATCTGCCGTACGGGTGGCTGGAGTCGAGAACCACCACGCATGAGGAGCGCGAGGCGCTGTTCGGCGACGACCCGATGGATGCCAGCTACTAGGCCCGTTTGCCGGGGAATGAGGCGGGAGTCACGCGGTTCAGGCGACGCGGAGACCATAAACCTGAAAATCACCTGATAATGTATGCATACACTTGAAAAAAACGCCCGAAACGGGTGTGCCCTGCGCTAGAGTTATGCGTAAACGTGTAAGGACAGGAGCCAAACGTGAGCGAGAACGCCCAGACTGAATTGAACGACAAGACCAACATCAAGGTTGTCGGTGTCGGTGGTGCAGGTGGCAACGCCGTGAACCGCATGATCGCGGAAGGTCTGCAAAACGTTGAATTTGTGGCTATCAACACCGATGCCAAGGATCTGCTTCGCTCGGACGCCGACGTCAAGATCTCCCTGTCCGACCAGACCAGCCGTGGCCTGGGCGCAGGCGCCGACCCTGAGAAGGGCGCCAAGGCCGCTCAGGACCACCAGTCCGATATCGAAGAGGCGCTGAAGGGCGCCGATATGGTGTTCGTCACCTGCGGCGAGGGCGGTGGCACCGGCACCGGCGCCAGCCCGATCGTCGCCCGTGCGGCCCACCAGCAGGGTGCCCTCACCATCGCCGTGGTCACCCGCCCGTTCTCCTTCGAAGGCCCGCAGCGTGCGGCCTCCGCCAAGTTCGGCATCGAGAACCTGCGCCAGGAAGTCGACGCGCTCATCGTCATTCCTAATGACCGTCTGCTTGAGCTTTCCGACCGCTCCATCACCATCATGGACGCGTTCAAGACCGCCGACGGCGCTCTGCTGTCCGGCGTGCAGGGCATCACCGACCTCATCACGTCCAACTCCTACATCCACGTCGATTTCTCCGATGTCACCGCCATTCTGCGTGGTGCCGGCACCGCACTGTTCGGCATCGGCTCCGCACGGGGCGAGGATCGCGCCACCCAGGCCGCCGAGCTGGCCATCAGCTCGCCGCTGCTGGAGGAGAGCATCGAAGGCGCCCACGGTGCGCTGATCAACGTGGCCGGCCCGACCGACATCGGCCTGCAGGAAGCGTCTGCGGCCGTGGAACTGGTGCGCAAGGCCATCCACCCCGAAGCGCAGATCATCTGGGGTCTTGCCCTCGACGACGCCTACGGCGACGAGGTGCGCATCACCGTCATCGCGGCCGGCTTCGACTCCAACAAGCCCACCGCCGAGGAACGTGCGGCCCAGGCCGCAGCAGCTCCGGCCACCCCCGAGCCCAAGGCCGAACCCGTCCAGGCTGCCCAGCCGGCTCAGGCCACGCCCGCCGCACCCGCCACGGAACCCGCCCAAGCTGCCCCGCAGCAGGCGGCGCCTCAGCAGCAGTCCCCGTTCACGTTCGCCCCGGCTCCGGGCGAAGCCACGCAGCAGCCGCAGAATCCTTCGTATTCCGCCGACCTGGGCGACGATTTGGATATTCCGGATTTCCTTCGCTGACGAAGGCCTGAACATTTATAAGGAAAGGAACCTTGTATGGCAGGGTTTATGAAGAACGCGATGTCCTACCTCGGCATGTCCGATGTGGCGGACGATGACGATTTCGCAGTGGACGAGGAACCCGCCCCCGCATCCGAGGGAACGTTCGATTCCGATCATTCCGTCACCCCGATGCCCGCAGCGGCACCGGCGAACCAGCAGACCACCTCGTCCCGTACCACTCCTTTCCCGGGCAAGATGAGCCGCATCACCACCATCCATCCGAAGACCTATGAGGATGCGCAGATGGTGGGGCGTGCCATTCGCGACGGCATCCCCGTGGTGCTCAACCTGACCGGTGTGGCCGAGCCCATCGCATACCGCATCGTCGACTTCTCCGCCGGCGTGGTGTTCGGCGTGCACGGTTCCATGGAGCGTGTGACCCCGCGTGTGTTCCTGCTGAGCCCGGCTCAGGTGAACATCAAGGTGGAGGAGGCCGATTCCGCGGACTCCGCACGCAGCCTGTTCGCCAGCTGAACCGGTTTCGATCGATGCGATCGCGCGTGATTGGGCTTGATTGGATTCGATCGAACATCAACTGCTGACTTCGCCGGCATGGGCCGGCATCAATCGGGCACCCGGAACCATTGGTTGTTCCGGGTGCCCGAATCATATATGTGGGCGGTCGTGCTTGCGGCCGTAATACGTTCCGGGCGTAATGCCCCCATTCCTTGGTACGGTGTGTGTATGCTGATTTATCTTTTGGTGCGCCTGTTCAACTTCGCGATCGACGCATATCTTGCGGTGCTGTTCATCCGCATGCTGCTGGACTGGGCGTCGATCCTGTTCCCGCGCTGGTACCCTCGCGGATTCATCGCCGACCTGGTCAATGCCGTGTATACGGCGACCGAACCGCCGCTGAGATGGTTGAGGCGCTATATTCCGCCGATTCGCATGGGAGCCATCGGTTTGGACGTGAGCTTCATGGTGCTGTATTTCCTGCTCGTCGTATTGCGGGTGCTGATCTAGCAAGCCTCGGATGGCTTGAATAATCGCCGTTTTGCCCACACGAGACCGTGTTACGTGGTAAGGTCGAGAATGTTATCAACGTAACCGAGGCATACACGGCCTTGAATCGAGGTGTAATTTTATGGTTCTGTTGACGCCGAAGGACATCAGGGAACATCGTTTCCAGCTCGTGCGCTTCAAGGAAGGGTATAACGCTGACGAGGTCGACGAGTTCCTTGATCAGGTCACTGAGACCATTGAGGCTCTTGGCAAGCAGGCTGCCGCCGGCGGTCAGTCCACCCAGGCTCTCGGCCCGGAAGTCTCGTCGCTGAATACCAAGATCTCCGATCTTACTGCACAGGTGCAGCAGCTGCAGAACGAGAATACCGAACTGAAGAACGCCGCCATCGCAGCGTCTTCCAACAACGAGAACGACGTTCTGACCTCCAAGCTGAACGAGGCCTCCGCCAAGCTCACCGAAACCGAGGAAGCGAACCGTACGCTCGCCTCCAGCAACGAGCAGCTCAAGGGTCAGGTCGATCAGCTCAACGCGCAGATCGACCAGCTCACTGCCCAGGCGGCGCAGGCTTCCGGCAATCAGGACGCCGTGGCTCAGCAGATCGCCGCCGTCCAGCAGGAACGCGATCAGTTCCGTGCCCAGGGCGAGCAGCTGCGCAGCCAGCTTGAGCAGTTCCAGGCCAACAACCAGCAGCTTCAGGCACAGGGCCAGCAGCTCCAGGCCCAGGCCGAAGACCTCGCCAAGAAGCTTCAGGAATCCCAGAAGCGCGAGGAGCAGCTGCGCGAACAGCTCTCCAAGGTCGAGCCGAGCACCGAGACCGGCTCCCTGCAGAAGATCGCAGGCGCTGCCGCAAGTGGCAACAACGAGGCCGAGCGCGCCACCGCGATGCTGTCCCTGGCCATGCAGCTGCACGATCAGTACGTGGACAAGGGCAAGGCCAAGGCCCAGGAGATGGCTGAGGAAAGCCAGCGCGAATACGATGCGTTGATCGCCAAGGCCAACGAGTACTCCAACCATTCGCACGGCGAGGCCGACGAATACAGCAAGCGCACCCATGCCGAGGCCGACGCCTACAATGCGAAGACCCGCAACGATGCCGACGCTTACTCGCAGACCACCCGCGCCGAGGCCGATGCCTACTCCGAGAAGACCCGTCAGGATGCCGACACCTATCTGAGCGGCAAGCACAACGAGGCCGACGAGTACGAGGCCGAAGTCCAGAAGCGCGCTTCCGAGTACGATCAGCAGACCCGTACCGCCGCCGATGAATACGCCCAGCAGGTGCGTGACAACCTCACCCACCAGTCCAAGGTCATCGAAGGCAACATTCAGGGCCTCAAGCAGTTCGAGACCGAGTATCGTGCTCGCCTGACCGACTTCCTGAACAACCTGCAGCAGCAGGTGTCCGACAGCAACAACTACGACCAGATTGAGCAGCCTGGCCAGTGAGTGGCAAGACTCCGACGAGACGGCCGCGCGTGTGTGCGGCCGTCTTTGTGTGCGTGGCGGCGGTAGCGCTTCTGCTTGACCAGATCACCAAGCTGTGGGCGTTGTCCGCATTGTCCGGCGGCCGTTCGATGCAGGTCATCGACGGCCTGCTGTCGTTTACCTTGGTGCGCAATCCGGGCGCGTCCCTCGGGCTGGGATCGAATTTCACATGGGTGATCTCGCTGCTGGCCATGGTGGCCTGCGTGGTCATAGTGGTGCTTGGCCTGCGTACCACATCCAAGGCGTGGGCGACTGCGCTCGGCTGTGCCTTTGCGGGTGCCCTGGGCAATCTTGTTGACCGTGTGAGCTACGCGGACGGGTTCCTGAACGGCAAGGTCGTGGATTTCATCGATTATGGATGGTCTGTCGGCAATGTGGCCGACGTTTTCCTCACCGTTGCCGGTGTGGCCATCGTGGTGATGATTCTGCTGAACGTGCCGTTCGCAGGGCAGGCCCAGGCGGGCACGGCCGACGAATCGGTTGTTGCCGCTTCGTCGACTGCAACCGCGGCGACTGAATCGTCCGGGATCGAATCGCCCGAATCGTCCGAAACCGAATCATCCGAACAAGAAGGCAATGCTCAATGAGTCGTGTGGTTCCAGCTCCTGATGCCCTCGTCGGCGCTCGTTTCGACGTGGCTGTCTCCAAGATGCTTGGCGTTTCTCGTTCCAAGGCGGCAACGCTGATCGACACCGGTCAGGTGCGTGTGCTGGATCGTGAGATCACCAAGTCCACAACGCTTCAGGCGGGAGAGACCGTGGAGATCGATCTTGCCGAGGAACGCAAGGAGCCGGAACCCATTGCCAACGATATGGCCATCGCGTACGAGGACGATGACGTGGTCGTGGTCGACAAGCCCGTCGGTGTGGCCGCGCATGCGTCCGTAGGGTGGACGGGGCCGACCGTGCTCGGCAGTCTGCTCGACCGCGGCGTGCATATCACCTCCTATGGCGCCGCCGGCAGGCAGGGCATCGTGTCCCGGCTTGATGTGGGTACGTCCGGGCTCATGCTGGTATGCAAGTCCGATCTTGCCTATGTGGAGATGCGTCGGCAGTTCGCCGAGCATGAGGTGGTCAAGACCTATCATGCGCTCGTGCAGGGCAATCTTAAGGAAGACAAGGCGACCATCGAAGCACCGATCGGGCGTGCGAAGGTCTCCGATTTCCGGTTTTGCGTGACGCCGGCCGGCAAGCCTGCGGTCACGCATTGGGATGTGATGGAGCGTTTCGGCAGCGAAGCCACCTTGGTCAAGGTGAACCTGGAGACGGGGCGCACGCATCAGATCCGCGTGCATTTCTCCTCCATCGGGCATCCGCTGGTGGGCGACCACATGTATGGCGCGAATCCGGTGCTCGCCGAGGAACTGCATATCGAACGCCAATGGCTGCACGCCATGCAGCTTGAATTCCGCCACCCGCGCACGCATGTGTGGACCACAGTGACCAGCACGTATCCGGCCGATCTTGAGCATGCGCTGGAAGCCATGCGGGCCCGCCACGCCGATACCGCCGATTGACGATCCGGCCCGCCGGCTGGGTGCCCGTGTCGGAAATCCGCGTGTGAGGTACATTAGAGGGTATGTCTGATTCGGGAAACTTCGTACATCTGCACAATCACACGCATTATTCGCTCCTGGACGGTGCGTCGAAAATCCCCGAACTGGCGAAATACGCGGCCGAACTCGGCATGCCGGCCGTGGGCATCACCGATCACGGCAACATGCACGGCGCGTACGAGATGTACACCAACTGCGTCAAGGTCGGCGTCAAGCCGATCATCGGCATCGAGGCGTATGTGACGCCGGAGACCGCGCGTCAGGACAAGAGCCGCGTGCATTGGGGCACGGAGGCACAGCGCCGCGATGACGTCTCGGGCGGCGGTCTGATCACGCATCTTACGTTGTGGGCGGAGAACGACGAGGGGCTGGTGAACCTCATCAAGGCCAGTTCGGTGGCCAACCTTGAAGGCCGTGTGCAGCGCTACCCGCGTATGGATAAGGAAGTGCTCTCCACCTATTCCAAGGGCGTGATCTGCGGTTCCGGCTGCCCGTCCGGCATCATCCAGACCAGGCTTGCGCTGGGGCAGTTCGACGAGGCGTTGCGTGCGGCCGGCGAGATGCAGGACATCTTCGGCAAGGACAATTTCTTCATCGAGATCATGGATCACGGGCTGAACATCGAGAACCGCAATATTCCCGGTCTGCTTGAGATCGCCAAGAAGCTCAATGCGCCGCTGCTGGCCACGAACGATTCCCACTACGTGCACGCCGAGGACGCCGAGGCACAGGATGCCATGCTGTGCATCAATTCCGGCAGCCACCTGGACGATCCGAACCGTTTCAAATTCGACGGTACGGGCTATTACCTGAAGCCCGCCGAGGAGATGCGCGAGATCTTCAAGGACTTCCCGGGTGCCTGCGACAACACGCTTGAGATCGCCGAACGATGCAACGTGATGTTCGACGACCACGAGGACGGCGCGTTCATGCCGCAGTTCGACTGCCCCGAAGGCTGGGACGAGGCGTCGCTCTTCCTGAAGAAGGTCGAGGAGGGATTGGAGCGCCGGTACGACAACAATGTGCCGGAGGAGGTCTCCAAGCAGGCCGACTACGAATGCGGTGTGATCTGCCAGATGCAGTTCTGCGGCTACTTCCTGGTGGTGGCCGACTACATCCAGTGGGCGAAGGACCACGGCATCATGGTGGGGCCGGGTCGTGGTTCCGCGGCAGGTTCGATGGTGGCATACGCCATGGGCATCACCGAGCTCGACCCGTTGAAGCATGGCCTGATCTTCGAACGATTCCTGAACCCGGAGCGTGTGTCGCTGCCTGATATCGATGTGGATTTCGACCCCGAGGGTCGTTTGCGAGTCATCGACTACTGCGGCGAGAAGTACGGCCGCGACAAGGTGGCGCAGTGCGTGATCTACGGTGTGATCAAGACCAAGCAGGCGCTGAAGGATTCCGCCCGCATCATGGGCTATGACTTCGCCATGGGCGACAAGGTCACCAAGGCGCTGCCGCCAAGCAAGAACGGCAAGGACGCGAGCCTGAAGGAGATCTTCGACCCCACGTCGAAGCATTATGCCGAGGCGCGCGAGTTCCGCGAGCTGTACGAGTCCGACCCGGACGCGCACAAGATCATCGACAAGGCGAAGACCATCGAGGGCTTGATCCGTCAGACCGGTGTGCACGCCTGCGCGACCATCATGGGTAGTGAGCCAATCACCGACACCTCGCCGCTGCTGCAGCGCGTGGATAACACCGTCACGACCACGTTCGAATACCATACGTGCGAAACGCTGGGCCTGGTCAAGATGGATTTCCTTGGGCTTTCCAACTTGACGGTCATCCAGGACACGCTGAAGAACATCGTGGCCAACGGCAAGGATCCGGTGGATTACACCAAGATTCCGTTGGACGACAAGGAAACCTACCAGCTGCTTGCGCGTGGTGACACCTTGGGCGTGTTCCAGCTCGATTCCGACGGCATGCGTGCGCTGCTCAAGTCGCTGAAGCCCGATAACTTCAACGATATCTCCGCACTGATCGCGCTGTACCGACCGGGCCCGATGGATATGGATTCGCATAACAACTATGCGAAGCGTAAGAACGGCTTGCAGAAGATCGAGCCGATTCACCCGGAGCTTGAGGAGCCGCTCAAGCAGGTGCTCGACGAAACGTACGGCCTGATCGTGTACCAGGAGCAGGTGCAGTCCGCGGCGCGTATTCTCGCAGGGTATTCGCTGGGCAAGGCAGATGTGCTGCGTCGAGCCATGGGTAAGAAGAAGCCCGAGGTGCTGGCCAAGGAGAAGATCCCGTTCTTCCAGGGCATGAAGGAGCACGGGTATTCCGAGGAGGCCGCGCAGGCCGTGTGGGACGTGCTGGTGCCGTTCTCCGGCTACGCGTTCAACAAGGCGCATTCCGCCGCGTATGGATTGATCTCGTATTGGACCGCGTATCTGAAGACGCATTACCCGGTCGAGTTCATGGCCGCGTTGCTGCAGGGCACGAAGGACAACAAGGACAAGACCGCGCTATATCTGGGCGAGGCGAGGCGCATGGGCATCCAGGTGCTGTCGCCAGATGTGAACGAATCCGTGTACGCCTACTCCGCTGTGGGTGACGTGGTGCGTTTCGGCCTTGGCGCGATCCGTAATGTGGGCGATAAGGCCGTGGCCGATATCATCGCCGAGCGTGAGAGCAAGCGCGGCAAGTTCGTGAACTTCATGGATTTCGTGCGCCGAGTGCCGCTGAGCGCATTGAACAAGCGTTTGGTGGAGTCACTGATCAAGGCCGGTGCGTTCGATTCCATCGACCCGAATCGTCGCGCGCTGTATCAGATCCACGAAACCGCCATCGAATCCGTGGTGGGCCTGAAGCGCAAGGAGGCCGAAGGCCAGTTCGATCTGTTCAGCGACATGGACGATGCCGAGGAGCAGGATGTGATGGGCGATGCCTCGGTCACGGTGCCCGATGTGGAGGAGTGGGACAAGAAGACCAAGCTGAACTTCGAACGCGAGATGCTGGGCCTGTACGTGTCCGACCATCCGCTGTCCGGCATGACGGCCGTGCTTGCTGGGTTGCGTGAGATGTCGATCGCGCATCTGATCGATCGTGCCAAGACCATGGGGGAGGGGCAGCAGGTGACCATTGCCGGCCTGGTCACCAATGTGGACCGCCGTGTGTCCAAGCGCGGCAACGCGTGGGCGATCGTGACGGTGGAGGATCTGGAAAGCTCGATCCAGTGCATGTTCTTCGGCAAGGTGTACGAGGCCGCAGCCGCCGATCTTACCGTCGACCAGGTGGTGCAGATCCGTGGCATGGTGGAGTTGAGGGACGAGACGGTGAGTCTGCGTGCCACAGAGATGCAGGTGCCCACGCTGGAGGCCGCGGACGAACGCCCGGTGATCATCACGCTGCCGCAGGCCGCACTGGATAGGCGGCACATGATGCAGTTGGGGCATGTGCTGACCAACCATCCGGGGTATTGCGAGGTGAAACTCGCCGTCATTGATGCCAAGGGCAATGCCGAGGTGATGACGTTCGGCGACCGGTTCCGCGTGAAGCGCGATACGAGCCTGTTCGCTGAGATCAAGATCCTATTCGGCCCCAGCTGCCTCCCCGCCGCCTAACAGTCGAAGCGGAAAGCATAGGAGCAGGGGCTTCCGCATGATGTGTGAGACCGTAAGCTTGGCCGAACGGCCTTGAGTGTGTCGAACACGTCATGCGGAAGTCCCGTCATACCGTCTGTGCCGCGAAGACCGCGCAGCGGTGCCTTGAGTGTGTCGAACACGTCGCGGAAAAGGGTTCCCGATTATCTGCCAGTGGCTAGGGGAGTAGGGATGTCCGTATGACATGTGAGACCGTAGGCTTGGCTGCTGAACCGTAAAACGAAAAATCAGCCTTCCATGGAGCAATAAGGGCTTCCGCATGATGTGTGAGACCGTAAGCTTGGCCGAACGGCCTTGAGTGTGTCGAACACATCATGTGGAAGCCCTGTCATACTGCTTGTTTCCGCTCCCAGCGAACATTCACGAAGCTCGGAGGGGAAGGCCAGTGTGTTGCTAGGCAACGGCAATTCCGCGGGAGCATGCTGGGCATGACGCGGCGGACATGGGGTCTGCCGCATGACCATGCCAGGGGAAACCAGTATGTTCGTGTTGAAGAATGCCTGGAGATCGGTTGTACGCAATGCCGGGCGCAACATACTTATCGTCGTCATCGTCGCGGTGATCGCGGCCGCGGCCACTGTGGGGCTCGCCATCCGTAATGCGGCGCAGACCGCACGTGAGACGGGGTTGAGTTCGACCACCGTCACTGCGACCATCGATATGGACCGCGACAAGATGATGAGCGCGGCCCAGTCGTCGCAGTCCTCGTCGAGCGACGGCAAACCGGACAAGGACGCCATGCGCAAGGCGCTCGACCAAGGGTCGCTGACGCTTGCCGATTACAAGAAGTATGCCAAGGCCTCCAGCGTTCCGGTGACGACGTATTACACGGAAACCACGTCGGTGAACGGTACCGATAGTTTCCAGCCGGTGGAGACGTCCACCTCCAATAGCGAGAAGAACTCATCCTCGTCGAGCTCGTCGTCGAGTTCGACATCGGATTCCGGTTCCTCCGAGTCGCGCGGTGGCGAGGGCGGCCCGGATGGTCAGTCCGGGCAGAATGCCCAGGGCGGCCCTGGTGGCATGACTTCCGGTGATTTTTCGTTGATCGGCTTTTCTTCGGATGCCGCGGTATCCAATGCGGCCAATGGCAGCTTTACCATGGCCAGCGGCAAGGTGTTCGGCTATGGGGCCGATTCCGATGGCCAGGTCATTATTCCGCAGGCGCTCGCCAAGTTCAATGGGTTGAAGGTCGGTAGCACCATTACCGTCGAGGATCTGAGCGGCAGCGATACCACGTACAAGCTCACGGTTGTCGGCATCTATAAGAACAGCACCTCTACGGATACGGGGTCGCATGGTCCGATGGGCGGTACGTCTTCCGATCCCGACAATGCCATCTACACGTCCGTGAGCACGTTGAAGAAGCTCGGATTGTCCACGGAATCGTCGGCCGGGTCCGAGTCGTCGGATTCCAGCACGCAGACATCTGCTTCGCGCACGCAGCTGAGTTTCACCTATGTGCTGGGCAGCAAGAGCGATTATGAGACGTTTGCCGCTGATGTGAAGAAGGCGGGGCTTGATACGAATCATAAGGTTTCGTCCGCCGACGTGGAGAATTATGAGTCCAGTCTTGTGCCGCTTGATAATCTCGCCAAGTTCGCGCTGACGCTGTTGGTTATCGTGCTTGCGGTCGGGGCTGTGGTGCTTATTGTGATCAATCTGTTCAATATTCGTGAGCGCAAGTATGAGATCGGTGTGCTTACGGCGATCGGTATCACCAAGGTGAAGGTGGTGGCGCAGTTCGTGGTCGAGCTGCTGATCGTGACGATGGCGGGCATTGCGATTGGTGTGGCTGGTGGTGCGGCGGCGTCGGTGCCGGTGTCGAATCAGTTGTTGGCGCAGCAGGTGTCGAGTCAGGAGGCGCAGGCTTCCAGCCAGCAGGCGCAGTTCGGGCGTAGTGCTGATATGCCGGGGGTTCCGGGCCAGGGTGGTGATTCGGCCGGTGCGTCTGGTTCCGCGAATGATGCGGATCAGAACAGCCAGTCCGATAGCCAGTCGGGCAAGTCCGCTCAGGCTGATCAGAAGAATTCCGGCCAGTCCTCTCAGCGTGGCCCGCGCGGCTTTGGCAAGGCCGTCGACTATGTGAGCACGATCAATGCCACGGTCAATTTCAGGATCGTGGGCGAACTGGTGCTGATTGGCATCGCGTTGACGTTGGTTTCCGCATTGGCCGGTGTGGTGGCGATTGTCCGCTATGAGCCGTTGCAGATTCTTGCGGACCGTTCCTGAACGGGTTTTCCGAATAGATTGAAAGGACTTGATATGACCAGTGACCATGTTTCCGATGCGATTCTCGCGCTTGACCATGTCACCTATGCGTATACGAAGGGCGGCAAGAAGGTGGTCGATGGCTTGAGCCATGAGTTCCATGCGGGTAGTCTGACTGCGATCACGGGGCCGTCCGGTGCGGGCAAGACCACGGTGCTTTCGCTGCTGTCCGGCCTGACGCTGCCGACGGAGGGGCACGTGGTCTACGATGGCAGGGATTTGGCAACGCTGAACCGTTACCATTTCCGCAGCCATGATATCGGTGTGATTTTCCAGAGCTTCAATCTGCTGCCGGCGCTTACGGTGGAGGAGAACATCGTGCTGTCCATGGAGGCGTCCGGTATGCGGTTCGACCGCCCGAAGCATGAGATCGTGCTTGAGCTGCTTCACAAGGTGAGGCTGCCTGAGGAGTACGCCAAGGAACGTATTCTGCACTTGTCGGGTGGCGAGCAGCAGCGCGTCGCCATTGCGAGGGCGTTGAGCTATGAACCGAGGATCGTGCTGGCCGATGAGCCGACCGGCAATCTCGACATGGCCACGCAGGACGACATCATGGCGATTTTCCGGGTCCTCGCCCACGATGAGGGCAAGTGCGTGATCATTGTGACGCACAGCCCTGCCGTGGCGGAGCAGTCCGATGAGGTGTTCCAGCTAAAGCCGCTGCGCAGGCACGCCCGCAAGTAGCTTGCAGGCAGCTCAACGAATGGGGAAGCAGAGATGCCCATGTGATATGTGAGACCGTAGGCCTGGCTACTGAGCCGTGAAGCGGAGACAGTCTCTATAGAGCAATAGGGGGCTTGCATGATATGTGAGACCGTAGGCTTGGCCGAACGGCCTTGAGTGTGTCGAACATATCATGCAAGCCCCCGTCATATCGTCTGTGCCGCGAAGGCCGCGCAGCGGTGCCTTGAGTGTGTCGAACACGTCATGCGGAAGCCCCGTCATACCGGATATGTCTTGAGTGTGTCGAACCTGTCATGCAAGCCCCCGTCATGCCGCCTGTGCCATGCCAAGCCCAAGATATACGGAAACGCCCGCTGCAAGCATGCAACGGGCGTTTCCGCGGAAGATGATGATGAAAAAGAAAGGAGGGGGGAAGGGATCACTTGCCGGCGGCGGCGAGGTAATCCGGAATCTGCTCCGGGTACTCCGGCCATGCGCCGTTCTGGGTGCACACGAAGGCGGAGGTGTTCACGGCCTTGCGGTGTGCCTCGACCAGGGAGTCGCCCTGCAGGATGCGGGCCGCGAAGGTGCCGGAGAAGGAATCGCCTGCACCGACGGTATCGACCACTTCCACGCGGGCGGTGTCGACGGTGGAGGTTTCGCCCTTCTTGGAGATGATGGTGGAGTAGGCGGCGCCGGCGGTCAGGATCACGTAGTCGAGGTCGTACTTCTCCATGAACCAGTGGCATGCGTCTTCGCCGGAGGTGCCGCGGATGTCGAACATGTCGCGCAGGAGGAGCAGTTCTTCGTCGTTGATCTTGAACACGGTGGCGTAGCCGAGCAGTTCCTCGATGAGTTCCTTGGAGTAGTGGTCGCCACGCAGGTTGATGTCGAAGAACTTCATGGCACCCGGCTTGGTGTGCTTGAGCAGTTCGGTGATGGTGGCGTGGGATTCGGGGGAGCGCAGGGCCAGGGTGCCGTAGCAGACGGCGTCGGCCTGCTGCACGATGTCGATGAGCTGACGGGTGTAGAGGATGTGGTCCCAGGCGACGCCCTTGACGATGGTGTACTCCGGGATGCCGTTGCGCAGTTCGACTTCGACGGTGGAGGTGGGCCATGCGTTGCGCTGGATGACGGCATGGATGCCTGCCTTGGCGGTTTCGGCCAGCAGTTCGTCGCCGAGTTCGTCTTCGCCGACGGCGCTGATGGAGTAGCCTTCGGCGCCGTTCTTCATGGCGTGGTAGGCGAAGTTGACGGGTGCGCCGCCTGCGCGCTTGCCGGTGGGGAGCATGTCCCAGAGCAGTTCGCCGAGGGAGAGCACGATTGGCTTGGTCATGATGGGGTTCCTTTCGGTTGTGGGGTTTGGTTGCGTGTTGTTATTTCAGGTTGAAGAATTCTGAGGGGTGGTCGAGGAAGTAGCTGATGGCTACTGCCGCGGCTCCGAGCACTGCGGCGTCCGTCGGCATGGATGTGAGACGTATGGTGGTGGACTCGTAGATCTCGGGTATGGCTCGTTGCTTGACGGTTGTTTTGATTTGGTCGAGCAGTGGTTGGCCGGCTTCGGAGACGATGTCTCCGATGACGATGGTCTGCGGGTTGAAGGCGTTGAAGATGATGAGGCATCCGTAGCCGACGTAGGTGCCGATGGTGCGGATCATGGCGAGGGCGGCTTTGTTGCCGTTGCGGGCGAGGGCGAAGAGTGCTCTGCATGCTTCGGTGTGGCTCATGGAGGCGGCGTCTTTGACGATGGTGCCGTCGTCGATGAGCATTTGGTGGATGGCCGGGGTGGAGCAGTAGCGTTCGAGACAGCCGATGTTGCCGCAGTCGCAGGGTTTGCCGTTGACGTCGATGGAGACGTGGCCGATTTCGGTGGCGGTGCCGAGGGCGCCGTTGATGATGCGGCCGTCTTCGATGACACCCAGGCCTACGCCTTCGCCGACGAGGTAGTAGGCGAGGCTGGTGTTGCTGGTTTTGCTGTCTTGGTCGAAGAGGGAGTTGGCGAGTACGCCGGCGCGGGCGTCTTGTTCGATGAATACGGGGACGGTGAAGCTGTCGGCGAATTCGTCGATGAAGTTGATGTTGCGCCAGCCTTGCATGGAGGATACGACGGCGGTGTGGCCGTTTTTGCGCAGGTAGGGGCCGGGGACGGCCATGCCGATGGCTTTGATGGTGGGGTCTTCGTGCAGGAGCTGTTCGATGGTGTCGTGCACGGTGGCGATGGTTGTGCCGATGGTGTTGTTGGAGACGTAGGGGAGTGTGGTGAGGCTGGACTGGTTGCCGGCGAGGTCGAAGACGCCGATTTGGACCAGCGAGCGTGCGAATTTGACTCCGATGACGTGGAAACGTGTGGTGTCGAGTGTCAGGCCGATGGAGCGTCGGTTTTTGGCGCCGCCGAAGTCGCCGGTTTCTTCGATGATGTGCGCTTCGATGAGCTGTGCGGTGATTTTGGTGATGGCTGCGGGGGTGAGTCCGAGTGCTTTGGCGATTTGGGCGCGTGAGCTGATGCCGTTGTGGTAGAGGTGCTGCATGATGCGTGACCGGTTGGTTTCGGCGACTCCCGCCTGTGTGGTGGTGATGGCGTTGTTCATGTGACACCTCCTTGCGTCGTGTTGTGGCTCATCGTTGAATCTGAACGTGATTAAGATATTAACGCAGTTAATACAAAAGGGCAAAACGACATCCGCATGGCGTGTCGCAAGTGGTCGGGAAGGGCGGCGGGCCCCTGTTCGTTTCATTATGCGGACAGATGGTTCGAGCGGTGCAGATGCGTCAAACCGTTGCGGTGGTGGGGATTAGGTGCTCCATACCATCGTGGTGTTTCCCGGAAGTGAAATGGAGGGGAAACATAACGTCACTACGTTGACCAACATCTCATGCCATAACGAGGCGTGAGGAGATAGAGAGAGGTATTCCTCATGAATGCTAAGAAGATTATGGCTGCCGCCGTATCCGTGGCCGCCATCGCATCGCTTGCCGCATGCGGCGGTGTAAAGGACGATGCCACGGCAGGCAATGCCATCACCATCGGCACCACCGACAAGATCACCAGCCTTGATCCGGCAGGCTCCTACGACAACGGCTCCTACGCCGCGCAGATTCAGGTATTCCCGTTCCTGTACGCACAGGACTACAACACTTCCGAGCTGAGCGCCGATATCGCTGCCGACGACGGCACCTGGAACTCCGACGGCACCCAGTTCACCGTCAAGCTGAAGTCCGGCCTGAAATTCGCCAACGGCCACGACCTGACCTCCTCCGATGTGAAGTTCTCCTTCGACCGCGTCAAGAAGATCAACGACGAGAACGGTCCGTCATCGCTGCTCGCCAACATCACCGACGTCAAGGCCAAGGACGACACCACCGTGGTGTTCACCGATTCCGTGCCGTACGACGTCACCCTCAAGCAGGTGCTGTCCTCCCCGGCCGGCCCGATCGTCGATGAGGAGTCCTTCTCCGACAGCAAGCTGACCGACGCCGACACCATCGTCAAGGACAACGCCTTCGCCGGTCCGTACAAGCTGACCTCCTTCAAGCTCAACGAGGCCCTGGCCTATGCCAAGAACGACTTCTACAAGGGTCTGACCCCGGCCAAGAACGATGCCGTGCAGGTCAAGTACTATGCCGACGCGTCCAACCTGAAGATGGCCGTGCAGCAGGGGCAGATCGACGTGGCCTACCGCTCCCTGACCCCGACCGACATCTCCGACCTGTCCAAGGATAAGAAGGTCAAGGTCGTCACCGGCCCGGGCGGCGAAGAGCGCTTCCTCACCTTCAACTTCAGGATCCAGCCCTACGGCGAGAAGACCAGCGAGCCGAACGCAGCCAAGGCCAAGGCCGTGCGCCAGGCCGTCGCCAACCTCATCGACCGCGACGAGCTGGCCTCCAAGGTCTACAAGAACACCTACACCCCGATGTACTCCTTCATCCCGGACGGCCTGACCTCCCACTCCGACACCCTGAAGAGCGCCTATGGCGACGGCAACGGCAAGCCCAGCACCGACAAGGCCAAGAAGGTGCTCTCCGACGCCGGCGTGAAGACCCCGGTCGACCTCAAGCTGCAGTACAACCCGGATCACTACGGCTCCAGCTCCGCCGACGAGTACGCCGCCATCAAGTCCCAGCTGGAATCCAGCGGCCTGTTCAAGGTCGATCTGCAGTCCACCGAATGGACCCAGTTCAACAAGGACCGTGTGGTCACCGAGGATTCCGACGGCTCCTACCCGGTCTACCAGCTCGGCTGGTTCCCGGACTACTCCGACCCGGACAACTATCTGTCCCCGTTCTTCCGTGACGGCAACTTCGTCAACAACGGCTACTCCAACAAGGAGATCAACGATCTGATCGTCAAGCAGGCCGGCGAGAAGGACGAGTCCGTCCGCGAGAACCTCCTGAAGGAGATTCAGGAGAAGGAAACCGACGACCTGTCCACCATCCCGCTGCTGCAGGGTGCGCAGACCGCCGTGACCGGCACCAGCGTGAAGGGCGTTGTGCTCGACGCATCCTTCCGCTTCCGCTACGCCTCCATCACCAAGTGATCGAACGGCTTCGCCCGGCCAAGCCGGGCGAAGCCATATTCCAAGCGGATGCCGTGGCGTCCCCGCAGGGTTCTGCGCCACAGCCCGCTGCCAGCGAAGCGAATGCTGGGAGACGAACAGCCTCTGCCCGTCTCCCAGCATTGTCGTAATCGCATCAACACATCGCACAATCCAATATTGGCCCTACATAAAGGAGCTTGAGCGTGTCAGCTACAGCAGCTCCGGCAACCGCCGACCAGGCAGGCAAGCCGAAAGAAGCCAAAAAGAACCGATTGTCAGGCGGATTCTTCCGTTTCGTCCTGACCAGGTTCCTGCTTATCATCCCAACCGTTTTCATTCTCGTCACCGTGGTGTTCTTCGTGATGCGCGCCACCGGCGACCCCATCTCCGCCGCGCTCGGCGGCCGACTCACCCCGCAGGAGCTGCAGGCGCGCATTCACGCGGCCGGCTACGACAAGCCGCTTATCGTGCAATACTTCGAGTATCTGGGCAATCTGCTGCACGGCGATCTCGGCACCACCATGACCGACAACCAGCCGGTCGTCTCCATTCTGGCGCGCTATGGCTCCGCCACCTTCGAACTGGCGTTCCTGGCGCTTATCGTGGCGCTTGTCGTCGGCATCGGGCTGGGTCGAGTCGCCGCCCGCAGGCGCGACCATGCCGCCGACGCCGGCATCCGTACCTTCGCCATCCTGTGCTACGCCACCCCGGTGTTCTTCCTTGGCCTGATCTTGAAGCTCATCTTCGCCATCTGGCTTAATGTGCTGCCCGCCTCCGGTCGTTCCTCGCTGGCCACCGAGATGCAGTTCTCCCGACTGGTTTCTCCCACGGGCTTCTACATCATCGATGCGCTGCAGCTCGGCGACATGAACGTGCTCGCCGACGTGCTGCGCCACGCGGTACTGCCGGCCCTGGCCCTGGGCCTGCTGACCGCAGGCGTGTTCATCCGCTTGGTACGCACCAACGTGATTTCCACCTTCAACTCCGGGTATGTGGAGGCCGCGCGTTCCCGCGGCGTGTCCGAACGCCGTCTGCTCGGCAAGCACGCATGGCGTCCGGCGCTCATCCCGATCATCACCGTGATGGGCATGCAGATCGCCATGATGCTCGCGGGCGCGGTGCTCACGGAGACCACCTTCGAATGGAAGGGTCTGGGCTTCATGCTGTCCCAGTACCTGAAGGCGCGTGACTTCGTGGCCGTGCAGGGCATCGTGATCCTCATTGCCATCATCGTGGCCGTCGTCAACTTCATCGTCGACGTGATCGCCGCGCTTATCGACCCGAGAGTGAGGTACTGACATGGCCAAGGCAAACGCTTCCAGAACCGCCATTTCCAATGACGAACGTCTCGGGAATCTCCGGCTGCGCAGAAAGTCGGCCTGGGCGAAGCTGCCGATCGTCAAGCAGCTGCGTGTCGCGGTCGGCTGGCAGAAGGGCATGCTCGTCACCGGTCTGGTGCTGTGCGCGTTCTTCCTGATCGTCGCGCTGTTCGCGCCGGCCATCGCGCCGTACGGCCATGCGCAGATCAAGGACGCCAGCGGCTCGTTCCCCGCGCAGGCGGCACCTTCCGCCAAGCACATCTGGGGCACCACGGCAGGCGGCTTCGACGTGTTCAGCCGCGTGGTGTGGGGCACCCGTACGGCCATCATCGCCATCATCGTGGCGGTGCTGCTGTCCATCTTCGCCGGCGTGCTGCTCGGCCTGGTGTCCGGCTATTTCGGTGGTTGGGTGGATCGCGTGCTGGTGATGATCGCCGACGCCATCTACTCCTTCCCGTCGCTGTTGCTCGCCATCCTCATGGCCATCATGATCTCCCACGGCCAGTCCGGCCTGTGGAGCGGCATCCTCGCCTCGGGCATCTCCATCACCGTGGTCTACATCCCGCAGTACTTCCGTACGATCCGCGCCGAAGTGATCCGCATCAAGGAATCCGCATACATCGAATCCGCCCGCGTGGTTGGTGCCTCCACCTGGCGCATCATGACCAAGCACCTGTTCAAGAACTCCACGCGAACACTGCCGGTCATCCTGACGCTGAACTCCTCCGAGGCCATCCTGACCCTTGCAGGCCTGGGTTTCCTGGGATTCGGCATCGAGCCGACCGCGGCCGCCGAATGGGGCTATGACCTCAACCGTTCCGTGTCCGACGTGACCGCCGGCATCTGGTGGACCGCCGTGTTCCCCGGCCTGGCCATCGTGCTCGTCGTGCTCGGCATCACGCTGGTCGGCGAATCGCTCAACGATCTTGCCGATCCGCGTCTGCGCGCACGCAAGTCCGCGGGCGAGGTCGTCGGTTCGATCGAAGACACGTCCGTCGACGAGAAGGAAGGCACCTCCGCACGCAACGAGGTCATCGCCGAACTGGACGCGGCCGGCAACCCGATCGCGGCAAAGCCGGTGGCGACCGTCACCGACTATGACGAGGCGTTCCGTGCTTCGGAATGGACCGGCGAAGGCGATACCGGCAACAGGGGAGAGGAGTGAACGCCATGACACAACAGGCGCAACACACGCAGCACAATGCCCAGCAGGGCGATCTCGCCAATATCAAGGACCTGTCGGTCTCCTTCATGACGGATGCCGGCTCGATCAAGGCAGTCGAGGATGTGAACTTCACCATTCCGCGCAAGACCGTGGTCGGCGTGGTCGGCGAATCCGGTTCCGGCAAATCCGTGACCGCGCGTTCCATCATCAAGCTGCTGCCCGAAACCGCCACCACCTCCGGCGCGATATACCTGTCGAACCGTGAGGATACCGGCACGCTCGACGTGCTGTCGCTGTCCGGAGAGCAGCTGCGCACGATGCGCGGTAGCCAGGCGGCCATGGTATTCCAGGAGCCGAACTCGGTGCTCAATCCGGTGTATACCATCGGCTGGCAGATCGAGGAAGGCCTGCGCGCCCACGGTATGAAGGACAAGAAGGAGCTTCGCGCTAAGGCCATCGACATTCTGAAGAAGGTCGGCATCCCGGATGCCGAAACCCGTGTGGACTATTATCCGCATCAGTTCTCCGGCGGTCAGAAGCAGCGCATCGTCATCGCCATGGCGCTGGTGCTGAACCCCGGTCTGATCCTGGCCGATGAGCCGACCACCGCGCTGGACGTGACGGTCCAGGCCGAAATCCTCGACCTGCTGCGTCTGGCACGCGACGAATTCGGCGCATCGGTGCTCATCATCACCCACAACATGGGCGTGGTCGCCGACATCGCCGACGAGGTCGTGGTGATGTACCGCGGCCACGTGGTCGAGCAAGGGCCCGTGGAACAGATCTTCTACAAGCCGCAGCACGAGTACACGCAGCGTCTGTTGGCCGCCGTGCCGCGCATCGGGCAGCATCTCGTGGTGCGGGACCGCAAAGGCGATCCGATCGAACGCAAAACCGACTGGCATGACGAACCGCTCGCCGTCAAGGCGCGGAATCTGAGCATCACCTACCCCGGCCACCTTATGCAGCCCGACTTCAAGGCTGTGGACGGCATCGACTTCGAGATCCACCGTTCCGAAGTGCTCGGCCTGGTGGGCGAATCCGGTTCCGGCAAGTCGACCACGGGCCGTGCCATCGCCGGCCTGCAGAAGGTCACCGGCGGTTCGCTCAACGTGCTCGGCGTGGAGATGAACGGCGTGAAGGAGCGCGATTTCAAGGCCAAACGCGCCGACATCGGATTCGTGTTCCAGGACCCGGGATCCTCGTTCGACCCGCTGATGACCATCGCCGAGAACGTGGCGGAACCTCTGCTGGTGCACCACAAGTTCGGTTCCGTGGCCGAGGCGAAGAACTATGTGGGCGATCTGCTGGAAATGGTGCAGCTGCCGCGCGTGTACATGGATCGTTACCCGCACGAGCTGTCCGGCGGTCAGCGTCAGCGCGCCTCCCTGGCGCGTGGATTGGCGTTGAAGCCGAGCCTGCTCATCGCCGACGAGCCGACATCCGCATTGGACGTGTCCGTGCAGGCCAAGGTGCTTGAGCTGTTCAAGAAGCTGCAGGCCGAGATCGGTTTCGCGTGTCTGTTCATTACGCATGATCTGGCCGTGGTGGATATGCTTGCCGATCGCATCATGGTGATGCACAAGGGCAAGATCGTGGAGCATGACGATGCGGACGACATCATCGAACGCCCGCAGAACCCCTACACGCAGAAGCTCCTGGCGTCGCTGCCGCTGCCCGATCCGGTCAAGCAGCGTGAGCATCGCGCCCGTCTGCGCGAACTGCTCGCAGCCCAGCAGTGAGTGGGAAGCCTTCCTAAACAAGCAAAAACGCGTGGTACGCAGGAATCAATCCTGCGTACCACGCGTTTTTTCGTGCGTGCCTCGCACCGTCGAGGGGTGCACTACATGGCGGAATCTAACGGATCGTTCCGCGGAAGGCGAACTGTGCGTGCGCGTCTCCTGCGGCCTTATGCGCAAGGTATTCGCGCACGTAGCCCATGCGTTCCACCGTGCTGGCGGCCAGGGGATCGGGCAGCGCGTCGGGGGAGAACCAGCCCACGCTCAGGCTTTCGTCATCGCCCACGAACGGTTCCGTGTTGCCATTCGGGTCTGGGCGGCAGACGAACAGGTGATCCATGTACATGGTGTTGTCGCCGTTCGCATAGGTGGTGATCTTGCGCGACGACTTAACCGACACCAGATCGGTGACGATCACGTCGACGCCGGTCTCCTCCTTGACCTCACGGGCCACGGTGTCCGCCGGCTCCTCGCCGGGCTCGTTGATGCCGTACACCATGGCCCATTCGCCGGTATCGGAGCGGCGTCCCAGCAGCACGCGGCCCTGGTCGTCCTCCACATAGCCGGAAACGCCCATGAGCCACAGGAGATCGTGGTCGATCTTCTTACGTAAATCAAGGATGAACTGCGGCGTGGTCATGATGCGATCCTCTCCAGTCCACGATCCTTCGCAGCGAAGCTGCTCACTTCGCCTACGTACAGCCCACAAGGCTGTACGCGTGACGGCTCAGCGTGGTCGATCTTCTTACGTAGGTCGAGGATGAACTGCGGCGTGGTCATGTCAGGCCTTGCGTCCCTTGGCGGCCATATCGGCCATCCATTCCTCCACATCGTCGATCTGCTTCGGAATGCCGGCGGACAGCCATTCCGGACCATTCTCGGTCATGAGCACGTCGTCCTCGATGCGGATGCCGATGCCACGGTACTCCGGCGGGATGAGCAGATCGTCCGCACGGAAGTACAGGCCGGGCTCGATGGTGAAGATCATGCCCGGACGGATCTCGGCACCCTGATACGACTCGAAACGAGCCTGCGCGCAATCATGCACGTCCAGACCCAGATGATGGGCCACGCCGCAGGCGAGCCAACGACGATGCTGCTGGCCTTCGGGGGAGAGGGACTCCTCCACGCTCACCGGCAGCAGACCCCACTCGTGCAGACGCTCGGCGATCACGCGCATGCAGGCGTGATGGATGTCGCTGTACGTGGCACCCACCTTCGCCGCCTCGAAACCGGCCTGTTGCGAATCGAGCACGGCCTGGTACAGACGCTTCTGCAGGTCGGTGAACTTGCCGTTCGTCGGGAACGTACGGGTGATGTCGGCGGTGTACAGGGAATCGACCTCGACGCCGGCATCCACCAGCAGCAGGTCGCCGTTCCGCACCACGCCGGTATTGCGCATCCAATGCAGGATCGGGGCGTGCGGGCCGGAGGCGACGATCGAATCGTATCCGACCGTATTGCCCAGCTCGCGGGACACGGAATTGAACGCGCCCTCCAGAATGCGTTCGCTGCGTGGCTTGTCAAGCGCCTGGGGCAGCGTGGACAGCAGGCGGTCGAAGCCGGCCTTGGTGGCGCTGATGGTCTTGCGCATCTCGCCCACCTCATAGGAGTCCTTGCACATGCGTGCCTCGGAAGTGAACTCGCGCAGCTTGTCGTCGTCGGCGGCATTGCGGTCGGGATCGGCGAAACCGTTGGCCTTGCGCACCTCGTTCACCAGCTCGGTGATCTGCGGATCGGTCTCGCTCACGACGCGCACGCGCACGGCGCCCGCCTCCGTGCCGACATCCTTGCTCAGCGCATCGGCCAGCTGCGCGATATCGTGCGTCTCGATGCCGGTCATCGCCTGCATCTCGACCAGGCCGGCACGCGGGCCCACCCAGTATTCGCCGTAATGCGCGTTCATGAAGAAGTCGGCGGTGGAATTGTCGGCACGCGGAGCCACGAACAGTTCCGGCACATGCGTCTGGCCGGCCTTCGCCTCGGGCGAATCCGGGTCGACGGGATTGAGCACCAGCACGGCGCCCGCCTCATAGTCGGTTCCCAGACCCGTGTAATACGCGAACGTGCTGTCCGGGCGGAACATGTAATCGCAGTCGTTGTTGCGCACCTTCGGCTGGCCGGCCGGAATCACCAGACGCTCGCCGGCGAAGGCCTTGCCGAGCGTCGCGCGGCGGGCCGGGGTGAACTTGGAGGATTCCAGCGGCTCGATATCCGGGTTCTCATCGGCCCAGCCGGACTTCATGAACTCGCGGAACGCGTCGGAATTCGGGCGCAGCGAACGGTTGTTCACACGATCGCTCATGGCCTGATCGTCGCCCGGCGCGGCGGCACGCTCCTGCGCCTCGTATTCCTTGTCCTTCTCGGTGATCACTTCACCCATACTCGCTCCTTGGTCATCCTTGGAATTGTGATGTTGTGTGGTTGCACCACGCGGTTTGGTATCCAACGGCCCGCGCGGCACGCTACCGTCCCATCGTAGTCCACCGGCCGCGGGCATACGCGGTGTTTTTCGGGCGAGCCGGACGAGCCGCGGGCACCGGTCTGCGTTCGGCCCGGAACGAAACGACCACCGCCTCGTGAAGTGCAATAGAATATGAGAGGTTTGTACGTATTGAGAGGAAGTTATGTCTTTCGAGCATCCGAACAGAAACAGCGAATCCATCCACGACGTGGAACGCGAGATCATGAGCCGCCCGCCGGAGCACAACACCACCAACCTCGACCTTGACCGCATGAATCTCATGCTCGACGTGCTGGGTCACCCGGAGCAGTCCTTCCGTGTGATTCACGTCACCGGCACCAACGGCAAGGGTTCCACGGCCCGCATGGCCGAGGCCATCTGCCGCGCATACGGCCTGCGCACCGGCCTGTACACGTCGCCGCACCTGGAGAAGGTGAACGAGCGCATCGCCATCGACGGCCAGGAACTGAGCGATGACGACTTCATCGACGCATGGGACCAGATCAAGGACTATGTGGCGCTGGTGGACGCCAAGATGGAGGAGCAGGGCAAGCCGCGCATGAGCTTCTTCGAAGTGCTCACCGCCATGGCGATCTGGAAGTTCGCGGACGCCCCGGTCGATGTCGCGGTGGTGGAGGTCGGCATGGGCGGCGCATGGGACGCCACGAACGTGCTGGACGCCGACGCGGCGATCATCGGACCGATTGACATGGATCATATGAAGTGGCTGGGAGACACTGTCGAGCAGATCGCCGAGGAGAAGGTCGGCATCATCAAGCCCGGTTGCACCGCGGTGATCGGACGGCAGCCGCATGAGGACGATGTCATGCCGATCATTGAGGAGGCCGCGGAACGCAACCACGCCACGTTGGTGCGCGACGGCTACGAGATGGAGGTCACCGAACGCGTGCCCGCCGTCGGCGGTCAGGTCGCCACGCTGAGTACGCCGCTGGGCACCTACACCGAAGTGCCCATCGCCAAATTCGGCGAGCATCAGGCGCATAACGCGCTCGCCGCGCTCGCCGCCTGTGAGGCGGTGATTCCCACGTCCGGCGCGCTGGACGGCGACCTGGTGGCCGAGGCGCTGAGCGGCGTGAAGATTCCGGGGCGCATCGAGCAGATCCGCACCTCGCCGACCATCATCCTCGATGGCGGGCATAACATCAATGCCGCGGAATCCCTGCGCGCGGCCCTTGAGGAGAACTACAACTTCGAGCAGCTGGTCGGCGTGGTGGCCATGATGGCCGACAAGCAGGTCGAACAGTATCTCGGCATCCTCGAACCGGTGCTCAGCCAGATCGTGGTGACCGAGAACTCGTGGCGCGATCGCGTGATGCCGGCCGACGAGCTGGAGAAGATCGCCATCGACGTGTTCGGTGCCGACCGCGTGATCAAGGAGCCGAACCTGCCGGACGCCATCCAGACCGCCGTCAACCTGGTGGACGCCGACGACGAGCTGGGCGTGGGCTACGGCCATGGCGTGCTCATCTGCGGCAGCTTCGTCACCGCCGGCGACGCGCGCGCCATGCTGAAGGAACATGCAAGCCCCGTCATGAAGAAGGCCATGAGCATCCATCAGGCCACAGTGGAGCCGGACGATCGTGCCGATACTGACGCTGATGCCGATGCCGCTGATGAGGGCGTGGGATCCGAGGAGACCGCCGAAGAGTGATAGACAATAGCGACAGACAGTAGGCAGTCGGTCCATAGATGTGAATAAACGAGGGCCGGGTGTGAACAGTGGTATTTCACCGTTCACACCCGGCCCTCGTTCCATGCGGAGTAGTCGCAGCGCATGCGATTCAGACGATCAGCCGCGCAGCGCCTTGGCCCGTTCCACGGTCACGTCCACCAGCACGGCCTGCGCGTCGATGACAGGCAGCTGGGGGAGCGGGAACGCCTCGTTGAGCACGCTGAGCTCGGTGCATCCGAGGATCAGCGCGTCGCAGGCGCACGGTCCGGCCGGATCGAGCATGTCACGCAGCACAGATTCGTACCGGTTGAGATTCAGCTCGCCGGTGCCCTTCACATCGTCATAGATCAGCGAGGTGATGCGATCCTGCAGGGCGTCGTCCGGTTCCACGAACGTGTATCCCGCCTCCTCCACGGCACGCTTGTACACGCCGGAGGCACGCGAACCCACCGTGCCCAGGAAACCGACGCGTGTGGCGCGCCCGGCCGGGTACAGCTGCTCAAGACGCTTGACGGCCTCGCGCGGCATATGCAGGATCGGCACATCGGTGAGCGCCTGGAAACGGTCATAGAAATAATGCGCGGTGTTGCAGGTCAGCACGATGAAGCTCGCGCCCATCGCGGTGGCCTTCTCGATGTCGTCCGCGATCACGGGGAACGGGTCGTCCTCCGATTCGCCGACGATGAACGCGGTGCGGTCGGGAACGGACGCGTCGTTGAACACCACGTAATCCAGGTATTCCTGGTCGTTGTGCGCGTGCGTGGCGGCGTTGACCAGACGGATATAGCTTTCCGTGGCCAGCGAGCCCATGCCGCCGAGAACGGCGAAGAACGGTCGTTTCACTTCAGTTCGCCCTTCTTGGTGAAATACTTGGCGTAGCTCTTCTTGTAGATGGAGAACATGTGTCGGATCATGGCCCAACGCAGCGGGTTCATGTCCTTGGAATACTCGAGCGTGGTGCCCCAGTCGCCGGAGGCGAGCATCCTGCGGCCGGCCTCCTTGTCCGGGCCCTCGGCCACGTAATCCAGGAAGATAGACTTCGGGATCTCCAGCCACAGCTTGGAACCGCGGCCGAACAGCGTGTTCCCGTCGAACGGGGTGTCCTCGACCAGATCGTCGACGAAGTACTTGGCCAGATTGAACCCGTTCAACGTCACGAAGTAGCTGGAACGGCCCTGGCGCAGATTGATCTCGAACAGCTTGTACTCGCCGTCGCGCTCATCGTACTTCATGTCGAAGTTCGCGACGCCCTCGTAGCCGATGTCCTCAAGGAACGCCTTGATACGGCGGAACACGTCCTCGTTGTAGTCGGGCAGGATGGCCGCGTAATTGCCGGCGGCCACGGGGGAGGGGTCCTCAAGCAGCGGGTGGCCGAGGAACATCATGCGCACGCGGTGATGCTGGTCCACATACGCATTGAGCACGCGCATACGCGAATCGTCGCCGGGGATGAAGTCCTGGATCACCATCTCCGAGGTGTAGCCGGCCGCATAGGCGCGCTTGATGATCGTCTCCAGCTGCGCGGGATCGTCGAAGATATAGGCCTTGCGGCGGCCTTCGAAGTCGATGTTCAGCCATTCCACGGAGTTGGCGGGCTTCATGGCCACCGGGTAGCTGAACGGCAGATTGCGGTATTCGCCGGCCTTGACCTCATCGGCGGTGACGGTCTTCGTCTTCGGATGCGGCAGGTCGTACTGTTCGCAGATCTGGTAGAACGTGGACTTGTACGCCAAGCGGCGCGACAGGTTGATATCCAGCGTGTTGTAGACGAAGTACTTGCGCAGATCGTCGCCGCACTGGCTGAGCAGGTTCGCGTACACGTCGCCGCAGGGGATGAGCAGCAGCACACGGTCGGGATCCTCGGCCTTCATACGCTTGCCCAGATCGAGCATGAAATCGCGGAAGGTCACGAAATTGTTGAAATCGTCGACGATATGCACGTTGACGATCTTGCTGAACTTCGTCGGGCTCAGCTGGAAATACGCGTAGGCGTCGGAGACGATGCCGTACTCCTCGTGGAACGCCCTGGCCATGCCGTAGACGTTGATGTCGCTGCCAAGCAGAATCGGTTGGAATCTTGTCATGAATGTCACCTTACCCATGTTCGTGCCCATGTTCTTCGCTGTGCTCATGCCGTGCGGCCGGCCGGATCGATGCCCAGCACCCGGCGCACCACGGCACCGTCGCCCTCATACGGCACGGGCTTGCCGTTGATGATGTTACGCGTCTCATCGCCCTTGCCGATGACCAACACGATATTGAGACGATCATCATGCTCGCGGGCGTCGGCGATGGCCTTGGCGATGGCGTCCTCGCGCGGGATGACGATCTGCGTGCTCGCCTTGGGATCGGTCACATACGACTGCATCTGCCGCGCGATATCGGCCGGATCCTCGAAATTGGGGTCGTCGAGCGTGAAGACGAACGATTCCACGCGCCCCAGCGCGCCCTTGACAATACCTTCGCGCCGGTCGATCGCCTTGCCGCCCGTCGTGCCGGACACCAGCGTGATGCGCGGGTCGCGCTCGCCGTAGACGCGTTCGACCTCATCGACCAGCGATTTGACGGAAATGTAGTTGTGCGCGAAATCGACGTAGACCAGCAGATCGTCCCCGCCCCTGAACCGTTCCATACGGCCGGGCACCTGCACGCGCAGCATGGCGCGCATGGCCGGGCTGCCTGCCGGAACGCCGGCCCTGCATGCGATGGCGATGGCGGCGGCCGCGTTGACGATATTGAACTCGCCGGTCATTTCCAGCGCCATGGGCTCCAGCGTGACGCTGCGCTCGCCGTCGGCGATGGTGGCGATGAACCCTTCCTTGTTGTTCGGGTCGAGGCGCGTGACGACCTGTGCCTCGCCGTCCATGCCGAATTCGGTGACCTCGACGCCGGCTGCCGCGGCATCCTCGATCAGCAGGTCATGATGGTCGCACGCGGCACCGAGCACGAGCGTGCGGCAGTTGGCGATGATCTGGCGCTTGCAGTGGAAGTAGTCCTCGAACGTGGGGTGCTCGATGGGGCTGATGTGATCGGGGGAGATGTTGAGGAATGCTGCCACGTCGAAGGTGAGGCCGTACACGCGGCTGACCTTGTAGGCCTGGGAGCTGACCTCCATGACCAGGTGGGTCATGCCGTTATCCACGGCCTGGCGCATCATGCGGAACGCGTCGAGCGATTCGGGGGTGGTGAGCTTGGACGGCAGCATGGTGTGCCCGTCGAGGCACAGGCTGACCGAGGAGAACAGCGCACACTTGCCATGCGAATACTCGTTGAGAATGGCGTGGGCGAGGAACGCGGTGGTGGTCTTGCCTTTGGTGCCGGTGATGCCCACCATGGTCAGCTTGTTCTGCGGCATCCCATAGAACGCGGCGGACAGCAGGCTCATGGCCTTGTGCACGTCGCTGACGATGATGCCGATGGCCCGCGTACGGTCGGAATGATCCTCCTCGGCCACGTAGGCGTACAGGCCCTTGGCATCGATGCCGTCGAGGAATTCCGTCTTGAACCGTCCCTTGATGAACAGCAGCGAACCCTGCCCGACCTTGCGGGTGTCGTAGGTGATGGCGGGGATGGGTGTGTTCGCTCCGGGCAGATTCGCCGCGTCAAGGGTCCAATGGTCGGGCGTGATGATCTCGCGGAGCAGGTGATGCCGCTTGAGCAGCTCGACCGCGCTGGACAAGGTGAACGATACGTTCGTGAATGCCATGGGGGAATCGCTTCGACTTTCGTTCGGGAACAGAATCCCCACCATCGTACCCCAGTGGTTATTGCAACAGTCGCTCCACTACACAATCATCACCTTCGTAGGGCACATGCTTGTTGAGGTCCTTGATCCAACGCTCATGACCCTTGCCGATCACCAGCACCACATCGGTGCGCTCCGTATCGGCCTGCGCCTCATCCAGCGCCGAGGTGATGGCCTGCGTGCGGTCGATGATCGTGCTCACGGCGACATCCGTATTGGTCACATGCCCGGCCATATCGCGGCAGATATCCTCGTACGGCTCGGTATCGGTGTCCTCCGCGGTGAACACGAACCGGCTGATGCGGTCCTGCGCGGCCTTGACGATGCCTTCGCGCCGGTCGATCGCCTTGTTGCCCGCGGAACCGGCGACCAGCGTGATGCGCGGATTGCGCTCGCCGTAGCGGACGGCCACATAATCGAGCAGCTTGACCACGGAATCGTAGTTGTGCGCGTAATCGACGATGGCGACGGTGTTGGTGCGGCCGTTGCGGTACTGCATCATGCGGCCCGGCACCTTCGTGTGCGTCAGGGCGTGCATAGCCTCGGCGTCGGCGGGAACACCGGCCGCATGGGCGATGGCGACGGCCGCCAGGGCGTTCTTGTAGTTGAAGTCGCCGTCGAGATCGAGGCTGAATTCGCCAAGGTCGGTGCCGTTGACCTGCAGACGGTATGCGCGGTGCGTCTCGTCCGCCGGCCATGCGCAGGTCGCGGGGCGCTCGCCCTGCACGGGGGAATCGAACACGCTGAACTCGCTGACCGGCACTTGGTGCGCCGCCGCGTCCTCGCGCAGCAGTCCGATGTGCCTGCACTCCGAGCCGAGCACGAGCGTGCGGCAGTTGGCGATGATCTGGCGCTTGCAATACAGATAGTCCTCAAGCGTGGGGTGCTCGATGGGGCTGATGTGATCGGGGGAGATGTTGAGGAATGCTGCCACGTCGAAGGTGAGGCCGTACACGCGGCTGACCTTGTAGGCCTGGGAGCTGACCTCCATGACCAGGTGGGTCATGCCGTTATCCACGGCCTCGCGCATCATGCGGAACGCGTCGAGCGATTCGGGGGTGGTCAGATCGGATTCGGTGTAGGTGTGTCCGTCAAGGCAGTTGTCCACCGAGGAGAACAACGCGCAGCGTCCGTTGCCGTATGCGTTGAGGATGGCCTGGGTGAAGTACGCGGTGGTGGTCTTGCCCTTGGTGCCGGTGATGCCCACCACGGTCAGCTCGCGTTCGGGGTGATCGTAGAAGGCCGCGGCGAGCAGGCTCAGGGCCTTGCGCGCGTCGTTGACGATCAGGCCCGGTTTGCCGGTATGGGAGGACAGGTCGGTCTCCGCCACATAGGCGGCGAGCCCGCGTTCCTCGGTACCGTCGAGGAATTCCGGCTTGAAACGTCCCTTGCACACCAGCAGCGTACCGGGAACGATGGTGCGCGTGTCGTAGGTGATCGCGGCGAAAGGGGAGTCGGCGTTATCGAGATGTGCGGCGTCGCGATACCAGTCGTCGCCGTGGATGATTTCCCTCAGCAAATTATGCTCTGAGAGAAGAGCTGCGGCGGAATTGAGCGACAGAGTCATGCGGGGTCCTTTCCCAAGTCTTTTTCCGCCCTTTATTGTGACGGCGAAACCTGACAAAAAACTGGGGATTACAATGGAATCCGTGACGAATAATGACGGCGAAACTCTGACGCAGAAGCGTGAACGCTTCGAGCGGCTCGCCATGCCCGCAGTCAACGCGCTGTACCGTCAGGCGATGAAACTGACCAATAACCCCGACGACGCGCAGGATCTGGTGCAAGACACGTTTGAGAAAGGCTTCAAGGCCTTCGACTCCTTTACCCCCGGCACGAACTTCGAAGCATGGATGACCACCATCGAACGCAACGCCTTCTTCAACCAGTACGCCAAGGCCAAGCGTCGCCCGCAACGCGCCAACGACTCGTCCGGCGAATACGACGACTGGGACATCTACTCCGCATCCGAGCACACCTCAGACGGGCTCAAATCCGCGGAGGAGGAGTATCTGGACGCCTTCGCCCCGGAGGAGATCATGGCGGCGCTCGCGAAACTGTCCCCCGAACGCAGGCAGGTGTTCATCGACGCAGCGATCGACGGCAAATCATACAGCCAGGTGGCCAAGGAACAGGGGGTGAAAATCGGTACGGTGATGAGCCGACTGAACCGTGCGCGCACCCAGCTCAAGCACGAGCTGGCGTCCTACGCCGAGGCTCGTGGCTATCTTGCTGGCAAGAGGCCGGCCGCAGTCGGTTCACTATCCGCAAAGACCAGTGACAAACCCAGCACAGGCAACGATAATACGAAGAAATAGGAGAGAGAACTATCATGTGTTGTTGTTGTGATTCACCTCAGCAGAGCGATGGCCGCGACAGCCAAGGCGGCAGACGCGCTCCCGTCATCGAACGGCATATCTCCATCACCCGCGCTGGTGCGGATGGTGTGGTGAGCCATACGGAAGTGCATATCACCACCGGCAGTGCGGAGTACTTCGACCCCATGGCCTGCTGCGGCGCGCACGAACGCGCGATGATCGCCGCGTTGCGCAGCTACCTTCGGCCCGAAACCGCGCCCGCCTGCCTGATGGCCCGATTGAAGGCCACGCTCGACCATTGCTGCGAGGAGGAGAGCGAGTGACGGCGGTTTCGCCGCGATCGAGGGATGCGACACGTGGCGGCTGCGTGATCTGAACGGCGAATGAAACGAAACCCTCCCGAACCGGAAGATTCGGGAGGGTTTCTACGTCTATTCGACAGGATCAGGCGTTCGGGCGCTTGCCGTGGTTGGCGGCCTTCTTACGACGATCCTTGCGCTTACGTCCACGCATGCCCATGATTGGACTCCTTTTCAGTAATAAAAATAAGCCTTAGGCATTATGCCATGACCGGAAGACCTTGGCAAATGCCCGTTTCATTATCCAGCCGGGTTGCGACCGAAAGCAATCGGAATCGGTCGCAACCCGGCCGGATGATTCCGACGCTCAGGCCAGTCGTGCGCCGAGGAAGATCTCGGTGGTGCTGGTCTCGCCGGGCTTGATGGTGATGAGCTCGTTGCCGGTGTTGAAGGCGTTCGCATAGGCGGTCTGCGGTTCCACGGCGGTGCCGGCCGGGTGCTTTTCGGCGGGGAAGCCGGTGCCGGTGCACACCTGGAAGGATGTGATCGTCTCGTCGCCGCCAACGGTGATGGTCAGGCCGTCCGGGCGGGTGAAGGTGGCGGTGGTCTTGCCGTCCGCATCATGCTCCACATCGGTCCAGGCGTCGTCGAACGGCTGGTTGGTCAGCAGGGTCGGCTTGCGCAGATCGTACTTGGTGCCGTCCACCGGCTCGGTGCCGGTCGGGATGAGGTTCTCGTTGACGGTGACATGCGTCTTGGCCGGCACCTGCAGGGTGCACTGCGCGTTATGGCCGTCAATCTCGTCGCCGTAGCCGTTGAAGCCGTTGTCCAGCCACGGGTGGAGCGCCACGGCCCACGGGGCGTCGATGTCGCCGTTGTTGGTTGCGCTGATGGTGACCGTCATGCCATTCTCGGTGAGCTCGTGCGTCGCCGTCACAGTGACGTCGAAGGGGTAGCCCAGCAGGTACGGCACACGCCAGGACTGGGTGACGGAGGTCTCGGTGAGCGCTTCGAGCTTCCAGAACGAGCGATAGCCGTAGCCGTGGATGGCGTTGTTGCGCTCATGCTCGTCGATGGGCAGCTCGTAGGTGACGCCTTCGAAGGTGTAGGTGCCGGCCTCGATGCGGTTCGGGAACGGGATCAGCATCTGCCCCTGGCAGCAGGTGACGGGATCATCGGGGCCGAGCGGGACGATGACATTGCGCCCACGGTAGGTGAGTTCGCGCAGCGTTCCGCCGAGTTCGGTGACGACGGCCTTCCAGTCGCCGCAGGCGATCGAGTACTGCTGACCGGTACGAGGGGAAAGGTTCTTTGCCATTATTCACACTCCCATAGTGTCTGATAGATGGCGGCAGTTACCGCTAACACCAAGTGTAACGCGGCTTCGGCGGACGGCCGTTTTTCTAGTAAAAAATCGTGTAAAAAAATATGGTTTAGTAAAAACCCGATGGGGTGCTCTATCCGCCGTTCGGCTATGCTTGGTGGGGTTGTTGTGCGGCAGAAAGGCAAGGGCAAACAATATGGGTAAACGCATCATTCTGGCCGACCCGCGTGGATTTTGCGCCGGCGTGGACAGGGCGATACTGACGGTGCAGACCATTCTCAAGTCCGTTCCGCAGCGTGGCGGGCAGGACGGCCTGCCGCCGGTGTACGTGCGCAGGCAGATCGTGCACAACCGGCATGTGGTCGAGGAACTGGCCTCGCAGGGCGCGGTGTTCGTCGAAGAGCTCGATGAGATTCCCGACGCCGCGGCAAGCGCGAATATTCCGGTCGTGTTCTCCGCGCACGGCGTGTCCCCACTGGTCAAGGCCGAGGCGAAACGGCGGGGATTGAACGTGATCGACGCCACCTGCCCGTTGGTGGGCAAGGTACATCGCGAGGTGCTGCGATTCGTGCGCGAAGGGTACGAAATCGTCTACATCGGGCATCTCGGGCATGACGAGGCCGTAGGCGTGGTGGGGGAGAGCCCCGAGCACGTCCACCTGATCGAGCATGAAGGCGATGTCGCACAGCTTGATTTCCAGCCGGGAACCAAACTGGTGCTGCTGACCCAGACCACGCTGAGCGTAGACGAGACGGCCGGAACCATCGCCGCGTTGCAGCAGCGATTCCCCTGGATCGAGATGCCGCCGAGCTCGGATATCTGCTATGCCACGTCGAACCGGCAGTCGGCGGTCAAGCTGGTCGCCGAACGCTCCGACTGCGTGGTGATCGTGGGATCCGCCAATTCGTCGAATTCCGTACGCCTGATGGAAGTGGGGCAGGAAGGGCTCGACGCCCGATTCGCGGCCCCCGGCGCTCCGGTGAAGACCGGCGCATGCGGTCAGGCGCATCGTGTGGATGATGCCGGCGAGCTTGACCCGGCATGGTTCGACGGCGTGGAGGCCGTGGGCATCTCGTCGGGTGCCTCCGTGCCGGAGATGTATGTGGAGGGCGTGGTCGCGGCCCTGCGCGCCATGGGCTACACCGGTATGGAATCCGTGGAGACCACCAAGGAGAACATGCACTTCGTGCTGCCCGCCGAACTGCGCCGTCAGGTCGCGCAGTAGCCATCTCGTGGTGCCGTTGCCGCCCATCATCCGGTTTAGGCTACGCCGACGATCCGGTTACGTGGCAATTTTCGGATAATGGTCGGCCCCGGCTGTGCGCAGGGATAGTAGGCGTGACCGGTTCCGATTATCATCCCGGTTTGGCTGCGCCGGCGGGCTGTGAGCGTTGCTGGCTACGGGTGTCGTCCCATTTTGGCTACGTTATCGGGTCGTGAGCGTGGCGATATTCGGGTGATGGCTGGGCATGGCCATGCTGATGGTTTGTAAATGGGGCGAATTACGGGTGCCATCCTGATCCGGGAACGCAGACGGCCCGCAGGTGTGGCTGGATCGGAATGATATCCGGTTCCGGCTGCGCCTGCGGGCCGTTGCCAGCAAAGAAACGTCGGTCGATTACCAGGTGCCGATCGGGGCTGCGATGCCGTCCAGCACCTTCAGCAGGTCATGCGGATCCAGTCCCACGGAGAATCCGCGCTTGCCGCCCGACAGCAGGATCTCATCGAACTGCAGTGCGCTTTCGTCCAGTACGGTCTTGTGCTTCGTGCGCTGGCCCAAGGGGGAGATGCCGCCGACCACGTATCCCGACTCCCGCATCGCGACCTTGGGATCGGCCATCGCCGCCTTCTTCGCACCGACCGCGGCGGCCAGCGCCTTCAGATCCATATGCCCGCTTACCGGCACCACGCCCACCACGCGTTCCGAACCGGTGTCGGCCATCAGCGTCTTGAACACCTGATGCTCGTCGAAACCGAGCTTTTTCGCGGCCTCGATGCCATAGCCGTCGTCCATATGATCGTTCGAATGTTCGTATTCGTAGGTCTTGAACGCCACGCCGGCCTTCTCCAACTGCACGGTCGCCGGAGTGGAGCCTGCGCCCTTCTCATGCTTTTTCTTGCTCATGGCGACCATCATAGGGCCTGAAGAGACGTTTTCGGGACAATCGGTCATCTGGGGATTGTGCGATGCAGGCCGCATGTCCGATTCGGGGGAATCGGACACCGTTGCGGCAACGGGGAAGGAAGGGAAGAAGTGCCGGCATGGGCGGAAAGCGCTGGCTGCCGGAGTTGTGCAGCATATGTCAGGAATGCGGAAAATCCACGGGTACGCAAAAGGCCCCCGTCGCAGGGCGAGGGCCTTTCGCAATGAGTTCGTTATGAACCGGTGCGGATCACTCCGCTTGGATTCACTCGGAGATCTCGGCGAAGTACAGCAGGGTACGGATCATGTTGGAGGTGAAGCCGTACTCGTTGTCGTAGAAGGAGACGGTGCGAGCCATGGTCACGCCGTCAACGGTGTTGACGTCGGTCTGGGTCGGATCGAACACGCCACCGTGGGTGTCGCCGAGGATGTCGGAGGACACGATGCCCTCGTCGTTGTAGCCGTAGTAATCGCAATCAGCGAAGGCAGCCTTGAAGGCCTCGTTGATCTCGTTGGCGGTGGTCTCCTTGTTCAGGACGGTGGTCAGCTCGGTGACGGAGCCATCCGGAACCTGGATACGCTGGGCGTGGCCCTGCAGCTTGCCGTTCACGGACGGAACGACCTTGCCGATGGCCTTGGCAGCGCCGGTGGAGTGAGCGATGGTGTTGATGGCGGCAGCGCGCAGGTTGCGGCCGGTCTTGGTGCCACGCGGGCCGTCCAGCAGCATCTGGGTGCCGGTGTAGGCGTGGATGGTGGTCATGAAGCCAGCCTTGATGCCGAACTTCTCGTCCAGCAGCTTGACCATGGCGGCCATGGAGTTGGTGGTGCAGGAACCGGCGGAGACGATCACGTCGGAAGCCTTCAGGATGTCGTGGTTCACGCCGAACACGACGGTCGGGGTGACATCGTCCTTGGCCGGGGCGGAGATCAGGACCTTCTTGGCACCGGCGTTGATGTGAGCCTGGGACTTCTCGGCGGAGGTGTAGAAGCCGGTGCACTCGAGCACGTACTCGACACCGTCGTTCTTGACCCACGGGATGTTGTTGGCGTCCTTCTCGGCGTAGACCTTGTATTCCTTGCCGTCGACGATGATGGAATCCTCGGTGGCCTTCACGTCGACCGGGGTGCCGTCGTCATGACGGAAGGTGCCGTGGGTGCTGTCGTACTTCAGCAGGTAGGCGAGAGTTGCCGGGGTGGTCAGATCGTTGATGGCGGCAACTTCGATGTCGCCAGCCTGGCCACCGCGAGCCTGCAGCTCGAAGATGCGGCGGAAAGCGAGACGACCGATACGACCGAAGCCGTTGATACCAATCTTAACTGTCATGTAATTCTCCCTTTGGGAAGGCCGGGCATGGTGTTACGCATGCCAAGCCATGGTTTTACCAACGGTTCCACTGTAATGCCCTACCTGTACTTCAGGCAATGCAAACGAAGTCATTTTACCTGTATTCGGACACCCTCCATATGGAGCGCGAACGCTTCACAATATGGCATGCCGGCATCGTTACAAAGTGCGGGGCTCGGTGTGCAATGCCCGCGACACCTCGGTGTCGAGTTCGCCCAGATCGCCGGTGAATCCATGTTCCCAGGCCACTGCCGGCAGCGGTGCCTCGGCGGGGAAGGTGACGATGAGCGTGCCGTGCCCGACCGCGATTGTGGCGGGCCGGCCGCCAAGGAACTCGTTGCTGACGCCATTGACACGGATATTGCTCATGGTGGCGTCGGCCAGTTCGTATTTGAGGCCGGACTCGCTCACCCCGGTGGCGATGTCGGAATGGGAGAAGACCGATACCATGCGGCCGGGCTTCACGTCGTTTGCGGGGAAGTCAAGTTCGCCGTCGCAGATGGCGGTGATGATGGTGCCGTCGCCATGCAGGAATCCGATGCCGCCATGCCGGGCGAGCAGTGCCATGAGCTGGATGTTCGAGATCGTATGGTCCACCCTTCCGCCAAGCGCACCATATATATGGAATGTCCTGGAACCGTGGGCCCAGCCGATCTTCAACGCGGAGAGCATGTCCGGATCGTCCTTTTCCGGCGGCAGCGCGATGGTGCGCTCGCCCGATGCGGGCATGCCGCCCTGCAAGGAATCGAAGTCGCCCACGATCACATCGGCGGCAAGTCCCAGCTCGCGTGTGTGGTCCAGGCCTCCGTCCGCGGCCACGATGAAGGCGTCATGGGGAATCCTGGGCGTCTCGTCGTAGTATTCGCCGGCGCCGAAGATCACGCATGGCCTCGTCTTGCTTGTCTTGTCAGTCATGCCCCCATAGTCTAATCCGGGGTGTCGCGGGAACCGGTGTCCCACACGGGCGCATGGGGAAGATCACATCCCGCTGCCGGAGATTCGCCACATGTTCGATACAAACATCTTGCTAGTGTGGTGCGTGGTTCACAAGAGGAAGGGATAAGCAGACCTTATGTGTGGAATCGCGGGATTCGTCAACGACATGCCGATCGATACCAAATGCCCGGTGCTCAAGCGCATGACCGACATCATCGCACATCGCGGCCCGGACAGCGAAGGACATTACATCGACGAGCATGCGGCTTTGGGACATCGCCGTCTGAGCATCATCGACCTGGGCGGCGGCCAGCAGCCAATCTACAACGAGGATGGCTCGCTCGTCATCACCTTCAACGGTGAGATCTACAACTATCAGCCGCTTCGCGAACAGCTTATCGAGGCCGGCCACACCTTCACCACCAAAAGCGACACCGAGGTGCTGCTGCACGGCTATGAGGAGTGGGGCGTGGAACTGCTGCAGAAGATTCGAGGCATGTTCACCTTCGTGATCTGGGACAGGACCAAGCGCGAACTGTTCGGCGCCCGCGACCATTTCGGCATCAAGCCCTTCTACTATGCCAAGATGAACGGCACGTTCATGTACGCCTCGGAGATCAAGAGCCTGCTGCAGCACCCTGACTTCGTCAAGGAGCTCAACGAGAAGGCGCTCAAGCCGTACATGACCTTCCAATACCCGGCCATCGGCGAGACCTTCTTCAAGGGCGTATTCAAGCTGCCGGAAGGCCATTACTTCACCTACCGCGACGGCAAGATGAGCATTCACGAATACTACGACGAGCATTTCCGCGAATCCTCCACCAAGCTCGATCCGCTGGTGGACACCATCGACCGCACGGTATGCGATTCGGTCAAGGCCCACCAGATCGCCGACGTGGAGGTCGGCTCGTTCCTGTCCAGCGGCGTGGATTCGAGCTATGTGGCCGCGGTCGCACGCCCCGAGCACACGTATTCCATCGGCTTCGGCAAGGGGACGTACAACGAATCCCAGCAGGCCGGAGAACTTGCCAAACTCATCGACCTGAACAACACCGCCGAGGCGTTGACCGACGAGGAGGCGTTCGCTGCATTCCCGCGCATCCAGTGGCATTTGGATGAGCCGGATTCCAACCCGAGCTGCGTGCCGCTGTATTTCCTGTCGGCATTGGCTGCGAAGGACGTCAAAGTCGTGCTCAGCGGCGAAGGCGCCGACGAACTGTTCGCCGGATACATCGATTACGGCGTGCACACCAAGTTCAAGCCGATCAAGGTGCTCACCCGCTGGCTGTCCCACCTGCCGGCCGGACCCCGCCATGCCATCGCCCGCTGGTGCAAGGGCAAGACCTTCCACGGCGCATGGCACCTGTACGCGAATCTCGCCCCGGCGGAGGAGAGCTTCATCGGCCAGGCGCGCGTGTTCGAGGAATCCGAATCCGACAAGCTGCTCAAGCCCGAATACCGCAAGGCGCCGAGCGTGCAGAGCATCGTCGACAAGACCTACGCCCGCGTCGAGGGCAAGGGTCTGAGCGAGCTGAAGAAGAAGCAGTACCTCGACATGCACCAGTGGATGCCGGGAGACATTCTGCTCAAGGCCGACAAGATGACCATGGCGCACTCCCTGGAGCTGCGCGTGCCGTTGCTTGACAAGGAGCTGATGGCCGTGGCCGAGCAGGTGCCGACCAAGTACCTGATCACCGACGAGAACACGAAGTACGCGTTCCGCAAGGCGGCGGGAAAGCACCTGCCGAAGGAATGGTACGACCGTGAGAAGCTCGGATTCCCCGTGCCGATCAAGAAGTGGCTGCGCGAGGAGAAGTTCTACAAGTACGTGCGCTCCGTGTTCGAACGTGACTACGTGAGCAAGTTCTTCGATCAGAAGGCCCTGCTGAAGATGATCGACGACAACTACGCCGGCAAGACCGACGACCGCCGTAAGATCTGGACCGTCTACTCCTTCCTGACGTGGTATGACGTGTACTTCGTGCACGACGGCTCCAAGCCGGACATCATCGCGATCGCATGAGCACGATGACGAGGACGCGGGGATCGAAGCGCCTTGCCGTGGCGGCGATGGCCGTGGCGCTCTGCCTGCCGTTGGGCGGTTGCAGCATCGAGATCAAGGGCGGCCGGCACGACAGTGCGAACACCGGCAACGCGATGGATCTGCGCGACGGCAAATGGCATACCGGCAGCAACGGCTACGGCGGCAGCGACAGCTCCAGCTACCGGTACGTGACCGTGAACACGCCTGACGGCGAGAAGCACTGCATCGTGTTCCGAGACAGCGGCGGTGCCGGCGGAATGAACTGCTGGGACAAGCCGGATTCGAGCGACAGCGGCAAATAACGGCGGCAATCGCGGAAGAGCGTATGACGGACGTTCGTGTGCATGACACGCGGGCGCCCGTTTGTCAAGCCCGGTGGTACACTGAACCCTTGGCTTGAGAAATCAAGAAAGCGGGGCAACCCCACCTGGGAACCTTTCAGGGTTTCGGGTTCAAGGCATGTTCCTCCCGTACATGCGTACGAGATGGGGAACGAAGAGTGCCAGTATGTTCCATATATGGAGCGTGAATGGCATGCCGTGAAACCGAATGCTGGATATTCCAAGTGAGCCTCGTGAAGGAAATACAGAGGATTGGAGTCATCATCAGCGACGAACCACGCATTAATGACGAGATTCGCGTCTCGCAGGTGCGCCTGATCGGCCCTAAGGGCGAGCAGGTGGGCGTTATCGCGACCTCGGTCGCACTGAACCTTGCGAAGGAAGCGAACCTCGATCTCGTCGAGGTGGCGCCCAATGCAAAGCCTCCGGTTGCCAAGCTCATCGATTACGGCAAGTACAAGTACAACGAGAAGATCAAGGCTCGTGAGGCACGCCGCAATCAGAACACCGCAGAAGTCAAGGAAATCCGCTTCCGTCTGAAGATCGACGACCATGACTTCGATGTGAAGAAGGGGCATGTCACCCGCTTCCTCAACGGCGGCGACAAGGTCAAGGTCACCATCATGCTGCGTGGCCGCGAACAGTCCCGTCCGATCGGCGGCGTCGAGCTGCTGCAGCGTCTCGCCGCAGAGGTGGAGGAATACGGCACCATCGAGTCCCAGCCGAAGCAGGAAGGCCGCAACATCATCATGGTGCTTGCGCCTAAGGGCAAGAAGGTGCACACCCAGTCCGAGCAGCGCCGTCGCGGTGCGGAGTCCCGCGCCGAACGACAGGCTCGCCAGGCGGCACGTCTCGCCGCAAAGCAGGAGGCTCAGGCCCAGGCGGCAGCCGAAGCGCAGGCCTCGATTTCTAAGACTTCCAGCAAGAAGCACACCAACAAGGAGGGCAGCAATGCCGAAGATGAAAAGTAATTCCGCCGCTTCCAAGCGCGTCCGCCGTACCGGCACGGGCAAGCTGATGCAGGCCGGCAGCGCCATGCGCCACAACCTTGAGCACAAGTCCGCTCGCAAGCGTCGTGCACTGAAGGCCGATCAGGTTCTCGCGGGCCCGCAGACCAAGAAGCTCAACCGCATGCTGAGCAAGTGAAATAACCCTTTAAGAATTTTTAAGAAAGCGAAGGAATACATATGGCACGTGTGAAGCGCGCAGTAAATGCTCACAAGAAGCGTCGCGTCGTTCTCGAAAGGGCTTCCGGTTACCGCGGCCAGCGTTCCCGCCTGTACCGCAAGGCCAAGGAACAGCTGCTCCACTCCTTTAACTACAACTTCCGCGACCGTAAGGCTCGCAAGGGCGATTTCCGCAAGCTGTGGATCCAGCGCATCAACGCCGCTGTCCGCGCTGAGGGCATCACCTACAACCGCTTCATCCAGGGCCTGCGTCTCGCCGGCATCGAACTGGATCGTCGCGCTCTCGCCGAGCTCGCCGTGAGCGATCCGGAGACCTTCAAGGCCATCGTCGCCGAAGCCAAGAAGGCTCTGCCGGCCGACGTGAACGCTCCGGTCAACGCCTGAGTCGTTCCAACCGCATAGGTTTTATGAAACCCCGCCGTTTTCGGCGGGGTTTTCTTGTTGTCCGGGCGTATGCGTGGCTCGCACTGGCATGCATCATGGCGGGTCGATCCGGCGGTGCGGTCCGCGATGGGCAACAAGCCGGCATACAATGGTCGGCATGAGTCAGACCGATGCCCTCGCACGCTTGGAAACACAGTTCATCGCCCACATCGACGTGGAACGCGGCCTGTCGAAGGCGACGGTGAAGGCGTACACATCCGATCTTGACCGGTACTGCGCTTGGCTGCGGGAACAGGGCATCATGGAGCCCAACGGCATAGCCCGCAACCACGTCGAGGAATACATCGCGCATCTGGACGCCAACGGCGCAAGCGCACGATCCAAGGCGCGCAATCTCGCATCCATACACGAGTTCCACCGCTTCGCGCTCGCCCAGCACGCCGTGACCGACGACGTATCGGCCGCGGTCAAGGCGCCGAAGGGCGCAAGCACGTTGCCCGACGTGCTCACCGTGGACGAGGTGGCGAGACTGCTGGACTGCATGCTCGTCCCCGCGCCCGACTGCGCGATGGACGTGCCCAATGCAGTGCTGCTGCGGGACAAGGCGTTGCTTGAGTTCATGTACGCCACCGGGTGCCGCGTGTCGGAGGCGGTTGGCACCGATCTGAGCGACATCGACATGGACGAGCGTGTGGCGAGGCTTATGGGCAAAGGCTCGAAGCAACGGCTGGTGCCGGTGGGGGAGTATGCCTGCGCGGCCCTGAAACGCTATCTGGACGAAGGCCGTTGCGTGCTGGAGGGGTGCGCGAAGAGCAAGGCACCCGAGCGCAGGGCGGTGTTCCTCAACAAGCGCGGGCAGCGCATGTCTCGCCAATCCGTATGGGAGGTGGTGAACCAGGCGGGCAAGCGCGCCCATATCGACAAGCCGCTGCACCCGCACACGCTGCGGCACTCCTTCGCCACGCACCTCATCCAGGGCGGTGCCGACGTGCGCACCGTGCAGGAGCTGCTGGGTCATGCGAGCGTCACCACCACGCAGATCTACACGCATGTGAGTCCGGAGAATCTGATCGAAACGTATCTCACCGCGCATCCGCGTGCCCGCTGACATGCGCGGTGCGTCCGGCCATGAGGCGCAGCGTCCGTATGGCAACGATGTTCATCACGGCATGCGAACCGCCGATGAATCGGGTGTAATGCCGCATGCCGGGCGATGTTCTTCCACGAGGTGCCCGATTTCCCCGCCGACGGGCTGAGGTTTGGTACAGTGGGGAGTATGCCTACGGATTTGCTTGGACGCGATTATGAAACTTTTCCCGCTCCCGAGCCGCTGGAACACCACGGCCCGGCACGGGTCATTGCCATGTGCAATCAGAAGGGCGGCGTCGGCAAAACCACCAGTTCCATCAATATCGCCGGCGCGTTGAGCCAGTACGGGCGCCGATGCCTGATCGTCGATTTCGACCCGCAGGGGGCCGCGACCGTCGGTCTCGGCATCAATGCGAACACCGTGGAGAACACCATCTACACCGCTCTGTTCGACCCAGATGTCGACCCGCACGATGTCGTGCAGCATACGAAGTTCGAGAACCTTGACGTCATCCCCGCCAACATCGACCTGTCCGCCGCTGAGGTGCAGCTGGTCACCGAGGTCGGTCGCGAACAGATCCTCGCCAGCGTGCTGCGCCCGCTGAAGGACGAATACGATGTCATCATCATCGACTGCCAGCCGTCGCTGGGTCTGCTCACGGTGAACGCGCTGACCGCCGCCGATGGCGTCATCATCCCCGTGGCCGCCGAGTTCTTCGCCCTGCGTGGCGTGGCACTGCTCATGCAGTCCATCAAGAAGGTGCAGAGCCGCATCAACCCGAGCCTTGAGGTGTACGGCGTGCTGGTGACCATGTTCACCAAGACGCTGCACTGCGAGGAGGTTATGCAGCGCATCTACGAGGCGTTCCAGGACAAGGTCTTCCACACGGTGATCTCCCGTTCCATCAAGTTGCCGGATTCCACCGTGGCCGCTGCACCGATCACGTTCTATTCGCCGGGGCACAAGACCAGCAAGGAATACCGCGAGGTGGCACGCGAACTGGTGGCGGAGGGTATCGTCGCCTGAACGAATGGTTCCGTTATCGTGAAATCGAAGGCCGGCTGTCGGAGTGTCCGATGGCCGGTCTTTCGGTATGCGCCGCATTATGCTGTACACCGAAAGTAGAACGATTGACAGGCTGGCCGGCAACGGGCCGGCATTATGGATTCACAAGAGAGAACGCATACGGATGACGCAGTCGGATATGGCACGGGAACATACGGAACACACTCCTCAAGGCGACGGCGGGTTCTTCAACCTGCCGGTGGTCACGCTGATCGCATTGAGCTTCGCGCTGGGCATGAGCGAATTCATCATGGTCGGCATTCTGCCTGACATCGCCACGGGACTGAAGGTCTCGGAAGTGACCGTGGGCAATCTGGTCTCGCTGTTCGCGCTCGTGTACGCGCCGGTCACGCCGCTTGGTTCGGCGCTGTCCGCACGCTTCCCGCGATTCGCCACGCATCTGACGCTCGTCGGCGTGTTCCTCGCCGGCAACGTGCTGTGCGCGATCGCCCCGAACTACCCGGTATTGCTGATCGCCCGCATCATGATCGCGCTCGTCTCCGGCACGCTCGTGGCCATCGCCATGACCTACGCGCCGGACGTCACCACCGAGCGGTATCGCACCAAATTCATCGCATGGGTGTTCTCCGGTTTCTCCATCGCCTCCGTGGTGGGTGTGCCGGTCGGCACATGGGTGGCCAACGCCTTCGGCTGGCGCTGGGCGTTCGTTCTGGTGTGCGTGCTCACGGTCGCGCTGATGGTGCTGATGATCGCGGTGCTGCCGCGCAACAGCCATATCGTCAAGATCGGCTTCCTACCGCAGTTCAGGCTGTTCCTTGACCGCCGCATCCAGCTTGGCGTGGCCTGCGTGATGTTCGGTGCCGCCGCAAGCTACGTGTTCTACACCTATCTCACGCCGATCATGCGCGACGAGGTGCATGTGCCGGAACAATTCCTGAGCTTCGGTCTGGTGATCTTCGGCGCGGCGTGCCTGTGGAGCAACCTGTATGGAGGCAAGCTGGCAGACCGTGGCAGGGGAGTGGAGCCGTTGACGCACATCCGCCCGATCTACTGCGTGCATACCGTGCTGCTCGCCTCGCTGATTGTGGCGCACTGGGTGCCGGCATACGGGGCGGTGCTGCTGGTGGTGCTTGGCATGGCGATGTACTTGCAGAACTCCGCATCGCAGGTGCTGTACATGGATGTCGCCGCGCAGTCCCACCCCGGTTCGCTCAATCTGGCCGCGTCGCTCAACTCCATGTCGTTCAATATCGGCATCGCGCTCGGTTCGGCGGTCGGCGGCCTGGTCAACGACCATCTCGGCCTGATGTGGCTCGGCCCGGTCGGTGCCATCTTCACGTTGCTTGCCGTCGGCATGACGACGCTCCTGCGCCCGTTCGTGGCACAGGAGCGTGGGTTCTACGCGAAGTTGGGGAAGTAGCGGCGTCTATTCTGAGGCGTCTATTCGAACGGATGCCAGACGGGTGCGTTGCTCGGTGCGGCATTGATGCCGGAGATGACCAGGCAGTTCAGCGCCTTGGCATTGTTGGTAAGGCCGCCCTTGGCGGAGGCAAGATCCTTGTCCAGTTGCTCGGCGGTGTAGCTTTTCGGCTTGACGTTCTCCCGGCGCAGGCAGTCCACGGCCACGGCGGATGTGTCCGTGGACAGGCCGGGGTTGCCGATCTGGAGCTTGTACACGGTGTTGATATCGGTGACGTGCAGCGTGCCACATGCGCTGAGATCCTCGTTGAGCCTCTTGCTGCTCTTCTGCTGCTCGCTGGTGGTGCCGTCAGGGGTGTCGTATGTGGGAAGCGCATATACGCCGCTCGAATATTTGTACAGTTCCGGCGCGGAATAGCCCTTGTCGACGATACACTGCTTGTAATCCGACCAGGCGCGTTCGTAATCCGACTGGGAGACCTTGCCACCGTTCTGCACTGCGCGTTCCAGCGCCGCCTTCTGCTGGGCGGACATGGAAGCCGAATCGCTATCGAGCAGCTCTGCACATAATCCTTCAGCGTCGGGGCGATCTTCGCGCCGCCCGTCGAACTGCCGCCGGACGAGCTGGAAGAACCGGAAGAACCGGCCGAATCGGATTGAGGGTGGGAGGAACCACCAGAGGAACCGCACCCGGCACAGCCCGCGGCAACCATGCCGACGCATGCCACGCAGGCAAGAACGCGATACAGATGATGTGTGTTCATATGAGACACCCCCGAAAATGTAATCCACAGATTTGGTCTGTTCATCATTGAATGAGCCAGTACTGTCCGGTGTAGCACATCGAAAGGTGGAATGACCGAGATGTCGGCGTATATCATGCGTTTTCGCAGCAATATACACATATGTGTAGCTAATGCCGACGCCGGTGCGTAAGGTGGCATGCATAACGGGAAGATACTTCATGAATGATTGTTCAGGGGAAGGCATGATGGCGGTGCAACGTACTGTGCCGAAGCGGATTGCACTGGTCGATAATGATGATTTGGCGCTGAGAGTATTAGATTCGCTCATTGCGAAGCAGCTGCCGGGATTGTATGTCGCATGGCAATCCACGTCGGGGCTCGAAGCGGTGCAGCGTTGCTCGAATCAAAGCGAACATTACGATCTGCTGATGCTCGACATGTCGTTGGAGGACATGCGGGGCACGTCGGTGTGCCACAGGATTCGAAGTAAGAACAGGCAATTGCCCATACTGGGGATGACCAGTTTTTCGCTGACCCGGTACAGAAACGCCATGATTGCAGCCGGTGGGCAAGGGCTGATCGGCAAAAACGATATCGGCAAACTGGCCAATGCCATGATGCAGTTGCTCAGCGGCAAAGTGATGGACGGATTCGAAACCCCGCAGGGAGCGTATTACCGTATCAGCAACAGTGCGTCGAGCGCTCCGGCATTGACCCCTACCGAAGAGACGGTCATCGAATTGGCTGCAAGGGTCGGATTGCCGGACAACCAGATCGCGCAGCGGCTGCATATCGCTCCGGCGACAGTGCGCAAGCATATGCAGAACATCACCAGAAAACTCGGGTGCAGAACCTCTCGGCAGGCGGTGTCGACGTGGTTGCGGCATGACGAATGCGACGAGTGACGGAGAGATCCATGAAAAATCTGAAACGGTGTATTCGTCATCCGTTCCGTCTGCTGTTTCTGTTGATTCCAGTCATCAATCTGCTCACTTATCTGTCCATGGGGGATTTTTCCCATTGGCAGGCTCTTCTAGCGGCTTTAGTGCAGATTGCGTTGCTTATATTCGCGTATTGGCGTCCCAGGATCGCGCTCCCTATTTTTCTTATCGCCACTGTTGCCGTTGATGCGTTATCCGTTGATTTCCGGGTATATTCCCTATATGGTGTTATTTTCGCTGCAGGATTGCTTGCCTTCGAAACAAGCAACGTTGTTGCCGTTGCGCTCGTTATTGCGTTGACCGCAGTGCAATGTCTTGACACGTTGATTCCCGGGTATGACCTTCAGCTACGCAATGTGCCTTCATTCGCTTTCATCTACATGCTGTCGGTACTGGCCGGGCGTGGATTGCGCTGGCGTGAACGTCGCTTCGAAAAGGAACGGCAGGCGGCGGCCGTACAGGCGCAGGCCGAGCGCATGCAGCGCAATGTGGAGATAGCCGACCGCATACACGATGCCGTCACCGGTGATCTGGCTCTGGCGGCTGCGATGACGCAGCAGGAAATGAGCCAGCCCGACTGCGCCAACCGTGAACTGTTGACACAGGTGAACGACCGTATTCAATCGGCGTTGGCGAACGTGCATAAGGTCATCGACCAGCTTGATTCGACCGATGACAGGAATAACGCCGTCACCGTCGCCCAGCAGCAGCTGATGGACGGTGTGCGGCATGCCATCCATGACGGCGACGAACGCATGGCCTCGGCAGGATTCCAAGGCAGCGGAACAATCAGCGTGATCGGGCATCCGAACGATATGCCGGAGCATACCCTTCGGGTCGTGCAGGGGCTGTTGCGCGAGATATATGCGAATCTCGCCAAGCATGCGGTGCCGGAATCGCCGTATGAATTGTTCGTGCTGCTGCGCGAAACGAGCATCGAGATCACCCAGGTCAATCGCGCCAGGAACGGCGACGAAGCGCCGGTGTTTGCGGAAGGAGGGCATGGACTTGCGTTCTATCGGGAATCGATCAGGAAGCTGGGCGGCACTCTGACGGCGGAGATGCTGGATGGGGATTGGAACATGTACGCCCGCATTCCCCTAACGCAGAGCCGTTAGACAGATACGCGAATCGTCATTGAACGTGTGCTGAGCAGCGAATGCAGATGGCTGCGGTTCGGTGTGAGAAGTGCCGGGTGCATCTACACAAATAAGGTAGGTGCGGATTGTGCTTCGCAAAGCGGAGCACGATACTGGAAACGGAATCATAACGGACATGCGGCCTGTGCAATGAAGCGGCCGCATGAACGCCCGAAGGGGGCATTATGAGCAAACGGAGGAGCGTTCCGGCAGCAGGAGGGAAGACCCGCAGGATGGCTCTGACCTGGACGTTGCTGGCCGTCGCGGTATCCGCATGCATTGCGGTAGGCGCTTGCGCGCTATGGTTGCCCGATCGCTCGCCACAGCTCCTGTCGGGTGCGAAGGAGGTCACGACGGCGCCGGCGAGTTTGCAGGAGTACAACGGTTCGCAGCAGGTGACGCTTGTGCCCACGATTTCCGCCGAACAGGATCTGATCGGCAACGCCTCCGGAACGGTCACCGACGACTGGTCCGCAGGCGGCCTGTCGTCAGGCAGGGGCGCCTACCGCGTCAACGACCGGTCGGTAGTGGCGTTGAATACGGCGATTCCCCTCTATCGTGATCTGAAAACCGGGGATACAGGTGACGACGTGCTCGCCTTGAACAATGAACTGAACAGACTTGGCTACAACAGCGTACCCGGCTCGAACATCTACTGGTGGGCCACTTCCGACGGCTGGCGGCAGCTCATGGCGGACAACGGAAACGCATCGGACGGCTCGCTGCAGGTGACGGATACGATATGGATTCCACAACCCACGGTAAACGTGGACGCATGGACGGCGACCAAGGGAAGCAACGTCGGGGGCGGAACGCCGGTAGGCAAGATCCCCGGTATGCTGACGAAGCTCAGCATCAAGAACGGCATGGCATCATCCGAGAATCGCGCCATCAGCACGCTTGGCGTGACAGGAACATTGCCGGCAAACACGATTGACATGACGGACGCCACGTTCCTGCAACAGGTGGCCGCATCGGACGCCTACCGCTCTCTTTCCCAAGACGAGAGAAGCAATGGCATCGATGCCTCCGTGGCGTTGACCGCGCCGATGCAAACGCTGCGCGTGCCCGCAGGCGCGATATTCGGGCTTAACGGGTCCGCAGGGTGCATCGTGCCGGAAACAGGCCAGCGCAAAGGCAGGGCGGTGCCGGTGACGATTGTGGGCAGCGAGCTTGGCGTAAGTCTGGTCACAGCAAGCGGCACGGATATTTCCGCAATCTCCACGGTGCGCATAGGCAGCGGGCTCAACGCGCTGCGATGCCGGTGAGGGCCGGTGACGTATGCGCGTGGAACTAAAGGGGCTGGCCCATCGTTTTCCGGGAACGGATGTGCTGTTCGAGAACCTTGACTATACGATCGAACCCGGCGTCACGGTGGCCGTGTGCGGGCCTTCCGGCTGCGGCAAGTCCACGCTGCTGTTGATTCTTGCCGGGTGGGAGAAGCCTTACCGGGGCACAGTGGTGCGTGACGGCGTGAAACGCATAGGCTGGGTGTTCCAGAACCCGTATGGAGTAGCGGAACGCACCGCGTTGGACCATGTGGCGTTCCCGCTATTGGCCAAGGGGATGCGCCGTCGCGAAGCCGAGCCGGAAGCGTTGCGAGCCATGGACCTGTTCGATCTTTCCTATGCCGCCGACCGTCGTTTTTCCGATTTGTCGGGAGGCGAGGCGCAACGGCTGATGCTGGCCCGTGCGGTGTGTTCCCGCCCCGACATGCTGCTTGTCGACGAGCCGACCGCGCAGCTGGGGATACCAGAACCGCACATTCCGTAAGCCATGTGCTGGGCAATCTGGCCGGTCAGGGGATGATCGTGCTGGTGGCCACCCATGATCCCGATACGCGTGACGCATGCGATCGGGTGCTCGACTTGGCCGACTATGCGCCGGGCGGCGTGAACTCCGGCGAGATGGAAGGCGGTGACGCATGAGACTGGGGTCGGTGCTTTCCGAGGCGATGCGCAATATCGGCAGCGGGGTGAGCCGCGCGTTCGCCATGTTCCTGGTGGTGCTGGTCGCCGGCACATTGCTGGGAGGCTATGAGGCGATGAGCGTGGTCGGATTGGAATCCGAGGCGGGCGAGCGCATCCGGTCCGATGCCGATGTGAAATCCATCGTGGGCGGCGATGTCGATGGCGGGTCGTGCGACCGGCTTGCGGATACGTTCGGCGGCGGCGCGACGGCTGGCGCGATGCGCGCCGGTTCCCGTATTGTCATGCGGGCCACGCCGGGCAAGGATGTGTCGACGTATGAGGTGACCGCAGGCATGCTGCGCCTGGTCGTGGCCGGTACGGGTGCGAAGGCCGATGCGTCGGGCGTGTGGGTGTCATCCGATGTGGCCAGGGATTTCGGCCTTGCCCGTGGCGGCATGTTGCGTACCACCACCGGTTCGGTGAAGGTCGCCGGCGTGTTCGACTGGCCCAATGACGGGCGTGACACTCGGTTCGCCTATGCGGTGCTGGTGCCGGTTGCCGCAGGGTCGGGCGTATTCACCGAATGCTGGGTCAAGCAGTGGCCGCAGAGCGAACAGGTGGATGGGCTGCTGTATTCCACGTTGCGGGTTTCCGGCAAGGGCGGCGGCAATGCCGGCGTGACGCAGGTGAACAAGGGATTCGACACGCATTATGATGCGCAGGCCTCGTATATGAGCCGGCCGACCAGGTGGTTGCCGTGGATTGCCCTTGCCTCAGGCATGTTCGTGGGTGTGGCGGCCGTGAGGCGCCGGCGTTTGGAATATGCGGGGGCTTTGCACTCCGGTCAGGGCAAGGGCGCGTTGCTGCTGGGCATTGCGATCGAGACGGGCGTGTGGTCCGGGCTTGCGGCATTGTGCTCGTGCGCGTTGCTGACGGCGTATTGCGCGCGTATGGTCTCATCCGATTCCGCGGCGGTGCTGATGGGTGCGGTGCGCTCGCCGTTGGCGATGGCCGTAGGCGTTGTGGTGGCTGGGGTCGCGGCCGGTGCGACCATCAGGCAAAGCCAGCTGTTCCGGTTCTTCAAGAAGCGGTAGGGGAGAGGCCGGAGCGTCGTTGATTCCGGGAAAAACACCATTTATGGTCACTGTGACTATAAATGGTGGTACGCTGTGTTCGCGACGGGGAACAACCCCGCAAGCGAAAGGACGGCCATGGGTATCGGCAATGTTTCAGAGCGCCGGCTGGCACAGCCGCAGATAGGCGTCTCCGTGGTGATTCTGGCCTTGGGGCCGCACGGCGACAGCGAAGCCAGTGGGCATAGCCGCCTGTGGCTGCCGTTGGTGCGCCGTGTCAAACAGCCTTTCATGGGCGCATGGGCGCTGCCCGGCGGCGATCTGCGCGTAGGGCATTCCCTGGAGGAATCGGCGTTCAAAGCATTGGAATCCACCACCGAACTGCATCCCAAGTACTTGGAGCAGTTGTACACGTTCGGCGATCCGGCGCGTTCCAGCGGTGGGCTTCCCATGGTCTCCATCGTGTACTGGGCGCTTGTGGGCGAAGCCGAGACCAAGGATTTCGCCGAAGTGGACAACGTCAGATGGTTCCCCGCGGACGAGCTTCCCGATCTTGCCTTCGACCATCGCCGCATCATCGAGTACGCGCTGTGGCGTTCGCGCAGCAAACTCGAATACCCGGACATCGCCACCAAGCTCGTGGGTGAGGAATTCACCCTGAGCCAGCTGCACGACGTATACGAGGCCGTGACCGGACAGCCGCTCGACCTGGCGAACTTCCGCAGGAAGATGCTCGCCTCGGGGCATCTGGAAGACACCGGGCGCAAACGCCACGTGGGGCGCAGCCGTCCCGCGACCGTATACCGCTACCGGCACGACGGCACGGCGAACGAGGATTTCCCGCTTCCTGCCGTCGTGAATCCGCCACGGTCGGCGGGGCGGTCGGACGACGCGCTCTCGGCGCTCATGCCGTCATAACAGAGGCATGCGGCGAACCTCCGCACAAACACAACCCGCACACCACAGCACAGACTTCGGCATGCCGCACGCATCCCCGCGCCCATGCCGTCAGCATCGTGAACACACCATATGAAAGGAACGCAGCATGACTGCAACACTCTCCTCACCGTCCGTCGACGAGATCATCGCCAAGCTCGGCGCGCAAAGCACCTGCGACGCAGGACTCACCCAGGACCCGTGGCATTTCGACACCACCAAGCCGAGCTACGGGCCGGGCGCATCCATGTTCGACCCGCTGCCGAGCAACGCCCCCAGGCAGCAGGTGCTCCCGGAGGAATACCGCAACGCCTCCGACGAGGAACTGCAGGAACGCATCAAGGCGGCCAAGTCCCGGCTGGGAGACAAGCTGCTGATTCTGGGCCACTTCTACCAGCGTGACGAGATCATCTGCCACGCCGACTTCGTGGGCGACTCCTTCCAGCTCGCCAAGAACGCCACCGAACGCCCCGACGCCGATCACATCGTCTTCTGCGGCGTGCACTTCATGGCCGAAACAGCCGACATCCTCTCCACTCCCGAACAGAGCGTGACCCTGCCGAACCTGTCCGCAGGCTGCTCCATGGCCGACATGGCCAACATCGACCAGGTGGAGGAATGCTGGCAGCAGCTCGGCGAGATCTGCGGCACCAAGCCCGATGCGGACGGCCGCCAGCAGATCGTGCCCGTCACCTACATGAACTCGTCCGCCGCCCTGAAGGCGTTCTGCGGGCGCAACGGCGGCATCGTCTGCACCTCATCCAACGCGCACGCCGTACTCGAATGGGCCTTCGCCCGCGGCAAGCGCGTCCTGTTCTTCCCCGACCAGCACCTGGGCCGCAACACCGCACGCGCCATGGGCATCCCGCTGGAGGAGATGCCGCTGTGGGATCCGTTCAAGCCGGCCGGCGGTGCCTCCGACCCGTCCGTATACGCGAGCGCCAAGATGATCCTGTGGAAGGGCTTCTGCTCCGTGCACCAGCGCTTCACCGTCGAACAGATCGAACGCGCACGCAAGGCGTACCCGGGCGTGAAGGTCATCGTGCACCCCGAATGCTCCATGGACGTGGTCGATGCCGCCGACGGTACCGGCTCCACCGCCTACATCGTCAAGGAGATCGCCAACGCGCCGGCCGGCTCCGCCATCGCCGTGGGCACCGAGATCAACCTGGTGAACCGTCTCGCCGCGCAATACCCCGACAAGACCGTGTTCTGCCTCGACCCGGTGGTCTGCCCGTGCTCCACCATGTACCGTATCCACCCGGCGTACCTCGCTTGGGCTTTGGAGAACATCGAACAGGGCAATATCGTCAACCGCATCACCGTGGACGAAGACACCGCGCGCGACGCGAAGATCGCCCTGCAGCGCATGCTGGAGGTGCACCCGTGATCGTCGTGATCGGAGCCGGCATCGCCGGATTGTCCGCGGCGCTCGCAGCCGCGGGGGACAAGCGCGTGGGGGCGGAGGGACTCACCTCCTACGGCCGTGCGCAGGTCGCCGGGCTGAGCGGCGAGCAGACGGACGACGTGCTGCTCGTCTGCAAGGACGAACTTGTGGAATCCAATACGTACCATGCCCAGGGCGGTGTGGCATGCGCCATCTTCAGCGACGACAACCCGCAACTGCATGCCGCCGACACCATGGCGGCCGGTCATGGGCTGTGCGATCGTACCGCGGTCGACGTGCTCACCGACGAGGGGGCGCGCCGTGTGCGCGAGCTCATCGCCGCTGGCTGGCATGTGGACCGTGGTGATGACGGGTCGGTGCTGCGCGGGCTTGAGGCCGCGCACTGCCGTTCCCGCGTGGTGCACGCCGGGGGAGACGCCACCGGCAAGGTGCTTGAGGTGGACGTGAGCGCCATGGTGCGCGACAATCCGCGTATCCAGGTGCTCGAACATGCGTTCCTGGACGATCTGGTCGTGCGTGACGGGCGTATCGCCGGCGTACGGCTGGTGGTGCGGACCGCTGACGGTAATGCCGAAACGCGCGTGGTCGACGCGACGCGCGTGATCCTCGCCACGGGAGGCGCGGGAAGACTCTACCCGTACACCACCAATCCGGCCGTGGCCACCGGCGACGGACTTGCCGCGGCATTGCGTGCCGGGGCGCAGGTCGCCGACCTGGAGTTCTACCAGTTCCATCCCACCGCCATGGCAGTCGGCGAGCATTTCCTCGTCTCCGAGGCCGTGCGCGGCGAAGGCGCGGTTCTGCTCGACGAGCATGGGCACCGCTTCATGACCGACGTGGATCCCAAGGCCGAACTCGCGCCGCGCGACGTGGTGGCGAGGGCCAACTTCCGCACCATGCAGGCGCAGGACGGCAGGCCGGTCATGCTCGACGTCTCGCCCATGGCCAAGGAGAACCCCGATCTGGCGGGCTTCCTGCGTCGTCGCTTCCCGACCATCGACGCCTATACGCGCTCGCTTGGATTCGACTGGAGCAAGGAGCCGATTCCGGTGGCACCGGCTGCGCACTACTGGATGGGCGGCATCCGCACGGATCTGTTCGGACGCACCAGCATTCCGGGGCTGTATGCCGCCGGCGAATGCGCGCGCACCGGCGTGCAGGGCGCGAATAGGCTCGCCTCCAACTCGCTGCTCGAAGGACTGGTCTACGGCAGGCGCGCCGGACTCGCCGCCGTACGCGACGAGGACGGTACCACGTGGCAGCCGCAACCCTTCGCCAACAGTGAGATCGACGGCCTGCCGGTCGCCCAGGACCCCATGGAACTCGCTATGCCGGAGGCATCGGACGTGAACGGTGCCGCGAACCTCTGGGATCGCGAGCGCATCGAACGTGAGATGTGGGAGCATGTGGGCGTGATTCGCGACCATGACGGGCTGCATGCGGCGGTCCGCGACTTGTCCGGCGCGCTCGCCGTCGTGAACGACAGTATGCCGGATGGCGTCGGGTCGAAGACAGGTTCGACGACCTATGCGGATCGCATCACCGTGTTGGAGAACCGCAACCTGCTCACCGTCGGATACGTCGAGGCCGTGGCCGCGCTGAACCGTTGCGAATCGCGCGGCGCGCACACGCGCGGCGACTACGCCACGGCCAATCCGACCATCGCCCATTCCATCGCCTACCGTATGAAAGGAACGCCATGCTGACCCGTCAGGTCATCCGCAAGGCCGTGGAGGCCGCCCTGGAAGAGGACGCGCCCAACGGCGACATCACCTGCGAGGCGACGATCCCCGCGCAGGCGCAGGGCGAGGCGCGGCTCACCGCCAGGGAACACGGCGTGATGAGCGGCATCAGCGTGTTCGCCGCCGCATTCGGCGCGCAGAACCCCGCCATCGAGGTCATGCCGCATATCGCGGACGGGGAACGCTTCGAGCCCGGCCAGGCGCTCGCCGCCGTGCGCGGGCCGGTGCGCGACCTGCTCACCGCGGAACGCGTCGCGTTGAACTTCACCCAGCGCATGAGCGGCATCGCCACCATGACCGCCGCGTTCGTAGACGCCGTGGCACAGGCGGAAGCGCTGCCCGGGTACCGTGCGCCCCGCGCCTACGCCCGCACCCGCATCGTCGACACGCGCAAGACCACGCCAGGGTTGCGACCGTTCGAGAAATATGCGGTCGTCTGCGGCGGCGGGCACAACCATCGCTACGGTCTTTCCGACGCGGTGATGGTCAAGGACAACCACGTGGCGGCGCTCGCCGAACAGGGCATCGACTTGGCCGGCGCGATCAGGCATATCCGCGAACAGGTGGGACACACCACGCATATCGAGGTGGAGGTGGACGGGCTCGACCAGATCCCCATGGCGTTGGACGGCGGCGCGGACACCATCATGCTCGACAACTTCACGCTGGACGATACGCGTGCCGGCGTGGACATGATCGATGGCCGCGCCATCGTGGAGGCCAGCGGCACCATGACGTTGGAACGGGTCCCCGCGGTCGCGGCCACCGGCGTGGACGTGATCTCCGTGGGCGCGCTGACGCATAGCGTGCGCAGCATCGACCTGGGATTGGACTGGGTTCGATGAGCGCGGGGGAGACGCAGGGAGAGCTCTACCTGGACGCGGCCTCCACCGAACCGGTGCGTGGCAGCGTCATCGAAGCGATGATGCCGTTTCTGACCGAAGCGTATGCGAATCCGCTGAGCGTGCACCAACCAGGCAAGACCGCGGCCCGTGCGCTCGACGCGGCCCGTGCCTCGCTGGCGGCTGATCTGGGAGCGAAGCCCGACGACGTGATCTTCACCTCGGGCGGCACCGAATCCGACAATCTTGCCGTCAAAGGCATCGCCATGGCCCGCATGAAGGCGTTGCGGGATACCTACGGCAACGATGTGCGCCCCCGCATCATCATCTCCGCGATCGAGCATCCGGCCGTGGCGCAGTCGGCGCAATGGCTGGAACAGTGGTTCGGCGTGGAAGTCGTGCGGATCCCGGTGGATGCGCAGGCGCACGTCGATATGGAGGCGCTGGAACGCGAGCTTACGCAGGGCGATCTGGAGCACGCCTCGGATGGCGGCGACGACCGCGACGCCGATCATGCTGCCCCTGATACCGGGCATGGGTCGACCATCAACCTGAGCAACCGCACGCTGCTGGTCTCGATCATGCTCGCCAACAACGAGGTCGGCACCATCGAACCCGCCGACGAGATCGCACGCCTCGCGCACCGGCACGGCGTGCCCGTCCACATCGACGCGGTGCAGGCGGCCGGGCAGATCCCGATCCGCATGCGCGCGTGGGATGTGGACGCGCTGAGCATATCCGGCCATAAATTCGGCACGCCCAAAGGACTCGGCGCACTGCTGCTGCGCGGGCGCGTGCCGGTCGAACCGCTGCTTTCCGGCGGCGGGCAGGAACGCGGCCTGCGATCGGGCACGCAGAACGTGGCCGGAGCGGTGGCGCTCGCCATCGCCCTGCACGAGTCGAACGAACGCATGGCCGGGCAATACCGCGAGCTGGTCGCCTCACGCGACAGGCTGATCGACGCCGTATTGCGCGTCGAGCCGAAGGCCCAGCTGACCGGCGATCCGGAACGCAGACTGCCGGGGCACGCGTCGTTCGTGTTCCCCGGGCTCGCCGGCGAGGCGCTGCTGGTGGACCTGGACGCGCGCGGCATCGCCTGCTCGTCGGGATCGGCCTGCGCCCTCGGCCGCCACGAGGTGCCGGGAACGCTGCTGGCCATGGGATTCACGCAGCCGATCGCGAAATCGGCGCTGCGCATGACCTTCCGCATGCCCCTGCAACCCGACCAGATCAACCGGGTCGCGGCGGCCATCGAGGAATCCTGCCGGTCGCTCACCCACGCGCAGCCGGCCAGGGGCAACGACATGGCATAGCAGACCGGCGGTCGCCCATGCCGGGCGGCCGCCCGGGGCGTCTGTCGCATTACCCGGCTAGTATTGGCTCGGTTTATGTGTAAGTGCAGATAGATAACCAATCACGTACCGAACATTACGCATTACGCAACAGAACAGCAATTACTAAGAGAGGTTTCGATGGCGGTTCGCGGCGATATTCGAAATGTAGCTATTGTGGCACACGTCGATCACGGCAAGACCACGCTGGTCAATGCCATGCTTCAGCAGTCCCATGTGTTCAACGAGCGTGAGGAAGTGCCGGATCGTGTGATGGATTCCAACGATCTGGAACGCGAAAAGGGCATCACCATCCTCGCCAAGAACACCGCGGTGGAATACACCGGCCCCATGGCCGCCAAGTACGGCTGCCCGGACGGCATCACCCTCAACATCATCGACACCCCCGGCCACGCCGATTTCGGCGGCGAGGTCGAGCGCGGCATCTCCATGGTCGACGGCGTGGTGCTGCTGGTCGACGCCTCCGAAGGCCCGCTGCCGCAGACCCGCTTCGTGCTGCGCAAGGCACTGGAAGCCAAGCTGCCGGTCATCCTGTGCGTCAACAAGGTCGATCGTCCCGACGCCCGTATCTCCGAAGTCGTCGGCGAGACCTCCGACCTGCTGCTCGGCCTGGCCGACGACGTGCAGCATGAAGGCATCGAGCTCGATCTCGACCAGCTGCTCGAAATGCCGGTCATCTACTGCGCCGCCAAGGCCGGCTACGCCTCCACCAATCAGCCCGAGGACGGGGGCCTGCCGGACAACGACAACCTCGAACCGCTGTTCGAGGCCATCATCTCCACCATCCCGGCTCCGGAATACGAAGAGGGCGCGCCGCTGCAGGCCCACGTCGCCAACATCGACTCCTCCGACTTCCTCGGCCGACTCGGCCTGGTCCGCATCTACAACGGCACCCTTGAGAAGGGCAAGACCTACGGCCTGAGCCGTGTGGACGGCTCCATCGAGAACTTCCGTGTCTCCGAGCTGCTGCGTACGCAGGGCCTGGAGCGCATCCCGGTCGAATCCGCGGGCCCCGGCGACATCGTCGCCGTCGCCGGCGTGAACGACATCATGATCGGCGAGACCATCGTCGACCCGAACAACCCGAAGCCGCTGCCGCTCATCCACGTCGACGACCCGGCCATCTCCATGACCTTCGGCATCAACGACTCCCCGCTGGCCGGCACCGAGGGCAAGGACCACAAGCTCACCGCCCGCATGATCAAGGATCGTCTGGACCGCGAGCTCATCGGCAACGTGTCCATCAAGGTGCTGCCGACCGACCGTCCGGACGCCTGGGAGGTCCAGGGCCGTGGCGAACTCGCCCTGGCCGTGCTCGCCGAGCAGATGCGACGCGAAGGCTACGAGCTGACCGTCGGCCGTCCGCAGGTGGTCACCAAGACCATCGACGGCGTGATCAACGAGCCTATGGAGAACACCACCATCGACGTGCCGGAAGAGTACATGGGTGCCGTCACCCAGCTCATGGCCGACCGCAAGGGCCGTATGGACAACATGACCAACCACGGCTCCGGCTGGGTCCGTCTGCAGTTCACCGTGCCGTCCCGTGGCCTGATCGGCTTCCGCACCGCGCTGCTGTCCGCCACCCGCGGCACCGGCATCTCCTCCTCCATCTCCGCCGGCTACGCCCCGTGGGCAGGCGCCATCTCCATTCGTCAGAACGGCTCCATGGTGTCCGACCGCCAGGGCGTCGCCACCCCGTACGCCATGCAGCGCCTGCAGGCACGCGGCAACTTCTTCGTCGAGCCGCAGTCCCCGGTGTACGAAGGCCAGGTCGTGGGCGTGAACAACAAGCCCGACGAGCTGGACGTGAACATCACGCTGGCCAAGCACATGACCAACATGCGTTCCGCCACCGCCGATGTGCTCGAAACCCTCACCCCGCCGATCAAGATGAGCCTTGAGGAGTCCCTGGACTTCGCCAACGAGGACGAGTGCGTGGAAGTGACCCCGGAGTCCATCCGCGTGCGCAAGATCATCCTCAACCGCGAGGATTGGTACAAGTGGCGCGCCAAGCAGCGTCGTCAGAACGCTCAGAAGTGAGCGTTCTGACGACCTTCGCAGTCGTCGGAACGACTGCTCACTTCACCTACAGGAAGCCCACTGGGCTTCCTGCTTAACGGTTCAGCAGAACGCTCAGAAGTGAGCGTCCTGACGACCTTCGCGGGTCGCCTTGGCGACCGCTCACTTCACCTACAGGAAGCCCACTGGGCTTCCTGCTTAACGGTTCAGCAGAACGCTCAGAAGTGAGCGAACGCCCGCACAACGGCGTCAACGTGAGCCTCCTTCCCCTGCGGAAGGGGGCTTTTCCGTTCCCAGAAAGGCACGGTAGAGTCAGGAATCATGAGTCGTAAGAGCAACGAATCCCTGATGCCATGGTCGCATCGTCAAAGCCCGTTCGTGCAGATGCTCATCACGCTGCTGGCCGGCGCGGCGAGCGCGTTCTTCGGTACGCTCGCGCATCGCATGGGGGCCTCCATGAACATCCCATACGGCCTGGTGATCGCATTCCTCATTCTTGGCATCTCCACATGGTGCGCACGCGCACGCATGGGAGCCACCGGCATCGGCGTGCATCTGATCGCATCCTCCGTCACCGCGTGGGGCGTCGCCATCTGCGGCGTGAACGGCAGCGCACTCACCCCGGTCGGATTCTCCGGCGCCGTCCCGTTCTTCAGCCAGAATGTGGGCTACATGTGGCTGTACGGCTTGGTGCTCATGCAGGTCGTCATGCTGTTCCTGCCGCGCCACTGGTTCGAGATCCCCGCACGCAGGGAGCGCACCGCCGCAAGTCGCGCATCGCGGGCCTGACGGCGGGAACGACGACATGCCGACGAACCGGAACGGCACGAGCACGGGCCGTTCCGGTTCCCGCATCAACGTGCTCATATAAACGGAACGACGGCAACGCCCGGCGCAATCGCGCGGTACGGTGGTGCATATGACGCATACGAAGCTGACCTATCTTGGGCCGGAAGGCACCTTCACCCATCAGGCCGCCATCGATGCCGGGCGCTGTCTGAACGAGCAATACGGCATCGACGTGCCGGAGCTCGTGGCGGCACCGGACGTGCCGACCATTATGCAATCCGTGCAATCCGGCGAATCCTGGGGCGTGATCGCCTGGGAGAACAACGTCGAAGGGTATGTGATGCCCAACCTCGACGCCCTGATCGACGCCCACGACGCCGCCGGTCTCGCCCGCGTCGGCATCGACGTCTCATTCAACGCCTTCGTTACACGCGGCACCTCGCATACCATCGCCGGTGCGAACGTCAGCGCCCACCCGCATGGCCTGGCGCAATGCAAACGATTCATAGCGCAACACCACCTGCACCCCGTTCCCGCGGCATCGAACGCGGCCGCATGCCGCGACCTCGAACCGGGAGGCGTGGCGCTCGGCCCGCGCATCTGCGGCGACCTGTACGGTCTCGACCTGGTGCAGCAGCGCGTGGAGGACTTCGACGGCGCGCACACCGACTTCCTCGTCATCGCCCCGCGAGCGGATGTGATGGAACATGTCGCGCACGCGCGCGAACGCGAATTCGAAACCATCATCACATTCATTCCGCTGGCCACGGGTCCCGGCGTCGTGGCCGACCTGCTGGACGTGGTGCGCGACTGCGGACTCAATATGACCAGTCTCATCTCACGTCCGATCAAAGGGCACGACGGCACATACAGCTTCATCGTCACCCTCGATGCGGCACCGTGGGAGCCGCGATTCCGCAGCATGCTGGTGGAGGTTGCGGAGCATGGCGACTGGACGAAGACCATCGCCGTCTACCCGCGGAGGGAACGGCCGAACCCGCCCGTCGATTCATGGATGCTGCCGGAAGGCGGCGTCAGACTCGATTCCACGAATATGGAATCGGATTGGCAAGCGGAACGCAACGCAAGAAGGGAACTGCTGTGGTAGGGAAAGTCGGCATCATAGGACTCGGCCTGATCGGCGGGTCGCTGGCCCGCAGGCTCAACGGCAACGGCGTGGAAGTGATCGCATGGAACCACCGCCCGCACCCGTATGCCGCGGCGCAGGCCGAAGGCATCCGCTGCGTGGGCACGTTGGCCGAACTCGCTGCAGCCGAACCGCAGGTGCTGGTGCTGTGCAACCCGCTGAAGGCCATGCCGGGCATTCTCGACGAGCTCAAACCGTTACTGGACGCGCATCCCGGCATCACGCTCACCGATGTCGGCAGCGTCAAGGGCATGGTCCGCAGCCAGGTCGAACAGGCCGGACTGGGGGAGTGCTACGTGGGTGCGCACCCCATGGCGGGCAACGAGCTGTCCGGTTGGAGCGCCGCCGACCCGCATCTCTACGACGATGCGCTGTGGGCGATTACCGTCACGCAGCACACGGACTATCGGCGTTTCCTCACCATTGCGGAACTCATCGTCAAGGATTGCGGCAACCGCGTGATCGTCATCGACAGCGACACGCACGACCGTGCCGCCGCCCTGATCAGCCACATGCCGCATGTGGTGGCCACATCGCTCATCAACGAGCTGGTCTGCAATCCGGACCGCAACATCGCCGCGGCGCTCGCCGCCGGATCGTGGCGTGACATGACGCGTGTGGCGCTCACCGACCCCAATCGCACCCGTGCCATGGTGGAGGAGGACAACGTCAACGTGGAGGGCCTGCTGCGCAGCATGGCGGCGCGTCTGACGGCCATGGCCGACGCGTTGCACGATGGCGATGTGGATACGATAGGCGGCTTCTTCGCCGAAGGCCAGCCGTTCCGTGAGTACAAGCATGCGAGGGAATTCGCCGAAGGCGAGCTTGCGATTCCCGAAGCAGGCTGGCAGCAGGCGCTGCTGGAATCCGCAAGGCGCGGCGAGGCCATCATTGGCTTCATCGACGAGCATAGGGTACGCGTCCGTGTCCACGCGATGCCGACGGGCGGCACGGACTGAACCTGTTCCGCATGTCGATGTCTGAGGGCACAAGGCGGCAGAATAAAAAATCGGGCTGGTTCCCTGGGGAATGCCAGGGAACCAGCCCGATTCGTATTGATCGGGGTTACTTCTTCTCCCGTACCATGTGCGGGCGTTCGGGAACCGGTTTCAGGCGGGCGATGGTGTCCGCGTCGATCCTGACGCGCTGCGCCGGGCGCGAACCATTGGCGGCGGCATCGCGCATCAGATCGAGCGTGTAGCCGTTCCATGATTCCACGTGCCCCACGTAGTCGCGGAACTTGGTCCGTCCGTCAGTCGGGTCCACGCCCTCGATCACGCGCACCACGATGCGCGCACCGGTAGGGATCTCACGAGGTAAAGCCATAGGGGGAGCCTCCTTACTCCGAAGCGACGGCGTCCAGCACCGGTGCCTTCAACGCACGACGCGAGGGAGGCAGCGAGGCAAGCACGCCTATACCTATCGACAGTAGCAGGAACACGCCGAGTTGTCCCCAAGGAATCGCCAGCTGCTCCATGCCGCTCGCCTTATATGTCTGCTGGATCACCACGCCGGCCGCGGTGCCCACCACCAGGCCGATGACCGTGCCGAGCACCGATATCAGCGCCGCCTCGATGGCCAGCATGCCGCGGATCTTCGCCTTGGACGTACCGATGGCGCGTAGCAGGCCGATCTCGCGCGTACGTTCCGAAACGCTCAACGCCAGCGTGTTCACGATGCCGAAGATCGCGATGATGATGGACAGAGCCAGCAGCGCGTACAGCACGATCAGCATCTGATCGACCAGCGAACTCACTGTGGACTTGTATTCGTCATGATCCTGCACGGTCAGCACATAGTACGGCTTCGTCTGCTTGAGGATCTTCTTGCGCAGGCCGGCCACATCGGAGCCCTTCCGCGCGGTGACGAACACCATGATGGTGAACAGGGCCTCCTTGTTGGTCAGCTGCTCCGCCTGCTCGTCGTTCATGAACACGGCCGTGCGGTACACCGAGTTGGAGATGATCGCGCCGATGCGCTTGACGGCCTTGGTCGGCTCGTCCTTGGTCTTGACCAGTGTGGCCGGGTCGACATTCTGCGCGTCGGCCACCGCCTGTTGGGCCTCATCGGCCTTGGCCTTGGCGCCGGCCTGGTCGCCGGCGGCAAGCAGGGTCTGCGCTTCGGTCTGCAACGATTGCACCTTGGCCTGCACCTGCGCCTGATAATCGGCCTGGGCCTTCGCCGTGGCCTCCTGATCAACCACCACGCGTTTGCAGGTGACGGTGACCTTGTCACCGATCTTCCAACCCCGATCCTCGGCGAGCTTTTCGCCTACGACCAGTTCGCCGCGGCGCAACGCCTTGTCGGCATCGCCCTGCGTGGCCACGGGATCCATCACGTCGGAGAACACGGTGGGCTGTTCGGCGAACGCCAAAGCCGTTTCGCCATCGAACTTGGCGTTCATCATCATGCGGCTCACCGACACGGATTTCACATCCTTGATGCCTTTGATGTCGTTGACGGCCTTATCGGGGATCTGCCCGTTGGTCGACGAGACGATGTAATCGGTTTTCAGGCCGCTGTCGATGATGCCCGCCACGGACGCGTTCACGGAGGAGGCGACCACGCCGAGGCAGCTGACGATGGCCACGCCCACGAACAGCGCGGCGGCGGTATTGGAGGTACGGCGCTTCTGACGCGACAGGTTGCGCATCGCCAGACGTCCGGCGACGGGGAAGAGCAGCGACGGCAGCCAGCCGAGCACCACGCTGGCCGTCTGCACCAGCGCCGGGCCGACCATGATCACGCCGATGACCACGCATGCCGCGCCGATGCCGAGCGTCCAGCCGGTGCCCATCACCTTGGCCAGGCTGTTCAGTGCGGCGATGGAGGTCGGATCAGCGCCGTCCGCCGCGCCGATGCGCCAGCACAGGATCCAGGAAAGCACACCGATCACGGTGATGACGCTGCCGGCGATGGCACGCGGCGCGACGGAGGGCTCCGGGTTCACGGTCTCGTTCATCGCCTGGATCGGCGGCGCGAGCGCGGCCCTGCGAGCCGGCAGCGCGGCGCCGATCACCGCGACCACGATGCCGACCACAAGGCCCACAAGCATATCGTTGGGGGTCGGGGTGACCGATCCGGTCAACGGCGTTCCCAGCTGCGCCAGCAGAGCCGCGATGCCCTTGACCATGCCCCATCCCAGGGCGATTCCGGCGGCCGAACCGACCAGACCGAGCATCAGCGCCTGGATGATCACAGTGAGGAACACCTGCCCGCTGGACGCGCCGATGGAGCGCAGCAGCGCATAGCCGCGCATGGATTCGCGCACGATCATCGAGAAGGTGTTGGCGATGATGAACGAGCCCACGAACAGGGCGATCACCGCGAAGATGAGAATCAGCGGCTGGATGAATCCCAGCATCTCCTTGCTGCTCTTGGAGCTTTCGTCGCGCATCTGATCGCCGGTGATGGCATGCGCCTTGGACGAGTGGGGGAGCGCCTTGTTGATGCGGTCCGCAAGCTCGCGCTGCTGCGTGGCGTTCAGCGGCTTGTTGCCGTTGGCCGAGCCGTAGACGCCGATGCTCTGCGTCTGCCCGCTCTGGCCGCTGTTCTGCTCATACAGGTCATTGAGCACGCTGCCCGGCACCGCAATGAGCAGCGCCCCGGCCTGCGAGGAGTCGGTGGAGAACGAGCCCACGATCTTCACGTCCTCCGGGCCGGAGGGGTATACGAGCTTCGTGGTGTCGCCGATCTTCAGCCCGGATTGTTCGAGTGCGAAAGTATGCAGGGCGATCTCGTGCCGGTTCTGCGGCCAGTCGCCATGCTCCAGATGCGCCGAGCGCCAGGTCCTGCCGTCGAGCGCGAGGGTGGTGCCGGACATGCCGCTGGACACGGCGTTGCCGTCCTTGCCCACCAGCGTGAGCACGCCGCTGACGGAGGTGACGGCATTGGCGCTTTTGACGCCGTCCACCGCACGGATGTCGTTCGTCAGCGACGTGTCGATCATGTTGTATGTGGTGGTGGAGATGCCGGAATCCGAATCCGACGAGACATCCTCGTCGTCATCATGCTGTTCCTCGCTGCCGCGCACGTACACGTCGTGATCGGCATTGGTGGCCATCATCTCGTCGACCTGGTTGTTCAGCATCTCGCGGAAGCAGAACGAGCCGACCACGAACGAGACGCCCAGGGCGATGGCGACGATGGAAAGAAGGAATCGGGAGAAATGGGCGCGCGCGTCGCGCAGGCCTACGCGGATCATGCGGCGGCCCCGTTCCCCGCGGTGTGCGCGTCGAAGGGCTCCGCTTCGGGAATGGACAGCTTGGGGGAGACCAGGGACGGCATATCGATGCCGGAGGTCACCTCAGGGGATGGCTCGTCTTTATGGGTCGAGCCAGCCTCTTCCTCGGCGGGTGCGGGTGCGTTGGCCGCCGAGGGTGCCACGGCCGTTGCTGGTTCTGCTGGCTCCGCGTTCCTGATCGCGTCGGCATCGTCGAATCCGCTGCCGGCATCCTCGGCGTCGTCGTCCGAGGCGAACACCCGCAGGATCTCCTGATACGTCGGGTGCCGCAGATCCTGGGTGATCCTGCCGTCGGCAAGCACCAGCACGCGGTCGGCATACGAGGCGGCACGAGGGTCATGCGTCACCATCACGATGGTCTGGCCGTACTCGTGCACGGAATTCTTCAGGAAGCCCAGCACCTCGCGGCTGGTACGCGAATCGAGATTGCCGGTCGGCTCGTCCGCGAAGATCACGCTCGGCCGGGCCATGATCGCGCGGGCGCAGGCCACACGCTGCTGTTGGCCGCCGGAAAGCTGGCTCGGACGGTGGGAGAGTCTTTGCTGCAGCCCGACCACACTCACCACCTTGTCGAACCATGCGCGGTCGATGGGCTTCTTCGCGATCTGCAACGGCAGCAGGATGTTCTCCTCGGCCGACAACGTCGGCACCAGATTGAACGACTGGAAGATGAACCCGATCTGCTCGCGGCGGAACCGGGTGAGTTGACGCTGGTTCATCGAGGAGACCTCAAGCCCCTCGACCATGACCGTGCCCGAAGTCGGCTGGTCGAGACCGGCCATGCAATGCATGAGCGTGGACTTGCCGGAACCGGACGGTCCCATGATCGCGGTCATTTCGCCACGGGCGAAATCCACACTGAGATGGTCGAGCGCCTTCACCCGCGCGTCGCCGTCGCCATAGGTCTTGACCAGATCGATTGCGCTCGCCACCACGGCGTCGTCGTCCGATATGTGCTGTTCGATGTGTTGTCTGCCGTGCTTGGCCATGGTTCCTCGCTTGCTTTTTCCTTCAGATGGCGACAAATGCCCTTATCAAAGACTGTCATGTCAAGTCTATACGCCGGGAAGCATCGGGAACGGACACGTCCGTGGACCCAATTCAAGGTTCCAGGGTAGGGTGGCGGGCATGGCCGGTTGCATATTCGACAAGTACCTGCAGGAGTTCGAGACCTATCTCGGCGCGAATCGCGGGCTGAGCGCGAACACGTTGAAGTCCTACCACGCCGACGTGGCCGACTGCCTGGCATACCTGGAAGGGCAGGGCATCGCCGACCTTGAGGAGATTACCATCGACGATTTGCGCGCATGGATGGCCGGTCGCTCGCCGTCCCACGCGCGCAGCAGCATGGCGCGCGGCGTCGTCGCGGTGCGCTGCTTCTTCTCCTGGGCATACGATCACGGCATTATCCATGCGGACCCGGCGGCCGCGCTGAAGACCCCGAAGATCCCCGAACACCTTCCCACGGTGCTGTCCGAGGAGCAGGCCGGGCGGCTGATGAACCGTGAGGATCGGGACGCCGCCGCCGAACCCGACGATCCGAAGGCGCTGCGGGACGCGGCGATACTCGAATTGCTGTACGCCACCGGCATCCGCGTGGCCGAGCTGGTGGGACTCGATATAGGTGATGTCGATTTCTCCAATCGCACCGTCAGGGTGACGGGCAAGGGCGACAAGCAGCGTGTGGTGCCGTTCGGCCTTCCGGCAGCGCGCGCGATGGAGGCGTGGCTGGAACGGGGTCGCACGCAGCTGCTGCGCTCTCGCTCCGGCGGCGCGTCTGTCGGTGCCGGTAACGCGATGTTTCTCGGCATGCGCGGCGGCAGATTGGATCAGCGCATGGCACGGCGTGTGGTGCATGACGCCGCGCGCGAGGCCGGTGTGCCGGACATCGGTCCGCATGCCCTGCGCCATTCGGCGGCCACGCATCTGCTGGACGGGGGAGCGGACCTGCGCGAGGTGCAGGAGATGCTGGGGCATTCCTCGCTCAAGACCACCCAGCGGTACACGCATGTCTCCATCGAACAGCTCACGGCACGGTACCGTCAGGCGTTCCCGCGCGCCTGAGCACGGGGAGTCGCCGCCGGCCTTCGTCGTGGTTCGCCGCCGCGATCGCATGCCATCGAAAGTATGTGGACTTCGAAAGGGAATGATGGGCGTGCGTGCGACTGTCTGTGACGTGGGACACAATGGGAGCACATGTCAAAGGGGCTCGATGCCGGTTGTTCGCATAATGCCGGATCCGCCCCTTTGGTATTCACGGGTGCCTCCAAAGCGCCCCATCAACTAGGAGAAACATATGAAGAACAAGGCATTGACCGTTGCAGCCGTCGTATGCGCTGCCGCGATGATGCTGAGCGGCTGCGGTTCCAGCAGCTCCAGCTCTGACAGCAATATCATCACTGCGTACAATTCCGAACCTCAGAAGAACCTGATCCCCAGCAACATCAACGAGACCGGCGGCGGCAAGCCGGCCGACCTGCTGTTCGCCCGTCTGGTGTCCTTCGACGCCAAGGGCAACCCGAGCAACGAGATCGCCGATTCCATCACTCCGAACGGCGACGCAACCCAGTACACCATCAAGATCAAGGACTGGAAGTTCGCCAACGGCCAGACCGTGAAGGCGGAGAACTTCACCAAGGCATGGAGCTATGCCGCCAACGCCAAGAACGCCATGATCTGCTCCTCCTTCTTCAACACCATCGCCGGCTATGACGATCTGCAGAAGACCAGCGGACTCAAGGGCACCGAGCAGCTTTCCGGCCTGAAGGTCGTCGACGACAAGACCTTCACCGTCACGCTGAGCCAGCCCGACTCCGTGTTCCCGCTGAAGGTGGGCTACACCGCGTTCGCCCCGCTGCCGGACTCCTTCTTCAAGGATGCCGCCTCCGCCAAGGCCTTCGGCCAGAATCCGAAGGACGGCTGCACCGGTCCGTACGTGTTCGACCACTGGGATCACAACAAGGAGATCGCCATGCTGAAGAACGCGGATTACAACGGTAGCCGCAAGGCTCAGAACGATGGTGTGACCTTCAAGGTCTACACCTCCGACACCGCCGCCTACGCCGACGTTCAAGCCGGCAACCTCGATGTGATGGAAGCCGTCCCGGCCGCCCAGACCAAGACCTTCGAGAAGGATGCCAAGGTCCAGGCCTACAACAAGGCCGGCTCCGTCATCCAGACCTTCACCATCCCCGCCAGCCTCGAGCACTTCCAGACCAACACCGAGGAAGGCCAGCTGCGTCGCCAGGCCGTCTCCATGGCCATCGACCGTTCCGCCATCACCGACAAGGTGCTTTCCGGCACCGGTACTCCGACCCTTGACTTCACCTCCCCGATGACCCCGGGCTACTCCAAGAGCCTGAAGGGCAACGAGGTGCTCAAGTACAACAAGGCCAAGGCCAAGGAACTGTGGGCCAAGGCCGATGCGATCTCCAAGTTCAGCGGCAAGCTGACCTTCTCCTACAACGCCGATGGCGGCCATGAGTCGATCTACAAGGCCATCGTCAACTCCATCAACAACACGCTGGGCTCCGAAGTCGCCGCCACCAACCCGATGCCGACTTTCAACGAGTTCCGTGACGCGGTCACCAACCGCAAGATAGCCGGCGCCTTCCGTACCGGCTGGCAGCCCGACTACCCGTCCGCTGAGAACTACCTGTTCCAGATCTTCGATTCGAAGGCCGCGGACGGCAACGGCTCCAACGACGGTGATTACAAGAACGCCGAGTTCGACGCCCTGCTGGCGAAGGCCTACGCCACCACCGACACCGACGAAGCCAACAAGCTGTACCAGCAGTCCGAGGAGATCCTCCTCAAGGAGCTGCCGGCCTTCCCGGTCTACAACGCGAACGCCTACGGTGTTGCGTCCAAGAACGTGAAGAGCGGTTTCGCCATGAACTGGCAGAACCTGCCGACCTACGAGAAGATGACCAAGAAGTGATCGTTCTTCTCTGATCGGGATGAAGGAGCGAAGGCCTGAAAACCTTCGCTCCTTTTTCTTTATTCGTCGACCGTCTTTTCTGATCATTTTCTGATCGTTTGTTGACCGCTTTCTGGACGTCTCGGGGCCAAGTCAGTGCATGGGGTAGACTGTCACAGTATTTAATGACCATGCATGAGATAGCCGCCTTAAGGTCGAACGATGCCGGGCGGCGTGCGAATGGTCGTGGAACAAGGAGTTTCTATGGGCAAGTATCTTCTGCGCCGCGTGCTGCAGGTGATCCCCGTGGTTCTCGGCACGACGTTACTGGTATATGCCCTCGTCTTTGCCCTGCCCGGCGATCCCGTAAAGGCGATGTTCGGCGACAAACCCGTCAATCCGGCTGTTGCGGCTCAGATCCGAGCCGAATACAACCTGGACAAGCCGTTCATCGTCCAGTATTTCATCTTCCTGAAGAACGCACTGACGCTTGACTTCGGCAAGACCTTCTCCGGGCAGCTCGTCATCGACGAGATCGGCCGCGCGTTCCCCATCACCATCAGGCTTGCGCTGATGGCGTTCGTGTTCGAAGCGGTGTTCGGCATCATCTTCGGCGTCATCTCCGGCCTGAAGAAGGGCAAGTGGTACGACACCGTCATTCTGATCGTCTCCCTGCTGCTCATTTCCGTGCCGACCTTCGTCACCGGCTTTCTCGGCCAGTACCTGTTCGGCATCAAGTGGAGCATCCTCCCGGTCACCGCCGGCAACGACCCGACCTTCATCGACCTGCTATTGCCGGCGATGGTGCTCGGATCGGTGTCGATGGCGTACATCATCCGACTCACCCGTTCCGAGATCTCCTCGAACATCGCCGAGGATTACGTGCGCACCGCACGTGCCAAGGGCATGAGCAACAGGCAGGTCATGCTGCGCCACGTGCTGCGCAACTCCCTGATCCCCGTGGTGACGTACCTCGGCCAGGATATTGCGGCCCTCATGGGTGGCGCGATGATCTCCGAGACCATCTTCAACATCCACGGTGTCGGCTGGCTGACCTACCAGAGCATCCTCAAAGGCGAAGGTAACCTGGTGGTGTCCATCGTGACGCTGCTCATGCTGATCTTCGTGGTCTGCAATCTTATCGTCGATCTGCTGTACGCGGCGCTCGATCCGCGTATCCGCTACGCCTGATCAGGAAAGGAGATCCAAGGAAATATGACTGATATGACCACCCTTCCCGGTCAGGAGCGTTACGTCGCACCGCTCGACGAAACCCCGTTGCAGGATGTCGACAAGCTTGACGAGACCGCACCCGCCAGCAGCATGTGGGCCGATGCTTGGCGCACGCTGCGCAGGAACCCGATGTTCATCATCTCGGGCCTGCTCATCATCTTCATCGTGATCGTGGCGCTGTTCCCCGCCCTGTTCACCAAGCAGAACCCGAACTACTGCACGTTGGAGAACTCGCTGGGGCCAGCGGCCGCCGGCCATCCCATGGGCTTCGACTTCCAAGGCTGCGACGTGTACACGCGCGTGGTCTATGGCACCCGCACCTCGCTGAGCGTCGGCCTGTGCGCCACCATCCTCGTGGTGCTCCTGGGCACGATCATCGGCGCCATCGCCGGCTTCTTCGGCGGCTGGATCGACTCCGTGCTGAGCCGTTTGACCGACATCTTCCTGGCACTGCCGATTCTGCTTGGCGCGATCGTCGTGCTGCAGATGTTCAAGACCAACAGCTCGATCTGGAAGATCGTGCTCGTCATGGCGCTGTTCGGCTGGACCTCCACCGCACGCATCGCTCGTGGTGCCGTGATGGAAGCGAAGAACCTTGAGTTCAACACCGCATCCACCGCTTTGGGCTCATCGCCGATGCGCAATCTGTTCCGCCACATTCTGCCGAATTCGCTGGCTCCGATCATCGTGATCGGCACCACCTCGCTGGCCACCTACATCGTGCTCGAAGCCACGCTGAGCTTCCTTGGCGTCGGCCTGCCGAGCACCACCGTCAGCTGGGGCAGTGACATCTCCCAGGCGCAGACCAGCCTGATGACGAACCCGATGGTGCTGTTCTACCCGTCCGCGGCATTGGCCATCACCGTGCTGTCGTTCATCATGATGGGCGATGCGGTGAAGGATGCCCTTGACCCGAAGAGCCGTACGCTCTGAGCAAGGAGGAGAAACAATGGAAAACAACGAATCCAAGCTCGTCGCCATGCAGAAGGAGCAGGGTCCTCTGCTTGAGGTGAAGGATCTTGCCATCGACTTCACCACCGACAGGAACCGTGCCGTCCATGCGGTGCGCGATGTCTCCTTCTCCGTCTACCCGGGGCAGTGGGTCGCCATCGTAGGCGAATCCGGTTCCGGCAAATCCACTTCGGCCATGAGCGTGCTCGGACTGCTGCCCGGCACCGGCCATGTGGTCGGCGGCTCCATCAAGCTCGACGGGCAGGAGCTTGTCGGTCTGAAGCAGAAGGATTTCGATAAGCTGCGCGGCTCCAAGATGGGTCTTGTGCCGCAGGACCCGATGAGCAACCTCAACCCGGTGTGGCGCATTGGCACCCAGGTGAAGGAGGCACTGGTCGCCAACAACATGGACATCTCCCACGAGAGGCGTTCCAAGTTGGCCAAGGCCCTTGCCGGCGACGAGGTCGATGTCAAGAGCAACGACGACGAGACCTTCATCTCGTCCGCCGAACTGCCGGCGCTGCTCGATGCCGCCAAGGCCGCGATCGCCGAGGCGGGCATCACCGGCGAGGCCGCGGAACGCTCCCTCGCGTATTTCAAGGAGGAGTGGGTCCCCGGTTCCGAGACGCGTTGGCGTGTGGCCGACGATCTGATCAAGGCCGGTGTGAAGAACGACACCGCATGGGATATCGTCAAGAAACATGTCACCGGGTCGACCATGGACGACCGTATCGCCGGTCTGCTGTCCGAAGCCGGTCTGCCCGATGCCGCGACTCGTGCCCGCCAGTACCCGCACGAGTTCTCCGGCGGCATGCGCCAGCGTGCGCTGATCGCCATCGGTCTGGCCTGCCGACCGGAGCTGCTTATCGCCGACGAACCGACCTCCGCACTCGACGTGACCGTGCAGAAGAAGATCCTCGACCACCTGCACATGCTCACCGATTCGCTCGGCACCGCGGTGCTGTTCATCACCCACGATCTGGGATTGGCCGCCGAGCGCGCCCAGCATATCGTGGTCATGTACAAGGGCCAGGTCGTCGAATCCGGTCCGTCGCTGGAAGTACTGCAGCATCCGCAGCACCCGTACACCAAGCGTCTGGTCGCAGCCGCCCCCTCGCTGGCATCCCAGCGCATCATCTCCGCCAAGGAGCACGGCGAGAACGCCGACGCACTGCTTGAGCATCACGTGGTGGGCGAGCAGAAGCTCGAAACGAGCGAGACGATCATCACCGTCGACCATCTGACCAAGGAATTCAAGCTTCCGCGCAAGAAGGAGATGTTCAAGGCCGTCGACGATGTGTCCTTCTCCGTCAAACGCGGCAGTACGCTGGCCATCGTGGGCGAATCCGGTTCCGGCAAATCCACCGTGGCCAATATGGTGCTCAAACTGCTCGAACCGACGTCCGGCACGGTCACCTATGAAGGCAAGGACATCTCCGGGTTCAAGGGCAAGGAGCTGCTTGACTTCCGTCGCCACGTGCAGCCGGTGTTCCAGAACCCCTACGGTTCGCTCGACCCTATGTATTCGATCTATCGTTCCATCGAGGAACCGCTGCGCATCCACGGCATCGGCGACAAGAAGAGCCGTGTCAAGCGCGTGCGCGAACTGCTCGACATGGTGGAACTGCCGGAATCCGTGATGGGGCGTTACCCGAACGAGCTGTCCGGTGGCCAGCGTCAGCGCATCGCCATCGCACGTGCCATGGCGCTCGACCCCGACGTGATCGTCTGCGACGAGGCTGTGTCCGCTTTGGACGTGCTGGTGCAGGACCAGGTGCTGCGCCTGCTCAACGACCTGCAGGCCGAAAAGGGGCTGAGCTACCTGTTCATCACCCACGATTTGGCCGTGGTCCGTCAGATCGCCGACGAAGTGGTTGTGATGCAGAAGGGCAAGCTGGTCGAGCATGCCACCACCGATGAGGTATTCGACCACCCGAAGCAGCAGTACACGCGTGATCTGCTCGACGCCATCCCTGGCGGCAAGCTCCAGCTTGGTCTGGACTGATCGCAATGGCCGCATAGCCGGCACATGACCGCCCGAGTGGGCGTCGACACGGCGGGCCGTTTCCCATAGTGGGAAACGGCCCGCCGTTTTGCTTGACGGTGCATGGCTTTTCTCATATCACGGCTAGGCTGGGCGGTATGAGCATCACCATCACCACCTCGAACGTCAACGGCATCCGCGCGGCCAAGCGCAAGGGCATAGAGACCTGGGCCGCACAGCATACGCCGAACGTGTGGTGCATGCAGGAAGTGCGTGCGCCGCAAACCGAAATCGATCCCATCTTCGACGAATTCGCCTTCGAATACGCCACCGCCGGAGCCATAGACGCGCAGGACGGGCTGGACCGCACCAACGAGGTGTGCCGGATCAAGGGGCGTGCCGGGGTCGCGCTGCTCACCGACCTGAAGGTCGATGACCGGCGCTACGGGCTGCCGGGGCTTGCCGAGGACGTGGATTCCGGGCGATGGATCGAAAACGACATCACCACCCCGGCCGGCAACCCCCTCACCGTCGTCTGCGTGTACGTGCATGCGGGCAATACCGACGATCCGGTCAAGATGGAACAGAAATACCGGTTCCTCGACACCATGCTGAAGCGTATGGGCGAGCTTCGCGACGAGGCGGCGAACGGCGGCCGGCAGGCCGTGCTGTGCGGGGACTTCAACATCGCGCACACCCCGGCGGACATCAAGAACGCCAAGGCCAACGAGAAGCACGCCGGATTCCTTCCCGAGGAACGCGCCTACGTGGACCGCTGGCTGGACGAATACGGTTTCATGGACGTGACCCGTCGTCTTGCCGGCGAGATCCAAGGGCCGTACACCTGGTGGAGCCAGCGTGGGCGCGCCTTCGACAACAACGTCGGCTGGAGGATCGACTACCAGTTCGCCACGCCGGCCCTGGCGCAGAGCGCGATTGACTTCACCATCGACAAGGCACCCAGCTACGACACCCGCTGGTCCGACCACGCGCCGCTGACCATCACCTACGACTACTGACCCGGGCTGTCTGTCCGTTGCCTATCGCTCGTCCGGCATGGGCCATCCGCCTGCCGGACAGGCAAGGAGGCAGGGAACGGAACCCGCCGTTCCGTTCGCAGCGGCAAGTGCTAGTCTTGTCACGGTCATACAAGCATCGAAATGAGGAGCCCCATGGGACTATTCGGATTCGGCAAGAAGAAGAACAAGGCCGATAAGGCCGCAACCAAGGCGGAAGACGAGGACGTCAAGGCCGCCAAGGCGGCGAACGCCGCAGCCAAGGCCGACAGCGAACTCGCCCAGCGCACCGCAGCGGCCGCGTTGCCGGAAGCCGCCAGCGACTACGAAGGCCGCGGCGAGGAACGCGGTCCGTGGGACGTGAACGACGAGAACGTCCCCGACTACGACGAATACCTCGATCTGGGCGCCTACTACCTGCCGTTCCTGCAGCACATCGAACTGCGCATCAAGGCATCCCGCGCCACCCGCGCCGTGCTCGGATCGACCACCACCTACTACAACTCCAGCCTCGAGGTCGAGGCCTACGCCGCGCCGAAGACCATGGGCCTGTGGGAGGACTGGCGTGAGGACTTCCTCGCCGCCAACCCGAAGGCCAAGGCCGTGGAAGGCGTGTTCGGCACGGAGATCATCCTGCCGGTCGAGGTCTCCGGCGGCAAGACGGTACCCACCCGCATCGTCGGCGTCGACGGCCCGCGCTGGATGCTGCGCGGCATCTTCTCCGGCACCGCCGCAAGCGACCCGGACTCCGAGGAGACCCGCAAGCTCAACGAATTCTTCTCCAACATCGTGGTCGAACGCGGCGATGAGCCGCTCGCACCGCGCGACCCGATCCCCATGCACCAGCCGGTCACGCCGGGCGAGCGCAAGGCCGCAGCCGCCGCCAGCAACGAGACGGACGGCACCGAAGGCAAGGAACATCTGAAGGACATCCCGAACCGTCCCGACGGCCCGCTGTCCCAGGACCAGCAGACGGAAGTCAAGACCACGCTCTCGCGCGGCCCGATGTTCTCCGAAGTCCGCTAAGCATGGCAGAACGCAAACCTTCCGGCAACGGCACGGGATTCAAGGCACTCGCCGCAGCCGGCGAAGGCGACGACTTCTCCGTCATCGAGGCGATCGGCGGCGTAAGGGGCGTGGTGGAATCCATGCTCCCCGGCGTCGTATTCGTGGTGCTGTTCGTCATCACGCAGAACCTCGACCTCACCATCGGCGTCTCGGCGGTCCTGGCGCTCGCCCAGGTGGCGATCCGTCTCCTGCAGCGCCAGTCCGTGACGGGCGCGCTCAGCGGTCTGGTGGCCGTGGGCATCTGCCTGATCTGGGCGTGGAAATCCCACGAGGCCCGCGACTACTACATGTTCGGTTTCCTCACGAACGCGGCCTACGCCGCCGTACTCGCCATATCGCTGATCGCCAGGGTCCCCGCGCTGGGAGCGATCATCGAATTCATCCGCCAGCTGCCGACCGAGCATTTCCGCGCATGGTTCGAGGACTGGACGGGAGACAAGGCGCTGAAGAAGGCGTACACCATCATCACCTGGCTGTGGATGGCGCTGTTCCTGCTGCGTCTGGCCGTGCAGGTTCCGTTGTACCTGACCAACCACGTGGCGGCCCTGGGCGTGACGCGGCTGCTGATGGGCATCCCGTTCTGGGCGCTCGCCATCTGGGTGAGCTATCTCATCATCGCCACCCCGTTGCATCGGCATAAGGCGGCCAAGGCGCACGCCGAACAGGCGGCGCATGGCGACTCGACCATCGACACAGCACAGACAGCAAAGGATGAACGATAATGCAGGCTGAGGTTCGCATAGAACGATACGCAGACCAGGGCCGTTGCGTGGCCCATATCGACGGGCGCGTGGTGTTCGTGCGCTTCGCGTTGCCGGGCGAGCTGGTACGCATCGAGCTTGACGAGCCGCACGACCGCGACGAACGGTTCTGGACCGGCGAGGTCGTCGAGGTGCTGGAGGCGAGCGACAACCGTGTGGAGCCCGCATGGCCGCTTGCCGGACCGCTGGCCATGGGCGGCGGCGTGGGCGGTGCCGATCTGGTGCATGTCTCGCTGCCGGGGCAGCTCACCTGGAAGGCCGTGACGGTCAGCGAGCAGATGAAGCGTCTCGGGCATGTGGATGTGGCCGTGCCCATCAGCCGTGCGGATGGCGACGAGGGGCTTGGCGGCCTGCATTGGCGCACCCGCATCGAGATGATCGCGGACGAGAACGGCAAACCGTCCATGCGGCGTCGCGGAACGCATGTGCGTGTGCCGCTGACCACCATGCCGTTGGCCACGAATACGCTGCTTGATGTCGCGGCAGCCAACAAGGTCTGGGACGGCGGTTTCGAACCGGGTGCGCAGATCCGCCTTTCCGTCCCCGAACCGCGCCATGCCGCGGGGGAGAAGGGCGATTCCGGTATCGGCGACAACTATGCCGTGCTGGTGGACGGCGAGCTTACAGCCGGAAGCCGCAGGCTTACGGAGCAGGTCACGGTGGCGGGCAGGGAATTCACCTACACCGTGGACGCCAACGGCTTCTGGCAGGTGCATCGCCAGGCCCCGGTCGCCTTGGCCAACCATGTCATCGACCTGGTCCGTGGTGAAATGGACGGTGCGGTTTCGGCGGTGCTGTGGGATCTGTATTCCGGTTCCGGCCTGTTCACGCTGCCGTTGGCCACGATGGTCGCCGAGCGTACGCGCATGTTCAGCGTCGAGGGCGGTGACGTGGCGGTGAAGAGTCAGCAGCGCAACCTGCGTGCTTTGGGATTGAACGACGTGGACGTGCGCTGCGGCGATGTGGGCCGCACCCTCGCCCATGTTCCCGCCCACCTGGCCCACCCGGATGTCGTGGTGCTCGACCCGCCTCGCGCCGGCGCCCATGCCAAGGTCTGCCGGCAGATCGCCGAGGCCTCGCCGCGTTCGATCGTCTACATCGCCTGCGATTGCACCAGCCTTGCCCGCGACACCGCCACAATCACCGGTCTCGGCTACGAGCTGGCGGACATCCGCGCCTACGACATCTATCCGATGACCCACCATGTCGAGACGGTGGCGCTGTTCCGCCGTTCCTGACGGCAACACGATGACGGTGGCAGGAAGAATGCTGGCAAGGGGCGTCGGCATCGCGCTGACGGTCGCGATGCTGCTGCCCCTCGTCTCGTGCGCGCCGAGCGGCGCGGCGGTGGGCGATACGAACGCCCACGGGTCCGCGTCGCAATCCAGCGGCGTGGAACGCGGCGACGTATCCATCGGCATGATCGGCTCGCATGCCGCGTCGGCCGACGATCTGGTGCTTGATGCCTACGATGCCGCCGGTCTGGCCGCATCATACGTGTCGCTGGCCGATGCCGTCAGGCCAGCGGCCTGTGGGCAGCGTGCCGTCAGGGACATGGTGACGCGCCAGGTGACGCTTATCGTCGTCAGCGGTCTTGACGCCACCCAGGATGTGCAGGGCTGGAACAGCGCCCTGATGGCGGCAAGGGATGCCGGCATCCCCGTCGTTCTTGTCGATCCCGTTCACGCGCCGTCCGACGCGCGCCTGTATGCGGCCTCGTTCACCATCAACGACCGTGCCGCCGACGCCATGCCGATCGACAAGGCGAGCATGCTGGTGATCAACGACCGGCCGCATGCGAGGAACCTGATGGTGACCACGCTGCGCCGCTGACGGTGCCGAGCGGTTCGCGTTCCGGCCCGTACGTCGCATCGCCCTGCGCCGTATGCAATGGTTCTCATGGGAGCTTGACTACGATGCGGGCCGGACGGTATATGCTGAGCGCGCAATATCATTCCTCCGAACGAACACCGGTGTTGGCTCTCGGAGTAGGGTAGAGCACATGGAATCTGCAACAAGCGTGACCATGCCGGACATCGACGAGCGTGGCTTAAGCGAACGTGACGTAGCCGAACGCCAGGCGGATGGGCGCGGCAACGCGATGAAGACGTCATCGTCGCGATCGATCATGGACATCATCCGTGCCAACGTATTCACCCTGTTCAACGGCATCATCCTCGGCGCCATGGTATTGGTGCTGATCACCGGGTCCTGGAAGGACGCCGTCTTCGGGTTCGTGATCATCGTGAACACCGGCATCGGCATCGTCACCGAGCTGAAATCCAAACGCACGCTGGACAAGCTGTCCATCCTCGTGGAGTCGGAGTACCTGGTGCATCGCGACGGCGCGGACATCCAGGTGCCGCATGACGGCATCGTGCTCGACGACCTGCTGTGGATCCGTTCCGGCGAGCAGGTGCCAGCCGACGGCACCATCGTGCAGACCTGGGGACTTGAGCTCGACGAGTCGATGCTGACCGGCGAATCCCGCACGGTGCGCAAGAAGGCCGGCAGCGAAGTGTATTCCGGCTCCACCGCGGTATCGGGCATGGCGCTGGTCAAGGTCACCGCCGTAGGCGAGCATTCCTATGCGGCGAAGATCACCGCCGAAGCCAAGGTGTTCAAGAAAACCACCTCCGACCTGAACAAGGGCATCAACACGATCCTGAAGGTGATGACCTTCGTGGTGGTGCCGTTGTGCGTGCTGCTCATCTGGTCGCAGATGAAGGCGGTCGGCGGATGGTCGCAGGCCTTCGCCACCGGCCAGTGGCGGCAGGCCGTGATCTCCGCCGTCGCAGGCGTGGTGGGCATGATCCCGGAAGGCCTGGTGCTGCTGACCTCGCTGAACTTCGCGGTCGCGGCCATGCGTCTTGCGCGGAAGAACACGCTGGTACAGGAGCTCGAATCGGTGGAGACGCTGGCGCGTGTCGACTGCCTCAACCTTGACAAGACCGGCACCATCACCGATGGCGGCATCGCGTTCAACGAGCTGCGGATGCTGGGCGGCGGCGAGAACAAGCAGGACACCAGGCAGGCGTTGTTCGACCTGTCGAACGAGGAGCAGCCGAACGGCACAGGCCAGGCCGTGCTCGAAGGTCTTGGCCGGCAGGGCGTCACGGCCGGTAGGGTGCTGGCCCGCGTGCCGTTCTCGTCGGCGCGCAAGTGGAGCGCCATCGTGTCCGACAGCGGCGTATGGTACATGGGCGCGCCCGAGGTCATCATCTCCGCATTGGGCGGCGGGCATGAGGATGTGCTTCGCATGGTCAACGAAAACGCCAACGAAGGCAATCGCGTGCTGCTCATCGCCCGTCACGCGGGCCAGGCTCCCGAGGATTTCGAGGAGAACCCGCGTCTCGATTCCTCGGCCAGGCCCGTCGCGCTCGTGCTGTGCTCCGAACGCATCCGTTCCGACGCCGAATCCACGCTCGCCTGGTTCCGCGAGCAGGGCGTGCGCTGCCGCATCATCTCCGGCGACAATCCGGTGACCGTCGGTGCCATCGCCCGCAAGGTGAAGCTCACCGGAGACCGCGAACCCGTGTACATGGACGCCCGCGAACTGCCCGAGGACATCGACGAGCTGGCCGAGGTGCTGGACAACGTGGATGTGCTCGGCCGTGTGCTGCCGAACCAGAAGAAGGCAGTGGTGCAGGCGCTGCACAAGAACGATCATGTGGTCGCCATGACCGGTGACGGCGTGAACGATGCGCTGGCGTTGAAGGAGGCGGATCTCGGCATCGCCATGGGCAACGCCGCGCCGGCCACCAAGGCCATCGCTCAGGTCGTGCTGGTCGACTCGAAGTTCTCGCATCTGCCCGACGTGGTGGCCCGCGGCCGCCAGGTCATGGCCAATATGGAACGCGTCGCCAGCCTGTTCCTCGTCAAGACCGTGTATTCCGCGCTGATCTCGCTCGGCGTGGTGCTCACCCAGATCCCGTTCCCGTATCTGCCGCGCCATATCACGTATCTTGGGGCCCTTACCATCGGCATCCCCGCGTTCATTCTGGCGCTCGCGCCGAATACGCGCCGCTACATTCCCGGTTTCCTCAAGCGCGTGGTGCTGTTCGCGCTGCCCGGCGGCATTGCGGTCGCGCTGTCCGTGCTGTTGTCCACATGGCTCCTGCCGGGCGTCATGCATTGGGATCTGGCGAATGCCGCCGATCTGACCCAGCTGCGCGCGCTGAACGCGATCATCCTGTTCGTGCTCGGCATCCTCGTGCTTGCCCGCGTGGCCCAGCCGCTTACCGGCTGGCGCGGCCTTATGGTGCTGGCCTTCGCAGTCGCCGGCGCGGTCGGCATGGTCATCCCGTTCGTGCGGAATTTCTTCGCGCTGATCGTGCCGCGCGGCACCACGATGGTGGCCACGCTAATCGTGCTCGCGGTCTCCATCGTCATCTTCTTCGTCTGTGTGGGTACGGCGCGTGTGCTCTCCGTGCGCAGGCAGGCCAGGAAGGCCGCAAAGGGCTGATAATCCGGTTTCCATTCGATGATGGTGAAGACCGAACGTTAATTTCGATGCGGGTTCCTGTTCCGAACGGGAACCCGCATCGTCGTTTTTACGGTTGATGCCAAGACCTGACAGAACAGGCAATGGGCGTACTCGCCTGAAACGTTCATCCAGTCATACATCTTGCCTACGTGTGGCAGATTGTGGGTAGTGCCCGAAAAGTTGCGCACTTTGGATCATGGCCGTCCATGGCGCGATGATCAGTTCGCTTCCACGAGGTTGTCATCGAGCCGGGACATGTCCAGGTAGCGGCGGTTCGACCATTCGTTCGCG
>NZ_JAAIIF010000007.1 GCF_012932675.1 Bifidobacterium erythrocebi
TTCCGTCTCCTGGCTTCCAATCGCGGTTTTTTGTTTTGGCGAATGAAAATCGTACACAGGACGCGGGCCATGCCCTCCTGCGTCAGGGCCGGAATCCGAAAGTGCGCAAGATTTCGGACGTTATCTAGATTGTGTGGCTGATCGGCATCTATTTCGCTTATGTGTGGCACCCGGTTGGTAGTAAGCCGTCTTCGGTCGTTGAAATCGCAACGGTTGGAACTCGCAGACATGAGAACATCTGCCACACGTAAACGAGATATGTCCGGTCCATACTGCGAATCTGCCACACGTAAGCGGAATGGCCGTCATAGACGGCAGTCCGCGAAAGGATATTCTCGGCAACTCGGCTTCTTGTCTCAGGCGGCGCATTGTCTCACATCTCAAACCGACACGCCAGAAGCGAAGTAACGTGGCCGTACCATTCGAAGTGTTATATCGACGATGGTATCGCAGCATCGCATATCATCGCTTATCGCATCGGAGGGAATATGTCCTTGACTGATGATCAGCTGACGACTCTGACCGCAGCTGGCAAGGATTACGACTACTACAACATTGCGAATCTTCCCGGCATCGACCATTTGCCTTACTCGTTGAAGGTCCTCGTCGAGAACCTGGTGCGCAACATCGATGGCGCCAACATCACCGATGATCACGTCAAGGCGCTGCTTGACTGGGATCCGAACGCCCAGCCGAGCCACGAGATCCAGTTCACGCCGTCCCGCGTGGTCATGCAGGACTTCACCGGCGTGCCGTGCATCGTCGATCTCGCCACCATGCGCGATGCGGTCAAGGAACTCGGGGGAGACCCGGAGGTCATCAACCCTCAGGTCCAGTCCGACATGGTGATCGACCACTCCGTACAGATCGACAAGTACGGCGTCGCCGATGCCGTCGAACAGAACATGGACATCGAATACCAGCGCAACGGCGAACGCTACCAGTTCCTGCGCTGGGGACAGCAGGCCTTCCGGAACTTCCGCGTGGTGCCGCCGGGAACCGGCATCATCCACCAGGTCAACATCGAATACCTCGCCAAGGTCGTCATGACCAAGGCAGAGCAGAACGGCAACACCCTCGCGTACCTCGACTCCTGCGTCGGCACCGACTCGCACACCACCACCGTCAACGGTCTGGGCGTGCTCGGCTGGGGCGTGGGCGGCATCGAAGCCGAAGCCGCCATGCTCGGCCAGCCCATCTCCATGCTCGTGCCGCGCGTCGTCGGCTTCAAGCTCACCGGCTCCATCCCCGAAGGCGTCACCGCCACCGACGTGGTGCTCACCATCACCGACATGCTGCGCCAGCACGGCGTGGTCGGCAAGTTCGTCGAATTCTACGGCGAAGGCATCGCCTCCGTGCCGCTGGCCAACCGCGCGACCATCGGCAACATGGGCCCGGAATTCGGCTCCACCTGCGGCATCTTCCCGATCGACGGCGTCACGCTCGACTACCTGCGCCTGACCGGCCGCTCCGAAGAGCAGATCGCCCTCGTCGAAGCCTACGCCAAGGCCAACAAGCTGTGGGGCGACACCACCGACCCGAACTACGTGGAACCGCAGTATTCCGAATACCTCGAACTCGACCTCGGCACGGTCGTGCCGTCCATCGCAGGCCCGAAGCGCCCGCAGGACCGCATCAAGCTGAGCGAATCCAAGACGAAGTTCGAAGCCACCCTGACGGACTACGAGACCGACAAGACCGTGCAGGAACCGGTCGCGGTCTCCACCGACTTCCGCGGCGACTTCGACATCACGAACGGTGACGTGGCCATCGCATCCATCACCTCCTGCACCAACACCTCCAACCCGTCCGTCATGATCGCGGCCGGCCTCATCGCCCGCAACGCACACGCCAAGGGACTCAAGCCCAAGCCGTGGGTCAAGACCTCGCTCGCACCAGGCTCCCAGGTCGTGGCCGACTACCTCAAGGCCGCCGGCCTGCAGGACGACCTCGACGCGCTCGGCTACCAGCTCGTCGGCTTCGGCTGCGCCACCTGCATCGGCAACTCCGGCCCGCTGCTGCCCGAAATCTCCGAAGCCATCAACGCCAACGACCTGACCGTCACCTCCGTGCTGAGCGGCAACCGCAACTTCGAAGGCCGCATCAGCCCCGACGTCAAGATGAACTACCTGGCATCCCCGCCGCTCGTCATCGCCTACGCGCTCGCCGGCACCATGGACTTCGACTTCGAGACCCAGCCGCTCGGCAAGGATACCGAAGGCAACGACGTGTACCTCAAGGACATCTGGCCGACCAACGAGGAGGTCGCCGCAGTCGTCGACGGCACCGTCAGCCGCGAGATGTTCCTCAAGGACTACGCCTCCGTGTTCGAAGGCGACCGCCGTTGGAAGGGGCTCGACGTGCCGGAAGGCGAACTGTTCGCCTGGGACGAGAACTCCACCTACGTGCGCAAGCAGACCTTCTTCGACGGCATGAAATCCACCCCGGACCCCGTCAAGGACATCCACGGCGCCCGCGTGCTCGCCCTGCTCGGCGACTCCGTGACCACCGACCACATCTCCCCGGCAGGCGCGTTCAAGGCCTCCAGCCCGGCAGGCAAATACCTCACCGAGCACGGCGTCGAACCAAGGAACTTCAACTCCTACGGTTCCCGCCGAGGCAACCACGAGGTCATGGTCCGCGGCACGTTCGGCAACATCCGCCTGCGCAACCAGCTGCTCGCCTCCGTCGGCGAGGACATCACCCCCGGCGGCTTCACCTACGACTTCCTTGCCAAGAAGCCGACCACCATCTTCGAAGCGTCCCGCGACTACATCGACCATGACGTGCCGCTCGTCGTGCTCGCCGGCAAGGAATACGGCACCGGCTCCTCCCGCGACTGGGCCGCCAAGGGCACCGTCATGCTGGGCGTCAAGGCCGTCATCACCGAAAGCTTCGAACGCATCCACCGCTCCAACCTCATCGGCATGGGCGTGCTCCCGCTCCAGTTCCCCGAAGGCGAATCCTACGAGAGCCTCGGTCTCAACGGCACCGAAACCTACGACATCTCCGGCATCGAAGCCCTCAACAACGGCTCCACCCCGAAGACCGTCCACGTCACCGCCACCCACGACGACGGTTCCAAGACCGAATTCGACGCGGTCGTGCGCATCGATACGCCGGGCGAAGCCGACTACTACCGCAACGGAGGTATTCTCCAGTACGTCCTGCGCAACCTGATGCGCTGATCCGCTTAGCAGATCAGCGCGCGAGGCGGAACAAGCGGAAGCCCTGTGGGCTTCCGCCCGCCGGAGCCATCCTTCTATAGTCGAAGGACGGAGTGTCGGCTGCGCTGAGCCGTAAGGCTGTCAGTCCAGTGGACTGACAGTAGGCGAAGTGAGCGGCTATGCCGCGAAGGCTGGCGTAGCCAGCCGGAACTCGACGTACCTTCGTACGCCTTCGTTCCGTGCGCCTTGCCGACACACGCGTCCTTCGACTATTTCCAGAGGAGTTTTCTGCGTTGCTCCTCAGTCGGCGTACTGATACTCCTTCCTTCGGTGCGCCTTGAAACCGCACGCGTCCTTCGACTATTTACTGATTTGATTTGTTCAAGCAGGTTAGAGTCGACGCAATGACGAGCAGGCCGGAATCGTAAGGTTCCGGCCTGTCTGCATATCGGGGCTAGGGTGGAGGCATGCTCGATCACATCACACTCCATGTTTCGGATGCCGCACGAAGCATCGCATTCTATACTAAGGCTCTGGCACCGCTCGGCTACATTCCCAAAGCGCACCACGAGCCGACCATCGGATTCGGCGTCGACGATGGTACGCCGCGATCCGACTTCTACGTCTCGCCAATGGACAAGCCCGGGCAGACTCCCGTTCCCACTCATATCGCGTTCCGTGCCGACAGCGAGCAGGCCGTACGCGACTTCTACGAGGCAGCCCTCGCCGCAGGCGGCACCAGCAATGGCGAGCCGGGGCCACGTGCCTACCATCCCGGCTATTACGCCGCCTTCGTGCTTGACCCGGACTGCAACAACATCGAAGCCGTCACCGACTGGTCGCACGACGTCTGTCGGTGAGCGAGTCCTTCCAGGCACGGTATTCGTCGGCCTTGGCCTGCCAGTATGTGCGATCGTCGTCCGTGATCGGGCGGATCACATGGCACGGATTGCCCACGGCCACCGAATGCGACGGAATGTCCTTGACCACTACGGAGCCGGCGCCGATCACCACGTCATCGCCGATGGTCACGCCGGGGCCGACCACCACATTGCCGCCGAACCACACGTCGTTGCCGATGGTGATGGGGCGTGCGCCTTCCGGTCCGGAGGCCCGTACCGCGGCGTCGATCGGATGATAGGGGGTGTACAGTCCCACGCGCGGGCCGAAGAATACGCGATCGCCGATGGTGATCCTGGCCACGTCGAGGAAGATGCAGTCCATGTTGGCGTAGAAGTTGTCGCCGATGTACGTATTGCAACCGTAGTCACAGTTGAACGGCGGTTCCAGAAACGCTCCCTTGCCGAGCGAGCCGAACAGTTCGCGGAAGAGACGATCGCGTTCCTCGAAGGCGTCGTACGCCGACGTGTTGATGGCCTGTACCAGGCGGCGCTTGCGCATGTTCATCTCGTGCTGTTTCGGGCTGTCCGCCACGTACAGTTCGCCGGACAGCATGCGTTCCCATTCGTTCGCTGCCGTTGCCCCTGCTTGCGCATTATGCCGATCTGCCATTGCTGCTCCTTTGCATCAGAATGGGTCAAACGATTGACGTATATGATAATTCGACCATAGCACTCAATAAGACCCGAAACAAGAAGGCAGACTGCCGTCCTATCGCTTCTGCATGCGATAGGCTTTCCAGATCTCGCTCAGCTTGCGCCCGTCGGACGTGCGTTTCCACACGCTTAATCCGGCGCTGTTACCGCCCGCCGCACGCGCGGCGGCAGTGGGGGAGGAATACTCGTTGCCGTCCTCCAGCCGGAGCTTGCCATTGGCCGTTACGGTCGCGACCCAGCGCTCGCCCTTGCGAGGCCTTTCCCATACCAGCGTCTCTCCCGCGACCAGCAGGCCGGATTCCAGCACCTGCGCGATGGTCACACGCTTCGCGGTCGGCGTCCTGGGTGCCGAGCCGCGGGTCAGTTGCTGTTCGTCAAGAACCGACAGATCGGTATTGCCCTCGTCGTAACGGATATTCCAGAACTCGGCGATCAGGCGAACCGTCTCATCCTGGCGCCATTGCAGCGTTTTCGCCGTAAGCTCCTCGATATGCCCCAGCTTTTCGGTCAGCGGGAACCGTCTCGAACTGGAGGAAAGCAGCATGCGATCACGACGCTCCTTGAACGTCTGCAGCGGCGCAAGCTGCTGTTCATTGGCCTGGGTGAGCACCAGATTGCCGATGCGGGACGACCAGAAATCACGCAGCGATTCCGGCCATGCGGCGAACGGCGAATTCTTGGCGACACGTTCCGGCACGATCGGCAACGCGTTCAGACTGCGCGGGCGGGTGATGCGGAATCCCGCCTGCTGCTCGTTCGCGCGAATCAGCAGCAGACGATTCATCTTCGGATTGGTCTGCAGCTCGCCACGCAGATGTGCCAGCGCCGACCGGCGGTCATCGTCGGTGACGAGGAAGCCCTTGTTCTGCGGCATCGTGTAATCGCGGTCAAGCCCACGAACCGCATTGGCCATGCGTGTACGGCGTGTCAGCGGGCTCTGCCTGTTCAGACTGTCGACGCCGGTCACGCGTTCCAAAGCCTGCAGGATCGTCCTCAACCGCGTCCCGTCATGCAAGCGCATCGGCTCGCGCGGCGCAGGGGTCGTGCCACCATTCCCACTGCGGTCATCGGATCTCGTGAAGACCGCGGCGTCGGCACTGCCCAGATTGCCGACGGAATGCACCAATGCCCACATGGCGACGGTCTTCCAATCGGCAGTAGGATAGTCGTTGAGCAGCACCAGCTGCCTGACCACATCATCGGGCAATGCGGTATCGGTCGGATGGTCAAGCACACGCCACGCCATGGCATACGGCGCAAGCAGCTCGTCGATGAACGATATGACATTCTGCTCCTTGACATACGCGGCAAGCACATCCGCACGGAACTCCTCCAGCAGCTGCGTGCACACAGGCTTGTGGGAGACGATCAGATGCAGATCGGAGAAGAATTCCTCCAACACCTGCGCATCGTCTCCAAGCGGATCCATGATGTCATCCCATCGCGCGGCATACACGTTCCGTGCCGCAGGGGACAGCGCCGCCACCACCTTCGCCTTGAACACGTCGGACGCGGTCAGCGGCACGCCACGCATGTTCATCACATCGAAAATACGGTGCGCGCCTGCCAAATCGTCGGTGGTCACGATCACCAACGTGACCTGATTGACCAGATACGAGGCGAAACGATGGCGCTCGCCGTCATCGAGCTTTGCAAGCTCATCGAATACCTGCCGCGCATTGACCGCTATATTGCGCTGCGCATGCGTCTCCATATCGCCATCACGCAGATCGAACAGACCCTCAAGATCGCCCTCCTGCACATAGCTGCGGAAGAACTCCGCATCGCGATCGCGCAGACGCAGACGAGGCTCGGCCTTGATGCCGCGCAATTTGTTGCCAGGCTCCAAAATCAGCTCGTCAAGCTCCGAAAGCAGCACGGGATCGGTCTCCAACTCACGCAGCACCGCGATGATGATCGACAGCGAGATAAGACGCTGCTGCCCGTCGATGACCTGATACCTGCTCTCGCCGTCCCGGACCAGAATCAGCGAGCCAAGAAAATACGGCGTATTCGCGGAAGCGCTCGCATCCTGCAGGTCGGACACCAGCTGCAGGATATTCTCCGCCTGCCACGTGTAGGCGCGTTGAAACGACGGGATAACGAACCGATAATCCGACATGAACACCCTGCTGAGCGGCTTCTCCGTTGCGCTGATCGCCATAGTTGCTTCCCCTTTGACCTTATGAACCACAACTCGCCCCATTGTAGACGGCGCATGCAACCGAACAGTCCTGTCGCGTCAATGCACATCAACACGTCGATGCAGGACGACGTGGTCCGGGAATTGCGCTTTGAGGCTACTCCAAGGTTGTTGGGTAGACTGGGAGCCGTACGTACGACAAAGGAGCGATCATGGCTTTCGGTCAGGAACCCCGCAACACCAATCTCGGCAATCCCCAATACAACACCGCCGACTACAACAACCAAATGAACTACGCCCAGCCGGTTCAGCCGCAGGCGAACTACCAATACACCCAGTACACGCAGGGCGGCGCCGCCAGCGTGCAGATGTCCGCCGAACGCCAGCAGGAGTACGCCAAGGCGTACCATTCCTCCGTCACCCGTTCCTACGGCGAGATGACCATCGGCCTGCTCGTCACCGCAGCGGTGGCCATCGTCACCCAGATGACCGGCCTGTATGTCAGCTTCATCGAAGCCACCGGCATCATCGGCGTCTTCGCCCCGCTGGTCATCGAAATCGTGCTCGCCATCGCGCTCAGCGCCCGCATCACCAAGATGAAGACATCCACCGCGCGCGTCATGTTCTACATCTACGCGGCGCTCATGGGATTCTCCCTCAGCGTGATCTTCGCCGTATATGACCTCGGCACCATCGGCATCGCCCTCGCCCTGTGCGCCGGCTTCTTCTTCGCCCTCACCATGCTCGGCATGACCACCAAGGTCGATCTGCTCAAAGCCGGCCCCATCCTGTCCGTCGGTCTCATCGTTCTCATCATCGCCGAAGTCCTCCTCATGATCTTCGCCCCCGGCCAGACCACCCTCATGCTCATCTCCGCCCTCGGTCTCGTTCTCTTCGCAGGATTCACCGTCTACGACGCCCAGCAGACCCGCGCCATCTTCGCCCAGTACTCCGGCCAGGACACCGAGATGATCAAGAAGATCTCCATCCTCTGCGCCCTGAACCTGTACATCGACTTCGTGAACATGTTCCTGTATATCCTCCAGCTCCTCGGAGACCGCGACTGAAAAAACACGCAACGGAGCGTCCTCTGCGTTACGCAACACTCGACGTATTCGAATACGCCTTCGCGTTGCGTGCCTTGAGGACGCACGCGTTGCGTGTTTTTGTATTGCGGTGTCCTCTGCGTTGCACAACACTTGACGTATGCCGAATACGCCTTCGTGTTGTGCGCCTTGAGGACGCACGCGTTGCGTGTCCTTGTACGGTGGTCTCTGTTTTGCATGCCGTTCGCATGGCAATGACCAAGGACCGGCACACGAAGCGTGACTGTACAATAAGGCCTGACTGCAGTTCAGTCAGGCCTTATTCGTTGGGTGCGGATGCGTTCGGCGTGAATACGGTTACGGATATCGGGGTGCCATATGAAGAGGAAAGAAATCGTCGGCATGGGCTGTCTGGCATTGACCGCGCTCGTCTGGGGCCTGGCATTCGTCTCGCAGGTCCAGGGCATGGACTCCATGTCGCCGCTGTTCTTCAACGCCACGCGATTCACCTTGGGCGCGCTGTCGCTGATCCCGCTGCTGGTGGTCGTCCGATTACGCGGCAGCCGTTCCAGAGCTGGGGAGAAGCGCCACGATGCTTCCGGTAGGGAAGCGCCGATGCTCCTGCTCGGCAACGGCAGGAAAGTGGCCTTGCCGGCATGGGCCTCCAGTTCCGTCGCGGTCGGCATCCTCTGCGGATTGGTGCTGTTCTCGGCCAGTACGGCGCAACAATACGGCGTGCTATACAGCCGTTCCGCCGGGCGCTCCGGATTCATCACCGCTCTGTACATCGTCATGGTGCCGCTGCTCGCCTTCGCAGTGCTGCGCAGGCGCATCCATTCCAATGTCGTGCTGAGCGTCGTGCTCGCGGTGATCGGCTTCTACCTGCTGTGTGTCACCGACGGTTTCGGTTCCATCACCGTGGCCGATCTGGTGCTGTTGGCAAGTGCGGTGCTGTTCGCCGCGCACATTCTCGTCATCGACACGTTCGGCAAGGAACTGGACGCGTTGACCATATCGTTCTTCCAGACGCTCACCACCGCGGTGCTGAGCTGGATCGGCGCGCTGGCGGAGGGATCCGTGGATTGGGCCGGTGCCGGCCACGCGTGGGTGGCGGTCGTATATGCCGGCGTTGGTTCGGTGGGCGTCGCCTATACGTTGCAGGTAGTGGGGCAGCGGTATGTGCCGCCCACCCGCGGCGCGATGCTCATGTCGCTGGAATCGTTCTTCTCGGCGCTTGGCGGCGCGATCATACTCGGTGAGGTGATGACCGCCAGAGGCTATCTTGGCTGTGCGTTGATCTTCGCCGGCACCATGCTGGCCCAATTGTCCATCGAATCGCTCAAACGACATCGTCCCTGACCGTCGGAACGATCAGGGACGACAGCATCGAATCTCTTCGGATGCCTCACGCAGTGGTGCGAGGGGTGTCCTCGGTCTGCGGAGCGCCGTTGATGTCCCTGTGAATGTTCTGCATCTGCACTTCGATGTTCTGTAGGCTGCGCGCGCAATCCAGCAGGGTCTGCGAATGCTCGGCCAGCTTGGCGTCGGGCAGATCGGTCTTATAGCGCAGCGCATGCTCCAGGCTCGCCCAGTAATCCATCGCGATGGTGCGGAACTGCACCTCGACCGGCATGTAGTGCTCGCCGGACGAGAGGAACACCGGGGCCGCGTAGATCACGTGCAGCGAACGGTATCCATTCTGCTTGGGGTTCTTGATGTAGTCCTTGACGCGCAGCACCTGGATGTCCGACTGGGACGACAGGTAATTCGACACTGAATACACGTCGTCGCGGTAGTTGCAGATCACGCGGATGCCGGCCACGTCGAACAGGTTGTCACGTACGGATTCGACGGAGATCGGTAGATTGCGCCGCTCCAGCTTGCCGATGATCGATTTGATGGACTTCAGGCGGCGCTCCATATGATGAATCGGATCGTGGCTGAACCGAACCTGGAACTCGTCGTCGAGAATCTCCAGTTTGGTGCTCACCTCGTACATCGCGCCCTCGTACAGCTGCATCAGATTGATGAACTCGGCGATGTCGTCGACGCTGAACCGCCCAGTGGTGGAGTCGAGCATCTTGAGCTGTGCGCTGATGTCGGATGTTTTGAATCTGCTATGTCGGTCTAATATCACGCCTTCCAATATAGCCGACGGCATCGGGCGAACCTGTGATATTACTGAACGGGTCATGCCACGCCGATACAGTTATGCACTATGAACGAAGACATGATGACCGAGGCGGAGCGCGCCTCGAAGCTGGCCGAAGGCAGCGCCGACACCGTTCCCGCACGAGGCAGGGGCGTGTTCTATGTGCATACGCTCGGATGCCAGATGAACGTGCACGATTCCGAACGCATCGCCGGTGTGCTGGAACAGGCGGGCTATGTTCCCGCCACCGAGGAACAGTACCTCGACCACGACATCGACCTGATCGTGATGAACACCTGCGCGGTGCGCGAGAACGCCGCCGAACGCATGTACGGCACCATCGGCCTGTGGGCCAACATGAAGCGCGAGCGCCCGAATCTGCAGATCGCGGTCGGCGGCTGCATGGCGCAGCTGGACCGTGAGAAGATCGCCCGGAAGGCGCCATGGGTCGACGCCGTGTTCGGCACCAAGAACATCGGCGCTTTGCCGCAGCTGCTCGATCAGGCCCGCATCCAGGGGCATGCGCAGGTGAAGGTGCAGGAGGATCTGAACTACTTCCCGAGCCAACTGCCCACCGACCGTGCGTCCAAGGTGTCGAGCTGGGTCGCCATCTCCGTGGGGTGCAACAACACGTGCACGTTCTGCATCGTGCCCACCACGCGAGGCAAGGAGCATGACCGTCGTCCCGGCGATATTCTTGCCGAGATCCGCAAATGCGTGGACGAGGGTGCCAAGGAGGTCACGCTGCTCGGCCAGAACGTGAACTCCTTCGGATACGGTATCGGCGACAGGTTCGCCTTTTCCAAGCTGCTGCGCGCCTGCGGCGAGATCGAAGGTCTGGAACGTGTGCGGTTCACTTCGCCGCATCCGGCCGCCTTCACCGACGATGTGATCGCCGCGATGGCGGAGACCCCGAACGTGATGCATCAGCTGCATTTCCCACTGCAGTCCGGTTCCGACCGCATCCTGCGCGCCATGCGTCGTTCGTACCGTTCCGCCAAGTTCCTTGACATTCTGCGCAAGATCCGTCAGGCCATGCCGGATGCGCAGATCTCCACGGACATCATCGTCGGATTCCCCGGTGAGACGGAGGAGGATTTCCAGGAGACCCTGCGCGTGGTGGAGGAGGCGCGGTTCTCGTCCGCGTTCACGTTCATCTATTCGCCGCGCCCCGGCACTCCGGCCGCGTCGATGGAGCAGCTGCCGCACGACGTGGTGCAGGACCGTTTCGACCGTCTTGTCGCATTGCAGGAGCGTATCACCGAGGAGAATCTGAAGACCTTCGAGGGGCGCGATGTCGAAGTGATGGTGACCGGCGTTCCGGGCAAGAAGGATTCCGCCACGCATCGTGTGACAGGCCGCGAGCGTACGGGCGTGCTGGTGCATGTGGGTGTGCCGGAGGGCATGCCCACGCCGCAGGTGGGTGATTTCGTCACTGCGACCGTGACCCATGCGGGCCGTCATAATCTGATCGCCGATCCTGATGTGAAGGCGGGGCAGACCTATGCAGTCCGTCACTGAGGGTGTGGAGAGCCGCGATTCCGCGGAACGTGTTGCGGCTGGCGAGCATGGGCATGCCGCCCGCGTGGTTTCCATCGTCGGCCCCACCGCTTCGGGCAAGACCGGGCTTGGCATCGCCATCGCCCAGCGTTTGGCCGAGCGCGGCGAGCGTGCCGAGATCGTCAACGCGGACGCCTATCAGATGTACCGCGGCATGGATATCGGCACCGCCAAGCCGACCGCCGAGGAACAGGCCGCCGTACCGCATCACCTTATCGACATCATCGATCCCGACGACACGATGACCGTGGCCAGGTTCCAGCAGCTCGCACGTGAAGCCATCGCCGATCTGCAGTCACGTGGCATCCGTCCGATTCTTGTCGGCGGGTCCGGCCTGTACGCTCGCGCTGCGATCGATGACATCTCGTTCCCGGGTACCGATCCGCAGATTCGCGCACGGCTGGAACGCCGTGAGCAGGAGGAGGGTGCCGGGGCATTGTTCGAGGAGCTTCGTGCCAAGGACCCGCAGGCGGCATCGCGCATGGATCCGCGCAATCCCCGCCGCACCATCCGCGCATTGGAGGTCATCGAACTGACGGGGCGTCCGTATTCGGCGAGCCTGCCGCGCTACCGCTATGTCATCCCCACCGTGCAACTCGGCCTTGATCTGGATCGCGCGAATCTCGACCGGCGCATCGACATCCGCACCGCGCAGATGCGCCGCGATGGATTCCTTGACGAGGCCCGCCGGCTGCGCCCGCATATGGGACTGACAGCCTCGCGCGCGTTGGGCTACCAGCAGATGTTCGATCTGCTGGACGGATTATGGGACGAGCGTGATGCCTGGGCAGACGTGGCGCAGAAGACCAAGCGTCTGGCACGCAAGCAGATGGGCTGGTTCGGTCGCGATCCGCGCATCCACTGGCTGCAGGCGTTGAACCCTGCATTGGTGGACAATGCGATGGCAATCATCGACCATGCGGATGCCGGCGACTACGATGCCATCGACGCACAGGCCGACGCCTATACGCAGCATCATCTCGGCGACATCGCCTAGATTGGCGGCTGATCGCTGACAGGCATTTTCCGATGGGAGCCGTGACCCGTGACACTCGGCATTCGGCCGGTCAGTGCGCGGGCCCCTGCTCCCAACCGGCGATCAGGAACACGCGCGTCGGATTCGCCGGGCGCACGGCGGCGGCGAATATACGCTCGAACGCGTGGGTATCACCCCGGTAGGCCTTGTATTTCGCGGCCTGGTACGCTTCGCGTGTCACCGGGCTCCAATCGAGATCCCAACCGGCGTCATGTGCCAGTCGGGAGACGAACACGCGCAGGGTCATGGCATTGCCGCCCGCGAATGGGTGCAGATAGCCCAGCTCGTCATGAATCGCGGCAAGGTGCCGGACGAAGTCGATACGGTCGAGACACGCCAGATTCCGCCGTTCCGCCAGTTCCATGGCGATATTCGCCGCGCCGGTCTCGATAAGCTGGGCCGGGAAGAACGGTTCCGTGTTCGCCTGGCCGGAACCGTTCTCGCGCGGTGCGTTCACCGTGCGCAATGTGCCGGCGTCATCGAAGACGCTCGCGAACAGAATGGTGTGTATGGCGGTCAGTTCCGCAAGATCTCCGGTCGCCCGCCAGCCGTGTGCCGGCAGCAGCACGTTCCTTGCGAACAGACTCGATGCGTGGTCGGCTTCGGCGTCTTTCGCAGCGGCGTCTGCGTGATGATTTCGTCCGCTTGATGAAACGGATTCGCCGTCGGCGATCGCCATCAGGCGGGATATGTCGATTGCGCCACGCTCGTAGGCGACTGCGGCACGCATCGTTTCCGGGCCGGGCGTCATGTTCTCCAATGCACAGTTCTTCAACGCGAATGCGACTGCGCTCGCACGTTCCGCGGGTGTCATGCTCCCGATCATAGCGCGGCGGGGTGTTCCGCATGGTGGCCTCGATTCATCGAGGAAATGGGTGAATCGGGATGCGGTGGCCGATATGGGAGCGCCGATGGGTAGAATCTGACACGTTATGGCAAGAACAGCATCATCATCGAACAGCAAGAAGAACGCTCCCAAGTCGTCGCGGTCCAAGACGCAGGCTGACGAGTACGAGGAAGAGGAACCGTTGTGGCAGTCGATCCTGCTGGCGGTGCCGCGTGCGTTCGGCAGCGCCGTGCGCGCGATGACGGGAACGGGGGAGTACGATCCCGCCTATCGCCGTGACGGATTGTGCTTCGTCATGGTGGTGCTCGGCGTGCTGTTCTGCGCGTCCGAGTGGTTCCGCGTGCAGGGGCCGCTTGGCCGATTCCTGCACTCGCTTGCCTCCGGCGCCTTCGGGCTAATGAGCGTTATCCTGCCGGTGTTCCTCTTTGCCGTTGCAATCCGCCTGATGCGGCATTCCGGCCATGGTTCCGGCAATCCGCGCGTGGTTGTCGGGCTCATGGTGCTGTTCTGGGTCGTCTGCTCGATTCTCGATGTCGAACTTGCCTCGCAGGCCCAGGGCTTCGATATCGAGGCGATGCAGCATGCCGGCGGATTGGTCGGGTACATCGTCGGCACGCCGCTTGCCTGGGGCCTGTCCGAGACGTTCGCCGTGGTCGTGTTCGTGGTCATCGGCGTATTCGCGTTGATGCTGATCGCAAGAATCCACGTCGAGGACATTCCCGTCATCTGGCACAACATCGTTTCCAAGCTTCGCGGGCGGCAGACCGATGGGCAGGAACAGGCCGAGGGCGATGCGCGCGACGAGCAATTCCCCAATGAGGTTCGTTTGGACGGCAGCACCCTCGAGCTCGCGGAAGGCGTTCCCGCGCATGATGGCACCGATGATGAGCAGTCAGACGACGAAGCCGACGCCGAACCCGGCCTGCTGGCCAGGATCTCCAGGTTCTTCTCGCGCAGGAAGCATGAGGAGACCGACACCAAACTCGATTCCTACCAGGGCGACGATCCGTTCACCCAGGCGGCGTCCCGCCATGGCCAGGCAGCGGAGACGTCGTTGGATGAGCATCAAGGCACCACGCAGATCATGCCGTCCGGCATGATGCCCACGGTGGTGACGCCGTCCGCGGTGCCGCCCGTCCCGTCCGTGGAACATACGATGGTCATGGACGCCGATGACGGTACCGTGCCGGTGGCAAGCCGCGCAGCCGATGAGGGTAGCGACCCGTGGGCGCCGATAGCGCAGGAGGCCGAGCCGCCGGCACCTCCCAGCCAGGCCGCCCAGCCCGCTCAATCCCAGGTGTCCCAGGCTCAGTCCCAGCCGCAGACGCTTGCCCTCGGTGCCGGATCCGGGGCGTACGGCGCCGACTCCGGGGAATATGCGGCGGTCCCGTCCTCCGCCGGTTCCGCCGGCGAAGCACCGCAGTCCGCCGAAGGCGTGGAGCCCCCGTACCATCTGCCCGACCTCGATATCCTCGCCCATGGCAAGCCGCATGCGGCGCGTACCCCGGCCAATGACCGTGTGATTCGTGCGCTGACATCCACCTTCCAGCAGTTCAAGGTCGATGCCAAGGTCGTCGGCTTCCTGCGTGGCCCCTCCGTCACCCAGTACGAGGTCGAGCTCGGCCCCGGCGTCAAGGTCGAGAAGGTCACCAATCTGCGCCGCAACATCGCCTACGCCGTGGCGAGCTCCGATGTGCGCATCCTGTCTCCGATTCCCGGCAAATCGGCCATCGGCATCGAGATCCCGAACGAGGATCGAGAGATCGTATGCCTGGGTGATGTGCTGCGCAGCGAGAAGGTCGTCAGCGACCCGAACCCCATGATCACCGGCATTGGCAAGGATGTGGAGGGCCATTTCGTCACCGCCGATCTGACCAAGATGCCGCACCTTCTGGTGGCAGGCGCCACCGGCTCCGGTAAGTCCAGTTTCGTCAACTCGATGCTGACCTCGATCATCATGCGTGCCACTCCCGATCAGGTGCGCCTGATCCTCGTCGACCCCAAGCGCGTCGAACTGTCGGCCTATGCCGGCATCCCGCACCTGCTCACGCCGATCATCACCGACCCGAAGAAGGCCGCTCAGGCATTGGAATGGGTGGTCAAGGAGATGGACTCGCGCTATTCCGATCTGGAGTTCTTCGGGTTCCGCCATGTCAAGGACTTCAACGAGGCCGTGCGCGCCGGCAAGGTGCATGCGCCGGCGGGTTCCAAGCGCAAGGTCGCCCCGTATCCGTACATCCTCGTGGTCGTCGACGAGATGGCCGATCTGATGATGGTGGCGAAGAACGACGTCGAAAGCTCCATCCAGCGCATCACCCAGCTTGCCCGTGCGGCCGGCGTGCATCTGGTGCTCGCCACGCAGCGTCCGTCCGTCGATGTGGTGACCGGTCTGATCAAGGCCAACATTCCATCCAGACTGGCGTTCACCACCTCGTCGGCCACCGATTCTCGCGTCATCCTCGACACCACCGGTGCCGAGACGCTGATCGGTCAGGGTGACGGCCTGTTCCTGCCGATGGGGTCGGCCAAGCCGATCCGTGTGCAGGGCTCGTGGGTGAACGAGTCCGAGATCCGCAAGGCCGTGGAGTTCGTGCGGACCCAGCGCAAGCCAAGATACCGCGAGGACATCGAGCAGATGGCCGAGCAGGCCGAGAAGAAGGCTCTCGAACCGGACGAGGAGATCGGCGGCGATATGGACGTGCTGCTGCAGGCCGCCGAACTGGTGGTCACCACGCAGTTCGGATCCACCTCCATGCTGCAGCGCAAGCTCAGGGTGGGTTTCGCCAAGGCCGGACGTCTGATGGATCTGCTCGAATCGCGTGGTGTGGTCGGCCCGTCCGAAGGCTCGAAGGCACGAGAGGTACTGGTGCAGCCGGACGATCTGCCTGCCGTGCTCGCCTTCATCCGCGGCGAGACCGACAGCCTCACCCCGTCCCAGGCTTCCGCTCCCGGCGCGGACGCCTGACCGGCGGGTGACCCGCAAGGTAGAGCATCAAGGGTAACGTGTGGGGATATGGCTGAAGAACAAAGCATCCAATCAAAGAAATCCTCGCTGTTGGACGGCTGGAACGCCCCGCCGAACCTGGTGACCTACTGCCGCATCGTACTGGTCGTGGTCTTCCTCGGACTCTACATCGCGGCCGGCGCATGGGGCACCCACAGCACCTCCATGCGCTGGGCGGCGGCGATCATCTTCATCATCGCCGCCTGCACCGATAAGCTCGACGGCTGGATGGCGCGCAAGTACAACCAGGTGACCGAACTCGGCAAGCTGATGGATCCCATCGCCGACAAGCTCATGACCTGCGGCACGCTGATCGTGGCCTCCGTCTTCGCCGAATTCCCGTGGTGGGCCACCATCCTGTTCCTGATCCGCGAGATCGGCATCACCGTGATGCGCTTCTTCGTTATGGAACGCCCGGGCGGCAAGGTGATCGCCGCCGCATGGCCTGGCAAGCTGAAGACCCTGTTCCAGTGCATCGGCCTGGCCATGCTGCTGATCCCCGCCCAGATCGGCGGCCCGCAGCAGGCTGCCGCCGCATGGGTGAACGTGTACTACATCGTCACCTACGTCATGCTGTACGTGGCTTTGGTGCTGTGCCTGTATTCCGGCGGCATCTACCTGTACAACACGTTCGTCGGCTCGCGTAAGGGAGCGAACGACTGAAACGACTAATGTCGTTTCTATGAACGAAAATCAATCCTCGAACTATCAGCAGCCCGCCGCCGCGATTCTGCACGATTACGAGTCCAGGGGACTCAAGATCGCATGCGCCGAATCGTTGACCGGCGGGCTGCTTGCCGATTCGCTGGTGCGTATCCCCGGCGCATCCAACGTGTTTCTCGGTTCCGCGGTCACCTATGACATCAAGGCGAAGGCATCCATCCTCGGCGTCGATCGCGGGTTGCTTGAGCGTGAGGGGGCGGTGCATCCCGAAGTCGCCCGTCAAATGGCTGCCTGCACCGCGCATCTGTATGATCAGCCTGAATATGCCGGCGGTGTCGTCGGATTGTCGACCACCGGCGTGGCAGGCCCCGGTCCGGACGGCGACAAACCGGCAGGACTGGTCTATGTGGGCATCGCCGTTCCCGGCGGTATGGTCGGCGCATTGCCCGATCCGGCATCCGTCGCGCTGCCCGAGCGCACGGCGGTGGTCATGGATGGCGAGCGAGCCTGGCGGGATATGGGCAACGGCTGGCATGCGGTCGCCTTCGAACTGCGACTGAACGGTTCGCGCGAGCAGGTGCGGGAGGGGGTCGTGAGCCATGTGCTGCGTATTGTGACGCAGCTCACACTGCCTGTTATGGAATAAAATGCCCCTTGTTCGCTGTTGGGGTAGATAGACAGTCGAACAGCCTTATGGAGTGCAAAGGGGATCGGATATGGAAACGTTGACTCAGGTTCGTCAAGCCACGACCACGAACACCGCGAAGATTGCCCCGCCGATGGTGCAGCCCGGCGCCGCGCGTATGCGTGAATTGACTCCGGCCCAGCGTCGCGCCGTCGTGCTGGCGCAGCAGCAGGTGATGAAGGCGCGTGCAGCCAAGAAGGCGAAGGACGAGGCGGCGCAGATGCGTCGCCGCATGTGGCACGACGAAGAGGCGGTTGCCCAGGCGGCCCCGCATAGCGAGACCAAGACGGCACAGCGGCAGGAAGACACGCTGTCGTTGCGTGGGGCCATCGGCCTGGTGCTGCGCGACCTGCGTTCGCGTGACCATAAGACCTTGCGTGAAGTCAGCGAGAAGGCCGGCGTCTCCCTTGGCTATCTTTCCGAGGTGGAACGTGGCCAGAAGGAGGCCAGCTCCGAACTGCTGAGCTCCATCGCCGAGGCATTGGGCGTGAGCACCGCGCAGCTGCTGCGCATGGTGGCCGATCGACTCGATATGGTTGCATAGCGTAGAACGGCGAGCAAGCCGAAAGCATACGACATCGTTCAATGGGGTTGCCTGCGGGCAGCCCCATTGCCGTATACGGCGTATATGGCGGGGGCGGTGTGCAGGCTGCTTCGCAATGTGGGAAGTTTAACGGGCTCGTAGCAAACTGTGCCTAGGTTGTCCTTATGCCGGTCCACGGGAGTGGGCCCACAGAGACGAGAGAGGTTGCTTATGCCATTCACACGTATCAAGGCCGTCATGGCGCTGACATTGAGCGCCGCCATGCTGCTTTCCACAGCGGCCTGCGGCACCACCGACGATTCGGACTCCGGCAGCAAGGCGTCCGGCTCATCCAGCATCGAGGGTTACGACGTCAGCTCCGTCACCAAGGACGAGTCCATCGCCAAGCTGCTGCCGGAATCCGTCACCAAGGACGGCAAGTTCACCGTCGGCATGGATCTGTCGTATCCGCCGGCGGAATTCCTTGCCGCCGACGGCAAGACCCCGGTCGGCTTCGACGTCGACCTCGTCAAGGCCATGGCCAAGGAGTTCGGTCTGACCGCCGACCCGCAGAACGCGAATTTCGATTCCATCATCCCGTCTGTCGGTGCCAAGTACGACGTCGGCATCTCATCCTTCACCATCACGCCGGAACGTCTCAAGGCCGTCGACTTCGTCAGCATCTTCAAGGCCGGATCCGCTTGGGTGGTGCGTAAGGGCAATCCGAACAAGGTGGATGTGTCCGATGTGTGCGGACTGAAGGTCACCGTGCAGACCGCCACCATCCAGGAAGAGGAGGTCAACAAGCTCAACAAGCAGTGCAAGGCCGACGGCAAGAAGGCCATCGACATCCTGTCGAACAAGCTGCAGACCGATGTGACGACCAACGTGACCACCGGCAAGGCCGACGTCTCATACGCCGATTCGTCCGTCGCCGGCTACGCGATCGCCCAGACCGACGGCCAGCTTGAGACCTTGGGCAAGGCCACCGGCATGGCCAAGGAGGCCGTCGCCATCAAGAAGGGCGACACGGCCACGGCGCAGGCGGTGCAGAAGGCTCTGCAGAAGCTCATCGACGACGGCACGTACATGAAGATCCTCAAGCATTGGGGCGTCGAATCCGGTGCCATCGACAAATCCGAGATCAATCCGACCGACGTCACCGACTGACACCAACGGGACGCCGGATATAGCAAGCCTCGATTTCGATCGGGGCTTCTCCGTTTTCCGGTGGCCGACCCGAGCAAACAGGCGCATCCGTGCAATTATCGTGCCCATTGGCGATACTGGCATAGTTTGACATTGTGCGACGCGCAGAAGAGAACAAGAGAAAGAACACTGCAATGGCATTGAAGAACCTGAAGACCGTGGCCGCCGCCGTACTGAGCGTGGCCATGCTGGTTTCGGTCGCGGCATGCGGCACCAGCGACACTTCGGACGATTCCGCGTCCGGGAAGTCCAACACCACCACCGGCTACGATGTGAGCACCGTCGCCAAGGACGACGAGCTTGCCAAGCTCGCGAAGGGCAACACCGTCAAGAGCGGCGAACTGTCCGTCGGCATGGAGCTGTCGTACGCCCCGGCCGAGTTCCTTGCCGAAGACGGCAAGACCCCGACCGGCTATGACGTGGATCTCGCCAAGGCCATCGGCAAGGTGCTGGGTCTGAAGACCAAGATCGTGTCCTCCATGTTCGACACGATCGTGCCGTCCGTCGGTGCCAAGTACGATCTGGGCATCACCGCCATGACCATCACCAAGGAACGTATGGATTCCGTCGACTTCGTCAGCTATTACCGCGCCGGCTCCACTTGGACCGTGCAGAAGGGCAACCCGAAGAAGATCGATTCCTCCGACCTGTGCGGCAACAAGATCGCCGTGCAGACCGGCACTGTGCAGGAGGACGAGGCGAACAAGATCGCCAAGCAGTGCAAGGCCGATGGCAAGAAGGATGCCGAAGTCGTTTCCTACAAGCGTCAGGCCGAGGCGGCGACCGCCGTGGCCACCGGCAAGGCGGACACGTTCTACGCCGATTCGCCTGTGGCGGGCTACGCGATTTCCCAGACCGACGGTCTTGAGGCTCTCGGCAAGGACGTCGGCGTGGTCAAGGAGGGCATCGCCATCAAGAAGGGCAACACCCAGATGGACAACGCCGTGCAGAAGGCCGTGCAGAAGCTCATGGACGACGGCACGTACATGAAGATCCTCAAGCATTGGGGCGTCGAATCCGGCGCTCTCGACAAGGCCGAGATCAACCCGACCGATCTCGACTGATTCCGTCTCTAGGGTACACAGGCAAGGAAGGCAGAAAGCATGGCGAAGAAACAGGTCGACGGCGAGAACCTCGACATTCCCAATCGCATCAAGGCGTTGCCGGTGAGAAGAACCGGACCGGTCGTGGCCGCGATCATCGTCGCGTTGTTCGCCGCGATGCTGGTGCAGGGATTGATCACCAACCCGCGTTTCGAATGGAACATCGTATGGAAGTACCTGTTCAACGAGAACGTGCTTGAGGGCATCAAATACACTCTGCTGCTTACGGTGATCTCCATGGCCATCGCCATCGTCCTGGCCGTGCTGCTCGCCATCATGCGCAAGTCCATCAACCCGGTGCTGCGCGGCGTGAGCTGGTTCTACATCTGGTTCTTCCGTGGAACCCCTGTGTACACGCAGCTGGTGTTCTGGGGTCTGTTCGCCGTGCTGGTACCGCGCATCGGCATCGGCATCCCGTTCACTTCCGTGGAATTCTGGAGCATCGATTCGCAGTCCGTCATTACCGCGTTCAACGCGGCCTGGCTGGGTCTGGCGCTCAACGAGGCCGCCTATCTGGCCGAGATCGTGCGTGCCGGTCTTGAAGCGGTCGACCCGGGGCAGACGGAGGCCGCCAAGGCCCTCGGCATGAAGCGCACGCTCATCATGCGCCGCATCATCCTGCCGCAGGCCATGCGCATCATCATCCCGCCGACCGGCAACGAGTTCATCGGCATGCTCAAGACCACGTCGCTGGTCAACGCCGTGCCGTTCACGCTGGAACTGCAGTTCGCCACCACCGCCATTTCGACCCGCCTGTACAAGCCGATCCCGCTGCTGATCGTGGCCTGCATCTGGTACCTGGTCATCACCTCCATCCTGATGGTGATCCAGTCCAGGCTGGAGAAGCACTTCGGCAAGGGATTCGACGCCCGTCCGGTCGGTGCCCGCGGCAAGCGCGCGCCGTTGCCAGGCAAGACCGAAGGCGAGCCGAAGGAAGACGTCAACAAGCACAATGAAGCCGTGTTCACGGGCATGACCGCGTGAGGGGAGCGATGATGAGCAAGACAACGAAGGAAACCTCCAAGAACGTTCCCGCGGTGAAGGCCATCCAGGTGCATAAGGCGTTCGGTGACCTGCACGTGCTCAAGGGCGTGGATATGACCGTCGAGCCCGGCAGCGTCACGGTGATTCTGGGGCCTTCCGGCTCGGGCAAGTCCACGCTGCTGCGTCTGATCAACCAGCTGGAGACGTTGACCGGCGGCGAGATCGACGTCGATGGCGAGATGATCGGCTACAAGTACGTGGAGAAGAAGGGCCAGCGTGTGCTGCAGACCCTGAACGACAAGGAAGTGGCCGCCCAGCGCGCGAAGCTCGGCATGGTGTTCCAGCGGTTCAATCTGTTCCCGCATATGACGGCGCTGGAGAACGTGATGGAAGCCCCGGTGCACGTGCAGCATATGGGCAAGGCCGAAGCCAGGGAGCTGGCCGTGCGCGAGCTGCAGCGCGTGGGACTGGGGGAGCGCCTGGACTACTACCCCTCGCAGCTTTCCGGCGGTCAGCAGCAGCGTGTGGCCATCGCCCGCGCACTGGCCATGAAACCGGAGATCATGCTGTTCGACGAGCCCACGTCCGCGCTCGACCCCGAGCTGGTGGGCGAGGTGCTGAACGTCATGCTCGACCTTGCCCGCGAGGGCATGACCATGATCGTCGTCACGCACGAGATCGGATTCGCCCGTGAGGTCGCCGACCAGATCGTGTTCATGGACGGCGGCGTGGTCGTGGAACAGGGTGGTCCCGAGATCATCGACAATCCGACCGAGCCCAGGTTCAAGGACTTCCTGCAGCACGTGCTGTAAGCGTGTGCCACTGGCCGGGCGCGCCCGGCAGGACGGATGATAAAGCCCCATGGTGTAACTGCCATGGGGCTTTATCGTCGTCCGGCACGTCGGCATCGGTCCGGCGGCGTACACTGATGCCTCATGCAGGAACGGGAATTCTGGCAATTGCTCGAAGAGGTGTTCGGACGCAGCTACGGCAAGGCGTTGGCACATGACCAGCAGTTGACGAGACTGGACGACATGACGGTCATCGAGGCGTTGGAAGCGGGGCAGGAGCCGCGCGTGGTGTGGAATGTGCTGTGCGACCAGATGGACATCCCCGATTCGCGGCGATGGGGGCATGACCATAATGCACCGCCCATGCCGGCGAAATAGGGCCGTGCTTCTCCATACGCGCAACGCGCCGTGTCCGGGCGCGGAATGATGGGCGTTTCACGCTCGTCGGAACAGCGATTCGAACAAATGTTCGCATATGGGGTATAGTTGTCCACAGCGAATATCACGAGCGTCAGCGACGGATATCGCTGATAACGGCATGGAAAACGTTGCCCCTGTTGGGTTTTGCGCAAATCGTGCAGATTGTGAGGGGTGTGTCGACCACAGGGGTCGATGCGTCTTGACCGGGCATGCGACGTGTCCATACCGTGGAGGCATGTTCGTCAACTGATTCCTGAAGGAGAACACCATGGCACAGAACACCAGCGCCGATCAGACGAAGCACGAGCTCGATCCAAGGCGCAAGGCAGCCCTCGACACCGCATTGGCGCAGGTGGAGAAGAGCTTCGGCAAGGGCTCCGCAATGAGGCTGGGGGACAGACCGGAACAGAACGTGGAGGTCATCCCCACCGGTTCCCTCGCACTTGACATGGCGCTTGGCATCGGCGGCCTGCCGAAGGGCCGCATCGTCGAGGTGTATGGTCCGGAATCCTCCGGTAAGACCACGTTGGCGCTGCATGTCGTCGCCAACGCGCAGAAGGCCGGTGGCGTGGCTGCGTTCATTGACGCCGAGCATGCGCTCGACCCGGTGTATGCGCGCAAGCTCGGCGTCGACACCGATTCCCTGATCGTGTCGCAGCCCGATAACGGCGAGCAGGCTTTGGAGATCGCCGACATGCTTATCCGTTCCGGCGCGTTGGACGTCATCGTGATCGACTCCGTCGCGGCTCTGGTGCCGAAGGCGGAGATCGAGGGCGATATGGGAGACAGCCATGTGGGCTTGCAGGCGCGACTGATGAGCCAGGCCCTGCGCAAGATGACCGGCGCGCTGGCGCAGGCCGGCACCACGGCCATCTTCATCAACCAGCTGCGTGAGAAGATCGGCGTCTTCTTCGGCAACCCCGAGACCACCACCGGCGGCAAGGCGCTGAAGTTCTACTCTTCGGTCCGTCTCGACATCCGCAGGATCCAGACCATCAAGAACGGCGACGAGGCGGTCGGCAACCGCACCAGGGTCAAGGTGGTGAAGAACAAGATGGCCCCGCCGTTCAAGTCCGCGGAATTCGACATGCTGTACGGCGAGGGCATCTCCCGCGAGGGTTCCGCGCTCGACATGGCCATTCAGGTCGGTGTGGTGAAGAAGTCCGGCTCCTGGTTCACCTATGAGGGCGACCAGCTTGGCCAGGGTCGCGAGAACGTGCGTAAATTCCTGAAGGACAATCCGGCCATCACCGAGGAGATCGAGAACAAGGTCAAGGCCGAATTCGGCCTGATCGACCCCATGGACCAGTTCGCCGAGGACGATGCTACCAAGGCGGCGGCCGAAGCCGACAAGAACGTCGAGGCGGTGTCCGCCAGCGAGAAGAACTCCGAGCCGAAGCAGGATACGAAGCATGCCGGTGCCGCCAAGGCGAAGCCGGCGGCAAAGGCCTGACGGATGATCTCGGCTCAGGATTTCCTGAAACGGCATCCGGTCGATGCCGATGCGGGGGAGCGGCGTACGGTGCCGGAGTATTCCGGCAGCGCCGCCCCTCTTTCGCCACATACGTCGTATGGCGATGACGGCAGGAGAAGCAACGGTTCCGGCAGAGGCTCCGACGGCAAGTCGTTCGACCCGTCGGACTTCGATGCATGCCGTGAGGCCGCGTTCCGTCTGCTCGATGCGGCCGCGCGTTCCACGCAGACGCTGCGACGCAGGCTGCTCGACAAGGGCTATGACGAGGATACTGTGGACGATGTGATCCGCAGGCTGATCGAACTGGGACTGCTCGATGATGAGGCATATGCCCGGTCGGTCGTCAGATACTGCGTGAGCCGCATGATGGGAAGCCGCGGCACGGTGATGGAGCTCCGTCGCAAAGGCGTGCCGGCATCCCTTGCCGGCAAGGTCACCGGAGAGGCCGCAGCCCAGGGCGTATTCGAGGAGGCGGCTTGGGAGCTTGGGCGCTCGGTGGCCAGAAAGACCCGTGGACTGGATAGGCAGGTGCGTATGCGACGCTTCTGGTCGGCGGGCGGGCGCAAAGGTCATGATGCCGACACGCTCCGGCGTGTCGCGCATGAGCTGTTGAACGACTGATACGGCGTGTCGCAGCGTGTCGCGCTGCGACGCCGGCGTATGTCGGGGCCGGCAATCCCAATCCCATAGGGGGAGTGAGGGTGCATGTTTCGTGGGTCGCCGCCATTGACGGGAAAAGAAAAAGCGAGACCTCTTATACCCCGGGTTCTGTCGTGTGCCATGCACACGGATGGCCATCCATCTCGACCCAACGTTGCCGTTGGGCTCTAGCAGCCTACCCGATGACACGGGCGAGCAGCCCTTACCGTCATCTGTTTGGCCTTGCTCCCGATGAGGCTTGCCAAGCGGCCCGCTGTTACCAGGGGCCCGGTGGTCTCTTACACCGCCGTTTCACCCTTACCTTCCGGCTGAAACCGGAAGGCGGTCTGTTCTCTGTTGCGCTATCTCTCAGGTCGCCCTGGGCGGACGTTATCCGCCATCGTGCTCTGTGGAGCCCGGAAGTTCCTCAACCGTGCATGCGAACATGCCCGATCGCGGCCATCAAGAGGTCTCAAACGCACAACTATACCAAGTAATTTCGAATATGAAAAGCCAAGGAAATTCACAGATTTTTTTGCGGTTTGTTCCCGCCGTTTCCCCAAAGCTCGTTTACAATGAGACGTACCCGGTCAGTGAAGACACGGCTGGAACGCAAATAGCGGGTAACACCGCTTGAGTTTATCTAGGAGGTCCACATGGAAATCGTCATTACCGGACGTCACACTCAGATCAAGCAAAGGTTCCGTGATGTCGTTGAGAGCAAGATGAATCGTGTGACCGCTATCGCCCCCGACGCGCAGCGTGCTCAGATCGTGCTGTCGCACGAAGGCAACCCGCGCCAGGCAGACACCGCCAAGCGCGTGGAAATCACCATCATCGCAGGCAGCACCGTGGTTCGCGCAGAAGCCTCCTCGGCAGACGAGTTCAGCGCACTGGATATGGCGCTCGACAAGCTGACCCTGCGTCTGCGCCGTACGCGCGATCGTCGCAAGGACCACCGCCGCGGTTATGAGAACCCGGTCCCGGTCGATCTGGGTACCATCGAGCCCGAGACCGAAGTGGTCGAGGAAGAGGCGCCCGCCGATGTCGAGAACAGCCCGGCCGCAGCGGTCGCATCCGATCTTGGCCCGGGCGAGTCCGTCGAGGTCCAGGTCGGCGACACCCCGATCGTGATCCGTCGCAAGCTGCACATCGCCGAGCCGATGACCATCGACGAGGCGCTGTACGAGATGGAGCTGATCGGACACGACTTCTTCCTGTTTGTGAACAAGGAGACCGGCCGTCCGTCCGTCGTCTACCATCGTCACGGCTGGAGCTACGGTGTGTTCGAGATCGATACCCCGGAGCATGTGAACTGACGATTGTCCATTACGGCGATCATGAGTCGATGAATCGATAGAAGGTGGGGCCCACACCGTGCACATACGGTGTGGGCCCCGACTCATGTGGCCGAATGTCTGGTATGTGGCGCGGCAATGGCGGTGTTATCGGCAATGTCGCGTAAGATAACAGGCAGTGTGCCCGGACATCATGGCATAGAATGCCTCACGGGTACTTATTATCGCGACCGACACAGGAGCAGAACGTGGTAGATATTGTCGATAAGGCACTGCGCATGGGCGAAGGCCGTCAGATCAAGAAGCTTGAGGGTGTCGCCAAGGCCGTGAACGCTCTCGAAGATGAGATCTCAGCGCTTTCGGACGAGGAACTCAAAGGCCAGACTGCTAAGTTCAAGCAGCAGCTGGAGAATGGCAAGAGCCTTGATGAACTGATGCCCGAAGCATTCGCAACAGTGCGCGAGGCTTCCAAGCGTGTTCTCGGACAGCGTCATTTCGATGTGCAGCTTATGGGCGGTGCGGCCCTGCATTGGGGAAACATCGCCGAAATGAAGACAGGTGAAGGCAAGACCTTGGTCGCCACCCTGCCGAGCTATCTGAACGCTTTGGAAGGCAAGGGCGTGCACGTGGTCACCGTGAACGACTACCTGGCCAGCTACCAGAGCGAGATCATGGGCCGCATCTACCGTTTCCTGGGCATGAGCGTGGGCTGCATCATCACCGATCAGAAGCCGCCGGAGCGCCGCAAGCAGTACAACGCGGACATCACCTATGGCACCAACAACGAGTTCGGCTTCGATTACCTGCGCGACAACATGGCATGGGAGAAGGCCGATCTGGTGCAGCGCGGGCATCATTACGCCATCGTCGATGAGGTCGATTCCATTCTTATCGATGAGGCGCGTACCCCGCTTATCATCTCCGGCCCTGCCGAAGGCGACGTCACCCGCTGGTACCGCGAGTTCGCCAAGCTGGTCGTCAAGCTGACCCGCGACGAGGACTACGAGGTCGACGAGAAGAAGAAGGTCGTCGGCATTCTCGATCCGGGCATCACCAAGGTCGAGGACTTCCTGGGCATCGACAACCTGTACGAGCCGAACAACACCGCCCTGATCGGTTATCTGAACAACGCCATCAAGGCGAAGGAGCTTTTCCTGCGTGACCGTGACTACGTTGTCACGCACGGCGAGGTGCTGATCGTCGACGAGCACACCGGCCGTGTGCTGCCCGGCCGCCGCTACAACGAGGGCCTGCACCAGGCCATCGAGGCGAAGGAAGGCGTGGAGGTCAAGCCCGAGAACCAGACCTTCGCCACCATCACCCTGCAGAACTACTTCCGTATGTACGACAAGCTCGCGGGCATGACCGGTACCGCTGAAACCGAGGCGGCCGAGTTCATGAGCACTTACAAGCTGGGCGTGCTGCCGATCCCGACCAACAAGCCGATGCAGCGCATCGACCAGGAGGATCTCATCTTCCGCACCAAGAAGGAGAAGCTGGCCGCCATCGTCAAGGACGTGGCCAAGCGCCATGCCGCGGGTCAGCCGGTGCTGCTCGGCACCGCGAGCGTCGAAAGCTCCGAGGTCGTGTCCACGCTGCTCGATGTGGCCAAGATCCCGCATCAGGTGCTCAACGCGAAGCAGCACGACAAGGAAGCCGCTGTCGTGGCCGTCGCAGGCCGCAAGGGCGCCGTCACCGTGGCCACCAACATGGCCGGCCGTGGTACCGATATCATGCTCGGCGGCAACGTCGAGTTCCTTGCCGACGCCAAGCTCAAGGCCGACGGCTACTCCCCGGAGGACACCCCGGACGAGTACGAGAAGCGTTGGCCGGGCGTGCTGGCCGAGATCAAGGAGCAGGTCAAGGACGAGCATCAGGAGGTCGTCGACCTGGGCGGCCTGTATGTGCTCGGCACCGAACGTCACGAATCCCGCCGTATCGACAACCAGCTGCGTGGTCGTTCCGGCCGTCAGGGTGATCCGGGCGAATCCCGTTTCTACCTGTCCCTCGAAGACGATCTGATGCGTCTGTTCAACACCCAGCTCGTCGCCCGCGTCATGGCCAAGGGCCTGCCGGAGGGCGAGCCGATCGCCGCCAAGAGCGTATCGAAGGGCGTGCGCACCGCACAGAAGGCGCGTGAGTCGCAGAACTTCGAGATTCGTAAGAACGTGCTTAAGTACGACGATGTGATGAACAAGCAGCGCACCGTCATCTACGCCGAGCGTCAGGCCGTGCTCAAGGGCGAGGATATCCACGAGGACATCCTGCGGTTCATCTCCGACACCGTGATGAGCTACGTCAAGGGCGCGAACAACGGTTCCGACAAGCCTGCCGACTGGGATTGGGAAGGCCTGTTCAAGGCGCTGAACAGCGTGATCCCGACCGACGTGACCATCGACGAGGCCAAGAAGGCCGCCGAAGGCAAGAAGGGCGAGAAGGCAGCCGAAGCCGTGCGCGACGTGATCGTCGCCGACGCCAAGGCCGCATACGCCGGCTTCGAAGACAAGCTGGGCGGCGAAGGCCTGCGTCAGCTCGAACGCCGTGTGGTGCTCGCCGTGCTCGACCGCAAGTGGCGTGAGCACCTGTACGAGATGGACTACCTCAAGGACGGCATCGGCCTGCGCGGCATGGGCCAGCGCGATCCGCTGGTCGAATACCAGCGCGAAGGCTACCAGATGTACAACTCCATGATCGAGGCGATCAAGGAGGAGACCGTGCAGCTGCTCTTCCACGTGGACATCCAGCAGGTCGCCGAAACCGAGGATCTCGACTCCGAAGCCGATGAGGACGCCGCGGTGAACGCCACCCAGGCTGAGCTCGGCATCGCGTCCTCCGCCTCCGCCGGCACCGAGGACGAAGGCCCCGACGAGGACGGCGATGAGGTCACCCGCGACGAGGACGGCAACCCGGTCATCGTCGGCCCGGCACCGGTCAGCCACGCCGAAGGCAAGGTTCCGGCCAGCAAGCAGCCGAAGAGCGAGGAGCTGAAGACTCCGTGGGCCGACGGACGCACGTTCCCCGGCACCGGCAAGAACGCTCCGTGCCCCTGCGGTTCCGGTCGCAAGTACAAGATGTGCCACGGTCAGAACGAGCAGTGAGCCATGCCACGAGGCTGACGCCATGATGTGGCGCAGCTGAACGACGTATGGAGCCGTCCCACCCCGCAACAGGGGTGGGGCGGCTTTTGCGTTGTGCCCTGGATCGTCGGTTCGTCGCGTCTCGCCGATGACACCGGGGCCGGCCGGATATCGTGATACGGACGTTCGCTGGTATGGAAATAAGAAATCATTACAATAAAGCGACAAATCAATCAACAGACGCGGCATCGCGTCAAGGAGGGCATCATGGCCGAAATCACATGGAAGTCGATCCTCACCAAGCTGGTCGGAGGGGACCATCTGAGCGCAGAGGAATCCGAGTGGTTCGTTGATGACCTCATGAACGGCAACGCCAATCCGGCCGCCGTGGGCGCGGTGCTCACCACCCAGCAGCAGCTGGGGCTCACCGCCGACGAGGTGCGTGGCGCGGCCAAGGCCATGGTCTCCCATGCCATCCCGCTGGATATCGAAGGCGAAACCACCGATATCGTCGGCACCGGCGGTGATGGCGCCTCGACCGTGAACCTGTCGTCCATGGGCGCGGTGATCGCGGCAGCGGCCGGCGTCAAGGTCGTCAAGCACGGTAACCGTGCGGCGTCGAGCGAATGCGGTACCGCCGATTGCTTCGAGGAGCTTGGTCTGCCGCTCGACCTGACCCCGGAACAGGTGGCGAAGGTCGGCAACGAATGCGGCATCGCCTTCGCCTTCGCACGCGTCTTCCACCCCGCCATGCGGTATGTGGGCCCGATCCGTGCGGCACTGGGCGTGCCCTGTGTGTTCAACGTGCTCGGCCCGCTCACCAACCCCGCAAACCCGAAGCATATGGCCATCGGCTGCGCCAACAGAGCGATGAGCCCCATCATGGCCGCCGTCTACGCCGCCAACGGGCAGACCGGCATGGTGTACACCTCCAATGAGGGTCTGGACGAGATGGCGCCGACCGGCCCGATCTCCGTGTGGGAATTCAAGGACGGCAAGGTCAGCGAAACCGAATTCGACCCGACCGTGGAACTCGGCCTCGCCAAGGTCACTGTCGAGGATCTGAAGGGCGGCAAGCCCGCGGTCAACGCCCAGGCCATGCGCGACCTTCTCGCCGGCAAGAGCGTTCCCTTCCGCTCCACGGCGTTGCTGAACGCCGCATCCGCCATCGTCGCGGACGGCCACCAGGTGCCTGCGGATGGTACGCTCACCGAGCGTTTCAAGGCCGCCTACGCCATTGCGGAGCAGACCGTGGACTCGGGCAAGGCCGAAGCCCTGCTGGACAAGTGGATCGCCACGGCACAGGCAGCCAAGGCCTGATCTGATCCAAGCGTCTGTGCGTTTTCGTACTGTACGGGGCGCGCAGCGTATAAACGGGGATGATACGGAAATAGGCTTGGAACCGTCTCTTACGATGGAGACGGCCCCAAGCCTATTCGTTTGCCCAGCACGTGCCACGGCAGGGACACGTGCACAACGGGTTTGATGAGTGCGCTACCTACACGCGCGCACCGTCATCGAAATAGTCGGTGCGTGTCTCGCTATGCCCCTTATGCTGGGCGATCAGCCCGACAGCACCCAGCAGCACGCATACGCCGCACACGGTGCCGATGATGCCGGTCGACGAGGGCAGGAACACCGAGGCGATGACACCAGCCACGCCCACAATCAGCAGAATCCAGAACACCGCCTTCGACTTCTTCACCGGTCCGATCTTCGGATTCGGCGGCACGAAATCATCGCCGTACCGATCCATCACGTCATCGGTGTCCAGCCAGCTGGAACCGGTGAAATCGCGCGGACCATGCGTGGCCCCGGTCTTTGCGAAGGAATCCGCGGTCAGATCGTCGACACTGAGCAGAGCCTCCTTCTCCTTGCGCTGGGCATGCTTCTCGAAACGCTTCGCATTGCGCGATTCGGCCACATCGTTTAGATCATCCTGATGCTCGGCCTCGAACGCCGCCCAGGCGGCATCCAGATCTCCCGAGCCGGTCTCGCCATCCGGCGTGTGCTGTGACCGCTCGTCACCCGCGTTGGTATTGTTAAGGTCAGTCATATGTACCACTGTAAACCACGGTGAGCATTGAGTGGAAAGGAATGCCAGGTGCTGTATTGGTTTTTCGTCAACGGGTTCGGTTTCATCGCCCGCCATCGCCTTGGCCCGGCCGTCACCGGTCTGGAGAACGTTCCGCGTGAAGGCGGCGCGATCATCGCGGCGAATCATCTGGCCGTCATCGACGACGCCCTGATCCCGATCACCTGCCCGCGCATGGTGCACTTCATGGGCAAGGCCGAATACTTCGAAGGCAAGGGCCTCAAGGGCAAGTTCAAGAAGTGGTGGTTCACCTCGGTGGGCGTGTTCCCCGTGGACCGTTCCGGCGGCAGCAAATCCCTCGGCGCGCTCGAACACGCACGCGAGATCATCGAGGACGGTCACCTGTTCGGCATTCACATCGAAGGCACGCGCAGCCCCGACGGACGCCTGTACAAGGGGCATACCGGTGCCGCGAAGCTCGCATTGGAAACCGGTTGCCCAATCGTGCCCGTCGCGATCATCGGCTCGGACAAGCTTCAGCCAGTAGGCACGGTCATCCCCAAGAAAGGCAAGACCCAGGTGCTGTACGGCAAGCCGATCGAAGTGCATAAGAAGGCCGCGGACGAGATCACGCACGAGGATCTGCGCTCGCTGACCGATGCCGTCAGCAAGGCGATCCAGAAGATGAGCGGTCAGGAGTACGTCGACGAGTACGCGCAGAAGGTCAAGGCCCGTATGAAGGAAGAGGCCGCCAAGGCGGAGGCCGAAGGCAAAGCCGAGCAGGCCGAGGAAGCGAAGTAGCGTATTGCAGAACCGATTGCGCGGTTCCGCAGTTCCGGCCGGATAAACGGTATATCACTATGTTGAGGGCTGGCAGACGTCATGGTCTGCCAGCCCTCAACGCGTATATGGCATCCGGCAGTGCCGGAACGCAACGAACCGTCACACGACGGTCAGCGTTATCACGGTCGGATTGCCGTCCCCGTCGCGTACACGTACCTGATCGCCGGCGTCGGGGTTTTGCAGGCGCACCACATGCGTCAGGTCGCCCAACGGGGCCGACTTCTTCACGTCAAGGCCCAACGCCTTGAGCATCTTGCTCGCCTCGTCGTAGGTCTTGCCTACCACGTTCGGTATGGTCACGGTCTCGGGGCCCTTGGAGATCACCACTTCCACAGCATCGCCCCAACGCAGCTGCGTGTCCTTGTCCACGGACGTGGAGATCACATTACCGGCGGCGACGGTATCGCTGAATTCCTCGGTGAACGTCGCCTTCAGCCTCAGATCGTCGAGCGTACGTGCGGCCTCGTCCTTCGAACGTCCGACGATATCCGGCATGGTCACCGGCATCGGGCCCTTGCTCAGCGAGACCGTCACTCGTGCACCATGCCTGAGCGTGGTGCCGGGTTCCGGTGTGATTGACAGTGCCGAGCCTTCGGGGGCGGTCAGCGAATACTCGTCCTTGGCGGCATCATGCTTGATGTTGGTGAATCCGGCCTGTTTCAAGGCTTCCAAGGGGCTCTTGCCGTTGGCGCTGGTCGTGTCGAGGATGTCGCTGGGGATGGTCGCCATGCGGATGCCCTTGGAGACGACGACGTTCACCTTCAGATTCTGACGCATGCTGACATGGCTGTCTACCGCGACGGGCGAGCCGTTGACGTTCGCCGAGACCACATGCCCCTCGTCGACGGTATCGCTGTATTCGCGCGTGACGCCATAGGGGATGCCGGCATCCTTCAACGAACGCTCATACTTCTTCCAGGAAGCGCCTTCCAGGGAACAGGCGGAATCCGCCTTGCAGGTCACATCGGCGGGCTGGGGAATCTTCCAGTAGCTTCCCGGACCCATGAAATACCACCAGGCGCCGGCGGCGCACGCCACGGCGGCGATCAGTGCGGCGACGGCGATGATAAGCGCCTTTTTCCCGCGCTTCGCCGATGCGGAGGATTTGCCGTTGCCTGCGGCGGGAGCGCCGTCCGCCGGCAACGCCGTGGTGGCGTTCGTCTCGGACGCCGCGGCGGCGTCGTGCCCGGGTGCGCCCATCACCTGCGTGGCGCCGGCATTGATGGGAACCGTGCTATTCGGGGTGCCCGGGCGCATAGGTGCCGTTTTGGCCGATGCCGCATCGGCTGTCCCCGGCGTGGAACCTGCCGTCACAGGAGGTGCCGGGGGAGCAGGGATGACAGGAGCGTTGCCGGACGCCGTGGCGGGCTTGCGATACATCCATGCATCCTGATCCAAAGTGGCGCAGAGCTGCTGCAGTTCGCGCAATGCCGTGCCGGCATCGGCGGGCCGTGCCTCCATGGAGCGTTGCGTGAGATGTTCGATGAAACGGGATACCTCCGCATCGATGCCCGGGCATTGGGACGCCACGGACGGTACGTCCTCATGGACATGCTTGAACACCAGCGTCACCGGATTCTCGGAGATGAACGGCACCGAACCGGTCAGCATCTCCCATGCCATGATCCCCACGGCATACAGGTCGCCCTGTGGCGTCGCCTCGTTGCGTTCGATGGTCTCGGGAGGCAGATAGGCGGCAGTGCCCAGCAGCATGCCCGTGGAGGAAAGCGTGGCCGCCGAGGCGACCTTGGCCAGGCCGAAGTCGGTGATCTGCACACGGCCGCGGTCGTTGAGCATGATGTTCTCGGGTTTGATGTCGCGATGCACCACGTTCGCCTGATGCGCCGAGGCGAGCCCGTCGAGGATCTCTCCGATGATGCGCAGTGTTTCGCGCACGGTGAACGTGCCCTGCTGGTTCATCTCATAGCGCAGGTTCACGCCATGCACGTATTCCATCACCAGATAGGCGAGCCCGTTGAACTCGCCGGTATCGTACACCTGGACGATGTGGGGGTTGGCGATCTGCGCCGCCGACTGCGCCTCCCTGCGGAATCGTTCGATGAACTGCTCGCGGTGCGCGCCCTGCGCCAGCTGCGTGTGCATCACTTTCAGCGCGACGGTGCGATTGAGCCGTTCGTCGGTCGCCTCGTACACCGTCGCCATGCCGCCCTGCGCGATTTCGCGCACGACACGGTAGCGGCCGTCGATCAGTTGGCCTTGGGATGATGCGTCTTCGCTCATGGCTTATCGTCAAATCCTTGATATGAAAAGAGTCCGTACGTCGGTTCTGCCAATAGTTTAGCTTCTGGTGATGTCCGGGACGAAGCGTGCGCACGCCGTAAGAAGATCCGTTTCGCGGCTCTTCCCAAGGCCGCAGTCGCGAACGGCCTGCGCCGCCTCGTTCCACAATGCCTCGATGCGCCGGCGGGACCGTTCCACGGCACCGGTGGATACGAACAGCTCGATGGCCCGGCTCACATCCGATTCGCTGCGCGAGTCGGCCTCGAACATACCGATCAGCTCGCGCTGTTCTGCCGGGGCGGCGGAGGCGATGGCGTCGGCCAGCAGCACGGTCCGCTTGCCCTCTCGGATGTCGCCGCCGACGGGTTTTCCGGTGGTACGGCTCGAACCGATCACGTCGATGAGATCATCTTCAAGCTGGAACGCAAGGCCAAGGGGCCGGCCGATGGCCATCGCCTGCTCGCGGGCCTGCTGCGGGGCCAGACCGCAGCCCAGCAGTGCCAGCTCGATGGGGGCGATGGTGGTGTAGCTGGCGGTCTTCCAGCGGAACACGTTCAATGAGGCGTCGGCCAGCGCCTCGGCGTCCTGCAGGGGGGCCTGTTCCACGGCAAGATCCAGGATCTGGCCGATCTCGACCTCGCGCTGCATGTTCAGGAACGCGGAGGTCATCGCCGCGGCACGGGGCAGTCGCGCTGCGGCCTCGTCGGCGATGTCGATGCACACCGTGGCCAGCAGGTCGCCCAGCATAAGGCCCAGCCCCCGGCCGATGGCGGCGCTTCCCGTACTCTGCTCCAATGCGCGGTGCGCACTGGGCTTGCCGCGGCGCAGATCGGAATCGTCGATGATGTCGTCATGCACCAGCGCGGCGGTCTGGAAGACCTCCAAGGCGCAGGCCACGTCGAGCATAGCGTCACGGGCATCGCCGGCACCGCCGAAGGCGTCATAGGCGGCGAGCACCAGCAGCGCGCGAAGGCGTTTGCCCCCTTCGCTGCTGGATATCGCCTGCCGCGTGACCGCTTCCATGATGTGGCGGCAGGCATCGGGCATCGGGGCTTCTTGGGGCATGGCGGACCATGTACCTACCAGGGAGACGATGCGGGACTCGATATTCGAACGATCGGCGTCAGTGTTGCACATGCCTTCTACGGTATCCTCAGCGTGCTACGAATGGCGGCCCCTGATGGTTTTCCAGTATTTCCAAGGGCTCGTGGCGTGTCGACCACAATCCCCTGACGGGCGTGCGTTCCAGGGCCTGCACAGGCCATACTGTTTGCACACCGCCACGGAAGACGGCGGCGACGGAACACATCGAGGAGGATGACATGACGGCGGATCATATGGAATCGGCAATCTGCAAGGCGCATGTGGGTACGGGCGATAAGCGCGGGGCATGCGGTACCGGCCGCGTTGCCGGGAACGTGGCCGGAAGCGCGGCCGAGAACGAGGGAAATGCTGGCCGGCGGCATGCCCACGGTGCGGATAAAAGGAGTGCGGATCGGGGGAGTGTGGCGTCGGCCGATCCCGCGGCATGCGAGGAGTTCTTCGACTCGCTGGAGCCCGTCTGCGGGCATGTCGCCGACGACCTGCGCGAGAGGCTGCATCGTGAGAGGCTTCGAAACGGCCCAGGGCGTGCGGACGGCGATTGGATGGAGAAGCCGCTGCACGTGTGGCTGGACAGGCTCGACCGGGGGATGATCGATCTTGACGGGGCGATGCTCCCGTTGGCGGTCGGCATCAACGAGGTGCTCTCGATGCGCGACGCCCTGATCCTTTCGGTGGTGGGCGATGCCACCATGCGCGACCCGCGGATGCTGATGGATATCGTGCGCACGCCGCATGACAGACGCGTGGCGGCCGCCGTGCACAAGGCGCTGTCCGCCGAATTCGACGATCGGGACGGCCCCGACCGTGCCAGATGCCGCACGGCGGTGCTCATGCTCGCCGCCATGGCCAAGGTGATGCCCGAACGGATGAAGGTCCAGCCGCTGGCGATCATCTCCTATATATTGTGGTGGATCGGGGATGGCAGGGCCGAAACCTATGCGCTCAGCTGCCTGTCCATCGACGAGGAATGTTCGCTTGCCGCGATCGTGCTGAAATCGGTGAGGAACGGATTGTATCCGGCGTGCTGCGACGGCTGACGGGCAGTGGCGCGTAGGCATGATTCGACCGGAATCGCGGCTTGCCCGGCATATTCGGGAATAATCGTCCCTATCAAGTGGTTAACTCACATAGTTGACGATTTGCCCTTGCCAGAAGTGTGCCCATATGGTATACGAGGCGGGGTAAGCATTCCGCGAGGAGGGATAGTTTGGCTACCAAGAGCACAGCGGCCGCTGAGAACACCGAACAGGTACAGGACGAGGCCAAGGCCGTTTCCGCCAAAAAAGCCAGTGCCACGCGCAAGACTGCCGCGGCCAAGAAGACCACGACCAGGAAGACCACGGCTAGGAAAACCACCAAGTCCGGCGAAGAGACCGGCACCGTCAAGAAGAAGTCCGCCGCCACCAAGAGCACGAAGAACGCGAAGGGCTCCCGGTCCAAGAAGAAGGCCGAGGACGAGCTCGAGGACGTTGACGAATTCGGTGACGAGGCCGATCTGGACGAGACGAAGGACGATCTCGACGTCGATGATGTGGACGATCTCGACGGCATCGACGGCGATTCCGACGACACCGACGATGACGACGACGATTACGACGATGACGACGAAGATGATGATGACGACGAGGATGAGGACGACAAGTCCGACGCTCCGGACATCAGCAAGCAGAAGGGCGCGTTCGTCGTCAGCGATGACGATGACGACGACGAGGAGGTGAAGCCCCGTCGACGCCGCGGCAAGATCGGCAATCCGAAGCGTCGTGTCGTCACCGCCGGCGCCACCGCCGATCCGGTGAAGGACTACCTTAAGCAGATCGGCCGCGTCAGCCTGCTGAACGCCGAACAGGAGGTCGACCTGTCCGAACGCATCGAGGCCGGCCTGTACGCCCAGCATCTGCTGGACACCGAAGGCGACACGATGGACTTCAAGCGCAAGCGCGAGCTCAAGTGGGCCGCCAACGACGGCAAGAAGGCCAAGGACCACCTGCTGGAGGCCAATCTTCGACTGGTCGTGTCGCTGGCCAAGCGTTACACGGGCCGTGGCATGCTGTTCCTCGATCTGATCCAGGAAGGCAATCTGGGCCTGATCCGCGCCGTCGAGAAGTTCGACTGGAAGAAGGGCTTCAAGTTCTCCACCTACGCCACGTGGTGGATCCGCCAGGCCATCACCCGAGCCATGGCCGATCAGGCCCGCACCATCCGCGTGCCCGTGCACATGGTCGAGGTCATCAACAAGCTGTCGCGTGTGCAGCGCCAGATGCTGCAGGATCTTGGCCGCGAACCCACGCCCGACGAGCTGGCGCGCGAGCTGGATATGCCGGTCGAGAAGGTGCAGGAGGTGCAGAAGTACGGTCGTGAGCCGATCTCGCTGCACACCCCGCTTGGCGAGGACGGCGATTCCGAGTTCGGCGATCTGATCGAGGATACCGACGCCATCGCACCGTCCGACGCCGTGGCCTTCTCGCTGCTGCAGGACCAGTTCAAGCAGGTGCTTGAGACGCTGTCCCCGCGTGAATCCGGCGTGATCAAGATGCGTTACGGCCTGGAGGACGGCCAGCCGAAGACGCTGGACGACATCGGCCGCGTGTACGGCGTGACGCGTGAGCGTATCCGCCAGATCGAATCGAAGACCATGTCGAAGCTGCGCCACCCGTCTCGTTCGCAGACGCTGCGCGACTTCCTCGATCAGTGACGACATTGCTTCCCCGGGGCCGAGCCTTGGGGAAGCTTTTTGTCGTGGCATGGATACGGAAATCAAGTGGAAGAGGCACATGGCTAAAGAGGATTACGGCGCGAAGGATCTCGCCGTTCTTGAAGGACTTGACGCGGTGCGCAAGCGCCCGGGCATGTATATCGGCACCACCGATTCGCAGGGGTTGATGCACTGCCTGTGGGAGATTATCGATAATTCCGTGGATGAGGCGCTGGCGGGATTCTGCAATGCCATCGTCGTCACTCTGCATACGGACGGATCGATCACCGTGGCCGACAACGGCCGAGGCATTCCGGTCGACAAGGAGCCCAAGACCAAGCTTTCCGGTGTCGAGGTCGTGCTGACCAAGCTGCATGCCGGCGCAAAGTTCGGCAACTCCTCGTACAACGCGGTGGGCGGTCTGCACGGCGTCGGCTCGTCGGTGGTCAACGCCTTGAGCTCGCGTCTTGACGTGGAGGTCGATCGCGATGGCAAGACCTACCACATGGCCTTCCATCAGGGCCATCCCGGCGTCTACACCGACGCCGACCCGGCGAACCCCACGCCGGACGCTCCGTTCAAGCGCACCCGCAAGAACAGGCCCACCGAGCTCGACATCATCGGCAAGGTGCCGCCGAAGAGGACCGGCACGCGCATCCGCTACTGGGCCGACCCAGAGATCTTCAACAAGACCGCCGAATTCTCATACGAACAGCTGGTCGATCGCGTGCGCCAGACCAGCTTCCTGGTGCCGGGGCTGAAGATCACCGTCATCGACGAGAACATTCCCGAGTATCTGGAACCGGCCGAGCCTGCTGCCGATCAGGGCGCGCAGGCGCAGGCCGAATCCGATGGCTCCGAGACGAGCAGCGCTGCCGAATCCCCGGCTGCGGAGCACGACGAGTCCGCCGGTCCGGCAGCGCAGGCGGCGCAGGGCGAACAGGGCGACGAGGATCTTGCGCTCAACGAGGCCGAGATCATTTCTGACGGCGCGTTCGGCAAGCAGGTCGATCACCCGCGCGTGGCCGAGTTCCTGCACAACGGAGGCGTCAAGGACTTCGTCGACTACCTGTCCAAGGGCGAGCCGGTCAGCGATATCTGGCGCATCCAGGGCGAGGGCACCTATGAGGAGGAGACCCAGGCCGTCGGCAAGAACGGCGAGCTGCATGCGGAGAAGATCACCCGCACCTGCGGCGTGGACATCGCGTTGCGTTGGGTGAACGGCTACGACACGGTGATGCGCAGCTTCGTCAACATCATCGAGACGCCGGGCGGCGGCATGCATGTGGACGGTCTGATGAACTCCATCACCCGTCAGGTGCGCAAGACCGTCGAGGCGAACGCGCGCAAGCTCAAGGTGAATCTCAAGGATTCCAACATGAAGGTGGAGCGCGACGACATCATGGCGGGCCTGGTGGCCGTGGTCACGGTGCGCATCGCCGAACCGCAGTTCCAGGGGCAGACGAAGGACGTACTCGGTACCGCGCAGGTCAAGCCGATCGTCACGCGCATGACCGACAAGCAGTTCGGCGAGATGATTACCGGTTCCAAGCGCGGCTACAAGGAGCAATCCAACCGCGTGCTGGAGAAGATCGTCGGCGAGATGCACGCCCGCGTGCAGTCGCGCAAGGCCAAGGAGGTGACGCGCCGCAAGAACGCGCTGGAATCCGCGTCCATGCCGGCCAAGCTGTCCGACTGCCAGCCGGGTAACGACGATGTGGCCGAACTGTTCATCGTGGAGGGCGATTCCGCACTCGGCACCGCCAAGGCCGCGCGCAACGCCGGGTTCCAGGCGTTGCTGCCGATCCGAGGCAAGATCCTGAACGTGCAGAAGGCCTCGATCACGCAGATGCTGTCGAACAAGGAATGCGCCGCCATCATCCAGGTGGTGGGCGCCGGCTCGGGTCAGAGCTTCGACATCGAGCAGTCGCGCTACCACAAGATCATCATGATGACCGATGCCGATGTGGACGGCGCGCACATCCGCATCCTGCTGCTCACCCTGTTCTATCGGTATATGCGCCCGCTGATCGAAAACGGATACGTGTACGCGGCCGTGCCGCCGCTGCATCGCATCGCGTTGACCGGCTCGCACAAGGGCGAGTTCATCTACACGTATTCCGATGACGAGCTCGCCGGCAAACTCGCCGAACTCGACCGCAAGCACATCGGCTACAACGACGATATCCAGCGTTACAAGGGTCTGGGCGAGATGGATGCCGACCAGTTGGCGGACACCACCATGGACCCGCGCACGCGTATGCTGCGCCGCATCCGCATGGAAGACGCCGAGCAGGCCAGCGAGATCTTCAGCCTGCTGATGGGCGACGACGTGCCGCCGCGCAAGGCGTTCATCGTCGAGAATGCCGACGACTTCGACCGCTCCAAGATCGACACCTGATCTGCATTCCGCCGCATGCCCGCGTCGCGTCGCGTCCGTGACCGCGATCGCCTGCGCATGCGGCGAACGAAAGCGAAGGGCCGCTCGGGAATTCCCGGACGGCCCTTCGGCGTGCTTGCCTGTATTGCCTGATTAGCGGTTCAGCCACAGATCGAGCTTGTATTGGTTGAGCTCGGTGTTCGGATCGTAGCCGTCCTCCAGGCGCTTGCGATACATCGCCGCCAACTCGTCGCCGCGGCCCAGGGCCTCCAATGCCGCTTCGCGCAACGTCTCCCATTCGTAGGGCACGACATCTTCGGGGAACATCACCATGGTCTGGTTCGGATTGTCGCGCTCCACCAGATCGATGAAGTCGATGAGGTCGTTCCAGCGACCGGCGGCGATGAGACGTGCGGCATAGGTGTCGGCAAGCGGCTCGGTGGTGTGATGCTCGCGCAGGAACGCGTCGGCGGCATCGGCGTCCCCGCTGATGCGCATGAGATCGTGGCGCAGGAACTGCACGGCGTGGTCGAACTGGTGGCGTGCGGTGGCGACCAGTTCCCGTTCCGTAAGCAGCGACGGATCAAGCGAGGCGAGATTGTCGAGATCGGCGGCGCTGAGCTGCACATCGTCGGCACCGGCATGTTCATCCGTCGGCATCGGCCGGTTCGTGAAATCGTCCATCGAGGCTATGGCATTGGTCAGCGCGTCATAGGCGAACATGCGGGTGTCGTCCCATTGCGCGAACGACAGGCCGCACGACAGCAGTTCCACCATCTGCATGGCGTTCAGCCGGAAATCGTCGCTGCAGGCGACCGTGGTGATCATGCGCAGCGCCTGTTCGCCCGTCATCGGATCGGCGTTGCAGGCCACGGCATCCATATACACGCGCACGTTCTGGATCAGGTCCTTGAGATAATCGAATCCCTCGTTGTCCCGATCGGCTACATTGCCCACGAATTTCGCGGTCATCTCCAAGGCCTTGGCGAGATTGCCCACGGCGTCGACCCAGCGGGTGCTGACCATGGCGTTGCCGACCACGGCATCCACACCGCTGAGCGCCTGCGAATCGAGATGGAAGGTGGGCATGTCGGCGCGCGGCATCTCCACGCCGGTTTCGGTGCGCTCCGCGGTGGGGACGATGGCGGCGATGGAATCGAAATACCACTGCATGGGCATACTGATGACGTTGTCCGCGTCGGATAGGGGAGCGACGGGCGCATCGTTGCGGTTCTCGGCGTCCTGTTCCGAGGCCTTGCGGATAAGCTGGTTCCATAGAATCGTCGGACCGTCGAATTCGCCCGATTTGAGCCAGCCGTTGTCGACGTAATCGCTGAGTTCCTTGACTTCATGCCGGGCATCGACGTGTTCATGAGATATGTTTCCCATAGTCACCTTTCCTGCACTGGCAAGGCTACAACCTGCGCTGGTCGAATGGCGTGGGCATGGCACCGTGGTGCGGTTTCGCACATCGATCGGGAACGATGCGGTTCGCTGAGAGCAAATCATCCTCAAAAACGACAAAACAATGTGAAATGTCGAATAATATAGTTTATGTAGTCATGCGGTTCGCAGTGATCGCACGACGGGAAAGAGACCGGCGGAGAGCAGGACAATTCAAAGTTCTCTCATCTCCTTTGGCTGAATACCTGATCGAAGCCGGCCCCTTTCCGCTTCTTTTTCCCTCGATTCCCCGGAAGCCGCAAGGCTCCGGGGAATTTTGCATTCCGGGTCGTCCACCTTCGTCTCCTGCCGGCTTCCACGGATTGTCCTTTTGGCTAAGCGCCTTCGACAATATGCTCATGGCGCGCATATACTGGGGTGTTGGTTGAGAGAGCGACAGATTGGAACATGGTGTTGCAGGATAGCGACGACAACGACGGTAACGACGGCAAGAACGGACAACGATTGGAACACGCGCCGCATGCGGGTTCGGCGGACGTGCTGCGCGAAGCTGTGCGGAATGCCGGGCGGGCGATCGGCGGCCTGTGCGCCTCCGCCGCACGGGGGCTGCGCGCGGCTGGCAATACGATGGGAAAGCGGTGGCGGATCGTGACGGATGCGCTCAATCCCAAATCCTCCTCGACTATGAATGCGCAACAGGTGTTCCGCATCCGCCGGGTCGTCGTGTTCTCCGGCATAGCGGTCGTCGTGCTGGTCGTGGCCGTCGTCGTGGGGGTGTGCGTGCATGCAAGCCACAGCACCCAGCCCGGCAAACCCGCCGAGGTCGCCACCGCACAGTCCGGCAAGACAGGGCAAAAGGCGACTGCGGATACGAAGGATACGGCGAAGAAGAACGCGGCGAAGAAAGACACGAAGGCCGCCGCGAAATCGACCGCACAGGAAACCGCCAAGGACCAGGCCAAGAACGAAACCCAGAAGAAACTGGATGCGCTCGCCGCGTCGATCAGTGGCGACGAATCCGCATCTATCAAGGCCAAGGCGGACGAGACCGCGAAGAACAGCGGCAAGGACGTGAAGCAATACACGTATTGCATCGCCGGCAAGGGCAATGTGGGTTCTCTGGACGGATTCGCCAACACCGTATACCGCGTGCTCAACGACCCGCGCGGCTGGCCGCGCGCCGGAGCCACCTTCGTCAAGGGCGACGGCGACGCATGCAACTTCACGGTGGTTCTTTCCGAAGCGAAGTACATGCCGACGTTCGATTCCGGGTGCAGCACCGAATACAGCTGCCGTGTGGATGGCAACGTGATCATCAACCTCGACCGTTGGAACAACGGCATCGGCGACTGGATGAAGGCCGGAGGCGATCTGGCGCGCTACCGCACCATGGTGATCAACCATGAGGTCGGCCATGCCCTGGGGCACAACGACAACGAGAACACCTGCGCCGGGGCGGGGCAGTCGGCACCGCTCATGCAGGAGCAATCCATGCACCTCGACGGATGCAAGGTGAACGAATGGCCGCTCGACATCGAGCTGTGGAAGAACTGAGCGCAGGCCCCTGCGCAGGCGGCGCCGGTTATGCGATACGCCCGGTCAGATACTTATAGAACTCCGGGTCCAGGGGCTTGGCCAGATGCAGGGTCGAGAGCACCACATTGACGGAACTCGTCCCGTCGGCTCCGGGCTTGCGCACGGCACGCATATGAGACACCGAAGCGACATGCCCGAGATAGTAGTACTTCTTATCGGCCTCCTCCTGCTTGCGCATCACGAACAGCGGCACGAAATGCGTGTCGTCCCACTGCGAGGTGCCGGCGTCCTTGCGCAGCCATACGAATTCCGGGGAGGTCGGAAGCCGGTTGTTCTTGCTGTACCAGTCCATCTCCTGCGTATTGAGGAACCGGTCCTCGTACTGGCTCGCCTCGTATTTGACGAGAATGGGCATCGTGCCGGTCTCCGTGTGGCATAGATAACCGCCGACGTTCTGGCCGTTGACCTCGCTGCGCCAGCCGCACAGCCGCTCGATGTCGGTCAGCGTATAACGATGCCCGTAGAGGAAACCGTGGTCGAACGCCAGCTGCTGATCCTGCGCATCCCCGAACAGATCATGGCAATTGAGCAGACCCGTACGCAACGTGTCGGCGAAGAACACGCGGAACGTCCCGTTGCTTTTCAGCAGATCCACGAACGGCTCGCTCAGCGAGATCCGCCCGTTGCTCCGGGAGATCAGGGGAACGCCGCCGAAGCGGCTTGCATTCTGCTTGGTGAAATAGGAGTAGTCCAGCACCCTCAACGCGGACTCCCACTGCTCATCCGCATCGTCGGCCATGGCGAACTCGCTGCGGATCGAGCGCCGAAGCGTCTGCTCATCCATGGAAGGGGCCGGTTCCCAATGCATGAGATGGTCCAGACGTTCGTCGCCGAACCTGCAGAGAGCGTCCAATACCACCAGCTCATGCGGTCGGATACCGGGCAACAGCAGTTCCGTGGCCATTTTCAGTATCCCGTCCTCAACCGGAGAAGTCGGCTCAAGCATGTCGGCAAAAGTCTGCGAACCGCCGCTGCGCTTGCCGGTCAGACTGCGCTCGCAGGCACGGACGAATTCCAGATACGAGGCGGTGAGAATGCCGCCGCTCTTGCTGCTGCGTCGCAATGCGAGCGTACCGGGTAGCGACGGGTCGTGGGCGTAGACGTCCGTGAGCATGGGGATGCGCCCGATCTGGAACCGGATTTGCCGGTACTCTTCGGAAAGCTGCTTCATATTGGACCAGTCGGCCGTGTCGAGGGCATTGAGGATCCGTTCGCGGGAGATGGGATCGAAACTGATGGAACTGAAGCCGATGCTGTTGCGGGCGGCGATGTTCTTATGGGGATTGCCCTTCCTGCCGTACAACGCGATGGGAATGAGGAAGTTGTTGGCGTAATTGCCGATGAAATCGATGACGGTAACGCTGCTTTTGTGCGCGAATTTGCGGAGGCCTCGGCCAAGCTGCTGGGTGAACACGATGCTGGATTCGGTGTTGCGCAGCATGACGATCTGATTGATCGCCGGAACATCGAAGCCTTCGTTGAACAGGTCGACGGTGAAGATGTAGTCAAGCCGGTTCTCTTCAAGGTCCTTGACGGCCTGCCTACGTTCCTCCTCCGAATTCCTGCCGGTGACGGCACGGGTGCGGTAATTGCGTTCCTCGCGCTCGTAATACCGTTCATTGAACAGGTCCGAGAGCCGTTCGGCCTCCTCCTGCCGGCTGCAGAACACCAGGCCGGTCAGATCCTGGTCGTAAGGCGTGTACCTGCGCAGCTGGTCGATGATGTAATCGACGCGCCTTGCGTCGGCAAGCTGGCCGATCTCGTAGGTCAGCTGATCGCGCTGCCCGGATGTGAGGTCGCCGTTCACCTGTATGCTCTCGGGCGACCGGTCGCCATCCGCCATTCCCAGATACTCGGCGATGCCGTAATAGTGGAATGGGCAGAGCATATCCTCGTCCAGCGCCTGCTGGAGTCTGATCTCATACGCGACGTTGTATCCGAACATCTCGAAGATGTTCACCCCGTCGGTACGTTCCGGCGTCGCGGTCATACCGAGCATGAAATCCGGCGTGAAATAGTCGACGATACGCCGGTAGCTTTCGGCGGACACGTGGTGCGCCTCATCGATGAGAATGTAGTCGAAATGCTCCTTGCCGAAGGCGGCCAGCGTTTCGGGATTGGACAGCGTATTCACCATGGCGAACACGTATTTGCGGTCACCCTGCTTGCTGTTGCCGGAAAGAATACCGAGCTCGGATTCGTCGCATCCAAGCACCTTGCGGTAGGATTCGCGTGCCTTGATCAGGATCTCCTCGCGGTGTGCGATGTACAGCATGCGCTTCGGCCGGAACTGCTTGACATCGAATGCCGAAAGGTAGGTCTTGCCGGTTCCGGTGGCGGAGATCACAATCGCACGGTGCTCGCCTTTGTCGCGAAGCTTGCGAAGATTCGCCAATGCCTCGCGCTGCATGCGATTGGGCTCGATGGTTTGCCGGGCGACGGATTCCAGAAGCTCCTTGCGCGGGGGCGCGGACTTTCTGAAATCATCCTCGTATTTGCTGAATTCCTCTTCGTATCGTTTGATCCAATCCTCGGTGAGCGGGATCGATTCGTCGATCTGTGACGAGATCTCATCGCGGAACTGGCCGATAAGCGTGCCGTTCTCGGACGAGGAGACCCGCAGATTCCATTCCCGCTGCGACACCAAGGCCGGGGGAGTCAGATTCGAGCTGCCGACATACACATTGAAGTAGGGTTTGCCGTCGCTCATATGACGCGCGAAGACATAGCCCTTCGGATGGAACGCCCTGTTATTGGGATTCTGATCATGGCCTTCCCAGATTCGCACGTCCACATGTGCCTCGTTCTTGATGCGCAGCAGCTCCCAGAACGCCTTGGGATTGTTCCACATGTTCTTCGTGGAGGTGATCAGCCTGCTGGTGCCGCTGTGCCGGCAGTGATCCAGAAACGGCTGGAACAGCGATTTCAACGCTTCGGAACTCACGAAGGCGACGGACATGTCGAAGGAATCGCTGTATTGCAGCTCGTTGCTCAACGCCGTTCCCATGGTGTCGTGGTACTGGTTCGAGATGAGACGAGGGGAGAAGGTGCCGGGGGCGTCGGCATTGCCTGCCACAAGTCCGGACGTCACATCCTCAAGCAGGGAATCGGATGGGGCGAGTTCGCTGTCCGAATGCATGTTGTCGAATCGCAAGACGGTTCACTTCCTTGCAAGATCCATGGCGGAGATGAGCCGGACGGCATTCCGGTCGGCCGGCGCCCAGCACAGCTGCGGCATATCGGCAGGGATGAGCCAGCGGATCTCGCGATGCTCCGTCAGATGCGGTGTGCCATCGATGAGATGACATACGAACGTGGTGAGTATGACCGAGCCGAAGTCATAGTCATAGGTGGAGGTGCACACCTCGTCGGCAACCTCGACCTCGCACAGCAGTTCCTCCTCGATCTCACGGTGCAGTGCCTCGCGTGCGGTCTCATGCGGCTCGATCTTGCCGCCAGGGAACTCCCAATAACCGGCCAACGATCTGCCTTCGCCGCGCCTGGCGCACAGCACCTTCCCGTCACGAACGATCGCCGCTCCGACGACATTGATGGTCTTCCTTGGTCCGCATGTGGCGTCTGCCATGCCGTGCCCCTTCCTGTGAGCCGAAATCAGGACCAGGATACAACCAGCAATGCCGGAATCAGGTATATTGTTCGGAGCCGTCAGCCGAACATTCGCTTGAGATTCGTCTTCGCGAGTGCGTCGCAGTCGGCGGCCTTATCGACATACAGCTGTATGGCAGGTTCCGGCTGCATCTCGAACACTGGTACGAAACCGCCGACCGCCGAACCATACAGCCGTTTCATCACATTCGGCATGAACGGCATATACACCACGCCGTGCTGGACGATGAGCCGCTGGCTCGGCATGTTCCCTTTGCCTTTCGCGCCGAGAATGGCGATGCCGCCATCGGCGGTCCGTGAGACGACATCCGCCAAACTGCTACTGCTCGACGTGCTCGGCCAATATGACGCTCACCGCGACCGGGATGTGTTCGGTCAGGCAGCGCGCCAGCCAGTCGGTGTCGTGCTCGTTGCCCGTATCATTCATACATGCGCAGGCATCGGCATGCCATTCGAGTTTCAGTCCGTTGTCCATCCTGAACAGGATCGAAGCGTCTACGTTCATAATGGTTTCCTTCATGGTGGTTCCTTTCGTGATTGTTGGTTGGCGGGATGGGAACCATACTGATCCATCAGCAGGTGCTAGACGGGATGATGCGCCCACGATCCACGATCGATCCACGATCCGGTCGTCTGCTCCGAATCCGGCGCGTATCTCCGTTACGTGTGGCAGATAAGGGAGTCCGACGGGTTCTTTCTCGCTTACGTGTGGCATTCGAAGCCGAAAAGAACGGTATCGGGCGTTGCAATTCCGCCAATCAGGAAGCAGGCACCCATGCTGCTGTGCCACACGTAACGGAGATACCTCTTGCCGGTGCGGTCAATCTGCCACACGTAGCGGAAATACGCCTCGCGACAGGTCCTTCGTAGGGCATGCGCCCCGATATAATGGAGCGGCTTTTATTGAATCCGGAAAGAAAAACAGAGGTACGTATGGCAAGTCTGTTACTTGCGGTCATCTATGTGGCATTCATCAGTCTCGGATTGCCGGATGCGATGCTGGGGGCGGCGTGGCCCTCCATGAGCCAGGACCTGGGAGCACCGTTGTCCTGGGCGGGCGGCATCTCCATGGTCATCTCCGCAGGCACCATCGTCTCCGCACTGTTGTCGGACCGCATGACACTCCGCTTCGGCACGGGCAAGGTCACCGTGATCTCCGTGGGCCTTACCGCAGCCGCGCTCGCGGGGTTCTCCATCGCCCCGAACTATTGGGTGATGATGGCCTTCGCCATTCCCTACGGCCTTGGCGCGGGCGGCGTGGATGCGGCTTTGAACAACTACGTCGCCATCCACTACGAGAGCAAGCACATGAGCTGGCTGCACGCCATGTGGGGCCTGGGCATGCTGACCGGCCCGTACGTCATGGGCTATGCGCTCGGCCGCGGCCAGGGATGGGGCTGGGGCTACCGCTATATCGCCATCATCCAGGTCGTGCTCACCGCCATGCTCATCGCCAGCCTGCCGTTGTGGAAGCAACGCAAGTCCGGCGCGGAGCCTGCCGAGTCCTCCGAGTCCGCCGAATCCGGCAAGCCCGCGAAGGCCGAGCCTGCCGCGCGCAAGCCGCTCGGCTTCCGCGGGGTGCTGCGCATCCGTGGTGCCAAGGAGATCCTGATGATGTTCTTCTGCTACTGCGCCGCCGAACAGACCGCCATGCTCTGGGCCAGCAGCTACATGGTGCTCGGCAACGGCATCGACAAGACCACCGCGGCCATGTGGGCCAGCTTCTTCGGCATCGGCATCACCGTGGGGCGTGTGCTCAGCGGCTTCCTGACCATGCGCTTCGGCGATCCGACCATGATCCGCATCGGCCAGTCCGTCATGTTCATCGGCCTGGTCGTCCTGTTCATCCCGCTTCCTGCGCATGCAGGCACCATCACAGGTCTTATGCTGGTGGGCCTGGGCTGCGCGCCCATCTACCCGTGCGTCATCCATTCCACGCCGGCGTATTTCGGCGAGGACAAGTCGCAGGCCATCGTCGGCATGCAGATGGCGTTCGCCTACACCGGCTCCATGCTGATGCCGCCGCTGTTCGGCCTGCTTGCGCAGACCATCAGCATCTCGCTGTTCCCGTGGTTCCTGCTGGCATGCTTGGCGATCATGGTGGTCATGCACGAGTCGCTGCGCCGCAAGTGCGGTGACGCGCTGAGTGCCTGACGGCCGTTCGCACGTGCCGATGTATCGATGCCCACGGTGATGCCGTGGGCATCGTCATAGGGAGACATCGGACAAGCCGCGCGGACATCTGAACGTGATGCCATAATCGAACGTATGTACGAATGCCTGGATCTGTTTTCGGAACCCACCAAAGCGTGGTTCGTCGGCGCGTTCGGTGCGCCCACCGAAGCGCAGCGCCAGGCATGGCCGGCCATCCGGTCGGGAGAGAACACGCTCGTCGTCGCGCCGACCGGTTCGGGAAAGACCTTGTGCGCGTTCCTTTCCGCAATCGATCGGCTGATGGCGGCCAAAGCGAAGCAAGCGCCTGAAGAAGAGCCCAAGGGCAGTAAATCAGGCGGGAAGGCTCACGGCGTCACGGTACTGTACATCTCGCCGCTGAAGGCCTTGGGCGTGGACGTCGCGAAAAATCTTGAAACGCCGCTGAATGGCATTCGGGAGCAATACGCCGAACAGTACGGCAGGGCCCCGGAAATCACCGTCGCCACACGCAGCGGCGACACCACGCCGCAGGAACGCAGAAGAATCGTCAACCATCCGCCGGATATCCTCGTGACCACGCCGGAATCGTTGTTCCTGCTGCTCACCTCCAAAGCCAGGCGGATCCTGCGCGCCGTCGGAACTGTGATCGTGGACGAGGTACATGCCGTGGCCGGTACCAAGCGTGGCGCGCATCTCGCCCTGAGCCTGGAACGGCTGGATAGGCTGACCGAACGCCCGGCGCAGCGTATCGGACTGTCCGCCACGGTCAGTCCCGTCGGCGAGGTGGCGCGTTTTCTCGGCGGAGCGCAGCCGGTGCGCGTCGTCGACCCCGGCGTACGGCCGAACATGGAGCTCAAGGTGGTCGAGCCGTTGGCGAACATGCTCGACACCAGCGCCACGGGAGGCTCGGTATGGCCAGCCATCGAGCGCAGCGTACTCGACCAGATCCTTGCCCACACCACCACGCTGGTGTTTGTGAACTCCCGTGGGTTGGCGGAAAAACTCACCGCCCGGCTCAATGACCTGTATGCGGAACAGCAGGAATCGCAAGGCTGCGACCAGCCTGCGCAGGGCGATCGTGATGCCGGCTCTCCCGAAGGCCGTGAGAGGTTCGCAAGGCATTACGATTCCGTCGTCGGCTCGACCACCATGCTCGTGGGTTTCCATCATGAGGGAAACGTCATCGCCATGGCGCACCACGGTTCCGTCTCCAAGGACCGGCGCAAGCAGATCGAGGAGGACCTGAAGCAAGGGCGCCTGCGCTGCGTCGTCGCCACATCCAGTCTGGAGCTCGGCATCGATATGGGTTCGGTCGATCTGGTGATCCAGATTGCGCCGCCGCTGTCCGTCTCATCCGGTCTGCAGCGGGTGGGCCGCGCCGACCATAAGGTCGGTGGGGTGTCCCACGCCTTGTTCTATCCGGTCACCCGCCAGCAGATCGTCGGCATGGCCGCCAGCATCGAAAGCATGATGGCCACGGATCTTGAACCGCTGCATATGCCGAACAATCCGCTGGACGTTTTGGCCCAGCAGACCGTGGCGGCCGCCGCGATGGACGATCTCAACGTCGACGAATGGTACACGGAGGTGCGCCGGGCCGCGCCGTTCCGCGACCTGGACCGATCCGTCTTTGATTCGGTGATGGGTATGATGACGGGCGCATACAATAGCGAGGATTTCTCCGCGTTCCGTCCGCCGCTGCAATACAACGAAGAGGCCGGAATCATCTCGGCGCGCCCGGGGGCGCAGCGGCTCGCGGTGACCAGCGGCGGCACCATTCCGGACCGAGGCATGTACACGGTGGTGCTGCCCGAGGGCGAAGCCGGCACCAGCCCGCGCAAGGTGGGCGAATTGGATGAGGAGATGGTGTACGAGTCGCGTGTCGGCGACGTGATCACCTTGGGTACTTCGTCCTGGCAGATTCAGGAGATCACCCGTGATCGGGTGGTCGTCGTTCCGGCTCCCGGGCGCACCGCGAGGCTGCCGTTCTGGCATGGCGACGGCGAGGGCCGCGATTACGGTTTCGGTCTTGCCCAAGGCAAGTTCCTCGCCGACATGGCAAAAGGACTGCGTACACAAGGTCAGAGCGCAAACGCTTCCGATGCGGAGGGCAATGCTCCGGAATTCGCCGAGGGCACCGTCGAACGCCTACAGCGCGATGGCCTTGATGACAACGCCGTCGGCAATATGGCGGCCATCATCGCCGAACAGCTGGAATCCACGCAGGCCATTCCGAGCGACAGGCATGTGGTCGTCGAACGGTGTCGGGACGAAGGCGGCGACTGGCGTGTCATCATCCACGCGCCTTACGGCAGACGGGTGCATGCGCCATGGGCCATGGCCATCACCGTAAGGATCCGGCAACGGTATGGTTTCGACTGTCAGGCGTACGCGGCGGACGACGGTATCGTCATGCGTCTGCCGGACGGATACGATGACCTGCCGATCCGCGGACTGGTGCTGTTCGATGCGGACGAGCTGCAACGCATCATCGAAACGCAGATCGGTGAGACGGTGCTCTACATGGCGCGCTTCCGCGAATGCGCGGCGCGATCGCTGTTCCTGCCGCGAACAAGCCCCGGCAAACGCGTGCCGTTATGGCAGCAGCGGCTGAGGGCCGCCCAACTGCTGAACGCGGCCCGGACGCGAAAGAATTTCCCCCTGCTGCTGGAAACCGCGCGCGAATGCCTGCAGGACGTCTACGATCTGCCCGCGTTGCGCCAGGTCATGACCGGACTGAACGCCGGCACCATAGCCATGAGCGAGACGACCACCGAAACCCCGTCGCCCTTTGCGGAGAATCTGCTGTTCGGATTCGTCGGTTCCGTCATGTACCAGTACGACGTGCCACAGGCGGAACGCAGCAGCCAGCTGCTGTCCATGGACCCGGAAGTGCTCGAACGGCTGCTTGGCGGCACCGATATGTCGCGGCTGCTGGACGGCGAGGTGATCGCGCAGGTCGAGCGGGAGCTGGCCGGCAGGACCTTCTGGAACGACCTGCCGGCCGATGACGTGGCAGGCAGGGTGGCGCGGTATGCCAAGACGCATGGGCCGTTCACCGCGGATCGCATGATCGCCGACCTGGGGGTTGACGCGGAGCAGGGCGTGCGACTGCTGAACGACATGCACGCGAAGGGCGAGCTGATGCGGGGGCATTTCAATGATGCCGCCGCGGAGTCGCAGGGAGATGCCAAGCCGGGAGAGTCGGACGGACAGGCATGCCAGTGGCTGCACCGCGAGGTCTTCCAACGTATCCGCGCGCGTTCGTTGGCTAAGGCCCGTAAGGCCATCAAGCCGGTCAGGCAGCGCGACTACCAGGCATTTCTGTTTGACCGGCAGGGCGTGGGGTCGGTCGGCGGCGAACGCCACCACGGCACGGATGGGCTTATGCGCGTAATCGAGCAGCTTGAAGGCGTGTACCTGAACGCATCGGTGTGGGAGTCGGCGGTGTTCCCCGCAAGGGTGAACGGCTACCAGCCGCAGATGCTCGACGAGCTGCTTGCCGAAGGCGATGTCGTATGGGTGGGGGAGAAAACCGGTGCCACTGCGGCCAAGGAACCTGGTCGAATCGCGTTCTACCCCGCCGATTCGCTGCTGTTGGATGGGCTAACAAACAATAGCTTCGATACTGGTGCAAGCTCCCGATCCGATTCGGAAGATGCCGTGGATTCAGGTGGAAGCATGTCCGACGATGACACGCTCAGCGTGCCGCAGGCGATCCTGCAGGCGTTGGACGGCGGGGGAGCGTTCCCCGCACGGCAGCTTTCCGCCGGTGCGAAGGAACTCTGGCAGAGCCACGCACCGGTGACTGTGGATATCGTCACCGGCGAACTGGTGTTCCCCTCATGGGATGAACGCCAATTCGAGGAGGCGTTGTGGGCGCTGGCCTGGAACGGCCGGATCACCAACAGCTCCTTCGCGCCGGTCCGTGCCCTGGTTCGGGGAAATGGCTCCAAGCCTCGCCAAAGCGCATCTCGAAGCGCATCGCGAAGGCGTGCTTCCATGCGTGTGCATGGTCACGTCGCAATTCCCGCATATATGACGGGCCTATGGTCCCTGGTCGGCCTCCCGCACGATCAGTACGACAACGACGGTGGTGTCGGACAGGCGGAAAGCCCGGAACAGCGGGCGGTCGCATTGGTCGAGGCGTTGCTGGACCGGTACGGCGTGGTGGCGTCGCCCCTGCTCGAAGGGGAACGCGTTGCCGGAGGATTCTCCGCGCTGTACCCAGTACTCGAACGCATGGAGCGGCACGGAACGGTAGTGCGTGGCATGTTCGTGGAGGGATTCGGCGCGGCCCAGTTCGCCGACGCCGCAACCGTGGATGCCCTACGCTCTCACGCGTGGGGCGACGGTCCGTGTGTGGCGCTGGATGCGACGGATCCCGCCAACCTGACGGGTGTGGCGATCGCATGGCCGCAGCCGTGCACTTCGGGCGAACAGGAAACACCGCAGCTGCAGGGGAGCTCCAAGGCAGCGCATGGCATCACGCCCGCACGTCGCGCCGGTTGCCTGACCGTATTGGCACAAGGGATTCCAGTGCTGTTCGCCATGCCCCGCAGCCACAGGATTCTGGCGTTCACCGATGACGAGACGGCATTGAGACGTGCCTGCGGAGAGCTGGGCAACGTGCTGCGCAGACAGCCGAGCGGCAGCGTCACCTTCACCGAGATGAACGGCATGCCGTTGACGCGCCGGAACGGTTTTGTCCGGTTACTGCATGCAGGCGGGTTCACGCCATGCCCGCAGGGCATGCGACTGTACGGCTGAGCCGAAACCGCCCGGCGGCTGAGCCGAAACCGCTGGCATAGGATTTTAGGAAAACGGAATCTGGAAGGAAACGAACGATGCGGGTATTGCATACATCCGACTGGCATATCGGCAGACGATTCAAAGGCATCGATCTGCTCGAATGGCAACGCAAGGCGCTGGAATGGCTTATCGGCATCATCGGCAGCGAACAGGTGGACGTGCTGTGCGTGGCGGGCGATGTCTACGATTCGCCACGTCCCTCGACCGAAGCAGTGCGCCTGTTCAACGGGATCTTCGCGACTCTCGGCAACATGGAGGTCAACGGGCATCCGTTGGAGATCATCTTCACGCCCGGAAACCACGATTCCGCGGATCGGCTCGGCACCGGTGCCGCACTGATGCGCCCGAACGTTCACATGCGCTGCGATATCGAGGCCATCGGCGAGCCGGTGGTCGTCACCGTGGGTGGCGAGAAACTTGCCGTATACGCGCTGCCATATCTCGACCCCGACCTGTCGCGCCCGGTGCTGCAGGGCATGCTTGACGGGCGGGATGGCCCGCTGTGCGCATACGATGAGCAGGAACGTGACGAGGATGGCCATGTCCATATCGCGCGCTCGCACGAGGGCGTGATGAAGGCCGCCATGCAATGCGTGGTCAACGATCTGGCGAAACGCCGCGCCGAGAACCCTGCGCTGGCCGCGATCCTCATGGCACATGCCTTCGTATCCGGCGCACAGCCCAGCGACTCGGAGCGCAACATCAGCGTGGGCGGCGTGGACAGCGTGCCTGCGGCATTGTTTGCGAACAGCGGGCTCGACTATCTCGCCCTGGGGCATCTGCACAGGCCGCAGAACCTTACCATCGCGCAGCTGGACCGCAGCGAATCCATCTTCCATGAATCCCGCACCCCGCAGGCAAGATACAGCGGTTCGCTCCTGGCATACTCGTTCTCCGAAGCCCGCACGCCGCCGGCGGTCGGTAACGGCAAAAGCGTGGTGCTGCTCGATCTGGACGCCGCACGCGCCGCTGAAACCGGTGGCAACGCGGTGCGCGCCATCCGCACGCTTGATGTGCAATCCGGGGAGCCGGCGTTCGTGCAGATCGACGGCACGCTGGACGAGGTGCTCGGGCCGCTTGCCGACGAATACGGCGAGGACTGGGTGTCCATCACCATCCGACTGTCGGAATACCCGCACGGGCTGTACCAGCGGATCGACGCGAAATACGCGCACGCCCTGGAGAAGAACCCCGTGTATACGGTTAGGGACGCATCGGCCGCCCGCACCATGGCGGATATGCGCACTGCCACCGACGAAATGGACGTGCTGACCGGATTCGTCAGATATTCGCTCGGCCGCGAAGCACGCGACGATGAGCGAAGCGTATTGGCCAAGGCCGTGGAGGCGGTCCGGTCGCAAGGTACGGAACATGCCGGCGGAACAGGAACGAGAGAACAGACGAAGCCAGCCAGGGGCATTGCCGGCATGCAGCAGAAGGAAGGCAGGGAACGATGAGACTGATCGGATTGAAATTCCAAGGCGTAGGACCATACAAAGGCGAATTCTCAATCGACTTCGCCGCGCTCACGCGCTCGCACATGTTCCTGATCGACGGCGAGACGGGTGCCGGCAAGACCACGATTCTCGACTGCATCACGTTCGCACTGTACGGCAGCATCTCCGGCAACGCCGACGGGCGTACGGGTGCCGGCGACAAACAGAGGCTGCGTTCCCGATTCCTCGACGGCACGTCGGAGAAAACGTATGTAAGCCTGATCTTCGAGGAAGGCGGCCACTACTACAAGGTGTACCGTTCGCCGGAATATCTGCGTCTGAAGGCCCGTGGCGAGGGCCGCACCTCCGAAAGCCCCAAGGCGAACATGATGAGGGTCGCCGGCGACTACGAGGCTGCATTCCGTTCGCTTACGGCCACCGTGCCGCAAGACCGTGCCGGCAGGGAGGCGGAGCGTTACTACGAGTTCTTCGACATGCCCGGCCATGCGGAGGCCATCACCTCCAGGGTGAGCGAGGTGTCCGTCGAGGTGATCAGGCTGCTTGGGCTGAACCGCAGCCAGTTTTCCAAGACCATCATGCTCGCGCAGGGGCAATTCGCGCAGTTCCTGCGGATGAAGCCGGAACAGCGCACCGAACTGGTCAAGGACCTGTTCTCCGCGCAGGAGTACGAGGATATCCAGAATCAGCTGAACGCCATGCGTCAGCAATACGGCAGGCGGGTCGACGATCAGCGCGGCAGCTTGGTCTCCGTTATCCGCACCAATCAGGAGAACGCCGCACGTATCCGCGAGGCGCTGGAATCCTATCGTCACGATGACGCAGAACCGTACGATTCCGTCGGACCGGCTGATGCCGTGGCGCACGATACGGGTGCCGCACCAGGGACTGAACAAGGGGCCGTATCGGCTACCGACGACGCCCGATGGGCTTTGAACGCGTCGGGGGATGTGGACGAACCGGCCCACAGCGCCGACGAGATCGTGGCACAGCTGCAGGCGACGGCGGATGCCACGCAGCAGGCTGCGCAGGCACTGCTCGACGCTGCGCAAACGCGCTACGAGAGCACGGACAAGGATTGGCAGGCGGCACAGCTCAGGAACACTACCGCCAGCGCGATGCGCAAGGCGCAGCAGGATCTTCAGACGGCCCAAAACCGAGCGGCACAACTGGACGATCTTGAACCGGGCATCGAACGCGACGCCCGACGCGTGGAACTGGCCGTACAGGCAAACCCCATCGTGGAACTCATACGCAACCGTGCACATCAGGATGCGCTGATCGCGGACAACAACCGGCGGCTTGAACTCCAACAGGACGAACTGGAACGCTATGAAAGCCGGGAAGAGCTCGAACACCGCCATGCACAGGCATTGCAGGCGGCCGGCGGCGCGCAGGCTGCCGAACACGAATTGAGCATCGCGCGCGCCCACGCCGATCTCGTCGTACAGGCCCGGCAGGCGAAGCAGGCGGAACAGCAGGCCGAACAGACCATGCGGCAACGCCAGGGGAGCATGGACGAAGCGCAGCGCAGGCTCGCGCAGCTGCCCAAGGAAGACCTGCTCACGCAGCGATTGGAGGAGATCGCGGCCGCACTGGGCGCGCAGGGCCAGCTCTCCGACGCCATCGACCGGGCACGGGAACGGCTGCTGCATGCGCGGCGCCACGAGGCATTGCTGACCAAACACGACGATGCCGAAGCCAGAGTCGCAGCCCTGGAACGTTCCCGCGATGACGCCGTTGCAGCATGGGAGGAAGCCGAACACCGGTTGCAGACCGCCGGAGCCGCGCAATACGCGCAGATGCTGCACGACAACGAACCGTGTCCGGTGTGCGGCAGCAGGCAGCATCCCGATCCCGCCAGCAGACCAGCCGACGTGCCGTCCAAGGCGAGCGTCGACGCGCTCAAGGCCCAAGCGCGGCAACGTGCCGAGGAACTGAACGAGGCGCGCATCGCACTGGCCAAACTGGAACGCGACATCGAAGCGGAGGCAAAGGCCAGCGGCGGGTGCGGCGTGCAGGACGCCGAAACCATGCTTACCGAAGCGCAGCAGGCCCTGGACGAGCTCAAACCGTTGAACGAGGAACGCAAGACGCTACGAGCGCAGCAGGAACGGCTTCGCGAAGCCACCGGCGCGGCGGAACAGACGAAGCAGGCGTTCGCGGCGGCACAGGCGGCGCTTGCGCTGGCCGGAAAGGAGGCGCGCAACGCCGCCGAAAGGGCAAAAGACCTTACGGAGCATAGCGTGGCGCAGGAACGCGAACGGGCCGAGCGGCACCTTGCCGAGGCACAACACCAACGGCAATACGCGCGGCAGCTCCAGCAGCGCCTCGAACAGCGCGACGCCATCGCATCGCACATCACCGAGCTCACCGCGCGCAGCGCCGCACTTGCCCAGCAGCGCGACGACATCACGCAGGCATTGCGCGCAAAACTTGCGGCAAGCGCATTCGCAGGGCCCGACGACGCACGTAGCGCGGCGTTGAGCGAACAGGACATACAGCTGCTCAGACGCCGTATCGACGAATACCGGCAGAACCGTGCGGCGGCGTTGAGCGAACTGGAACGCGCAGGAAAGGAACTCGACAAGCAGCAGCACGCCTGGGAAGCCATCGGCAACGGATACGACCCCGACCACACCGCAGAAACCTTGAAGGTGGCAGGCGAACGGCGAGACGACGCCATGCGCGCGCACAACGCCGCGGCAACGCTCGACGCCGAACGCGAACGCCACGCACACGAACTGCATGCCGCCGCAGCCGTTTGGCAACAGGGCATGACGTCCTACGCGCCGATCCGCACCATGGCGTTGCTCGCCATGGGGGACAAGAACTCGCCCGCGACGAACAAGGTGTCGCTCATCACCTACGCCGTCACCGAACGCTTCCGCGATGTGCTCGACCGTGCCAACGAACTGCTCAAGGACATCCGCGGCGGCATCTACGAACTGCGGCTCGGCGACCATGAGGGGCGCGCCGGCGGCAAGACGGGACTGCCCATCGAAGTGTTCGACCGGCGTACCGACCTCGCCACCGAGCCCAGCACCCTATCCGGCGGCGAGACGTTCTTCGTCTCCCTGGCCCTCGCGCTGGCGCTCGCGGATGTCATCCAGGCCGAAAACGGCGGCATCTCCATGGACACGCTGTTCATCGACGAGGGGTTCGGCACGTTGTCCGACGAATTCCTGGACGATGTGATGGACGTGCTGCGTGGTATCGCCCGCACCCGCGACATCGGCATCATCTCCCATGTCGGGCAGCTGAAGGGGCAGATTGCGGAGCGGATCACCGTGGAACGTGTCAGCGAGAACGCGGAAAGCAGACTCACGGTGACGATCTGATGCACGGTCTGAGCCGATATGGACTGGCATGGTCGGGTGGCGGACTTATACGCCACCCGACCGTCCATGTCGCCCGGCCGGATGGTTCACCCATTGAAATAAGCGGTAAGGCGTTGCGGCGATTGGATTTTCAGCCTCTGCGGGAACGTGCCAAAGCGGCCTGCTCGTGTGGGGGAAATGGCAATTGGGCGGGTGAGCTACTATGCTGAAGCGCATGCTTGAAGAGAGTGAAGAGCACGAACAGATGCCCGAACCGATTCGGGAACGATTACGCTCATTGAAGGAATCGCAGGCGCCCATTGTCGTCGTCGGCTCGATGAACGCCGATTACACGGTCGCGGCAAAGCATTTGCCGGCACCTGGGGAGACCGTCAGCGGCGGCAATCTGAGGATCCTGCCCGGCGGCAAGGGATCCAACCAGGCTTCGGCGGCCGCACGGCTCGGCGCGCAGGTCTGCATGCTGGGTGCCGTGGGCGAGGACGATAACGCGAACTTCCTGCTGCACAAACTGGACGAGGCCGGTGTCGACACCGCCGAGATCCTGCACGAGGAAGGCGTGAGCGGCACCACCATCATCACGGTCGACCCCGATGGCAGAAACACCATCGTGTATTCGCCCGGTTCGAACGCGAAGGTCAGCGCCGGCTACGTGCAGTCGCATCAGGATGTGATCGCCGAGGCCAAGGTGCTGGGTCTGTGCCTGGAAAGCCCGCTGGCCACGGTCATCGCCGCGGCCGAGACCGGTCATGAGGCCGGAGTCACGGTGCTGCTGAACGATTCGCCGTTCGTCGACGAGCTGCCGCACGAGCTCATCGAGGCCGTCGATATTCTGCTGGTCAGCCAGCATGAGGTGGCCCAGTTGCTGGGCATGCCCGACGAGGACGTGTCCACCATCGACTGGTTCGAGGCGGTGTCCAGGTTCGCGGATTACGGCTTCGACCGCGTCGTGGTCACGCTCGGTGCCTCCGGATCGATCGTGATCGAGGACGGCAACTGGCATCGCGTGTCCGCAGTGCAGGTCAAGTCCGTGGACAACACCGGCTGCATCGATTCCTTCATGGGAACCGTGCTCGCCGGCCTTGCGGCGGGGTATACGCTGCTGCAATCCGCGCAGATGGGTTCCTACGTCTCCGCGTACGCGTCCACCAAGCTGGGTGCCCAGTCCGCATACGGCTCCGTTTCCGAAGTGGTCGACTATTTCAGTGACGGCGAGTAGTACAACGAAGCGTTATCGATAACCGATAATCACTGATCATAGGCAATCGGGCCCTTCTGCCAATCGGCGGAAGGGCCCGATATTCGTTATGCCGCTTTCAGCGGCTTGCGGCCTTTGAAGGGACTAGCCCGCGAAGGAGATGGGGGAGTCCAGTTCGGTTCCCGAGCCATCACGGCGCATATCCGGCTCCGGCAGCTCCACGGGGGAGCCGGCCTCGGTGGAGGCATGCACCGGGTAAGCGCCCACCCATGCGAAGATCAGCGTATTCTGCCCCTTGAGGAAGCGTTGCGAGCGCACACCGCCGGTGGCGCGTCCCTTGGTCGGGTACATTTCCAGCGGGGTCACCTTGGCCGCGCCGTTTTCGGTGCCGGGCAGCGCGTCGGAATCGCCGGCGACGGTAAGCACCACGGCGCCCGAAGCGGAGGTCAGTCCGTTCTCGCCTTCCTCGTAGGTCCAGGCGACCTCGGCGGCCGGCACCACGGTGAATGCGGCCACCTTGCAGCCTTCGGCGAGCTTGATGCCGGCCATGCCGCCGGCCGTACGCCCTTGCGGTCGCACGTTCTTCGCCTCGAAGGTCAGCAGCGAGGAATCCGTGGAAACGAACACCAAACGGTCCTCGTCCTTGGCTGGTGCGGCGAAGACGATCTCATCGCCGTCCTTCAGATCGATCACAGGCCATGAATCCATGGTGGTCGGGGCTTCGCGGTTCCAGCGCTTCACCACGCCGGCCCTGGTGCCGATGGCCAGCGGAGGCAGCGCGGCCTGCGCATTCTTGTCAGCATTGGCCTTGCCGTCATCTGTCTTGCCATCTTCTGCCGTGCCGGTCCCATCCGGTTCTGGTTCCATGGCGATGGCGGTGACGACATGCTCGCCGCGGATCGGATCGGTGCTTTCCGTCTGCCCGATCAGCTCGTCCGCCTTCACGCCGCTGCTCAGGCTCAGCGTATTCGTTGCGGGGATGACCGGCAGATCGGCCACCTGCGCGAGTACCAGACGCCCGGCCGAAGTGATCAGCGCGTAGGAGGCGCGGGTGGTGGTGCGGAATATGGAGACGATCTCGTCATCGGTGGCGCGCGCGCTGGAGACGGAGCGGTTACGGAACATGGTCATCGCCTCGGGCGTGGTCCTGGCGATCAGGCCGGTGGCGCTCATCATCACCGTGCACGGTTCGTTTTCGATCTTCAATGCCCCGCTTTCCTCGCCGGCCTTCTTGGCGGCGGCAACGTCCGCAGCCGCCGACGACACGGTGGCCGCGGATTTCGCGGCTTCGAGCGCCGAGGCGGAGACGCCGGACATGCCCTCGGCCACGACGGGAACGAGCTTGCCGTCGGCGTCGGTATCGAGCAGCACGGTGCGGCGCGGGGAACCGTATTCGGCCACGGCCTTGTCCATTTCATCGACCACCACCCTGTCGAGCGCCTTGTCGGAGGCCAGGATGCGGTCGAGCTCCTCGATGCGCTTGTGCAGGTCGTCGCGCTCGGACTCCAGTTCGATGCGGCTCATCTTGGTCAGCCTGCGCAGACGCAGGTCGAGGATGTACTGGGCCTGGATGTCGTCCAGATCGAATACGGCCATCAGCTTGGTCTTCGCACTGTCCGCGTTCTCGGAGGAGCGGATGACCTGGATCACCTCGTCGATGTCGATCAGGGCCAGCAGGAGGCCTTCGACCAGGTGCAGACGCTCCAGCGCCTTCGCGCGGCGGAATTCGCTGCGCCTTCTGATCACCACGCGGCGGTGGTCGATCCACACCTGCAGCATCTCCTTCAATCCCATGGTGTGCGGGCGCCCGTTGACCAGGGCCACGTTGTTCATGGCGAAGTTGTCCTGCAGAGGGGTGTGCTTCAGCAACTGCGCGAGCACGGCGTGCGGGTCGAAGCCGGTCTTGAGCTCGATGACCACGCGGGTGCCGTTATGCCGGTCGCTTAAGTCGATGGCGCCGGAAATGCCTTCGAGCTTACGGTTCTTCACGCCTTCGGAGATGCGTTCGAGCACCTTTTCCGGGCCGACCATGTACGGCAGTTCGGTCACCACGATGGCCTGCTTGCGTGCGGTCACATGTTCGATATGCGTGGTGGCGCGGGTGGAGAGCGTGCCGCGGCCGGACGCGTATGCCTCGCGTATGCCGTCGCGTCCGATGATCATGCCGCCGGTCGGCCAGTCCGGGCCGGGCACGTAGCGCATGAGCTCTTCGAGCGTGGCGTCGGGGTGGGCCATCAGATGCTTGGCGGCGTTCACCACCTCGCCGAGGTTATGCGTGGCGAGGTTCGTGGCCATGCCCACGGCGATGCCTGAGCCGCCGTTGACCAACAGGTTCGGGATGGCCGCCGGAAGCACGGTGGGCTCCTTGAGCTTGTTGTCGTAGTTGGGGGTGAAGTCGACGGTGTCCTCGTCGATGTCGGCGTTCATGCCGAGGGCCGCCGGGGCGAGCCTGGCCTCGGTGTAGCGGGATGCCGCGGGACCGTCGTCCAGGGAACCGAAGTTGCCGTGCCCGTCGACCAGCGGCAGTCGCATGGCGAAGGGCTGTGCCAGGCGGACCATGGCCTCGTAGATGGCGGAATCGCCATGCGGGTGGAGCTTGCCCATCACCTCGCCCACCACGCGGGCCGATTTCATGTACGGGCGTTCCGGTGTCAGGTTCATCTGCCCCATTTGGTAGACGATGCGCCGCTGCACCGGCTTCATGCCGTCGCGCGCGTCCGGAAGCGCACGCGCGTAGATCACCGAGTAGGCGTATTCGAGGAACGACTTGCTCATCTCCTCGTTCAGCGGTGTCTCGATGATGTTCTCTTTCACCTTGCGCGGATCGTATGCCGGCGCTGCTGCCTTGCGATGTGATGCCATGGAACTCCTTGAATATGCAAACTCGCTCCATTTTAGCGTTCTTCCTGCCGTCGCGTGGGTTTCCAGGGAGCGCGGCTCATTCCAGCGGATGAGAGAAAACGTTTGCACCCCTTCTATAATCGGGAATCGGCATAGCGACTCGGGCGATTTCGCGGAAAACCGATGTCCTTCTTGCCGTAAGGGGTCGACTGGGCATGGGCGGCATTGCCGTCCGGCCATTAATGAAAGGAGAGGGAATCGATGCTGAATCAGCCTTGGCTCAAGCCGATTCTGCAATGCTCGCTGGTACGCGGCGCATTGCCGTGGACGTTCTGGATATTGACCATCATCGGCATCGTCGCGGTACTGGCGCTGCTGCTCGCCGGCGGCAAGCGCCGTCAGACGATCATCGCGCTGATCGCCACGGTGGTGGGCGGCGCGTTGGGATATCTGGTGACATGGCTGTGCTCCGACGTGTTCGTGGTGTTCGGCGTCGAGATGGGAATCAAGGTGATCCGCGCGGCCGCCATTGGTTTCGCCGTCCTGACGTTCCTGATCTGCGGCGTGGTGTTCCTGCGTCGCTGGAAGCGTGCGATCGCCGTCGTGGCGACCGTCGTGGCGCTGTTCGGCACGTGTCTCCATGTGGATGCGATCTACGAGGAGTTCCCCACGGTCGGCAGCCTGTTCGGCTACACCGGCTATGCCAGGCTTTCCGCCGGAAGCGTGCGCAAAGGCGCGATGAGCGTCGCCGAATGGGACGAGCTTGCGGCCAAGGGCAGGACGCCGGCCGCGCCGAAGGTGGGCCGCATCTACGAGGTGCACATCCCCAACACGCAATCGGGCTTCGAAGTGCGCAATGCCATGGTGTATCTGCCGCCGGCCGCATTGAGCGCCCGTCCGCCGAAGCTGCCGGTCATGGAACTCATGGCGGGCCAGCCCGGCAGCCCGGGGCGTTTCTTCCAGGCAAGCCATATCAAGGGCATGCTCGATCGGTATGCGGCCAAGCACAACGGCCTGGCGCCGATCGTCATCTCGCCGGACCAGAACGGGTCGAACTCCCATAACAGCCTGTGCGCCGACACGTCGCAGGGCAAGGCGGAGACCTATCTGACCCGCGACGTGGTCGCCTGGGCCAAGAAGACGTTGCCCATATCCAACCAGCCGTGGGCCATCGGAGGATTCTCCCAGGGAGGAACCTGCGCGACCCAGCTCGGTCCGCGCCATGCGAAGCAATATTCGATGATCATGGCGGTGGGCGGCGAGCTGCAGCCGACCGCCGGCAGTGTGGACAGCATGGTCGCCAACTACTTCAACGGCGACAAGGCCGCGTACGAGCAGCAGATCCCGGCCAACGCCATCAAGGAGCATGGAACCAGCGACCAGGTCATGCTTCTGGGCAGCGGCGAGCTCGACCACAAATCCATGAGCAACCTGCAGATCAACGGCCAGGCCGGCGAGCAGGTCGGCATGGATGTCACCAAAGTCGCCGTCACCGACTCCGCGCACGACTGGCATGCGGTGCAGGCCGTGCTCAGACCGACCATCGACCGGTTCGCCCAGATGAGCGGACTGGGTGACATGACGAAAACCATCAACGAATACAAATCACTGGAGGTGCTGCCGTGAGCAGTGAGAGTACAGAAGAGAAGAAGAAGGAGAAGCCGAGGCCGGTGACTCCCTGGACCATGCTGTGGAACGACTGCAAGCAGTGGAACAAGAACCACAGCTTCGCCACCGTCACGACGGCCGGATTCGCCGTGCTGAACATCGTGCTGTGGATCATCCTGGCATGCTTCGGCCACACCCTGCCGCTGAAGGCCCTGAACACCACCCTCTCCGAATTCAGCATCGGCAAGCTGCTGGTCTCGCTGATCCTGACGCGTGGCGTGGTGCAGATGCTCGGCTGCGCATTGCTGATCGTCTTCGTGCTGGCGATCGCGGAGTCGAGGATGGGCGTGGGCCGTACGGTCGTCGTCGGACTGGTCAGCGCGCTGGGCGGCATAATCGTTGGCGTGGGACTGTGCTACGGCATCGGTCTGGCCTACCAGGACGTGAGTTTCATGGCCAGGCAGCAGTTCTCGCTCAGCCCGGTGGTGCTGGTGATCGGCGCATTGATGGCGGCAAGCGCCTTCAGCGATACGCTGATGCGTCGCCGCATCAGGCTCATCGGCTACATCGCCATCCTCGTGGTGCTGCTGTACGGCGGCAACCCCGGTGACTACTGCGTGCTGGCGGCCGCGCTGATCGGCCAGATCATCGGCCGTGTGCAGGCCGGCGCGCCCAAGCGCAGGGTCATCCCGTCCTCGCAGAGCTCCGAGATCACCAATGGCGTGCGCCCGTGGCAGTTCGGCTCCGTGGCCGAGACCCGTCGCCTGTTCGGCGCCATCGCCGCCATCATGGCATTGGGCCCGCTGACCGCCATCACCTCGCCCAACCATGCCGGTCCGCTGAGCACGCTGGGTCTGCTCATGAGCCCGGATTACGTGGACAACATCTCCCTCGCCGACTGCCTGGCCAACAACACCAAGCAGGGCTGCTTCCTGCAGTTCGACCTGCTGCGCGTCTCCATGCCGGGCGGCGTGCTGCGCTCCCTGCTGCCCACCGCCGTGCTGCTGGTGCTCGCCTGGGGTGTGTACCGCGGCCGTCGATTCGCGGCCATCGGCACCGTGGCGGTCAACATCCTGCAGATCTTCATCACCGTGGTCTACTACCTGATCATCCCGATGACGTTCACCGACGGCAGCTTCAGCGTGCTGGCACGTCACGGCGCGATGTTCGCCTGCATCACCACGGCCCTGCCGTCGCTGCTATTCACGATTGCGCTGATCATGTCGATGAACCGCTTCAACATCGCCATCGGATGGCGGCGCCTGGCCAACGGCGTGATCGTGATGGTCGTCGCGTTCCTCGCCTGCGCGGGCCTGTTCCTCATCTACGGCCTGTCCAACCCCGCAGCCTTCAAGCCGTCGGTCACCGCAGAGACGCTGCTCGGCGAATTGCCCGGACGCTTCCTGCCCATCGGCTTCCTGCACTTCTCCGGTCTGAGCTTCGAGCCGAAGACCCTGGTCGCCTCCGTGGTGTTCCAGGGCGTCGGCCTGGTGTTCTGGCTGGTCGTGCTGATCGTCATGCTGCGTTGGATGCAGGATGCCACCAAGGAGAACGAGGCCATCCGCGAGCGCGCCGGCCGTCTGGTCGAGCTCGGCGGCGAGTCCATGAGCTTCATGGCCACCTGGGAAGGCAACGAATACTGGCTTTCCTCCAGCAAGCGTTCCGCTGTGGCATACCGCAGGGTCAACGGCATCGCGCTGACCTGCACCGGCCCGTTCGGCGATCCGAGCGAATGGGAAAGCGATCTGCGCGAGTTCAGCGCGTACTGCTCCAAGCAGTCGCTCGTCCCCGTGTTCTACAGCGTGCACCGCGAGCAGCGCGACTACCTGCTGAAGTCCGGCTGGCATTCCATCGAGGTGGGTGGCGAGATGGTTGTCGACCCGCGCAGCTGGAAGACCACCGGCAAGAAGTGGCAGGACATCCGCACCGCCATCAACAAGGCGAAGCGCGAGGGGATCACCGACGTGTACTCCACCTTCGCCGATGCCCCGTTCGACGTGCGTGAGCAGATCGAGGACATCTCCGCCGAATGGACGTCCGACAAGGCGCTGCCCGAAATGAAGTTCACACTGGGCGGCGTGGAGGAACTGCGCGACCCGCGCGTCAAGCTGCTGTACGCCATCGACTCCGAAGGCCGTGTGCTCGGCGTCACCAGCTGGATGCCGACGTGGCGCGACGGCCGACTGGTCGGCTGGACGCTGGACTTCATGCGCCATCGCACCGACAGCCCGAACGGCATCATGGAGTTCCTCATCGCACGCATGGCCCAGCGTCTGCACGACGAGGGCGAGGCCGACCCGCAGAACGCCGTGGAGTTCATGAGCCTGTCCGCAGCCCCGCTCGCCGGCATGAACCCGGAGCGCGACAACACCGACGAGAACGGCAACACCAGCGAGAGCATGGTCATTCTGCAGCACGGCCTGCAGCTGGTGGCCAACCTCATGGAACCGGCATACGGCTTCCGCTCGCTGTTCAACTTCAAGCGCAAGTTCCAGCCGGCCGAGGAGCCCGTATACGTGTGCTACCGCGATTCGGCCAAGCTCGCGCAGCTCGGTCTGGCGGTGGTGCGCGCATACGTGCCGTCCGTCACCGTGAAGCAGGCCGTGGGCATGATGAAGACCCTTGGCGGCTCTCGCAAGTAGTAAATAGGCGAGTCACGCGCCATGCCGTCCGGTTCATATGAACCGTTGCGGCCCCGCGTGCCGATGCCGTGATTCCAACCCCTCAACCGACCCGGAAACGGGAATCGGTTGAGGGGTTCGGTTTAGGATACAAGCATCATGGAAATGCTGGAAAGAAACGAACTGCTGGGGCTTGTGCCCACAGCGACGTATGGTGATCGCCTGCCGCAGAACGGCGAACGCGGGGGAGCGCTGCACCTCTCATCCGTACTGCCGGCCCTATCCAGCGCCATAGGGCACCCCGTCCCCACCAAGGTGCATCACGATCCGAAGGCCCTGCAGAACGCATTGGGATTCCCCGATGCACGTTCGGCCATCGTGGTGCTCGTGGACGGGCTCGGCTTCTGGAACCTCAACGAGCGCATCGGCCACGCGCCCTATCTGCGCTCGCTGATGAAGGACGGCGCGAACCGGCGTCCGATCTCGACCTGCGCGCCCAGCACCACCACGGCGGCCATGGGCACCTTCGGCACCGGTACATGCCCCGGGCTTACGGGCATGGCCGGCTATACGCAGCTCGCCCCCACGGGAGACAGGCTCATCCAGCTCATCCAGTTCAAGGATCCGCTCGCACCGAAGACCAATGGCCCGGTGGCTCCGATCGTCAAGCCGGACGAGCTGCAACGCCAGATCACGGTATTCGAGGCGTTGACAGCCCAAGGCGTGCCGGTCACCAGTTCGGGCCTGGCGAAGTTCAAAGGGTCGCCGCTGACCGAGGCGGCGTTGCGTGGCAGCGAGTATGTCGCCAACGTCACGCCACGCGATCGTGTGAGGGCGGCCGCCAGGGCCGCCCGCAAGCCGGGCCTGTCGTATCTGTACATCCGCGACGCGGATAAGGTGGGGCACAACAGCGGCTGGGATTGCGACAAGTGGGTCGCGACGTTCGAGCATATCGACGCACAGCTGGCTTTGCTGGCGAGGGAGGCGCCGAAGGGCACGCTGATCGTGATCACCGCCGACCATGGCATGGTGAACGCCGATCCGGCCGAACGCATCGACATCGCGCAGGAGCCGGCACTGCAGCGCGGCGTACGGTTCGTCGGCGGCGAGCCGCGTGCGGTGATGCTGTATGCGGATGACGATCCCGACGATGTCGCCGCACGATGGCGTGACGTGCTCGGCGATCGTGCGTTGGTGCGCACCAAGGCGCAGGCCATGCATGATGGTTTGTTCGGTGTTGTCGATCCGCGTGTGGAACCCATGCTCGGCGATGTGATCGTGCAGGCGTCCGGCGAGGTCACGATAGTCGACTCGCGCACCCAGGCGGACAAGGCCACGCGTCTTCCCAGCGTGCACGGTTCGCAGACCATGCAGGAGATGGACATTCCCTGCATCATCGATATCGCCTGAATAGGCCTGAATCGGACGGACTTGCAAGCGGCGGCGTTATTGCCAAGCCTAGAGACCATAAAGGGCCTGATGGATGTTGCTCCATCAGGCCCTTATGTTGTTTCTGTTCCATTTTTGTGATTTACAGCCGGTTCAGTCGCCGAACAGGATCTCGTCCCAGCTGGGGACCGCGGAACGGCCGCGTCTTCTCGGCTTCGTCTGCCTGGTCACGCGCGGTGTTTCGTCCGTGTCCGTCGAATCCTGGATTGCGATCGACTGTTCGGAGGTGATGCTGCGCGTCGCCGGCGCCGCATTGCCGCCATCGCCCTCCTCCAGGGCGCGGTGCAGTTCTTCGATGTCGCCGTGGCCTTCCTCCGCCGGTCGAGCGTCCGTGCCGTTGCGCGCGCTGCCGTTCGCATCATCGTGCGCGTCGGGGGCACCATCCTGAGTGCCGGCTGCGTCGCCTGTGCCATTGGCGGTCGCGCTGTCGGCAGTCGCGTTATCGGCGGCCGTGCCGTCGTCGGGCGATTCGTGAGTCTCATCGCCGTCATGCGTTTCGGACTCGCCTTCGGCGGCCTCCTGGCTTTCGTTCGCCATATCCTCGGCGGTTCTGGCGGTACGGGCCACGGTATCCACGGCCTCGCGCTGCGTGCCGTCGGCACGTTCGGTGATCAGCGGCATCGTGGCCACGTCCGGTTCCGTTTCGGATTCGCCGGGCTTGCGTTCCTCGGCGGGCTTGTCGCCGCCCGCGGGCGAGGTCGTGTCCTCGAAGATGGCGTCGGGGGAGTACGCGCCGAGATTCTGCTCCTCCAGAATCCGCTTCGCGGTGTCGTTGAGGCTCACCACGGAGTTGTCATGCATGTTCCACGTCCACTCGGCGCGCATCTGACGGCCGGCAAGCGTGAAATCGGCGAAGATGTGCCAGGGCTCGTGCCCGTGGCGTATCGCGCTCCAAGCCAGCGAGTCGCGTTCGATCTGCGACGAGGTGATGGCCATGTCGACCAGATCCTCGATGATGTGCGCACGGCTCTCCTTGGGGGCGGGGACACGTTTGAACTGTTCGATGGCGTACTGCTTCTCGGTCTGCACCGAGGAGGAGAAACGGCGCACCAGCGCTTCGTTGAGATGGTACTGTTCCGCCACTTCGGACGGGGTCGACCCCGCGCGGATCAGCTGCTGGATCTTCGAGATCGGCAGCGTGTCGTGGGTTTGGGGCATCTGCTGCCCGGACGCCTCCAACCGGATCTGCTTGGCTTCGAGAATGGCTCGCTCCAGTTTGTCGTCCACCGTGACGAGGAACTTTTCGCCGCCTGCGACGAATACCAGGTCCCCGGCATCGGAGACATGGTCCAGCCGGGCGCCCCGAGGCGAATTATCAGCCATGCGCACACCACTTTCCACTAAAACTTTTGCACTTCTTTAAGTATGCCCCACGTGTCGAACTTTACGAGTATTTCTTTTCGTGTATCCTCTACGGGAGTAGACCCGACACCGAGTGCGTGTCGCTTGGACCGAAGAAAGGAATTGCGATGGCTCAGGATTACGATTTCCCCCGCAACAAGGACGAGGATGAGGAGTCGCTGCAGGCATTGGGCAAGAGCTCGCAGAATTCCGCGAGCGATCTTGACGATGACGAGAACGCCATTGCCGAGGACTACGAGCTGCCCGGTGCTGATCTGAGCAACGAGGACTCCTCTGTGACGGTGATTCCGATGCAGGGCGACGAGTTCATCTGCTCCGAATGCTTCCTGGTGAAGCACCGCAGCCAGCTTGACCACAACGGCGAGGACGGCCCCGTCTGCAAGGAATGCGCCGCCTGATGTCGTTCGACGAGACCTACAACGAGCCGGAGAACACTGAGGTTCTCATCAAGGCCGTACACGAAGGGCAGCCCGAAGAGCTGGTGCAGCTGCACTATGCGCATGCCGGCGACGCGGGTGCCGATCTGAAGGCTTCCGAATCGTTCGACCTCAAGCCGTTCGAACGCAGACTGGTTCCCACGGGCGTGGCCATCGCCCTGCCTGCGGGATATGTGGCGCTGGTGCACCCCCGGAGCGGCCTGGCCGTCAAACAGGGCGTCACCGTGCTCAACGCACCCGGCACCATCGACGCCGGGTACCGTGGCGAGATCAAGGTGCCGCTGATCAATCTCGACCCGGAACGCACCGCGCATTTCGAAGTCGGCGATCGTATCGCGCAGCTGGTCATCCAGCGGTATGTGGAGGCAAGGTTCGTTCCCGCCACGACGCTGCCGGGTTCCGACAGGGCCGAGCGCGGTTTCGGATCCACCGGAATCAAGGCATGACGCATCGCCTGCCCGCCTGGTCGACTACGGATCGGCGGGCAGGCGGTGATAACGTGGAGAACGTTCGCGTGTAGTACTGCAAGCGAGGGAGAGGGCAATTATGGCAGACAACGACATGGAGTTCGATTCCGCGAGAAAGCTGGGTTGCGAGGTCAGTTCCGATCCCACGAACCCGCTGCTGCCCATCATGCAGGCGTGCATGATGCACCATCCCGGCGAGGACATGACGATCCTCGAACGCGCCTACCGGCGTGCCGTCATCCAGCATTCCACGCAGCGACGCAAATCCGGCGAGCCGTACATCATCCACCCGCTCGCCGTCGCGCAGATCCTCGCCGACCTGGGCATGGGCCCGCGCGTGGTGGCGGCAGGCCTGCTGCACGACACCGTGGAGGACACCGACTACACGCTTGACGAATGCCGCGCCGAGTTCGGCGACACCGTCACCGGACTGGTCGACGGCGTGACCAAGCTGTCCAAGATGGAATACGGCGATTCCGCACAGGCCGAGACCATCCGCAAGATGGTCGTGGCCATGAGCCGCGACGTGCGTGTGCTGGTCGTCAAGCTCGCCGACCGCGTGCACAACGCCCGCACCTGGCGGTACGTCAAGACATCCAGCGCGGTCAAGAAGGCCCATGAGACGCTCGACGTATACGCGCCGCTCGCCAACCGTCTGGGCATGAACGCCATCAAGACCGAGCTTGAGGAACTGAGCTTCAAGACCATCTACCCGAAGATCTACAACGAGATCGTGGTGCTGGTCTCCCGCCGTGCAGGGCAGCGCGACGTGTATCTCAAGCAGATCCTCGCCGAGATCAACGAGGACCTGGACGAGCAGCACATCAAGGCGTACGTCACCGGACGCCCGAAGGACTACTTCTCCATCTACCAGAAGATGATCGTGCGAGGGCATGATTTCGCCAACATCTACGATTTGGTGGGCGTGCGCATCATCGTCGATTCGATCCAGGACTGCTACGCCGCGCTGGGTGCCGTGCACGCGCGCTGGAACCCGGTTCCGGGGCGGTTCAAGGATTACATCGCCATGCCGAAGCTCAACATGTACCAGAGCCTGCACACCACGGTGGTCGGCCCGGGCGGCAAGCCGGTGGAGATTCAGATCCGCACGTGGGACATGCACCGTCGCGCCGAATTCGGCATCGCCGCGCACTGGAAGTACAAGGAGAACGGCCAGGCCGGGCGTGCGCTGAGCTCGCCGGACAGCTCGGATCGCAAGCGCGGCGAGAGCCAGGACATCAGCGAGGCCGACAACCTCAAGTGGATCCAGCAGCTGGCCGATTGGACCAGCGAAACGCCGGATTCCAACGAGTTCCTTGGATCGCTTAAGGAGGATCTTGGCTCGGCGGAGGTGTATGTGTTCACCCCGAAGGGCAAGATCATCTCCCTGCCTGCACAGGCCACGCCGGTCGATTTCGCCTATGCCGTGCACACCGAGGTGGGGCACCGCACCATGGGTGCTCGCGTCAACGGCCGTCTGGTGCCGCTCGACACCAAGCTTGAGAACGGCGACACCGTCGAGATCCTGACGTCGAAGTCGGATACCGCCGGCCCGTCCCGCGATTGGCTGAGCTTCGCCAAGAGCCCGAAGGCCCGCAACAAGATCCGCCAATGGTTCAGCAAGGAACGTCGCTCCGAGGCCATCGAGGAGGGACGCGACGAACTGACGCGAGCCATGCGCAAGCGCAGCCTGCCCATCAACGTACTACTCACCCCGGAGGCGCTTATCGGCGTCGCCGACGAGCTGAACTTCCCGAATGCAGACGGCCTGTTCGCCGCGCTCGGCGACGGTCAGATCTCCACCCAGAACGTCATCTCGCATCTGGTCAAGGATGCCGGCACGGACGAGGTCAACGAGGAGATCGAGCAGGAGGTCCTGCCGCTCAAGCCGGCCGAACGCCGTGCCAAGTCCACGAGCTCCAGCGGCGTGTCCGTCAAGGGCGTGGGCGATGTGTGGGTGAAGCTCGCACGCTGCTGCATGCCGGTGCCGGGGGACAAGATCATGGGCTTCATCACCCGCAACCAGGGAGTCTCCGTGCATCGCGCCGACTGCCAGAACATGATCGATCTGAAGAAACGGCAGCCGGAACGCGTGGTCGAGGTCGAATGGACCAGCACGCAGGGCGTGTTCATGGTCAAGATCCAGGTGGAGGCGCTGGACAGGCGCAACCTGCTGTCCGATGTGACGCGCGTGCTGTCCGACCACGGCGTGAACATCATCTCCGGTTCGATCTCCACCGGTTCCGACCGCGTGGCCACCAGCCAGTTCAGCTTCGAAATGGCCGACCCGCAGCATCTGAACACGCTGCTCGCCGCCGTGCGCAAGATTGAAGGCGTGTTCGATGTGTACCGTCTTACCGGTGCCAAGGAATCCGCCGAGCCGCGTCTGCGCAAGATGAAGTGATGCAGTAGCGCAGCGAAGCGGCAGGCGCATCGGATACGAAAAAAGCGACCCCGTTCATCAGGGTCGCTTTTTCATATGCCTTCGATCATAAGGCGGCGTGAATCACTTCACCACTTCGACGGAGACGATGCCCACCGGTTCGGTCGGACGATCCATGCGATCGGTCTGCACGGCTTCGAGCTTGTCGACGACGGCCTTGGACTCGTCATCGGCGACCTCGCCGAAGATGGTGTGGTGACCGTCCAGCCACGGGGTCGGCACGGTGGTGATGAAGAACTGGGAGCCGTTGGTGCCGTGGATCTTGCCATCACGGCCGCGACGCAGGCCGGCGTTCGCCATGGCCAGCAGGTACGGGTGGTCGAACTTCAGGCTCGGGTCGATCTCGTCATCGAACTCGTAGCCCGGGCCGCCGGTGCCGGTGCCCAGCGGGCAGCCGCCCTGGATCATGAAGTCCTTGATGATGCGGTGGAAGGTCAGGCCGTTGTAGAACGGCTCGTTGGAGGGCTGGCCGCTCATCGGGTCGATCCACTGCTTTTCGCCGGTGGCCAGGCCGATGAAGTTGGCCACGGTGTTCGGGGCCTTGTCGTCGAACAGGTTGATGGTGATGTCACCTTCAGAGGTGCGCATGATAACTGTAGTCATGGTTCCCAGTGTCTCATGGGCTTGAGACCGGGCGAAAATTCTGCTGTCGCAAGGTTTTCTGGGGATGGGGAAGCAGCGGCGGAATTTGGTCCGGTCGCTTCTGGCCTCGCGCATCTCGTTCTTCGTCGGGTGTTCGACTCCGTTGAATGTTCAGCGGCGTTCGTTGCGTTCCTCGGTACGATGGTGGTTCTCGCCCGGTCCTCTCCTTGGCTGGCCGGGTGCTGCGACGTTCACTGGAGCTCGCTCTGGGGTGTTGCGAAACTGGGAGGGGAAACTGTGCTGAGCTCGTTCCCTCCCGAGGGTCAGATCGTATGTTGTCTGTTTTGTCCGTTTGATGGTAGAGTGGATGACAATCAGTAATTCAACCGGAAGGAGTGTGGGCGATGAGTTTGCCGGTGATTGATGCCGTGGTTCGCGCCGACAGGCCGTTTGCAATCCAGGGTTATGGCAAGACATACGAGATGACGGAGGCCGAGTTCAATGCCGCGATGCGTGCCGCTGACGCTTTGTCGGAGGGGGCTCGGTCTCTTACTACAGGCGAGGCCGCAAAGCTGCTGGGGGTGAGCGCCAAGACGGTCGCGCGTCTGATCGACGCGGGGCGTCTTCCCTCGCGCCGTTTGTCCGATACGGGACATCGGATGGTCGAATACCGTGACGTCGTGGCCTATAAGGAACGCCGTACCCGGCGCGGCCGTTTGCTGGAGGATGCTCGCGCATTGGCCTCGGATATGGGAGCCTATGGCGACACTGGTGCGGGTGAGGCGTCCGGGGAGCGTGGTTGATGCGGGCGGTGCTGGACGCTAATGTGTTCTATTCCACATGGGTAACTGATCCGCTGCTTTCGTTCGCGGATGCCGAACTGTATGAGCCTGTTTGGTCGGAGCACATCATGGAGGAGGTGCGCAGGCATCTGCCCTCGGTTTGGTCACGTGCCACGCGGGAGGGCGTGGATCGCTATCTGCGCACTCTGTCCATGGCCTTCCCGGAAGCGTCGGTTACTGATTGGGAACACTTGGAAGGTAAGGTGAAGCTTCCCGATCCGGACGACCGTCATGTCGTGGCCGCCGCGATCAAGGCCAATGCAGATGTAATCGTCACTTCGAATCTCGCTGATTTCCCTGCCGGAAATTTGAAGTGTTTCGGCCTGCGCGCGATGTCTCCAGACGCTTTTCTCGTCATGCTATTCGACAGCGATCCAGAAGAGGCGATGTCGGTGATGCGTTCCTTGGTGGATTCGAAGAAGCACCCGCCTCGCACCATGCAGGAGGAAACCAAGCGGTTGCGGAAACTCGGTCTGACCGGATTCGCTGGACGTCTGGAGATGATGGGGTAGTTGGCCTCGGTTATTCTTGGGTGTCTGTGGGTGCCTCGTGGGAAACGAGCGTAACCGGCAGACTCCCCAAGGACGGAAAACCTTGGAATAAAGCCAAAAACAGTTGGGCCGGATTATCATGCGAGGTGCGCATGATAACTGTAGTCATGGTCTTAAGTGTCTCATGGGCTTGAGACCGGGAAAGAATGTGTGTTACGCCGGCGTGGGATTGAGAGTTCATGCCGATGCTGGATGGGACATGGCCTGGTATCGGCATGAGAGGATTAAGGCGGAGTTCGGCACGGGCATCATGTGCAGGCGGCGGTGCTCGGTCTTGTGGCATGATTGGTGGTAATGGAATCAATGACGAGTCCAGAGGAACATCGCCAGCCCCCGACATGCGGATTTATCTGACGAAAGACATCTAGAATGAGCCGCAAGCGCTATGCCAAACTTGCGGCTCATTCTAGATAAAACTAGTCTGGCTTTACCAGGCAGATTTGGTTATCTAATTATTGTTATTACTCTTTATGGGCGGATAACCATAATATACGGAGGTAGTGCCCGAAAAGTTGCGCACTTTGGATCATGGCCGTCCATGGCGCGATGATCAGTTCGCTTCCACGAGGTTGTCATCGAGCCGGGACATGTCCAGGTAGCGGCGGTTCGACCATTCGTTCGCG
>NZ_JAAIIF010000008.1 GCF_012932675.1 Bifidobacterium erythrocebi
GTTCCGTCTCCTGGCTTCCAATCGCGGTTTTTTGTTTTGGCGAATGAAAATCGTACACAGGACGCGGGCCATGCCCTCCTGCGTCAGGGCCGGAATCCGAAAGTGCGCAAGATTTCGGACGTTATCTATACGGAATCGTAATGCGGTGAAGAAGTATTGTATTTTAACAACGTGTATGATTCTGCCTCACCAACTTTTGTAATACTTTTTGCTAGACTGGCTGGTGTATTGATGGCCCCAGCGTCAACTTTACTGCTGCTACTGGCAATTGAATTCCAAATTTTTGAAGCGAAAGTAGAACAGTTGGTAAGATAACCCCATTTATCGTTATTTTTAATATTAGTATTTACTGTATTTAAATCAATTTGCCTTAAGGGTAATTGAATGAAACATTCTGAAGATTAATACCATTGGAATTAAGCTTCGAATCAAGATTGAGCCACAGACCCTTATGTTCTCTACTGACATCTACAGATTCATCCCAAGTGCTTGCTGTTATAGATTTACCATCAGCAACGTTAATCCCAGCAATGTTTACCGTAGAACCAGACAGGTTTGTGATCATAAGCCAAGAATGACCGAGATTCGTGAAACTAGATGATGAGCCAGATCCTGTAGTGGAATAAATCCGCAGTAAAGCTACAGCCTCTGCAGCGCGCGTTTTGTAATTAGCGCCCCGAAAAGGAGATGAGATAATTCTCAGATCTTCGTTATCTGAGGCTTTCTCAAGATCTTCCAGAGAAGCATTAGACGGAAAGCTAGATAGGGTAGGACTCCTAGATTCTGCTGCCGACGCATTTACTGTCACAGCTCCAGCCAATATTACAGATACTAGAGTAGCGGCAATTTGTTTGAGTTTCTTCATTTATTTCTCCTTTTTATCACGAATAAAATAGTTTCGACGGCACCAGCAGTGATAAGGAAGGGAACTGCTCGTAAAAAATAAAGGTATGAAGGAAAGCTGGACACGTATTCTGGATGTAGGTAGTCAAAAATAAAGCCGCTTACTGTGCGTAGGAGTCCGGCACACACTAGGAGACCTACAAGAATGTGGCAAATTCGGCGCATATTGACTCGATTCTCGAACTGCGGAGGAATGAGTCCTATTGTAGTAGGACTTGCTGGAGAGACCAGGCTCAGTTCAAGGAACAGAAAAAGTGATGTGAACTGATTTTTTGTTCCGCATTCCCTTAGCTCGATGGGAGATGATGGGATTATGGCAAAGGGCACTTGATGCGCGGGCGAGTTCAAGGTGAAGGCCGTCCGGTTGCTGACGGAATCCAGGGCCTCATATTCGTCGAGGGTGAACGCGATCGGCGCGGCGGCGAGGTATGCGGGGATAGCGCAGGAATGAATCGGGATGCCATTGTGACGGCCGGGACGGTTGCGCGGGACGCGTATCGTTCTGCCTGTTGTCCGACGCGGAGGCGTGCTGCCGGATGAATGCTTTTGGGCGTCACCCATGCTGAACATCATGAAACCACAGGGTGTATTGTTCTTTTCCATGCCGGTCGACGAAGACGCTGAGCGCCGACAGGACGGTGGAGTGTCCCCGGATTATTTTCGGGTGCCTGTAGGTGCCTCGTGGAAAACGAGCGTGACCGGCAGGTTTCCCAAGGATGGAAAACCCTGGAATAAAGCCAAAAACAGTTGGCTACGGTTATCATCAGAGGTGCGCATGATAACTGTAGTCATGGTCCTAAGTGTCTCATGGGCTTGAGACCGGCTGCGGTCTTCCGCTTCAGTTCCCCCGGGCGCGGGCCTATGCCGCAGCTTGCGCTGATCGGGGAATCCGGTTCGGGGAGTATCGCTGTATCGGTTGTCGTGCTCACAAGTATTCCTTTTGGAATATTTGTGGTATGATTATTGTCATGGAGCAATTGGAGAGGGGTCTCAATGACTCGAAAACAAAGGACATTGGATGACAGCGGCACTTGGAGATAGGATGCGCAGGCTTATGCAGCAGCATGGCATCAACCAATCCCAGCTCGCCACGCGAGCCGGGACAACCCAGCCGAATATCTCGAAATATCTCGCGGGGGAGAGGGAACCCGCATCGAGTACGCTCGCGAACATAGCCACCGTTCTGCACACCACGTCGGAATTCCTGCTGGGACTGCCCGAATCAAACGACAATACGCCATTTGGCACAATCAAGGCATACTGCGCCAGGCATGGCGGTGAACTCAGCGAGGCAGAGACTCGGGAGCTCATCATGACGCTGCTGGCAGCTAGGGAGCAAGGAGGAGATCACGGGGTACAGGATTGATGACCCATCGTTTTATCAAGAGCTGAAATGGAGCGTGGTGAATGCGTTCCGACAACTCGGCTACATTAGGCTGCCCGTCGAGCCATCGGAATTGCTGGAGGCGCATGGAATCCAGACGCTGGCCTACCAGTCCGCCTACGATTCGTTGTCCACGGACGGCTTGATGGCACTGTGCAAGAGCCCGAGTGGCATCTCGTTCACGCTCACCGTAAACGGACACGACTTTCGTTTCGTCGCATGCAATCTGCAGGAGCCCCCGGGGCGGGTTCGTTTCACCAAGCTGCATGAGGCGGGCCATCTTCTGCGTGGTCATCTCCAAGACAGCGAGCTTGCGGAGATCGAAGCGAATTTCTGGGCGAAATACGCTATTGCTCCTCCAGTGCTTGTTGAGGAGCTGGGACTCACTACGGCCGAAGAAATCGTCCGGCAGTTCGGTACTTCCGCACAATGCGCATCGAACATTCTCCAGCAGCACTTGAACTGGCTCCGGCATCGTCAAGAGGATAAGGCGATTGATAACAGCATTCTCGAACTTTATCACCGGGGTTTGTTGCTGAAACAACGAGAAGAGGAACCAGCCAATCTGGCACAAATCGCGCAATAAAAAACGGTGCGCGAACCGGCAAGTTCGCGCACCGTGGATCAGACGGTCTCAAATGGATCATCCTGCACATGCCATTATGTCACCGTTTGAATCACCCATCTATACAAACAGGTGAAGCGCACCGCGTTTTCACAACATGAGTGCACTTTTCAAGACGATATGCGACGGCAAGACGCCGCAGGAAAGGACATGTGGCATATGTCAGACAGCAAGCAACGATATTCGGACAGCTCACACAGCTACATTGATAACGACGTCCCCAATTCCATGGTGGATCAGGGTCGCTATAGCAGAAGCAAAGACCGTGAAGCAAAATGGAACGAGAGTTGGGAAAAACAGCCGGTCAATCTCAATGAGATTGTCAACAGATTCACACCTAGCGCACAAGGACGTAGACGCGGTGTCAAGTACGTATTCGAGAACGACCGGTGGAGAATCGATGCCGACATGGTAGCCGGATACCTGCGCATATACGACAAAAAGGCAAAGAAAAACGTCAAGCTCAACGGCCTGCCTGGGAGCAACAAAGAAACCCACTTCAAAATTCTCAAGAGGAAGGAAATGTGATTATGGAGCTTATCCTTGTTCTCAGCCTTGAAGGTCTCGACTACTACGGCTATATTCCCGAAACTTTCCACGCAAAGCCGGGGCAGACAGAATCGTTTGAACTAACTGACGAGGATGAGAATCTCCTCGATCAGGACTTCATCAACCCGATAGACAGACTGTGCAATTCACTCATCGATCTCGGAGATGTGGACTACCTCAACGCCGAACAATGCAAACTCATGCTCGGCTGGCTGGAGCAACGGCTGACGGAACCGGTCACTTCACGGCTCGAAACGATCTACCGCAAGCTTGTCGAGTTTGCCAACAGGGCCATCGAACTGAACACTGGCATAGTTTTCAATCTCTAGGGCAAGGCGGCGAGTATGAAATCCACATATGATCTCATCGGTACATTTTGGGACGGCAGACCTGCCGACACCATTGTAGAAACGGTATCCTATGATTCGCTGATGCCGGAAGCGGGAACGCCTTACTGCCTGTTCGATATCCACGGCAAACGGCGCAGCATCCGACTTTCGATATTATTTGCCGTACAAGATGAAGCGGACTGGGAACGGGTCAAGACATCGCTGGCCGGCTGCTGTCAAATCGCCGTGACCGACGATTGCCGCCCGCGGTTCCAGGGCGCGGTCGTACAACGCTTCCACGAACATCGTCTACATCAAGCACTGCATTTTCTGCAAAATGAAGTCCCTGAAGCGCAGATCCATGTCATGAAGCTTCCTCTCATAGAAAGAGCCGCATGAACCGATCCATAGCAGCATTCGAAAGTCTCATCGACCATTACGCCGGCTACCTTAGCAACAAGGGCATCCAGTTTAATCCGCAGGGCTTCCCAATCCTCCAGCCGCAGATGTATTTGGCTGAATGGCCAAAGCTCATGGTGCCATATCGAGACCGTAAGGCGCGTTTTGTCCATGATCCTGCACACACCGTGCTTTGCCTGTTCACCGGTGATGCGCGAATATACCCGTGACTAGAGAGGGTCCTCGATGATATTCCGGAATATCGGCGATATTTAGGTGTCGTTGGTTCGGATCTCACCGTCACTTCGGACATGGACTTGGAATGGCAGCAAACGATTATGCTGCTCAATCAGCTGTATATGACGACACTGGCAGTGAACGGTGTTAAGGTCGTGCAGAACCTCAGATGCGGATCCCCTGACACCATCGCATGCTTGAACTGTGTTCCTGACGGAGTAATGTGCGCCACCAGCACATTGGGATGTGCTGATACCGAATCCGAATTGGATTTGTCTTTCGCCGAAAAACTCTTTGCAACAAGACCTGGCAAGCTACTGCTATATGGCAAGCATGACCCCATCATGGAGCATCAGTCCGACGTGGCCGGAGTGCCCTACAAGGTTTATCCGGATGTCCATACGCTGTATAAGCGGCAGCCACGAATCTGAAGAATGGTTTTCCGATGGTGTTGCTATGTGTGCGATATCCGTAATGCGGGTATGCGGTCGGTTCTGGTAGGCAAAGATGCTAGGTCCCGGCGGAATATTCCCCAATTATTTTCGGGTGCCTGTAGATGTCTTGTGGAAAACAAGCGTAACCGGCAGATTGCCCAAGAGTGGAAACCCCGGAATAAAGCCTCAAAACAATTGACCACAGTGATTCATGGGCTTGAGACCAGGGGGAGAGGCATTCGTGGCGGGTTTCGCGACTGCATGTTGGAAAATGCGCGTCGGGAACGTAAGGTCATGGTATGGGTTTGTTGAATCTTGCGGAACAGGTGGTCCTGTGGTGGATGTGCTACTCCTGCATCGGCTGGGTGTGGGAGACCGGGCTTAACCTGGTGCTGAAGCACAAGTGGGTGGATCGCGGTGCGTTGAACGGCCCGATCTGCCCGATTTACGGCAACGGCGCGCTGCTGGTGCTTCTGCTGCTGCACGACGTGACCAATCCGGTGGCGCTGTTTCTGGGAAGCGGGGTCATCGCCTGCACCTTGGAATACGTGGTGTCGTGGCAGTACGAGCGCATGTTCCATATCCGGCTGTGGGATTACACCGATAAGCCGTTCAACATCAACGGTCGCGTCTATCTGAACGGTTTTCTGGCGTTCGGCGCGGGTGCCACGTTGGTCAAGCTGGTCGTGCAGCCCTGGCTGGCGCAGCTCACCGCCACCATACCCCAACCGTGGCTTCATATCGCGGCATGGGGTCTCCTGGCCGTGGCGTTCGTCGACTGGATGGCTAGCACCATGGGCATGGCCGACATGGACAACAGGCTTGCGCGGCTTGGCGAGGACGTCAAGGCCGGGCGTCTGGAGGCGATCGACAAGGCGAACGACGATATGGCTGAGGCGAACGCGCGCATGGAGCAGCGTCTTGCACAGGTCCAGCGGTCCGCTCAGGAACGTCTTGACCAGACCCGCGAGCGCATCGACGATACGATCGCCGATATTCGTGCGGCTCGGCGTAGGGACGAGTCCGCCGCGTTGGACAGGCTTACCAAGGATCATGTGCGTCGTGCGTTGAGCCGTCAGCAGGTTCGTCTGCTTCGGGCGTTCCCTTCGCTGCGTTCGTCGACGCATCGTGAGTTGACCGATCGCATCCACGATCTGCTGGAGCGCTGACGGTTTTTCGTCTTTTTCGGCTGCTTCTCGGGCGTGTGCGATTCGGTTTGATTGAGGGTCCGCACGGCTCCGGGGTTTTCCCCGTATGGGCGAACCTTCGCCATTCGGACTCTTTTTGGCAGCATCGGCGAGTATGCTGTGCCGAGTCGTTTTTTCGTGTGTTCCGCACGCATGGCGTGTTGGAAGGAGAGAAGTAAATGGATTATCTGGTGCTGTTGGGCATCGTGATCGTCATCGTGGGCTTCGCGTTGAAGCTTGATTCGATTCTCATCATATTCGCGGCCGCGATCGTCACGGCCCTTGTCGGAGGCATCGGTATCGACGGGTTCCTGACCACGCTTGGTACCTCGTTCGTCAGCAATCGCAGCATGGCCGTGTTCATCATCATCCTGCTGGTGGTGGGTACGTTGGAGCGCAATGGTCTGAAGGACGCCGCGGCCGCATTGATCGGCAAGGCGAAGAACGCCACGCCGGGCATCATCATCGCACTGTACGGTGTGATGCGCGTGGTGTTCGCCGCTTTCAACGTGAGCTTCGGCGGCGTGGCCGGATTCGTGCGCCCCATCATCATGCCGATGGCCATCGGCGCCATCGAGGCGTCCGGCCATGAGCCCAAGGACGAATACGTCGAGGAACTCAAGGGCATGGCCTCCGGCATGGAGAACGTCGCCTGGTTCTTCGGCCAGATGCTGTTCGTCGGCACCGCCGGCGCTTTGCTGGTCCAGTCCACGCTGAAGCCGCTGGGCTACGATGTCGATCTGCTGCGCATGGCGTTGATCGAGCTTCCCGTCGCAATCATCGCCGTCGTGGTCACCGCTGTGTATTACATCCTCAAGGATCATCGTCTGCGCGCCAAGTATTACGGTGCCGCGTCCGCATCCGCCAACGTTAAGGAGGCCTGATATGTCGTTCTTCATGGATCCTTCCGTCACCATCGGCACGAAGATCCTCGAGGTCTTCTACATCGTCATGGGCCTGATGGTCATCTACACCGGCGTGCGCAACCTGAAGGACAAGACGAACCCGTCGCGCTACGGTACCTGCATGTTCTGGGGGCTTCTGGGCGTGGTCATCGCGTTCGGCCGCTGGATCCCCGCCATGATCGACGGCGTGCTCATCGTGCTTATGGTCATCCCCGCCATTCTCCAGCGTGTGAAGAAGGGCGAGTCGGCCGGCCCGTCCAAGGATGAGAGTGAACGCAACTTCAAGAAGATCGGCATGAAGATCTTCATCCCGGCTCTGGCGATCGGCGTGTGCGCGATTATCGGCGCGCTGTTCACCCAGATCGGCGCGCTTGCCGGCTGCTCGATCGGCGTGATCGTCTCCGCCATCATCCTCATGGCCTTCAACCATGCCAACAAGCCGTTGGTGTTCCTCAATGATTCTGAGCGCCTGCTGAGCGCCATGGGACCGCTGAGCATGCTGCCGATGCTGCTGGCCAGCCTGGGTGCCATCTTCACCGCTGCCGGCGTGGGCGATGTGATCTCCAAGCTGGTCGGCGGCCTGATCCCCAAGGGCAACGTCGTCATCGGCATCATCGTGTTCGCCATCGGCATGATGCTGTTCACCATGGTCATGGGCAACGCCTTCGCCGCCATCACGGTGCTGACCGTCGGCATCGGCGCGCCGTTCGTGCTGGCCTTCGGTGCCGACCCCGCCGTCGTGGGCGTGCTGTCGCTGACCTGCGGCTACTGCGGCACGCTGCTCACGCCGATGGCCGCGAACTTCAACATCGTGCCGGTCGCGCTGCTGGAGATGAAGGACCGCATGGGCGTGATCAAGAACCAGGTGGTGACGGCGCTCGTCATGATCGTGGTGCAGATCATCTATATGCTCATAGCGAGCTGAGCGCGAGTAGCGTGAAGGTAAGAACCAATAGCAAGGAAATGGAGATAACGATATGACAACGGTATTGGTGACCGGCTTCGACCCCTTCGGCGGCGAAAGCGTCAACCCGGCCTATGAGGCCGTGAAGCTGCTGCCCGACGAGATCGCCGGCGCACGCATCGTGAAGATGGAGATCCCGACGGTGTTCACGCGCAGCGCCGAAGTGGTCGAGGAGGCGATCACCCGCGAGCATCCCGACATCGTCATCAGCGTCGGCCAGGCCGGCGGCCGCAGCGCGCTCACCATCGAGAAGGTGGCCATCAACCTCGCCGAGGCCCGCATCCCCGACAACGACGGCGAACAGCCGCTGGACGCCCCGCTGCGCGAGGACGGCGACACCGCCTACTTCGCGACAGTGCCGGTCAAGGCCATGGTCGAGAACGTGCGCAGCCACGGACTGCCCGCATTCGTGTCCTACACCGCGGGCACGTTCGTGTGCAACAGCGTGATGTACAACGTGCTGTATCTGCTGGACCGCAAGTTCCCGGGCGTCCGCGGCGGTTTCATCCACGTCCCGTACGCGTCCGAGCAGGTGGTAGGCAAGCCGAACGGCACGCCGTTCATGCCGCTGCCGGATATGGCGAAGGCCCTGGAATACGCCATCGAGGCCGCCGTGAACGGCACGGAAAGCGTTTCCGGAAGCGCGATGGGAAGCCTTCACTAAGAAGCTGGCCGGTATTGGCAGGGGTTCGTTCCCGCCGATCCGGCCATAACCGAATGCGAGGCGCCGGCCCGCACCCCGCCGAATGGGGGAGCGGGCCGGCGCCTCGCATTTTGCTGCGGCCGATTGCGCGGTATCGTATCGCACCGCGCGGTGCGGGTCAGAGGATGCCGAAATGCCGCAGCGCGTTCATGATGCCGTCATGATCCACGTCGTCGGTCACATAGTCGGCCACGCGCTTGGGCTCCTCGGTGGCGTTGCCCATGGCCACGCCGATGCCGGTGTATTCCAGCATGTCCACATCGTTGCCGCCGTCGCCGAAGGAGATTGTCTGGCTGCGGTCCCATCCGTAATGGTTCAGGAAGCGTTCGATGCCCTGCGCCTTGCCGCCGTCTCCTGCGATCAGATCCACGAAATCGGGGTGCCAGCGCACGCCGCGCACGTTGGGGCACAGGGCCACGAGCTCGGCTTCGGTGCGTTCATCGATGTACGGGCTGATCTGGAACGTCTCATGCGTGCGCGTGCGTTCGCGCGGGTCGTCGAAGTAGACCTTGGGCGCGGTCTTGCCGAGGCTGCGCCAGGTGCCGTCCAGTATCTCATTGGAATGGTTGAAGTAGACGTAGTCGGATTCGCAGAAATCGGAGACGACGCTCGGATGCGCGTCCAGCCAGTCGAGGATGACGGCGACATCGGCATCGGCAAGCGGGCGCTTGTCCAGAAAACCGTTGTCGTCGACGCAGTACTGGCCGTTGAGGCCGACGATGCCGTCGAATTTCACGGGGATGGTATCGAGCACGACGCTCATGACGGACGGCGCGCGCCCCGAGCAGATGAACAGCTTCACGCCCTTGCTCCGAAGCTGCCGCAGGGCCTCGATGGTCGACTCGGGCACGATGTGCGTCACGAAGCTGGTCAGCGTGCCGTCGATGTCGAAGAATGCCGCCTTGATATCGGTCGAAGTCATGAACTCGCCTTTCACATGATCGCGAATACGTTGCCGTGCAACATTCTACGGGCAGGCGGGGGAGCGAAGCGCGTAAGCGATGGCATTTTCGTCCGCGGAACATGGACGATCGTGCATGCGCGCCCATACGCGGCATTGCGGCGATTGAACACGGGCTATAACGAACGCCGATAGGCCAATTCGGCGTTTTCGCCGAGTCCGGGGCCGAACGTCGTTTATGGTGGGACACGGCAATGTTCGGCGGGCGTGAGTCGAGAACACGCACATGCCGGACGACACATGTTCATGAGAGAGGAAAAGAACCATGACTCAGGAAGCTCCCCAGCCGGTGAACGGCGACGAGCCGGTGCGCGTGAACCACACCGCACGCAACATCATCATCGCCGTGGTCGTGATCGCGCTGATCGCGGTCGGCGCGTTCTTCGGCGTCCGCGCATTCAACAGCGGCAAGACCGGCGAGAAGGGTACCAAGAACAACCCGGTGAAGATCGGCGTCGTGGGCGCCACCGATCCGCAGTGGGTCGAATTCAAGAAGCAGGCCGAAAAGCAGAACCTGTACGTCGACATCGTCGACTTCCAGGACTACACTTCCGAGAACCCCGCCGTCGACACCGGCGAGCTCGACATCAACGAGTTCCAGCACCTGCTGTACCTCGCCAACTACAACGTCAAGAACAACAAGGATCTGCAGCCGATCGGCGGCGTGGCCATCTACCCGCTGGGCGTCTACTCCAGCAAGTACAAGAACATCAAGGACATCCCGGCCGGCACCACCGTCGCCATCCCGAACGACGAGACCAACCAGGCCCGCGCCATCGGCGTGCTGAAGGCCGCCGGACTGGTCACGCTCAAGGGCGACTGGACCGCGTTCAGCACCCCGCAGGACATCGACACCGCCAAGTCCAAGGTGAAGGTGACCCCGCTGAAGGCCGAACAAGTCGCCAACTCCCTCAAGGACCCGCAGGTCTCCGCCGGCGTGATCAACAACGACTACGTCTCCGATGCAGGTCTCAAGCCCACCGACGCCATCTATCAGGACAACGCCGAATCCGAAGAGGCCCACCCGTACATCAACGTCTTCGTCACCCGCAAGGGCGACGTGAACAACGAGGTCTACAAGAAGGTCGTCAAGATCTTCCAGACCAAGAGCGTGCTCGACAAGCTGCAGGAGAACTCCGGCGGCACCGCGGTGTACGCGAACAAGTTCACCCCCGCGCAGCTGCAAAGCTACCTGGCCGATATCCAGAAGGACGCCAAGTCCGCCAAGTAAGGATCGGCACGGCATGCGAGCGCCCTCTCCTCAAGCCAGGACAGGGCGCTCGCGCATATCACGGCATTCGACAAGGTGTGGTTGTAAGTTCTACAACGGCGTGAAATAGCTGAATGAAAGTGACGGTATGACAGAGCAAACTCCCATCATCTCCTTCGACCATGTGGTCAAGGAATTCAAACAGGCGGGCAAGGCCGCGAAGACCACCAGGGCGGTGGACGATGTGACCCTGACCATCAACGAGGGCGACATTTTCGGCATCATCGGGTACTCCGGCGCCGGCAAGTCCACGCTGGTGCGTCTGATCAATGCGCTGGAGAAGCCGACGTCCGGCAGGGTCACGGTGCTCGGCACCGAGGTTTCGGCGCTTGGCGAGGCCAAGTTGCGTCCCATCCGTCAGAAGATCGGCATGATCTTCCAGCAGTTCAACCTGTTCTCCACGAAGACCGTGGCACAGAACATCGCCTACCCGCTGAAGCTGGACCATTGGCGCAAGGACTACCAGAACAGGCGCGTCAAGCAGCTGCTGGAGTTCGTGGGGCTGAGCGAGCACGCGAACAAGTACCCGTCGCAGCTTTCCGGCGGCCAGAAGCAGCGTGTCGGCATCGCCCGCGCGCTGGCCACCAATCCGAAGATCCTGCTGGCCGACGAGGCCACCAGCGCCCTGGATCCGGAGACCACCACCGAGGTGCTGTCGCTGCTCAAGCGCGTGAACGAGGAACTGGGCATCACCATCGTGGTGATCACGCACCAGATGAACGTGGTGCAGCAGATCGCCAACCGCGTGGCCGTGATGAGCTCCGGCAAGGTCGTGGAGCAGGGCAACGTGTACGACGTGTTCGCCGCGCCGCGCCAGCAGGTCACGAAGCGCTTCATCGCCACCGCGTTGAACGGCGTGCCCGAACGCTCCCGCGTGGAGCGCATGCACGAGCAGTGGCCAGGCCGGTTGGTCACGGTGCTGATCCGTCAGCACGACGTGACCGGCGACGACGGCGTCGTCACCGCATCCGGGCAGAACATTTCGCAGCTCATCGCCAAGCATGGCATTGACAGCAGCCTGCTGTACGGAGGCATCGACACGGTGAAGGGATCGGCCATCGGCGCGGTCACCTACGAGTTCAGGGGAGACGGCGTCGAGGCGTTCCTCGCCGAGCTGCAGCAGAACAGCGACATCGTGGATTTCGGCACCGCCGCGAATCCGGTCCCGTATGAGCAGGCCGTGGCACGCGACGGCCAGGACGCATGAGAGGAGAGGCAATGACGATCACACTTGCAAGCCGCAGCGACTGGAGCGTCCTGCGCCCGCTGCTGTTCCAATCCATAGGCCAGACGCTCGAAATGGTGCTGGTCACGCTCGTCGTCGGCGGTTTCCTTGGTCTGGTCCTGGGCGTGGTGCTGTACGGCACGCGCCCCGGCAACCTGTTCGAGAACGCCGTGGTGTACCGCATCCTGGACATCATCGTGAACATCATCCGCCCGATCCCGTTCATCATCTTCCTCGCGGCCATGCAGCCGCTGACCATCAAGGTGGTGGGCACCTCCATCGGCACCATGGCGGCCATCTTCCCCATGGTGGTGATGTGCACCGTCGCCACGTCGCGACTCGTCGAGCAGAACCTCGTCCCCGTCGACCCGGGCATCATCGAGGCCGCACGCTCCATGGGCGCCTCCAAGTTCACCATCGTGCGCACCGTGCTCATCCCCGAGGCGTTGGCACCGCTCATCCTCGCCTACGCCTTCCTGTTCATCAGCGTGCTCGACATGTCCGCCATGGCGGGCTACATCGGAGGCGGTGGCCTCGGTAACTTCGCCATCGCCTACGGCTACCAGAAGTTCGACCAGACCGTGACCTGGACAGCGGTGATCATCATGATCGTGCTCGTCCAGGTGGTGCAGGGCATCGCCAACTCGGTGGCCAAGCACCTGCTCAAGCGCTGACGCAACACCCACTCTGGCTCCCCGCAACGGGAGCCAGAATCATATTCCACACTTCGCGCGCGTCCAGCCACCCGCCGCCGGCATATCGGCGGCGACGGATCGGGCGCGCCCGGCAACCATCCACTACAGAAATCAGGAACCATCATGAGCGAACACATCGAAATCACACCGGAACTGACGGCAATCCGCCACTACCTGCACGAGCACCCCGAACGCAGCTTCCAGGAGCACGCCACCACCGCATACCTCGCCGACCAGCTGCGCGCCCACGGCATCGAAGTGCTCGACACCCCGCTGGAGACGGGCCTCGTCGGGCTAATCGAGGGCAGCAAGCCCGGCCCGCGCATCGCGCTGCGCGCCGACATCGACGGACTGCCCATCCAGGAGAACACCGGACTGGAATTCAGCTCCAAGAACGACGGCACGATGCACGGCTGCGGCCACGACCTGCATATGAGCTTCCTGCTGGGCGCGGCCTTCTGGCTGGCCGACCACCGCGACCGCATCGCCGGATCGATCAAGATCCTGTTCCAGCCGGCCGAAGAGACCGGACGCGGCGCACGCTACGTGATCAAATCCGGCGTCGTCGATGACGTGGACGCCATCATCGGCACCCACAACAACCCCGATTACGCCCCCGGCCAGGTCGCCGTCGGCGTCGAACCCATGATGGCCGGCTGCGTGGAATTCCACGTGAACCTCCACGCCGAAGGCACCCACGCCGGCTACCCGCACATGGGCACCGGCCCGCTGGAGGCGCTCGCCTCCATGATCCTGAGCCTGCAGACCATCGTGAGCCGCAACACGAGCCCGTTCCACCCGCTGGTGCTCTCCATCACCGAAGTGCACGGCGGCGACGTATGGAACGTGGTCCCCGCCGAAGCCGGCTTCATGGGCACGGTGCGCTACTTCTACAAGGAGGACGGCCAGCTCGCCGAACGCCGCTTCCGACAGCAGGTCGAATCCATCGCTGCCGGATACGGCATCACCGCCGACATCGACTGGGACGACTTCCAGGACCCGATGGTCTCCGACCCGGACCTGGCCAAGATCGTGGCCGCGGACGTGCCCGGCTACGCCGACCTCCAGCCGATCCACCCGTCCATGGCAGGCGAGGACTTCGCCGAATTCGCCAAGGTGACCCGCCCGGTGTTCGCCTTCATCGGCTCCAACGGCACGCCCGACCACCACGACTGGCACAGCCCGCAGTTCGTCGGCTTCGACGAGGCGCTGCAGGCCGGCGCGGAGTTCTACGTCAACGCGGCCCTGCGCCTGCTCGACGAACTCGCCTGAACGTTCGGTCGTAGCACGACACGTCGTATGCTTACAGACATGACTGATATTCGCTTCGCACTCGCACAGATCGACACCTGCGTCGGCGACCTCGACGGCAACGCCGAAAAGGTCCTCCAATACGCGCGCAACGCCGCCGCCAACCATGCCAGGGTGGTGGCGTTCCCCGAGATGACGCTCACCGGCTATCCCATCGAGGATCTCGCGTTGCGCGCCACCTTCCGCACCGCCGCATGGAACAAGGCCAACTGGCTCGCCACCGAACTCGAAGCCGACGGACTCGGCGACCTGTTCGTGGTCGTCGGCACGGTCGGCACCGACCGCGCGCACGGCAAGCCTCTCAACCGGCTCGTCGTACTGCACGACGGCGTGGTATGGGCCGGCTACGACAAGCACTTCCTGCCCAACTACGGCGTATTCGACGAATTCCGCATCTTCACCCCGGGCGACAAGTCGGTGGTGCTCGACGTCGACGGCGTCAGGATCGGCGTGGCGATCTGCGAGGACATCTGGCAGGACGGCGGCCCCGTCGCCGAACTCGCGGAACGCGGCATCGACGTGCTGCTGACCATCAACGGCTCGCCATACGAGGAGGGCAAGACCGACACCCGTCTCGCACTGGCGCGACGCCGCGCGGCCGAGGTCGGAGCACCGCTCATCTACGTCAATCAGGTGGGCGGCCAGGACGACCTCGTCTTCGACGGCGGCAGCTTCGTGGTAGACTCCGACGGCACGCTGCTCGAGCGCTCGCCGATGTTCATGGAGGATCTGGCGTACATCAACCTCAACACGGCGGCGGACAAGCAGCTCGCCGGGCGCATCGCGGCCAAGCCGGACCCGGACGAGGAGGTGTACACCGCCTGCGTGCTCGGCCTGAAGGACTACATGGCCAAGAACCACTTCACCGGCGTGACGCTCGGCCTGTCCGGCGGCATCGACTCCGCCCTGGTCGCGGCCATGGCGGCCGACGCGTGCGGCGGAAGCAACGTGCACGGCATCTCCATGCCGAGCATGTATTCCTCCGACGGCTCCAAGGACGACGCCGCCGACCTGGCGCGGAACCTCGGCGCTCATTACGACATCCAGCCGATCGAGCCGCTGTTCGAGGCATACCAGCATCAGCTGCATCTCGAAGGCGTGGCCGCCGAGAACCTCCAGGCGCGCATCCGCGGCGTGATCGTCATGGCGTACTCCAACGCGAAGGGCCTGCTGGCGGTCGCCACCGGCAACAAGTCCGAGCTCGCCTGCGGCTACTCCACCATCTACGGCGACGCCGTGGGCGGCTATGCGCCGATCAAGGACCTGCTCAAGACCCGCGTGTGGGAACTGTCCCGCTGGCGCAACAAGGCCGCCGCCGAAGGCATGGGCATCGGCGGGCTGAAGATCGTGGGCAACGAGCGGGGGAGTGCCGGCGTCCCGTTGAAGGACGGCGTGATGATCCCCGTCAACTCGATCGAGAAGGCGCCGTCCGCCGAGCTGCGCCCCGGCCAGAAGGATTCGGACTCGCTGCCCGAATACGCGCTGCTCGACCAGGTGCTCGCCGCATACATCGAGAAGGCGCACGGGCGCGCCGACCTGCTGGCCGACGGCTTCGACGAGGCGACCGTGGACACGGTGATGCGCCTCGTGGACCGCGCCGAATGGAAACGCCGCCAGTACCCGCTCGGACCGAAGGTGACCGCGCTGGCCTTCGGCCGCGACCGCAGGCTTCCCATCACCAGCGCGTTCAGGGAGTAATGCAGGAGCAACGCATGAGCGACAAGAAATGGTATTTCAACATGGTCACCGGCGAGCCGGAACTCGGCCCGCTCTCACCGATCGACAGGCGCATGGGGCCCTACGAGAGCCGTGAGGACGCCATGAACGCGTGGAAGATCGTGCATGAGCGCAACCGTCGTTGGGAGGAACAGGACCGCAACTGGTCCGGCGGCGCCGACTGATTCGAGCGCTTGGCCAAAACCATATGGAACCCCTATATCGTGCGGGGAGTCGGGAAACCGGCTCCCCGCACGTCGGTATTCGGGGTGTCGCGAGGCGTTGCGCAGGCTTTGGAAACGGCGTTATTTGGCGGGCGGGGCGCAAAATGTGAGATAGTTCACTTCGCTATTTCGGGGTTTGCCCGCTGCGAGCCACTACACTGGTGGAAGTAGCGCGGCATACAGGAGTGCCGCCTCTAAGCAACACCAAGGAGTGGATATGGCAACAGTCGAAGCATCTGCACCTACCCAGGAAGAACTGAACGCAAAGGCGTGGGATGGCTTCACGGGTGGCAACTGGCAGTCGGACATCGATGTCCGCGACTTCATCCAGAAGAACTACACCCCGTACGAAGGCGATGAGACGTTCCTCGCCAACGCCACCGAGAAGACCAAGCATCTGTGGAAGTACCTCGACGACAACTACCTGGCCGTCGAGCGCAAGCAGCGCGTATACGATGTGGACACCCACACACCGGCCGGCATCGACGCGTTCCCTGCGGGCTACATCGATTCTCCCGAGGTCGATAACGTGATCGTCGGCCTGCAGACCGACGTGCCCTGCAAGCGCGCCATGATGCCGAACGGCGGCTGGCGCATGGTCGAGCAGGCCATCCGCGAGGCCGGCAAGGAACCCGACCCGCAGATCAAGAAGATCTTCACCAAGTACCGCAAGACCCACAACGACGGCGTCTTCGGCGTGTACACCAAGCAGATCAAGGTCGCCCGCCACAACAAGATCCTCACCGGCCTGCCGGATGCCTACGGCCGCGGCCGCATCATCGGCGACTACCGCCGTGTGGCCCTGTACGGCGTCAACGCCCTGATCAAGTTCAAGCAGCGCGACAAGGATTCCGTGCCGTACCGCAACGACTTCACCGAGCCGGAGATCGAGCACTGGATCCGCTTCCGCGAGGAGCACGACGAGCAGATCAAGGCCCTCAAGCAGCTCATCAACCTCGGCAACGAGTACGGCCTGGATCTGTCCCGCCCGGCGCAGACCGCGCAGGAGGCCGTGCAGTGGACCTACATGGGCTACCTCGCCTCCGTCAAGAGCCAGGACGGCGCCGCCATGTCGTTCGGCCGCGTCTCCGACTTCTTCGACATCTACATCGAGCGCGACATGAAGGCCGGCAAGCTCACCGAGGAAGGCGCGCAGGAGATCATCGACAACCTGGTCATGAAGCTGCGCATCGTGCGCTTCCTGCGTACCAAGGACTATGACGCCATCTTCTCCGGCGACCCGTACTGGGCGACCTGGTCCGACGCCGGCTTCGGCGACGACGGCCGTACCCTGGTCACCAAGACCTCGTTCCGTCTGCTCAACACCCTGACCCTCGAGCATCTTGGACCCGGCCCCGAACCGAACATCACCATCTTCTGGGATCCGAAGCTGCCGGAAGCCTACAAGCGCTTCTGCGCCAAGATCTCCATCGACACCTCCGCCATCCAGTACGAGTCCGATAAGGAGATTCGTGGCCACTGGGGCGACGACGCCGCCATCGCCTGCTGCGTGTCCCCGATGCGCGTGGGCAAGCAGATGCAGTTCTTCGCAGCTCGCGTGAACTCCGCCAAGGCCCTGCTGTACGCCATCAACGGCGGCCGCGACGAGATGACCGGCATGCAGGTCATCGACAAGGGCGTGATCGACCCGATCAAGCCGGAAGCCGACGGCACCCTGAGCTACGAGAAGGTCAAGGCCAACTACGAGAAGGCCCTCGAATGGCTGTCCGAGACCTATGTGATGGCGCTGAACATCATCCATTACATGCACGATAAGTACGCATACGAGTCCATCGAGATGGCCCTGCACGACAAGGAGGTCTACCGCACCCTCGGCTGCGGCATGTCCGGCCTGTCCATCGCGGCCGACTCCCTGTCCGCATGCAAGTACGCCAAGGTCTACCCGATCTACAACAAGGACGCCAAGACCACGCCGGGCCACGAGAACGAGTACGTCGAGGGCGCCGATGACGATCTGATCGTCGGCTACCGCACCGAAGGCGAGTTCCCGATCTACGGCAACGACGACGACCGCGCCGACGACATCGCCAAGTGGGTCGTCTCCACCGTGATGGGCCAGGTCAAGCGTCTGCCCGTCTACCGTGGCGCCGTCCCGACCCAGTCCATCCTGACCATCACCTCCAACGTGGAGTACGGCAAGGCCACCGGCGCCTTCCCGTCCGGCCACAAGAAGGGCACCCCGTACGCTCCGGGCGCCAACCCGGAGAACGGCATGGACTCCCACGGCATGCTGCCGTCCATGTTCTCCGTCGGCAAGATCGACTACAACGACGCGCTCGACGGCATCTCGCTGACCAACACCATCACCCCCGATGGCCTGGGCCGCGACGAGAACGAGCGCATCACCAACCTGGTGGGCATCCTGGACGCCGGCAACGGCCACGGCCTGTACCACGCCAACATCAACGTGCTGCGCAAGGAACAGCTTGAGGACGCCGTCGAACACCCGGAGAAGTACCCGCACCTGACCGTGCGCGTCTCCGGCTACGCGGTGAACTTCGTCAAGCTCACCAAGGAGCAGCAGCTCGATGTGATCAGCCGTACCTTCCACCAGGGTGCAGTGGTCGACTGATCCGATGGCTGACTGAATAGCCGATACCGCCGCTGCGCGGCGAAGACAAGGGGCGGAGCTGGATGGTTCCGCCCCTTTGTTCATGAACACGAACCCCACCCATGGATGACCAAGGAGTGCAACGATGCCCGAAACCTCGCAATTCCGCAGTACCACACGCCATATGCTTCGCGAATCGAAGGAATACGCGTCCCAGACGCTGATGGGAGGCCTTTCCGGATTCGAGTCGCCGATAGGACTCGACCGACGCGACAGACTGCATGCGTTGAAGACCGGCGATATCGGCTTCGTGCATTCATGGGACATCAACACCTCCGTGGACGGCCCCGGCACGCGCATGACGGTGTTCATGAGCGGATGCCCGTTGCGCTGCCAGTACTGCCAGAACCCCGACACGTGGAAGATGCGCGACGGCAAGCCGGTGTACCTCGAGGCGATGATCAAGAAGATCGACCGGTACGCCGACCTGTTCAAGGCCACCGGCGGCGGCATCACCTTTTCCGGCGGCGAATCGATGATGCAGCCCGCGTTCGTCTCGCGCGTATTCCACGCGGCCAAGGAGATGGGCGTGCACACCTGCCTCGACACATCCGGCTTCCTGAACACGAACTACACGGACGAGATGCTGGACGACATCGACCTGTGTCTGCTGGACGTCAAATCCGGCGACGAGGAGACCTACCGCAAGGTGACGGGCGGCCTATTGCAGCCGACCATCGATTTCGGCCAGCGGCTGGCCAAGGCCGGCAAGAAGATCTGGGTGCGTTTCGTGCTGGTCCCCGGCCTCACCTCAAGCGAGGAGAACGTCGAGAACGTGGCGAGGATCTGTGAGAGCTTCGGCGAGGCGGTGGAGCATATCGACGTGCTGCCTTTCCATCAGCTCGGCAGGCCGAAATGGCATGAGCTGCGCATCGACTACCCGCTGGAGAACCAGAAGGGGCCGAACGAGGCCATGCGCAAGCGTGTGGCCGACCAGTTCAAGGCGCACGGCTTCGTCGTGTACTGATGACTTGATTTTGTTCTATGCCGTATGCCGTGTGGCCGAACGCCCCCGGTATGCGGCATACGGCTGTCTGGGTCAGCGTTTGCCCGGCGCCGTACGGTAAAAAATCGACGCGACCGCGCGTCAATCCGTGGCGAAGGGCCTTTCGGCGCGTAGCCTAGATTCATGGCCGAGATTTTCTCTTTTCCTGAGGGGATCGCTCCGCTGGCTCAGGATTCGCAAGCGCACCTGCCGCCTCGTCCGCAAGGCGTGCCGGATGAGGTCTGGCGCGCTGTGGAATCCGTGCGTACCATGCGTACCGTGCCCGGCGTCCATTACCGAGAAATCCCCGTTCCCTCCACTCTGGCCGATTACGGCATCGGCGTCGCGCTTGGCATCGAGGCCGGCGACGCGTACTCCCATCATCCCTCCCAGCAGGTGTCCGGCTGGATCATGCTGCTGTACAGCCGGCATCTTCGCGAGGAATGGAACAGCAGGTGGCGATGCGTCTGCTTCGCGCAGCTGCCCCTTGAATCGAACGAAAACGACGGGCTCGCACCATCCATGTACTGGGACGACATGTGCGGGTATCTGGGCGATGTGGTGCCGGACAGCGTCGGCGGCACGGTAAGCATCACGCAGAACACGGCGTTTGGTTCGCAGGGTGCTGATACGTTTGCAGGCTGTGAGATACGTGTCTCCTACACGCCCACGATCCTGCCCGCTTGCGGTTTCGATCCTGGCGGGTGCGTGGAGGCATGGGCCGAATTTCTGAAATCCACCGTTCGCGGTGAAGGAGAATCACGCGTTGAGCGAAATTATGCATGAGCCACGGTTGCAATCCGAGCCACGTGGGGGAGTCCCCGATGTGATCGATACCGTGGAGGGCTTCAACGATGCATGCGCCGAACTCGCGGCCGCATCGGGCTCTCTGGCGGCAGACGCCGAACGAGCCTCGGGATTCCGATACGGACACGAGGATTGGCTGGTGCAGTTCAAACGCGAGGGCGCGGGCATCTTCCTGTTCGACCCGATCGCGCTCGACGCCGCCGGTGCCGACTGGGACAGGTTCAACCGTGCCGTGGGCGATGCCACCTGGATCATCCACGACGCCATGATGGACCTGCCCGGTTTCGCCGAGATCGGCATGACGCCCAAACGCCTGTTCGACACCGAACTGGCCGCACGTATGCTGGGCCTGAGCCGATTCGGCTTGGCGGCCGTCACCGAACACTACCTGGGCATCACTCTCGCCAAGGAGCATTCCGCCGCCGACTGGTCGTACAGGCCGTTGCCCCGCGACTGGCGCAACTACGCCGCGCTGGATGTGGAGCTGCTCATCGAACTGGAACACCGGATGCGCGCCGATCTGAAGGCCAGCGGCAAGGAGGCATGGGCCGAAGAGGAGTTCGGCCATATCCTCGCCGAAGGCACCTCGGGCAAGCCCCGCCACGTGCACCCCGTGCCATGGCTGCGCATCTCCCACATCACCTCGCTGAAAGGCGACCGCAGGGCCCTGGCCGTGGCCCGCGCATTGTGGACCAAGCGAGACGAGCTGGCCAGCCAGCACGACATCGCGCCGACGCTGCTGCTATCCGACCAGGCGATTATCGAAGCGGCATTGAAGAAGCCGCATAACGCCCGCGAATTCCGTGCCATCCGCTCGCTCAACGAGCGCGTACGCATCCAGACCGGTAGCGAGCAGGACAAGATGTTCGAACGCTACGCGCCGATCCAGCGCGCGATCAAGCCGTCCGTGTGGAAGCATGAGATCCAGGACGCGCTCGCCCTTCCGGAGGACGAGCTGCCGGTCATGCCGGCCCCGGCCCACGACAAGGACGGTGCCGAGGCGAACGCGCCCAAATCGATGCGCATATGGGCCACCCGCCACCCCAAGCGCGTGGAGACCTTGAAAAAGGCCAGACGCGCCCTCAACCAGATCGCCGAAGACACGCATACCCCGGCCGATGTGCTGCTCAAACCGCAGGTTCTCAAGAATCTGTGCTGGACCGATAACCCCGGGCAGCGTGACGTCGCGGCGTTCCTCGCCAAGCAGGGCGCGCGCGACTGGCAGGTGCGACTCATCGCAGCGTCCTTAAGCCACGCTATAGTATGAGAGTTGTGCCTAACGGCAAAAAAGAACAAACACGACTTTGCAGGAGCGTTTAGCGTGAAGATCAGCGTTCGTAACCTCGAACCCACCAAGGTGAAGCTCACCGTTACCGTCGACCAGGAAGAGTTCGACCCGTATCTGGATGAAGCCCGTAAGAACATCGCCAAGGAAGTGAACATCCCCGGTTTCCGTAAGGGTCACGTTCCCGGCAAGCTTGTTGAGCAGCGTTTCGGCTTCGGTGCCGTCGCCGGCGAGGCCGTCAATGGCGCCGTCCCGCAGCTGTACTCCAAGGCTCTGGAAGAGAAGAAGATCCGCCCGATGGCCGAGCCGGAGTTCGACGTCGTCGACATCCCGGAATCCGCCAAGGACGAGAAGAAGCTGAAGTTCACCGCCACCGTCGAGCGTCGCCCCGATTTCGACCTGCCGGAGACCGAAGGCATGGAGATCGCCATCGCCGCCCCGGAAATCAAGGATGAGGACGTCGACAAGCGCCTCGAGGCTCTGCGCCAGCGCTTCGGCACCCTGGTGAGCGTCGATCGCCCGGCTGCCAAGGGCGACTTCGCCAACATCGACCTGAACGCCGAGATCGACGGCGAATCCGTCGACTCCCAGGAGGGCGTGAGCTACGAGCTCGGCTCCAACACCATGCTCGACGGCCTGGATGAGGCTCTCGACGGCCTGTCCGCAGGCGAGGAGACCACCTTCGAAGGCACCCTGGAAGCAGGCGAGCACGAAGGCCAGAAGGCTCAGATCAAGGTCAAGGTCAACTCCGTCAAGGCCGAGGAACTGCCGGAGCTCGACGACGACTTCGCTCAGGAAGCCTCCGAATTCGATACCCTGGACGAGCTCAAGGCCGACATCCGCAAGGCCGCCGCTCAGGACGCCAAGGGCCGTCAGGCCACCGAAGCCCGCGATGCCTTCATCGCCAAGCTGCAGGAAGGCCTGGAGATTCCGGTGCCGAAGGGCGTGAAGAACAACATGGTCGAGCAGCAGCTCAAGAACGTTGCCGCCGATCCGAAGAAGGCCACCAAGGAGCAGAAGGCCGAAGCCGAGGAGACCGTCGAGAAGGAACTGCGTGACCAGATGGTTCTCGACGCCCTGGCTGAGAAGCTGGACGTGCAGGTCTCCCAGGCCGACGTGTTCAACTTCCTCGCCTCCATCGCCCAGCAGTACGGCATGGATCCGAACGCCTTCATCCAGGCCATCATGCGCAACGGCCAGCTCGGCTCCGCCGTGCAGGAAGTCGCCCGCTCCAAGGGTCTGCTCGCCGGCATGCGTGCGGTGAAGTTCACCGCCGACGGCGAAGTCGTCGACCTGTCCGATTTCCTGGGCAACGCCGCTGAAGAAGAGGAAGAGGAGTCCGTCGAGGCTGCCTCCGCCGCCGCTGCCGTGGCCGACGAGATCTCTTCCGACGAGAAGTGAGTCTCATAGACCGTATGCAGGCGTCGCACTGACGTAATGCGTATGCAAAGGGCTGGAATCCTTGTGATTCCAGCCCTTTCTTCATGCCTATTACACGTCTTGCCGTTGCCCATGGCCGCTCGGCGACCCAGCCGGTCCAGGGAACGCTTCCTCAGGCAGGTGCGTGTTGCGCGTAGGATGTTCGAAGACGCAGCCGCTCGGCATGGACGAAGGAGATCGAATGAGAATCGTATTGCAGCGGGTCAGTCACGGTTCGGTGGATGTGCTTGACGAGTCGACGGGGGAGCAGGACCCGACCTTCGAACCGCAAAGCATCGGTCGGGGATATGTGCTGCTGGTCGGCGTGAGCGACGCGGATGGCGACGAGCAGATCGCCTGGCTCGTGCACAAGATCGCCAATCTTCGCGTGTTCGAGGATGAGAACGGCAAGATGAACCTGTCCATCGGCAGCGTCGGCGGTTCGATTCTTTCTATTTCGCAGTTCACGCTGTTCGCCGACGTGCGCAAGGGCAACCGTCCCAGCTTCGTCAAGGCCGGTGCTCCTGACCATGCCAAGCAGGTGTGGAAACGCTTCAACGAAGCGCTGCGCGCGGAAGGGCTGACCGTGAAGGAGGGACGTTTCGGCGCCCACATGCGCGTGGACATCGCCAACGACGGGCCCGTCACCATTGTGATGGATACCGACGAACTCATGAAATAACCGCAGGAGGGAACGCATATGGGCGGCACGGTATGTATCCGTCGGTTGAAGCGAGCCGATTATTCGGAAATGGTCGATCTGATTCGCCGGACATGGTACGCGGACGCTCCTGGCGACCAGGAGGTGGGACATGACATGCAATGCCGCAACATCGCATGGCGTCTTGCCGCCATCGACGCACAGGACTGCCTGTCGCGCGCCACATATGCCGCGGTGGCCGAGCGTGACGGCCATGTCATCGGCATGATATTGGGGTCGAATCCAAAACGCACGACGCGCATGCAGCTGCTGCGTCATCGGCTGCGCCAACTACGACTGGGGCTGCCCATGCTGGCAAGCCGGGCTGGCAGAAACGGTTTGTGCGAGCAGCTGGCTTTGCTGTGTACCGACCGAATGCTTGCACGCGACGCCGGCAAGGACTACCCGGCTGAAATCGCTTTGTTCCTCGTTGCACCGGAAGCCCGTGGCCTTGGGGTGGGCGGTCAGCTCTTTGACCGCATGCTCGATCGATTCCGCACATCCGGCATCCGCGAATACTTCCTCTTCACCGACACCTCGTGCAATTATGGTTTCTACGAGTATAAGGGGCTGCGGCGCGTGGCATCCAGAAGCCTTCCCTCCGAGCATGGCGAGGCACTGGAATGCTTCCTGTATGAGGGAAACGTGGACAACTGAGACGATCGGTGCGAAACGCTACGCCGTCAGCGCTTGATTAGGTATTTGATCTCGGCGAAGAACTCGCGCAGCATATTGTTCGCCAGCATATCCTTGGGCGAACCCGAGGCAATGCCCTTCGCATCCGCCAGACCCTGGTCGCGTGCGATCTGCAAGGCGCGGAACACATGGAAATCACTGGTGATGATGCCGATGCTCGCATCATGCTTCGTGATGAGCCTGCGACTGTTCGCAATGTTCTGCCTGGTATCCTCCGACCTGGACTCCCGGATAATGCGCGACTTGGCAATGCCATGCCGTTCCAGATAGTCGGCCATGCCCTGCGCTTCGGGGAACGGCTCATTCGCGCCCTTGCCGCCGGACACGATGCAGACGGTCTTCGGATTGGCCTCAAGATAGTCGATGGCCTTATCAAGCCGGTACTTCAATACAAGACTTGGGCGGGTCCTATGCACCTGCGCGCCAAGCACGATCACATAATCCAATCCCGGCTCGCCGGCGGCACCCATACCGCTGATCACGAAACCCTCGACCGTGCCGAAACAGATCAGAGCAGCGCACAGCACTACGGCGCACGCCCGTCGCGCCGCCTTCGGCACGGCCTTCCACCAGCCGAACCAGGCGGACAGCCCTACAGCCACGAACACGCAGGCAATGGCGAGCCATATCATCCAAAACCCCGTGCCCGAATGCGCCGCCCACACATGCACGCCGTACGCCGCGCTCGCCAGCGCCGCAATCAGGCAGATTCCCGATGCCATGTACGTGCCCATGCCGTGTTCTCTCATCCTGTCCATCCAATCCTTGCAATGCCTTGGGCCGATACCCCGCAATTCGCCGACGCGCGTCTACTGCCGTATCGACGTAGGAGGCGCTGCATCCCTTGACGCCGAGCCGGCGAACCATTCGAGAATCCGCTGCTCGCTGACGGGCTTGAGATCCCACGCGTCCAAACCGATGTTCACGCAACGCGGGTCGGTGCCGCCGGGAACGTCCTGGTGCGTGTGGCCATACAGCAGCCAGCCCTCGCAGTCGGGCGCATCGTCCGCGAACTCGTTCCAGTTCCCAGGCCAGTTGTCATGCTCCTGCATCAATGATGACAAGCGTGGGAAATGGCTCATGCCAACGGTCTGTAGCGCGGTCTGCGGTTTGGCTTGGCCCGTGGACTCGCTCGAATCGCCAAGCAGCGGCATCTCCATGTCTATCTCACGGTAATCGTCGATGGTCTCGAACATGTCCGCATACAGCACGTCGTTGTCGCGGAGCCGGAAGTTGCGGTCGTGGTTGCCGATGATCATGTGCAGATGCCGGCAGTTGATGCGGCGCAGACAGTCAAGCGTGTGCTCGACGGTGCATCGGTAGGACAGGTCGCCGAGAATCCACAGTTCGTCATCGCGCCCGACGACATCGTTGATATTGCCGATGATGGCGTTCTCATGGCGTTCGATATCGCAGATGGCCTTGAACGACGTCTGATTGTCCTGCACGTACTGCTTGATCCACGCGTGAGCTGCGGCACAGCCCTGTGCCTGCCAGATGCCATGGTATTCGGCGCGGAGCCTGCCGTTGTTCAGGAATCCGCGCAATGCGGTGACCAGCGGATGCCCGAAATGCGTGTCCGAAATGAAATAACGCATGTGATTCCTTACGCTGTGCGGCCGGTGATGCTTAATGCTCTTTCAATAATAGGCGCGGGTGCCTGTGTGGGCGGCGTTTGGGTGCTTGCGAAACGCCAGTTGGCCTATTTGTGGCACCGTTTGCCGATTATGGCGAGTATGAGCGTTGGAATTCCAACGCCCGTACTTCGGGTTTTGGCGTTTGCATGCCATAAATAAGCGAAGTAGCGTTTTTACGACCCCGCAATGGCCGATATCGTCTGGGATTCATGCCGGCGCAAGCAGGATTCGTCCCGGTTGTCCGGTAAATACATATTGACGACCAAGCATGCCGTGACATGATTTTCGCGGCATGACGGATGCACGAAGAAGACACGATGGTTCAGGCGATGATCTACACGGATTTCGATGGGAATATACTGACTGCATCATTTATGAATGAGATGACATGCCACGGGGCGAAGTATCCTTCGCCTTGGCTTCAATGAGTTGGGTGTGTCGTTCATGAACGTCCTATCTCGCTTACGTGTGGCAGATTTTTGGTCTGCCCCGGTTCTATTTCGCTTACGTGTGGCAGGCGGTTCCTGGTATGGCGAATGTCGACATTGAAATTCCAATGTTTGCGCGCGCTGATTCGTGTTTGTTCTGCCACACGTAAGCGAGATATATTGCGTCGAACCGGCGAATCTGCCACACGTAAGCGGAATAGGGCCGAATTTTGCATTGAATGAATGGGATGTGTGTGAAACGGAATAGTAAGCCGCCTTACCCATGGTTGATTGGCAAAGTCTTAGTTTTGCTCCGCCTCCACAGTGCTTTGGCGTGCTGAATCAGGAGCGGCCATGCAACGCGAAGGTCGCTTGATCTCGCCGCATCCGAATATGCGCCATAGACAGGGCACCAAACCGCTGTCCCGGTACTTCGGCGCTTGATATTTCGGTTTTTTACTCAGGTATTCCCACCGGCGCAGCATGTTCAGGTAGTAGCTGAGTATGTCTTCCATGTGCCTTGGGCAATATGTCGCATGGTGTAGATCCATGCATTCGCTATCCGCGCATAGGATGTCGATGTAATACCGGGGCTCTTCCTCGCAGGGATGCGTGTTGCCGAACCTGCACCCCGTGTCGGATTCGTTACGCCATTCGCCGACGCCGCCATCGAAGGCGATGCCGTTGAAATACTGCGGAAGCGGATCTTCTTTGGGCGTGTCCGCCTGTGTCTGCGTCCTGAACAGGCACGCCTCGTCGCTCTGCTGGACGAGTTCGTCACGCGCAATGCCGTTCTCCTGCGAGGACGCCGAAGGCAGTGTGAGGATTGGTTGCCTTGTGGCTTCGCGATATCTGGCTGCTCCCTGCGCGACTTCCCTCATCTTGCACATGATGCGTTCGTGGATCTCCTCATCGGTCTGCCCGGTGACGCTATTGCGCGCCTTGGCGTTTTGGCTGTCTTGGGCTTCCTGGTTGTCTTTGTACAGATACCAGCACCACGGCTCCGAGAGACCGGTGTCATCAAGCGGCAGCAGATGATTCTTCACGCGGAAGCTGACATATTTGCCGTTATCAGCTGGAGTGATGGTGACTTCCATCCGTGTGTCTCGCGCGAAGGGCAGGACAAGGCCGGTGTGGCACTCGATGAGTATGCCCAGTGCGAAGGTGTCGTTCATCGATGAGCGTTCGTAGAGCCTGCGCATCTTACCGCCTCGTATAAGATCATCAAGCGTCGTGAAGAACGCGCCTTCCGTGAATTTCGGTATGCCGTTGGGTTCCCCGTCGGAAGAGCATGGCACGTACATGGTGAGCCTGGGGGAGTAGAAGCCGCGTGCGAGGTGATACGGCGTGTATTCGAACGACGGCCTGCTGAAGCAGTTCGTCTGGAGCGTGGGGGCGATCAGGCCGTTTTTCCCGAAGAGGTAGGAAACTCCCAGCCGGGGGATGTCCGAGCCGTATTTGCGCAGGTTCTTTTTGCTCCATGCCATGATTTCAAAGTCAAGACCTTGAAGATCGGTGTTGAGTTTGAGGAAATCGTCGAGGGTGGAGGCGTGGGAGCCTCGCAGCAGCTCGCAGGTGGAGCTTGTCTGCTCGGTGGTAGTTGGAGTGGAAGTCGTGGTGGTCATAGTAGAGGTCCTTTCTCTTTCTGTGTGGCGGTTTTTTATGTGTGTCGACCAGCAGCGCCACACGCGCGTGCTCTACTACAAGTAGAGTAACACTCTTGTCGTGTAGGATGACGGTGTGTCGGAAAAAGCCTATGCATTGGATGAGCGGATCGATGTCCTTACCAGGAAAGCCGGGGAGAAGACCCGCAATTGGGTAGATGTCTACGAACTGCTTAACGAGATCGAAAAGAAGAGGATGTGGGCGCCGCGGTACTCAAGCATGACGGAATGCATCGGGGAATTGGCGTCGCGCCTGGGCTGCAGTCGGCAATATCTGTGGCGTGTGAAGAAGGCAGGGCGGTTCTACGAGCAGTACGAGCAGTATGAGGAAGACCACGAGCGCAAGCCTGTAGAGATGCGGGATCTGCCTGTGGGAGACGAGATCCTGGCCGATCTTGACCGGCTCAGCGCGGGGGATATGGAACGAGCATCCCGGTACATGCAGCAGGTGCTGGATCGTCAGTTGACCAAGAGTCAGATCAAAGGAATGGTTCGTGCGGCTGCGGCCGTCAAACGAGGCGTCTCACGGGGAGAGGTGGGCTACCACCGCGAGTGGGCGCTTTCGGAGTCGACTGCAGAGCGGCGGGGGACAGGCAATGCCGTTGACATGCCGAAGGTCGATGAGATGGATGCCTTCCAGCGGTCCCAGCTTGTTGCGGATATGGTGGCCGGACTGACCATCGAGACTTTTTTCAATCAGGATGATCAGAACAGCCGGAACAATCAGAGTCTTTTTCCATTCGTACTGTGGCATAGAGGCCCAGAACGGCGGATTTTCCAAGTGATTCCGGATTTTCCCTTCGATGACCTGACGCGCTCGGAAAACCCACCTGCCTCCGCATACCTTCTGGTGGTCACGAACATCGATTGCGATTACCCGCAGGACGTCCATATGTATGCGGTTGACATCAGAACGACGCATGAAGAACTCCACTGCATAGACTCTGCGAAATCGTCTGCCATCGACGCGTTCGTGGACGGACACTGCATAGCGGTTCCCCAGGAACTCGAGCAAGAGGCGAGGGCGCGGCTGCCGCAAGGCTGGGGAATGCTGGTATGGCCTAGCAACCCGGAAAAGCACAAATACAAGATAGGGAAGCAGATGTGGATTCCGCGCGATATCCGCTATGACGAGCTTCGCGCTCGCATCCTATCCATGGCGCTGCTCCGCTTGGCGCAGCAGATAGGCTGGAATCGCTGAGTCGGCGGAGAGACTGAATACCGCTGTTGACTTGTCGAAGAGGATGATTGCGGATGAAGAGGGATGAAAACCGAACTACTCGGATTGGAATTTCTGAGGTCACTACACCGCAGCAGATAGCGGACATCGCTCGTCCTATCGCGCTGAGGCATCATGTCAATGAACTGTATCTATTCGGTTCCATGGCTCGTGGCGAGGGACGTGCGGATTCGGATATCGATTTCATCTACCAGTTTGATGACGCGGCCGATCCAATGATTGATGAGTGGGCTTTGCGCGATGATCTCGCATCGACTTTTGGTCGGGAGATAGACTTGGTGAAAAAGCAATACATCACCACTGAATTGCAGGATAGACTGGCTGAAATGCAGCGTGTACTATTCGTCAATTCCATCACGTCTAAGCCGATGTTCCGCATTATCTGAGGTGTGTTATAGGAACGATGGGGCTTTCGGTGTGCTACGAATTTGAGAGAAAAAAGCTTCTGACGGTAACACTTCAGCTGCTTCAATCAGTTGGCAATGCCTTTGCCGAGCTGCTACGCTCCGCCCGCTATGCCGGCTCCCGCCTTCATGTGATGTGTGAAGCTTGATAAGAAAGAGTCTCTAATTGAGCATTGCTAAGAGGCTTGGAGACGGCTGTTGCTGCTCATAGTAGTAAGAGACGAAAGAGGCCCACCGCATTTCAGGACGTAAACGTAGCCTTGGGTGGGCGCTGATGCGAAAAAACTGTACATCCCTTGGCGTTTGGACATGCCGCATGAGTAGCAAAGTATGTAATGATGCTGGATGCGTGAGAGTGCGCAAGCCCGGCCGGCTGATGGCTGCCTCGGCTTCTGGCGTCTGCCTGCTCATGGCGGGATTATGACACGATTATGACGGGATTCTGATTACGATGGCGCGATTATGACGCGATTGCGACGGGATTCGGTTTCTGATGACGCGATTGTAGCTTGCTTATTCCCCGGTTTCGCACCTCGTTGGGCGTCTTGCTGCCGAGGAGTCTCATGGGCATCGTTGATTCCCTTGGCGATTGTGTTGGAACCTATGCCGCATGAGCACGAAGCGTGTAATCGAGATCTGGGTGCGCGGAAATGCGTGAGAATGCGCAAAAGTGCGCGAGAGAAGTGCCCGAACCTGCCTTGGCTGATTTGCTGACTTGAGCGCAGGCGGCATCTCCGGAAACTCCCTCGCGCTCGCGAAGAAAACATGGCCCATGGTGAATGCGGATAACCGCATGTCATCCATCAAACAAGTGAAGGAGCAGATACCATGGGCGTTAAGCGTAGCGCGTCTTATCAGAGTGGAGAGAACATAGCCAAGAAAAACGATGAGGAACTTTATGATGCGGCGATAGCCATGATTGGGAGCGTTACGAAGCTTCCGGCTATCAGGGTCGATAGAGATGCGTTCCTGCGTCAGCAATTCGCCGATTCCGAATATCTTGACGAAATTCTGGAATATGGCCCGCAACACGTGTATACGGTGGAATCGTTGCGGAGAAAAGCGGACGGGGTGATCAAGCAGTCGACGAACCGAACCACTCTTGCTGCTTTTGTGGCAGGAATCCCTGGTGGGGTCGCCGCGGTTGCCGCTGGAAGCGCCGATGTGGCCCAGTACTTTGGCTTCGCGATTAACTTGGCGCAGAAAATCGCCTATCTCTTTGGCGAGGACGATTTGTTCTCTGGTAAATCGGAGCTGAACGAAGGTGCCAAAGTTCGCATCCTTGCATATTTGGGTGTGATGCTTGGTGCGTCAGGATCGACGGTGGTGGTCGGGAAAATCGCCAGAGAAGTCGGCAAGAACATGGGCAAGAAGATCACACAACAGCCTTTGACGAAAACAGTCTGGTATCCGCTGCTTAAGAAAGCCGGCGCGATGGTCGGCAAACAGGTAGTGAAGGAGTCGGTCGGTAAGGCCGTCACCAAGGTTGTGCCTGTTGTTGGTGGTGCGATTTCCGGAGCGATAACCTATGCGACGTTCAAGCCCATGGGCGGTCGATTGGCCGATACGCTGGTACGCAACTTGAGCGGTGAGTTCGACGAGACCGGCATGGAACTCCGTCCGGAATTCAGGAAGGCCGAATCCTCGGAAGATGGCGAAGTCACGATTCATGCGATTGAGATAGACGACTGAACAGTGATGGGCTGGGAAGTGACGGATAAATTTCTGTCACTTCCCAGCCCATTATCGTTGTGGCTTGCCGAAGAGATCGTTATTCTTCAAACGCTTTGTCCACGAACTCGGCGAGCTTGCCTTCCTTCGCGAGCTGGGCGGTGTCGGCCATTGCGAAATGCGTGTGCAGGTCTTTGCCCAATTCGTTGTTGGATCCGAGGATGTAGTGGGTTGCGATCTGGTAGATGATCTCGGTTGGCGCGATACCATACACCTGATGTTCGAGAATATGCGCCAGACGGATATGGTCATCCGGGAAGTAGCGGCGCATCGCCTCGCTGTTGTACAGGCGCTTGATGATCTCGGTGATGTACATGCCCGATTTCATGTATAGGTCGGCGAATGTGTGGGTCGGGTCATCGAAGCATCCGGGATTCTCCTGCTCGAGCATATCGACCATTTCCACCACAACCTTGCGTGGGGTGAAGATCTGGTTGGTCTTCTGCGGTGGCACGTAGTCGAAGATGTCCTCCTTGTGGGACTCGTCGAAATAATTGGCGAGTTTACTGCGCAGGTGGATGAACTCGAGTACGGAATCGTTGAACACGACCGGATCGAACAGATGGCCGTCGAAATGTTCCTTCTCGCCGGTCACACGGTTCGTCACATCTCCGCCGTCACGCAGGAGCCTGAACTGATCCACGGTGATGCTGGTCACATCCTTGAACACGTAGCCCGGGATGATGCTGTCGAACGATTCGAGGGTGGTGTTCTCATCTCCGTAGGCCATCAGGAATGAAGGAATCGTACGGGAGAAACCACGCAGATGGTCGCGGATACCATCTTCGATGCTGTTCTTCTGAGCTTCCTTCTTCGCGGTCTCGATTTCGCGCACCACGGTTTCGCCGGCGGACTGGACCATTTCGCTGCGTGACTGCTTGAGATTATCGATAAGGGCCAGACGAGCGGTTTCGATTCGTTCGTCATGTTCCTGATTGATCTGCTCTTCCTCGGCTTGGGTTTCGGCATTTTCGAGTGCCTGTGCGCGGTCACGTTCGATACGGTTCTTCTCGATGGTGTAGTCACCGTACTCACGATTGATACGGTTATTCACATCGGCCTTGATTTTACGTTCGACCTTTTTCTGTTGGGAAGCCTTCATATCGGAACCATAGTCCTGTTTGGCAGCTTCGACCAATGGTTCAGCGACGCTGGCACCGATGGCTTTCTGAAGGTCGGCGAGGAGATTCTCAGCGGGATCCTCCGGTTTCGTGGAGACGATGGAGTCGATCACGGAATTAAGTTCATGATCGATATCGCCATACACCTTGTCCCCGAACAGGTCCTTGGACTTGCCGATGACCTGCTCGTCCGGGATGGACACTTCGCCGTTCTCATCGAGATCGAGGTCATCGGCGGTCCCCGCTTTGACCCCGAGATTTTCTTTCGGAGCCTTGTACGGTTCCAGCTGCTGCAGAGTCTCGATTACCTCGGCCGGAGCACGGAAGATGTTGCTGATGTTCTGGAACAGGAAATCGCACATGAAACCACGGCGTACAACCTCGCGTGAATGGATCTTGCGCGGGATGGACAGCACCTGTTCGGCGTCCAGCTCCACCATTTCACCGTTCTCGTCCTCGCCGATCACGGGGAAGAAATTCAGCAGGCGGCGCACGTTCTGTTTACGCGAGTTGCTGTCGCCGCCGCCACACGCGGTGCCGGAATACAAGTCGTTCGCGTATTCCTCGAACACGGTCAGCGAACGTGCCGGATCGAAGTCGAACACATACGCGTTCTCCTTGCGCTGGTATTCGCCGTTCCTGTTGAACAGGCACGGATTCTGCGCACGGAACGCGGCCTGCACGTACAGTGCCGGGCTCTTCATGTTCGACAGCATGAGCACGCCCGTCCATTCGGGAACCGTCACGCCAGTGGTCAGCTGACCCACCGACAGGGTGATGGTCTTCGTCTTGACACCTTCTCCGCCCTTTTCTGCTTTGGCAATGGCGTCACGGACCTTGTCGAAGGATTTCTCGTTCTCCTCGTCATCGTCGATCTTGCCGTCTCCGGCCGCAAGGATGATCTCGTAGTCCTTGAACACTTCATGCTGTCGGAGCATTCTGGCAAGGGCGCGGGCGGAATCCACGCGGTTGAGCATCCAGAACGTGTGGCGCAACTCGTCGCGCAGTTCCGGTGTGGAGAACGGATATTTCTTCTGTGTAGTTAGGGCGTCGAGGAAACGCTTCACGTCGTCATGGTGAACGAACCGTCCGTCCTTCGTCTCGAAGAATTCATTCAGGTCGAATGCGTACTCGGTCTGCTCGCCATCGATCTGAATGCCCTGCGCCACCTCGCTCTCGATGATGTCGGACATTTGGTACGTGAACATATTGAGTTTCGGCAGGTCCTCGTACGGGCTGCGCCGTTCCGGATCGTTCCAATCCCTCTTGGCCTGCTGCTCATCCGCATACGTCCAGTTGTAGATCGCGTTTTCGGGGAACTTGTCGTTCGCGATGGCCTTGAACGGCGTTCCAGACAGGTGCAGAGTGTTCCTGCGCTTGATATGGTCAAACGCCACATCCGTTTTGTACGTGTCCACACCCTCGTGTGCCTCATCGATGACGAGCAGGTCATACTCGTATTCCGCTACATACTTCAGCTTGTCGTAATGGCCGCCGAATTCGATGGAGCCCTTCAGATCCTGCAGACTGATGAACTCGATGGAGTTCGGAAGCTTGCCCTTGCTCGCAAGATGTAGGTACTCGTCGTGGCTGATACAGTACGGCCTGCCTGCCAAAGCGTCCACGCTGCTGATGAACCGCCATCCGGAATCGGTGCCGACGAACTTGACATAGTCGTCGTACCAGGAATTCGCGATTGCAGGACGGTTCGTTACAACAAGGATGCGCTTCGCTCTGCCGTCCTTTCCTGTTATGGGAAGACGCTTGCACAGGTCATAGGTGGCGAGGGTCTTGCCGAATCGCGGCTTCGCGTTCCATAGGAACTCGCCCTGCTCATGCAACTGGAAATAGTCCAGGGTCTTGCTGACCGCAGCTTCCTGCTCTGCACGCAGCTCATAATCGGAGGCACCAAGACCTTCAAGAATCCCATGATTCTCGCGGAATTCATGGAACTTGTCCTTTGCGCTCGGTGGATTGATCTCAAACCACTCGGTGCCAGGCTGATCGTTGATGCCGAGATTACGCAGATACGTGTGGAAATCGGTGTCGTGGAACACTTCGCCAGTGTCCTCATACGTGGCGTTTCCATGCCACTCGAGTTTTGCGATGACGTCTGCTGTATGCGTTTGTTGCGCGATGCGCTTATGCACATCCTGCTCGGTGTAGCCGATCTTTGTCCAACCGTCATGACGACGGATTTCCGGAGTGGTGTAGGCGTAAATCTGGGGGAGTGCCGGGCGTGTGCTCTTGACCTTCCCGGTGATATCGGAAATGCTCATCAGTTCATCTCCTTCACGTGTGATTCGATGAACTCGATTTCGTCATCATCGAGGCCATATTTCTTGTACAGTTGCTGGTCAATTTCTGGAATGGATTTCGACCAATCGACGTCGGACTCGTTGGTGAAATCCTGAAGTGGCACGAAGGCCCATTTAGGTCCTGGGCAGTCTTGAGTAATTTTTAAAACTCCGAGAAGCGCGCGACAAAATTTGGTTTTAATGTATTTGCCAGTGTTTTCAGCTTCTTCATATGTTTGGTATGATCCTATGCCGATAAATGTTTGGAGATATCCAGTGCCGGGCTGGGCTATTTGTCCTTTTGATAAGGCCTCTCCGAATGCGCCGGAGCCAATTGCTTTCGCCATCAGAAGAGTGTAGTGATTGAGGGTTGTTCCCGTGTCTTCAATATAGTCTTTTCGAATATATTTAGTTGTTCGTTTTCCTTTTTCTAAACCGACTATAGCAATGTATGAGTTGTCGTCATCAGGCTCTTTATCGAAAAAAATTGTGGAAAGAGATGCGAATGCGCTGCTTCTAAGTCTGTCTGGTAATTCAGGATGTTCGTCTTTGAACGTATTAGATAATTTGAAACTTAACGGTGATGAGATAACTTCACTAAGGAATCGGGGGGGTCTTGCTGATTTTATGAATAATTGTGTTAAGTTCTGGATATTTAGTGAAAATAACGATGGGACCTAATGTTTTTTGGGAGTTGCGGTAGGTGACTGCAACTCCGCCCTTAATGTCATTGTCGGGGAAAATTTTCTTGCTGTCAGATTCGTACTGAATGACTTTTAGATGCTTGTCATTCAGCATTTTCTTATTCCAATCTTTAGGGGTATATCCTGCGTTAAATAAGAATCTGGCTGGGGTGATTAGCTCGACGACTGTTGCTATTTCATAAGCGCTGTCCATGAAATTGTTGTAGATAGGAGGAAGTCTTGAGCTGTCAGATGCAGTCATTTCCTGATATGGAGGATTGCCGATTATGTAATCGAACTTCATTGTTTTGCTCCCTTCAGCAGTTGGCTATATGATAACGAAGTTTTTGCTCTCCAGTCGTATAACCGGACAAATACTGGTACTTCCGGCGAGCTTGGTTCATCAAGCATGCTCAGCATGTCGAGCATGTCGAATCCGACCTCTTTCTCGGGCGGTTTGCAGAATGGTATCGTCTCGGTAAGCCCGTCCATCTGCCACAGGTTCCATGCGATTACATTCGCGATCTGCTTGAGATGCTTCCTATCCGGATCGGTATTGAATCTATCGCGGTAATGGTCCACAAAGGTAAGCAACAGGTTCGCGCGTGCGATCAGCAGGCTGTCGCCCTGGAATTCGTAGCCGTATACGCTTTGGAATGCCCGCAATGTCCATTTCCACCACATCAGGTCATCTTCCGTGTGCTCATCTACGATGCGTAGCTTGCGATCGAGCAAGCCAATGCGTTGGCTGATAGGCAGTATTGTTCCTGTAGCGGCGTCGTAACGCGATACAAGGAATGGTGCTTCGCCGCAGGTGATTTCCAATCGTCGGCTGTCCACGTAGTTGTGCCAGTCGTGCTTTTTTATAGACGGGAACGCGATTTTCCCTTTCGTGGGAATCCACGAATGGTCTTCCTGCTCCGTATTGAACACGTTCTTTCTGCCGAACCATTCCTCATCAAGGTTATTGACCATCTGGTTCACCATCCATGATGGTGTGAATACCTCGGCTTTTGCTTTGGTGCGGCCTGTTTGTTCATCCAGGCTTTTCTGTACTCGTGGCACAATGCATACGGTGGGGGCTTCGCCTGAAATCTGCCGGGCAAGTATGGGTGCTGTTTCCGTGGCGGTCGGTTCGGCGCTCACATACGCATCAGTTGCGTAGATGATGTTCTGCTTTGTGCTTTTGTCTTGCAGAAGGATGCCCAGTACGTTCTTCACTGGGTATGCATTGAAGTCAATGAGCGTGTATCGGTTTCTGTTGCTATCGGTCATACTCATCCTAAGGGTAGGTCACTCATTGCTTGTTCAAGTATATAGGAGGGGGAGTCGGGGAATGGCTGCTTTTGCAAGGGATTTTCTGTCTAATACGTATAGTGGATAAAGATAATTTCAAGGGTGAAGAGAGGAAACACCATGGACGCTGGCAAGAAAATCCTGCTGGACTTATTCACCGGTTCGCTTCGGTTCGTTGTGCCGGTGTACCAGCGCAGATACTCGTGGGGTGAGGCTCAGTGCCGGCAATTGTGGTCCGACATCGTAACCGCCGGCAGGCATCCCGACAGAACGCATTTCACCGGGTCAATCGTATGGATGCAGGAAGGCGGAATAAGCCCGGACGGCGTCAGCCGTTGCCTGCTCATCGACGGCCAGCAGCGCCTTACCTCGGTTACTCTGCTGCTCATCGCGCTTACGGAATACGCCCGCGAACACCCGGAGAACCACCGTTTCTCCGCAGACATGGTTATCGACCGCGGCTATATCGTCGACAAGTATGTGGCCGGCGAAGGCCGCTACAAGCTGACGCTTTCCGGCGATGACCGGGATATGCTGCAGCGTCTATGCGACCATGCGGTCGACCCCAGCCGGCCGAATCATGAAGAAGCGGGTTCCAAGCTGGAAGCGAATCTCAATCTGTTCCGCTCGCTGGTCGCGGCCATCGATGACGTGAACGTGGTATGGAACGGCTTGCAGCGTCTCGAGGTCGTGTCCGTCACCCTGGACCAGGGGCGTGACGAGCCGCAGCTGGTATTCGAATCGATGAATTCCACCGGACTGGACCTGGATACTTCCGACCTGGTACGCAACTACATGCTCATGGGATGTCCCATGGCCGAACAGAAAACCCTGTACGACGACTACTGGCTGCCCATGGAACGTGTACTCGGCAATCTCTCATTCGACACGTTCCTGCATGACTGGATGGTCGTCACTTTGAAGAGCCCCGTTGTCAAAGGTCGGGCCATGTACTCGGAATTCAAACGTTTCGCAGCCGACAGCTCCCTGCCGCGTATGGAACGCATACGCGATCTGTTGGCGAACATGCTGGAATACGCCAGATACTATGCCGCCGTCAAAGGTGCCGTGACCGCCGGCAGTGGTGACGTGGATGTGGATCACCGTCTCGAATCTATCCAAACCTTGGACAGCACGGTTACGGATCCGCTGCTCCTGTACATGTTCGCGGCATGGAAGCATGATCGTGTAAATCGTGACGGGCTAATGCGCGTGCTTGCGGATGTCGAATCGTATCTGTTCCGCCGAATGGTCTGCTCGGTATCCAGCAATGGACTGAACAAGCTTGTTCCGTCGCTGATCGCCAGACTCGAATCAGTCGAAGGCGATCCGGCCGAAACTTTCGCCGCGCTGCTCCTCACCGAAACCGCCAAAGCCACACGCATGCCCACGGACGAGGAATTCAAGCAGGCGCTGCTCGGCGAGGACCTGTACCGCCCAACCCCGCGATGCAAATATCTGCTTGCCGGATTGGAAAACCGCAACCATCCCAAGGATCCAAGATCCTTCAACGGGTACACCATCGAACACATCATGCCGCAGAACGCCATGGCACATGCCGAATGGCGTGACATGCTCGGCGACCCCGACCGGTTCCCGCTGTTGGTGAACAGCTTGGGCAATCTGACATTGACCGCATACAATTCGGAACTTTCCGACGGAACATTCGACCAGAAGAAAAGCCGTGCGATCGGCGGATACGACAGCGAGTACCTGTCCATTTCCGCCGAGCTGCACGACGCTACACAGTGGGATGAGCACTCTATCGCGCAACGCGGTGTTCGACTCGCCGATCTCGCATTGCAGGTGTGGGCGAGCCCCAAAGCGGGGGAGCGGGTTATGAGGCTCCTGTGCAATCGGAACGTGAGCCAGAGAGAACGTGAACGGAACGCCATCGATTTCGCCGACCTGTGCAGGCGGGGAATTCTTTCCGCCGGTGATGTGTTGGAAAGCCGATATGCCGGCGTAAACGCCACCGCGACCGTAACTGCCGACCACCGTATCCGGTTGTCCAACGGCGAGCTGTTCGACAGCCCATCCGGCGCATTCCGCCGCGCCAGAATGCTCGAAACCGGCGAGGACAAGCAGATCAACGGATGGACCGTATGGAAGATCGCGGACGGAAGAACACTGAACGAGCTACGGCAAGCTGCCGGCAATCCCGCACTGCGACGCGATTTATGGAACGAGATGTACAACTATGCCGCAACGCGAGCCGATTTTGTCGCCGTATACGGCGATCCGTCCGACCGCAAACCGAACAGCGCTACATGGGCAAGCTTCGGGGTCGGCTCCAAATTCTGCCACCCAGACGGAACTTTGAATATCCGTGGAGGCTATATTACGGTCGACCTGTATTTCACCGACACGTTCCAGTACTCGAAGCTGTACGGTATGAAGGATTCCGTTGAACGGATACTGTTGGATTTGGGCAAGGTGATCTGGGACGAACCGGATGCCGACAAGAAGAACCGACATCTCTGGGTACGGCATGATGTGGATTTCTCCGGCGACATGACGGAAGCCTACCAATGGATGACGGATAGTCTACTCGCCATGCGCAACGTGTACGATCTGCTCGTCTGAGCGCTGTGATTGTTCCGACTGCTGTGCGTTCAACGCTTTATAGAATGAACGTAACCACTCGAAAAGAGGCCGCTATGAAATATGGAATGAGGAAACCCAGCTGGAAGAAGAGCCTGTCTGCGCGCACGAAAGGCCGCGCCACCCGCGCGGTCAAGCGGGCGCTGATCCCCGGCTATGGCAAGAAGGGCATGGGATGGCTGCACCCCAAGCGCAAGTTGTACAACACGGTCTACAAGAAGACCACGTTCAGCCTGTTCGACCTGTTCAAGTAATCCGGACTAAAGGGGAAAACACATGTGTTCCGATCCAGATGTGTGGGTCTCAAACTCCCGTTGGATTTGGTAATACCGGTGGCTGAAACCATCGCTCCCTTCCCTCCCGTCGTTCGTCGCGAGACTGTAGAATGTGCGTAACGCGCCGTAGCGCAGCCAAGGGAAGACATCGTCCGACTGGAGAGAGCCATGTGGGAAGAACTCGGCATTAGTGGTGGCACCGCTATCATCGTGCTCGTCACGATGTACTACATCATCAAATGGGCTGTGAGAAATGGCGTGAAGGAAGCTTTGCGCGGCATTGAAAAAGAGAAGGCCGAGCAAGGCGACCAAGCCGAGGCAATCGAGGAGTCTGAGGCCTGAATGCTATTACAGTGTGATGCGCCATATGCAGATGAACAGATGGAATGCAACATGTCACTGCTGAATGATGTAAGATAATAGTAGTTGTTTGTCTTACGATGTTGGGTATTTGGGGAACGGAGAAAAATATGGCCATGTCATCGGTGACTGTTCGTGTGGATTCGGACACCAAGCAGAGGGCTTCCGACATCGCGGAGGATTTCGGTTTCGACCTTTCTAGCGTGACCCGTGCCTTCTACCGGCAAATTGTCCGTGAAAAGCGCATCCCGTTGAATCTTTCATATCAAAATGAAGTTCCGGCCGAAACGCTTTCTGCCTTGCGGGAGGTTCGCGAACGTTCCGTGAAAAGCGATCCGCGGTTCCATACTGCTGATGAGATGTTCGAATCCCTGGGCATCTGATTATGCTCAATGCGGAATATACAAAGGCGTTCCAGCGTGATATCAAGCGTCTGAAACGCAAGCATGTCGACTTCACAGAGTTGAAGAACGTTATCCGTTTGGTGCTTGAAGATACGGATGAGGCAAAGGAGACGCTCCGCCGACGTCATCGTGCACATCGTTTGCAAGGCGGCGAGTGGGAGCGTGTGGTCGAATGCCATGTAGGCAACGCTGGCGACTGGCTTGCCGTTTGGATTCGGGAAGATGGCACTGCATGGTTTCTCCGTACAGGTACCCATGAGGAGATATTCGGTAACTGATAAGGATCCCATTAACATCGTCGATTTGTTCTGTAGCGGGCGATGAATGGAAGCCATGCCTTTTTACGCAGACTACCAAATACGGGTCGGCGGCAGAATCTCATGCGTTGCTTCTTTTGATGGTGCGGTGGAGAGGCTGCATTCCAAGCGCAAGCTGTACAACACGGTCTACAAGAAGACCACGTTCAGCCTATTCGACCTGTTCAAGTAGTCAGGGACATACTAGAACAAGTCGTCGTGCGATCCGGTGCGTGTGAGCACGAGCTGTAGCTTTTGCTTTTCCACGCGGTAAATGACGAGCCAATCGCCTTCGATGTGGATTTCGCGGTATCCCTTCCAGTTCCCTGTCAGTTGATGATCGCGGTATTTTGTGCTGAGCAGCTGTCTGTCTTGAGCCATGAGCGTGTCGATGGCTTGTCTAAGCTTGTCGGGATCGTAATGCTTTTTAAGCAGAGCTTTGAAATCTTTTTTGAATTGCGTTGTGCGAAAAACCGATTTAAGCATCCAACAGGTCCTTCATCAACGCATCCGTGCTGGTGAAGGATTCCCCGTCATGGTTTTCCGCTTGGCGGCGTGCCTCGACGTTGATGGGGTTCTCCCTGGTGATTTTGAAAGGCATACCGTTCTCACGGATCGATTGGCGCAGGAAGATGTTGATCGCCGTCGATAGATCCATTCCCATATCGGCATACAGTTCCTTCGCCTCCCGCTTGATCGTGGGATCAGTGCGGAAACTAATCATCGCAGTGTCGCTCATAGTCGCTCCTAATCATATGAAAGCATCAATTACAAGCAATTGTAATGCGAATGTCATGCTGTTGTCTATACAACAGATCCCGCCATACGAGCATTGCGTATGGCGGGATCTGTTTTCTATCGCTGTCTGGCAGACGGTTTTCAGACGAGCATGGCCTCGATGTTGTTGCCTTCCGGATCGTGCACGAAGGCGGCGTAGTAGGTCGGGCCGTAGTTCGGGCGCGGGCCAGGCTGGCCGTTGTCGGTGCCTCCGTTGGCAAGGCCGGCCTCATAGAACGCCTTCACGGCATCATTGTCGGCGGCCTGGAACGCCACATGGATCGGCGCGACGGCGTCGCCCTCGGCGGCGGTGCTCACCCACACGGCGGAACCATCCTCGGCCACGAAAGCCTGAACACCCGGGAAAGCCGGGCCCTTGCCGTAACCCAGCGGCGCCAGGGCGGCCTCGTAGAACGCCTCTTCCTTCTCGAAATCCTTCACCTTGACGGTCACATGATTGATCATGCCATGTCCTTTCGTAGCAGGTGGCCCGTGCAGGCCCTTCACCACAGCATCGTAGGACGGAACAACGCTCGGCGGAAGAACGCACAATAAAGTGCCTTGGTTACCTCAAGGAAACCTTTGCGCGATTCCGCCGTTCGGCGTGGGCCTGCACGCCTGAATAATATTCTTGCGGCGTGTCGCTTAGTACGTCATCCTCCGGGATACTGGATTGCGGTTGCATGTGGCAGATTCTTGCCCTCTGCTGTAGCTATGTGGCTTATTTGTGGCACTCGATCGGGCATATCGCGAGTATGAGCGTTGGAATTCCAACGCCCATACTTCGCATATCGCGCGGCAGGTGCCACAAATAAGCGAGATAGATTTCGCCGACCCCTTAAATCTGCCACAAATAGGGCAGATAGCCGCCGGAAGATGAAAACCTACCGCACGAATAAGGCGGATGTGGCTTTTTGGATGCGTCAGAGTATCCAGCCCTTCGCTCAAGGGCGTCAACAGGCAGCCGCAACGTCGTTACAAGCGAGGAAGTCACCCCCGCTCACGGCCACAGGGCAAGGGAGACTTCCATGGGCGAATCGTTCTCCCGCAGCCAATAGCGGATCTCGTCCTCCGCCACGTCAAGAGCCTCGTCCTTCGGGTAGCCGTAGATGCCAGCCGAAATCAGGGGGAACGCCACGCTTTCGCAACCATGCACGGACGCGATGGCCAGGCAGCTGCGGTAGCAGGAGCGCAGCGCGGCCTCCTCGTCGTGATCCCCGTCGCGCCAGACCGGTCCCGCGGTATGAATCACGTACTTTGCCGGCAGATCGAACCCTGGGGTGATCACGGCCTCGCCGGTTCGGATGGGGGAGAGCCTGTCGCACGCCTCCTGCATCCGGCTTTGGCCGGCGGCTCTGAAAATGGCGCCGCACACGCCGCCGCCCATCAGCAGATCGGTGTTCGCGGCGTTGACGATTGCGTCCACATGCATGCCGGTAATGTCCTGACGCACCACGGAAAACGGCATGATCATCTCCTTGTTCGGCTGAACGGTTCGGAACCCTGAGCAGGATTCCCGTACCTACAAGGTATGCTACCCGCACATCGGCAGGTTCTTGGGCAACCGGTTCGCAGCCATGGCACACATGGTGGTGCTATCTCGCTTACGTGTGGCAGATTTTCGGCTTTGCCCACATGTATTTCGCTTACGTGTGGCATGAAAGCGTGGTTACGGCGCGCAGGAATGGCGGAACGGCGATGCGTTGCCCGCGGCTTCTTACTATGAGCTGCCACACGTAAGCGAGATATACCCGGTCGGCATACTAAATCTGCCACACGTAAGGCGAATACCGGTGGTTTCGTTTCGGTCAGGTGGCCGCCAGCCAGCCCAGCGAGCCATACATCGCCGCACAGGGCAAAGCCAGCGTACAAAGCAACCCCGCCGACCGCTAGCGAATGTTCCTGATGTAGTTGCAGGCCGGGTACCCGGTGCACCCGTAGAACGCGCGGTCGGGATTGTTCCTCGGATGGCGTTCCGCCAGCGCGCTGCCGCACATGGGGCATTGCGGCGGCAATGTGACGCCGCGGAAGATGTTCGGGCAGATATGGTCGTGCAGCTCGTACATGAACTTCGACGGCCGAGCCTGATCGACCACGAAGAACACCTTCTTCTTGCACCTGGTCATGGCCACGTAGAACAGGCGGCGTTCCTCCGCATACGGGTAGCGCTCCACCTCGGGCAGCAGCAGACCCAGCAACGGCTCCTCGGGAATGGCGCTGGGGAACCCCTTCAGCCCGCCGGAGCAGCACAGCAGGAACACGAAGTCGCGCTGCAGGCCCTTGGACTTGTGCGCGGTCATGAACTCGATGGTCATCTCCGGCTTTTCCAGGAAGGTGATGTGGTCGCGCTCGCAACGGAACAGCCCTTCCCGGTCGTACTTGGTGATGAGGTTGAGATCGCTGTGGTAGCGGCCCAGCAGCAGTACGGACGCCTTCTTCGGCAGCTTGCGCAGCTGCTCCACGATCACGGTGAACCGTTCCTCCGGGGTCTTGCCTCCCAAAGCCTTCAGCGAGTAGTCCTTCTTCTCGTTGGTGCTGTGCAGGTGCTTGACGTACAGGCTTGGATCCGACATCACGAAGGCGCCGCTGGCCTCGATCAGGCTGGCGCGGAACCGTCTGGTGGTGGTGATCTGGAACATGCGGGTCTTGCCCCATGCGCTCCACAGTTTGTCGAAGTCGAGGATCAGGCCGATGTCGCTGCCCGCGAACCGGTAGATCGACTGCCAGTCGTCGCCCACGCAGAACAGCGAGAAGTCCCGCTGCTCGCGCATCGCGCGGATCAGTTCGTATCTTGGCCGCGACATGTCCTGGTATTCGTCGATGAGCACGTAACGGTACTCATGACGGTATTTGCCGGTCTTCACGCAGTCGATGGCGTCGATGATCATGCCAGGGAAGTCGATGCCGTTGTTGGCGTGGAAGCAATCCATGTAGGCGCGGTACAGCGGTTCGATCAGGTCGAGCATCTCCGCGTTGCGCCCAGCATGCGTGCCGCCGTAGCGGCGGTTGAGCGCGCGCATGCCGTTGACATCGATGTTGTTCGAACGCATCTGCTGGATGATGGTCTTGGCAGTGTCTACCAGATGCTGCGCGTACTGGTTGAACTCGTAGTCCTTCTCCGGCATGCGGAAGGCTTCGGTGTGCGCGGCTGCCCCGTACTTCTCCAGAAGATGCCTGGGCATAAGCTTGAAGGCGAGCAGACGGTAGGGGATGCTTGTGGCAAGCAGCTGTCCGAATGCCGATCCGATCGCCTTGTTCGCCGTGTTCTCGTCGATGATCGGCCGGTTCGCGATGGTGGAATTGCGGCAGATCTCAAGGCCGAGACTGTGGAAGGTGCAGGCGCGGATGGCTTCGCCGGTCTGCGCCTGGATACGCCCGGACATCTCGTCCGCGGACTTCCGCGTGAACGAGAGCACAAGAATCTCATTGGGCTTGGCTTTTCCGGTTTTCAGCAGCCAGGCGATGTAGCCCACGATGGTGGTGGTCTTGCCGGTTCCCGCTCCGGCCAGCACCAGGGTGTTGTGCGCCGCGCCCGCGATGGCGCTGATCTGCTCGTCGCTCAGTTCGTTCTTCTCAATGGTGCCGATCACGGACCGGGCCTTTGCGATGGTGTCGGCGTCCAGCAGCGGTTGCGGGGCGAGTCGGCTGGAGTCGTCGCGTCGTTCCGCGCCGTAGCGACGCCCGACGAGATCGAGCGAGGGGAGCGCTTCGTTGCCATGCTGCTGTGTTTGCGGCGTATTGCGGCGTGCGGGTCGCTGCGATTGAGCGCCCTGTCGTGCCGGGGTGGAGCGTACCTGCGTGGACTGCCTCGATTGTGTGGGACTGGCCGACTGTGCAGTGCGATCCGGCTGTGCCGTTTTCGTGGACTTCGCGGGTTGTGCGGGCTTCATGGACTGTGCAGGGCGTGCGGAACGCTGCTGCTGCGTCTGTGGATTACGGGCCGTCTGCGCGGCTGTGCCGGTCCTGCCCGTGGAAGCGGAGGGACGTTCGGGAGCCTCACGCTCCGCCGCCTCGCCAAGCAGAGCCTGCCTCAAACGCTGCATGAATCCCATCGATGTGCCCTCCGTTTCGTATGCGCAGGCAATTATACTTCCGCGGTTCCGCACGACTGCATTGCGGCCCTCTGGCACCCCGCCCAGGAACGGCTTGCCGAAAAGAGAGAGGAAGGGTCGGGCTAATCGCTGGTCAGCGTGACATTCAACGGCCCATCGGCCACCATGCCGACCCGCATATGCGAACCGTACCGGCCCTCGCGCACCGGCACGCCACCGGAACGCAACGCCTCGTTCAATCTGATCCACATGATGTTCGCATGCTCGCCGTCCCCATCCCCGCTCGTCAGCCGGGGCCTGCCTGTGGCGGAGCGTTCAAATCCGGCCAATGGCTGGGGAACGGACAGGATCTCTCCGCCGATATCCTGAATGCAGGCGCACAGGCGGCCTGCCGGGCCGTCGAAGCACTGGGCCGTGAGAATCCGATGCGCCATATGCGCCAGCTCGCGCTCGCCGTCGCCCGGTTCGATCTCGACGGTCAATACAAGCCCCGGACCGATGTACTGCGGGTCGAAGGTGGGGTCGATGCCGTCCAGCTCGTTGAGCACCACGGCGCTCGCCTCCCGTACGCGTTGCATAAGAACTCGCATCGCCGTCACCTCGTTGGGGCCGCGGATGCGGCGGTTGCCGGGGCCGCGCCCGGAACGTTGCCCGGAGCGTCATCGTGGCCAGGGTACGCGGAGGAAGTCGCATCGGCACGTGCCGCATGCAGTTCATCGCGCAGTTCGGCGACGGTTCCGGCCAGTTGCGAGATGCTGTGCTGCAGCTGTTTGATCTCGTCGTCGTTTTCCTTGGCCCGCTTGCTGGTCTCGTTGTCCACGCGGTCGACGATCCACGATGCCAACGTGGCCGTGACGACGCCGATGAGCGCGATGCCGGTGATCATCAGGCCCACCGCGATGCACTTGCCCTGCCAGGTCACGGGGGAGAGGTCGCCGTAGCCGACCGTGGTGACGGTGACGAACGTCCACCACAGCGCCTTGCCGAAGTCCGTGATCGTCGCTCCGGGCGCGAACTGCTCCACGTCGAGTACCGCCAGCGAACCGATGAAGATGAGCAGCACCGCGCTGCCGCACACGTACATGGTGATGCGCCCGCGCACCGCCATGCCGCTGGTGCGGTTGAGCACGTTCAGCACGGCCACCAGACGCACCAGGCGCAACGGACGGAACATCGGCAGCACGATCGACAGCAGCATGATGAGGTTGTTCTTGAACCAGGCCTTCTTGTTCCGTGCCAGCGAGATGGAGACCACGTAGTCGATGATGAACAGGACCCAGATGATGTTGATGACGTTGTCGCATAGCGCCATGTGCGTCCGTACGATCACCTCCCACGAATAGGCGAAGACGAAGATCAGTGCGAGTGCGGTCATCGGCCATTCGGTGATGCGTTCCCATTTGCTCAGCGGCATGTGCGTCTCTTTCTTCTCGGGTGTCTTCCATATGGTACGCATGCGTCCGCCGCTGTGCGTGCTGGTGGCATGCGGGTCCCGTGCGGGCTTTCGCGACACGATGACCAAATAGTAAAACTATTTTTAAAAAGTCTTTTCATGATTGTATGATGGGTGGCAACACGGAGCAAGACCGTGGCAATATAGCAGGATCTAGGAAAGGATCGATTATGTCCATGAAGCACAAGCTGTTCTCCGCCATCAAGCGTGGTCTGGAAGTCAGCGGTATGAACGCCATCGGCGAAGCCGGCTACAGCGAGTCCATGGTGGAAGCCCTGGAAGGCATGAGCAAGCGCTGAACCGTTGAGCAATAGCCGTCCCGTCACCACACGCCATGCATGGGATCAAGGCAATACGAAAATAAAAACGAGCCATACGAAAACATTCGAGGTGGAATGATCCATATGGCCCGATGGCACTGGAACGGACGATGAGGTCCGTTTTTTGGTTTGTAGGGGATCTTTGTAAGGGGATTTATCAGGGGATAGGTGCTCTACTCGCAGGCGACCCCGTCGTGATCCCTGTCGAGCGCCGAACGATAGCCGGGCTGCCCCTGGTAGATCGGTGCCGCACCCGCGGCACGCGCCGCCGTGCAGTTCTTGTAATAGACGTTCGAGCCGGAATCCTGCTGCTGGGACTGCTGCTGTGCCTGGGCTTGCGACTGCGTGGCCTCGGCCTCCGCCTGACGCTGACGCTCGGCCTGTTCCTGTGCGGCCTGCTGATCGGCCTGCTCCTGCGTCTGCTGGTCCTGCTGCGCGGTATTCGCTGCGGAGGATGCCTTCACGCCCGTGTAATCCGGAACGGTCTGCGCGGGGCAGGAGGCGAGCACCCGCTGCATCGCCGACTTCTCCGACTTGGTGACCCACAGCGAATACTTGTGCTTCACGCCGATCTGCCGCGCCACATATTCGCAGCGGAACCCCTTGTTCGACGGCAGCCACGTGGCGGCGTCGCCGTCGGACTTCTGCTGGTTGGCCCTGCCCTGCACGGCCAGCAGATTATACGGATCGTTCGCCAATTCGGCGCGTACGCTCTTCGAGAGCTTCTGCGCGCCCTTCTGCCAGGCGTCGCTCAACGCGACCACATGGTCGATCTGCACCGCGGTGGAGGTCTTCTGCCCACGCTTGAACGCAATGGACTTGCCGGTATAGGGATCCTGCAACGTGCCGGACTTGACCACGCAGCTATGCGTGCCGAACTTGTGCTTCACCCCGGTCAGATCACGGTTGAGAATATCGTTGCGCGTATCGCAGCCGTTATGATCCACATCGGACCACGCTTTGCCGAACTGCGTGCGCTTGTACCCGGTCTTCGGCGCGCGGCCCTTCACCTGCAACGTATCCAGCACCGCGGTGGCCGACTGGCCGGCACCGGTATTGTCGGTGGGCTCGGACGCCACGGCGGGATCCGCCTGCACGCCTGCGACCAGGCAGGCGGACAGCAACATGGCACCAACCGCCGCGAACGGGCGGAAACGGGACGATACACGGAACATCGTTGACTCTTCCTCTTCTTCGCTGTATATAACGTCAACAGAACATCATAGGCGCATGCGCCGCCGCCCGCGGAACACGGAAAACAGGCACGGCGAAGGCGTCTGCACATGAGACAACAATACGGAAGATATGACCCAAGCAGCACATGACGATTACGAACTGCCGGAGGGCTACGAGCACTGCCCGAAGCTTGCGCCGGTCGAAGAGGCGCCATCCGCGCTCGACCGCGTCAAGGCCGTGGTACGCATCCTGAACGAGCCCGGCGGATGCCCCTGGGACGGCAAGCAGACGAACGAATCCCTGCTCAAACCCCTCCTGGAGGAAACCTACGAATACATCGACGCCGTGGAAACCGGCGACCGTGACAACATGCGCGAGGAACTCGGAGACACGCTCCTGCAATCCGTATTCCAGGCACAGGTCTGCTCACACGACCCGGCCGACCCCTTCGACATCGACGAAGTATGCAACCGGCTGGTAGACAAACTCATCACCCGCCACCCGCACGTATTCGCAAGCAGCGGCAACAACGCGGACGGCGAACAGGCCCCGCAAAGCGCCGAGGAAACACTCGCGCTCTGGGAACGGATGAAGCAGAAGGAAAAACACCGCACCTCCGTCCTCGAAGGCATCTCCCACGCGCAAGGTGCCCTGCCACGCGCCGCCAAAATCATCTCCCGCGTCGCAAAATCACCCGAACACGAACGCCTGGAACAAGCATTCGAACCGGACACGGCCCACAACCACCAATACGCGGACGCGATCATCGCCATCATCCGAGACGCGCACCGCAACGGCGTGGACATCGAAACCGACTTGCGATGCCGACTACGCGGCATCGAACAGACCATCGAAACCATAGAGAAGGACAACAACCATGACTGACACACGAGCACTGGACCCGCAACAACTCACCCAATACGCCAAGGACTTCAACGCCGACAGGGCGAACCTCGTCGCCGCCAACGCGGCCGTCGCCTCCGGAGTGCTGACCGCCGCGACCGACTACAAAGGCGCGCGCTCGCTGCCCAGGGATTTCTCCATCGAACTCAAGCAGGGCTCGATCACCAACCAGCGCCATTCCGGCCGCTGCTGGATGTTCGCCGCGCTCAACACCCTGCGCTACGAGGTGATGCACAAGTGGAACCTCGACGATTTCGAATTCTCCGAAACCTACCTGTTCTTCTGGGACGCGATGGAGAAGTCGAACACCTACCTGGAGAACGTGCTTGCCACGCTCGACGAGCCGACCGACAGCCGCATCTTCCAGGAGATCAACTACGGGCCGGCCGATGACGGCGGCTGGTGGCAGATGTTCGCCGCGCTGGTGAACAAGTACGGTCTGGTGCCGAAGTCCGCATACCCCGAATCCGCCAATTCCAAGGATTCCGACGCGTTCAAGCAGTACCTGAACTCCAAGCTGCGCGAATTCGCCGCCGATCTGCGCGCCCGTCACACCGCCGGGGCCACCCTGGACGAGCTGCGCGCGGCCAAGAACGACGACATGTCCACCGTGTACCGCATCTGCGCGATCTCGCTCGGCGAGCCGCCGGAGCGCTTCGACTTCCTGGCCCGAGTGAACGACGACAAGTCCGACAAGAAGGACGATGCCAAGGCGAAGGAGAACGCCGAGAACGGCAAGAGCGAGCCGAAGACCGGCAAGGACGAGCGCAAGCAGATCCGCGAGTTCGGCATCACCCCGATGGAGTTCTACACCAAGTACGTGCCGGTCGACGTGAACGACCTGGCCACCCTGTGCAACGTGCCGATGGCGAGCCGCCCCTACGGCAAGCGCTACCGCATCAAGTTCACCGCGAACGTGGCCGAGGCCGGCGACATGGAATTCGTGAACGTGCCGCTCGACGTGTTCAAGAAGGCCGCCGTCGACCAGATCAGCGCCGGTCACCCCATCTGGTTCGCCTGCGACTGCATGCAGTTCTCCCTGCGCGGGGCGGGCTACTTCGACTGCGACACCGTGCGCGTCGACCAGCTGTTCGGCACCGAGTTCACCTTCGACAAGGGGCAGGGCCTCGAATACGGCGACTGCCCGAGCAACCACGCCATGACGCTGACCGGCGTGAACCTGGGGGAGGACGGCAAGCCGAACCGTTGGAAGGTCGAGAACAGCTGGGGCAAGGACAATGGCGAGGACGGCTACTATGTCGCGTCCGACGCATGGTTCGACCGCTACGTGACCGAGATCATCATCCGCAAGGAATACCTTGACGACGCCACACGTGCGCTGCTCACCGCCGAGCCGGTTGAGCTTGAGCCGTGGGAGCCGCTGACCAAGCGCTCCCGCTGAACGGATCGGCGATGACGGAGACGGGTGTTGGCGTGCAGGACGCCGGATTGCCTGCGATGCTGGAACGGGCCGAACGCCTGGCCCGTCTCCGTCATGCCGGTCAGACGGATAAGGGTGGCGCGGAATATTGGCGGCACCCGGCGCGGGTGTCTGCAGGGTGCAGGTCGGGCGAGGCGAAGATCGCCGGATGGCTGCACGACCTGCTTGAAGACACCGGCACCACGGCCGACGAACTGCTGGAGCTCGGCTTTTCCGAAGCGGTGGTGCGTGCCGTCGAACTGGACACGAGGCGGGACGGCGAGGATTACATGGCGTATATCCGCGCCATCCTGGCCGCCTGCGATGCCGCCGATCCCGCCACCCGTCATGCCGGGCGCATCGCCCGCGAGGTCAAGATGAGCGACCTGCGGGACAATATGGATCTCACGCGCCTGACCGTGGTGCGCGAAGCCGACCGCAGACGCGAGGCGAAATACCGCAGGGCCTATGCGCTGCTCGCGGCATGGCCCGGGCGCGCGTAGCGCTGCTGTTCAAAAGTCCTCTCCGCTGTGCCTTTGCTGATCCTTCTTGAAGACTTCCCGCATATACGCGACGTCATGAGGAAAATCAATGTCTTCGTCAAAGTTTCGCGTATAGCGATATCCGCGTGTGCACAACAAAAACCGTTAATCTGTACACCAACTAACCGCGATTCCCGTTATCGGCGCTCGTTTCGTCACGGCGGTCGCAGCCGATGAGAGTCGATGAGAGTCGGGCGGCAGCATATACATCCACCATCCGGCTATGCCCGGAACCCGGGACGCCGGGAACACAGCGAAAGGCAATTACGCATGGTTCACATGCCCCAAGTCGATACCGCATCCAAAACCGCCGGAAGTCGCGTGCGCCGCGCCGCGACGGCACTTGTGGCGGTGTGCTGCACGCTGACGATGATGGCCGGGTGCGGAACCTCCGGCAACGCCGCGGACTCTTCCGACTCGCGCAGCTCGATCATCACCGTGAACAGCACCGAGCCGACCAAGGGGCTGATCCCCAGCAACACTAACGACATGGCAGGCTGGCGCATCGCCTCGCTGATCTACGACGGACTGGTCACCTTCAGCACCTCCGGCGAGCTGCAGTACGTCGAAGCGAAGAGCATCACCGCCAATAAGGACGCCACCGAGTACACCATCACGCTCAAGCCGAATCTGAAGTTCAGCGACGGCGAGAAAATCACCGCCTCCACCTACGCCAAGTCGTGGTCGTTCGCCGCGAACGCCGCCAACGGCCAGGTCGGCGCGTCCACGCTCGCCACCATCAAGGGGTACGACGAGCTGCAGAACGCCAACGGCGACAAGAACGCCCAGCTGTCCGGCCTGCACGTCGTCAACAGCAGCACGCTGAAGGTCGAACTCAACCAGCCGGATTCGTCGTTCCCGTACAAGGTGGGCGACATCGCGTTCCTGCCGATCAGCTCCAAGGCGATCAAGGACCCGGAGACCTACGGCAAGAAGCCCGTCGGCAACGGCCCGTACAAGCTGAAGTCCTGGACGGTGAACGAAGACCTCGAACTGGTGAAGGACCCCTCATACACCGGTCCGCGCAAGCCGAAGAACAACGGCATCGACTTCCGCGTGTACCAAAGCCTCAACGCCGCCTACTCCGACCTGCTCGCCGGCAACCTGGACGTGCTCGACAGCATCCCCACGGTGGCGCTGAGCAGCTACCGCAAGGAAAGCCGGATCAAGGCGGTGAACAAGCAGGGCCCGTCGTTCGTGTCGTTCACCATCCCGCAGAGCCTCAAGCATTTCCAAGGCGAGGAGGGCCGCCTGCGCCGCGCGGCCATCAGCCGCGCCATCGACCGCAAGTCCATCTCCAAGGCCATATTCCGCAACACCGTCACGCCGGCCACCGATTTCCTGGCCCCGGTGATCAAGGGGCACAGCACCAAGCTCGACACCGACGGCGTGCTCTCCTACGATGCGGCCAAGGCCCGCGAACTGTGGAAGCAGGCCGACGCCATCTCCCCGTGGAGCGGCGAGTTCCGCATCGCCTACGGTGCCGACTCGACCGACAAGGAATGGGTCGATGCCACGGTGAACTCCATCAAGAACGTGCTGGGCATCGACGCGAAGTCGTACCCGTTCTCCACGTCAAAGGAGCTGAGCAGCGCCATCAACGAGCGCAGTGTGGGAGCGGCGTTCAAGTCGGGCTTGCAATCCGACTACCCACACCCGGAAGGCTACCTGGTGCAGGGCTATGACTCCTCGCAGGCCGACGGCAAGGGGCTGAACAACGGCGATTACAAGAGCGCCGAGTTCGACGCCCTGATCGACAAGGCTTCCGCGCAGCCCGACCTCGACAAGGCCGTGTCCACGTATCAGGAAGCGCAGAAGGTGCTGCTCAAGGACCTGCCCGTGATCCCGCTGTGGTACAAGAACGTCACCGCCGCCTCCGGAAAGCACGTGAACGCGGACTTCAACTACATGGGCGTTCCCGACTACGTGACCATCACCAAGTCCCGGTAGTCCTTGGGCAATTGACGGCCGGTTCCATGTCGGATTCATAGGGCGTATCGTCTCCCACCTGAAGAAAGGTAGGTAACGATGCGCCCTATGCGTATCTAGGACGTATTGGTAAAAAAGAGTAAAACGTTTAGAAAAAACGGAGGCATGTTTACCATATGATTAGCGGGCATCGCAGTGGATGCCGCATCATTCAAAGGAGAAGACATGCAAGCCATGCAGACCGATCGCGGGGCTGCGATCCTCGTAAACGAGCAGAACCGGCAATTCCATCTGACCAACGGGCGTATCAGCTACATCATCAAGGCGGACGAACAGGGGACGTTGCTCAGCCTGTATTTCGGCAAGGCCGTGCCCGACCGTGAGGACTTCGGTTACCTGGTGGAACTCGCCCACAGACCCACATCGACATGCCGTATCGATGGCGATCTGCATTACTCACTCGAGCATCTGCGTCAGGAATACCCCGAATACGGCACCGGCGACTACCGCACGCCGGCCATCGCCGTCCGTCAGCCCAACGGATCCGACATGGTGGACCTGACCTATGCCGGCTATCGTGTGCGTGCGGGCAAGCCGAAGCTCGAAGGATTGCCGGCCACCTACGTGGAGAGCGAAGATGATGCTGCGACATTGAGCATCGACCTTGTCGACAAGCTTATCGGTCTGACCGTCACCCTGAACTACACGGTGTTCGCCGACAAACCGGCAGTGGCGCGCAGCGTCGTCATCGGCAACAAGGGCCCCGGAGCGTTGAGCGTGGAACGAGCCATGAGCCTGAGCCTAGACCTGCCCGACAGCGACTATGACATGACCGAATTCACCGGGGCTTGGTCCAGGGAACGCCACCCGCACACCCAGCATCTGCACCACGGTACCCAACAGATCGAATCGCTGCGCAACGCCAGCGGGCACTTCGCCAATCCGGTCGCGGCCTTCGCCAGGCCCGGAACCACCGAGGAGCGCGGCGAGGTCATCGGACTGGCATTCGAATACTCCGGCAACTTCGACCTGCACGCCGAAGTGGACACCTATGACGTCACGCGATTGCAGGTCGGCATCAACGAACGTGGCTTTGCGTGGCATCTTGATCCTGGGGAGACCTTCCAGACGCCCGAGGCGCTGATCGCCTATTCCGACGAGGGCTACGACGGTATGAGCCGCACCTTCCACCGTCTGGTGCTGGACAATATTGTGCGCGGGCCATGGAAGCGGCGCGAACGTCCGATCCTGATCAACAACTGGGAGGCGACGTATTTCGACTTCGACGAGGACAAGCTCGTCGACATCGCACGTACGGCCAAGCAGGCCGGCGTGGAACTGTTCGTGCTCGACGATGGTTGGTTCGGCGCGCGCAACGGCGACACCGCCGGCCTGGGAGATTGGACGCCGAACCTGAGCAAGTTGCCGCATGGGTTGGCCGGATTGTCGAAGAGAATCAACGATCTCGGCCTGAAATTCGGTCTATGGTTCGAACCGGAGATGGTGAACAAGGATTCCGACCTGTACCGTGCGCACCCGGATTGGGCGGTCCACACCCCAGGGCGCCGCATGGATCACGGGCGCAACGAATACCTGCTGAACTTCGCGAACAAGGAAGTGGTCGACAACATCTACGGGCAGATGAGCCGTCTGCTCGACGAGGCGAACATCGCCTACATCAAATGGGATATGAATCGGTTCGTTTCCGAAGGCTACGATGTGACACGCAGCGCCGAACGCCAAGGCGAGGCCTATCATCGCTACATCCTGGGCGTCTACGATCTGCTCGAGCGCCTGTTGCGGCGCTTCCCGGACCTCATCATCGAGGGATGCGCTTCGGGAGGCGGCCGTTTCGACATGGGCATGCTGTACTACACGCCGCAGATCTGGTGCTCGGACGATACGGATGCCATCGAACGTCTGAAGATCCAATACGGCACCAGCTACTTCTACCCGTTGTCCGCCATGGGAGCGCACGTATCCGTTGTGCCCAATCATCAGACGAATCGCATCACGCCGATCGAGACGCGGGCGAATGTGGCCATGTTCGGCACATTCGGCTACGAACTCGACCTGAACACTCTCAGCGAAGAGGAATTCGGCAAGGTGCGCAGTCAGGTCGAATTCTTCAAGCACTACCGTGAAATCATCCATACAGGCGACTTCCACCGCCTCATCTCACCGGACGGCAACGAACAGGCCGCATGGATGGTGGTTTCCCGTGACCGCAGAACCGCTATCGTGGCGGACTATCGCATCCTGCTCACCCCGAACAGCAGGTATACGAGACTGCGTCTGCGCGGCCTCGACGGCAACACGGAATACCGTGTTTCGTGCAGCGGGGCATCTTCCATCGACGGCGGAACGTTCACCGGGGCCGAGCTGATGCATATCGGCATGGTCACTTCCGACGGTTCATGCGGCGAAATGAGCGATGACGAACCGCTCGGTAAAGCCAGCGACTTCTCGTCCAGACTGTTCGTGCTCACCGCCGAATAATTCCAGCCGTCGTGCCGTCAGCGTTTGCTCGCCCCTACCCGGTTCCGCCGTTGTGTGGAGCAGGGTAGGGGCTTCGCATATTCCGGCGGTTCCTGCGACGGGTTCTACTGGGTTCGCTGCAAGCGGATGGGCTGAGCGGCGAATGCACGGCGCGCGTCCCCGCGCAGTGGAACGATGGGAACCCGGTACAAGCCGGCATCCGTGCGCGAATGAAAGTAAAAGAGAGAGCACGGTGGAGAACGACAGTGGGAGAGGGAATGGCAAGTATGCGGACAGAGCCGAACGGCGATGGCACTGCGGAGGCAGGCGAACGGCAGGAACCACGATTCGGCAGGCTGCCGTCGCTGATCGTGGCGGTGGCGGTGATCGGTGTGCTGATCGGCGTGGCCGCAGGGCTGCTCACGATGATGTTGTATGGTGTCGAACACCTGTTCCTCGGATACGTCGAAAGCGGTGACATGCCTGGGCCATTCGGCGTTCCCGCATGGCGTCGCGCGCTCTCTGTGTTCGTGGGGCTTACGATCGCCGCCGTCGCCTGGTGGTTGCTGCGCACCCGCACGGCACGGGTGCCGTCCGTGAAGAAGGCCGTGAACGGCGATCGCATGCCGGCATGGCAGACGGTCGTGCACGTGCTGCTGCAGATTTTCATCGTCGGCACCGGCGCCTCGATCGGTCGTGAGGTCGCGCCTCGCGAACTGGGCGCACTGTTCGGTCAGCGTTTCGCGCGGTGGATCCGTCTCGGCCCGCGCGATACGCGCATGCTCGTGGCCATCACCGCCGCCGCCGGTCTCGCCGGCGTATACAACGCGCCATTGGCCGGTACGTTTTTCGCCACGGAGATCCTGCTTGCCGACATCAGCGCGGAGACCGTCTCGCTTGCCTTCGGCTGCTCGGCGTTGGCGTCGTGGACGGCGTCCCTGGTCAAAGGCACGCACGTGTTCTATGCCATCGGGCAGGTGGATGGCCTGTTCACCTCCGACCTGATCGGATTCGCCATCGTGGCCGGACTCGTGTGCGGTCTGTTCGGCGCGCTCTTCCGCAGGGGGTCGTCGTGGGCCGAAAGCCACCAATCCTCGGGTACGGCGATTCTGTGGACGCTGCCGTTGGCCGGTCTGCTGACGGGCGTGGTGGCGCTCTGGGTGCCGCAGGTCATGGGCAATGGCCGTGCCACGGCCCAGATGGGGTTCTCCAGTGCGATTGAATGGTCGGTCGTTCCGGTGCTGGCGCTGTCGTTCGTGGCCAAGGCCGTGGTGACGTTGCTCACCATCAGGGCCGGCGCATCGGGCGGCGTGCTGCAGCCGGGCATCGCGCTGGGCGCCTCGATGGGAGCGCTGCTCGGCGTGGTCTGGATGATGATGTTCCACTCCAATTCGATCGGCGTGTACGCGCTGGTCGGCGCATGCGCGTTGCTTGCGGCCTCGCAGAAGGCGCCGCTGATGGCCATGTGCCTGGTGATGGAGCTGGCCGATGCGCCGTTGAACCTGTTCGTTCCCGTGGGGTGCGCCGTCGCCGTTGCCGGGCTGGTGAGCTGTGTGCTGTCGCCCAGGCTTTCGGCATGGCATCCGCTGGAACGCCGCTGAAGCCGGAGGACTACCGCGGATTCAGGCGTGGCCCGGCGATTCCAGAAATAGGGCGATATACGTTCGGCCTCCATACTCGGGTGAGTATGGGGGCCGAACGCGTTCATCTCATTGGAATCAGTTGGAACCGGTGGACGATGAGGAATCGCCGGTACCGCTGCTCGTGCTTCCGGTGCTGCCGGAATCCGTGCCGGAGGTCGACCCGGAGTTGCCGCTGGTGCCGGAGTTCGTGGAGCTGGAAGATCCGGCGGATCCGCTGGTGCCGGAGCTGGAGGACCCGGAGCTGGAGGATCCGGAATTGCCGGAGTTCGTGGAGCTGCCGGAGCTGCTGGAATTGCCGGAGCTGCTTGACCCGGAGTTGCCGCTGGTGCCGGAGGTGGAACCCTTGTTGGAATTCGTCGACCCGGAGGTGGAATCCGTGCCGGTGCCGTTCTGCCCATTGGAGTTCGAATAGCCGTACTGCGTGTCGTCGCCGTAGCCGTTGTGTTGCCTATGGGTGCCGTACTCGTTCGGGTCCGAACCGTCGGTTTCCTGATCGTCCTGATCGGTGCCGCTGTCCGGCTTTTCGACGACGGAGGATTTGCCGGTCATGTCGCGAACCACGGTATCGGTGCCCTTGCCCTGCGTGAACAGCAGCACCACGCCGGCGGTGATCGCCACGCCGACCAGGCCGCTGATCAACGACACCACGATGGCCATGCGCTTGACGTTGTGATGGCGGACCTGGGCGAAAGTCTGCACCTTGCCGTCCTCGCCGGAGGCGGAGGGGAGCGTTCCGCTCGATACGACGGTGCGGGGCTGCTCCACCGAGGCCATGTCGGCCGTGTCCTGAGTTTGCGGGGACTGCCCGTCCGATTCGTCTCCGGCCTGTGCCGCGCCTTCGGATACGGCGGCACTCGTCTGTTCCGCCTTGTCAGGCGAGTCGGCTGAATCCGTGGCGTCCGTCTTATCCGATGAACCGCTCAGCGGGTTCGCCTCCTGCAGCTTTTCGCCGGAAGCCTTCAATACGTTCTGGTAGACCTTGCCGGCCACCGTGGAGATGATGTAGCTGGCCGCGGCACCGATGGTGGAACCGGCGATGCCGATCTTGCCGGCCAGAAAGAACGAGGTGATCGCGGCGAGTGAGCCCGCGATGATCTGCGATATGGATATGCCTTCGAAAAACTTCTTCACGGTACCCGACCATAGCCAGCGGTACTGGAACGACACTGAGACAAAGGTGAAAAGTTTGCAATCTTTGCAAACCTGCATGGGCTTTCACATGACGGCGGAGACGGGACCCTTTTCGGGCATGGCAGGGGAGCGCTCCGAGGCCCGTTCCCAAGGCCGAATTCCCACGGTGGCAGGCATCCTGTGGGTGGCTTCCTGCAACGTGAATATTGTCACACCGCCATGCCGTGCGGCGAATCCCCAGGAACGATAGGCTTGGCGTAGATGCAGTTCAACGACGAAAGGAACATCATGGCAACCATCACCCCCGAAATGAAGGAATTCATCGAGCACAACCTTGGCTGGGTCGCCACCGTCTCGCCGCAAGGGCAGGTGGATCTCGGTCCGAAGATGTCCACGTTCGTGATCGACGACAACCATATCGGCTACCACGAGCGCACGGCCGGCCAGATCATGAGCGATCTGCGCAACGGGTCGCCGCTGGTCATCGCCTACGCGAATCTGGAGGAACGCAAGGGATACCGCTTCCGCGGCACCGTCACCCTGCACGATGACGACGCTCTGTACGAGGAGCAGGTCCGTGTGGCCGAGGCCAGGGGCACGAAGAAGCCCGCCGTCATCCCGGTGCTTGAAGTCACCGAGATCCAGGATCTGACGCCCGGTGCCACGGCGGGCAAGACCATCAGTAAGGATTGAGCGCCGCCGAACGTCTAGGCATGGATTCCGGCCGGTCCGCTTGAGATGGCGATCCCACGAGGATCGATTCGGAGCGGAACGGCCGGAATCGTCATGATTGCTTGTGGGTGCGGAACAACAGATGCTCTCCGGATGGTGATGTGGTGGCGAACAGATACGTATCCCCGCCGTCCTTCAGCTTGAGCTTGCGGCGCAATGCGGCGACGGGCATCGGGAAGTTGCGCACTGCGATGTTCGCCTTGGCCACGCCTTCGAGCGCACTGCGCAGCTCGCGCTTGTTCATCGTGCATACCGCGTCGATGGCGAACGAACGCCCCGGGAAGTCGGCCACGGGCTCGACGCTGGTGAACAGGTGGCTGTTCGGCGCGATCTGGCGCACGCCGAACCGTCGCTCGATCAGGGCGAAGCAGCCGGCCTTCATGATCGACGCGTTCGGCTCGTACAGGAACCGCGCCTCGGCAAGGGCAGGAGCATTCTCGGCGGGCGCGCAAGTGTCTGCCGAATCAATGGCATAGTCGATGACACTGCCGTCGTCCACACAGACCATGCGCGGCGACGTGCGGCGTTCCCTGCCGATGACCAGCAGCAGCTCCTTGCATTCGTCACCGGCCGAGACGATATGGATCTCGTGGACCAGCCCGTCGAAATCCTCCAAGGTCTTGTGCCAATCCAGCATGGGGGAGAGCTTGACCATGACATGCGGCGCCTTCTCCAGCAGCGTATCGATGAGCTCCAGCACGTTGGGCGTGCAATCGGCGATGGCATAGGTACGCGCGCCGTGCGCGTCGCGTCTCGCCGGATCGAGAAAGACCAGCGTCGCCGGATCCATGGCACCGGCGAAACGTTCGGCCTCATCGTTCACAACGGCGACGTTCCGCAATCCCAGCGCGGCCATATTATGCTCGGCCAGCTCGCATAGATGCGGTTGCCGCTCCACATACGTCGCATGGGCGAACACGCGCGCCATATACGAGCAATCAACCCCGAACCCACCGGTCAGATCGACCAGCGAACCGTTCGCCGCAGCGTCATCGCCGGTCACCCGCCGCGCGACCTCGGCCTTGTACCGTGCCGTCGCCTGCGACGAACACTGCTCCATCGACAGATGCGGCGGATAGATCACGCCATCGCACGCCGCCCAGTCCGGAAGCTTCACGCGGGCGGTCTGCCAACCGGCGATCTGGTCGAGCGCCACGGGCATATCGACCGGGCCGCCGCGCTTCGCATGCAACGCCAGATCTCGAACATTCTCCATACGGTGCGCCGCAACGAACGCACGGGTCTCTTCATTCATCACCCCATCATTGTAAAGTCGCACGGCCCGGGCACGGCGGGGCGCGGGCGGCGGAGAGGCGCGAAGGATATACAGTGTGGGTATGGGAAACATGGTTGACTACGTCCGCACGGAATTCCGAACCTTCGATCGGAAACGGTTCAGCGCCGTGGACTCGCTGGTGCTTTCCGAACTGGCATACATCAGAATGCCGGCAACGGTGCCCGCATTCGGCTCCGCACGAAGCGTTGCCACCGTGCCGATATGGCGGCTGCTGCAGGCCGAACACTACGGATCCATGTTCTGCACGGGTTCCGAATACGACGCCGGACGCCACGACCTGCTGGTCGCCATGGCCGAAAGTCCACGATTCCGCGGATTGCGCGTCGGCGAATACGCGCAGCGTAGCGACGAACGCACCGAAACACAGTTCGCCGCCGTCACCTTTGACCTGACGGACTGCGCCGGCATGCGTGGAGACGGGCAGCCGGCCCCCACGCTCTATGTGGCCTTCCGCGGAACCGACAACTCCCTCGTCGGCTGGAAGGAGGACTTCAACATGAGCGTGCGATGCCCCGTCCCCTCGCAGACCCAGGCGGTGGAATACTACCGGTCCATAGACGAACGCGCATCAAGCCCCTACGCCGCGCACCCCGCGCGCATCGCACTCGGAGGGCACTCCAAAGGCGGCAACCTCGCCGTATACACAGCCATGCAGACCCAATCGCCGCACATCGCGCGCATATTCTCCCACGACGGCCCCGGATTCATGCGCGAGGTCACGCAAAGCGCCGCCTTCAAGGCGATCGAGCCGCACGTGGAGAAAACCGTTCCGGAAGCCTCCGTCATCGGCATGCTCATGAGCACCGTCAGCCGATACGACATCGTGGAAACCAACGTGTCCGGCATCATGCAGCACATGGGACTGAACTGGCGCATCGACAACGGCGAATTCGTCACCAAACCGGAACTCAGCCCCGTCTCACGGCTCCTCGACCGCACCCTGGACGCATGGATGGAACAATTCACCAACGAGGAACGCGCACGCGCGGTCGACCAGTGCTACGACATCATCGCCTCCGCAGGCTACACGTCATTCGCCGAAATCGCCGACCACATGGGCGAAGCCCTGCCCGCCATCGCAGAAGCGGCAAGAAAAACCGACGAGGCGACACGAAGCCTGATCGTCAACATCATCAAGGCACTGCCGGCCACCGCGGCGAAATCGCTGTTCGAGGAATGGTCCGACGAAACCGGCTCACGCACGCGCACACGGCGCGACGAACAGCGACAATGAACGGAGCATGGCGAGGAAGTGAACAACTCCCAAGCCACCCCGCCCAAAGTCGTGCCCATAGGGCTAGACTTGGCTCGGTTCAATGAAAGACGACCGGCGTGGAAGGGAACCACGCGCGGCGCGGAGGATGCTGGAAGGCAGGTGAGAGACGATGTTGAGGATGTTCAGCACCATTAACGGCCAAGTGGAGCGTTTACAGAAACCGGAAAGCGGCTCATGGCTATGCCTGAGCGAACCCACGGACGCCGAACTCGCCTCCGTCGCCTCCGAAACCGGCATCGATCTGGCCGACCTGCGCGCCCCGCTGGATGACGAAGAACGCTCCCGCGTGGACGTCGAAGACGACTACACGATGATCATCGTCGACATCCCCACCGTCGAGGAACGCGGCGGACGCGACTGGTACGAGACCATCCCGTTGTCGATCATCGTCACCGAAACGCTCATCGTCACCGTCTGCATGCAGGACACCCCGGTACTGCACCCCTTCATGGAAGGGACGATACGCGGGTTCAATACCTTCATGCGCTCGCGCTTCATCCTGCAGATCCTGTACCGCAACGCCACCATGTACCTGCGGTATCTGCGCATCATCGACCGCGAAAGCGACAAGCTCGAACTCAAACTCCGCCATTCGATGCACAACCGCGAGATCATGATGCTCATGGAGCTGAGCAAGACCTTGGTGTACTTCACCACATCGCTCAAATCGAACGAAATCGTGATGGAGAAGCTCACCACCCTGCAGCGCATCAAGCAGTACCAGGACGACGAGGACCTGCTCGACGACGTGATCACGGAGAACAAGCAGGCAATCGAGATGGCCAACATCTACAGCGGCGTTCTTGCGAACATGACCGATGCCTTCGCGTCGATCGTGTCGAACAACATGAACAACGTGATGCGCATCTTCACCATCATCTCGATTACGCTGTCCGTGCCGACGCTCATCTTCTCCATGTACGGCATGAACTTCCAGGAGGGGATGCTCGGCATGCCGTTCACCGACAAGCCATGGGGTTTCGCGCTGGTCGTCGTGCTGTCCGTCGTGCTATCCGCGCTGGTCACATGGTTCCTGACCCGTTCGCGTAATTTCAGATAGTCGGATAACCAGATAGGAACATGCCTTCGTGAAGATCATCGATGCAGTGAAGCGCCGCCAGGGCCGGGCGTTCGTCCGCCGGGCGGTCTCGGCCTGCACGGCCTTGGCCCTGGGGCTGCCATGCATGGCCGCCTGTGGTGCCGGGCAGGCGGATTCCTCGGTCATTCAGCCGAACGGGCCGATGCTCACCATCGGTGTGGCTTCCGACGAGAAGGGCCTGGGATTCTGGCACGAGGGGTCCTATGAGGGGCTTGAGGTGAACGTCGCCCGATATGTGGCGGGCAAGCTCGGGTATGCGAGCAAGCAGATCGTGTTCCGGCAGGTCTCGTCGGCGAACCGCTTGCAGCGTCTTGCCGACGGCGAGGTGGATATGGTCGTGGCCGGCGTTCCCATGCCCGAAGATGCGGCGTATTCGGCGGGCAAGCCGATCGTCGCATCGGATGATTCCGCGCAGTTCGCGGGCCCGTACCTGACGACCGCGCAGAGCGTGCTGGTGCGTGGCCGGGACGCCGCGGCAGCGACGGATACCGCGGCCTTGCAAGGCTGGAACGTGTGCGCGGTGACCGGCAGCAACGCAGGCGAACATCTGTTAGCCAAACAGCCGAAGGCGCATATCGAGCGCCGTGGCTCCTACTCGCAGTGCGTCACCGATCTGATGACCGGCACGGTCAGGGCCGTGGCTGGCGATGCCGCGATCCTCGCCGGCCTGGCACGTGCGCAGGCCCGCGATGTGGCGGTGCCGGCCGATGGCGTCGCATACGGAACCGTACGCTACGGCATAGCGGTGCCGAAGGCGTCGAAGACGCTGGCCAGAAACGTGGCGGACGCCCTGTCGGATATGAGGTCGGACGGGACGTGGAAGACATACGTGGCGCGATTGGGCGCCGAAACCGGCTGGAAGGAGTGAAGGATGAGACGAGGGGCTTTGCAGGCGGGGGAGAAGGTGCAGTTCTCCGACCGCAAAGGCAAGAAGATCACCGAGCAGCTGACGCCCGGCGGCGTCACCCAGACCGAGCATGGTCTGATCCTGCATGACGATGTGATCGGCCGTACCGAAGGCGTGGTCGTCACCACGGTCACCGCCAAGCGCGAACAGACCGATGCGGCGAAGCCATGGAAGGCCGCCCGTGCCATCGGAGGTTGGCAGTATGCGGTCATGCGTCCGAGGCTGGCCGACTACGTGCTGTCCATGCCGCGCGGCGCGCAGATCATGTATCCGAAGGACATCGCGCAGGTCATCCAGCTCGGTGACATCCGCAAGGGCCACCGCGTGCTGGAATCGGGTGCCGGGTCCGGCGCGATGAGCGTGAACCTGCTGGATGCCGTCGGCGAAGACGGTTCCCTGACCACCATCGAGCTGCGCGCCGACTTCGCGCGCGTGGCCGAGGCGAACGCCACGCTCTACTACGGGCGGCGACCCCAATGGTGGGATCTCAAGGTGGGCGACTTCGACACCGTGGCGGCCGGTCTGGAGGAGCATTCGTACGACCGCATCATGCTGGACATGCTCGACCCGTGGAATCGACTGGAACAGGCCTATCGCGTCATTGCCCCCGGCGGCGTGCTCGTATGCTACGTCACCACCACCACGCAGATGAGCAGGCTTGCCGAGGCGCTGCGCGATTCCGGCGTGTGGACCGAACCCGACATCCAGGAGACGCTGGAACGCAGCTGGAAGGCGCAGGGGCTGGCCGTCCGTCCGGACCATCAGATGATCGGCCACACCGGTTTCCTGATCGTCTCGCGCGCCATGGCCGAAGGATTCCAGGCGCTCAAGAAGAGGGACCGCGCCACCAAGGACACGGTCACCGATATCGACGACCTGACCCCCGAGGAGCGCGAGGCGCAGCTGGAGGATCTGCAGCTGCGCGACATCTCCGACCGCAAGCTGCGCAAGGTGCTGCGCGACCTTGACCGCCAGTTGGGCGAGATCGACGGCGAATAGCCGATAAGATGATGGTGATGGCCGGGCGTTGAACGTGCCCGGCCCGCAACAATGACGTTCGATAGAGGTGCACGATGTCCAGCCGAATGAGCAAGACCGCGAAGAAGGCCAAGCAGTACGACCATGTTCTGATCCTGATGCGCCACGCCAAGGCCGAGGCCATGGGCGAGCACGGCGATTACGATCGTCCGCTGGCGCCGAAGGGACTGAAGCAGGCCAAGAAGGTCGCCAAAGGGCTGCGCGACATGAAGCTTGTGCCCGAGACCATCGGCTGCTCGACGGCGTTGCGTGCGCAGCAGACCTGTGGCAGGCTGCTCAAGGTGTTCGGCGACAAGACGCAGGTCGACTACCACCAGAGCCTGTATGACGGCGGCATGCAGGCCATATTCGACGAGCTGGCCCATGCCAAGGGCAAGACCCATGTGATGATGGTGCTCGGGCACGAGCCGACGATATCGATCTGCGGGCGGTGGCTTGCCTCGGAGGATTCCAAGGCGGATCGGGTCGATCTGCTCAATCTCGGCGTACAGACCGCCGGTTTGGTGATACTGGGTTCCGACAAGCCGTTCGCCCAGTGGCAGCTGCATGACGGCGACCTGCTGGCGGTCATGTCGCCTGTTGATTTCGAATGATTTCATGTGATTTCGCATGTTTTTTGAATAGACGAATGCGTGCGGATTGCCTATATAAGCATGGCCTATAACGACACCCTAGCGGTCTTGATACCCTTGTTTCGAGCCATTGCTGATAGGGTGGACGGGTTCAATGACGTATCCGAAATAGGCATTTGGAGGATTCATGTCCGCACTCACATCCGTGTCCGGGTTCCCGCGCATCGGTCAGAACCGAGAACTCAAGAAGATCATCGAGGCATATTGGAAGGGCAATGCGACTCTGGATGAGGTGCGTGCCACTGCCAAGGAACTCCGCGCCAAGCACTGGAATCTCCAGAAGGAAGCCGGCATCGACCTGATTCCGAGCAACGACTTCAGCTATTACGATCAGATGCTCGACACCGCGATCCTGCTGAACGTGATCCCGCAGCGCTACCAGCGTCTCGCCTTCGACAACCCCGAGGAGACCCTGTTCGCGATGGGCCGCGGCTACCAGGGCGACAAGGGCGACGTGACCGCCCTGCCGATGAAGAAGTGGTTCACCACCAACTACCACTACCTGGTTCCCGAAATCGACGAGGCCACCGAGATCAAGCTGGGCAGCACCAAGCCGTTCGACGAGTTCAACGAGGCCAAGGAGCTGGGCATCCTCACCAAGCCGGTGCTCATCGGCCCGTACACCTTCCTCAAGCTCGCCCGCAACCCGCAGGCCGAAGAGCTCGAATACGACCAGGGCCTGATCGATGCCGTCGCCGCAGTGTATGCCGAGGTCGTCACCAGGTTCGCGCAGCTGGGCGCCGAGTGGATCCAGATCGACGAGCCGTATCTGGTGCTCGACAAGGAGGAAGGCGACCTCTCCCTGTTCAAGTCCCTGTACTCCAAGATCCTGCCCGCCCGTAAGGGTGCCGTCAAGGTGCTGCTCAACACGTACTTCGGCCATATCGCAGACGCCTACGAGACCGTCAACCTGCTCGGCTTCGACGGCATCGGCCTCGACCTCAACGAGGGCCGCGAGGAGAACCTTGCCGCCGTCAAGCAGTACGGCGTCGCCGAGAACACCACCATCTTCGCCGGCGTGATCAACGGCCGCAACATCTGGCGCAACAACTACGCCGTGAGCCTCGGCCTGGTCGACGCGCTCAAGCAGGTCACCAGGAACGTCGCCGTCTCCACCGCCAGCTCCCTGCTGCACGTGCCGTTCAGCACCGAGGGCGAGACCGGCCTTGCCGACGACGTGCGCAAGCACTTCGCCTTCGCCGTCGAAAAGCTCGGCGAACTGCACGAGGTCGCGGTTCTGGCCGATGCCGATGAGGATGCCAAGAAGGAATCCGCCGAGCTCAAGGCCAATCAGGCGCTGTTCGACGGCACCCGCGTCGCTCCCGATCCGGCCGTGGCCGCCCGCCTTGCCGCGCTGACCCCCGACGACTTCGTCCGCCAGCCGGCCCGTGCCGAGCGTCAGAAGGAGCAGCGTGAGGCCCTTGGCCTGCCGCTGTTGCCGACCACCACCATCGGTTCCTTCCCCCAGACCAGGGAGATCCGTGCCGAGCGCGCCAAGCTGCGCAAGGGCGAGATCAGCAAGGCTGAATACGACGAGTTCATGAAGGCCCAGATCGACGCCTGCATCAAGCATCAGGAGGAAATCGGCCTCGACGTGCTCGTGCACGGCGAATTCGAGCGCAACGACATGGTCGAGTATTTCGGCCAGAACCTCAACGGCTTCCTGTTCACCAAGAACGCCTGGGTGCAGTCCTACGGCACCCGCTGCGTGAAGCCTCCGATCGTGTGGGGCGACGTGTCCCGCGCCAACCCGATCACCGTGGAGTGGAGCGCCTACGCGCAGTCCCGCACCGACCATGTGATGAAGGGCATGCTCACCGGCCCGGTGACCATCCTCAACTGGTCCTGGCCGCGTGAGGACATCACCCACGAGCAGCAGACCCAGCAGCTCGCCCTCGCCATCCGCGACGAAGTGCTCGATCTGGAGAAGGCCGGCATCAAGGTCATCCAGATCGACGAGGCCGCACTGCGCGAGAAGCTGCCGCTGAGGAAGACCGATTGGCACAAGAAGTACCTCGACTGGGCCATCCCGGCCTTCCGCCTGGTGCATTCCGCGGTCAAGCCGACCACGCAGATCCACACCCACATGTGCTACTCGGAGTTCAACGACATCATCAAGGACATCGACGCGATGGATGCCGACGTGATCTCCTTCGAAGCCTCCCGTGGCGATTTGGTGGTGCTCGACGCCATCCACGACGCCAACTTCGAGACCGAGGCGGGCCCGGGCGTCTACGACATCCATTCCCCGCGCATCCCCTCCGAGCAGGAGATTGAGGACCGCATCTACGAGATCCTGAAGAAGATGGACGTGGAGAAGGTCTGGATCAACCCGGATTGCGGTCTGAAGACCCGTGGCAACGCGGAGACCTGGCCGAGCCTGGAGCATCTGGTGGCAGCGGCCAAGGCCGTGCGCGCCAAGCTCGCCAAGTAAGGCGAAGAAACACATCACAGGCAGGGCCGTTCCCGTTCGTTCCTTCGATGGGAATGGCCCTGTTCGCATATCGTTCGACTTCGCGCCAAGGCTGGCGCGAATCATCGCGCAGCGCAGTCGGCTGCGCTCGATGAGGTGAAGAGGAGAATCACGAATGACCACACCGCTGTTTTCGCTGGAAGTGTTCCCGCCGCGCAGGAACGCTCCCGTCGGCACCATCTACGACACCCTTGACGGTTTGCAGGGGCTTGATCCGGCCTTCATCTCCGTCACCTACGGTACCGGCAAGTCCAAGGACCGCACCGCCACGGCGCGCATCGCGAACACGATTCGCGGCGAGTACGGCATTCCCGCCGTGGCCCATCTGACCGCCCAGTACCTGGACAAGGAAGCCGCCGACGAGGCGCTCGACATGTTCGAGGCCGCCAAGGTGGAGGGCGTGCTCGCGTTGCGCGGCGACAGCGTGGAAGGCGAGACCCCGGCCGGCGTGTTCGAATACGCCAGCGACCTGGTCTCCTATATCCGCGAGCACAGGCCCCAACTCAAGGTGTACGGTGCCTGCTACCCGGAAAAGCACCCGCAGGCCAGGACGCTCGATGAGGACATCGACAACCTCAAGCGCAAGGTCGACGCCGGCGTCACGCATCTGATCTCCCAGCTGTTCTACAGCAACGACGACTTCTACCGCTTCCTGGACAAGGCCCGTGCGGCCGGCATCGACGTGCCCATCGAAGCCGGCATCATGCCCGTCACCAACGCCAAGTCGGTGCGCCGCATGAGCACCACCTGCGAGGCGCGTGTGCCGGAGCCGGTGGAGACGATGCTCGAGCGCTGGGGCGACGATTCCGCGACGCTGCGCGAGGCCGGCATCGCATACGCGTCGCAGCAGGTGGCCGATCTGGTCGCGCACGGCGTGGACGGCGTGCATCTGTACACGATGAACCATCCGGCCGTCACCCGTCGTATCTGGAACAACGTCTCCGCACTGTTCCGGAACTGAGCCGTTGCGGGGCGGCCGCTTTCGGCAGGTGACCGCCCCGCGGTTAGCCGTGCGGAGTAGATTGGTGGCATGACTGTGAATGAGCGTTTCCAACCTTCCTCCATGGATCTGATTCGCGCAGGGCTGCAGGATCTTGAAGCGGCCCGGCGGCTGCTCGGCCAGCTCGGTGCCAACGGCATATCCGAAGAGCATCTGAAAACGGTGCTCGCCTCGCTGTCGAATGCCTGCGACCCGGATACCGCGCTCACCAATCTCGTCACCATCGTCAACGCCACGATCAGCCGCGGCGAACCGCTCGACGGCATCATGCCGGATCAGCAGGCCTTCGAACGCATGATCACCGTGCTCGGTGTCTCCGACGCCATGGGCAAGCTCATGCGGTTCCACCCCGACCTCGTGCAGGCCGCGTCATCCGACGTCGACAACACCTATCTGTACAACCACGCGCAACGACGCGCATCCATGCTCCGCGCCATCGGCGCAGATCCCGACGAGATGGACGCCCCGGAGTCGTCCATGGAGCTTGCGGACGCCGCCACGGCGCTGCGTGTGACCTACTACCGCCAACTCGCGGCGATTATGGCCCAGGACGCCACCGCGCCCGACCCGTGCATCGCCCAGCCCACCATCAGCCGTGAACTGTCCGATCTTGCGGATGCCGCCCTTGAGGGGGCGCTGGCCATCGCCCGCCACGAGGTCGAGGGCAGCGAGCATGTGAGATTCGTCGTCATCGGCATGGGCAAGCTCGGCGCGCAGGAACTGAACTATGTGTCCGACGTCGATCTGATCTATGCCGTGGAACCGGCGGACGATGCCGTCGGCAGCCAGGAGCTGTTCCGCATCGGCACCAAAATGGGCACCACGATGCAGCGCGTATGCCAGTCGGTGATCATGGGGGTGGCGGTACCGGCCCTATGGCAGATCGACGGTGGACTGCGCCCGGAAGGCAAGGACGGCCCGCTGGTGCGTACCATCGAATCGCATAAGGGTTACTACGAGCAGTGGGCGGAAAGCTGGGAATTCCAGGCCCTGCTCAAGGCGCGTCCGGTGGCCGGCGACCGCGCACTCGGCCAGGCCTACATGGACATGACGCGCCCGTTCGTCTGGTCGGCGTCCAGGCGCGACAACTTCGTCTACGACTGCCAGCAGATGCGCAAGCGCGTGGAGAACCTGATCGCGCCGCCGCTCAAGGACAGGGAGATCAAGCTCGGCAGGGGAGGCCTGCGCGATGTGGAGTTCACCGTGCAGATGCTGCAGCTGGTGCATGGCAGATCAGACGAGAGCCTGCGCACCCGCTCCACGCTCGAATCGCTGCGCCGGCTGTCCGACGGCGGCTATGTGTCCCGCAAGCAGGCGGCGCGTCTTGCCGCTGACTACCGTTTCGAACGCGTGCTCGAACATCGCCAGCAGATGTGGGCGTTGAAGCGTACGCATCTGTTCCCCGATATGGGCGCGGCCAATATCGGCGGTCTGGAGCGCAAGCGCGACATCGACGTGGACGAGCTGAGCCGCAATCAGGAACTGCGCCGCGTGGCACGTGCGTTCCACCTGCACCCCGAGGAGCTTGTGGAACGCTATGACGAGACCCGCCGCGAGGTGCGCCACCTGCATCTCGACATCTACTACCGTCCGATGCTGCCGATCAGCGCCCAGCTCGACGAGGATCAGGTGCAGCTGAGCGACCAGGCCGCGGAGGAACGCTTCTCGTCCATCGGCTTCGGCGACCCGCAATCCGCCATGCGCCATGTGGCCGCACTCACGTCCGGCATCAGCCGCGCGGCGAAGATCAACCGCATCATCCTTCCTGCCGTGCTCGAATGGCTCGGCGAGGGGCAGAACCCGGATATGGGTCTGCTGAACTGGCGCAAGCTTGAAGAGCATTTCGGCTCGGACAGCGACTACCTGGGCTTTCTGCGCGACTCCTCGTCCGCCGCCCAGCGGCTGTGCCACGTACTGTCCAATTCGCGTTTCCTCGGCGACGCGCTGAACAAATCGGTCGAATCCGTCACCTGGATGGGCGAGGACGACGAATTGACGTGCCGCAGCCGCGCCAGCCTCGACGTGCAATGCCATTCCTCGCTGGAACGCAATGCATGGGACATCAACGATTTCGCCACGTCCATGAGGGCCATGCGCAGACACGAGATCGAACGCATCGGCTTGGGCTGGATGAGCGGCGTGATTGCCGACGACGTGAGCCTGCGCGGCATGACCGACGTGTACGACGCGATCATCGACGCGGCCCTTCGCTGGTCGGTCCGCCATGTGATGAGCGACAAGGGCGTCGACGAGCAGCCGGCCGTGATCAGCGTGATCGGCATGGGCCGGTATGGCGGCGGCGAGGTGAACTTCAGTTCGGACGCCGACGTGATCATCATCTACCGTCCCGCGGATGGCGTTGCCGATGAGGACGCCTTCGATTTCGCCCGCAAGGTGCAGGAGAACATGCGTGCAATCCTGCAGGGGCCTACCACCATCGAGCCGAAGATCGAGCTGGATATGGACCTGCGGCCGGAAGGCAAGAACGGTCCGCTGGTCCGCTCGTACGCCTCCTGCGAGGAGTACTATCGCTCCTGGGCCAGCACATGGGAGCATCAGGCGCTGCTTCGCGCCCGGTACGCCGCCGGCGACGAGCAGCTGGCCAAGGACTTCCTGCATAACATCGCCGATCCGCTGAGATACCCGCAGTCCGATCTGACCGAGACGCAGCTGGGGGAGATCCGCAAGCTCAAGGCGCGTATGGAGGCCGAGCGTCTGCCGCGAGGCGTGCGCCGGGATCGCCATCTGAAACTCGGCAAGGGCGGCTTGTCCGACATCGAATGGACCGTGCAGCTCATGCAATTGCGGCATGCCGCAGGACATGAGGGTCTGCGCGTGAACTCCACGCTGCCGGCGTTGGGCGAACTCGAACGGCTCAAGCTCATCGATGCTGCCGACGCGGCGGTGCTGCGCAAGGCATGGTGCATGTGTACGGCGGCCCGCAACGGCAACTACCTGTGGTCCGGGCGCGTGACGCAGGCGGATATTCTGCCCGACGACATCTATTCACTGGGCGGCATCGCCGTGTATCTCGGGTATGACGCGAACCGCGGCCAGCATTTCGAGAACGACCTGCTGGCCATGATGCGCAAAAGCCGCGATGTGACGGAACGGCTGTTCTACGGGCGCGAGTAAACGAGCGCCATATGGCGGGGCGATGCGCCGCGCCGTTGAAAAACCATTGACAAAAGACGCCGATGGGCGTCCATCCCTCGAACGGGGGCGGACGCCCATCGGCGTCTGCATATGGGCAGCGTCCTGGCTGCTCTGCGTCAGCGTACGTACATCGACAGCACGATGGACACCGCGGCTACCAGCACGGCGGTCGCGACGGCCAGCTGACGTGTTCCGTGCTTCTTCGTGCCGAACACCGTGATCAGGCCGATGAGCGCGAACACGATGGATAGGTCCACGAGAATGGAGCAGAAGAACTGGGAAGCTATCGCGGATTTCGCGAACGCCAGCGGAATGGCCAGGATCGCAAGCACGATGGCCGTGATGGAACTTTTCGACAATGGCTTCTTCATATCTTCAATGATTTAACTTTCCCCTGACATCCGTGTCTCGCCCGCACCGGCGCGGGGTTCAGGGACCGGATGCGCGGTGAACACGCGGTGAACATCGTGGGTCAGTGGCTCGCCCTATAGTTGGCTAGGTCACTTCGAGTGGCCACCTTCAACCACAAGTTGCATGAAAGGTGAGCCGTTGTCTTCAGAACTCGAACCGGCGATCGAAACGCCGATGGTCGGTAAAAGCGTTATCACTCTTGATGATTTGTCCGTGGGGCAGATTCGGGAGATGCTTCATAAAGCGCAATACATTGATTCTCATCGTAAGGAAGTGGCGCACACCTGCGAAGGCAGGGTGCTCGCCACTTTGTTTTATGAGCCGAGCACGCGCACTCGCCTGAGCTTCGAAACGGCCATGCTGCGCCTGGGCGGCAAGGTTATCGGATTCGCCGGCGCCCAGCTGGCCTCCGTGACCAAGGGCGAGACCATCGCCGACACCCTGAAGACCGTCTCCAACTACGTGGACGTGGTCGCCATCCGCCACCCGAAGGAAGGTGCCGCGCTCGTCGCGGCCCGTGCCGCCTCGGTCCCGGTCATCAACGCCGGCGACGGCGGTCACATGCACCCGACGCAGACCCTGGCCGATCTGGCCACGCTGCAGTCCCGCTTCGGCCGCGTCACCAACCTGACCGTCGGCCTGTGCGGCGATCTGACCTTCGGCCGCACCGTGCACTCCCTGATCGAGACGCTGTGCCGCTTCGGCAACGTGAACTTCGTGCTCATCAGCCCCGACGAGCTCAAGACCCCGCAGTACGTGCTCGACCGCATCGACGCGACGCCGTCCTGCTCCTACGTCGAGGTCAAGGATCTCGTCTCCGTCATCGGCGATCTTGACGTACTGTACATGACCCGCGTGCAGAAGGAACGCTTCTTCAACGAGGACGACTACCTGCGCCTGCGCGACACCTACATCCTCGACGAGGCCAAGATGAAGAAGGCCAAGCCCGACATGGCCGTGCTGCACCCGCTGCCGCGCGTCAACGAGATCGCCGTCGAGGTGGACGACGACCCGCGCGCCGCCTATTTCGAACAGGTCAAGAACGGCATGCTCATGCGCATGGCGCTGGAAAGCTCGGTGGTCGGCGACGAACTGCCGGGATACGAACCGTTGGAAGCCAAGGAGGTACAGGCCTGATGGAAGTCACCAGCATCCAGAACGGCATCATCATCGATCACGTGCCGGCAGGCACCGCGCTCAAGGTGCTCGAATACCTGAAGATCGACCCGTCCAAGACCAAGCTCGCGCTGATCATGAACACCGACAGCCATCTGTATGGCACCAAGGACATCATCAAGATCGAGGACGAGACCGAGTCCATCGATCTCGACGTGCTGGGCCTCGTGGCCCGCACCGCCACCGTCGGCATCGTGCGCGGCGGCAAGATCGTCGAGAAGAAGAAGCCGACGCTGCCCGAGCATGTGGTGAACATCATCAAATGCGTGAACCCGCGCTGCGTGACCACCACCGAACCCGCCGTGCAGATGTTCCACCTGGTGCACTCCGACCGCCAGGAATACCGCTGTGACTACTGCGACGAGGAAGCGAAGTTCTGATCCATGGCCATCACCCTTCACGACATCACCGTCTGGGACACCGGTGAGCGCATCGACCTCATCGTCGACGATTCGCCCGATGCGCTGGCCGAGAAGCCGGTCGGTACGGACGTCGACGCCTCCGGGCTGACGCTGGCGCCGGGATTCGCCGATCCGCACGTGCATTTCCGCGACCCCGGACAGACCTACAAGGAATCCATGGTCTCCGGGTGCGCGGCATCCGCCTCGGGCGGCTACACGAACGTGCTCGTCATGCCCAACACCGTGCCCGCGATGGACGGCGAGACGCTGGACGATCCGATGGCTCCCGGCGCGAAGGAGGTGCTGGACGCCGGCTATACCGGTGTGATCGACTATCTGCAGCATTACGAGGCCGCGCACGGCGTCAAGCTGCCGGTCAACTACGATCTGTGTGTGTGCGCATCCAAGGGACGTGCGGGCCATGAGGCCACCGAGGTCGCCAAGTGGCGTCGCTATATGCCCGGCGAGGACACCGCGAACAAGGATGAATACCAGCTCGCGCATCCCGTCACCGCCATCAGCGACGACGGCGCCGCCGTCACCCCGGCGATCCTCGACCAGGTGCTTGCCAACACCAAGGAATCCGGCCTGTACCTGATCGAGCATTGCGAGCATCACGATACGGGCGCCGTCAACGAGGGCCCCGTATCCCGTGAACTCGGCGTGCCGGGCATCCCCGAGGACACCGAGCTCGCCATCGTCGCGCGCGACATCGAGAAGGTGCGCGAGACCGGCGTCCATGTGCACTTCCAGCATGTGAGCACGGCGATCTCCTTCAAGGCGATCCGCGCCGCCAAGGCCGAAGGACTGCCCATCACCTGCGAGACCGCGCCCCACTACATCGCGCTGAGCGACGAGGCGCTGCTCAAGTACGGCACGCTCGCCAAGATGAACCCGCCGCTGCGCAGCGAAGCCGACCGTCAGGCCACCATCGAGGCCATCGCGGACGGCACCGTCGACATGCTCGCCACCGATCATGCGCCGCACACGCTCGCGGAAAAGCAGCTCGGCTTCCTCGAAGCGCCCAACGGCATCATCGGATTGGAATGCGCGTACGGCGTATGCCACAAGGTGCTGGTGGACGGCGGCTTCATCTCCGACAAGCGTCTGATCGAACTGATGGCGACCGAGCCGACGAAGCTGATGGGCCACACGCCCACCGACATCGCCGCGCTGCTCGACGCGCAGCAGGATGCCGCGCACGCCGAGGGCACAGGCAAGCGGGTGCTCGACCTGCGCGGGTGCGACGACGGTACGGAAATCGGCCTGGTCGTGCTCGACACGGCGCAGCAGTGGACGGTCGACCCCGAACGCTTCCACTCCAAGGCGCGCAACACCCCGTTCGGCGGATGGCAGGTCTCCGGCCGCCCGCTCGCGACCGTCATCGGCTCGACACTGGCGTTCAGCCGCCTGTAAGCCGAACCAGCGAAAGGAAAAAGAATATGGATCGTCTTATCGAAGCGATCGCCGAGACGCAGAACCCCAGCGTCGTCGGCCTCGACCCGACCGAAGCGCTGGTGCCGGCCCAAGTGGTGGCATCCTTCGCCGACGAGGTCCGTGAATCCGTCGAAAGCGAGGAGGAACTGCCCGCAGCCCAGCTGGCCGTCGCCTACTTCGAGTTCAACCGCACCATCATCGACGCCGTCGCGGGGATCGTTCCCGCCGTCAAGCCGCAGATCGCCATGTACGAGGCGCTCGGCCCGGCTGGCGTGGACGTGTACGCCATGACCTGCGAATACGCGCGCGAACGCGGACTGTACGTGCTGGCCGACGCCAAGCGCGGCGACATCGGCTCCACGGCCGCGGCCTATGCCCGCATGCTCACCGGCGTGGGGGAGCACGACCCGTGGAACATCGACGCCATCACCGTCAACCCGTACCTCGGCACCGACGGCATCACGCCGTTCGTCGACGCCGCGGCGCAGACCGACAAGGACCTGTTCGTGCTGGTGCGCACCTCCAACCCGTCCTCCAGCGAGCTGCAGATGCTCGACCTCGCCGACGGCACGAAGGTGTACGAGCATGTGGGCGATCTGGTGGAAGGCTGGGGCGCCGAAACAATCGGGAAGTATGGTTACTCCCGAGTCGGTGCCGTGGTCGGGGCCACCCATCCGGAGGAAGGCAAGGCGTTGCGCAAGCGCATGCCGCACACGTTCTTCCTCGTGCCGGGCTATGGCGCGCAAGGCGGTACCGCCGCCGATGTGCGCGGCATGTTCGACGCGGACGGTTCCGGCGCGATCGTCAACTCCTCGCGCGGCATCATCGGCGCGTGGAGGAAGAGCGGCAAATACAGCGACACGATGAGCGCCTCCGAGGCGCTCGAACTGGTCGGTGAGACCGCGCAGGCCGCGGCGATCGACATGCGCGATAATCTGAGAGCAGTACTGTAAGCGAAGAGGAGAGAACATGACGTTCACCCGCACATATGATGTGGTGGACGAGGCCGTCGCCGCAGGGTATTTCCCGCCGCGTCACCCCGTTACCATCACCGCCATCGAAGAGCTCACCACGGGTGTTGTCCGTATGGCGTTCAAGGACCCGTACATCGCCGAGCACGCCCGTCCGGCGCAGTTCGTCAACCTGTTCACCGACAACGAGATGATGCTCATGCCCCGTCCGTTCGGCGTGAGCGAGGTGAACGGCGACGAGGTGAGCATCATCTTCGCCGTGGTCGGCAAGGGCACCGAGAACCTCGCCGCCAAGCATGTGGGCGACAGCGTCGACGTGCTCGGACCTCTCGGCACGAAGCCCTTCTCCATCAAGGACAAGGCGCATTACGTGCTGGTCGCCGGCGGTCTGGGCGTTCCGCCGCTCATCTGCGCGGCGCAGAAGCTGCATGATGCCGGCGAGTCCAAGGTCACCGCGGTGTTCGGCTACCGTGACGAGAAGTTCGCGGACGACATCGTGGCACCGTACGTGGATTCGCTGCTGAGCATCGACAACGAGCACGGCAACGTCGTGACCCTGCTCGACCAGCTGGAATCCAATGGCGGCCTCACCGCCGAAGGCCTGGACACCGTGCTGCTGGCCTGCGGGCCGCTGCCGATGATGAAGGCCGTGGCCGCATGGGCCGCCAAGCGTGGCCTCGCCTGCCAGTTGAGCATGGAGCAGCGTATGGGCTGCGGCTACGGCACCTGCGTGCTGTGCACCATCGACACCGTGGACGGCAGACTCAAGGTCTGCTCCGATGGCCCGGTTTTCTCTCGTGAACAGTTGGGATGGGGTGAGTGATCATGACCGCAAACGATACCAATCACATCAATCTGTATGAGGACCATGAATGGAAGCACCCCACCAAGGTGGCCGGTGTTCCGTGGAAGAATCCGGTGGGCACTGCTTCCGGCACCTTCCAGTATGCCGCCGTGCGCTGGTTCTATGATGTCAGCCAGCTCGGCGCGGTATGCACCAAGGGTGTTTCCCCGGTGCCGTGGGAGGGTAATCCCAGCCCGCGTACCACTGAAGGCCCTGCCAGCAATCTCAACGCGGTCGGTCTGCAGAATCCGGGTGTCGACCATTACCTGGTCGACGATCTGCCCAAGCTTAAGAAGATCGGTGCGACCGTCATCGCCAATGTGGCCGGCCATTGCGACGAGGATTACTGCGAGGTCGTGGCCAAGCTCGCCGACTGCGACGCGGACATGCTGGAGATCAACGTCAGCTGCCCGAATGTGACGCATGGCGGCATGAGCGTGGGCACCGATCCGGTCGCTCTGTCCAAGCTGATGGACAAGCTGCGCCCGATGACCGACAAGCCGATGATCGTCAAGCTCACCCCGAATGTCACCAACATCACCGAGCCTGCCCGTGCCGCCGTCGAACATGGTGCCGACGCGCTGAGCATGATCAACACGTTGCTGGGCATGAGGCTGAACATCAAGACCGGCGAGCCGATCATCGCCAATCGTACCGGCGGCGTGTCCGGCCCGGCTGTGCTGCCTGTGGGCATCGCTGCCGTTTATCGCGTGCGCACCGCGCTGCCTGAGGTGCCGATCATCGGCATCGGCGGCATCGACACCGGCGAGAAGGCGTTGGAATACCTGTACGCCGGTGCCAACGCGGTCGAGGTCGGCGCCGCCGCCCTGTTCGATCCGGTCGCTCCGCTGCGCGTGGCGCGCGAGCTTGACGATCTGCTTGACGATCGTCCGGAGCTTGCGGCCAAGCTCGCCGCCGGGCAGACCTGGCGCTAAGAGTCCGATGGGCATCTGGCGGCAGACGGATACATATGGCATGCCGACTCCCGCCGGATGCCGAGGCATATTTGAGTTTTCGATACAGAAACGGGAAAGGAAAGCAATGGCTGAATCCCTCGATATTCGTTTTACACAGTTCCTGTTGGAATCCAAGGCGTTGAAGTTCGGCGAGTTCACGCTCAAGTCCGGCCGTAAGTCCCCGTACTTCATCAATGCCGGTGCATTCAACGACGGCAGGAAGATCGCCACACTCGGCGCATTCTATGCGGAGAAGATCGCCGCCGAGATCGAGGCCGGCAACCTGCCGAACGACATCGACACCGTGTTCGGCCCGGCGTACAAGGGCATTCCGCTGGGCGTCTCCACCGCCATCGCGCTGACCTCCGCGCACGGCATGGAAGTCGGCTACACCTTCGACCGCAAGGAGAAGAAGGATCATGGCGACGGCGGCATGATGGTCGGCACGCAGCTCGTCGACGGCATGAAGGTGCTGCTCGTCGACGACGTGATGACCGCCGGCACCGCCGTGCGCGAGGTCATCCCGAAGCTCAAGGCCGAAGCCGACGTCGAGGTGGTGGGCCTGGTGCTGAGCGTGGACCGCATGGAGAAGACCAAGGATTCCGACACCTCCGCGGTGAAGGCCGTCGAGGCCGAGTTCGGATTCCCCGTGTTCTCCATCGCGAACGTGAAGGAGATCTTCGAGGCCGGCCAGCACATCGAGACCGCCGACGGCACCCCGTACGTGACGCCGCAGATCGCCGCGGCAGCCGAGGCGTATCTTGCGCAATACGGCGCCTGACCGATTCGGCGCGATTATACGCGCATAGCATCGTATAGGCATCGTATAGGCATAGACGAGCGAGGGGCGTCGCACCGGGAATGGTGCGACGCCCCTCGCTTATATGATGCGGAAGCCGGCTTCCTTGAAGCCGCTGCTCCGATCAGTCGATCAGCTTGTAGCCGTGGTCGGCGACGACCGACTTGAGCTTCTCCAGGTAGTTCTCCGCCGCGGTCGACAGTTTCGCGCGCTCGTTGGTAATCCAGCCGACCAGCATGGTCTCGTCGGAATCCAACGGTACGGTGACGATCTTCTCGTTGTTGAGATCGCCGTTGTCGATGCCGGTGCACACCGTGTAGCCGTTCAGGCCGATGATGAAGTTCAGGATGGTGGCGCGGTCGGTCACGTTGATCTGCTTGGGGGAGTAGTCGGGCCAGACCGCCTCCTCGGCGAAGTAGAAGCTGCCGTCCTCGCCCTGCTCGTATTGGATGAAGGGGAACGGCTTCAGATCCTTCATGGTGATGAGCTTCTTCGTGGCGAGCGGATTGTCACGTGAGATGAACACGTGCAGCGGCGCGCGGAACAGCGGATGGAATTCCAGGTGCTTCTCGCGCAGCAGCTTGCCGATCACGTCCTTGTTGAAGTCCGACAGGTAGATGATGCCCAGGTCGGAGCGCATGTTGGCGACCGAGTCGATGATGTCGCGCGTACGGGTCTCGCGGATCGTGAACTCGTATTCGTCGGATTTGATGGAGTTGATCATCTCCACGAACGCCTCGACGGCGAACATGTAATGCTGCGTGGAGACGGTGCACAGCTGCTTGCGGGGCTTGGCGTTCTTGTAGCGTTCCTCAAGCAGGGACGCCTGGTCGAGCACCTGACGCGCGTAGGTGAGGAATTCGGCGCCGTCCACGGTCAGGGCGATGCCCTGGGAGGAGCGGGTGAAGATCTCGATGCCGAGCTCCTTCTCCAGTTCCTTGACGGAAGAGCTCAATGCGGGCTGCGACACGTACAGCTCGTGGGAGGCCTCGTTCATCGAGCCGCATTCGACGATTTTGACGATGTACTTCAACTGCAGAAGGGTCATAAACTCAATCTATGACGGAGCGCTGACAACGAAGGCAGGCTGATAACGAGCCGTTCCGCTATACGGAATCGTGATACGGGGCGTTATACGGGATCGTCAGAGGTTCTACAGGCGCACGCCCATGGACTCCAGGTTCCTGCGCGCCTGCTGCGCGTCGACGAACCGGAAGGCGTGGATGCCCACCTGCCGGGCGCCGGTCACGTTCTTCGCGGTATCGTCGAAGAACACGCACGAATCCGGCTTCAGCCTGAAACGCCGCAGCGCCAGCTCGTAGAAATCGGCGTTCGGCTTGAACTTCTTCTCCACGCCGGACACCACCGTGCCGTCCAATAGCCGTTCGAGCTGCGGGAACTTCTCGAAGGCGACATGGAACGTCTCGCACGACCAGTTCGTCAATCCCCATACGCCGTATCCGGCCTGGCGCAGATCGCTTAGCAGTTCCTCCATGCCGGGGATCATGCGGGGGAGCGCATCATCGTAGCGCGCGATGTAATCGGCGAAGATATCGGCGATTTCCTCCCCCTGCTCCCGCCTCACATCGGGCAGCACCTGCTCCAGCAACTCGCCGTGATCCATACGATCCTCATAGTCGAAGAAACCGCACGGGTCGTCATCCGCGCAGATCCGGTCGACCAGTTCGGCCGGGTAGCGCCCCTCCAGGGCCGCGCGGCACTGCCAGTCCAGCACGACGCCGCAGAAATCGAAGATCACATCGGTAATGGGACGGGAAGCGGAAGCCATGCGAACACCCTTCTGAACAATGGAACATCGGCACCGCCAGTGTACCGTACCCGTGCACGGCGAGAACGCTTCCGTCCCACATGTGGCAGGTTCATGCCGGCGCGTATAACAATACCGTTGTCATGAGGGCACGCCGGATGCGGGGCATCGCGACGGCGACGGCATGACCTGTTACCTGGGGAGGAACGATGGGAATGGAACGGCTGCGTCTTGTCTCGAACCGCAGATCGACGGGAGTGTGGGCGGCACTGGTCTTCCTGGTCTCGCTGAACCTGCGACCCTCCATCGCCGCGGTCGGCCCCGTACTCGAACACATCGGTGCCGACTTCGGATGGGCGGGCGGGCTGCAGGGGCTCTTGGCCGCGATCCCGCTGCTGGCGTTCGCCGCGGTGAGCCCGCTGGTCTCCTTGCTGACTTCGCGGCTTGGCCTCGACTGCACGATTCTGCTTGCGCTCATCGCCATCGCAGTGGGTGACGTGATCCGCTCATTCACCGGCGGTGCCGGCATATGGGTCGGCACGGTGATATTCGCCTCGGCCATAGCGGTCGGCAACGTGCTGGTGCCCGTCATCGCCAAACGTGACTATGCGGACCATGTCGCCACGGCGACGGGCGTATACTCCGCATGCATCACGTGCGGCTCGGCGGTGGCCGGGCTCACGGCATCCGCCATGGCGCAGGCCTGGGGCGGATGGCGTCACGCGCTCGCGTTCTGGGCGATTCCCCCGCTTGCCGTGGCGGTGCTGTGGATCGTCAGGATGGCGCATTCGTGGCGCAAGGCAGTCGTTGAGACGTGCAATACGACCGGGTCGGCGCAGACGCTGGTGCTGGGTGAAGGCGGCGGACATGCCCGGCAGGGGTCGGCGGGGACCATGGCCGCATTGCTGCGCCGGCCGATGACATGGTGGGTCACGCTGTTCATGGGCACCCAATCCTCGGCGTTCTACACCATGTCGAATTGGATGCCGAGCGTTTCCGAGCATGCGGGGTTCGGTGCCTCGGCGGCGGGCGTGCATCTGTTCGTCTTCCAGTTCACCGGCATCTTCTCCGGCCTGCTGATCCCCAGGCTCATGCAGATCCGTGGCAGTCAGGTCTGCGCGGCGCTGACGTCGAGCGTTCCCATGGTCGTTGCGGGTATCGGCATGCTGGCCTGCCCCTCGCTCATGCCGGTATGGGCGTTCGTCGGCGGCGTGGCGCAGGGCGCGTCGCTGGTGGTGGCGTTGGCCCTGATCGCCATGCGCGGCCGCAGTGCCGTGGAGACGGTGCTGCTGTCCGGTTTCGCCCAGTCGATCGGCTACCTTATCGCCTCGGCCGGTCCGCTGCTGTTCGGCGCGTTGTATCAGGCGACCGGCGGCTATGTCGTGTCGTTGGGCGTGATGACCGCCGTCGCCTTGGTGCAGTGCGTGGCCGCCGTGCTGGCCGGTCGCGCCGGTCGGTGAGGATCTGTTCAGCGGTCCTGGTCCGCGGGTCGGCTGGCGCTCAGCGATTCGATGATCGCGGTCTTCGACTGGCAGATGAATTCGTCCAATTGCGGTTTGCGGTATTGGGCGAGGATGCCGGGCAATTCGTCGCGTGTGATGATGCGGGTCGGGTACGGCATGCCGCGCGTGCTCGACAGCAGTCTGCCGCGTCCGGTGATGCCGTCAAGGTCGATGCCGTCCCCGCAGAACACGATGAGCGAGACGAACCGGCCGATCGGAATCCCCGTGATATGCGCGAGCGCCTGGATATGCCGGATGTTCTCCATGATCGGATTGAACAGATCGGCGTCGGGGCGTGAGGGGTCCCGTCCGTTGCCCCAGCATGCACGCCAATGCGCGTCCTGCACGTCGCCCTCGATGCGTTCCTCCATGAGTTCCTTCTCATCGATGACGAATACGCCGTATGGCGAGACCACGACGTGGTCGAGCATGGCGGTGGAGGCGTGGGCTGTCGTGGGGCCGGCGGTGTCGGCGATCACCACGTCGTCGATGACATGGTATTCGCCCGGCAGGCCGCGCAGTGTTTCGGCGACGCTGGATCCGGTCGATGCCAGGGAAGAGGTGGCTGCAGGATCGGTGCCTGCCGTTGCAACATGCTCCGCCGGCTGACGGCGGGTCTGCTGGTCGAGGCGCACGAACCCCGGCGGAAGCGGGGTGGGGGTGCGCAGCGACTGCGGCGGTATCGGCGCGTCGTCGCCCAGTGTGGGGCTTTCGCCCTGCGTGTATCCGTTCAGCAGATTCGCGGCGGTGTACGGGTCGTGCGCCGGCACGTCGTCATCCTCGTCCTCCCGTTCGCGCCCGGTAAGCCGGGCCGTCATCAGGCCGATGGGCGAACGGTCGTCCCGCAGGCCGCGCCGCACTCGTTTGATCAGGCTTACGATTGCCGCCACGACTACGTATGCGAGCAGCAGTTCCGGCGAATAGTCGAGTATCGTGTACACGATGTTCGTCAAGATGTCCATCCGATGATCTTCCCTCTGATACCGTCAGCATTGACTACGTTTTCATCACTGATTACGTTTGCACAACCTTGTTCAGTATACAGGGGAAAATACGAGAAAGGGCGGCATCGGCGGGATGCCGACGTCGCCCCGAAGACTCAGAACGTCAGATACGATACGGCCGGCAGCGTGAACAGGCTCGCCACGGTGGTGGCCAGCACCAGTCCCACCGCGTATTCGGGCATGTTATGCTCGCGTTCCGAGAACATGACGATGGCGCTCATGGTCGGCAGCCCCGCGATGATCGTCATCATGTCCGCCATGCTGCGCGGGATCGCCCCCAGGCCGAGCATCGGCGGCACGGCGACGAGCAGCGCATGGAACGCGATGGGGAAGAGCACCATCTTGACCACGATGCCCACGTACAGTTCGTACCGTTTCAGCACGCCGGCCCAGTCGCGCAGCACGAACAGGCCGCCGAGGTAGATCATCGACAACGGCGTGGAGATCGCGCCCAGCGAATGCAGGGGAGCGATCACCGCCTGCGGTACCGGGATGCCGATGAGCACGATCGCGATCGCGAGGATCACCGCCACCAGCGCGGGGCTCAGCATGCCGAGAATCCTCGACCCCAGCGTCTTCGCCGGATGCTCGTCCATATACGTCTGCCGGTTCGACTTCGGCTTGGTGATCCACACTCCGTAGGTCCAGAAGAAGAACTGGTCGGTCAGCGACATCAACGCGAAATACAATGCGCCCTGCTTGGGAAACAATGCCAGGATCAGCGGCAAGCCGATGAACCCGGCATTGCCGAAGATGAACGCGCCCTGGAACATGCGCCCGCGCTCGCCCGGCAGACGGAGCATCTTCGCCAGCAGCCACATCGCTACGATGAGCAGCGCGTACAGCGCGATCGTGATGCCGATGACCGCGGCGGAGCCGAACAGGTCCTCGCGCGTGGTGCCGGACACGGCGTTGGAGAACACCAGCATCGGAATGCCCACGTTCAGGATCAGACGGCACACCCCCTGCAGGGAGTCCTCGTTCAAAAGCTTCGTCCTGACGCACACCACGCCCACGACCAGCATGACGCCCATGCCGATGAGCTGGTTCAGGACCACGGAAAACTGTTGCATGCACCCACCTCTCTTGTCAGGCATCCAACATAAGAAGCGGGCAGGAAAACGGCCGGCGGTGCGTGCACGGGGTGGCGATGATCTAGCGGATCAGTTCGTCGAAGGCCTGGGGGATGGCGGCGATGACATCCGTGGCGATGATCGGATGGCCAAGCGACGAGAACGTGCGCTTCTCGGCATGCCCGTAGAGTTCGGGCCTGTTCCATCCACGCTGCTCCGATTCGGAGGCGTCGGCCCCCGCCAAGCCGTGCAGGTATGCCGCGGCCGCGGCGATTTCGGGCATGCGAGCCGGGTCCGCTACCGGCAGATCGCCCTGCTGCGCAAGCAACGCCCCCAACAGGGCGGCCAGCACGTCACCCGATCCGGCCGTCGCCATCCAGGCCGGAGCACGCCCGGAAAGCATGATGCGATCCCGTCCCTCGCCGTCCGTACCGACCACGATGGTGACGGCGCCCTTCAACAGCACGGTCGCGCCGGTCAGCGTGTGCGCCAGCGTCGCATACCGCAATGGCTCCGCCTGGATATCCCGTGCGGTCAGCGACAGTTCGGACTCGCCGCGCAGACGGTTCAGCAGCGTCGCCAGCTCGCCGGCATGAGGAGTGACGACCACCTGCGCCGGCACATGCGCGGGCAGCAGATCCAAGGCTCCGGCATCCACCACGATCGGCGGCATGGCGCGCGCCTCATCGTCGCGCCGCGCACCGTCATCGGTCTCGCCGTCGGCCAACGCGTAATGCTTGAGCAGTGCCGCGATGGTCTCACGCTGGATATCCTCGCCGCCCGTCCCGTCACCGCCGCACGGCACGCCGGAGCCAACGACCCAGGACTGGACATGCCCCTTGCCCAGTACCGCCTCCGGCACGGCGTCAAGCACCATGTTCTGCGTGCGCTGGGGACCCATGTAGCGGATCATGCCCACATTGGACCGTGCCGCCGCCCTGGCCGTCAGCACCGCGGCCCCCGGGTAGCGCGTGGAACCGGTCACCAGGCCGACCACGCCACGCGAATACTTGCCGTCCTCGAAGCGCGGCAGACGAATCGACTCGGATACGAAATCGCTGTCCGTCATCTCGACCGTCGGATCCGGCTCGTCAATATCGAACCCGAAATCGACCAGCACGAGCCTGCCGCAGGCATAGGATGCCGGGGGCACCATAGCGCACGGCTTTATCGCGCCGAACGTCACCGTCGCATCGGCGGGGATATACGCGCCCGGAAGGGTGCCGTCGTTCACGCCCACGCCGGATGGCGTGTCGACGGCCACGACCAGCGGCAGATCGCCGGAAGGCTCGTTATGGGGAAGGGCCGGACGGTCAGGCAGCCGCGACGTCTCGCCCAGAGAGGCGGCAAGCGTGCCCGGAATGCCCCGCAGCGCGCCATTGACACCGATACCGGTCATCGCGTCAAGCACCACATGCGAACCGCGCGCATACTCGACGGCGGCCTGCAGGCGCTCGCCGGCCTCGCCCGCGGAGAAGCCCGTGGCACAACCGGGAATATCGGCGTTCGGATCAAGCACCAGCACACGCCCGCCGGCGTGGACGAACGCGGCGAACGCGGCATCATGCAGGGAACGCCCCACGGCGATGGCGGTGACCTGCGCACCCTCCTGGGCAAGCATGGCCCCCGCATACAGGCCGTCGCCGCCATTATCCCCGGCGCCGGCCAGCACGGCGATACGCGAATCCTCCACGGCAAGACCCTCATCGTCGAGCAGCTTCATCGTCACCCTTGCCGTGGCAGAAGCGGCCATACGCATCAACGGCACGCCATCGTCCAACAGCGGACGCTCCATATCGCGCACGGTATCGGAATCATAGGCGCTGTACAACAGCATCTGCAGGCGGTCGGCATCATTGGCGGTGTCCATGGAACCCCTTCCCTGATAAGACGAATACAACAACCACTCTAGTACGCTGGCCTGCGTGCACGATGGCGCAATCCGATGACAGGACACAAGAAACGGCCCGTGCGGCAACGCCGGAAAACCAGCATCGCCGCACGGGCCGATCCGAATAGGCGGCCACGCGCACCCCAATCCCATAGGGGGAGAGCTATACGTTGGACGAATACCGTCCACAGGCCGGAATCACTCGCCCCAGACATCCTTCGCAATGGACTGCACGAGCGCGATCTTCGCCCACTGCTGATCCTCGGTCAGCTTATTGCCCTCCTCGGTGGAAGCGAAACCGCACTGGGTGGACAGGCACAGACGATCCAACGGCACATACTTGGAAGCCTCCTCGATACGCGCCTTGATGGTATCGGCATCCTCAAGCTCGGGCTTCTTGGAAGTGATCAGACCAAGCACGACCTTCTTATCACCGGACACCTCGGCCAACGGGGCGAAATCACCGGAACGATCATCATCGAACTCCAGATAATAGGCGTTCACGTTCTCCTCGCCGAACAGCTTGGCCGCAACCGGCGCATAACCGCCCGAAGACAGCCAAGTGGAATGGAAATTACCACGGCAGACGTGCGTATTGATCGCCAGATCGGCAGGCTGATCCGCAATCACCGCGTTGATCACATCAAGATTCTCCTGCTGCAGGCGCAGCGCATCCTCATCGCTCCAGCCCAGGCGCTCGCGGACGCTCCTGTCGCACAGACGGGTCCAGGTGCAGTCGTCGAACTGCACGTTGCGGCAGCCGGCGGCATACAGGTCGGCGATCACCTGACGGTAGGCGGCCACGATGTCGGCGGTCAGCTCGTCGTCGCTGGCGTAGAACTCGTCATACGGGTAGGCGGCCTTGTTGCCGGTGAGCACGAAGCGGGTCTGCGCGGGGGACGGCATGGTCTGACGGGCCACGGTGTTCTCGTCCTCGAACTGCTTGACGAACTTGAAATGCTCCACGAACGGATGGTTCTCGCCGTTGATCCTGCCGGTCACCGTGGCGGTGTCGGCCGGGGTGACCTCGTCATGGAATGCGACACGATGCGCGGCGGCGGCGTGGTCCACGCCGTTGAAGCCCCACATGAAATCGAAATGCCACCAGCCGCGGCGGAACTCGCCATCGGTGATGACATGCAGGCCGGCGGCCTTCTGCTTGGCCACAAGCTCGGTGATAAGCCTGTCCTCGACGGCCTTCAACGCGGCGGCATCGATGGTGCCGGCGGCGAAATCGGCGCGTGCCTGCTTGAGCTCGGCCGGGCGAAGATAGGATCCGACCACATCGGCGCGGAACGGCGCATTATGCGAAAATGCCATGTTTGTTCTCCTTCGACATTCGATAGTGACCTTGCGGTCACTGGCAAAACCAACAGCAGACTACCCGAAGCCCACGAAACCCGTGCAACCGCCACCTGCACGCCGCCGTCCGCCGATACCGGGACCTGCCTATACTGAGCTGCGGTCAAACGAACCACACACAAGGTGCACACGAATGAGCGGCAACGAACACGAACAACACACAGACGACAACGGCCATGAGCAACGGCAGAAGCCACAACGCAGAACACTGCTGCCATACCTCATGGTCTCCGCCACACAGACACTGGTCGAATTCGGATCGTTCACCATCCTGCACCTGATCTCGGTGCCATCCGCCGCAGCCAACGCCGTCGCCATCGTGCTGTCCGCGTCATACAACTTCCTCATGAACCGCAACGTGACCTTCAAATCATCCAGCAACTTCACACGCAGCGTCGCACTGTTCATCGCACTATGGCTATGGAACTACCTCTTCGGCTCGACCATGCTCACCTGGCTGCCGAAAACCCTCGAATGGAACCCCATCCTCGTGAAATTCCTCACCATGGGCTGCCAATTCGCATGGGGCTACCCGCTATGCAAACACGTCATCTTCCGCTAACAGCCGTAGCCAAGCCAACACACGACCCCACACAACGACCCGAACGCCCACACGGCACAACAACAGCAACCAGCAGAAAGAAGGGAACATGAACATCCTGGCACTCGCCGAAGCATGGTGGGCCCAGCACGCCATCCACCTCGACCCCGAACCCGAAGGCGAACGAACCGGCACCATAAACGCCACCGACAGCCAAACACAACCACTACGCCTCATCACCGTCGGCGACTCCATGATCGCCGGATGCGGCGTAGACAACCAATCCCACGGATTCACCCCGGACATGGCAACCGAATTCTCACGCATCCTCGACAAACCCATCACCTGGGAAGCGCACGGCAAACTCGGCGCCACCATGAGACGAGTACGCTACCGGCTCCTGCCCGAAATCAACGGCACCGCCGACCTACTGATCATCTGCGCCGGATCCAACGACCTCATGGCCAGACGAACCCCACAGGAATGGGAAAACGACCTCACCGCCACAATCAACGAGGCCAAAGCCATCAGCAACAACATCATCGTATTCAGCGCGGCGCAACTCTACCGCAGCCCATCCCTCGGAGCCAGCCTACGCAAAGTCATCGAAGGCATGACCAACCAACAAACCGCCATCAGCACAACCGTCTGCGACAAGAACAACGTACTCTTCCTCGACATGACCCACGAAGACGTACACGCCGACCAGAAACGCTTCTACGCCCACGACCGATTCCACCCCAGCGACTACGGCTACCAATACATGGCCAAACGCATCGGCGAACTCACCGAACCATGGCTCAAAGCACACCTAGGCTGACAGACCTCAAACCACACGACACGCAACACACCGACACTGGACTTCAAGCACTCGAAGTTCATAGAGTGCGAACCATGGGCAACACAACAAGCACCTGGCACACCATCCGACAAGCCTCGATGATCTCAGGACTACCGGAAACCACACTGCGCTACTACGAACAAATCGGCATCATCAAACCGATAGCACGAGACCCCAGCTCCGGGCACCGCATGTACTCGGACAACGACCTGCAATCACTCATCACCATCTCCTGCCTCGCCGCAACCGGCATGCCGCTGGACTCCATGCGCGAATACCTCGCCAACTCCACCGACGGACCACAAGGCGCTCGCAGGCAGGTGGAGCTGTTGGACGCGCAGGCGTTGCGATTGGCGGCCAAGGCCGAAAGCATCCGTATGCAGCAGGCGTACGTGTCGTTCAAGACCCTGTACTGGCGCGCCATCGCGGAGGGGCGTCAGGACGAGGCGAAACGTCTGCTGGAGGAGAACCGGGACATCGTCGATGCGGTCAAACGCCAGCAGCACGATCCCTCGGCCGTCTGACGCGCCTTGCATGCCACGGCACCGTATTGTCCAGTTATGATTCCCGTCGACCCATGAAGGAGTGGATATGAAATCAGCAATCTATAAAGGCATCAAGACCATGGCCTGCGAGGAGCATGCCAAGCCGACGCTCATCGAGACGGATGACGCCATCATCCGTGTGGTGCACGCCTGCGTGTGCGGATCGGACCTGTGGTTCTTCCGCGACGGACGCGAGGCCGACACCCAGACCGGCCATGAGGCCATCGGCGTGGTCGAATCCGTCGGCAGCGACGTCACCATCGCCCAGCCGGGCGATTTTGTGATCGTGCCGTTCCCGTATTCCTGCGGCGAGTGCCCGGTATGCAAGGCCGGCTTCGAATCCTCCTGCCCGCACGGCGGCTACTTCGGCGGCGAGGGGCTTGGCTGCCAGGCCGAATACCTGCGTGTGCCCCACGCGAACGGCACGCTCGTCGTGGTGCCTGGCGATGCGAAGTCCTTCTCCGACGAGAAGCTCGCCGACCTGCTGGCACTGTCCGACGTGATGCCGACCGGCTACCATGCCGCCGCCTCCGCCGAAGTCAAGCCCGGCGATACCGCAGTGGTGTTCGGTGACGGCGCGGTGGGCCTGTGCGGCGTGCTGTCCGCCAAGATCCGCGGTGCCAAGCGCATCATCGCCATGAGCCGTCACGCCGACCGCCAGGCTCTGGCTCGTGAGTTCGGTGCCACCGACATCGTCGAGGAACGTGGCGACGAGGCCGTGGCCCGCGTTATGGAGATGACCGACGGCTACGGTGCGGATGCGGTGCTCGAATGCGTGGGTTCCGCATTGTCCAACGATACGGCCATGAAGGTCGCCCGCTGCGGTGCCGTCGTCGGCCGTGTGGGCCTGCCGCATGACGTCGAGGCGGATATTCCGGGGCTCTTCTACCGCAATGTCGGCCTGCGTGGCGGCCCGGCTCCGGTGCGCCACTACGACACCGAAGTCGACCATCTGCTTGACCTGGTGCTGAAGGGTGAGATCCATCCCGGCCGTGTGTTCACCGCCGAATTCACCCTTGACGAGATCCAGGCCGCCTACGATGCGATGGATCGGCGCAGGACCATCAAGTCGCTGCTTCGGGTGAGCGAGGTCTGAGCGAGGGCGGAGGAGCCATCCAACGGATGTCCTCCGTAATGCCGCAATGTGTGGGGTGCGCCTGTTTCGCAAGAAGCGGCGCACCCTTCGTGTGTTCGGCGTGGATGACAGGTTTCATGCAATATGCGCATGGTGAAGCATCTTCCATAATCATTTGAAGCGGTGTTCGGACGGGCATAAGGTATGAGCAGGGCAGACAGGCGGCCATCTCCCGGTCGTCGGTCGCGCCTGTAGCAAGCATCACAGGAAAGGCAACGCATGTTCGGCAAAAAGAACGGATTTTTCTCCGATGGCAAGATCACCCTTGAACAGGCCGATCCGGAGTTCATCGAATTCTTCTCCAATTTCGCCTACGGCGAGGTGGTCAACGAGCCCGGAGCACAGCATCCCGACCTTGACGACTCCACCCGTTCCATGGCGATTCTCGCCACGCTGATCGGCTGTCAGGGCGTCGACGCGTACGAGATGATGCTGCCCGTGGCACTGGAGACCGGTGTCACTCCGGTGCAGGTAAAGGAAGTGGTCTATCAGGCCACGGCATATCTTGGATTCGGGCGCGTGCTGCCGTTCCTGAAGACGACCAACGAGGTGTTCGTCGACAAGGACATCAACCTGCCGCTGGAAGGCCAGTCCACCACCACGCCGCAGACGCGTGCCGAGGCGGGGGAGCGCTCCCAGGTCGAGATCTTCGGCGAGGGCATGCGCGGCTTCGCGCAGTCCGGCCCGGAGGAAACCCGTCACATCAACAAGTGGCTGGCCGACAACTGCTTCGGCGACTACTACACCCGCAAGGGGCTGACCACCCGCGAACGCGAGATGATCACCCTGTGCTTCCTGCTCGCCCAAGGCGGCTGCGAGCCGCAGCTCGTGGCCCATGCGAAGGCGAATCTGGCGGTCGGCAACGAGAAGGCGTTCCTCATCGCGGTCGTGTCCCAGTGCATGCCGTATATCGGCTACCCCCGCACGCTCAACGCCATCCGCTGCATCAACGAGGCCGCCGAAGGCTGAAAGACCCTTCCCGTACGCCACGGTTCGCGGTATTGCTATAGTATTCCCTTGGCTTTAAGTACATCACGATATCGGAAAGAGAAGGATGAGGCATGGCGATTGAGGCAAAGGGCCTGGAGATTCAGATCGGTGCGCGTACATTGCTTCATCCCACCGACTTCCACGTGTCCAAGGGGGACAAGATCGGTCTGGTCGGTCGCAACGGTGCCGGCAAGACCACGCTAACCCGCGTCATCACGGGCGACATGCTGCCCACCGCGGGCAAGGTGCGCGTATCCGGCAAGCTCGGGTACCTTCCGCAGGACACCCATGCCGCCGATCCGACCCAGACCGCGCTCGACCGCATGATGAGCGCCCGCGACATCGCCTCGATCATCAGCCGTATCCGCAAGGCCGAAAAGGACATGACCGACCCTGATCCGGACGTGATGTCCAAGGCCATGAACCGTTACGACAAGGCCATGCAGGACTTCGACAAGGCCGGCGGGTATGCGGCGCAGTCCGAGGCCATCAGCATGGCGGCGTCCCTCGGCCTGCCGCAGGACGTCATGGAACAGCAGTTGGGAACGCTCTCCGGCGGCCAGCGCCGTCGCATCGAACTGGCCAGGATCCTGTTCTCCGATGCCGACACCCTGATCCTCGACGAGCCGACCAACCACTTGGACGCCGACTCCATCGACTGGCTGCGCGGCTACCTCAAGAAATACGAGGGCGGATTCCTGGTCATCTCCCATTCCACGGAGCTGCTTGACGAAGTGGTGAACAAGGTGTGGCATCTGGATGCCCAGCTTGGTCAGATCGACATGTACTCCCTTGGTTGGAAGGCATACCTGCACCAGCGTGTGGTCGACGAGGAGCGTCGCCGCCGCGAGCGCGAGGTGGCCGAGAAGAAGGCAGATCGCCTGATGAAGCAGGGCATTCGCCTGCATGCCAAGGCCACCAAGGCCGTCGCCGCGCAGAACATGATGCGTCGCGCCGAAAAGCTGCTGGAGAACACCTCCGAGGCCACCAAGGCCGAGAAGGTCGCCGATATCCGCTTCCCGGAGCCGGCGCCCTGCGGCAAGACGCCGATCATGGCGAAGGACATCTCCAAGGCGTACGGCTCGAATATCGTGTTCGCCGGCGTGAACCTCGCCATCGACAAGGGGTCACGCGTGGTGATCCTCGGTTACAACGGTGCCGGCAAGACCACCACCCTGCGTCTGCTCGCCCACATCGAGGAGCCTGATACCGGCTCCGTCGAATACGGTCATGGATGCAAGATCGGCTATTTCGCGCAGGAGCACGATACGCTCGATCTCGACGCGACCGTGCTGCAGAATCTCGTGCACGTCGCCCCGGAGCTCAACGACACCCAGGCCCGCAGCATCCTCGGCTCGTTCCTGTTCTCCGGGGACGATGCCATGAAGCCTGCACGAGTGCTTTCCGGCGGCGAGAAGACCCGTCTCGCCCTGGCCATGCTGGTCACCTCCCGCGCGAACGTGCTGCTGCTCGACGAGCCGACCAACAACCTCGATCCCGCGTCGCGAGACGAGATTCTCAAGGCCATCGCCAAGTACGAGGGCGCGATCGTGCTCGTCACCCACGATGAGGGCGCGGTGGAGGCACTGAACCCGGAACGTGTGCTGCTGATGCCCGACGGCGACGAGGATCTGTGGAACGATTCCTATCTCGACCTGGTGGCCGAGGAGTAATTCCATTTGCATAGCATGGCCGGTCCTGCGAAGATCTCGTAAGGGCCGGCCCATATCGTTCATGCCATATGGCCGTGGAATTGTATCCGGCGTGGGGTAGCAATAGTGGTATGGCTGAACATGCAGATCAGAAGGTGAACGCGACCGTGATGGTCGAGAAGTTCACCAATCCGTTGAAACAACCGATCGACAGCGACATCAATCTGTTCGACTTCCTTGACGGCCGCGCACAGCGCGACCCCGAAGGCTCGATGGTGGAATACAAGGACGAGCAGGGCCAATGGCACTCCTTCACCGCCCGCGAGTTCCGCCAGAAGGTCATCGACATTGCCAAGGGACTAATCGGATGGGGCGTCAAGAAGGGTGATGCCGTATCCATCATCGCCCGCACCTGCTGGGAGTGGACGGCGCTCGACATGGCCATCATGGCGGTCGGCGCTCTCACCGTCCCCGTCTACGAGACCAACTCCGCGCAGCAGATCAGGAACATCTTCAACGACTCGAAGGTGGCGCTTGCCATCGCGCAGGACGATACGCAGCGTGACAAGATCGAAAGCGTCAAGGACGAGGTGCCGAGCCTGCGCGGCGTCCTGATGATGGAGGCCGGCGCCGTCGACGCGATCATCGCCTTCGGCACGGATGTCAGCGACAAGGAGTTCTGGGATCGCAAGAACGCCGTGCACGGCGATGACCTGGCGACCATCGTGTATACGTCCGGATCCACGGGAACGCCCAAGGGCGTGGAGCTGAGCCACGGCAACTTCGCCTTCCTGTGCCAGTCCGCAAAGCAGTACATGCCCGGCGTGGTCGACGCGCCCGGCCGCCGTCTGCTGCTCTTCCTGCCGCTGAGCCACGTATTCGCCCGCTACATGTCGCTGCTGAGCTATGCCAGCACACTGACGCTTGGCCTGAGCTCAAGCATGAAGACCATCGTCAAGGATTTCGAGAGCTTCGGCCCGACGCTGCTGCTGGCCGTACCGCGCGTCTTCGAGAAGGTGTACAACGCCGCTTCGCAGCGCGCCGGTTCCGGCGTCGCCGGCAAGCTGTTCGCTCGTGGTGCGAAGGCGGCTCGCGAATGGTCCCACGTGCAGCAGTCCGGTGCGCGCCCGTCGTGGCGTCTTGCCCTGGCGCACGTCTTCTACGAGAAGCTCGTCTATAAGAAGATCCGCACCATCTTCGGTCCGAACGCGCAGTGCGCCATCACCGGCGGCGCTCCGATGGACGCCGAGCTGTCGCACTTCTTCAACGGCATCGGCATGCAGCTGCTGGAAGGCTATGGCATGACGGAGACCTGCGGGCCCGTGTGCGTGAGCCTTCCCGAGGACAACCGCATCGGTACGATCGGCAAGCCGCTGAACGGCGTGACCGCAGGCATCGCCGAGGACGGCGAGCTGTGCATCAGCGGTCCGCTGGTCTGCAAGGGCTACCATAACCAGCCCGAAGTCACCGAACAGCAGATCGTCGACGGATGGCTGCACACCGGAGACCTTGGCAGCATCGGCGAGGATGGCTTCGTGACCATCACCGGCCGTAAGAAGGATCTCATCATCACCGCCGGTGGCAAGAACGTCTCTCCGGGCATTCTCGAAGCGTCCGTCATGACCTCGCCTGTGGTGAACCAGTGCCTGGTCATCGGCGACAAGAAGCCGTTCGTCGCCGCGCTGGTCACGTTGGATCTCGCCGACGCGAACGCCTGGCTGGTGGCCCAGGGCGCTCGGGGCGAACCCGATCTGGCGGCCTTGGCGAAGAATCCGATCATCCACGCCGAGGTCGAACGTGCGGTCAACGCGGCGAACGAGGGCGTCTCCCGTGCCGAGTCAATCCGCAAGTTCGAGATCCTGCCCGACGAGTTCACCGAGGCCAACGGCATGCTGACGGTGAGTCTGAAGACCCGTCGCGCGCAGATCATCGCCCATTACCGTGAGCTGATCGATACCGTCATCTACGTGCCGCGCAAGAAATAGCACGAGCCGCACCGGCGGAAGGCCGGGGTGACAAGGAGGGCCATCCCAAAGGGGATGGCCCTCCTTGGTTGCGGGTTCGGCAAGCGCAACGCCGCAGGCGAACATCTGTTCGAAAAAACCATGAGGTTGATGTATTCTGAGTCAAGCGAACGAACGTCCGGCGTATGAGGGAGGCGCGTGTGGCCAGAGCAAACGGTGGCAGCCGAGGCAGGAACGGGGAAGTGGTCGTGGAGAAGGTGATGACCAGCGAATCGTTCCTTTCCAGGGAGATAGCCAAAGCGCCGCTTGTCGAGCACGACGGGTGTCTGGTGGCGGACATCTCTCACATCCCCAATGATCTGAAGATCACCATTCAGGGGGCGCGCGAGCACAATCTCAAGAATGTGGATCTCTCTATTCCCCGAAACCGCATGGTGGTGTTCACCGGCCTGTCCGGTTCGGGCAAGTCCTCGCTGGCGTTCGACACGCTGTTCGCCGAAGGCCAGCGCCGGTACGTCGAATCGTTGTCGGCCTATGCGCGCCAGTTCCTCGGGCAGATGGACAAACCGGACGTCGATTTCATCGAGGGACTGTCTCCGGCGGTGTCCATCGATCAGAAGACCACCAATCGCAATCCGCGCTCCACGGTCGGCACCATCACCGAGATCTACGACTATCTGCGACTGCTGTTCGCACGCACCGGCGTCCCGCACTGCCCGGAATGCGGCGAGCCGGTACAGGCCCAGACGCCTCAGCAGATCGTGGACACGCTGCTGGACAAGCCGGAGCGCACGCGCTTCCAGATTCTTGCGCCCGTGGTCAAGGGGCGTAAGGGCGAATTCGTGGACATGCTCGAACTGCTGCGTTCCGACGGCTACGCCCGTGCGCTGATCGATGGCAAGATGTGCCAGTTGTCCGACGACATCAAACTCGCGAAGACGCGCAAGCACACCATCGAGGTCGTGGTCGACCGCCTGGTCGTCAAGGACGGCGTGCGTCAGCGTCTCACCGATTCCATCGAAACCGCGCTGAAGCTCGCCAACGGCAGCATCGTCATCGACTACGTGGACGAGGACGAATCAAGCAAGTCCCGCCGCCAGCCGTTCTCCGAGCATCGCAGCTGCCCGAACGGGCATACGCTCGAATTGGACGAGATCGAGCCACGCACGTTCTCTTTCAACGCGCCGTACGGTGCCTGCCCGGTATGCTCCGGTCTCGGCTTCAAGCTGGAGATCGACCCCGAACTCGTCATCGCCGATCCGGACAAATCGCTCAACGAGGGCGTCATCGAACCGTGGTCGAACACCAAGATGACATCCCAGTACTACAGGCACGTGCTTGAGGGATTGGCCGAAGAGATGGGATTCTCCATGGACACCCCGTGGAAGGATCTGCCCGAGGACGTCAGGCACGACATCCTGTTCGGCCATGATTTCAAGGTTAATGTCTCCTACCGCAATCGCTGGGGGCGGCTGCGCGAATATTCCACCGGTTTCGAGGGCGTGGTCCGCACGCTGATGCGCCGCCACGAGGAGACCGACTCCGAATCCATGAAGCAGTACTACGAGTCCTATATGCGCGAGGTGCCCTGCCAGGAGTGCAAGGGGCGCAGACTCAAGCCCGAGGTGCTGGCGGTCACCATCGATGGCAAGTCCATCTTCGACGTGTGCGACATGCCCGTTGCGCGAGCATTGGAATGGGTGCAGGGACTCAAGCTCACCGGTTCGGCCGCGCTGATCGCCGGCGAGGTGCTCAAGGAGATCAAGGCGCGTCTGGGATTCCTCAACGATGTCGGTCTCGATTATCTGACGCTTTCCCGTGCCGCGGCCACGCTGTCCGGCGGCGAGGCGCAGCGCATCCGTCTCGCCACGCAGATCGGGTCTGGTCTGGTCGGCGTGATGTACGTGCTGGACGAGCCTTCGATCGGTCTCCACCAGCGTGACAACGAACGTCTCATCGAAACGCTGCACCATCTGCGCGATCTTGGCAACACGCTTATCGTCGTCGAACATGACGAGGACACGATCCGTGAGGCCGATTGGCTGGTCGATATCGGCCCGGGCGCCGGCGAACATGGCGGCGAGGTCGTCTATTCCGGCCCCGCCAAGCAGCTGACGAAGGCCAAGCGCTCGATCACCGGGGACTACATCGCCCATCGCCGTGAGATCGCCGTGCCGCAGCATCGCCGCAAAGTGCGCAAGACCGCGCAGCTGCGCGTCGTCGGTGCACGTGAGAACAACCTCAAGAACCTCACGGTCAATTTCCCGCTCGGCGTGTTCACGGTCGTCTCCGGCGTCTCCGGGTCGGGCAAATCCTCCCTGGTCAACACGATCCTGTACCCGGTGCTGGCCGACAAGCTCAACGGCGCACGCATCGTGCCGGGCAAGCACACCCGCGTGGAAGGCCTCGATCAGGTGAAGAAGGTCATCCACGTCGATCAGAACCCCATCGGGCGCACGCCGCGTTCGAACCCGGCCACCTACACCGGCGTATGGGACAAGATCCGCACCCTGTTCGCCAAAACCCCCGAGGCGCAGGTGCGCGGATACGGCCCCGGACGCTTCAGTTTCAACGTCAAGGGCGGTCGCTGCGAGGCATGCCACGGTGACGGCACCCTGAAGATCGAGATGAACTTCCTGCCCGACGTCTACGTCGAATGCGAGACCTGCCACGGCAAACGATACAACCGCGAGACCCTTGAGGTGACGTATAACGGCAAGACCGTGGCCGATATCCTCGACATGCCCATAGAGGAGGCGGCCGAGTTCTTCAAGGCCTACACCGGCATCTCCCGCTATCTCAAGACACTCGTGGACGTCGGTCTCGGCTACATCCGTCTCGGCCAGCCCGCGCCGACGCTGTCCGGCGGCGAATCGCAGCGCGTCAAACTCGCCACCGAACTGCAACGCCGTTCCGACGGCAAGACCGTCTACATTCTCGACGAGCCGACCACCGGTCTGCACTTCGAGGACGTGAACAAGCTGCTCAAGGTATTGCAGGGTCTGGTGGATAAAGGCAATACGGTCATCGTCATCGAACACAATCTCGACGTGATCAAATCCGCCGATTGGATAATCGACCTCGGCCCGGAGGGCGGTGACGGCGGCGGCACCATCGTCGCCGAAGGCACACCCGAGCAGGTCGCGCAATGCGAGGATTCCTGGACAGGCAAGTTCCTGAAGACGATGCTATGAGTTCGGTATTCGAAAAGCACAGTCCTGGCGAATGGCAGAAAACCGCCTCCGCCCTGTTGCAGGAGCAGCAGGGCGAGGGAGGTGTTGCTGCCGGCAACGGCAAAGGCGTGAACAGGAACGGTGCGCCTTTGCTGGGGGATACCCGCGACCTCTTCCGGCCGAAGACATCGGACATCCCGGCCGAACCGGGCGTCTACAAATGGCGCGACGGCGAAGGCCGTGTCATCTACGTCGGCAAGGCGAAGAATCTGCGCAATCGTCTGACCAATTATTTCCAGCCGCTATACCAGCTGCATCCCCGCACGCAGACCATGGTGCTCACCGCCCGGAGCCTTGAATGGACCGTGGTCGGCAGCGAGCTGGAATCGCTGACGCTTGAATACACGTGGATCAAGGAATTCGATCCGCGGTTCAACGTGCAGTTCAAGGATGACAAGACCTACCCGTATCTGGCGGTCTCGGTCGGCCAGGACTACCCACGCGTCTGGGTGACACGCAGCCGCAATCGCAGGGACAGCAGGTATTTCGGCCCCTACGCCAAGGTGTGGCCGATGCGGCACAGCCTTGACGCGTTGCTGCGCACGTTCCCTGTGCGTACATGCAACACCAATGCGTTCCACAAGGCGCAGCTGACGAATCGTCCATGTCTGCTGGCCTCCATCGGCAAATGCTCCGCTCCCTGCGTCGGGCGGATCGGCAAGGCGGAGCATCGGCATATGGTCGAGCAACTCGTCGGCGTGATGACGGGGCGCATCGGCAAATCCTATATCGCGCAGCTCACCCGCGACATGAAGGCGGCCAGCGCCGATCTGGAGTTCGAGAAGGCGGCGCGTCTGCGCGACGAGATCCAGCTGCTGTCCACGGTGGTGCAAAGCAATGCGGTGGTGATGGACGATCAGGTGGATGCCGATGTGTTCGGCTTCGATACCGATGAGCTTGAGGCGTCGGTGCATGCGTTCTTCGTTCGTGCCGGCTCGATTCGCGGTGAACGTAACTGGAGCGTCGAACGTGTCGAGGACATCGATGACGCCGACCTGCTGGCCGATCTTCTCGTACAGGTGTATGCGGATGCCGCAGGTGCCGCTGCTCCGGCTGACGCTCCGGTGGCGGACGGTACCCGTATCGTTACGTCGAGGGATGCGCTGGCTCCGACGCAGACGGTCACCGCCACGGATGCCGCATCCCGCGCGCAGGCCACGCGTGAGCGTAATCTGCGCCAGGAACAGACGGGCCGCGCCGATCTGCTGGCACCTGTCGCACCGGTGCCGCGCGAGGTCATCGTCACTTTCGAGCCGAGCCGGCGCGAGGAGATCGAGCAGTGGCTTACGGGATTGCGTGGGGGGGCGGTGTCGATCCGAGTCGCCGCACGCGGCGATAAGAAGCAGCTTATGGATCGCGCGAACGAGAACGCGACCCAGGCGCTGCAGCGTTCCAAGATGAGCCGCATCAGCGACATGGGCGCGCGGACCCGTGCCATGAACGAAGTGGCGGATGCATTGGGGCTGGAGGAGGCCCCGCTGCGCATCGAATGCTACGACATCTCGAATACGGTGGGCGGTGCGTTCCAGGTCGCCTCCATGGTTGTTTTCGAGGACGCGGTGGCCAAGAAGAGCGAATACCGTCGTTTCGCCATACGAGGGGACGATGGCAAGGGGGCGCTTGACGATCTGTCCGCATTGTATGAGACCCTGACCCGTCGGTTCCGTCACGGCAATATCGCTGGTGATTCGGGAGAGAGCATGGAGGCGGAGCGAACGGCTTCCTCGGCGGCGGTCGATGATGCCGCCGAATCATTCGCTGCGAACGAGGATGCGTCGGTCGTCCAGCAGAATACGGATCGCCGTCATTTCGCATACAAGCCGAATCTTGTGGTGGTCGATGGCGGCAAACCACAGGCCATGGCCGCGGCCAGGGCATTGGCGGATTGCGGCGTCACCGACGTCGCGGTATGCGGGTTGGCCAAGCGCCTCGAAGAGGTCTGGGTGCCCGACGACGACTACCCGATCATCCTCAAGCGGCAGTCCGAGGGAATGTATCTGCTGCAGCGTGTCCGTGATGAATCCCACCGCTTCGCCATCACCTATCATCGCCAGATGAGAAGAAAAGGTGCGTTGCGCAGCGCGCTCGACGCCATCCCCGGCATCGGCGAGCAATACCAGAAGCGCCTTCTCGCGCATTTCGGTTCGGTCAAGGCCATGCGCGCGGCAAGCGTGGAAGACTTCGAAGCGGTGAAAGGCATAGGGCATGCCAAGGCGCAGGCGCTGTATGAGGCGCTGCATGCCGATGAATCGCATGACGGCCACGTCGATGAATGAACGATGCGGCGGCAACGGCGTGTGGTGACGCTACCATGGATGCAGAGAGAAGGAGATAGGGCATGACCATGATCAATCATCGCTGCGCTGTGCTGGGCAAGCCGATCGCGCATTCGCTGTCGCCTGTATTGCATAATGCCGCCTACAGCGCCCTGGGGCTTGACGATTGGCATTACGACAAGCATGAGGTCGGCGAGGATGATCTTGACGGATTCCTGCACTCCCTTGATTCCCAGTGGGCCGGCCTGAGCCTGACCATGCCGTTGAAGAAGACGATCCAGCCATACGGCGAGCCGTCGAATATGTGGGCGAGGGAGCTGCGCGTCGCCAACACCGCCGTGTTCGACTGGTCAAAGCCCAATCGCGCCGGGATCCACGACCTTCCGGCGATCAGGCTCTACAACACCGATGTGCAGGGGATCCAGTTGGCCTTCGAGCATTCCTATGAGCTGCGCGGCGTTGCCGTACCGGGAGAGCGAACGAGAGAGGCGGTCATCATCGGCAATGGCAACACCGCCACCTCGGCTCTTGCGGCGTGTACGATGATGCCGGATATCAGGCATGTGACGGTTGTGGCCCGTCACCCCGGCAAAAACGTCGATCTTGAACCGTTGGCCCGAAAGTTCCTGCCGGGGGAGCGCCCTATCGATATCGTCGGTATGGAACGGGCCATCGAGGTTTTGCGCCGGGCGGACGTGGCGATCAACACCATTCCCGGCCACGCCGCCGACGGCATCGCCGATGCGCTGAACGGCGAGACCTGCACCACTGGCGGCACGCTGCTGGATGTCGTATACGATCCGCGCCCGACTAGACTGATGTCGGCATGGAGAGAACATGGCGGCACGGCCATCGGCGGCGAGGAGATGCTGCTGTACCAGGCCATGATCCAGGTATGGCTGATGACCGGCATCTGGGACGCCGATCCGCCAAGCGCGGGAGCATGTGATCGGAAACGTGACCAAGTGTTGGAATCGGCCATGCGCGAAGCGCTTGAGGAGGCATTGTGATGAGCGACAAGTCCACGAATACGGTGCAACCCACCATCGACGAGGCGAATATGCCGGCGCCGGCCAACGACTTCGAGGTCATGCTGATTACGGGCATGTCCGGCGCGGGCCGTTCCCATGCCGCCGACTGCATGGAGGATATGGGCTGGTACGTGGTCGATAATCTGCCTCCCAAGCTGCTGGTGCCGCTGGTCGATATGATGACCAACGCCGCCGGCTCATCGCATGGGGAGGCGGGCAATGCCGCGGTGCACAAGCTCGCGGCTGTCATCGACGTGCGTTCGCGCGCCTACTTCGACGATCTGAACGAAGTCCTCAGCCATCTCGACGACCTTGGCGTCCACACCCGCATCCTGTTCCTCGATGCGTCCGACGATGTGCTGGTCACCAGGTATGAGAAGGTCAGGCGTCCCCACCCGCTGCAGCATGGCAACAGCCTCATCGACGGCATCATGGAGGAGCGTCAGCTGTTGCGTGGGCTCAAGGAGCACGCCGACATGACCATCGACACCTCGCGCCTGAACATCCACCAGCTGTCGACCAAGCTGTACGAGGCCATGGTCGGTTCCGGTCCTTCGACGGTCTCCGTCCACATCTTCAGCTTCGGGTTCAAATACGGAACCCCCACGGATGCCGATTTCATCGCGGATGTGCGCTTCCTGCCCAATCCGTACTGGGTGCCGAGTCTGCGTGAGCTGAACGGTCAGGACAAGGCGGTGTCCGATTACGTGCTCTCCAGCAACGGCGCGGTCGAATTCCTCGACGCGTACGAGAAGGCGCTGATGATCGCCATCGACGGGTACGCGAAGGAGGACAAGCATTTCGTGACCATTGCCGTCGGGTGCACCGGAGGCCAGCACAGGTCGGTGGCGATGAGCGAGGAACTGGCGAGACGATTGCGTGCCCACGGGTTGGAAGTCACCGTTTCCGCCCGCGAGCTGCGTCGCCACCGATGATCGCGTCCGTCATGCAACAGCGTTAATGCTCACATGGCGAGACGAGTGGTTTTAAAATAGGGAAATTTGAGAGAGCCTTGTCCAAGTAGGTCGGTATCACAGAACTTCGGTGAAGTCGCGTGCTCCGGCCGCGACAGGTCTGCATAATGTAATGGAACAGAAGGATTGAGGAGGTCTGCTCTTGGCGTTTATCGATGATGTGAAGGGCGAGCTCGCTGAGCTGGAAGACGAGAAAGTGGATGCCCGCAAGGCGCAGATCACTACCATGATTCGCTTCGCCGGCGGCTTTACGAACAACGCCCAGAAGCAGATCATCATGCTTGCCAGGTTCGATTCCCTCGTGGCGGCCCAGTGGCTGAAGAACAACATCGAGGAGCTGTACAACCTCGAAGCCCAGCTTGTCACCTCCACGCGCACCACGCCCAAGGGAACGCATCAGTATCACGATGTCAAGGTCGAGCGCGGCGCGGTGAATCTCGCCGTCGCGACCGGGCTTATCGACCGCAACAGGGCGGTGCGCGGTCTGCCGGCGAAGATCGTGCAGGGCAAGATCGCCCAGGTCCGTGCCGCCTGGCGCGGCGCGTTCATGGCCAGGGGCATTCTTTCCGATCTCGGCAAGAACCCGTATATGGAGATCATCTGTCCGAGCAACGAGGCCGCCATGGCTCTGTCGGGGCTGGCCCGGCGTCTGGGCATCACCGCCAAGGCTCGTCAGCTCAGCAAATCCTTCCGTGTGACGCTCACCGATCCCGATTCCATCGAACGCATGCTCAATTCCATGGGAGCCGTGCATTCCTCCCGCGACTGGACCGGCAAGCGCTCCGACGGCGAGACCCGTTCCAAGGCGAACCGTCTGGCCAACTTCGATGACGCGAACATGCGCCGTAGCGCCAAGGCCGCCGCCGAGGCATGCGAAAAGGTCCGTCAGGCATTCGATATGTTCGAGAAGAACGGCATCGATGTGCCGGAGAACCTGCGCGCCGCCGGCAAGCTCCGTCTTGAGCATGGCGATGCCAGCCTCGAGGAGCTTGGTCGTCTGGCCGAGCCGCCGATCTCCAAGGATGCCATCGCCGGTCGTATCCGTCGCCTGCTGCAGCTGGCGGAGAAGACCTCCCGTTCGCTTTCCTGAACGGTTCGGAAATTTTTTGGGGCACGCCCCTGTTTCAGACCCACCCGAGTGGTGGGTCTGTTGTATTATGCGAAGTGGCAAGAATTCGCCGCTTTCCGCATTACGCGGTTAGGAAAGGATACACATGAAGACACTCAAGGATCTTGGAGATCTCAAGGGCAAGCGCGTTCTGGTCCGCGCTGATTTCAACGTCCCGCTGGACGGTACCACCATCACCGACGACGGCCGTATCAAGGCCGCTCTGCCGACCATCAAGGCTCTGCGCGAAGAAGGCGCCAAGGTCATTCTGATGGCTCATCTCGGCCGCCCGAAGGGCAAGGTCGTTCCGGAACTGTCCCTGGCTCCGGTCGCCGCACGTCTCGGCGAGCTGCTCGGCATTGAGGTTCCGCTGGCCGCCGATACCTACGGCGAGGATGCGCAGGCCAAGGTCGCCGCGATGAACGACGGCGATGTCGTGCTGCTGCAGAACGTTCGCTTCAACCCGGAAGAGACCAGCAAGGATCCGGAGGAGCGCGCCGCATACGCCAAGAAGATCGCCGCTCTCGGCGAGGTCTTCGTGTCCGACGGCTTCGGCGTCGTGCACCGTGCACAGGGCTCCAACTATGACGTCGCAGCCGATCTGCCGGCCGCCGCTGGCCTGCTGGTCGAGAAGGAAGTCAAGGCGCTGTCTCGTGCCACCGTGAACCCCGATCGTCCGCTGACCGTGGTGCTCGGCGGTTCCAAGGTCTCCGACAAGCTCGGCGTGATCGACAACCTGCTGGACAAGGCCAACCGTCTGGTCATCGGCGGCGGCATGGCGTACACCTTCCTCAAGGCCAAGGGCTACGAGGTCGGCACCTCCCTGCTGGAAGAGGATCAGATCGAGACCGTCAAGGGCTACATGGAGCGCGCCGAGAAGAACGGCGTCGAACTCGTGCTGCCGACCGACGTCGTCATCAACCCCGTCTTCCCGAAGTCCGATGAGGACATCGCTCCGGAAGTCGTGGCCGCCGACGCCATTCCGGCCGATAAGATGGGTCTGGACATCGGTCCGGAGTCCCAGAAGCTGTTCCACGACAAGATCGTCGATTCCAAGACCGTCGTGTGGAACGGCCCGATGGGCGTGTTCGAGGTCCCGACCTTCGCCGAAGGCACCAAGGCCGTGGCCCAGGGCCTGGTCGACGCCACTGCAGCCGGCGCGTTCACCATCGTCGGTGGCGGCGATTCCGCTTCCGCAGTGCGCAACCTCGGCTTCCCGGAGGACGGCTTCTCCCACATCTCCACCGGTGGCGGTGCTTCCCTCGAGTTCCTTGAGGGCAAGGAGCTGCCGGGCCTGAAGGTGCTCGACTGAAAAGAACGGTTCTGAGGAACCATTGATGTGATTGGCTGAGGGGCGGCTCTCCGAACTGCCCCTCACCCTTTTACCGTTGAAGGAGTCGTGCGTATGGCGGCGAAGCGCAAGCCACTGGTGGCGGGCAACTGGAAGATGAACTTCGATCATCTCGAAGCCACATATTTCGTGCAGAAGCTTTCCTGGCTGCTCAAGGACGCGCGATTCAACTACCGACGCTGCGAGGTCGCGCTGTTTCCCTCCTTCACCTCGTTGCGCAGCGTCCAGGTTCTTGTCGAAGCGGACAAGATCCACATCAAATACGGTGCCCAGGCGGTTTCCGTGACCAACCAGGGAGCGTTCACCGGCGATATCTCAGCCGATATGATTGCCCATCTCGGCTGCTCCTATGTGATCATCGGCCATTCCGAACGAAGAAAATACCATCCCGAGGACGATGCCAACATCGTCGATCAGGTAAGGGCCGTGTTGGCTGCCGGCATGCGCCCGATTCTATGCGTGGGGGAGAGCTTCGAGGAACGTCGGCAGGGCATCGAGCTTGATTTCGCTGTCGGCCAGGTACGTGACGTCACCCGCGATCTCAACGAGGATGAGGCCGCCAAGCTGATCGTCGCCTACGAGCCCGTGTGGGCCATCGGCACCGGCATGGTCGCCACGCCCGATTCCGCACAGGATGCCGCGCATGCGATCCGCGCGGATCTGGAGCAGACGTTCAATGCCGATGTGGCCAACAGCGTGCGCATCCTCTACGGCGGCTCGGTGACGTCGAAGAACGCCGCGGAGCTTATCGGGGAACCGGATGTGGACGGGTTCCTGGTGGGCGGCGCCTCGCTCGACGCGAACGAATTCGCCAGGATATGCCGTATAGCGGTCGAATCGCGCGCATGATCGCGACCGTTCCCAACATATAAACCAAAAACCATATTGTTCAATACGTTGCGCTATGCTAGAGCACAGTTGTATTGGAACGCGGAGGTAATCGACTCGTGACTGCTGTCAAGATCACACTGGAGATTGTTGTTGTGCTGCTCAGCTGCCTGCTGACACTGCTGATTCTTATGCATAAGGGCAAGGGCGGCGGCCTTTCCGACATGTTCGGCGGCGGCCTGACCCAAAACGCGGGCACTTCCGGCGTTGCGGAAAAGAACCTGAATCGTTGGACGGTCATCATCGCGCTGCTGTGGGTGGCGATCATCATCGCCCTTGGCCTGATGTCCAAGTTCGGTCTTATCTGAGTCGTTCGTTGTGAAGCGTCGGTTTGCGGTATTTACCGTGAACCGACGTTTTTGTTTGTCCGTTGTCATTGAAGAGAGGTATCAGATGGTTTCCGTGAATAGCAACAAGGTTGTCGTGGTCGGAACGGGTCAGGTCGGCTCGACCACGGCGTTCAGCATCATCACACAAGGTCTGTGCAACGAACTGGTGCTCATCGACCCCGCCACGACCAAGGCGATGGGTGAGTGCCGTGACCTTGACGATGGCAGCGAGTTTCTGAACCGGCATGTCAAAGTGCGTGTGGGCGACTACGCCGATTGCAAGGACGCCGATGTCGTCGTCATCACCGCTGGGCGTCGCCCGCCGAAGAATTCCGACAGGATGGGCGAGCTTCAGTTCACCTTGGATATCATCGGCGGCATCACCGACGGCATCATGTCCAGTGGATTCGATGGCGTGATCGTGGTCGTGTCCAATCCGGTGGATGTGATGTCGTGGTACGTGTGGAAGCGGAGCGGGCTGTCCAAAACCCAGGTGCTCGGCACCGGAACGGCACTTGACACCTCCCGTCTGAAAACCATCATCGGCGAGGAGACCGGACTCGACCCCCGTAATGTCGGCGGTTTCGTCATGGGGGAGCATGGCAACTCCCAGTTCGTCCCATGGTCTGCGGTCTCCCTCGGCGGCAAGCCTTTCGCGCAGTTCCTTGCCGACAACAAGGACCGTTTCTCCTCGGTATCCACTGCCGATCTGGAAGCCAAGACCCGTGAGCGCGGCAATGTCATCAAGGATGCCAAGGGCGGAACGAATTTCGGTATCGCGTCCACGGTTGCCGGAATCGTCCAGACCATTCTGTGGGATGAACGGCGCATCGTCCCCGTCTCCACATTGCTCGATGGCGAGTATGGCGAACATGACGTGTTCCTTGGCGTTCCCACCGAGCTGCGTGCCAACGGCGCCAATGAGATCGTGGAACTGACGCTGACCGATGACGAGCAGGCCAAGCTTCATCGTTCCGCGCAGATCGTGCGTTCCTACTGCGAGGGGTTGCTGTGACGACGAACGGTTCAATGCGGGGGAATGCCGCCGCGACATCGATGCTGGTCGCCGATCTCGACGGCACATTGCTGCATGACGCCCAGGTGTTCGAGGACAGGTTCATCACGCAGCGGTCGGTCGATGCGATTCGCAGATTGCATGATACCGGTGTGAAATTCATCATCGAGACCGCGCGTCCGGTGAGCACCGGCTATCAGTTCGTTGAAAAGCTCCCTGTGGATGGCGTGGCCTATCTCAACGGCGCGTTGATCGATTTCGCCCCCGTATCGTCTGACTATGGGATGCTCACCAGCGGCGAGATGCCGGCCGACGGGCATTTGATGAAAATCGGTTTCCCTTCAAGCCGGGCCTGCGAGGTGTGCCGGTTCCTACTGAGCGAGATGCCGGGACTCAAGATCGGCATCGTCATGGACGATGTGCGGTACACCAACTTCGATGTCAGCGTGTACTGGAAGACGCAGACCTGGAGATACACCGATTTCAAGGATGTGCCCGACGGCGTCAGCGACAAGATCATCATGTTCCCGGAACCGGAGCAGTGGAACCGTCTGCGGACGCTGATTCCCGCCGATTTCGACGTGCATATTTCCGAAGGATCGTTGTGGATGCTGATGAATCCGCAGGCTAACAAGGAACATGCGCTTCAGGTTCTTGCCGATCATTTCAGCGTGCCGTTGTCACAGACGGCTTCCTTCGGTGACGATCTGGTCGACATCGACATGCTTCGTTGCTCTGGCAGGGGAGTGGCGGTGGCCAACTCCAATCCGAAGGTGCTGAGCATCGCCGACGAGGTCTGCCCCGCCAATAACGATGATGGCGTGGCGCAATGGATTGAGACCCACCTGCTATAGCGCAAAATGCGCCGGCACAGTCCCTCTGAAAGTTCAAATTCATTGAAAATTGAACTTTTGCGGTGCGGCAAGTTAGCGCGGTGCTAGACTTTGAACCAGTGTTTCCATCAAATTGAACTGGAGGAACAGTATGGCTGATGAGTCCTTTGCCACACGGCTCAACGAAGTCATGGCGCTCCGAGGTCTGAAGCAGATTGATTTCGTGCACGCTGCCGAGCAATCCGGCGTCAAACTCGGCAAAAGCCACATGAGCCAGTATGTCAGTGGCAAGACGGTGCCCCGACCTGATATCGCGCATTTTCTCGCCGCAGTGCTGCGGGTGAATGAGCAATGGCTGATGGGGGAGGACGTCCCTATGGAACACGATATCGCCGCATTGCCTGAGCCGACGGAACAGACAGACGAGCCATTTGAAACGACACCGCAATCGGAGGAGCACAAGCCCATGCGTACTTTTACCAAATCCCACAAGCTTGACAATGTACTGTATGATGTCCGTGGCCCGGTCGTGGACGAGGCCGACCGCATGGAGGCGGCTGGCACCCACATTCTGAAGCTCAATATCGGCAATCCGGCTCCCTTCGGATTCCGCACCCCCGACGAAGTCGTGTACGATATGGCGCAACAGCTGCCCGATACGGAGGGGTATTCCCCATCGAAAGGACTGTTCGCTGCACGCAAGGCGATTATGCAGTACGCCCAGCTGAAGAATCTGCCCAATGTCAGCATCGACGGCATCTATACCGGCAATGGCGTCAGCGAGCTCATCAATCTCAGCATGTCCGCCTTGCTCGATAACGGTGACGAGGTTCTTGTGCCGGCACCGGATTACCCGTTATGGACGGCATGCGTGAATCTGGCGGGAGGCACCGCCGTACATTATATCTGTGATGAGGAATCCGAATGGTATCCGGATATCGACGATATGCGAGCCAAGATCACCGACAGGACCAAGGCCATCGTGATTATCAATCCGAATAATCCGACCGGTGCGTTGTATCCGAAGGAGGTGTTGGAGCAGATCGTCCAGGTCGCCAGGGAGCATCAGCTCATCATCTTCTCCGATGAGATCTACGATCGTCTGGTCATGGATGGTCTCACCCATACCTCCATCGCGTCCCTGGCACCGGATCTGTTCTGCGTGACGTTCTCCGGATTGTCCAAGTCCCATATGATTGCGGGATATCGCGTCGGCTGGATGGTGCTGAGCGGTAACAAGCGTACTGCGAAGGACTACATCGAAGGTCTGAACATGCTGACCAACATGCGCATCTGCTCCAATGTTCCGGCGCAGTCGATTGTGCAGACGGCTTTGGGCGGGCATCAGAGCGTGAATGACTATATTGTCCCTGGTGGCCGAATCTATGAGCAGCGCAATTACATCTACGAGGCGTTGAATTCCATTCCGGGCATTTCCGCAAAAAAGCCAAAGGCCGCGTTCTATATCTTCCCGAAGATCGATGTCAAGAAATTCAACATCACCAATGACGAGCAGTTCGCCCTTGACCTGCTCAAGGATGAGCATCTTCTGGTGGTGCACGGCGGTGGATTCAACTGGAAGAATCCCGATCATTTCCGCGTGGTGTATTTGCCGCGCATCGAGGTCCTGAAGGACGCTACCGAAAAGCTGACCGATTTCCTCGGGTACTATCGGCAGTAATCGGCCGCTTTGCCAGCTTGCCGTTCAATCGCTTCGAAAGAGGGGATTGAACGGCAAGCTGTTTTTTAGAGTGTAATGACGAATTGCCTCCGGAGCACTCCGCAGCTTTTTCATATAGAAAAATCCCGCCATCGAATGATGACGGGATTCTTCTTATATACCGTTTAACGGAGCTGCATCAGCGAATGATTCAGCCGTTGACGCGGTCGATGCCAGCCTGGACGTCGGCGAGGACGGTATCCCAGGACTTGATGAAGGCTGCAACGCCGTCGGCTTCCAGCTTGTCGGTGACATCCTTGATGTTGATGCCCAGCTCGGCCAGCTTGTCCATGATGGCGTGGGACTCTTCGTAGGTGCCCTTGATGGACGGAGCGCCGTTGCCGTGATCGGCGAGAGCGTTCAGGGTCTTCTCCGGCATGGTGTTGACGACGAACGGAGCAACCAGCTCGTCGACGTACTTGCAGTCGGAGTAGGCGGCGTTCTTGGTGCCGGTGGAGGCCCACAGCGGACGCTGCTTCTTGGCACCCTTGGCTTCGAGCTCAGCCCAGCGCGGATCGTTGGCGAACTTGTTCTCGAACAGTTCGTAAGCGAGGCGAGCGTTGGCGACAGCGGCCTTGCCTTCGAGGGCCTTGGCCTCGTCGGAGCCGTTGGCTTCCAGCAGCTTGTCCACGGCGGTATCCACGCGGGAGACGAAGAAGGAAGCGACGGAGCCGATGTGCTTCAGGTCGTGACCGTTGGCAGCAGCCTGGGCGATGCCCTCGATGTAGGCGTCGATGACCTGCTCGTAGCGCTCCAGGGAGAAGATCAGGGTGACGTTCACGGAGATGCCCTTGGCCAGGGTGGCGGTGATTGCCGGCAGGCCTTCGAGGGTTGCCGGGATCTTGATCATGGCGTTCGGACGATCGACCTTTGCCCACAGTTCCTCGGCCTGCTTCTCGGTGGCCTCGGTCTCGTGAGCCAGACGCGGATCCACCTCGATGGAAACGCGGCCGTCAACGAAGTCGGTCTTCTCGGCGATCTCACGGAAGATATCGGTGGCGTTACGCACATCGGTGGTGGTGAGCTCGCGCACGGCGGTCTCAACGTCGACCTTGCCCAGTTCCTTCAGCTGCGGGTCGTACGGGCCGACCTCGTGCAGAGCCTTCTGGAAGATGGACGGGTTGGTGGTGACGCCGACGACGTTCTTGTTGGCGATCAGGTCCTGCAGGGAGCCGGACTCGATGCGGGAGCGGGACAGATCGTCCAGCCAGATGGAAACGCCGGAATCGGACGTGCGCTGAGTTGCTTCAGTCATTTGTTTTCTCCTTATATTCCGTTATGGAACAAATCCTGTTATATCAGAAGGGGAGGGGCGTCGTTGCGTGTGACGCCCCTCCGTGGAATCACTTGGCGGCTTCGGCTTCTGCGATGGAGGCCTTGGCGGCTTCCACCACGTGCTCGGCGGTGATGCCGAGGTCGATCATGTTCTGAGCGCCGTCACCCTGCAGGCCGAACTGCTCGATGGACACCGGCTTGCCGTAGGAGCCGAGGTACTTGTACCACGGCATGGCAACGCCGGCCTCGACGGACACGCGAGCCTTGACGGCGGCCGGAAGCACGGCCTCCTTGTACTCGGCGTCCTGCTCCTCGAACCATTCGAGGCACGGCATGGACACGACGCGGGCCTTGACGCCCTCGCCGGCCAGGGTCTTGGCGGCAGCCACGGCCCACTGGACCTCGGAACCGGTGGCCATGATGATGACGTCCGGAGTGCCCTCGGTGTCGACGAGCACGTAAGCGCCCTTGCGCACGCCATCCTTGGCCTTCTCGGCGGTCTCGGCGAGCACCGGGACGCCCTGACGGGTCAGGACCATAGCGGTCGGCAGGGCGTTCTTCTTCTCGAAGAAGTAACGGTAGGCTTCGGCGGTCTCGTAGGCATCGGCCGGGCGAGCGACCTCAAGCTGCGGGATGGCGCGGAAGGAAGCCAGGTGCTCCACCGGCTGGTGGGTCGGGCCATCCTCGCCGACGGCGACGGAGTCGTGGGACCACACATACAGGTTCGGGATCTGCATGAGGGCGGCCAGACGCACGGCGGAACGCTCGTAATCGGAGAACATGAAGAAGGTGCCGCCGTACGGACGGGTGTGGGAGCCCAGCAGGATGCCGTTGGTGATGGTACCCATGGTGAACTCGCGCACGCCGAAGTGCAGCTGACGGCCGTACGGGCTGCAGACCGGCCACTGCTTGGTGGCGCACTTCGCCGGGGCGAAGGTCGCGGCGCCCTTGAGGTCGGTCTTGTTGGAGCCACCGAGGTCGGCGGAGCCGCCCCAGAGTTCCGGCATGACAGCGGCGATGGCGTTCAGGGTGGAGCCGGAGGCGCCACGGGTGGCGACGTTCTTGCCGACTTCGAAGGTGGCCTCAAGGTCATCGATGGCCTTGTCGAAGCCTTCCGGCAGCTCGCCGGCCTTGATGCGGTCGTACAGGGCGGCCTTGTCCGGGTTGGCCTTGCGCCATGCGTTGTACTTCTCGTCCCATTCCTTGTGGGCTTCCAGACCGCGCTCGGCGACCTTGCGGGCGTGAGCCAGGGCCTCTTCGTCCACGTGGAAGGACTCCTCCGGGTCATAGCCCAGGAGCTTCTTGAGGCCGGCAACGGCCTCGGCACCCAGCTTGGAGCCATGAGCGGACGGATCGTTGGTCTTGCCCGGGGTCGGCCAAGCGATCAGGGTGTCGACCTTGATCAGCTTCGGCTGGTTCGGAGCGGCCTTCTGAGCCTTGGCGATGGTGTCGGCCAGGCCCTCAACGTCCTCCTTGTAGGAGCCGTCGGGCTGGATGAAGCTGAACTCATCGGTGTACCAGCCGTAGGCCTGGAAGCGCTTGAGCACGTCCTCGGCCAGCACCAGGTTGGTGTCGCCTTCGATCTGGATGCGGTTGGCATCGAAGATCACGGTCAGGTTGCCGAGTTCCTGGTTGGCGGCAAGGGAGGCAGCTTCGCCGGAGATACCCTCTTCGATATCGCCTTCACCGCAGATGACCCAGATCTTGTGGTCGAACGGGGACTCGCCTGCCGGGGCTTCCGGATCAAGCAGGCCGCGCTGGAAGCGCTGGCCATAGGCGAAACCGATAGCGGAGGCGAAGCCCTGGCCCAGCGGACCGGTGGTCATTTCGATGCCCGGGGTCAGGCCGTACTCAGGATGGCCCGGGGTGCGGGTGTCGGCACCGCCGCGGAAGTTCTTCAGATCGTCCAGGGTCAGGCCGTAGCCGGAGAAGTAGAGCTGAACGTACTGGGTGAGGGAGGCATGACCGCCGGAAAGAATGAAACGGTCGCGGCCTTCCCAGTTGGGATCGTTCGGATCATGCTTGATGAAATGCTGGTACAGCGTGTAGGCAATCGGCGCCAGAGAAACGGGGGAACCGGGGTGGCCGTGTCCCGCGCGTTCAACCGCGTCAGCAGAGAGGACCTTGGCCATCTTGATGGCACGCTCGTCGAGCTCGGTCTCCTTGAATTCGGTCATGGATTACTTTCCTTCCAATTGGTCGGGCCGCGTATCCGGCTTGTGCCGGGCGCACGACGCCCTCACATTGCGGTTACCATGCTAGCGTCGCGATACGACGTTGCGTGCAATATCGTGCACTATTTGGCGTGTTTTGGTAATTCATGTTCTGTTAGCGTTCTCGTTCGGGCCGCGCTTCGCTGCGAACGAACTTTTTCCCCTGACCGAGAAGATGTTCGCCTACAATGAACGATGGTCTTAATACATAAGGAGGTACGCATGCGGCAATCCCGAAGATTGTTGGTGCTGCGTGCCGTCGTCGAGGATTACATTCGTTCGCAGGAACCTGTTGGCTCGAATGCGATTGCGCACAGACATGATCTCGGTGTGAGCTCGGCTACGGTGCGCAACGATATGGCGGCATTGGAGGATGAGGGCTATCTCACCCAGCCCCACACCTCGGCCGGGCGTGTGCCCACCGAGAAGGGGTATCGGTACTTCGTGGACCAGTTGGCCACGGTGGTGCCGCTTTCCGAAGCCCAGCGCAGGGGGATAGGGGAGTTCCTGTCCGGGTCGGCGAATCTGCAGGATACGTTGCAACGCGCGGCTCGACTGCTTGCCCAGATCACCGGTCAGGTCGCCGTGATCGCCTCGCCGTCCCTGTCGAAATCGGCGCTGCGCCATGTGGAGCTCGTGCCGGTGGCCATGAACGTGCTGCTTGCCGTAGTGGTCACGGATACCGGCAGGGTCGCCCAGCACACCTTGTCGGTGGCGGTCATGCCGTCCACCGAATCCATTACGCGGTTTACCGAGGCGCTGAACGCCGCATGCTCGGGGCTTTCCTTCGCCCAGGCCGCCCAGCGGATGCAGACGTTGGAGAACGACCAACGATTCGTCGGGCTCGCCCCGTTGACGGTGCAGCTCGAACATGCGTTCGTCTCGATGGCGGATGACGAAAACGCAAGCGAATTGTATATGTCGGGTGCCTCCCATCTGGCCCACCAGCGTTCGGCGGCGGATCTGGCGCCGCTGTTCGACGCGCTTGAGGAGCAGGTGGTGCTCATGAAGCTCATGAGCGCGCTGAGCGAGGAATCCCTGCGCGGCGACGGCGTCAATGTCGCCATCGGCTCGGAGACCCATACCCCGGGATTGCTGAACGCGGCCGTGGTGACCAGCGGGTACGGCCATGCCGGTCACGCCGCGGCGTCTACCGTTACGGCGCATGATGCCGCGGACGGCGGTGCATCGCATCCGGCCTCGGGAGAAGCCGACGCCGCTGCGAGCGCGAAGGAACCGGCCGTGGCCGCCGTCCATGATGCCACGGACGATCCGGTCGCCTTCGTCGGTTCGATCGGACCGACCCATATGGATTACGCGACCACCATCGCCGCGGTGCATGCCGTGGCACGGTACCTGACATCGTTTCTTGCGCACGAGGACCCCGGCGAGTGACCGTGCCTTGTGACAGAATTACCCGCTAGCAACCGAACAGAACAAAGGAACTGAGTAGAGTGGCAGACTATTACGAGGTGCTGGGCGTTGACCGCAACGCAAGCGAGGATGAGATCAAGAAGGCCTATCGCAAGATGAGCCGCAAATACCATCCCGACATTGCGGGCCCGGAATTCGAAGACAAGTTCAAGGAAGTCAACAACGCCTACGAGGTGCTGGGCAATGCCGAAAAGCGCCGTATGTACGATTCGGGCGTCGATCCGAACAATCCGAACGCCGGTGGTTTCGGCGGCGGGTTCGACATGGGGGATATGGGCGACGTATTCAGCTCGTTCTTCGGCGGTTCGTTCGGCGGATCCCAAGGTCCCGTGCCGCGTACGCAGCCGGGCCGCGACGCCCTGGCCAGCATGTCCATCGAGCTGAAGACCGCGGTGTTCGGCGGTACCGAGCAGGTGCGTGTCAATACGTTCGTCCTGTGCCCGCAATGCTCCGGTACCGGCACGTCCGACGGTTCCAAGCCCACCACGTGTCCCGACTGCCAGGGGCAGGGCATGCGTCAGAAGGTCGTCCGTACCATGCTGGGGCAGATGATGACCACGGCGCCCTGCGAGCGGTGCGAGGGGCACGGCAACATCATCTCCAATCCGTGCGCCTCCTGCATGGGGCATGGTCGTGTGCGTACCACGCGCACCATCGGCGTGAACGTGCCTGCCGGCATCCGCGACGATTCCCGCATCCGTCTGGCCAGCCAGGGTGAGGTGGGCGAATGCGGCGGTGCCGCCGGCGATCTGTATGTGGACATCCACATCAAGGCAGACAAGCAGTTCACCCGCGAGGGCGACGACCTGCATTGCTGGGTTCGTGTGCCGATGAGCTGGGCGGTGCTCGGCCATGAGATCGACATCGAGACTTTCGATGGGTCCAAGAGCCTGGATATCCCCGCAGGATGCCAGCCGGAGGATGTCGTGACGCTGAAGGGCCTTGGTGTTGGTCGCATGCGTGAAGACGGCGAACGTGGCGATCTGATGGTGCATGTCGCGGTCGAGATCCCGACGAAGCTTTCCGAATCCGAGCGTGAGCTGATGGAGCAGTTCGCCACCTCCCACGATGCCGATGCCAGCCATGTCGCGCAAAGCTCCAGGCCGGCCTCAGCACGAAGCAAGAAGGGGTTCTTCTCCAAGCTGAAGGACGCGCTGGGCTGATGTGACCAACAGCCATAACGGACGAGAAAGGCCTTCCCGCTGATTGAGCGGGAAGGCCTTTCTTTTGCTATCTGTGGTATGGCATTCACCCTGCCATGGACGGATCGATGGCAGGCAGCTTGCCGGTGATGAGCAGCAGGGCCACCACCACAGCGAGCACGATGCGGTAGATGGCGAACGCCTTGTAGGAGAACGTGCTGACGAACTTCAGGAAGGCGATGATCACGATATAGCCGATGAGGAAGGCCACGATGGTCGCCGCAATGGTAGCGCCCCAGCCGGGGAATGCGCCGATGGCGGCGCAGGCATCGACCGCCTTGGTCGCGGAGCATGCGTTGACGTCCTTCACCGCGGACACCGCCTCGAGAATGCCGGCGCCGAAGACGGCGGGGATGGCCATCAGGAAGCTGGTACGTACCGCGGCCTCACGGGTGTAGCCCATGGCGCGTCCGAAGGTGATGGTGCCGCCGGAACGGGAGACGCCGGGGATAAGGGCGAGCATCTGTCCGATGCCGAAAATCAGGGCGTCCTTGGCGGTCATGTCGTCCATCGTCTTGATCTGCCTGGAACGGGAGTCGAAGATCCACAGCAGCACGCCGAACACGGCGAGCACGGTGACGGTGATCCACAGGTTCCTCAGCGTCGTTTCGATGACATCCTTGAACAGCAGACCCGCGATCAGAATCGGCATCGTGCCGATGATGATGAACCAGCCCATCTGGGTGTCGCTGTTATGAGCGCCGAGACGCGACTTCCAATCCTTGCCCTCCTTGCCGAACAAGGATCCGAACCACGATCCCAGAATGCGGATGATGTCGCGGCGATAGTACAGGATCACAGCCAGTTCGGTGCCGATCTGGATGATGGCGGTGAATGCGGCGCCCGGATCGCGGCCGATCATCAGGTCGCCGACAATGCGGATATGCGCGCTGGATGAAACAGGCAGGTATTCGGTTATCGCCTGCACGAGTCCAAGAAAAATCGCTTGGAAGAAATTCATGATGTCGTTGTATTCCCTAGTTCACTTCCGTGAATTATGAATGGTTGCTGATATTGACTGTTGACACTTTACTCAGCGGGTGTCACGAAACGTGGCTTTTGCTCACATCGTCCCGATTGTCTTACGCGATGCACACAATAAGGCCATCGACCGTTCAATGAAGGAGTAGCAATGGCAACGTATCGCAAGCATAGGGCGTTCGCTCCGAAGGGGTTCTTCGAGTGCGAGGGACGTGGTCTGCAGTGGTTGGGCGAGGCCCAGTCCCAGGGAGGGCCCAGGGTCGTCGACGTCATCGGTTGGGGCGACGGCTATCTCGATATCGAACGGGTCGATTCCGCCATGCCGACCATCGAGGCGGCACGCTCGTTCGGTGCGGCCCTGGCAAGGATGCATGATGCCGGCGCGCCTCATTTCGGATCGGCTCCCGCCGGATACGAGGGGACGTGCTATTTCGGCCCGTTGCAGGATCCCGTGCCGATGGATACCGGCGAATGGGATGATGTGGCGACATATTATGCGCAGGGACGCCTGCGTCCCATGGTGGAACTTGGCGTGAAGCGCGGGGAGCTCGATAAATACGACGTCGAGCTTACGGAGGATGTGATCGCCGCGTTGCCGGAACTGCTTGGTCGTGCCGCCACGGATAAGCCGTCGCGAGTGCATGGCGATCTGTGGAGCGGCAATGTGATGTGGACGGCCGATCGCGGCAAGACCGAGGCCGTGCTCATCGATCCGGCTGCGCATGGCGGACACCGCGAGGAGGACCTGTCCATGCTCGCTCTGTTCGGCATTACGTATTTCAGCGACATCATCGAGGGATACCAGTCGGTGCATCCGCTGAAGACCGGCTGGCAGGATCGTGAGACGCTGTGGCAGCTGTATCCGATTGCCGGGCACTGCGTGTTCTTCGGTGGCGGGTACGTCAGCCAGTATCGCTCGATGTGCCGGTCCCTGCTGCGTTGACATTCGTCCATTCATTGGTTTTGACAGATATGGGCGTGACGATTCGTTGCCGAATCGTCACGCCCATTGCCATATTTGCCTATTCGATGACGCTGCGATACAAGGCCGCGCCTGCAAAGGGCCTAGAACTTCTTGAGGAATTCCTCGGCTTCGTGGACCAGCTGGTCGACCTTATGCGGATCGTTTTCGCATGCTTCCTTCGCCTGCTCGGTCTTGTCCCAATCCTCTTCGAGATGGTGCACGTAATCGCCGAGCTGATTGCTGCAGCGGACGAGCATGGAGGCCTTCGCCTGCCATTCGCGCGTCTCCTTGGTGAGTTTTGCTGTGTCGAAGGCGACGCCCAGCCTATTGCCCAGTGTATTGAGGAGCGCCAGCGCTCCCATGGGGCAGTCGTCATTGCCCATGTATTGCGGTACGGATACCCAGATTGAGGTGCCCGCGAACGATTCTTCCCGCGCCATAGCTTCCAGAACGGTGGGGATGCCGACGGGTCCATCGTATTCGCCGCCATCGCATTCGCTGTTGCAGTCCATGTCGTCGCATATGCCGACGGGGAGCGGGCGGGTGTGCGCGCAATCGGCGAACATGGAACCGAGCGTGATGATGCGATTCACCCCGAGTTCGCTGGCAATGCTCAGGCTCTGCTGGCAGTATTCGCGCCACCGGTAGTTCGGTTCGGGGGCGAGCTGTATATAGCAGTGCATGCCGGAGGGGATGACGACATCGTAGAACGTGGTCTGGGGCCAGACGAGACGTGCGTGCCCGTTGACACGGCATAGGGTCGGGCGTGAGACCTGATAGTCGTAATAGCCGTCGCAGCTGATGCGACGTATCTCGCGTGCATCGTATGCGTCGATGAGTTGATGGATGGCGCTGGTCGCCGATTGGCATGCGTCGTTCCAACCGCCGAACGCGGCGATCATCACGGTTTCTCGTTCTTCGCTCATACTGGCAAGCATAGTCCGTATGCGACGCGGAAGACCTTGATTTCATGCCGTTTTCGCCGCAGGCGAGCGTGTGCGACACGCCGGGTTTGCAAATCGTGAAGATGCCATTATAGTAGTTACTCGTGCTCAGGCAGAGACATCTGCTGGAAACACAAGGCGGACATAGCTTAGTTGGTAAAGCGCAACCTTGCCAAGGTTGAGACCGCGGGTTCGAGTCCCGTTGTCCGCTCTAGGTCCGAAGAGTTGACAGACCTTTACGGTGGGTTAGCCAAGCGGTTAGGCAGCGGCCTGCAAAGCCGTATAGACGAGTTCGACTCTCGTACCCACCTCTCGGACTGAGGCGGTTCATACCGCCTATATTTTTGCAGACCTGGGCGGTTGGCGCAGAGGTAGCGCACTTCCCTGACACGGAAGGGGTCACAAGTTCGAATCTTGTATCGCCCACGCAAGCCGGAGTATTCCGGTTTGAATAATTGAAAAGCATTCGGGTGATTGGCGCAGCGGCTAGCGCACTTCCTTCACACGGAAGGGGTCGTAGGTTCGATTCCTACATCACCCACGAAATCCTTCCAGGATTTTTGCGGACATAGCTTAGTTGGTAAAGCGCAACCTTGCCAAGGTTGAGACCGCGGGTTCGAGTCCCGTTGTCCGCTCGATATAAACCCCGTCTTGTACGGGGTTTTCTTGTATCTGCCGATTCTGCTTGCTGATCGGTTTTTCCGTGGTTTGGTTGACTGTATACGCCGATAGGGGTTCACTCCGATGAAGGTACCTTTATTTGTGATGATTACGTGAATATTCGTAGGGGTGTCATCCACATTTTCCCCTGAGCTGGACAGCGGCCGGCACCGTCCGTCATGGTGAATCGATAAGGCGAAAGCCGGGAAGGAGATTCGCATGACAACGGAGCAAAGGCGAAGCGAAGAGGTCAGGCGGCGAGGAAAACGAGTGAGGCGTCTTGTCGAGACGCGATCCAGAGCGCTGCGAATCGTTGCGGCAGGCCTGATGATCATGCTTGCGACGGTGATGCTGTGCACGTTTCAGCCGCAGCAGGAGAAGGCGATGGCCATGGAACGAGACGCCTGCAATGCGCGGCAGCGGCTCGCGTCAGACGACACAGACTCGCAGAGCGACGGATATGTGGCGGTCGTATCGGCGTGGGGAAACACCTGCCATGCCGTATTCGACTGGCCGGTACGCAAACCCGTCAGCGCGCTGCGGGCATATGACGGACCGGCGCAGCCCTGGCTGTCGGGGCATCGTGGCATTGATTTGGCGGCCAAGGCAGGTGAGGATCTGCTTGCTCCCGGAGACGGGGTGATTTCGTTTGCCGGCACAGTGGCGGGGAAGGATGTGGTCAGCATGAAATACGGGAAGATGGTGCTGACCTTCGAGCCGGCCGTTACCGATATGGAGACCGGGGCGGCGGTGAGCCGTGGGCAGCGGTTCGCAAAAGTGGGGGAACGATCCGACCATTGCGACGATGTATGCCTGCATTGGGGCATACGTGATGGGGAGAAATCGTATCTTGACCCGGCATCGATGACGTCCCCGTACCGCATTGTGCTCAAACCAAGGATGTCATAACTGTGTTCTCGGCCAAGCACTAGATAAGCAAGCACTATATAAAGTAGGGGAATGGAGACATCCGGCTGATATGCAAAGAAGGGGAGCACCGTTTGCCGGTGTTCCCCTCCCTATCGCGGCATATGCCGGTGAATCACTTCTTCTTGGTGTACATCTGGGTGTTCAGCAGCGTTGCATAGCGCTTGATGACCTTCGGGCGGATGACCTTCATCGAAGCGGTCATCAGACCATTCTCCTGGGTGAACTCCTCGGGAAGGATGATGAACTTGCGCACGGATTCCGCACGGGAGACGCCTTCATTGGCCTGATCGACCCACTTCTGCACTTCGGCGCGGACCGCGGCGTTGGATGCGGCGTCCTCCATGCTCATGTTCTCGTCAAGCCCCTTGCTGGCCAGCCAGGGACGCAGCGTGCTTTCATCCAGCGTGATCAGCGCGGAGATGAACGGACGCTTATCTCCAAGAACCAGCGCCTGCGACACGAACTCGCAGCGCTTGATGACCTCCTCGATCGGACCGGGGGCGACGTTCTTGCCACCTGCGGTGATGATGAGATCCTTCTTGCGGCCGGTGATATACAGGAAGCCGTCGTTGTCGATACGACCCAGATCGCCGGTGGCATACCAGCCGTCCTCGGTGAACGCGGAATCGGTGGCCTCCTCATTCTTGTGATAGCGGGGGAACACGGAGGTACCCTTCACCTGGACCTCGCCGTCCTCGGCGATACGCAGGGAGAATCCGGGGAATGCGGTGCCCACGGAACCCTGATGGAAGGTCTCGCCGGGAACGGTGAACGAGCATGGCGCAGTCGTCTCGGTCAGGCCGTAGCCCTCATACACCGGAATGTTCGCACCACGGAAGAATTCAAGCAGCTGCGGGTCGAGAGGGGCGCCGCCCGCGACGATCCACTTGGCACGACCGCCGAGCACCTCGCGCAGCGGTGCATAGACCATCGGATCGAAGGCCGCACGCCGCGCGCGCACCGTCAGGGACGCCTTGCCCTTGTCGCTGATCTCCTGCATATAGGTCTGCGCCGTGACCACGGCGGAGGCGAAGGCGAGACCCTTTGCACCATGACCGGCCTTCTGGGAGGCGGCGTTGTACACCTTCTCAAGCACACGCGGCACCACGATCATCACTGTGGGCTTGGCCACCTGCAGGTCGGCGGTCAGGGTCTTGATGCCCTGCGCGATGTAGATGCGCAGTTCGCTGGCCACGCAGATGTAGTTGATGGCGCGGGCGAAGGAATGGGCCTGAGGAAGGAACAACAGCACGGTGTTCTTCGGATTGCCCAGCAGCTCGGGCATGAAATCGGGCAGGTTGAGCGCGGTGGCGCAGTAGTGCTCGTGGGTCATCTCCACGCCCTTGGGCGCGGCGGTGGAACCGGAGGTGTACACGATGGAGCACAAATCGGTCTTCTTGACCGATTCGATGCGTTCGTCCAGCTCCTCGTCGCTTACACCGGCCCCGTAGGCCTTCAATTCGTCCAGACCGCCGGTATCGATGGTGATGATGTGCTCCAGCGAGGGGCAATCCTCGATGGCACCGTCCGCCTTCTCTCGCATATCGGTGTCCTGCACGATGAGCAGACGAGCGTCGGAGTTGTTCACGATGTTGCGGATCTGCTCAGCCGAATCGGTGTCGTAGATGGTGGCGAGCACGCCGCCGACCGCCATGACGGCGGCGTCGGTCAGATTCCACTGGTAGCAGGTGCGGCACATGAACGCCACGCCGTCGCCCTTCTGCAGACCGTACTTCAGCAGGCCCTTGGCGATGGCGCGGACCTCGGCGAGGAACTCGTTGGCGGTCCTATCGACCCACTCGTTGCCGTCCTTGTAGGTGTACAGGATGTCGTCACCGCGTCTCGCCGCACGATCCGCGTACAGATCGTAAATGGAGGTGCCCTCGTCCAGAGGGGGATTGCCTTGGGTGGTGGTGGTGAGCAGGCCGGTCACGGGATCGATGTCGGTGACGGTCGGGCGGTCCGGTCCCCACTCGTCGGTGTGGGGGAGCGTGATGCCGCTTTCGTCCTTGGCGGCGATGCTTCCGGCGTAATCAGGCTGATCTCCGGAGTTGCCGCTTCCGGGATGCACGAAATCCGTCCCGAGCTTCAATGCTTTTCGGGTGAGATTGGTGGTCTGCTGCTTCAATGAAGAGATAACGGACACGTGACGCTCCTTGATCCTGACTGTTCTTGACTATCCGGTTCTCAAAAAAGCCAGTCTAATCCCCTTAACGCGACACGTCACCTTACGGTAGCGTAGGGAAACCGCCATGTCAATCGTTATCAGCGACGGTCGGGCGGCGACGCTTTGCATGACCGTACAAAAGGGGCCGGCTCAGTTGGTGGGAAAGAGCAGACGGTTCACCCGTTCCTTGACTAGACTGATGCGGCGTAAGAACAAGGCACGGCCAAATAGCTAGAAAGGGCTCTCATGGCTGAACAGAAGGAAGCCACGCTGACCTTCGGTGTGCTCAACGAGACGTCGGATACCGAATCCCGCGTCGCGCTGACCCCCGATATCGTCACCAGGCTCGGCAGGAATGGCATTTCCTGCATCATCGAAAGCGGCGCGGGCAACGCCGCCGAATACACGGACGAGGACTACAAGGCCGCCGGCGCGGCCGTCGCGTCCCGAGACGAGGTCATCGCCTCGGCGGACGCATTGGGATTCATCGACCGTCCGTCCGCGGAAACCATCGCCAAACTCAAGGCTGGTCAATGGGTGATCGGCATGCTCGGTTCGTTCACCGACGCCGCCTATGTCGAATCGCTGAACAACGCCGGTCTGGTGGGCGTCGCAATCGAAAAGCTGCCGCGCCAGCTCAGCTCCGCGCAGTCCATGGACGAGATGACCTCCCAGAATTCCGTGATGGGCTACAAGGCGGCCATCACCGCCGCCAACGCCTACGGTTCGTTCCTGCCGATGATGACCACCGCGGCCGGCACCATCCGTCCGGCCAAGGCCCTGGTGCTCGGCGCCGGCATCGCCGGCCTGCAGGCCATCGGCACGTTGAAGCGTCTCGGTGCCGTCGTCACCGCATATGATGTGCGCCCCGCATCCAAGGGCGAGGTCGAGTCCCTTGGCGCCAAGTTCCTCGACCTTGGCCTCGATTTCTCCAAGGGGCAGGGCGAGGGCGGGTATGCCCGCGCGCTGAGCGCCGAGGAACAGGCACAGCAGCAGGCGGCTGTCGACGAGAAGGCCGCAGGCTTCGACATCGTCATCACCACCGCCAAGGTCCCCGGCCGCAAGCCTCCGGTTCTGCTGACCAAGGCCGGCGTCGACGGTCTGCACCGCGGTGCCGTGGTCGTCGATTGCGCGGCGTCCGACCTCGGCGGCAACGTCGAGGGGTCCGCTGTGGGCGAGCAGGTCACCGAAGGCGGCGTCAAGCTGATCGGTGCACCGTACCTCGCCAGTGGCGTGGCCACCACCGCATCCAACCTGCTGAGCCGTAACGTGGCCGACGTGCTGAGCCACTTCGTGCATGACGGCAAGCTGGGCATGGATCTGACGGAAGAGCTCGACAACGCGCTGGTCGTCGCCGGTCGCATCGAGTCCGAAGAGAAGAAGGAAGAGAACTGACATGCCTACGCTTGTTGTATCCATTACGCTGTTTGTCCTGGCGCTGCTCATCGGCATCGAGGTCATCGGCAAGGTCCCCGCGACACTGCACACCCCGTTGATGTCCGGCGCGAACTCCATCCACGGCATCGTCATCGTCGGCGTCGTGATCGTGGCCGCCGAAGCCAACTCCCCGCTGGCCTACGTGTTCATCTTCCTGGCCGCTGTGCTGGGCACCATGAACGTGGTCGGCGGCTATGTGGTCACCGATCGCATGCTTGAGATGTTCAAGTCCAACAAGAACGAGAAGAAGGGCGGCGATAAGTGATGCAGAACGCAGCCACCGTTGGTGCCATCGACATCGTCGCATGGTTCGTCTATCTGTTCTCGGCCGTCATGTTCGTCGTCGGCCTGCACTTCATGAATTCCCCGAAGACCGCCCGTAAGGGCAATCGTCTGTCCGCGTTCGGCATGATCGTCGCCGTCATCATGGCCTTCGTCGTGCTGTTCGCCAAGGGATTCGTCAACGTCATCGCGATCGTCGTCCTGGTGGTCGGCATTCTCATCGGCGCTGTCGCCGGTGTCATCTCCGCCAAGAAGGTCAAGATGACCGATATGCCGCAGCTTGTCTCCGTGTTCAACACCGTGGGCGGCGGCGCGGCCGCGCTCGTCGCGCTCAACGACGTGCTGACCAAGGACGGCACCCCCGATCTGGTGGTGCTGATCACCGCTGGCCTGGGCATTCTCATCGGCTCCGTCACCTTCACCGGCTCGCTTATCGCAGCCGGCAAGCTGCAGGGCGTCAAGTGGGTCAAGAAGCTCACCATCCCCGGCAAGGGCGTGTGGAACGTGCTGTTCGCCGTGCTGGCCGTCGCCTCCCTCGTCATGCTGTGCGTGCAGCCGCAGCAGCGTCTGCTGTGGTCGGTCCTGACCACCGTGTTCGCGCTGTGCTACGGCCTGGTATTCGTCATCCCGATCGGCGGTGCCGACATGCCCGTCGTGATCTCCGTGCTGAACGCGTGCACCGGCACCGCAGTCGCCATGAGCGGTCTGGCCATCGACAACGTGGCCCTGATCGTCGCCGGCGCACTCGTCGGCTCCGCGGGCGTGACGCTGTCCATCCTCATGGCGCAGGCTATGAACCGTCCGCTGCTCTCCGTCCTCGCAGGCGGCTTCGGCGGTGGCTCCGGTTCCGCCGCTGCCGGTGACGGCCCCGAAGGCACCATGAAGGAGACCTCCGCCGACGATCTGGCCGTTCAGCTGGTCTATGCCGACAAGGTCATCTTCGTGCCTGGCTTCGGTCTGGCCCAGGCCCAGGCACAGCGCGAGCTGGCCGACTTGGGCGAACTGCTCAAGGGCCACGGCGTGGAGGTCTCCTATGCCATCCACCCGGTGGCCGGTCGTATGCCCGGCCACATGAACGTGCTGCTCGCCGAGGCCAACGTGCCCTATGAGGAGCTGGTCGATCTTGACGAGATCAATCCGCAGTTCCCGCAGGCCAACGTGGCTCTGGTCGTCGGCGCGAACGATGTGACCAACCCGGCCGCACGCAAGCCCGGCACCCCGGTCTCCGGCATGCCGATTCTCGACGTCGACAAGGCGCAGAATGTGGTCGTGATGAAGCGTGGCCGCGGTACCGGTTACGCAGGCATCCAGAACGAGCTCTACTTCGAGGACAACACCCAGATGCTGTTCGGCGATGCGAAGAAGAGCCTGCAGGCCGTGATCGCCGCCGTCAAGGAACTGCTGAACTGACGGCATAGGCCTGTGCTGCGGTTCACTGTTCAGGTGAACGATCCTTAGCCCCTTTCCCTCGTGGAAAGGGGCTTTTTCGTACCCGCAGCCGGGGTGAGGAACGGTTAATGTCTGAAACGGCAGAGCAACGCAGCCCATCGCGACACGCAGGTTATCCACATATCCACATTTTTCCGTTCGAGAGTGGCGTGGCCCGTCCGTCGTCTGCAACAGTGAGAGGACCCTACAACGAAGGAGTTGCGATGACCGATACCGCAGACATGACGGCGAAACCGTTCCGATTGGACGAGCAGTCGTTTCTGGAGACGCTGGGCGAATTGATCGAACGGTTCGACCTATACGGATCCGGGGCATGCTTCGCGATCGTCGACAAGGCGCGCCGGGAGAACGGGCTGGAAGGCCCGCTCTCATTGTTCGACGACGAGGTCGCCGATCTTGCCCATGCATTGTTCACAGGCTCGACATGGCCGTCGAATCTGATGTTCGACATGATCGCCCTGGACAAGGAACGGATAGCATTCGATGCGCGGTTCCTCGCCGAATGCGATGCTATGGTCCGCCGCTACGGCATGACGGTATGGCTCTATGAGCTGATCAACGATGCGGCGGTATCCATGGCCACGGGCATGCCGAGCAGGAGAATGCCGTTCCAGCTCGGATTGCACGACACCAGGGAGGTGTTCCGCACAAGCAAAAAGAAGCGGCGGTTCGTGCATGGCAGGAAGAAAAGGAACGAATGCATGGCCGAATATCTTCGGCAGGCCTACCGGCTGGCGGCATACACCCTGGTGCGTTGGAGTGGAGACGAACCACGTGCCGCGGATACGGCGCTGATGCTGCTTGCCTATGGCGGGTTGGGCATGTGCATGCTGCGTGACGATCCAAGGGTGGTGAACAAGGGATGCGATCCCGATTTCGGGTACCGTAATGTGCGCGATCAGCTCACGGCGCTCAGGATCAGGGCCGATCTGGACTACGCCAGCGCTGTCGGTGGAGGCGAGGGTGAGTTCCTGAACTACCCGGATTGCATGGATGCCAGATACCTGCATGACGCGAGCAGAATCGTGCAGGCCTACCGGGCGTTGTGGAACGAGGAGGTGGAGCCGTTCTCCCAGGTGCTGGACCGTGTCGAGAGAGAAGGAACGTATGAGGCCGAGGATGTGTGGAAGGACCCGCTCTACCTGCATGACCTCGCCGTTTCGCTGATGGGGGTGAACGGAGCGGGGCCGCTTGAGACCGGATTCCGTCTTCGTGACAAGGATATGTTCGAGAACGGTGTCCGCGAATTGGAACGACTTGCCACCAATGTCAGGCGTGGAGGATTGCTGCCATCCCTTGGTGTGTACATTCTTGCCGGCGAACCGGAGGACCGGATGGAGGCGCTGTTCGCACCCCGTAAGGAACGCAAACGCCTGCTGGCGTCATGCGAGGCGCTGGCCGATTCGGCCGCGACAATCGCGCTGTACCGTCTGCCGAGGGATTGGGTCTCCCTGCACGCCGTTGTGGCGTTGTTCGGTTGTGATCTCGAAGGGTATGCCAGGCAGATCGCCCCATTCGTGGAGGGGATCGGCGAACCCGACGGTGAGGATGAGGAGACTGCGCCGATCATGGGGTGAGTGTCTGTTTCCCGCATATTGGACATCATGATGCTTCGGGGTTGACCCTACAACCATTGTAAGGTTTAGCCTTCCTGCTGGAAGGCATAGGCCAAAACGGAAGGACAGGAGACAACCCATGGAAAAGAACCTGACAACGGGGAGCGTGTTCAGAACGGTCGTCACCTTCGCGTTGCCGTACCTGCTGTCGTATTTTCTGCAGACGTTGTACGGCATGGCCGATCTGTTCATCGCCGGACAGTTCATTGGCGTCGACGGCATCACTGCGGTGGCGAACGGCAGCCAGGTGCTGTACATGCTCACCGTGGTCATTGTGGGCCTTGCCATGGGCGCGACCGTCACCATCGGCCGTGCGGTCGGCGCGAACAGACTCGACCGTGCGGCCAAGGCCATCGGCAACGTCATCACGCTGTTCGCGGGGATCGCGTTGGCGCTGACGGTCGTTCTGCTGCTGAACGTGCACAACATCGTCTCGCTGATCGGTGTGCCTGCCGAAGCCGTCGAGGGAACCGCGCAGTACCTGACCATCTGCTATATCGGCATCCCGTTCATCGTCGCGTACAACATCATCAGTTCGGTATTCCGTGGGCTGGGCGATTCGAAAAGCCCCATGTATTTCATCGCGGTCGCATGCTTCTGCAACATCGCGTTCGACTACCTGTTCATGGGCTGGCTGCGCCTTGGTCCTTCGGGCGCGGCATTGGGCACCACGCTGGCGCAGACCATCAGCGTGATCGTGGCGCTGGCTGCGATTCGCCGCCGGCGCACGGGTATCAGGCTGAAACTCGGCGATCTTCGCCCAGACGGTACCATGCTCCGCGGCATCCTCGGCATCGGTGTGCCGACGGCGGTCCAGGATGGCTGCATCCAGATCGCCTTCATCATCATCACGGTCATCGCCAACTACCGTGGCCTGAACGATGCGGCAGCCGTCGGCGTCGTAGAGAAGGTGATCAGCGCGTTGTTCCTGGTGCCGTCGTCCATGCTGGCCACGGTATCCGCCGTCTCGGCGCAGAACATCGGCGCCGGCAGGATGGAACGCGCGACGAAGACGCTGCGATACGCCACCGCGATCACCGTCGCCTACGGCATCGTCATATCGATCGTGGTGGAACTGACGGCAAGCTCCATCGTCGGACTGTTCACCACCGACGCGACGGTGATCCTGCTGGGAACCCAGTACATCCGCAGCTACATCGTCGACAGCATCTTCGCAGGCATCCACTTCTGCTTCAGTGGCTTCTTCGCCGCATGCGGGCGTTCCTATATCGGATTCATCCACAATATCGTGGCCATCACCCTGGTCCGTGTGCCCGGATCGTATCTGGCGTCCAAGCTGTTCCCGGACACCTTGTTCCCCATGGGCATCGCCGCCCCCGCCGGATCGCTGCTTTCCGTACTGATCTGCCTCGGCTTCTACGCGTGGCTCAAGCGCCGTGGCGTAATCTCGGAGAAGGCACGTTCATGACGGCGAATAAGCGGGGCGAAGAGCGCGACGTTGTGCCGGGGGATGGCAGGCTGTTCCGCATAGGCGAGGTCGCCGGCATGTTCAACGTGTCGCTTGGTACGCTTCGGCATTATGAACGTTGCGGTTTGCTGGAACCCGAATACGTCGACCCACGTACCGGGTACCGGTATTACGGGGCCAAGCAGTTCGAGGTGCTGAACACCATCCGGTACCTGCGTGTGCTGGATATGCCGTTGACGCAGATAGCCGAGTTCCTGCACAATCGCGACGTGCATGTCATCGAGGACAAGCTTGTTGCGCAGAAGACCCTGATCGAGCGCAAACAGCATGAGCTGGAAATGGTCTCGCGGAAGATCGATCACCGCCTGGAGCGACTGCGGGACGCCGAACGGTCCGAGTTCGACATGATACGTGTCGTGCGGCAACCCGCCTGTCGGATCGTCTGGATCAGGGATTCGCCGAAGGTCGACTCGTATCTCGGTCTGGAATATTCGATCCGCAAGCTGGAGCAGCATCAGAAGGATTCGCTGGTCTTCCTCGGCAAGGTCGGCGTCGGCATCGCCAAGGCATCGTTGGAGCAGGGGCGTTATGGCGATTATGGTCTGGTGTTTCTGCTGCTCGACGACGAGGACGAGTATGAGGGCGATACCGTGGCGTTGCCGGAAACGGATTGCGTGCGCATCCGGTTCCGGGGGAGTCATGGCGACGCCCCCGACCGGTACCGCGATTTGATGCGATACATCGCAGGGCGAGGTCTCGACATCACCGGGTTCTCACGTGAGATTACGCTGGTCGATGAGGGATTGACGTCGGATCCCGCCCAGTTCGTGACCGAGATCTGCATCCCGGTTCGCTAACCGCTTTCCGGCGGTGCGTGGTACTACTTGGTGTTCTCCTTCAGTGTCGGTGTAAGGGTGCCGGCCAGCGCGCGCTCGCCCGGCCTGGCCAACGGGCCGACCAGTTCATGCGCCGTGTACGGCTCCTCAAGATAGGCGATGTCGGATTCGTTGAGCTGTATTCCGAGTGCCTCGACGGCATCGTCCACGCGTTGCGCCTTCGAGCAGCCGACGATCGGGGCGGTGACGCCCTTGGCCCAATGCCAGGCGAGGGCGATCCGTGCCATCGGCACGCCGAACCGTTCGGCGAGCTCATGCACGCGTTCGATGATCGGCATATCCTGCGCGCGTGCCTGATCGTACTTGTTGCGCATGGTGCCGTCGGTGGTGCCGCGCTTGGAATCGGAATCCCAGGTCGGATGGGTCAGATGGCCGGACGCCATGGGGGAGTATGGGGTGAGCGCCACGTTGTATTGGCGGCAGACGGGGATCATCTCGCGTTCGTCCTCGCGGTACAGCAGGTTGTAATGGCATTGCATACTGGTGAACTTGGTCCAGCCGTTCGCCTCGGCCATGGCCTGCAGGTTGTGGAACTGGTAGGCGTACATCTCGCTGGCGCCGAGCGCCCGCACCTTGCCGGCCCTGACCAGTCCGTCCAACGTCTCCATGGTTTCCTCGGCCGGGGTGCCGTAATCGAAACGATGGATGATGTACAGATCAAGATAGTCGGTGCCGAGCCTCTTGAGCGTGCCGTCGATCTCGCGCTCGATGGCCTTGCGCGACAGATGCCCGTCATTGAAATAGACCTTGCTGGCAAGGATGACCTTGTCGCGCGGAATACCCAGGTTCCGCAGCGCCTTGCCGATATATTCCTCGGACGTGCCGAACGCATAGCAGTTGGCAGTGTCAATGAAGTTCACTCCACGATCGTAGGCGTGACCGATCACCTGTTCGGTGGTATCGGCGTCGATGGTCCACTGATGGAATTGCGGGGAGGCCTTGCCGAAACTCATACCGCCAAGGCAGACCTTGGAAACCCGGATGCCGGACCATCCCAGTGGGGCATAGCTCATGTCAGTCATGCTGAAGCTCCTTTGCCGTTGATGTTCGGAAGGTCAGCATACCCCGCTTCGCTCGGCAGAGCCAATACCTCGCATGAATGGTTTGATATGCAATCAACGCATGGAACGCTATGTCATACTCACATTGGACATTCTTTTTCGCCGGGCGTTGAATGGGGGATGATACAGAACATACGTGAAAGGAAGGGTCGACAGTGGAAAATCCGAGCGCATTCCCGATGGGGGAGCCGAACGACGGTTTCGCGCAGTACTTTGTGGGGCAGAGCTACCTTGCACCGGTGCTTGAGACTCCACAGATCGCCATTCATAACGTGACCTTCGAACCGGGTTGCCGCAATAACTGGCATATCCACCACAATGCGGCGCAGGTGCTTATCGCGGTCGGCGGCCGTGGCTACTACCAGATCGAGGGGCAGGAACCGAAGGAGTTCAAGGCAGGGCAGGCCGTCTGCATCCCCGCGGATACGAAGCACTGGCATGGTGCCGCCCCCGGCGAATCGTTCTCGCATCTGGCCTTCATGATCCCTGCGGGCGATCCGGCGTCCATGAGCAACGAATGGCTTGAGCCGGTGGATGCCGAAGCCTACGGCAAGCTCGCCTGAACGGCACCTATCGGGATTCCGGCAATATCGTCAAAGCCGCGTCCTGTGAGGCGCGGCTTTTCGTATTTTCGGAATGTCGGCGGCCATGGCGTCATTATCATGATTGCTAATGGGTTTTAGCTAAGGAGGGCATCATGAAGAGAGGCAATACGCGTCAGAGGATCATCGAAGAGGCGCTGCATCTGTTCGCCTCCAACGGCTACGATGCGGTCAGCGTTTCGCAGATCGCGCAGGCCGTCGGTATCAAGGCACCGTCGCTGTACAAGCATTTCGAAAGCAAGCGGGCCATATTCGATGCGATTGTGGAATACATGCATCACATCGACGTGGAGCATTCGAAGGCGGCGGAGGTGCCGGAGCGCGATGCCGAAACGGACGATGCGCGCAATGACGCCGTCGAACCGGGGAAGCTGCGCGCGTTCATGGTGGAGCAGTTCCGCTACTGGACGGAGGACGACCTGGCCCGCGATTACCGGCGCATGCTGACGGTCGAACAGTACACATCCGCCGAGGGCATGGCCAGATACCAGAAGGTGCTGGGCAGTGGCCCGGTCGCGTATATCGAGGACATGCTCGGCGCGATGCTCGACGAGGGGTTGTTGCACGGCGGCAACGCGAAGAGCATGGCGATCGAGCTCTATTCGCCGTTCTTCCTGCTGATCAGCGCCGCGGACGCCATCGAGGACGATCAGGCGCGACGCCGCGTGTTGGGCATCTTCGCCAACGTCGTGGACGATTTCATGAGGCGATACCGCGCGTAGTCGTGGAGGCATCCACATATCGGTCACCGGGCGAGTGGATGGTGTCCCGGCGGAATACACTTAGCCGACGGTGATGGGACTCGCCTGGACCCGCAAGGGGACGAACCGCAATTCCGCTGATGGTTCCTACGGCATATGGGTGTGCCGTACCTTCGTGGCATTCGGCGGACACGGCGTTTCCCCGCATCTGTTCGCCGGCAGGGCCTGGGCGGCGCACCGGAAAGAGACTCTATGACACGGCAGCATATCATTCGATTCGATCTTGTATGCGTGGTGTTCCTGGGCGGATGCCTTGGAACCGCCTTGCGATACGCGTTGTCCTTGATTCCCGCTCACGGCTGGTTCCATGCCGGCACCTTCGCGGCCAATATGATCGCATGCTTCTGCTATGCGGCATTATCCGCATGGCTGGGCGGGACGGGCAGGCTCGCCGCCCGCGCCAAGGAATACGTGAACCGCGGATTCGGCATGGGCATGTGCGGAGGCCTGTCCACGATGTCCACGCTCGCCGTGGAGGAATTCATGCTGCTGCACGGCGGCGATGCCGCAGGGGGCGTGGCCTACTGTTTCGCGACGTTCGCAGTCGGATTCGCGCTGGCATATGCCGGTGCGGCCGCCGGCGCCCGTCTCGCTTCCGCCGAGCAGAGGGGAGAGGACCGATGAGCGCCATCGTCGCTGTTCTGGTCTGCTTGTGCGGAGGTCTTGGAGCCAGCGCACGGTACATCTTCGACTCCTATATCAAGGCCATATGGCATAAGGCCTTCCCGATGTCCACCTTCGTCATCAACGTCGTCGCCGGCCTGCTGGCCGGCATGGTCGCCGGATGCTATGCGCGCCCGGCCATGTCGGATCAGACGCACCTGCTGCTGGCGACGGGTCTTCTCGGCGGGTTCTCCACGTTCTCCACCATGATGAACGAATCGGTGAGCGCCCTGCGTGCCGGGAAGATCGCGGTGTTCGCCGGGTGCATGGCGGCATCGGTGGTCGCGCCGGTGGCGGCCGTGGCGCTCGGATACCTGATTGCGGCCTGAAACGATGGCGCGGAACGATGGCATGAAAGGCCGGCGGGCGGCATGGGCGCATGTGGAGCATGGGTTCGGACCGGTGTGGGATGCGGATTGCCGTGTGCTGGTGCTCGGCTCCATGCCCAGCCCCAAATCACGCCAGATGCGGTTCTACTATGGGCATCCGAGAAACCGGTTCTGGCCGGTCATGGCGGCCATATTCCACGATGACGGCTGCCTGTGCGAGGGGATGGACCCGGAAGCGACGCTTGGCGCGCGCAGGGAGTTCGCGCTGCGTCATCACATGGCGTTGTGGGATGTGATCGCCTCATGCGATATCGCGGGCGCCAGCGACGCCTCCATACGGAATGCGGTTCCCAACGATCTCGCGCCGCTCATCGAAGGCTCATGTATCTCCCATGTCTTCGTCACCGGCACGAAGGCGGCGCAGCTGTATCACAAGTTGTGCCTGCCGTCGCTGCAGGCGCGGGGACTGGGGGACATGCCCATGACAAGGCTTCCCTCCACCAGCCCGGCGAACGCGGGAACCGGGTTGTCCGAACTCGTCGACGCCTACCGTGCCCTGGCGCAGGCGGCTTCGGGCGTCACATCATGTCCATGAGCATGTAGCCCAGCATGAGCTGCATGCGGTTCGCCAGGCGCGACAGATCCATGCACAGAATCTCGCCGGCCTTGGCGATCTTGTAGTTCACGGTATTGCGGTGGACGAACAGGCTTTCGGCGGTGTCCTTAACGCTGCCGTTATGGTCGAGATAGCTTCGCAGCACGTCGGTGAGATCCGAGCCGTTCGCCTGATCGTATTCGACCAGCGGTCCCAGCACCTGCCGGTAGTACTCCTGCGAGATCTCCGGGTCCTCGACTCCCATCAGCACGCGGTATGCCCCGAGATCGTCGAAGAAGTTGATCTGGTCGTCCAGCTTGCCGCGCGAGCGCAGCTTCAGGATGGATTCGGCCTGGCGGTGGCTCTTGCAGATGCAGCGGATGCTCTGCGTCAGCTTGCCGACGCCGATGGACGCGTTCTCCTCCCTGCGCAGCGCCCGCTGCACGACATCGTGAATGCCTTGCGCGACATCGCGCAATTCCTCAGGGCCAGTGCAATGGACGACCGCGACGATCTGCTTCCATTCGCCGTAGGTCGCGCCGAAGCGGATGCGTTTGCGCAGATATTTCCTGACGACCTCGTTCACCGCGTCGATGCGCCGATACGGGTCTTCGGCGAACCCGTCGATGCGGATGACGATGACGGCGTAGCGCCATTCGATCTCGAAACGGAATTCGGAAAGCGTGGGGATATACAGTTCCTGGCGTTCGGGGAACGAGATGGCGTTCCTGAACGCCTCGCCGATCATGCGGTCCTTCGTTTCCTCCTCGATGAGGCGACGGCACAGCGGGCGCGCGATGCTTTCGAAGGGGACGTCGCGGGGGATGGCGAATAGCGGGAAGGCGTGCTCCTCGCAGAACGTGACCACATCCGAGGGGATCTCGTCGATGTAATGCCCGGTGTCGATGGCGACGCCGGCGGCATTCTGCGCGTACAGGGTCCTGACATAGGAGAGCAGGTCGCCGTTTGCCCGCAGGGCGATGCCGGTGGTGAGGATCAGCTCGTCACCACTGAGGTAATCGCTCAGGGTAATGGACTCCAGCACATGCACCCAGGTGATCCGGTGCGCCAGTCCATCGGCTCCCGCCAGCAGCTCGAGCTGGACTTCAGGGCATTTGCCAAGAAGATCCTGTAATTCCAATGCCATGTGTAATCTCCCGGAAACATTGATGTAACGGCGTATTTGCGGCGTCGCTCCGCGTTCGCGGCGGATACTGCGGAGCATATCGGCGTCATATTGCCGTTCCATGGGACGTGTCCATATGGCGGTACGGTCGGCCATGTTACTTCGGGGAAGGTGATTGTGCTCCGGCACATTCGTTTTTGGGCCGCAACGGCTGGAGAAGCGGGCGGAAAGCAAACATACTGAAGTCAAGTTCAAGCCGAACAAGCCAGCTGAACGGGTCGCATGGACAACGGCCTATCACCAAAGCACACAAGGAGGGCGGCATCATGAAGCTGCAGGACACCGGACTGACATTCGAAGACATCAAGAACAAGGTCGACACCTACATGATCGAAACCTATGAGCGTTTCGATTTCCTCGCCGATCACGCCAAGGGCGTCTACATGTACGACGAGAACGATACGCCGTACCTCGACTTCTATGCGGGCATCGCGGTCAACGCTGTCGGCAACTGCAACGAGAAGGTCGTCAAGGCCGTGCAGGATCAGGCCGCAACGCTGATGCAGACCTTCAACTACCCGTACACCGTGCCGCAGGCCCTGCTCGCCGAGAAGATCTGCAAGGCCATCGGCATGGACAAGATCTTCTACCAGAACTCCGGCACCGAGGCCAATGAGGCCATGATCAAGATGGCCCGCAAGTACGGCGTGGAGAAGTATGGCCCGGAAAAGTACCACATCGTCACCGCCCGTGAATCCTTCCACGGCCGTACCTTCGGTGCCATGTCCGCCACCGGTCAGCCGGACAACGCCTGCCAGATCGGCTTCGGCCCCATGACCGAAGGCTTCTCCTACGCCCCGTTCAACGATCTCGAGGCGTTCAAGGCGGCATGCACCGAGAACACCATCGGCATCATGGTCGAGCCGGTGCAGGGCGAGGGCGGCGTGCACCCGGCGACCCAGGAGTTCCTGCAGGGACTGCGTGAATTCTGCGACGAGAAGGGCATCCTGCTGCTGCTCGACGAAGTGCAGTCCGGCTGGGGACGCACCGGCGCATTGATGTCGTATATGAACTACGGCATCAAGCCGGACATCGTCTCCATGGCCAAGGCCATGGGCGGCGGCATGCCGATCGGCGCGATCTGCGCCACCAGCGAAGTGTCCAAGGCCTTCACCATGGGCTCGCACGGCACCACCTTCGGCGGCCATCCGGTCTGCTGTGCCGCGTCGCTCGCCGCGGTCACCGAGATCATCGACCGCGACCTGCCCGGCAACGCCAAGAAGGTCGGCGCCTACTTCATCGACGAGCTTTCCAAGCTGCCGCACGTCAAGGAGGCCCGCGGTCAGGGTCTGTTCGTCGGCGTCGAATTCGACGGCACCATCAACGCGGTCGATGTCAAGCACGGCTGCTTCGATCGCAAGCTGCTCATCACGGCCATCGGCAACGACGTCATCCGCATGGTCCCGCCGCTGATCATCACCGAGGAGGACGTGGACAAGGCCGTTGCCATCATCGCCGACACCATCGAATCACTTTCCAAGTGATCGCCCGCAACGGCAGGGCATCCGTATGAAAGGCGGAACGACATGAAGCACATGGTCATCACCATCGGCTGCGAATACGGTGCCGGTGGCCCGGAGATAGGCAAGATGCTTGCCCAGGCGCTCGGCATCGAATACTACGACCGCGATCTGGTGGACAAGATCGTCAGCGACCTGGACGTGGACAAGGAGCTGGTGGAAAAGGCCGACAAGGCGACGAACGTCCCCTATACCTTCGAAACGACGCTTGGGCCCCGCTACGCGAACCTGACGAACAGGGTCATCTCGCTGCAATACCAGGCCATGCACAAGATGGCCGAGAAATCCTCCTGCGTCATCATCGGCCGCAGCGCCAACTATCTGCTGCAGGACAGGGATGATCTGGTCAACATCTTCATCTACGCGCCCGAAGAGGAACGCATCCGCGCGGTGATGGAGCACCAGTCGGTGAGCGAAGCCAAGGCGCGGGAGATCATCGACTACAACGACGAGCGAAACCGCAGCAGGCACCAGTACATCACCGGCACGAACCGCGGTGACCGACGTCAGCGCGACCTGCTCATCGACAGCAGTCTCCTGGGGTGGGAGAAGACCTGCCAGTACCTGCTGCTGCTGGTGGAGATGCTGAACGAATAACGCAAGTTCGCCGTGCGGCATCGGGCGACTGCCGGCCGCACGGCTCTGCGCCATCGCGCAGGACGTGTTCGGAAGGAACGACGATGGAAACGCATACAAGAACAACTTCGAAATTCAACAAGACCTTCAGCTCCATGGACATCCTGATGATCGCCTTCGGTGCCATGATCGGATGGGGATGGGTCGTCTCCACCGGTGACTGGATCGGTACGGCCGGCGTCATCGGTGCCATGTTGGGCTTCATCCTCGGCGGTGTCATGATCTTCTTCATCGGCATGACCTATGCCGAGCTGACGCCCGCCATGCCCGAATGCGGCGGCGAGCATGTGTTCAGCATGAGGGCCATGGGGCCGGTAGGATCGTTCGTCTGCACCTGGGCCATCATCCTCGGCTACGTGAGCGTCGTATGCTTCGAGGCATGCGCGCTGCCCACCATCATCACCTACGTGTGGCCGCAGTTCCTGCAAGGCTACCTATATTCGGTCGCGGGATTCGACATCTATGCCACCTGGCTGGCCACGGCCATCGTCTTCGCGGTGTTCATCACGGTGATCAACATCATGGGCGCGAAGACCGCGGCCAAACTGCAGAACATCCTGACCCTCGCCATCGGCGCGGCCGGCATCCTGCTCATCGCAGCGTCCGTGGTCACCGGCGACCCCTCCAACCTTGAAGGGCAGATGTTCGCCGGCAGCGGGATGGAAGGCATGATGGGCACCATCATCAAGGTCGCCGCCGTCAGCCCGTTCTTCTTCATCGGGTTCGATGTCATCCCTCAGGCCGCCGAGGAAATCAACGTGCCGTTGAAGAAGATCGGCAAGATCCTGATGCTTTCCATCATCCTCGGCGTCGGCTTCTACGCGCTGATCATCTTCTCCGTGGGCTATGTCATGAACGGCGATCAGATCGTCGCGTCCTACAACGGCACCGGACTGGTCACCGCCGACGCCATGGCGAACGCCTTCCACAGCAAGATCATGGCGAAGGTGCTGATCCTGGCCGGCATGTGCGGCATCATCACCAGCTGGAACTCGTTCATGATCGGCGGCAGCCGAGCCATGTACTCCATGGCCGAGTCCTACATGATCCCGCGCTTCTTCGGCAAGCTGCATCCGAAGACCAACACCCCGTACGTCTCCATCCTCGTGGTGGGCCTGCTCAGTGTGCTTGCCCCGTTCGCCGGACGCAAGATGCTCGTATGGATCGTCGACGCCGGCAACTTCGGCTGCATCCTGGCCTACTGCATGGTGTCGCTGTCCTTCATCATCCTGCATGTGAAGGAACCGACCATGCCCCGCCCATACAAGGTGAGGCACTGGAAGTTCATCGGCGCCATGGCGGTGCTGATGTCCGCCATCATGATCATGCTCTACATCCTTCCGGGAACCGGCGTGACGCTCGCCCCGCAGGAATGGGCGATGGTGGCCGGGTGGTCGCTGTTCGGCGTGGTGTTCTTCGCCTTCAGCAAGCTCGTCTACAAGGAGAAGTTCGGCTATTACGCCCAGCTGTCCGTAGGTGAGAACGAAACCGGCGAGAAGAGCGACGAGACCGCCACGACGGTCCGTGCATCGAGCGCGGTCATGGCCGCCGAGAGCAGCGCCCCGGACGAATGGACCCGCGGCTTCGACTACTTCCTGCCGATCAACCTGGTCTTCGGCCAAGGCAAGGTGGAGCAGGTGGGCAAGCTCGCCGCCGCCCATGGCTCCACCGCGATGATCGTCACCGGAGGCAACTCCGTCAAGCGCACCGGAACCTACGACAGGGTGCGCGCATTGCTTGAACATGAGGGCATGCGCACGGTGCTGTTCGATCAGGTCACCCCGAACCCGCTGACCACGACCGTGGAGGAAGGCGCAAGACTGGCCGCCGAACAGCATGCGGACATCGTCATAGGACTCGGCGGCGGCAGCGCCATGGACGCGGCCAAGGGCATCGCCTTCATGGCGTGCAACGAGGGGAACGTCAGCGAGTATATCTACGGCGAGCGCACCTCCGACAAGGCATTGCCGATCATCCAGGTGCCCACCACCTTCGGCACCGGCTCCGAATCCAACGGCTTCGCGGTCATGACCAACCTCGGCAACGGCGATAAGAAGTCGCTGCGCAGCCCGGCACTCGTCGCCACGGCGTCCATCGTCGACCCCGATCTCATGCGCACCATGCCCAGCGGCGTAATCGCGGCCAATGGGTGCGACATGCTCTGCCACTGCATCGAGGCGTTCACCGCGAACAACGCCCAGCCGTTCACCGACGCGCTCGCCCTGTACGCGATTCCGCTGATCGCCAACAACATCGTGAGCCTGTACCGTGGCGAAGGCACGGATGAGCAATGGTCCAAGGTCTGCCTTGCCGGCACCATCGGCGGCATGGTGATCAACACCGCCGGCATCACGCTGGGGCATGCCATGGAGCATCCGGTCAGCGGGCTGAAGGATGTGACGCACGGCAGGGGATTGGCGGCCATCGAGCCGACCGCCATCGAGGCCACCTACCGGTACAACCGCTTCAAGTTCGGCCGTGTGGCCAGGATGCTTGGCGGATTCACCGCCGAGGATTGCGCGCCGCGTATGAGGACGTTGCTCAAGGACCTCGACCTTGACGTGTCGCTGGGCGACCTGGGCATCGAGAAGAAGGACATCCCGTGGCTTGTGAGCAATGCGCGGAAGGTCTCCCCGGGCAACCTTGTGAACACGCCGGGCTCGGAATCGGTCACCACCGAGGAATCCCTGGAAAGCCTGTACGGGTCGATGCTCTGACGGTGCCGGCAACGCAGGCCGGGCCGGCGGTGTGCGGATTCCGGTACGGGTAGGGGCGGTGTCTCGTCGAATGCGGCGGGGCGCCGCCCCTACCCGTGCCTGTCGTTGACACATCGGTATGATATGTCAAGGTTTTTCGAAAGGACAATACCGATGTACATTCGTTCGAAGACGGCGTCGGCCGTCTACAAGATCCTGCTCGCGCTCGTCGGCACCTCGGCGTTGCTATACGAGGTGGGCTTCGGCTACGGGCATTTCAGAAGCGTGTTCTTCTGCTACTTCACCAATCTCAGCAACATCGCGGTGGTCGCCTATCTGTGGGCTGCCGCGGCGGTGACGCTCCGCAGGAACTCCGTCTGGCCGGAGCCGTGGCATCCCAAGCTCAAGCATGCGCTCATGCTCGCCATCACGGTCACCTGGCTCGTCGCTCACTTCCTGCTCGACCATGGCGGCGTCTTCAAGGGCGGGACGTTCCATTGGACGTCCCTGGTGCTGCACTACATCGTTCCGATCGGCATGATCCTCGACTGGCTGCTGTTCGACCGTAAGGGCACGATGAGCCGGTTCGAGCCGCCGTGCTGGATCGCGTTCCCGCTGGCGTATCTGGTGTGCATCATGGTGGGCGTATGGTGCTTCGGCCTGTACGTGAGGGTCGACGAGCACAGCCGTTGGCCGTACGACTTCATCGATTTCGACAAGCACGGCGTCGGCGGCGTATCCCTTACCGTGCTGCTGCTGATCGTGGGCTTCGTCATTCTGGGCTACGTGTACATGCTCATCGACCATCTGATGGACCGCAGCGAAGCGAATACCCTCCCGGCGAAATCCTGACGCCGCGCCCCCGGTCAGGCGTAGCATGACTTCCATCGGCCGGGAGCTTTCCCGGCACGCCAACGGTAAAGGAGTTTTCTTATGTGCACCGGCATCCGCTTCACCGACGATGAAGGCAATATGGTCTTCGGACGTAACCTCGATTGGAGTTTCTCCTACGGCGAATCCATCCTGGTCACCCCACGCGGCTTCCGCAACGACTACACCTACGGGGCGTCGACGAACGCCGACCCGCGTGCGGTGATCGGCGTCGGCGTGGAGATGAACGGCATGCCCATGTACTTCGACTGTGCCAACGAGAACGGTCTGGCCGTGGCCGGACTGAACTTCCCCGGCTACGCGGCGTTCGCCTCCGAACCGGAGAACGGGCGTGTCAACATCCTTACCGGCGAGTTCCCGCTGTGGGTCGCACGCAATTTCGACACCGTCGACGAGGTCGAGCAGGCGTTGGAGCACGTGACCCTCGTGGCGCCGGACGATCCCAAGCGCCCCAAGTCGTTCCTGCACTGGCTGATCGGCGATGCCAAGCGCAGCATCGTCGTCGAGCAAATGGCCGACGGCATGCACATCCATCACGATGATGTCGACGTGCTTACGAACCAGCCGACCTTCGACTGGCATATGGAGAATCTGCGCAACTACATGAACACCGGCAGCGATATGGCCGAGCCGGTGACGTGGGGCGGCAGGACGCTCACGGCATGGGGCGCCGGCGTGAGCATGCACGGCATCCCCGGCGATGTCAGCTCCCCGTCCCGTTTCGTGCGCGTGGCATACGCTAACACCCATTACCCGGAGCAGAACGGCGAGACAGCGAACATCGCGCGCCTGTTCCACACGCTCGGCTCCGTGCAGATGGTCGAGGGTATGGCGAAGATGGCGGACGGCAGGTACGAAAGGACGCTGTTCACCAGCGGCTACTATGCCAAGACGAACGCCTACTACATGAACACCTACGAGGATCCGGCCATCCGCAAGTACCCGCTCGCCGATTACGATCTCGATTCGGCGGAGCTGATTAAGGCATAAGGCGGTCCTTAGGGACGTTTCCGCCGCTTTGGTGGTTGGTTCGGACGAAATCCGGTTCGATTTCGTCCGAACCAACCACCATTTGCATATTCAGCGTGCCGCGTGCAGGTAGCGTCCGGTGACGCTCCGATCGCATGCGGCGATTTGATCCGGCGTCCCCGAGCACACCACACGCCCGCCGGACTCGCCGCCGCCGGGGCCCATGTCCACCACATAGTCGGCGTTCGCGATCACATCGAGATCATGTTCGATGACGATCACCGTCGCGCCATGGGCCACCAACGTGTCGAATACCTTCAGCAGCACCTGCACGTCCAGGGGATGCAGGCCGATCGTCGGCTCATCGAACACGAATACGGCATCATGCTGCTTGCGGCCCATCTCGCTGGCGAGCTTCAGCCGCTGTGCCTCACCGCCCGAGAGCGCCGGCGTGGGCTCGCCCAGGGAAAGGTAGCCCAGTCCCAATTCCCGCAAGGTGATTAGCTTCGTGCGGATCGGCTTGATGTCGCGCAGCAGCGGCAAGGCCTCGTCGACGGTCAGGGCCATCAGCTGCGGCATCGAGTACGATGTGCCGTCGGCGCAGGGGAGTGTCAGCGCGTCGATCGTCTCGGCATAGCGCGAGCCATGGCAGGTCGGGCATTCGATGTCGACGTCGGGCAGGAACTGCACATCCAACGAGATCGACCCGGTGCCATCGCATGTCGCGCAGCGCATCTTGCCGGTGTTATAGGAGAACGTACCGGGCTTGAAGCCGGCCGTCTTGGCGGCGTCGGTCGCGGCGAACGCCCGTCGCAGGTCGTCGTGGACGCCGCTGTAGGTGGCGAGTGTGGAACGGACGTTCGTGCCGATTGGCGTGGCATCGATGAGATTCACGCGCGTCACGTCCCGCGTCTCGATATTGCGCACCTGCGGCGGCAGATCCGTGCCGTCGATCAGCGACCGCAAAGCAGGGATCAGCGATTCCAGCACCAGCGTGGTCTTGCCCGAGCCGGATACGCCCGTCACGGTAACCAGTCGGCCACGTGGAATATCCACCGACAGCGGCTTGACGGTGTGTAGCTGATTGGTCTGCATATGGATGCTTCCATGCGCGAATATCTCGTCGGCGGGAACGTTCGGGCGTATGCGTGGGTGGTCGTTGCCGCCGTGGGCGAGGAACGGCGCGATGCGCGACCCCTTGTTGCCGATGACCTGCCGTACCGTTCCCTGGGCGATCACATGCCCGCCTTGCCGCCCAGCCACCGGCCCCATCTCGATCAGATGGTCCGCCGCGGCCAGCACGCGGGTGTCATGGTCGACCACCACCACGGAATTGCCGTCGGCCACCAGATCGCGCATCACGCCGAGCAGCCCGTCCACATTCGCCGGATGCAGGCCGATCGAAGGCTCGTCCAACACATACAGCACGCCGGTGGTGCGATTGCGCACCGCACGCGCCAGCTGCACGCGTTGACGTTCGCCGGTGGAGAGCGTGGAGCCGGCGCGATCCAGCGACAGGTACCCAAGGCCAAGCTCCGTCAGACGCCGCGACGTGTCAAGGAACGAATCGCAGATGCTGCGTGCCATGGAACGCATATGCGGTTCCAATGCTTCGGGTACCGCCCGCACCCATTTGATCGTCTCGTCCAACGTCATGGAGGTCACCTGAGCCAGATTGACGCCCTGTATATGCGGCTGCCGTGCCTTCTCGGAAAGCCGGGTGCCGTTGCAGGACTTGCACGGAGCCTCCTTCAGGAAACGCATCACCCGCTTCAGCCCCTTCTCGTCCTTGGCCTTGGCAAGCGCGTTGCGCACGGTGTATACGGCGTTGTAGTAGGTGAAGTCGAGCTCGGCGAAGTCGTCGCCCTTCTTCGGCCTGTACAGGATGTGCTTCTTGACGGCCGGTCCGTTGAACACGATGTCCCGTTCGTGATCGGTGAGTTGGCTGAACGGTATGTCGGTGCGCACGCCCATGGCCCCGCACACCTGCTTCATCAGGTCCCACATCAGCGATCCCCACGGCAGCACGGCCCCGTCGTCGATGCTTTTCGTCTCGTCCGGAACCAGCGATGCAAGGTCGACATCGCGCACGATGCCGGTACCCCCGCAGATCGGGCATGCGCCGGCGGAATTGAAGGCCAGGTCCTCCGCGGACGGCGGATGCATCAGCTTGCCGCAATTCGTGCAATGCATCGGCAGTTCGGCGGCGACATCCATCGTCGGCCTGTTGCGGAAGCCGCAATGGTCGCACACATGCTCGCCCACGCGGGAGAACAGCAGGCGCAGGCTGTTGAGCAGCTCGCTCATCGTGCCGAACGTGGATCGCACGCCGGGCACGGAAGGGCGTTGATGCAATGCCAGTGCGGCCGGTATGTGACGGACCTCGTCGACCGTCGCACGGCTTGCCTGTGTCAATCGACGTCTGGTATAGGTCGACAGCGCCTCCAGGTAGCGTCGCGAGCCTTCCGCATACAGCACGCCGAGCGCAAGCGAGCTTTTCCCCGATCCGGAAACGCCGGCCACGCCGACCAGACAGTTCAGCGGTATGTCGAGGTCGATGTCCTTGAGGTTGTGCACGCGGGCTCCGCGCACCTCGATGCATGACGGCGAAGTGTTTCCAGATGTTTGTCCCATACTTGCTACAGTACCTGTGTGATGCGAAGCGTATGAGGGGGGAGGTCGATTCGATGACATTGCAGCAGTTGCGGTATCTGATCGCGGTCGCGGAAAAGGGATCGATGACCGAAGCCGCGAAATCGTTGTTCATCTCCCAGCCCAGCCTGTCCAGCGCCATCAAGGAAGTCGAGCGGAACGTGGGATTTCGCATATTCAACCGAAGCCGCGCAGGCATCACGCTGACGGCGAAAGGCATGGAATTTCTCGGCTATGCAAGACAGGTCGTTCAGCAGATGGACATCCTCGAATCGAAATACGGCGACGCGAGCACACCCAAGCAACGATTCTGCGTCTCGACACAGCACTACACCTTCACCGCCAACGCATTCGTCGAACTCGTGAAGGAATACGGCCGCGAGCAATACGATTTCGTACTCAACGAAACGCAGACGCACCGCATCATCGAAGATGTGCGCAACCGATTCAGCGACCTCGGCATCCTATATCTCAGTCACGCGAACACGCGCGTACTGACAGCCGAATTCGCGCGCAACGATGTGGAATTCCACGCATTGTTCGATGTCCGCCCACATGTGTTCCTACGCAAAGGCCACCCGCTGACCCAAAGCGAACACGTCTCGCTCAAGGACCTGCGCCCTTACCCGAAACTCGGATTCGTGCAGGGCAGGTACGAATCCGCGAACTACGCGGAAGACCCGTTCAACGGCATCGATGCGGACCGCACCATCCACGTCAGCGACCGAGCGGCCATCGAAAACCTCATGATCGGCCTGGACGGATACACCATAGCCACAGGCATCCTGCCGAACAGACTGCATGGCAACGACATCGTCTCCCTGCCGCTCGACGAAGACGAGCGCATGCGCATCGGATACATCACCAACAAAGGGCAAATGCTTTCCGAACTTTCCGAGGCATACATAGACAAGCTCAGACGTTATGGTGACGATGCGGAGTGATCGCCGGCGTGTGCCAATCCATAGATTCAAACTAACCGAATCCATAGGGAATAAGAATTCCCTATGGTGAGAATTCGGATTCGCGCGCGGCGTCCTGTCTCTAGCCTTGGCTGGAGTCGGCAAAGGAGGAGCATCGTGCCCCGGATACGCGTTAGGAAGCTCTCTCATGTACGTCTTGCGCAACACCTTCACGCCAGGGCCAGGGAACCTTCTTGCCCTCAACGCGGCCACGAATTACGGATGGCGTAAAGGACGGCCGCTCTACACGGAAGATGCATGACAAGGAAAACAAGAGAAAAGGAGCGCACCATGACCATCGCATACACCGATGAGAAGAAATTCACCGTGGAACAGACGCAGAAGCTGTTCCTGTCGGTCGGATGGGTGTCCGGGCAGTACCCTGAACGTCTGCATAAGGCGTTGATGGGCTCGTCCACCGTGTTCAGCGCGTGGGACGGCGAGCGGCTGGTCGGTCTGGTTCGCGTGCTCGACGATACGGAAATGGTCGCCTACATGCATTACGTGCTGGTCGACCCCGAATACCAGGGGCAGGGGATCGCCGGTCATTTGGTGGGCATGGTCAAGGAGAAGTATCGCGATTATCTGTACATCGAAGTCATGCCCGAGGAGAGCAGGAACGCGTCGTTCTATCAGAAGCACGGATTCCGGATCATGGAGGATGGCGTGGCCATGCAGATCTGCAATCCCGGGGAGAAGCGTTAGGGAAAAGACAAGCCGGTTGTTTTCCGCTTGGCGTCATGGCGGGTTCGCGGAACGCCGCCATGACGCGTGCCCCACGGTCAGATCGTGAACGTGCGGCGGATGAACCCCTCCACCGTGCGCCAATACAGGTCGGGGTCCTTGCCCGAGCTTTCCATATGCCCGGCACCGGGAACCAGCAGCTTCTCACGGTCGATGCTGGAGCATGCGGCATAGTTCGCGGCGAGGAACCTCGGACTCACCAGCGTGTCGGCGCCGCCGTGGATGAACAGCATCGGGATGACCGTATGCCGCAGCGAGTCCCTGCAGGAGGCCTCCGTGAAGTCATAGCCCGCACGGCGCTTGCAGATCAGTCCCGCCGTATCGACGCATGCCGCGGCAACCAGACGAGGCAGATGGAACATGGTGTGCGCCATGTCGATGAATTCCTCGCGTGCCGAAGCGAACCCGCTTTCCGCGATGCCGGCCACCACATTGCGCGGCAGTCTTGGATCGCCCACGGTATTCATCACCGTGCTTGCGCCCATCGACCCGCCGTACAGCAGGATCCGTGCCTCCGGATCGCTCTGCACGATCAGATGGATCCAGTTCAGCAGATCATTGCGTTCGAGCCAGCCCATGCCCACATAGCGCCCTTCGCTGAGCTCGTGCGCGCGCTGCGCCGGAACCAGTACGGTGAACCCAAGCCTTGCGTAGCGGTGCGCCCATTTCGCCATCTCGGCGGGCTCTCCGGTGTATCCGTGGACGCAGATCGCATAGGCGTGCGGCGTGGGGGAGGCGCAGTCCGGGTCGAACAGCCATCCGTGCAGGCGCAGGCCGTCGCGGCTGCCCAATTCCACCGGCTGTTTGGCCTGTTCGAACCATTCGCCGGCCTCCTTGGCCTCGCCGACACTCATCTTCTCGGCGCGGTCGGGAGCGATGATGCTTTTGCGGAATATGGAGTTTTTGGACTGGGTGTCGATGGCGAACCGGAACATCCAGTCCGCGGCGGCGGCGAGCAGTCCCGTGACGGCGAGTACGGAGGTTCCTGCCGCGATGCAGGAGATGCGGGCGATATCGTGCTTGTCGGATTGCGTCATCTTTGCCTCGTTTCAGACATTGCGTTACCTGTATACAGCTTACCGTTTTCCGCCGCGTCCCTGCCACGGGAGGTTTGTCCGGCGCGCGTGTAACATATAAGAGGCTTTGGCGAGGGAAGGCGCAGGATGCGCACTTCCGTTATCGACTCGGCGTATTTCCGCTCTCCTTGGGTGGTTTTCCGGCGCGTCGTGGCGCCAATCGAAACACTACTAAGGAGCATTTTTCACATGGCTAACACCATCTCCCTGAACGGCGAAGCACGTACTGAGTTCGGCAAGGGCGTTGCCCGTCGCCTGCGCGTCGCCAACAAGATCCCGGCAACCATCTACGCCGGTGGCACCGAGCCCGCATACCTGACCCTGCCGATGCGCGAGACCACCCTGGCCCTGCGTCACACCAACGCCCTGTTCAGCCTTACCTTCGACGGCCAGACCAAGATGGCCGTCGTCAAGGACGTGCAGAAGAACCCGGTCAAGCGCATCATCGAGCACATCGACTTCCTCGAGGTCAAGGCCGGCGAGAAGATCGACGTCGAGGTGCCGGTGTTCGTCGAAGGCCAGCCGAAGGGCGCCGCCGTGGCGTTCGTCGACATCCAGGAGCTCAAGGTCCGCGCCGATGTCGCCAACCTGCCTGAGAAGATCGTCGTGAACGTCGAAGGCCTGACCGACGGCACCAAGGTCCTGCTCAAGGACGTGCAGATGCCGGAAGGCGCCGAGCTCGACATGGATGACCTTGAGGAATCCGTCGTCACCGTCGAGGTGCCGGAAGACGCCACCGAGTCCACCGAGGCTGCCGCTCCGGCTGCCGATGCCGACGCTGCCGCCGCCGCTCCGGCTGCCGATGCCGAGTGAGCCTTGCCGCGTAACGGCATGATCATGCATTGATCGATGATGAGGGCCCGTGTTCATTCACGGGCCCTCATCGTTTTCACGATGTGAACCTTTCCCGCGCCGGTCTGTCCCGCTGTGAGAAAGTAAACATCAGCGTCCGTCACAAGCGGACAACACAGAACAACGGCCGTCCAACGGCCATCGAAGCCAAGAAGAAGTGAAATGACTGAAAACACACATCACGACCCCGCAGCATTGGACAAGCTGACCGAGGCCTTCACCGTTCTGCCGAATGACAACCCCGCATCCGATGCCAAGCGCAACGAACTGATCGACAAGCCCGCGTTCGGTCAGGTCTTCTCCGACAACATGGCACACATGACCTGGACCAAGGGCGAGGGCTGGGGCGATCGCCGCATCGAGCCGTACGCGCCGCTGAAGATGGATCCGGGCGCATCCGTGCTGCATTACGCGCAGGAATGCTTCGAGGGCCTGAAGGCCTACCGTCACGCCGACGGCTCCACCTGGCTGTTCCGCCCGGATGCGAACGCCGAGCGTTTCCAGAACTCCGCCAAGCGTCTGTACCTGCCGGAACTGCCGATCGACGACTTCATCGGCTCCGTCGCGGCACTGGTCAAGCGTGATGTGAACTGGGTTCCGTCCCGCCGCGAATACACGCTGTACATGCGTCCGTTCATGTTCGCCTCCGAACCGTTCCTGGGCGTGCGCGCGCCGCAGGAAGTGGACTACTGCGTGATCGCCTCCCCGTCCGGCCCGTACTTCCCGGGCGGCGTGAAGCCCGTCAGCATCTGGGTCGAAGACAAGTGGTTCCGTACCGGCCCTGGCGGCACCGGTTTCGCCAAGTGCGGCGGCAACTACGCGGCCTCCCTGCTCGGTGAATACACCGGCATCGACCACGGCTGCCAGCAGGTCTGCTTCGTCGACGCAGCCACCAAGACCTATCTGGAGGAGCTTGGCGGTATGAACATGATGGTCGTGCACAAGGACGGCCACGTGGAGACCCCGTCCCTGACCGGCAACATCCTGCCGGGCGTGACCCGCCGCTCCTTGATCCAGCTCATTCAGGACAACGGCCACGATGTGGTCGAGACCATGATCGCCCTGGATCAGCTGCTCGAAGACATCAAGTCCGGCGAGGTCACCGAGGTGTTCGCCTGCGGCACCGCCGCCATCATCACCCCGATCGGCCGTTTCAAGTCCGAGAAGTTCGATGTGACCGTGGCGGACGGCGGCTCCGGCGAGTTCACCATGGCGCTGCGCAACCAGCTGCTCGGCATCCAGCTCGGCGAGATCGAGGATCCGCACAACTGGATGTGGAAGGTCTGCTGATTTTTCATCAGTCCGAGTCCGACTTCCGATTCTCATAAGGCAGGCGGGCGGTGTACGTTCATTGCGTATGCCGTCCGCCTGCTTGTTGTCTATGGGCATATCCGGCGATAGGGTAGTGCTTTCGGTTCAGTCGGAAGATCAAAGAGGGGAGAGCGGCCGTGCAAATCGCATGGGCGAACAATGCATTTTTGCAGGTTATCGAATATATCGCGGTGTTCTGCTGCGGCATGGTCGGCGGCTCGGCGACCGTTCGTAAAGGATACGACATCACCGCCATCATCATCGCATCATGGCTTACGGCATTGGGCGGCGGCATCATCCGCGACGTCATGCTCGGCGTTCCGCCGGTCGGCGTCAACGACAAGGGGTTGGTGATCACCGCGCTTGCCTCTGGCGTGGCCATGGCATTCATCTATCCGGAAGTCGACGAATTGCGCTGGTCGATGCTCACTCTGGACGCTCTGGCCATGGCCCTGTTCGCGGTGGAGGGGACCGCCAAGGCGCTGACGCTGGGCTCTTCGGGTATGACGGCCGCCTTCATGGGGATGTTCACCGCGTTGGGCGGCGGGTTGATCAGGGACACGCTTATCAACAAGGTGCCCATGATCATTGCGGACAAACATTGGTATTTCGTTCCGGCGGCGGTCGGATGCGTGTGCACCGTCGGCATCTGCCGCATGACCCAGCATGGGGTCATCGATGTCCGAATCGAGATGGCGCTGGAACTGGTAACGGTGGTGCTGGTGGTGGCCATGCGTCTGCTCTCGGTCAAATTCGATATCTCGGTTCCGGGCGCGATCGCACGCAACCATGTGTATCTTCCTGGCGAAGAGCATAGACGCTGAGGAAGCGCTTCGCGGCAGAGGGAACCGGATTATACGAGAAAAGCCCCTGCGAACCAGATGGTTCACAGGGGCTTTTGCTATTGCCTTATCGGCAGGAGACTCACAGAGCGTTGATGGCCACAGCGAGACCGGACTTGCGGTTGGCAGCCTGGTTCTTGTGGATCACGCCGGCGCCGGCGGCCTTGTCGAGCTTCTGAGCAGCGACCTTGTAGGCGGCCTCTGCAGCAGCCTTATCTCCAGCCTCGATGGCCTTGCGGGTGGCGCGGATGGCGGTCTTCAGACCGGACTTCACGGCCACATTGCGCTTGTGCGACTTCTCATTGGTGAGAACGCGCTTCTTCTGCGACTTAATGTTTGCCACGTTTACTCCAAACGATGTGTATTACAAGGACATACAAAAATTAGAGGATAGCATGGGGCATGGAAAAAATCGGGATGGCACGCCGGAAACGGCCAGACGGAACGGTTACATGCCCCCACTGCTACACTAGGGGAAGTTTGAGCATTCGTCAGGAGGCATATTCGGTGGTCGTTCAGCACAACCAACCCGGTTCCACAGATCAGTCGTTGATCCGCAACTTCTGCATCATCGCGCATATCGATCACGGCAAGTCGACCGTCGCCGACCGTATTCTGCAGTTGAGCGGCATCGTGCCGGAGCGTGAGATGCGCGACCGATTCCTCGACCGCATGGATATCGAGCAGGAGCGCGGCATCACCATCAAGTCGCAGGCCGTCCGCGTGCCGTGGACGTTCGACGGCAAGGAATACACGCTCGGCATGATCGACACCCCGGGCCATGTGGATTTCACCTACGAGGTCTCGCGCGCATTGGCCGCTTGCGAGGGCGCGGTGCTGCTGGTGGACGCCACGCAGGGCATCGAAGCCCAGACGCTGAGCAACCTGTACATGGCCATCGACCATGACCTGACCATCATCCCCGTGCTGAACAAGATCGATCTGCCGAGCGCCGAGCCCGACAAGCATGCCGAGGAGATCGCGGGCCTCATCGGATGCGATCCGTCCGACGTGCTGCGCGTTTCCGGCAAGACCGGCGAGGGCGTGGCCGACCTGCTCGACCAGATCGTCACGGACATCCCCGCGCCGCATGGCGATCCCGACGCCCCGGCCCGCGCCCTGATCTTCGATTCGGTGTACGACTCGTACCGCGGCATCGTCACCTATATCCGTATGGTCGACGGCGAACTCCATTCGCGCGAGAAGCTGCACATGATGGGCATCGGCATGACGCACGAACCGATCGAGATAGGCGTGATCAGCCCGGATATGACCCCGACCAAGGCGTTGGGTGCCGGCGAGGTCGGTTATGTGATCACCGGCGCGAAGGACGTCAGCCAATCCAAGGTGGGCGATACCGTGACCTCCGCCGTCAAGCCTGCCACGGAGCCGTTGCCCGGCTACCGCGACCCGAAGCCGATGGTGTACGCCGGCCTGTTCCCGATCGACAACGCGCAGTTCCCCGAATTGCGCGAGGCGCTGGACAAGCTCAAGCTCAACGACGCCGCCCTGGTCTACACGCCGGAAACCTCGGTGGCCCTGGGCTTCGGCTTCCGCTGCGGTTTCCTCGGCCTGCTGCACATGGAGATCGTCTCGGAGCGACTCAGCCGTGAATTCAACCTCGATCTCATCCAGACGGCGCCCAATGTCACCTACGAGGTGACCTCCGAGGACGGCAGCGAGCATTTCGTGACCAATCCGAGCGAATTCCCGGACGGCAAGATCAAGAAGATCGTCGAGCCGATGGTCGCCGCGGACATCATCACTCCGAAGGAGTTCATCGGCGCGGTGATGGATCTGTGCCAGGACCACCGCGGACAGATGGGCACGATGGAATACATCTCCACCGAACGAGTGGAGATGCACTACCGCATCCCGCTGGCGGAGGTCGTATTCGACTTCTTCGACCAGCTCAAGAGCCGCACCAAGGGCTATGCCTCGCTCGACTACCATGAGGACGGCGAGCAGACCGCCGATCTGGTGAAGGTGGACATTCTGATCCAGGGCGAGAAGGTCGATGCGTTCAGCGCCATCGTGCACCGCGACAAGGCCTACAGCTATGGCGTGATGATGACCAAGAAGCTGCGTGAGCTCATTCCGCGCCAGCAGTTCGAGATTCCGATCCAGGCCGCCATCGGCTCGCGCATCATCGCGCGCGAGAACATCCGCGCCCTGCGCAAGGACGTGCTCGCCAAGTGCTATGGCGGTGACATCACGCGTAAGCGCAAGCTGCTCGAAAAGCAGAAGGCCGGCAAGAAGCGCATGAAGATGCTCGGTCATGTGGAGGTGCCGCAGGAGGCGTTCATCGCGGCGTTGTCCACCGGTGAGGACCCCACCGACCGCGACACCAAGGACAAGATCCGCGCCGCGCAGAAGACCGAAGGCTGACCGTCGCCGTGACGTTCGAGGCCTATATTCACGTTCCATTCTGTCTGCGCCGCCGAGCCGTGAAGCGGGGAACCCGGTGGGTTCCCTGTAGGCGAGGGGAGCGGCTTGCCGCGACGGCAGCGGCGGCAAGGGGGTACGAGTCATGACATTCGAGGTCTACGTTCACGTTCCATTCTGTCTGCGCCGCTGCGGCTACTGCGATTTCAACACCTATACCGCGATGGATATGGGAGGGGGCGCGTCCCGGGGCAACTACGCCACCATGGCGATCCGAGAGATGCGCTTGGTGCGCGATTGGCAGCTCGGGCATGGCATCGACGAGCCGGCCGCGTCCACGGTGTTCTTCGGAGGCGGGACGCCGACGGTGCTGCACGCCGGGGATCTGGTGCGTGCGCTCGACGCGGTGCGTGAGCTGTGGGGGATTGCCGACGATGCGGAGATCACCACCGAGGCGAATCCGGATACGGTGGATGCCGATTACGTGCGCGAGCTCGCTGACGGCGGATTCAACCGTATCTCCTTCGGCATGCAGTCGGCGGTTCCCGCGGTGCTGCACACGCTTGACCGCACGCATACGCCGGCCAATGTAGCTGCGGGCGTCGCTGCCGCGGATGCCGCGGGCATGCGCTCCAGCGTGGATCTGATCTACGGGGCGCCGGGGGAGAGCCTTGACGATTGGCGCACCTCCGTGCGCACGGCCATCGACCTGGGTGTGAACCATATATCCGCATACGCGTTGGCCATCGCACCGACCACAAAGATGGGACGGCAGATAGCGGCCGGCAAACTGCCGCGGCCGGACGACGACGACGAAGCTGCGAAATACGAGATAGCTGATGAATTGCTGCAGGCGGCGGGTCTGCAATGGTACGAGATCAGCAACTGGGCCCGGCCGGGGTATGAGTCCCGTCACAATCTCGGCTACTGGCGCAACGTCGACTGGACCGGCATCGGGCCGGGCGCGCATTCGCATTACAATGCCCACGGCGGCACGCAGGGCATGCGTTCCTGGGACATCGCGCACCCGAAGCTGTGGGGCACCGCCATCAGCGAGGGGTCGGTGCCGTGGGCCGGAAGCGAGACCATCGCCGCGGAGGAGAATATAGAGGAGACCATCATGCTCGGTCTGCGGTTGCATGAGGGGCTGGACACCTCCCGCCTTGATGGCGTCGTGCCGGAAAGCGCCTGGCACGGGCTCGAGAACGACGGGCTGATCGTCCGTCACGGGAATCGTGCGGTGCCCACGCTGCGTGGCCGGCTGCTCAACGACACCGTCATCGAACGGCTGTTCTCGTTCCTCGATTAGGGGTGTGTCGCACTCAGGCACGGTCTGAGGGGACACGCCGTGCGCGTCTTCGCAAGACACGGCCGGATTGTCGCGAAACATATTGGAATCTGGCCGTTTACACAGAGGAAATATTTCACGTCGGGCTCATTGTCCATTGACTTTTCAGGGCATTCGTTATATGGACACGCGGCAGTGTATGACATAAGGGCGCGCTATTCTAATCCACGCATTAAAGAACCGCAAGACTTTTCTTGCCCAAAAACATTGAAGGTGGTTTCGGTGACTTTCCACGCCCCGTTAGATCTAACGATCCATGATTCACAAGGTATGTACGATCCTGGAGCTGAACACGATGCTTGTGGCGTGGGTATGGTCACCACCCTCAACAAGCGTCCGGAACGCAAGATCGTCGACGACGCCATCGAAGTGCTCGTCAATCTCAACCATCGTGGCGCCGTGGGCGCCGAGGAGAACACCGGCGACGGTGCGGGCATCCTGATGAGCATGCCGGACGAGTTCATGCGCGCGACCGTCGATGCCGATCTGCCCGAGGAAGGGCACTACGCGGCCGGCATCGCGTTCCTCGACCGCGACATCGCGACTTCCGGCCAGCAGGAGCAGGCCATCGCCAAGATCGTGCAGGAGGAAGGCCTGGAAGTGCTCGCATGGCGAGTGGTCCCGACCAATCCCGACGGACTTGGACTGCAGGCGTTGGCCAGCATGCCCGCGTTCAAGACGCTGGTCGTGGCCGACCCCGAGCGCAAGCTCGCCGGCGTCGAGCTGGATCGCAAGACCTTCCGCATCCGCAAGCGCGTGGAGCATGAGGTCGGCATCTACTTCGCCTCCCTGTCCGCACGCACCATCACCTACAAGGGCATGCTCACCACCATGCAGCTCAAGCCCTTCTTCCTGGATCTGTCCGACGAGCGCATGAAGGCCAAGGTCGCCATCGTGCATTCGCGCTTCTCCACCAACACGTTCCCGAGCTGGCCGCTGGCGCAGCCCTTCCGTCTGCTGGCGCACAACGGCGAGATCAACACCATCCAGGGCAACCGCAATTGGCTCTCCGCACGTGAAGGCCGCCTGAGCTCCGAACTGCTCGGCGAATTCGAGCCGCTGCTGCCGATCACCACTCCGGGATACTCGGATTCCGGCACCTTCGACGAATGCCTCGAACTGCTGCACCTCGCCGGCAGGTCGCTGCCCCACGCCGTGTGCATGATGCTTCCCCCGGCTTGGGAGAAGAACGACCAGCTCGACCCGGATGTCAGGGCGTTCTACGAATACAACAACACGCTGATCGAGCCGTGGGACGGACCTGCGCACATCGTGTTCACCGACGGCACCCAGGTGGGTGCGCTGCTGGACCGTAACGGTTTCCGTCCCGGCCGTTGGCAGCTCACCGACGACGGGTACGTCGTGCTGGCCTCCGAGGCCGGCGTGCTGCCGGAGATCGCCGACGAGCACATCGTCTCCAAGGGTCGCCTGGAACCGGGCAAGATGTTCCTGGTCGACACCGAGGAAGGCCGCATCATCCCCGACGAGGAGATCAAGAAGACCCTCGCCTCGCAGCATCCGTACCGCCAGTGGGTCGAAGGCAACACCATCGAGATGAGCCAGCTGCCCAAGCGCGAGCACGTGAACCATTCCGGCCAGTCCGTGCAGCGCCGTCAGCGCGCGTTCGGCTACACCGAAGAGGACCTCAAGCTGCTGCTCACCCCGATGGCCAACACCGGCAAGGAGCCGCTGGGCTCCATGGGCAACGACACGCCGCTTGCGGCGCTGTCGTCCCGCAGCCGCATGCTGTTCGACTACTTCACCCAGAAGTTCGCGCAGGTGACCAATCCTCCGCTGGATTGGGAACGTGAGAAGATCGTCACCTGCCTTGAATCCGCCATCGGACCGGAGCCGAACCTGCTGTCCGACAGCGAGCTGCACGCCAAGAAGATCCTCATCCCGCTTCCCGTGCTCAACTCCGACGAGATGGCGCAGCTCAAGCGACTGGACAAGGCCAAGCTGCTGGGCGGCTACTACAAGCCGTACGTGGTCAAGGGCCTGTACCAGGTCGCCGGCGGCGGCAAGGCGCTGAAGGAGCGTCTGGACGAGATCTTCGCCGAAATCGACGAGGCCATCGCCGAAGGCAAGAACTTCCTTGTGCTGTCCGACCGTGATTCCAACCACACCTGGGGTCCGATCCCGTCCCTGCTGCTCACCTCCGCCGTGCAGCATCATCTGTTGCGTCGTCACACCCGTACGCAGATCTCCATGGTGGTCGAGGCCGGCGATGTGCGTGAGATCCACCATGTGGCGCTGCTCATCGCCTACGGCGCGGCTGCGGTGAACCCGTACCTGGCCTTCGAATCCGTCGAGGATCTGGCCCGTCGCGGCTATCTCAAGGTGGATGCCGAGACCGCGGTGAAGAACCTCACCAACGCACTGTCCACCGGCGTGCTCAAGATCATGGCCAAGATGGGCGTCTCCACCATCATGAGCTACCGCGGCGCTCAGCTGTTCGAGGCGGTGGGTCTTGATAAGGACGTCATCGACGAGTACTTCACCGGCACCACCTCCCGTGTAGGCGGCGTCGGGCTCGACGAAATCGCCGAGGAAGTGGCCACCCGTCACCGTGTGGCGTATCCGAACCAGTGGACCGCCACCCCGCATCGCAATCTGCGTACCGGCGGCGATTACAAGTGGCGTCGCACCGGCGAGGATCATCTCAACGATCCCGAGGCGATCTTCCTGCTGCAGCAGTCCACCCAGCGCGGCGACTACAACCTGTTCAAGAAGTATTCGAACCACATCAACGACACCTCCAACCGTCTGATGACGCTGCGAGGCCTGATGAAGTTCAAGCAGACCCGCAAGCCGATCGACATCTCCGAAGTCGAGCCGGCCAGCGAGATCGTCAAGCGCTTCTCCACCGGTGCCATGAGCTACGGCTCCATCTCGCAGGAGGCGCATGAGACGCTCGCCATCGCCATGAACAAGCTCGGCGCGCGTTCCAACTCCGGTGAGGGCGGCGAATCCGAGGACCGTATCAACGATCCGCTGCGCTACAGCAAGATCAAGCAGATCGCATCCGCACGTTTCGGCGTGACCAGCGACTACCTGGTCCACGCCACCGACCTGCAGATCAAGCTCGCCCAGGGTGCCAAGCCCGGTGAGGGCGGCCATCTGCCGGGCGCCAAGGTCCCGCCGTGGATCGCCAAGGTGCGCCACGCGACGCCGGGCGTCGAACTGATCTCCCCGCCGCCTCACCACGACATCTACTCGATCGAGGATCTGAAGCAGCTGATCAACGACGCGAAGATGGCCAACCCCAAGGCGCGTATCCATGTCAAGCTCGTCTCCGAGTTCGGCGTGGGCACCATCGCCGCAGGCGTGGCCAAGTGCCATGCCGACGTGGTGCTGATCTCCGGCTACGACGGCGGTACCGGCGCGGCTCCGCTCAACGCCATCAAGCATGCCGGCACCCCGTGGGAGATCGGCCTGTCCGAAACCCAGCAGACGCTGGTGCTCAACGGCCTGCGCTCCCGTATCACCGTGCAGTGCGACGGCGAGCTCAAGACCGGCCGTGACGTCGTGATCGCGGCGCTGCTCGGTGCCGAGGAATTCGGCTTCGCCACCGCGGCGCTGATCGTGGAAGGCTGCGTCATGATGCGCGCCTGCCAGAAGAACACCTGCCCGCAGGGCATCGCCACGCAGGACCCTGAGCTGCGCGCACGCTTCAAGGGCAAGCCGGAGCATGTGATCAACTTCTTCATGTTCATCGCCGAGGAAGTACGTGAACTGCTCGCCCAGCTTGGCTTCCATACGCTGGAGGAGGCCGTGGGCCACGTCGAGTGCCTTGACCAGAATGAGGCGATCAAGCGCTGGAAGTCCGACGGCATCGACCTGAGCAACGTGCTCATGCAGCCTGGCCCGATTCCGGGAACGATCCTGCACAAGACGATCGACCAGAACCATGAGCTCGACAAGGCGCTGGACAACAAGCTGATCGAGATCGCGCAGCCGGCCTTGGAGAACAAGGAACCCGTGCGCATCGACATGCCGATTCGCAACGTGAACCGTACCCTCGGCACCATGCTCGGTTACGAGATCACCAAGCGCTACGGCGAGGAGGGCCTGCCGGACGACACCATCGACATGACGTTCCATGGGTCGGGCGGCCAGTCCATCGGCGCGTTCATTCCGCGCGGCGAGACCATGCGCATCTACGGCGAGGTCAACGACTACGCCGGCAAGGGCCTGTCCGGCGGCCGCATGATCGTGCGCCCCGAATCCGGCATCACCTTCGACCCGCACACCAATGTGATCGCAGGCAACGTGACCGGCTTCGGCGCGACATCCGGCCAGATGTTCGTCGCAGGCCGCGCGGGCGAACGCTTCGGCGTGCGCAACGGCGGCGCGACCTTCGTGGTCGAAGGCGTCGGCGATCACGGCTGCGAGTACATGACCGGCGGCACCGTCGTCATCCTCGGCTCCACCGGCCGCAACCTCGGCGCCGGCTTCTCCGGCGGCAACGTCTACGTGCTCGACCTCGACATGGACAAGGTCAACCCGGATGCGGCGAAGAACGGCGCGCTGCTGTTCGAGCCGTTGAACGAGGAAAGCGACAAGCTGGTGCATGCGCTGGTCAAGCAGCATGCCGAGGAGACCGGTTCCGCATTCGCGGCCGATCTGCTCGCCGACTGGGCGAACGCCTCCAAGCGATTCACCCGCATCGTTCCCAAGCACTTCCTCGCCATGCAGAAGGCGATGAAGGACGCCGAGGAACAGAACATCGATTTCAATACGCCCGGCGTCTGGGAACAGGTGTACGAGCAGGTTATGGAAGGAGCGCGCTGACATGGGAGATCCTCGTGGATTCCTGAAGGTCCGTACCCGTCGCGAACTGGCCGAACGCCCCGTTGAGGAGCGAATCAAGGACTGGTTCGACGTTCACACCGAATCCGGCCTGCAGTCGTGGACCACGGAACAGGCCGCACGCTGCATGGATTGTGGCACCCCGTTCTGCATGAACGGCTGCCCGCTGGGCAACATCATCCCCGAGTTCAACGACCTGGTCCGCCAGGAGAAGTGGGAGGACGCCTACAACAGGCTGTCCGAGACCAACAACTTCCCGGAGGTCACCGGCCGCATCTGCCCGGCTCTGTGCGAGGCGGCCTGCGTGCTCGGCATCCATCAGCCGGCCACGATGATCCAGAACGACGAGCGCACCATCATCGACCAGGCCTGGAACCTCGACTACGTCAAGCCGCTGCCGCCGCAGCGTCTGACCGATCAGACCGTGGCCGTGGTCGGATCCGGACCGTCCGGACTCGCCTGCGCGCAGCAGCTCACCCGTGCCGGCCATACGGTGGTCGTGTACGAGCGCGATGACGCCATCGGCGGCCTGATGCGCTACGGCATTCCGAACTTCAAGCTCGACAAGCGCCTGCTTGACCGTCGTGTGGAGCAGATGGAGGCCGAAGGCACCGTGTTCCGCACCGGCGTGGAGATCGGCAAGGACATCTCCTGGGACGATCTGCGTTCCCGCTACGACGCCGTGGTGGTGGCCATCGGCTCCACCGTGCCGCGCGACATGAAGCTCCCCGGCCGTGAGCTCGAAGGCATCCACTTCGCCATGGAGTTCCTGCCGGACGCGACCCGCCGCGTGTACGGCGTCAAGCCGATCAACGACATCACCGCCGAAGGCAAGCATGTCGTCATCATCGGCGGCGGCGACACCGGCTCCGACTGCCTCGGCACCGCCCTGCGCCAGGGAGCGAAGGACGTGACAGTGCTGCAGATCATGCCGCAGGAACCGAAGCAACGCCCCGACAACCAGCCGTGGCCGACGTTCGCACGCCTGTACAAAGAAACCTCCTCTATGGAGGAAGGCTTCGAGACGCAGCGCGCCGAATACGTGTACAACACCGACTCGGTGAACTTCGTCGGCTCGGAAGAGGAGCAGGCCAAGGTGAAGATCGAGAACTCCACCGCGACCGAAGGCTTCGTTTCCGACGAGCACGGCCATGTCACCGGTCTGAAGGTGGTGAACGTCGCCCCGGGCGAGAACGGGCCGTTCACCCGTCAGAGCGGTACGGAACGTGTGATCCCCGCCGACCTGGTGCTCATCTCCGTGGGCTTCCTGCACCCGGACACCACCACGCTGACCGATCAGATGCCCGTCGACCTGGATGGACGCGGCAACGTGGCCCGCAACGACGATTTCGCCACCTCCCAGGACGGCGTGTTCGCCTGCGGTGACGCCGGACGAGGCCAGAGCCTCGTGGTGTGGGCCATTGCGGAAGGCCGCTCCTGCGCGGCCGCGGTCGACAAGTACCTGACCGGTGCCACCGAATTGCAGGCACCCATCGTCGCTTCCAAGCGTCCGATGATGCTGCCTCGCTGACCGGCTGATACAAAACCGACGAATTCGAGAATCCTGCGGTAAACTAACCGCAGGATTCTTTCGTATGCATGACTACAAAGGAGCAGAAGACATGCCGAATCGCGCAGAACGCCGTGCCAAGGCGAAGGCCGACCGCAGGGGAGTGCCGTCCCAGTACGATCAGACGCAGGGCCGTGGCCGTGCGGGGATGATCGACGAATACCAGCTGCAGGAGAAGTCCCGCCGCCTGCAGGAGGGCACCGACGGCCCCTGGAAGCCGAGCGCGCACAAGATCACGGAGCAAGAGAACGTGCTGACCACGAATCCGAACTACTCCAACCCCAAGGCGTTCAAGGCACCGCATTCCGTGCGCCAATGGTTCCGCGTGGTCAGCTGGGTGCTGATCGCCGCTGCGATCATCGGCTTCTTCGTCGTGATGTGGCTGCCGAGCCACCCCATGTGGCTGATCGCCACCATCTCCGGCGTGTTCATCGTGGGCGTGCTGAGCCTGTTCTTCACCGCCGGCAACTACAAGCACAACCCGAATCTCGACGAGAACGGCACTGCGGTCTGATTGCGCCGTATGCCGCCGATTTCCGCGATGCCGATGGCCATGTGCCATCGGCATTGTCGTTGCTGCGGCCAGGCTTTGGGCTGATATGGTAGGACGGGACACGGAGGTTCCGGTAAGCGAGGTATAGGTGAGCGTCGATTCCCTGCAATGGTTGGACGATGAGATTCGCAGCGAATGCGACAAGGCCATGCTGCAACGGGCGCAGCGCATCGTACGGTATGACCACGATGTGATGATCGGACTGCAATGCCTGGACTCCTCCGACGGCGATGGGACTCGCCTCACGCTGACCGGTCGCATGAGAGGCATCACCTCGCCGGGCAGCACCTACACCGTGCAGGCGACGATAGACCTGTCCGACGAGCTCTTCCTCTCACGCTATTGCAGTTGCCCGGCCTTCGGAAGAAGCGGTGCCTCCGGGTACCGATCGCAGACCGGGTACCGTGCGTTCTCGGACGACGACTATGACGACTACGATTACGAGGACTCCACCGGTTTCGGCGATTTCTCGGATGGCACGGCCTTCGGGCACATTTCCGACGAGGACGAATACGAGGCGTACTCGCCGGCTGCGCATGCGCCTCGCGGCGATATACGGTACACCGGCATCTGCAAGCATGTGGCGGCCATGCTGCTGCTGTTCCTGAGCGATCCGGAACAGTTCCACGGCTACCGTGGCATGTATGGCGCGACGCCGCGACGGCTTGCCGAGTACATGCGTTCGATGGACGAGCGGCGGCGTGAGGCGAACGAGGGCACACAGCTCGGCATGTTCGAGCGATTGGACGCGGCGAAGGAGCGTCTTGCCTTGGAACAGGGCGAGCCGACTGAGCGCTCCGGGCATTTCGGTGGGGCAAAGCATGATGCGGGCCCATCGCGTATCATGCCGGGAAGCGTACGTCTCGAACCGATGCTGATGCTCGGCGAACAGGCATGGTCATTGCAGCTGCGCATCGCCTATGGCGGTGATTCCGACGGCGCATCGTATGTGGTGAGGAATATCTCCAGGATGGTGGCGGATGTCCGTTCCCATGCCTATGCCAGCTACGGCAAGAGACTCTCGTTCCGCCATGCGCCGGAGATGTTCGACCCGTTGTCGCGCGATCTCATCGATTTCCTCGACCGCGTGCTGCTCTCACGCCGGATATCGCAGATGCAAAGCAAGCTTGCTTCCGGTGCCGTGCCGGCGGATAGGGAGATCCTCCTTGCCGACTGGGAGGTCTGCGATCTGCTCGACCTGTACCGCAGGCTCCCCGCCACGATCGGCTTCCGCATGGCGGGACTGCCTGTGGCGGCCGATAGAAGCATACCGGTGCTGGACGCGGATCCCGATGTCACGTTCAGCGCGGAATACACGCATCGCATGGCTTCCGGCGGGGTGCGCATCACCAGCGGCTGCACGGTGCTTGCCACCCTTGAAGGGCAGCATAGCCAATACGTGCTCGCCGATACCCACGGCGGATATTCGCAGCCCGCGTTCCACCGTTGCTCTGCGACGATGAGACCGGCGTTGCGGGCGCTGGAATCGCTGTGCACCGGAGAATCAGACGGCGTGTTCATCCATGAGCGGGATTGGCCGATGTTCTCACGGACCATACTGCCGTCCCTTGCCTCGGCCGGCATCGGCATGGACATTCCGCAGGAGGTCTCCTTCACCGATGCAGGGGAATGCGACCTTGAGTTCTATCTGGACTGCGACCTGGACGGAGTCACCTGCGAGGCGGTGGCAAGATACGGGAATGCCGCTTTCCAACTGGTGCCATCCGAGAAAGCAATGCATGGCATCGTGCATCCCGATTCCTCAAGCCGTGCGGCGTCCATCACTCGTGATGCCGGAAAGGAGCGGCTCGGCGTGGAACTGATCGAGCGATTGTTCCCGGAATGCGACGCCGAGATGCCGGCACGTATCGGCGAGCAGGACGACGATGCGATCCTGCTATTGCTCACCGATGGCGTGGATATGCTCAGATCCATCGGTCAGGTGTTCGCCACCGCGGCATTCGACGGATTGTTGAAGGAATCCAGCCCTACGGTCAAGGTCGGTCTGTCCATCGACTCGAATCTGGTGGAGATCTCGCCGATTGCCGATGAAGTGCCGATGAACGAGGTCGGCTCGGTGCTTGCCAGCTACCGTCGTCGCCGTCGTTATCACCGTCTGCGCGACGGCTCCTTCATCGACCTCAGGAACGCCGATCTGGATGAACTCGACACGATCGCGACGGACCTCGATCTGGATGAGCGGCAGCTGAACGCGGGAGTCATCGAGATTCCCTCCTACCAGGCGTTCCTGCTCGACTCGGACCTGCCGGACGAGACCAAAAGCGAATCGTTCCTCCGCTATGTCAACGATGTCAAGGTCATCGACCCGAAACGCTACCAGGTACCCGAATCGCTCCGTGGCGTGCTGCGCGGCTATCAGGTCGAAGGATTCCAATGGCTGTCGACCCTGTGCGACAAGGGGTTCGGCGGAATCCTCGCCGACGAGATGGGCCTGGGCAAGTCCCTGCAACTGCTGACCCTGCTCGAATCACGCAAGGGCAACGGCTGTTCGCTCATCGTCTGCCCTGCCTCGCTGGTGTACAACTGGGCCGCGGAATGCGAGAAGTTCACACCCGATCAGCGGGTGGAGGTCGTTGCCGGCAGCAAGGCAGAACGACGGCGCGTACTGGCCGGGATCCGGCAGACGCAGGAAAACGGCATGCCGGCGGACGGGCCGGACATCATCATCACGTCGTATGACCTGCTGCGCCGGGACATCGACGACTACGAGGGCTGCACGTTCGACTGCGTGGCGCTTGACGAGGCGCAGTACATCAAGAACCATACGACCAAGATCGCCAAGGCGGTCAAACGACTGCAAGGCCGGCACCGTTTCGCGCTTACCGGCACCCCGATAGAGAACCGTCTGAGCGAGCTATGGAGCATCTTCGACTTCCTCATGCCGGGCATGCTCGGCTCCTACGTGCGATTCCGCGAGCGCTATGAACAACCGATCCTCGCCCCGGGGCCGGAGCAATCCGTCATGACGGCCAAGCTGCAGAGGCTGGTCGGCCTGTTCATCAAGCGCAGGTTGAAGCGTGACGTGCTCACCGATCTGCCGGATAAGTTCGAGAACGTCGTCACCGTCAGGCTGGAAGGCGAGCAGCGTAAGCTGTATGCCGCGCACGAGCAGCGGCTGCGTGCCTCGCTCGAGCGTGTGGAGGACGCGGATTTCGACACTGACAGGATCCGCATTCTCGCCGAGCTCACCGTGCTGCGTGAGATCTGCTGCGCGCCGAAGCTGGTGTATGCGGATGCGAGGGGCTCGTCCGCCAAGCTTGACGCGATCGACGATCTGGTGGCGAGCTGCATGGATGCCGGCAAGAAGGTGCTGGTGTTCTCCCAGTTCACCTCGTTCCTTCATCTGATAGGGGAGCGTCTTACGGCGAACGGCGTCGCTTTCTATACCATCACCGGCGAGACGCCGAAGAGAAAGCGTGTCGAGCTGGTGGACCGGTTCAATGCGGATGACGTTCCGGTGTTCCTGATCTCCCTCAAGGCCGGCAATACCGGATTGAATCTTGTAGGGGCCTCCGTGGTGATCCATGCCGACCCATGGTGGAACGCCGCCGCGCAGAACCAGGCTACGGATCGTGCCCACCGCATCGGCCAGACGCGGGATGTCAACGTGTACCAGATCGTGGCGAAGGACACCATCGAGGAGCGCATGCTGCAATTGCAGGAGAAGAAAAGCGAACTCGCCCGGCAATTCACCGCGGGCGCGACGGGCGGCGTCGCCTCGCTCACCAAGAACGATCTGCTTGCCCTGCTGTCATGACTCGGCAGGGTGGCCCGGGTGGCCGGAGCGATGTGCCTGGCCGCATCGGCACCGGCTTTTCGCCCGGCCATATCGGTCTTCCCATCCGGCACGGCGGGGCAACGAGGAATCGAAGCGGCAATGAGGTAAGCTGAAAACGACTCCAATTCCAACGCTGGAAAGGAACTTCCCCCATGAAAGTCGACATTCTCACCCGTGAGTACCCGCCGCATGTCTATGGCGGCGCAGGCGTGCACGCCGAAGAGCTCTCCAAGGTATTGGCGGAACGTATCGATGTGACGGTCCGTGCGTTCGACGGCCCGCGTACCGCGGCCGACGTCCCCGCCATCGCAGGCACCGATCCGAAGGGATCGCTGCATGTGGTGGGGTATGACACGCCTGCCGAGCTGAAGGACGCCAACGCCGCGCTGAAGACCTTCGGCGTCGATCTGCAGATCGCCAACGATGTGGACGCCGATCTGGTCCACGTGCACACCTGGTACGCCTGCCTTGCCGGCCGTCTGGCCCAGCAGCTGCACGAGGTCCCGCTGGTCATCACCGCGCATTCGCTCGAACCGTTCCGCCCATGGAAGCGCGAGCAGCTTGGCGGCGGCTACAATTTGAGCTCCTGGGCCGAAAAGGACGCCTATGAGCACGCCGACCGCATCATCGCCGTATCCGGCGGCATGCGTGAGGACATCCTCGCCGCGTACCCGAACGTCGACCCGAATAAGGTCGTCGTGGTGCATAACGGCATCACCATGTCCGATTTCGCCACGCCGAGCGACGACGATGAAGGCTGGAAGGTCTTCGACCGCTACCACATCGACCGCAGCAAGCCGACGTTGCTGTTCGTCGGTCGCATCACCCGTCAGAAAGGCCTGCCGTACTTGCTGAAGGCGCTGCATCTGATCGATCCGGGCATCCAGGTGGTGCTGTGCGCCGGAGCCCCGGACACCCCGGAGATCGCCGAGGAGGTGAAGACCGCCTTCGCCAAGCTCGACGAGGAACGCGGCAATATCATCTGGATCGAGGAGATGCTGCCCAAGCGCGAGCTCAACGCGCTGGAGCATGGCTGCGACGCGTTCATCTGCCCGTCGATCTACGAACCGCTCGGCATCGTGAACCTTGAGGCCATGGCCTGCGGGCTGCCGGTGGTCGCCTCCGCGACGGGAGGCATCCCGGAGGTCGTGGTCGACGGCGAGACCGGCTACCTGGTGCCGATCGACCAGCTGCACGACGGTACCGGCACCCCCACCAATCCGGACAAGTTCGTGGCCGACATGGCCGCCGCCATCGATAAGGTGATGGCCGATCCAGAACTGGCCAAGAAAATGGGTCAGGCCGGCTACGAGCGTGCACGAGACCATTTCAGCTGGGAATCCATCGCCGACCAGACCGTCAAGGTCTACGAGGACGTGCTTGCCGAACGCAAGTGAGCCCGCTTCGATGACGTACCGGGAACATCTACGGGGCGAGCACACATAGCACCGTGGCGAATGGACGTCATCTGGCACTGAGGTGAGCCGCGCGATATTCTTACGCATGGAATATCGCGCGGCTTTTCGTATGCCGCGCAGGATCTCGTACAAGTGAGGGTGATATATGGGCAAGACCGTACTGCAGCTCGACAATGTGGAATTCCGTCGCAACCGTCGTGTGATCATCACCGATGTGAACCTGACCGTCCATGCGGGGGAGAGATGGGTGCTGTTCGGCCCCAACGGCATCGGCAAGTCGACCTCCGTCGGCATGCTCGCCGCCCGCACGTTCCCCTCCGAGGGCAAGGTGTTCATCCTCGGTCATCAGCTCGGCAAATACGACGTGTTCAAGCTGCGTACCCGCATCGGTCTGGCGTCGGCCGCATTGGGACGCCAATTCCCCCAGTTCGAGGATCCGCTGGATGCGGTGGTCACCGGGCTGAGCGCCGTGACCGGCAAATGGCGCGACGAATACTCCGACGAGGATTACGCGCGCGCCCGCCAGCTGCTGCGCGACTTCTCCGTCGGATACCTCGAAGGCAAGCAGATGTGGCGTCTGTCGGAAGGCGAACGCACCCGCGTGCTCATCGCCCGCGCACTGATGGGCGACCCGGAACTGCTGATCATGGACGAGCCGACCACGGGCCTCGACCTGGGCGGGCGCGAACAGGTAATGCGTACGCTGAGCCGTATCGGCAACGAATCATCCGATCGCGCGGTGGTCCTGGTCACGCATCGCCTTGAGGAGATCCCCGAGGGATTCGATCACATCGCCATCATGGGACGCAAGCCGGTCTGCGCGCAGGACGCCACCGAGGACGGCATCGACGCCATGGGCAACCCTTCGGCCGGAACCATCGTCTACACCGGTTCGCTGGAGGAGGGACTGACCGACGAGCGGCTCTCCGAATTGTTCAATATGCCCATCGAGGTCGAGCATTCGCACGGCCGTTGGGCCGCCTACGCCGTGTGACGATCGCCGTGCGGCGGGGCTTGCGGGTATAACGATTCACCCGCGTCCGTCGGCACCCTTGCGGAAAGATGAATGAAATGTGAGAAAAGCCGTGCAACTGTCCAGTTGCGCGGCTAATTTCTTGCCTTATGAGTGAGACTGAACCGAAGTTCCGTTACAACGCCGCAATGGCGCAGGACATCGAAACCAAATGGCAGAAGAAGTGGGATGACGAGGGCACGTTCTGGGCGGCGAACGTCTCCGGCGACCTGAAGGACGGCAAGGGCCGCAACGCCGAGGGCCGCCCCTCGTACTTCGCGATGGACATGTTCCCCTACCCGTCCGGCAAGGGCCTGCACGTCGGCCATCCGCTGGGCTACCTCGCATCCGATGTGGTGAGCCGCTACCACCGCATGAAGGGCGAGAACGTGCTGCACGCCATGGGCTACGACGCCTTCGGCCTGCCGGCCGAGCAGTACGCGGTCCAGACAGGCCAGCATCCGCGCGTGACCACCGAGGCGAACATCGCCAACATGTCCCGCCAGCTGCACCGCATGGGCCTGAGCTTCGACAACCGTCGTACCTTCGCCACCATCGATCCGGGCTACGTGCGCTGGACCCAGTGGATCTTCTCCCGCATCTACGATTCCTGGTATGACGAGGACGCCACCAACCCGAGCGGTTCCAAGGGCTCCGCTCGACCGATCAGCGAGCTGATCGCCAAGTTCGAATCCGGCGAAAAGGCCATTCCGGGCCATGAGGGCCAGACATGGGCCGACCTGAGCGAAGCCGAGCAGGCCGATGTGCTCAACGATTTCCGCCTGGCGTACATCTCCAAGTCCCCGGTGAACTGGTGCCCCGGTCTGGGCACCGTGCTCGCCAACGAGGAGGTCACCGCGGAAGGCAAGTCCGAACGTGGCAACTTCCCGGTGTTCCAGCGTGAGCTGCGCCAGTGGTCCATGCGTATCACCGCCTATGGCCACCGCCTGATCACCGACCTCGACGGCATCGACTGGCCTGAGAAGGTCAAGCTCATGCAGCGCAACTGGATCGGCGAAAGCCATGGCGCATCCGTGCATTTCGCCGTCGAGACCGCCGATGGCACGCAGGACATGGAAATCTACACCACGCGTCCCGATACGCTGTTCGGCACCACGTTCGCTGTGGTCTCCCCGGAGCATCACCTGCTGGAGCATGTGCCCGCGGCATGGCCGGAGAACACCCCCGAGGATTGGAAGGGCGGATACGCCACCCCGATCGAGGCAGTGAAGGCCTATCGTCTTGAAGCCGAGTCCAAGACGGCCAAGGACCGTGTGGACGAAGCCGGCGAGAAGACCGGTCTGTTCACCGGCCTGTACGCCACCAACCCGATCACCGGCGCCCAGCTTCCGCTGTTCACGGCAGACTACGTGCTCATGGACTACGGCACCGGCGCCATCATGGCAGTGCCTGGCGGCGATCAGCGCGATTACGATTTCGCCGTCAAGTTCGGTCTGCCCGTCATCTACACCGTGCAGCCGCTGCCCGAATCCGGCGACGACCTGTCCAACTACGAAGGCAAGGCGCCGTTCGTCTCCCATGACGGCATCGTCATCAACTCCTCCGTGGACGCCACCAAGGCCAAGGGCGACGCGCTGAGCCTCAACGGTCTGCGCGTGGACGACGCCATCGCCAAGGTGAACGAATGGCTCGAATCCGCCGGCGTGGGCAAGGGCACCGTCAGCTACCGTCTGCGCGACTGGCTGTTCAGCCGTCAGCGCTACTGGGGCGAGCCGTTCCCGATCGTATACGGCGAGGATGGCACCCCGCATCTGCTGCCCGACTCCATGCTGCCGATCAACCTGCCGGACGTGCCGGACTATTCGCCACGCACCTTCGATCCGATGGACGCCGAGTCCAACCCGGAAGCGCCGCTGAGCCGCAACGAGGATTGGGTGAAGGTCCAGCTTGACCTGGGCGACGGCGTGAAGACCTACTACCGCGACACCAACACCATGCCGAACTGGGCCGGTTCCTGCTGGTACTACATGCGCTATATCGATCCGAACGACACCGCCCATATGGTCGAGAAGAACGAATTCGACTACTGGATGGGGCCGAACCACAACAAGTACTCGGGCGACGAAGGCGGCGTGGATCTGTACATCGGCGGTGTGGAGCATGCCGTGCTGCACCTGCTGTACTCGCGCTTCTGGCACAAGATCCTCTTCGATCTGGGCTACGTGGATTCCGCCGAACCGTTCCACAAGCTGTTCAACCAGGGCATGATCCAGGCATACGCCTACACCGACGACCGCGGCCAGTACGTGCCCGCCGACGAAGTGGTGGAGGGTCCCGCCGACGCCAACGGCGAGCCGACCTTCACCTGGAACGGCGAACACGCCAACCGTGAGTTCGGCAAGATGGGCAAGAGCCTGAAGAACATCGTCACCCCGGACTACATGTACGAGAACTACGGTGCCGATACCTTCCGCCTGTACGAGATGAGCATGGGCCCGCTGGACGAGTCCCGCCCGTGGAACACCCGCAACGTGGTCGGCAGCATGCGCTTCCTGCAGCGTCTGTGGCGTAACGTGATCGACGAGGAGACCGGCGAGGTGAAGGTCACCGAAGCCACCCCGGACATCAAGACGCTCAAGCTGCTGAACAACACCATCGCCGACGTGACCGTCGAGATGGAGGGCATGCGCCCGAACACGGCCATCGCCAAGCTCATCGTGCTCAACAACCACCTGACCGGTCTCAAGAGCGTTCCGCGCGCCGCGGTCGAACCGCTGATTCTCATGCTGGCCCCGATTGCACCGCATGTGTGCGAGGAGCTGTGGAGCAGGCTCGGCCATGACGAGTCCCTGTCCGCTGCACCCTGGCCGGTCGCCGATCAGCAGTACGTCGGCCAGGATACGGTCACCGCCGTCGTGCAGATTAAGGGCAAGATCCGCGCCAAGCTCGAGGTCTCCCCGGACATCGCCCCCGATGATCTGCAGAAGATGGCCCTCGACGCCGTCGCCGATCGCCTGGGTGGCAAGGAGCCCCGCAAGGTGATCGTCAAGGCACCGAAGATCGTGTCGATCGTTCCCGCCGAGTAAGGTCTGCGATTCATCACGATTCCAATCGAACGAAACGGCATCCGCCTGAACGGCGGGTGCCGTTTCGGCGTATACGGGCGTTTTTCGGCGTGGCATGGTGCGGAATGTCTGCGTTCCGGGCATCTTGGACATCGATGGCACGGTTCGGCTACGATGTTCTGCGGTTCGTGTGCGCGCATGGAGAGGCGCGCGCAATGGAACAGAGCAAGAAAGAGAACAAGGAAACGGAAGTAAGACTTATGGATAAAGTCGTGAAACTGTTCAGGGACATCGCCGCCCGATATAACGGCATCGCCCTGATACTGCGCATCATCATCGGCATGATCGTCGGCACGGTTCTGGCGCTGGTCGTGCCGAACGCCACATGGATCGGCGAGTTCGGCACCCTGTTCGTCAGCGCCTTGAAGGCCATCGCCCCGATTCTGGTGTTCGTGCTGGTGGCCAGCGCCCTCGCCCAGGGCAGTTCCAAGCTGGATCGTCGTTTCGGTCTGGTGCTGTGGCTCTACCTGTTCTCCACCTTCATGTCCGCTGTGGTGGCGGTGCTTGCCAGCCGTCTCTTCCCGCAGACGCTGGCGCTCGGCAAGGCGGCGAAATCCGATGTGGTGCCGCAGGGACTCGGCCAGGTGGCTCAGAACATGCTCACCGACATCGTCACCAATCCGATCCAGTCCATGATCGACGGCAATTACATCGGCATTTTGATGTGGGCATGCCTGTTCGGCATGGCCATGAAGAGGATCGCCGCGGAAAGCAGCAAGACCTTCCTGGCAAATGTGGCCGATTCCGTCTCGCAGCTGATCCGCTGGGTCATCAACCTCGCCCCGTTCGGCATCATGGGTCTTATCTTCACCAACATCTCCGAGAACGGCCTGTCCACCTTCGCCAAGTACGGCAGCCTGCTGCTGCTTCTGGTAGGCACCATGCTCTTCATGGTGCTGGTGGTCGCCCCGGCCATCATGTTCGCCTACCTGCATCGCAACCCGTATCCGCTGGTGTACCGCTGCTACAAGGAATCCGGCCTGACCGCGTTCTTCACCCGCAGTTCCGCGGCGAACATTCCCGTCAACATGCAGCTGTGCGAGAAGCTTGGGCTGGACAAGGACATGTACTCCGTCTCCATTCCGCTTGGCGCGACCATCAACATGAACGGTGCGGCCATCACGATCACCATCATGTCCATGGCGGCCGCGAACACGATGGGCATCCAGGTCTCCCTGCCCGCTGCGATCGTGATGTCCGTGGTGGCGGCGTTGGGCGCCTGCGGCGCATCCGGCGTGGCCGGCGGCTCACTGCTGCTCATCCCGATGGCCTGCTCGCTGTTCGGTCTGTCCAACGACGTGGCCATGCAGGTGGTCGGTGTCGGTTTCATCATCGGCGTGATCCAGGATTCCGTGGAGACCTGCGTCAACTCCGCCAGCGATGTGGAGTTCGCCGCGACCGCCGAGTACCGTTCGTGGATCAAGCAGGGCCGCCAGCTGCCCGCCTTCATGTATTCGAAGAAGCAGCGTAAGGCGCTTGGCATCGACTGATACGGCCGTGCGTCTTGATAGTGGCGCGAGGCACTGCATTATGCGGGGTGCTTCCGGGGTGATCTGCCCGGAAGCACCCCGCTTTTTCTCGTCCGCTCGTTCCGTACGAGTCCGCGGCCGATTGTGATGAAAGGGTGATGGCCGGTGCAGGTCCCGTCCACATGCTCCGCTCGGTTGGACTTAATCCTGCCGCATGGGTCACTGTTGAGCCATGAGTCTTCACCGAGAACACGACGGGGCCGTTGATCCGGCACACAGGCTTCGCGCGCTTACGGAACCGCAGGTCCGGCGGCGGGCCCTTCGCGATGCAGAGCATGCGTCCGCAGGCGAGCGGCCATGGAATAACGCGGTACCGTGCCGGCAAGGTCGGGACGTTGCGGCATCGCGCACGCCTCCGCCGCCTCCGGCGTCATCGAGTACCGCCCGAAGCGCGACTGGCAAGGCGTCGTCCGTAGGGCAACTCGCCGGCGTGCGGGAGTGTGACGCCGACATTCCCGTCGAACGGCGTACGCGCAAGGCCGCGCCTCGCATTGCATTCACCCCGGGGCATGCGTTGGCCGCGATACTGCTGTTGGTGGCGGTCACCTGTGCGAGCCTGACGTTATTGGTGCGCCAATCCCTGAACTACGCCGAAGCCGGTCGGGCATCCGCAGGGCAGTCATCCGTAAAGACCTACGAGGCACAGCAGACCGAATCGTCAAACGGCACGCAGTCGCCCGGTCGTCTTTCCCCGCAGCAGCAAGGCGAACAAGCGAACGACGGGGAAGCGCAAAGCCAATCGACCAACAAGCACAACGAATCCGTCGAAGCGTCCGGACCGTCCGAATCTGCTCAGGCGGAGCAGCCGCAGATACAGGCGAGCGGCGGCCTGATCAATCTCAACACGGCCACCTTGGATGAGCTCGATTCGATCAATGGCATAGGTCCGGTGACCGCGCAGAAGATACTCGACCATCGGAAACGGATAGGCAGGTTCTCCAGCGTCGACCAATTGCTGGAAGTATCGGGGATCGGCGCGAAGACGTTGGAGAAGATGCGTTCGAAGGTCACGGTATAGCGAGATGACCGGCGATAAGCGGCAGGAGCAGGGGAGCCGGGATTACAGGCTGCTGCCTGTCGCCGTGGCGGTATGGGGCTCGATGCTGGTCGCCAATCGGCTGTTCGCGATTCTCATCGAGGGGGAGCCCGCGCTATCCTCGTTCGGCGTGCAGGGCATTACGGGTGCAATGCTGTGGCCGTTGATTGCCGTCATCGCCGTATGCGGTTTCCTTGTGGGGCGTCGCACGGCCATACGCCATATGCGGGCATCTTGCCTTGCCCCGGATTCGCGCATCATGGCGATGGTGGTGATTGCGGCAGTTGCCGTCGGCATGGCATCGTCATGGGCATGGATGTCCATGCAATGGCATGATTCTGCGGCGGCCGCGGCACGGGAGGGCAAGGCCTCCGTCGTTGCCGTGGGCACGATTGCGGAACCGCTGAAGACATCCACGGTGCGGGACGCCGACTGCCAGGTGGAGGTCGATTTGGATGCCATATTGATCCGTGATATCGAGAAACAATCCGTAGCACGTATCCGCGTGTTCGCGGACAGGCAATCATGCGGCAGGATGCTGCGCGGTGCAACATACCGCATGACGGGCTCGTTAAGCGAAGCCGAATATGGTGCCACGGCACTATGGCTGCGGCTGGAATCGGGGCAAAGCGTCGAATGCATCCGGCCGCCATCCGTGTTCGAACGCGTGCGGGCACGGTTGCAGGAGCGTTTCTTTGCCGCGGTGTCGCGTCTGTCCGATCAGGGACGTGTGCTGGTGCCAGGATTGACCATGGGCGTGCTGGGCCAGGACCATGTTCCCTCCGACGGGCAATGGGTCGATGGACTGGTGAATGAGACCTATGCGGCCCGTATGGAGGATTCGTTCCGCAATGCTGGAATCATGCATCTTATGGCGGTTTCCGGCGGTCATTTCGTGCTGATTGCCGGACTGGTCCGGCGGCTTTGTGCGGGTCTGCTGCTGCCGCGCGGTGTCACCGCCTGCGGCATCGCCATAAGCTATGCCTTGTTAGCTTCATTGATGGCACCAGGGGATTCGGTTCTGCGTGCGCTGTGCATGGGATGGCTTGGTGCCTTGTCCTTGGCCGTGGGACGGCGTACTCAGGCACTGAGCGCCTTATGCTGTACGGTCATCGGGGCGCTGCTGGTATGCCCATCCCTGGCGACGAGCTACGGATTCGCCCTATCGTGCGCCGCGGTGCTCGGTATCGTCATACTCTCCAGTCCCATGACCGTTGCACTGGCCAAGATCATGCCGAAACCAGTCGCGGCCGCACTTGCCATGACCGTCGCGGCGCAATCGACCACGTTGCCGATCCAGGTGCTCATGGAACCGCAGCTGCCATTGCTCTCATGCCTTGCGAATCTTCTGGTGGCTCCGGTGGTGTCGTATGCGACGCTGCTTGGCTTGGCGGCCCTGGCGTGTGCATGGATCAGTGTCGATGCGGCATTCGTGTTCGCCTGGCTCGCTTCAGGCGGAACCAGGGTGATGGAGGTCGTCGCGCAATCCCTGGGGGACGCAGAGTATTCGGTGCTGCCATGGGAAAGCGGTGCCGTGGGTGCGCTGCTGGTGGTGCTTCTTGAGATCGCAGTCGCACTTGCCGTCATCTACGTGACGCGATGGGCGAAGCGACGCAGGACAGATGACGGATATGCGGTCGGTCGTTTCGGACGCAATCCCAAGAACGGCTTGGAAATCTGGATCTCCGACACCTTGTGTCTGTTCGGTGGGGACTCGTGGAGCTCATGATGGACAGTGCTATGGACGACATGGTCCTGCAGGATGGGATATGCATGATGCCGGCGAGCCAAGGAACCTACCATGGGGCATATCGGCAATCGAGTCAGGAGGAGACCCATGACCAAGGCGCTTATCGTGGTGGACGTGCAGCCCACCTTCTGTGAAGGCGGTGAGCTCGGCGTGGCGGGAGGCAACGCCGTAGCGGAACGCATCGCACAATACGTGACCGGACATCGCGGCGACTACGCATATATCGCCACCACACAGGACTGGCATATCGATCCCGGAACGCATTGGTCCGGTAATCCCGATTTCGTGGACACCTGGCCGGTGCATGGCAAGGCTGGCACGCCGAACGCAGACCTGCATCCGGCAATCGCCGCCCTGCAGATCGAACATCATTTCAAGAAAGGGCAGTATTCGCCGTCGTATTCCGGTTTTGAAGGGTATGAGGACAACACCGATCGGATTCCGACGCGCGAGCAGGCTCTGGCCGATGCGCATGAGAGCATGAGTCTCGCCGACGCGTTGAAAGCGTCGGGCGTCACCCGGGTCGACGTGGTCGGTCTGGCCGAATCGCATTGCGTCAAGGAGACGGCGCTTGATGCGAGAAAACTTGGTTATGAGGTCCATGTCATCGAACGACTGACCGAACCGGTCAGTGAGGAGCTTGGCATCGCCGCCCGCAAGCAGATGCGCGAGGCCGGCATCATACTCGACTGATCGGTGGGTGACGGCACGGAGACGAAGCTATCGGTCAGTAGCCCTCGTCGATATAGACCCATCCTTTGCTGGCGTCTTCGGATTCGGGACTCCACGCATACCAGAGTCCCCACCCCTTGGCGGATTCCGGCGATGCGCCCCCGTGGGCGCAGGTGTAGTCGCTGGTCAGCATGATGACGTTGGCCATGCCGTACCGGCTGATGGCCGAGGCGATGGACGAGCTGCCGCCCGTACGGGTCGTCTCCTGTTCGAGCGCCAATATCGATTTGGACTGCGTGTCGTCATAGTCGAGCGAATCGATCCGACAGCCGTGGAAGTCGCGCAGATGCTTCAACGCCACATCCTCGGCATCGCGTATCTGCGCCCGGCTGAATGTCCCGGTGCCGTGAATGGTGATCCTTGTCCTGGAAGTATCGGCGGGACTGGAGGAAAGCCATGCGTAACCGCAGGCCACGAGCAGCACCGCTGCAAGCAGGACGCTCGCCGTAAGGAGTGCTTTTCTGCCTGTTTCATCCATTCGTTCCTGTTCGTTCAATGATGCCCCCTAACCGGTTTCGCGATGCCCCTGCCGGTGGCCGACCGCATCATCTTCATATTTTACGGGATGCCGCGACCATCCAGCAGCTGCCAGATTCCGCTCCTACCCATGTCACCGAGGCATGCGCCCGGCAAGATGGACTCCCCGGAGCATGTGAGGCACATGGTTCCGGTTTCAATGGCGCTTCTCGCCGACACGCCCGGTTTGCACCGGAATCCCTTCCGCCATATATTTTGGCACGAGTAAGCGGAATCGGGTCCCTCCACATGCCAAAGGGGCCGTCAAGAGGAGAACACGGGACATTGCGTATCTAGCGGGTGGCGAATATCTTCGGCAGGACCGTGCGCGTCGAAGCGCACTGCCGCAGGTTGTCCGTATGCAATTTACACGGTTCCATATTCGTCCACGCTTTCATACGTCAATGCACCAGCAGTGCGCCCGTATAAGGAACGGGACCCCTACATGGCCCAGCCAATAACGCTTACGCTTACCAATATCTCCTATATCTACCCATCCGAGCCGGACCCACTGTTCGAGAACGTGTCCGCATCCTTCCCGCGGGGATGGACCGCCGTGCTCGGCGACAACGGCATCGGCAAAACGACGCTGATGAGCATCGCGACAGGGGCATTGGCCCCGACACGTGGTGTCGTCACGCCGTCGCCGCGGAATCTCATCTGCGCCTACTGCCGTCAGGAAACCGACCTGGAACCGGACAATCTCTATGATTTCGCGGCAGACTGGTCTCCTGAGACAACGCGCGTACGCAACGCCTTGCGCATCGGCGACGACTGGGCATACCGCTATGGAACGTTGTCCGGTGGGGAGGCCAAACGCCTCCAAATCGCATGCGCCCTTGCCCTGCGCCCCGACGTGCTTGTACTGGACGAACCGACCAATCACGTCGATGTGGCGACGCGATCCGCAATCGCCGAAGCCATGCACCAATATCACGGCATCGGCATGGTCGTCTCCCACGATGTTCCGCTGATCGACGCTACATGCGAGCGCTGCATCATGTTCGAGCGCAGACACGTCAAGGGCCGCAACATCACCGTGGCGGAGACCTATAGCGGCGGCTACACGAGGGCGGCGGAGCAGATGGATGCCCGAGACCTTCGCGACGAGGATTCGCTCAGGTCCGCAAGACACGAGCTGGCGCGACTCCGGGCGGCACGCGTCCAACGTGGGCAGGCGATGCGCAGCGCCGAGGCGCGTAAACATAGCGGCCGGAGCATAGACCCCCGGGACCACAGCGCACTCGATCACCACAAATGGGTCGAGAAGCAGTCCGACAAGGCCTCGGCCGCGGCATACCGACTGATATCCAGACGGGTCGATCGGGCGCGCCAAACGCTCGATTCGTTGTCGACCGCATCGAAACGGTACGACGGAGACATCTGGATCGATATATGCCCGAGCGGCAGGAAGGAGCTGGTGCGTCTCCCGGCAGGTTTCCTTGCCTTCGGCACGACCAGGGTGGACGATGAGACCCATGGGAGGAATCCCGCGGCATCGGTGCTGCGCGTCGAGGGAAACCGGTGGATGGTGACGCGGCGGTGCGCCGGAACGGATGGGGACGGACGATGGGCGGATGGCATCGACATCCCCTCGCTGAGCATCGGTCCGCGCGATCATATCGCCCTTACCGGTCCCAATGGTTCGGGCAAGACCACTGTAGTCGGCTCGCTGCTCGCCGCCTTGGACGGGGAACCTCCGTGTCTGTTCATCGCACAGCAGATCGGTGAGACTACGCGCCGAGGCGTTATGGACAGGTTCGCCCGGCTGGATGACGGGAACAGGTCCACGGTGCTCGGATTGTTCGCTCGGCTCAACGCCGACCCGGACAGGCTCCTGGCCTCAGACAGGCCGTCGCCGGGCGAATTGCGTAAGCTCATGCTGTGCTTGGGAATCATGGACAAGCCGCGACTCATCGTCATGGACGAGCCGACGAACCATCTCGATTTGGACTCCAAACGAGCGTTGGCCCGATGCCTGGCCGACTATCCCGGTGCGATGCTGATCGTCAGCCACGACGAATGGTTCCTCGGCCAGGCCCTCGGCGGTGCCGCGTGAATCCGGCGTGACGGCGCATCCCGGCCCATGGCATGTCCCGGGTATTCCCGGAAAGGAGGATAATGGTGCCCCGGTCCATGTGGCAGACGGGAGAGAAAAGCATATGAATGAGACGACGGGGGAGAAGCCGGGGGTGCAGGGGAACACGCTGGGAACCGCGCCGGTAGGCAGGTTAGCCGTATCGCTCGCCTTCCCGGCCGTCGTGGCGCAGGCGTGCAATGCGCTCTACACCATCATCGACAGGCTGTTCCTGGCAAGGATTCCGGAAGTCGGCGACCTTGCCATGACAGGGGTGGGCGTCTGCTTCCCGATTCTGCTCGCCGTCTCGTCGTTCGCCGCGCTCGTCGGCAACGGTGGCGCGCCATTGGCGTCCATCGAACTTGGCCGCGGCAACATCCGCAAGGCGGAACGCATTCTCGGCACCAGTGTCGCCGCGCTGATCGCCATATCCCTTGTGCTGCCCGCATTGCTGCAACTGTTCAAGGAGCCCATTCTGTTCGCCTTCGGCGCAAGCCGCGACACCATTCCCTACGCCATAAAGTTCCTGTCCGTCTACCTTTCGGGAACCGTTTTCGTGCAACTGGCGCTCGGGCTGAACACCTTCATCACCGCGCAAGGCAAGGCGCGCGTCGCCATGGTATCGACGCTGCTCGGCGCGTTGCTGTCCGTGGCGCTTGACCCGCTGTTCATCTTCACCTTCGATATGGGCGTATACGGTGCCGCGCTGGCCAACGTGGTGGCACAGGCCGTGTCGGCGGTATGGGTGATCGGCTTCCTGTGCTCGAAGCGAAGCATCATCCGACTGCATGTGCGCGACATCCGCTTTGACAGGCTGCTCGGTTCGGTGCTGATGCTCGGCGTCTCGCCGTTCATCATGCAGCTGACGGAATGCGTGATCCAGGTCGTGTTCAATTCGAGTCTGCAACGGTACGGGGGAGACGCATACGTGGGCGCGATGACCATCATCACCAGCCTGATGCAGCTCGTATGGGTGTTCTCGAACGGCGCGAACCAGGGGGTCCAGCCGATCATCGGCTACAACTATGGGGCCCGCAGGTTCGACCGTGTGAAACGGGCATACCGCGGGATGCTGTTCACGCTGGTCATCGTGAACAGCATCATGGTACTGACCTACGCGATGTTCCCCGTTACATTCGCCGGACTGTTCACATCGGATCAGGACATCACGGACGTGGTGGTCCGCATGCTCCCGCTGTTCAGCTGCGGCATGGGCGTGTTCGGCGTGCAAAGCGCCACGCAATGCGCCTTCGTCGGTATGGGGCAGGCCAAGCCGTCACTGTTTCTTGCCATTCTGCGCAAGATCATCCTTCTGGTGCCGTTGGCGCTGATCCTGCCGCATATCGCCGGTCTGGGAGCAAGCGGCGTATTCCTGGCGGAACCGATTTCGGACGTTCTTTCCGCGATCATCGCGGGACTCCTGTTCCGCAGGCTATCGCCGAAACTGTTTGCACCATGAGCGCACGACGCGTCAGCGATTACGTTCGGTGACCAGCGCGAGCGAACGGATACGCTCCGGGAACGTGAAGGTCCTGTTGATGACATTGATGATGGAGCCGACGCACAGCGCCGAAATGACGGTGCCCAGGCCAACGCCGCGCAACGAGCCGAAGAACACGAACGACAGCGCCACGGCGACGGCGATCAGCGATACGTCGAACACGATCTTCGTGGTGCCGTACTTGGCGTGGGCGACGATCGACAACGCGCGCACGATCCCCTCGCCGGGGACCATCAGCACATTGGGGGAGACCTCGATCACAATGCCGAATCCCATGATGCAGCATCCGATCGCGATACACAGCAGTCGCTGCCACAACGTGTTCGGAACAAGAAACGACAGCAACGACATGCTCACATCGATCATCGCGCTGAACAACGCGTTGACGGCGATCTGCAACAGCTGCACCGGGTGGAAATCACGCCGCAGCAGCACGATCTGAAGCGCAATGAACACCATGTTCATGATGAACGTCATCATGCCGAAACTCAACGGGAAGCGAAGACTCAGCACATACGGCACGCTGGAGATCTGCGAAGTACCCATATCGCCCTTGGTGATGAAGGCGATGGCGAACGAATTGATCATCACCCCGCACAGAAAACAGGCAAAACGGCTGGCAATATGATTCACAGACTCTCCTCTCACGCAACGAATAGCGGCGAACAAATGGACAACGTAAGAAAGCGTCTCGACACATGCCCACAACCATGGTCACACTGTGAAACATGCGGGGGAAATCCCATGGCTGGAGAGGTAGACCAGTAGTAGTTCCGGTTCGGCAAAGAAGCATGAACGGGAACTGCAACGGAAGGTAAACATCAAAGGTAACATCATGCGTAAGAACACCATTGATTTCGTCCCCGACGATTCCGCCAGCCACGAGTGGACCGAATACGACAGCCGGCTTGTGGAAGAGTACGCGGAACAGCTCAGGACCATCAGCATAGGCTGAATCGCCCGCGAAAGCGGACACAGGGGTGGGGCCCGTCGAGTGCACGCTCGACGGGCCCCACCCATATCTCATCCCGCATCATCCGATACTCAGCATCCAGCCTATGATGCGCACGCGCAGCCGATGAGCGTCGATTGTCCAGTGATATGTGGAGATTGAAGCCATGGCAAAACAAGCAGGAAAACCCATGCGCATCGTATACGGCGGCGACGCCTACCTCAACGAGCAAACCGTACGCGACCTATGCCACCAAGCACTCACCGCAAGGCCGGACGCCGACCTCATCGAACTCGACGCGACGACGGCCGACCAATACTCCTTCAACGAAGCGGTCAGTCCCTCGCTGCTATCCGATATTTCGGTCGTTCGCATCGCCAACCTGCAAAATGCCGATGACAAGCTCGGCAACGCCATGCTCTCCTACTGCAAGCAGGCAGGCAAGGACCCCGATAACTCCAGCATCGTCATCTGCCAGCACGAAGGTGGCAACAAAGGCAAGCGACTCCTCGACCAACTCACCAAAGCCGGCGCGGACAAAAAGGACATCCCCGACCTGAAAAAGCCCGAAGCCAAGCTCAACTTCGTCCTTACCCAATTCGAGCGACGCAACCGGCGAATCGACCCCATGGCCGCCCAACAGCTCGTCGACGTGCTCGGCGAGCGCACCGGGGAGCTCGCCGCCATGTGCAACCAGCTGTGTTTCGACTTCGATGACAATCCCATGGGGCTCAACCGCGTCAACCAATACCTCACGGCAAACGCGCAGGTCACCGGATTCGCCCTCGCCGACGCCGCACTTGCGGGGCGAACGGCGGATGCCATCATCATGATGCGTTCCGCCATCGAACAGGGAACCTCGCCCATCGCGCTCATCGGGGCGCTTGCATCGAAACTACGCGGCGTGGCAAAGGCGGCGGCCGTGAAATCAGGTACCATCTCCACGGCCGAAGCGGGCATGCCGTCCTGGATGCTCAAGAAGGTGCGGCTTGGCGGCTGGACGTCCGCCGGATTATCCGCATGCATCCAGACGCTCGCCTGGGCGGACGAACAAAGCAAGACCAATGGCGGAGACCCCGTCTATGCGCTTGAGCGAAGCATCGAATGCATAGCGGCGAAAGGAAGGGAACGGCAATGACCATGAACGGCGAAACGGAAGAACAGTGCGGCGCGATCGTGCTTGAAGCGCCGACCGGCGAGGCCATGCGCGCCATCGGCGAACGGCTTGCGCATATCGTGCGAGGCGGCGATGTGCTGCTGCTATCAGGTCCGCTCGGCGCCGGCAAGACCACGCTTGCCCAGGGATTCGGTGCCGGGCTTGGCGTCGCCGAACCGATCGTCTCCCCGACGTTCACCATCGCGCGCGAGCTTGACGGCACGTTCCCGAGCGGCGGCCACGCCCACATGATCCATGTGGATGCCTACAGGCTTGGCGGAGCCGACTATGCGCCGGGGCAGGACGGCATCGACAGGCTTCTTGACGAGCTCGAATCACTCGGACTCGACGAGGAGCTTGAAGACCCCGGCGAGAACACCGTCATCCTCATGGAATGGGGGGAGCAGATGGCCGCCGCCCTTGCCCCGGAACGTCTTGAGATCCACATCGATCGCCCTGCGCGACTTGTGCAAAACACCGATGAGCCGACCAGCGAAGGTACTAGAATCGTCACCTTGGTGCCCGTCGGCAGTGATTGGGCGCAACGAGCAGCAACCCTTGCAGGAAAGTGACAGGATATGGGCGCGAACGAAACAGTGCTGGTGATCGACACATCATATGGTTCCACCGTCGGTGTAGCGGGGCACGACCCCATCGTGGAATCGGATTCCCGCACCCATGTCGAGAAGCTGCAGGTGAACATCGCCAAGGCCATGGAAACGGCTGGGCTCAAGCCAAGCGACATCGACGTCATCGTCGCCGGCGTGGGGCCGGCCCCCTTCACCGGCCTGAGGGCCGGCATCGTGGCCGCCAAGGCCATCGCGTTCGCCACCGGTGCCAGGCTGGTCGGACAGAACATTCTCGAACCGCAGGCATGGTGGAATGCCGAGCGCCATGCCGCACCCGTCGACGATATGCAGGTGCTCACGCTTGCCGTGAACGATGCGCGGCGCAAACAGCTGTACTTCGAATTATGCGGGCCTTGCACCGCCCATGACGGCGCTATGCGTGGGGCCGAGCCGCTGATCGCCATGGATATCGACTATCCCGCCAATATCGCCTCACGTGTCAATGAGGCCGTGGCGGCCTTTGAGCAGGCGTCCTCCAAGAAGGCGGTTGTCGATGTCGTCGGGCATGGGGCCGCCAAATATGCGGATACCCTGGCATCGATCCGTTCGTTGGGCGACATCGTGGATGGATCCGTACTCGACCAGGGTGCGCATGGACTCGATGTCTTTACCTGTGCGGCTCGTGATGGCAACCATGTGGACGCTGCCGTCGAGCCGCTGTACCTGCGCCGGCCCGACGCCGAGATTCCGAGCCCGTTGAAGCATGTGCTCGGTCATGGCGGCGCAAAGGCCGCACGATGATCGTCGATATCCGCGACCTTGACCGGGAACAGGTGATCGAAGCGATCAGTGCGCTGGAGGCGGAACTGTTCGGCAGGGGAGCTTGGAGCGAGGCGTCCGTACGGCAGGAACTGGATGCTCCCGCACGAACGTACTTCGCCGATGTGGACGATGCCTCCCATATCCGTGGTTATGCGGGCTTCTGGTATGACGGCGACGATGCGGAGATCATGACGATCGGTGTCGGCAAGGCGTATCAGCGGCAGGGGATCGCCGCGGCGCTGCTCGGCCGGATGATAGCCGAGGCCAAGGCGCAGGGGGCCGCGCGCATGCTGCTTGAGGTGCGAGTGGACAACGTTCCGGCGCTGGCGCTCTACGAACGTTTCGGTTTTCAGCGTCTCGGATTGCGCAAACGGTACTACCAGCCCGAAGGCATTGACGCGTACACCATGAGCCTTGACATAGCGCGGCCCCACATCGTGGGATTCCAATCCGCGAACGCCACACGAGAAGAAACCGCACAGGAAGAAGGAGAACGGCAATGAGCGAACCTGTTGTGTTGGGCATCGAATCCACCTGCGACGAAACGGCGGCGGCCGTCGTGCGCGGGCGTACGCTGCTGTCCAATGTGGTGGCTTCCTCCATGCAGGAACATGCGCGGTATGGGGGAGTGATTCCGGAGATCGCGTCGCGCGCCCACGCCGAGGCGTTCGTGCCGTGCGTCAGCAAGGCGCTGCATGATGCGGACATGAGTCTGTCCGATGTGGATGCGATCGCGGTGTCCGCGGGCCCGGGACTGGCAGGCTGCCTTGCCGTCGGCGTTTCCGGTGCCAAGGCGCTGGCCTGGGCGAGCGGCAAGCCACTGTACGGCATCAACCATGTCATCGGGCATATCGCGGTGACGCAGCTGCAATTCGGCGCGGTCAGCGAGAACACCATGGCGCTGATCGTCTCCGGCGGGCACGCCTCGCTGCTGCACGTGACCGACATCGCCCGCAACATCGACGTCGTCGGCACCACGCTGGACGATGCGGCCGGCGAGTGCTTCGACAAGGTGGCCCGACTGCTGGGATTCCCATACCCGGGCGGCCCCCATATCGACCGTCATGCGCAGAACGGCAATCCCAAGGCCATCAAGGTGCCCCAGGGGCTGACGCAGGGGCAGGCCGGCACCAAGCATCCTTACGATTTCAGTTTCTCCGGCGTGAAGACGGCCGTGGCCCGTTGGGTGGAGAGCCAGCAGGCCCTGGGTCATGAGATCCCCGTCGATGATGTATGCGCCTCGCTGGCCGACTCCGTGGCGACCGTTCTGGCGAAGAAGACCATGCGCGGGTGCAGGCAGTACGAATCGGATACGCTGATCGTCGGAGGCGGATTCTCCGCCAACTCGCAGCTGCGTGCCAAGCTGGTGGAGTACGGCAAGAGCAACGGCGTGGACGTCCGTATCCCGGAGATCAAGCTGTGCACCGACAATGGCGCGATGGTCGCGGTGCTCGGCGCGAACCTTGTGGAGGCGGGCGTGACACCAAGCGCTCCGGATTTCTCCATCGATTCCGCGATGCCGCTCACCACGATTTCGCTGTAAACCCTTGTGGCATAAGGCGACACGCCGTAAGGCGCACCGATTTGCGTTTGCCCTTGCCGTGTGTATTATATGTGTCTTGTGCGCAAGGGAAACCTTGCAGCCAACATTCCCGCGTAGCTCAGTTGGCAGAGCGTCTGACTGTTAATCAGAATGTCGCTGGTTCAAGCCCAGCCGCGGGAGCTCGGAACGAGTTTCCTGCACAGGAAGGTTGTTCGGAAAAATTGAATATTCCCGCGTAGCTCAGTTGGCAGAGCGTCTGACTGTTAATCAGAATGTCGCTGGTTCAAGCCCAGCCGCGGGAGCCCATCGGAGGTCGCCGGCATCACGCCGGCGGCCTTTTTGTTTTCGTCACCAATGCACCTTGGGATGCATCCCGGAACAAAGCGCCATCCGTCCCAATCCGCGGCTTGCATTTGTCGCGCCGAATGCCTATCGTGGCTGCTGTTGATAACCAGTCCAGGCCTGCACATTGGTACCGCGGGCCCCGATAGCAAAGGACACATCATGGCGCAAAGCTCCATCTCCATCACAGTCAACGGCGAAGCGAAGGAGGTGGAAGCAACCACCACCGGCGTAGAGCTGTTCTCCGACGACAAGAACATCATCGCGGTGCGTCTGAACGGCGAACCCCGCGACCTGTACACGCCGCTTTCCGACGGCGATACCGTTGAGGGCATCGCTCTCGACTCCGAGGACGGCGTCGCGATCATGCGTCATTCCGCCACCCATGTCATGGCCCAGGCAGTGCAGGAGCTCTACCCCGATGCCAAGCTCGGCGTCGGCCCGGTGATCAAGGACGGCTTCTACTACGATTTCGACGTCGAGCAGCCGTTCACCCCCGAGGATCTGAAGAACATCGAAAAGCGCATGCAGCGCATCATCAAGTCCTCCCAGTCCTTCCGTCGCCGCGTGGTGACCGAGGAGGAGGCTCTGGCCGAGGAGGCCGACCAGCCGTACAAGATCGAGCTCATCAAGGATAAGGAAGCGCATCTGGATCCGGCCGCGGCGACCGAGATCAGCGAGAAGGAACTGAGCTTCTACGACAACGTCGACCGTGACGGCAATGTGGTCTGGAAGGATCTGTGCCGCGGACCGCACCTGCCGAACACCCGTTACATCAAGGCGTTCAAGATCGAGCGTTCCGCCGCCGCGTACTGGCGTGGCAGCGAGGCGAACCCCATGCTGCAGCGCATCTACGGCGCGGCATTCGCCACCAAGGAGGATCTGAAGGCCTATCAGACCCGTCTGGAGGAGGCCGCCAAGCGCGACCACCGCAAGCTTGGTGCCGAAATGGATCTGTTCTCCTTCCCGGACGAGATCGGCCCTGGTCTGGCCGTCTTCCACCCGAAGGGTGCCGCCGTCATCAACGCCATGGAGGATTACTCCCGCGAGATGCACCGCAAGCATCACTACAGCTTCGTGCAGACCCCGCATATCACCAAGGGCGGTCTGTACGAGACTTCCGGCCACCTGCATTGGTATAAGGACAGCATGTACCCGCCTATGCGTCTGGACGAGGAGAAGGACGAGAACGGCAATGTGATCAAGCAGGGCTTCGACTACTACCTGAAGCCGATGAACTGCCCGATGCACAATCTGATCTTCAAGTCCCGTCAGCGTTCCTACCGTGAGCTGCCGCTGCGACTGTTCGAGTTCGGCACCGTGTACCGTTACGAGAAGTCCGGCGAGGTGCATGGCCTGACCCGCGTGCGCGGCCTGACTCAGGACGATTCCCATATCTACTGCACCCGCGATCAGATGAAGGACGAGCTCAAGAGCCTGCTCAACTTCGTGCTGGGACTGCTCAAGGACTTCGGCCTGGACGACTTCTACCTGGAGCTGTCCACCAAGGATCCGCACAAGTACGTCGGCTCCGACGAGATCTGGGAGGAAGCCACCAACACGCTGGCCGAGGTCGCCAAGGAATCCGGTCTGGAACTGGTTGACGACCCCTGCGGCGCCGCGTTCTACGGCCCGAAGATCTCCGTGCAGGCACGTGATGCGATCGGCCGTACCTGGCAGGTCTCCACCATCCAGCTCGACTTCAACCTGCCTGAGCGTTTCAAGCTCGAATACATCGCCGCCGACGGCACCCATCAGCGTCCGGTGATGATCCACCGCGCACTGTTCGGCTCCATCGAGCGTTTCTTCGCCGTACTGCTCGAGCACTACGCAGGCGCCTTCCCGGCATGGCTCGCCCCCGTCCAGGTGCTGGGCGTGCCGGTTGCGGACGAATTCGCCCTGCACCTGCAGAAGTTCATCTCCAGCCTGGAGGAGGAGACCGTTCGTTGCGAGATCGACCTGTCCGACGATCGTTTCGGCAAGAAGATCCGCAACGCCTCCAAGTCCAAGGCGCCGTTCATCCTCATCGTCGGCGAGGAGGACATGAACAACAACGCTGTGAGCTTCCGTTTCCGCGACGGCAGCCAGCTCAACGGCGTGCCGGTCGACGAGGCCAAGGCCAATATCCTGAAGGTCATCAAGAAGCGTGTCCAGGTGAACACGGTCGATGACTTCAAGGCCGCCATCGCCGACTGAACCCCTTGGCGCTAAGCGGATATTGCCAGCAATGTCTGCTTAGCGCCATACAATCTTTTTCGTTTGTCAGTAATCGTTTATTTGCTAGGAGCATTATGTCCGGTCATTCCAAGTGGGCGACCACCAAGCACAAGAAGGCTGCCATCGACGCAAAGCGTGGCAAGCTGTTCGCCAAGCTCATCAAGAACATCGAAATCGCTGCCCGTCAGGGTGGCGGCGACCCCGACGGCAACCCGTCCCTGTACGACGCGATCTACAAGGCCAAGAAGGCCTCCATGCCGGCCGACAACATCAAGCGCGCCGTCAAGCGTGGCTCCGGCGAGGAAGCCGGCGGTGCCAACTACGAGGACATCGTGTACGAGGGCTATGCACCCGCAGGCGTTGGCCTGATCATCGAATGCCTGACCGATAACCGCAACCGTGCGGCCGCCGAAGTGCGTTCCACCCTGACCAAGGGCAACGGCTCCCTGGCCACCAGCGGCTCCGTGTCTTTCAACTTCGAGCGCAAGGGCCAGATTGTGGTTCCCGCCGAGGGCGTGGACTTCGACGACCTGTTCGAGAAGGCCGCCGAGGCCGGTGCGGAAGATGTGACCGAGGATGGCGATGTCTTCACCGTCGTTACCGGTCCGTCCGACCTGACCGAGGTGCGCAAGGCCCTGCAGGACGCCGGTTTCGATTACGATTCCGCCGATCTGGTCATGGCTCCGAAGAACGAGGTCGAGCTGAGCCTCGAGGACGCCCAGAAGGTGTCCAAGCTCATCGACAACCTCGATGACCTGGACGATGTGCAGAACATCTACTCCAACTGGACCGCCTCCGACGAGGTCATGGCGCAGCTGGAAGAGGAGTAATCCTCGATGATTATTCTCGGCGTCGACCCCGGACTTACCCGTTGCGGGGTCGGCGTTATCGAAGCCGGCGCTTATCGCCGGCTTTCCTTTATTCACGTGGATGTGGTGCGTTCCTCGCCGAACATGTCCCAGGATCTGCGTCTGCTGGCCATCTACAACGGATTGGTCGAGAAGATGGACCGATTCGTGCCGGACGTCGTATCCATCGAACGTGTGTTCGCGCAATCGAACCACAATACCGTGCTCGGCACCGCGCAGGCGGCGGGTCTGGCCATGCTTGCCGCGGCGCAGCGTGGCATTCCCGTGGCTTTGCATACGCCGACCGAGGCGAAGCTCGCCATAACCGGTGATGGCCGCGCTCAGAAGATACAGGTCGAACGCATGGTCACTCGCATTCTGAATCTGAGCGCCATGCCCACGCCCGCCGATGCGGCGGATGCCCTGGCCTTGGCCATCTGCCATGCCCTTCACCCCGCAGGGGCGTTGCAGGGCGGGGAACGTGAACAGCATCTCACCGCGGCGCAGCGGCAATGGGCGCAGGCCGCGCAGAAAACACGCCGACGTTCCTCTACGGATAGGGGCATGTGACGCCTGTTGCTGCGTTCCGTGCCGGATTCGTGTACACTGTCGAACAGTTGTTCGAATAGGGAGGCGTGATGATCGGCTCATTACGAGGCGCCGTTGAAGTGGTCAGCACCACGCAGGCGGTTATAGAAGTCGGGAATGTCGGCTACGAGGTGCGTATGCCGGCGGCGGATCTGTCCCGCATGCATACCGGGCAGGAAGTGCACGTCTGGACGTACCTGAATGTCTCACAGGATGCCATCACCCTGTACGGTTTTCTGGATCAGGCCGCGAAGAAGATGTTCCTGCAGTTGATCAAGGTCAGTGGTGTCGGCCCGAAAGTGGCGTTGTCCCTGCTGTCCACCTTGTCTCCCAACGATCTTGCCCGCGCCGTGGCGGACAATGACGCGACCGCCTTGTCCAAGGCCCCGGGCATCGGGAAGAAGGGCGCGCAGAAGATCATTCTGGAATTGAAGGGTTCCATCAATCTTGAGGATTTGGGGGAGAAGGAGCCGCAATCGCAAACCGCGAAGGACGCCGGTGCCTTCCAGGTCGTGGAGGGGCTGATGTCGTTGGGGTGGCATCAGCAGGATGCGCAATATGCGGTGCAGACCGCCTGCGAGTCCAACGGAATCGCATTGCCGTTGTCGCAGGAGGACGTGCCCAGGGTGCTCAGGTTGGCTTTGACGTCGTTGGATAGAGGACGGTGAATGAATGAACGAGCCCTATGAACAGGTGAATACCGGTGCCAATGAGGAATCATTGCGTATGGTGTCCTCCCAGCCCATCGGGAACGAGCCCGTCAGCGATGAGGAATTGCGTCCGCATATATTGGACGGGTTCATCGGCCAGCCTCAGCTGAAGGCGCAGCTCCGTCTGTTCCTCGATGCGGCCCGCAAGCGCGAGACGCCTCCCGACCATATTCTGCTTGCAGGCCCTCCGGGCTTAGGCAAAACAACGTTAGCCATGATTGTGGCTAACGAGCTTGAGGTGCCGATCCGCATCACCTCCGGCCCCGCCATCCAGCATGCGGGCGATCTGGCGTCCATTCTGAGCTCGCTTGAGCCCGGGGAAGTGCTGTTCGTAGATGAGGTGCATCGTCTGCCGCGTGCGGCCGAGGAGCTGCTGTACATCGCGATGGAGGACTTCCGCGTCGACGTGATGGTAGGCAAGGGGCCTGGGGCGTCGTCCATCCCCTTGACGCTGCCGCGATTCACCATGATCGGCGCCACCACGCGCGAGGGAATGCTGCCCTCGCCGTTGCGTGCGCGATTCGGATTCACCGCGCATCTGGATTTCTACCCGCACGAGGAACTGGAAAAGCTGGTGGAACGTTCCGCCGGCGTACTCGGTCTCGAAATCGATCGTGACGCCGCACATGAGCTTGCCCTGCGTTCGCGCGGCACGCCGCGTATCGCCAATCGACTGCTGCGCCGCGTACGCGATTGGGTCATCGTCCACGATCTGTCCAAGGCCTCCGCCGACGATGTGCGCCAGGCGCTTGCCCTGTACCAGATCGACGCCGAGGGACTCGATCGGCTCGATATCGCCGTCCTGAACGCCATCGTACGGAACTTCCAGGGAGGACCGGTGGGATTGAACACCCTGGCCGCCATGGTGGGTGAGGAGTCGGAGACGGTGGAGACCGTTTGCGAGCCGTATCTGGTGCGTGAGGGGTTCCTTATCCGAACCCCGAAGGGACGCGTGGCGACCCCGAAGGCCTGGCAACATCTCGGCATACGGCCGAACGAGGATGATGTCAGCAAGAGTTTCTAGTATTACCAGTTGGATTACCGTTACCGTGTTAAGGAGTTTATAGTGCCGTCCTCTCTGTGTCTCGCCGTTCTCGTGATCGTTTTCGGAGCCCTGATGTTCTGGCAATCCAAGAAGGCTAAGGAACAGCAGCAGGAGCAAAAGGATTTCCGCGCGAACCTTCAGCCGGGCACCGAGGTCATCACCATCGGTCGCGTCATCGGCAAGGTCGTCGAGGTGGACAATGAATATGACGAGATCGTCATCGATTCCGAAGGCTCCAAAATGCGTTTCGCCCTGAGCGCCATCGCTCGTGAATATATTCGTCCGGCATACGTCTCCGACGATGAAGTCGATGAATACGGCAATCCGCTTCCGAAGAACGAAATCGAAAACGCGTCCGAAGATTCCGAAGCCGACAGCACGGAAGCCGCAGCGGACGGCGATCAGCAGCCCGCTGAAGCCGCTGTGTCCGGCGAATCCAAGAACGATTGATCGGAACGGCAATGGCCAACAATAACGACATCATCATCAAGGCACTGGGCAAGGTCGGCAAGGAAGACGCCGAATATCTCGTTTCGCTTATTGGCTCGACCCCGGGATTCCCCAAGGAAGGCATCATCTTCCGCGATTTCATGCCGGTGCTTGCCGACGCACGCGGACTGGATATTCTTCTGCGCGGCTTCGCAGCGGCGCTTCCCATCGCTCCGGAGGATTTCGACACCGTGGCCGGTCTCGAATCCCGTGGATTCCTCTTCGGCCCGGCCCTTGCGAACAAGTTCGGCAAGGGGTTCGTCGCCATCCGCAAGGCAGGCAAGCTTCCGCCGCCGGTGTTCGCCGAATCCTACGATCTTGAATACGGCTCCGCAAGCGTCGAGATCGAGCAGAACGCCATCCAGCCGGGTGAGCGCGTGCTGATCGTCGACGATCTCATCGCCACCGGAGGCACGGCACGAGCCGGTGCCGACCTCATCGAGAAGGCGGGTGGCGTTGTTGCTGGATTCAGCTTCCTCATGGAACTAAACGGCCTTGACGGCTGCGCCAAGCTGTCCGAGGCACCTATCAGCACTCTCACCGCGATGCCCGCCTGATAAGGCGCAGCGCGCGGATAAAACCAAACAGTCAGACACAACCAGGAATCGATCGCATCATGGATCTATATGAATACCAGGCGCGTCAGTTGCTTGAGGAGCAGGGCATCCCGACCCCGAAAGGCATCTACGCACAGAATTCACACGAAGTCGCAGAGGCAGCCGAGAAGCTCGGCTATCCGAATGTAGTCAAGGCGCAGGTCAAGATCGGTCATCGCGGCCAGGCCGGCGGTGTCAAGCTCGCCAAGACCCGTGACGAGGCGATTCTGGCGGCCGAGGACATTCTGCCCATGACCATTCACAAGCACAAGGTCAATGGCGTGCTCGTTGCCGAAGGCAAGAACATCCTGCACGAGTACTACGTCTCCATCTCCGTGGATCGTTCCTCGCGCGACTTCGATGTGCTTGCGACGGCCAATGGCGGCACCGAAGTGGAGGAGATCGCCAGGGAGCACCCGGAGTCCGTGAAGAGGCTCCATATCGAGGCGCTGGATGATTTCGACATCGATGCCGCACGTGAGATGGCCGAAAGCATCGGCTTCTACCATGCCGATGTGGATCAAGCCGCGGAGATTCTGCTGAAGATGTGGCGTTGCTTCAAGGAGAACGACGCGACGCTGGTGGAGATCAATCCTTTGGCCAAGATCGGCGATCCTGACGACGAATCGTCCAAGATGCTGTGCGCCCTGGACGCGAAGATCTCCCTGGACGACAATGCGGCGTTCCGTCATGACGGCTGGAAGCGTTTCGACGATCCGATGGCCAACGACGAACTCGAACGCCGTGCCAAGGAGCACGGTCTGCATTACGTACATCTCAATGGTCAGGTCGGTGTGATCGGAAACGGCGCCGGTCTGGTGATGAGTTCCCTTGACGCCGTGTCCGGCGCAGGCGAGGACCTCGGCTCCGGCGTCAAGCCGGCCAACTTCCTCGATATCGGCGGTGGCGCATCGGCCGAGGTCATGGCGGCAAGCCTTGAGATCGTCCTCAGCGATCCGCAGGTCGAATCCGTGTTCATCAACGTATACGGCGGCATCACCTCGTGCGAGCAGGTGGCCCAGGGTATTCTCGAGGCGCTGAAGACGCTGCCTTCCGTCAAGCCCATCGTCGTTCGTTTCGACGGCAATGCCGCAGCGGAGGGTCTGTCCATTCTGGGCTCCTCCAACAATCCGAACATCCATGTGGCGAACACCATGGAAGAGGCGGCCTATCAGGCCGCGCGCATCGCATCGACGACAAAGGAGGCCAACTGATGGCACTGTTCATCGAAGACGATGCCCCGGTTATCGTTCAGGGCATCACCGGGCATCAGGGCATGGTGCACACCGCCCGCATGCTGAAGGCGGGAACCAATATCGTCGGCGGCGTCAATGCGCGCAAGGCCGGCTTGGACGTCACCTATCCTGCCGCCCGCAACGGCGAGGATGCCACCATCCACGTCTTTGCCACCTGTGCCGAGGCCAAGGCCGCCACGGGTGCCGTGGCCTCCGTGGTGTTCGTTCCGCCTCGTTTCGCCAAGGATGCCGTAGTAGAGGCCATCGAGGCGGGCATCAAGCTCATCGTGGTCATCACCGAAGGTATCCCTGTGGCGGATTCCGCGTATTTCGTGGAATTGGCATTGCGCAACGGTGTGCGTATCGTCGGCCCGAACTGCCCTGGTCTCGTCACATTCGCATCCTCCGAGCAGACGCATGGCGTCAATCTGGGCATCATCCCCGACGGCATCGTCAAGCGCGGCCCGCTTGGACTGGTCTCCAAGTCCGGCACGCTGACGTATCAGCTCATGGGCGAACTCAGTGATATCGGATTCACCGCATGCCTGGGCGCCGGTGGAGATCCGATCGTCGGCACCACGCTGGTCGAGGCGTTGCAGGCGTTCGAGGCCGATGAGAACACCAAGGCCGTGATGATGATCGGCGAAATCGGCGGCAGCGCCGAACAGGACGCCGCGCAGTGGGCCAGCGAGCATATGACCAAGCCTGTGGTCGCCTATATCGCAGGATTCACGGCTCCGGAAGGCAAGCAGATGGGTCATGCCGGCGCCATCGTGTCCGGAGGCAAGGGCACCGCGCAGGATAAGAAGATCGCCTTGGAGACCGTAGGCATCAAGGTCGGTCGTACGCCAGCGCAGGCGGCCGAGTTCATGCGCGAGGCCATCGCGGAAATCCGGTAATCGAACTGATAAGGGTCCAACGGCATCAATGAAGAAGAAGACATCGGTTACCTCGATTTTCAAAGGAACCCTTGCAGCGGTAAGCGCATTGCTCATCTATGCCATACCGCTTGGCTGCTTCATCGCGTTGATGCTGTTGGTCGTTTCCATGGAAGAGGGGAGCGACGGCCTTACCGCCCTTACCGTCTCACTGACGGAAGGCATGGTGCTGCTTTCCCAAGGAGTGCCGTTCACCTTCGGCACCATCAGGATGGCGATAACCCCGTTGATGCTCGCCGTCCTGTTGATAGCGCTGATCGCCCAGTGCCTGAGAAAAGCAGGCCCCAAGGCCGATGTCTGGCTGTCGGGTCTGCTGGTGTGGGTGCTGCTCAATCAGTTCTGCATTCGATTCACCCATCTGCAGATTCACGACGATGCCCTGCATATCGCGGGGAAAACCGCGCTGATCTGGTTGCTGGGCGTCGTGCTTGCCGTCATTCCGTCGAAATCGGCGACGGGAACGCTGCGTGGCGCATGGCGCAGGCAGGTTCCACAGGCCGTGCGCTCCCTGTTCACCGTGGCATTCGTGGTGGCCATGTCGGTGATGGCATTGCTGATGGTCATAGGACTGGCCACCGTCATCGCATGGACAGTGAACGGCAATGAGGCCGTGTCCAGGCTGTTCGAACTGATCAACATGCGCACCGGATCGAGGATCCTGACGTCCATCGCCTACCTGGCCTGGCTGCCGAACCTCATGGTATGGGCCGTCTCCTGGGTTGCCGGCGCGGGATTCTCCATAGGCGATCTGGGCACGTTCACCCTGTGGGTGGGGCAGTCCACCAATTTGCCGCCACTGCCGTTGTTCGGCATTCTTCCGAGCCCGGTTTCCAACGCCGGGGCTCGTCTTTCCATCCAGATGTGCATTCCCGTCGCATGCGCGTTGACGGCCATCGCGGCGATGCTATTCGGACCGCTGAAGATCCGAATCTCCACAACGACCGATCGGGCCGAGGGCCAGCGTCTTGTCGTGCTCATGATCAGGCATGCGTTGATGCTGTGCGGCTCGGCCATCATCGTGCTGCTGCTGTCCTGGGGCATGTTCGCCGTGGCGAATGGCTCGTTGGGCGAAAAGCATCTCGCGTCGGTCGGCGTCGATGTCGTGGCGTCCATGCGCATGGTGGGTCTTGGCCTTCGCCAGGGATTCATCGCGGCATGGCTGGTCGCGGCCATCGCCGCGGCTCTGATGTATGGCGTCCGATGGCTTCTTGCATCGAAGAGGAGCGCATCGGATGAGCCCGCATCACCAAAGATTTCATTGCAAACAACAGCAAGGGAGGAAAACGATGACAGCAAGTCGTCCGATCAAGAGGGCACTGGTCTCGGTCTTTCATAAGGAAGGCATCGAGACCCTCGCCAAGGCCTTTATCGAGGCCGGGACTGAAGTGGTATCCACCGGTTCCACCGCGAAGCGCCTGGCCGAACTGGGCGTGAAGGTCACCGAAGTCAGCAAGGTCACCGGTTTCCCCGAGTGCCTGGATGGTCGCGTCAAGACGCTTGACCCGCACATCCATGCAGGCATCCTTGCGGATATGACCAATCCGGATCATGCCGCACAGCTGGAGAAGTTCGGCATCAAGCCGTTCGATCTGGTGGTCGTGAACCTGTATCCGTTCGCCGATACCGTGCGTTCCGGTGCCAATGAGGCCGACACCATCGAGAAGATCGACATCGGCGGTCCGACCATGGTGCGTGCCGCCGCCAAGAACAGCGCGACCGTAGCCATCATCACCGACCCGGCCGATTATGCGCTGGTCGCTGGCCGTATCAGCAACGGTCAGGGCTTCACGCTCGAAGAGCGCCGCTGGCTTGCCGGCAAGGCCTTCGCCCACACCGCCTCCTACGACGCCACCATCAACGAGTGGACCGCCAAGCACTGGCCGAAGCCGTCCACCGTGGAATCCGCCGAGGGCGAAGACGAGACCCCGGTCAACGAGGCCGTGTTCCCCGCCACCTTCACCCGCACGTGGGATCGCTCCCACATGCTGCGTTACGGCGAGAACAGCCACCAGCAGGGTGCCCTGTATCTTGACCCGCTCAACCAGAACGGTTTCGCACACGCCGAACAGCTGGGCGGCAAGCCGATGAGCTACAACAACTATGTGGACGCCGACGCCGCCTGGCGTGCCGCGTGGGACATGGCTCCGTCCATCGCTGTCGCCGTGGTCAAGCACAACAATCCGTGCGGTCTGGCGATCGGCGCAACCGCAGCCGAAGCACACAAGAAGGCCCATGCCTGCGATCCGATGAGCGCCTACGGTGGCGTCATCGCGTGCAACACCACCGTCACCCTTGAGATGGCGGAAAGCGTGCGCCCGATCTTCACCGAGGTCATCGTGGCACCGAACTACGAGCCCGAAGCGCTGGAACTGCTGCGCACCAAGAAGAAGAACCTGCGTATTCTCAAGGTCTCCGAACCTGCCAACCCGAAGACCCAGTTCCGTCAGATCGAAGGTGGCCTGCTGGTGCAGCAGCCCGATCTCATCAACGCCCCCGGCGACAGCCCGGATGCCTGGAAGCTGGTGTCCGGCGAACCCGCCGACGAGGCGACCATGAAGGATCTGGTCTTCGCATGGCGTGCCATTCGCTGCGTGAAGTCGAACGCTATCCTGATCGCGCATGATGAAGCCACCGTCGGCATCGGCATGGGCCAGGTCAACCGTGTGGACTCCTGCCACCTCGCCGTTGATCGCGCCAACACCCTGGCGGATGGCGCGGATCGCGTCACCGGCTCGGTCGCCGCATCCGACGCGTTCTTCCCGTTCGCCGATGGTGCCGAAGTGCTGATGAACGCCGGTGTGAAGGCGATCGTGCAGCCCGGCGGATCCATCCGTGACGAGGAGGTCATCAAGGCGGCCCAGGATGCCGGTGTGACCATGTACCTCACCGGTACCCGTCACTTCCTGCACTGATCAAGAGCGATCCGGGTGGAGTGACTGTCAAGATTGTCGTTCCAGCCGGAATTTGAACGATAGGCCCGGTCCGTTTGCCGATACAGCGGACTGGGCCTAATATTGTGCCCGCATATCGTATCCAATGATCATCGAACATCGGCAAGGGGAGCAATGCACAATCATCCATTCGTCAGTGAGGCCCACGAGGGCAAGCCGTGGTTTGAATGGTGTGTTGCCATCATCGTCGTTCTTTCCGGCATCGTCGCCGCGTTCGGATACACAACGGCCGCCACGGTGTTGATCTCCGTGACGGCCATCATAACCGGCTCCATACGCCTGATACTGCGTGAGAAGAGCCCTTGGAAAGTACGCTCAGTCGCGTTCGACTCCTTCATCGGAATCTGCCTTGGCATCGGCCTGCTCGTTACGTACTTCAGCTTCTGACGCCTTCGCCTCAGCATTGCCCTCGGTTTCGGCTGCGGTTGCGGAATCCGTGGATTCCTGGGCGGCATCGGCGTTCTCGTCATAATCGTTGAGCTTGCTCGGATCGTCGCCCTTCTTCGGCATCCTCACCATCATGGCCAGCGCGACCACTGCGGCGGCCAGCACCGGGCACACCCAGAACAGCCACAGCTGGGTAAGCGGGTTCTGCGTAAGGTCCTGATTGTAGGCAAACAGCGCGATGCCGGTGGCACGAGCCGGGTTGAGCGCGGCGCCGGTCACCGGGAAGGCGATCGCGGCACCGAAAGCGTAGGCAACACCCATGTACGCGGCATAGTTCTTCTTGCCATACTGGGTCATCGCCACCGCGATGATGACCAGTGCGGCCACGATCTCCACGGCGGCCGCCTGGCTCACGGAGAAATTCAGACCATACTGCTGCAGCGTGGTGTAGGCGATGGAGCCCTTGTCGAAGCCATTGACGGCGGTGGTCAGCCACTGCTTGGCGGTGATGGTGGAGGAGACGGGCAGCAGGGACTTGATCAGCAGACCGGCCAGACCGGCGCCCACCACTTGGAAGATGATGTACAGAATGCCGTCAAGAACCTTGGTCTTGCCGGTGAGCATGGCGGCCACGGTGATGGCCGGGTTGAATTGGCCGCCGGAGATCCTGCCGAGGAACAGAGTGACCGCCATGTAGACCAGGCCGGTGCCGATGGCAATGTAGGCGAGATTCAGGCTGAACACAATGGAGCCGAACGTGCAGAACACATAGATGGCGAAGCATGCGATGAACGTGCCCAGCAGTTCCGCGCCGATTCGCAGCGGCAGCGGACGAACGTCTTCGACTGTTTCGGAAGGTGCTTCCGCCTCGGGGGCGGTTGTAGCAGATGTCATGTCAATCCTTTGATGAATACTGTGATTAATACTGTAACGGGCGAAACGCTCGTCTGAACGGATGCCAGTTTAGCAGCAACCGTCAGGTACGGTAGCATAGAAAAGTTGGAAAAACCTTATAAGGCCACGTTGGGAGAACGATGCCAAACGCATATTCCCGTGCCAGGAAGGCACACGAAAACAATCAGGAAGGCATTCGCCTACAGAAGCTGCTTGCGCAGGCCGGATTCGGCTCCCGCCGCAAATGCGAGCAGATGATCACCGATGGACGTGTGGAGGTGGACGGCGAGCTGGTCACCGAGCTCGGCACCCGCGTCGATCCGACACACCAGCAGATCCGTGTCGACGGTTCCCGCGTCCGCATCAGCAACAAGCACATCACCCTCGCCCTGAACAAGCCCCGCAAGGTGCTGTCCGCCATGGACGATCCGAAGGGGCGCTACACCCTGCGCGACATCGTGGGGGACAAGTACGAGCGCATCTTCCACATGGGCCGCTTGGATTACGATTCCGAGGGCCTGATCCTGATGACGAACGACGGCGAGCTGAGCCAGCATGTCATGCACCCCAAGTACGAGGTGGAGAAGACCTACGTCGCCACGCTGGAAGGCAAGATCTCCGGTACGGCGTGCCGCCGTCTGGTCACCACGGGCGTGCAGCTGGATGATGGCTGGATCAAGCTCGACCGTTGCGCGATCATCGACGCGACCCGTGACACGACCATCGTCAAAGTCGTGCTGCATTCGGGCAAGAACCGTATCGTCCGCCGTATCTTCGGTTCCATTGGCTTCCCGGTGAAGCGCTTGGTACGTACGCAGATCGGCCCGATCAAGCTCGGCGACCTCAAGTCCGGTTCCTACCGCGTGCTCAGCCAGACCGAAGTCCGTTCGCTTTCCAAGGAGGTTGGACTGTGATCCGAGTTGCCATTGACGGCCCCGCGGGAGTGGGCAAGTCCTCCACGTCCAAGGCTTTGGCCAAGTATTTCGGTTTCGCCTATCTCGATACCGGTGCCATGTACCGCGCCTGCGCATGGTGGTGCCTGAAGCAGGGCATCGACCTTGACGCCGAACAGGTTGACGAGCGTGTGGTCACCGAAGCGGTGGGCGAGTTCTTCACCGGCGACCATTTCGATATCAGCGTCGATCCCGACAACCCGTCCGTGAGCGCGGACGGCGAGGACATCTCCGAGGCGATCCGTTCCTCCGAAGTGTCCTCCCACGTGTCGAAGGTGTCGAACATCATTCCCGTGCGCAACGTGCTCATCGCCGCGCAGCGCGCGTACATCGCCCGTGAGGAGTCGGCAGACTCCTTCTCCGGCGGACTGGGCGTTGTGGCCGAAGGGCGCGACATCACCACGGTCGTCGCACCCGACGCCGAAGTGCGCATTCTGCTGACCGCGCGTGAGGAAGTGCGTCAGGCACGTCGTTCCGGCCAAAGCGTTGCCGGCGTCGGCGCGGAGGATGTGGCCGCCCGCGACCGTATGGATTCCAAGGTGACGAGCTTCATGACCGCGGCCGACGGCGTCACCACCGTCGACAACTCGGACATGGATTTCGAGCATACGCTCGACGTGCTCATCGGCATGGTCGAGGACGCCATCGAGGAGCAGGAGTACGAGCGTTACGCCGCCAACCTTGATGACTACGAGCTGGATGAGGGTGACGAGGCACTGATCTCCAATGCCGATCGAGGGGAGTCCTTCGATAACGGCAAGGGCAAGTCGGTCGGCGTGCTCGCCATCGTGGGCCGTCCGAACGTGGGCAAGTCCTCGCTGGTGAACCGTATCCTCGGCCACCGAGTCGCCGTCGTGGAGGACACTCCTGGCGTGACCCGCGACCGTGTCAGCTACGATGCCGAATGGGCCGGCACCGATTTCAAGTTGGTCGACACCGGCGGCTGGGAGGTCGATGTCGAAGGCATCGATTCCGCCATCGCCTCGCAGGCCGAGGTGGCGGTGAACCTTGCCGATGCCGTCGTGCTGGTGGTTGACGGCCAGGTGGGCCTGACCGACACCGAGGAGCGCATCGTCAAGATGCTGCGCGCTTCCGGCAAGCCCGTCACGCTGGCGGTCAACAAGATCGATGACCGCGAAAGCGAATATCTGGCCGCCGAGTTCTGGAAGCTCGGCCTTGGAGAGCCGTACGCCATTTCCGCCATGCATGGCAGGGGAGTGGGCGAACTGCTCGACGCCGCCATCGCCTCGCTGAAGAAGGCCGAGAAGACCTCCGGCTACCTTACGCCGTCGCATCTGCGCCGAGTCGCTCTGGTGGGCCGTCCGAACGTGGGTAAGTCCTCGCTGCTCAATCAGCTGGCCAAAGAGGAACGAACCGTGGTCAACGATCTGGCCGGCACCACGCGTGATCCGGTCGATGAGATCGTGAACATGGATGGCGAGGACTGGCTGTTCATCGACACCGCAGGCATCAAACGCCGCCAGCACAAGCTCAAGGGTGCGGAATACTACTCCTCCCTGCGTACGCAGGCCGCCATCGAGCGCTGCGAGCTGGCGCTGGTGCTGTTCGACGCGTCCGTGCCGATTTCCGATCAGGATCTCAAAGTGATGAGCTCCGCGGTCGACGCGGGCCGTGCCGTCGTGCTGGTGTTCAACAAGTGGGATGCCATGGACGAGTTCGACAAGCAGCGTCTTGAGCGCCTGTGGGCCACCGAATTCGACCGTGTCACCTGGGCACAGCGCGTGAACATCTCCGCCAAGACCGGATGGCATACAAATCGTCTGACCCGCGCCATGCGTGAGGCGCTGCAGTCGTGGGACACCCGTATCCCCACCGGCAAGCTCAACGCGTTCCTGGGGCAGTTGCAGGCGGCTCATCCGCATCCGCTGCGTGGCGGCAAGCAGCCGCGCATCCTCTTCGCCACGCAGGCCTCCACCAGGCCGCCGCGTTTCGTGATCTTCGCCACCGGCTTCCTGGAGCACGGGTACCGTCGATTCATCGAGCGTTCTTTGCGTGAGGAATTCGGTTTCGAAGGCTCGCCGATTCAGATTTCGGTGAATATCCGCGAAAAGAAGAAGCGCAAGTAGTGTTGTGCAGACGGCGTGGCGCGCCCATGAAACAACGCGCCACGCCGTCTTTTGGCAAAAAGCGGATGGTTGTGCTAGATTTTCTTCTCGGTGCTGATGCACCATCGGGCCGTAGCGCAGTTTGGTAGCGCACTTGACTGGGGGTCAAGGGGTCGCGGGTTCAAATCCCGCCGGCCCGACCGAAAAGCCCGCCGGCCCAATGCTTTCATGGCATTGGAACGGCGGGCTTCTTGCGTATGGGGGCAGTATTGCGGCAGTGGACTACAGTATCCCCACGCCTTTCATCATCTTCGAAGCTCTTTACGGGATTGCAGTATGACGTCATTTGCACATGGGCGGAGCCCAGTACTCTTTTCCCAATATGTCTCTCGAAGTTGAGATAAGCAACGTCGAATACAGCACGGACGTCACCCATGCAACACACCGACCAGCATATATGGGTGCCCACTCAGGGCACCGAATAAGAACCACAGTTTAGACCGGATTTGACTAAAAAAATTTTACTTTCCATAGCGGAAAGTGGTATTCTATTTTCCGACACGGAAAACAGTTTGGCCGTCATCATGCCACGCATCCTTACGGAGTAAGTAACCGCGCACCCTGCATGATGGCAAGCCGGAAAGCGAATCGAGGTGTCCTGCAATATGGACGAGATTTCAAACGAACATTTTCAAGGCAATGCTCAGCAGAACGAGGATCTGTTCCGGACCATCGCTTCCGATCGCGTTCATCTTATGAAGCGTGTCGCGGACAACCGTCAATATGCCATCGTCTACACTGCAATCAGCACCATGCTGGTTCTGTTGTACTGGGCTGTAGGCCTTATGCTCGCCGGCTCGTTCCCCGACTCCATATGGGTCTATGCAGCCATAATCGTGTTGTGTCTTATTCTCGGGATAGCGACAGTCGTGGTCCAGATTCTGTATAGGAACAGCACTGGAATCAAATTGTCAGCACTGACCATGCTTCCTCAAGGCGAGTTGGGCAGGAAGGCGTTCGGCGATTACAGGGTCTCTCTATCGTGCGGACTGGTCTTTGCGCTGGCATTCGTTTTGCCATGGCCTAGTTTGATAATCGGATATGCCCAGTGCCATTGGCCCGCGGCAGTGCTGTATGCGATAGCTGCAGCAGCAGTCATATACAGGACATTCCGCTGGAATCAGCACATGTGGGTATGCGCGGCGGAAGGCATCAGCCATGAAAACTGAATCCAATACATCCTTACATCAGAATTCGGCAACACCACATTTCGATGAGGTAATTCATGCGCCGGTACGGCTGCGTATATGCGGGCTGCTCAAAGCATACGGGTCGGTACGATTCGATGTCCTACGCGACACACTGGGCATCAGCGATGCCACCTGCTCCAAGCATCTAAAGACATTATCCGAGCATGGATACGTATCGGTCAGTAAGAAGACAAACAGCTCCAAGAACTCCAAGGGGTACAGGATCACTTGGGCAACGCTTACCGATGACGGAAACAGGGCATTCCAATCCCATGTGGCCGCTCTGCGCCAGATCATCAATGGACGGGAATGACGAGGAACCACATGAAGGCCTTTCTGTTCAAAGACAGCATTCACATACGTCGCAGTCCAGCCGATCTCATCTCACTTTCGCTCGCGACGATTGCCATCATCGTCGCTGTGTTCCACGCGGCATCCGGCCGAGGACAACGAGAAGGTGCGGCATTGACTTCACTGATTGTCTCGTTCGTTGTCGTGGCATTGCTGATGACTCAGATCCTGCAGGAAACCATCGAGAGCGATATGGGGCAAAGCCTATTCGATGCCTTCCATGTCGCCGGGCATTCGATCGTTGAATACTGGATGATCAAGACGACGGTCTCGGTATTGATGGCAATACCGGGGAGCGTCGTAATCATCCTGTCGCATGCATTGCTCGCACCTGCCATTCGACCGATGCTGACAGCCGACATGTTGGCCATCATAGCGTTCGGACTGATTACAATCGCGGTATGCGCAACGGATATAGCCATGTGGCGATCCGGCAACATATTGGTAAGCACGTCTGTAACCGCCGCAACGGCTTGCATATACATCATGCTCGTGGCGAGCGCACCGTTCCCCCTGAAATCGGCAGCAGGCGGATTGTTTGCCGTCCTGGTGGGCCTCGCATCCTGCATGAAGCTGTGTCGTCTGGATCGGCGATACCCCAACACGCATCGCGAACTGCGGATCGGCGCTATAAGGTAGCGGGCCAATCGACCTTCATCGACCGGCCCGCCAAGGAATCGCGTTAATCAATGCCGCATAACACTCATGCCTTCTCATACTAAGGAATTCATTCATGTCAGATACCACATCAACCGTCATGCCATCGACGGAACCAATCATCTCAGTGCAAAACGTCAGTTTCGGCTACAAGCGCAACGCCACCGTGCTAGAAGGCGTCAGCTTTGATGTACCGCAAGGGCAGTCTCTGGCGATTCTGGGATATAACGGGGCGGGAAAGACCACTCTGCTTCACATCATCACAGGCCTGCTTCGTCCGAAGACAGGTCGGGCAGTCATCAATGCGAACCTAGTGCCAAGCATGCGGGATGTATTTCAGATGAACGATCAATCCTGCATGGCTGCGGAACTCACCGTACGTGAAAACATCAGGTTCCGCGCCATGCTGTTGGGCAGGACACTCGATACAGAACATATCGATGACGAGCCCATGATAAGAGCTTTCCAACTCGATGATCATCTTGACAAGAAGGTCTCCGAACTTTCGTCAGGCCTGAGAAAGAGGGCGGGACTTGCAACGGGATTGATATTCAATCCGCATGTCATCATGTTGGACGAACCGACTAATGCCATCGACCCTCTTACCAGACGGCTCATGACCGATCTGATGAAACAACTCAAGGCCGCGGGAAGAACCGTACTCACCGTTACGCATGATCTCGAATATTGCTGGTATGTAGCCGATCGCGCAATCGTGTTGGATGACAAGCATCTGGCTAGGGACATCATGATATCCGATTTCCATGATTATCGGGGATTCGAGGAAGCCGCGACATTGGGCAAAGAGAACAGGATCGTGGATTTCGGTCTGGGAGCTTCCCGGAGGTGACACTATGGCCAAGCTGACAAAAGCGCTGACGTTCCATGACTGGACGATTCTTAAACGCAACAAGGCATTCTGGGGCGTTTTGGCCGTCATGGACATATTGACGACGCTGAGTATCGGAATGGAGGCGGCATATGACGGAACACTGTACATTCTTATGCTGCTTGCGCCAGCCATGGGATATGAGGCAGCGGCCATGTTGCTGTTCTCTATTGGGGGCAAATTCTCGATGGAAGATTTTGACGTGGAGGAAGTTGACGAGATCATCCGCCAATCGGAACATTCCATGTTCGCGTACATGCTCGCGCGCTCGATGCTGTACGTGATCCTGTCCATCGTATCGACGCTGCTGCCCCTCGCCGTGATATTCGCATGTGGACTGGCATCGTTTCATGCAATCGTCTCATGGCAGATCCTGTTCTACCTGTTGTCGACGGTGGCGACGGCGGCAAGCGGATCCCTGCTCATAACGGGTTTCTCCGGACGTTCCGGCATGCAGGCCAGCCTGCTTTGCCTGGCCAATCAATTGCCCGTATGGCTGTTCGCCGCATCATCCTTCCTGCTTCCTCAACCCTGGCCAGCAATGATTTTGGTGGTATTCATGGTTGCGACGATATACATCGCCGTCCACATCGACCGGAAGCATCATGTCAATACGCTGCGGACGCTGTGACACAATCACTGTTGTGGCGCTCACGATTAGACAGCATCAGGGGGGAGAAAAAGAGAGAACCGTACATATCGAAACCCGCGAAAAGCATGACGGATGCTCATTTGTGACATTCGGCGATTCGCGGGTTCAAATCCCGCCGGCCCGACCGAAAAGCCCGTCATTCCAATGTTCTTAAGGCATCGGAACGGCGGGCTTCGTCGTATTCTTGGGCGAATTTGGGCGATGAACGTATCTTCCCCCGTCTTTTCCACTTCGAGTGCCGAGATTTGCACGCCCACCTTGGCGTGGGGTAAGGTACGGTACAGACGGTCGGCATGTGCTGGAAGGGTCTGTTTCCTGAAGAGAGGCGGAAGGCACGCCGATGGACCAGAGATAATTCAACTACGCATGGTCTGAATCATGATTCGAGCCATGCTCATTAGGGAGGAAATGCTTCCATGCCGGATCAGTTCGACCAGTTCGCCGCGAAGATGCGCGAACATGACATGAGCGAGACCGCGATCAATCAGTTCCACCGTCTGTACGATGTGTGGAAGGCGGATGAGGGTTCCACCTGGATTCGTGAATCCGACGTGGAGCCGCTGACCGGTGTGCCGAGTTTCCATGACGTCTACGAGACCATCGACCATGACGAGGCGATCAACGCGTTCGCCAAGACCGCATTCCTCAAGCTCAACGGAGGTCTCGGAACCTCCATGGGACTCGATTGCGCGAAGTCCCTGCTGCCGGTGCGCCGTCACAAGGCCCGTCAGATGCGCTTCATCGACATCATCCTCGGCCAGGTCGTCACCGCGCGTCAGCGTCTGAACGTGGATCTGCCGCTTACCCTGATGAACTCCTTCCGCACCTCCAAGGACACCATGAAGGTCGTCCGGGCCGACAAGAAGTTCCATCAGACCGATATCCCCACCGAGATCATCCAGCATGTGGAGCCGAAGATCGACCTCGCCACCGGCTGCCCTGTGTCGTTCCCGTCCAACCCGGACCTGGAATGGTGCCCGCCCGGACACGGCGATCTGTTCTCCACCATCTGGGAGTCCGGTCTGCTCGACACGCTCCAGGAGCATGGCTTCAAGTATCTGTTCATCTCCAACTCCGACAATCTTGGTGCGCGTCCGTCACGCACGCTGGCGCAGCATTTCGAGAACACCGGCGCACCGTTCATGGTGGAGGTCGCCACCCGCACCTACGCCGACCGCAAGGGCGGACACATCGTCCGCGACAAGGCGACCGGCCGTCTGCTGCTGCGCGAGATGAGCCAGGTGCATGATGACGACAAGGCCGACGCACAGAACATCGACAAGCATCCGTATTTCAACACGAACTCCATCTGGGTGCGCATCGACGCGTTGAAGGAGAAGCTCGCCGAATACAACGGCGTATTGCCGCTGCCCGTCATCCGCAATATGAAGACCGTGGATCCCACCGATCCCTCCAGCACTCCGGTGGTCCAGCTTGAAACCGCCATGGGTGCCGCGATCAGCCTGTTCGAGGGTGCGATCTGCGTGCAGGTCGACCGTATGCGGTTCCTGCCGGTCAAGACCACCGACGATCTGTTCATCATGAGGTCCGACCGCTTCCACCTGACGGACTCCTACGAGATGGAGGACGGCAACTACATCTTCCCGAGCGTCAAGCTCGACCCCCGGTACTACAAGAACATCCATGACTTCGACGAGCGATTCCCATATTCGGTGCCGTCCCTGGCCGCCGCGAATTCCGTCACCATCGAGGGGGACTGGACGTTCGGCAGGGACGTGGCCATGTTCGCCGATGCGAAGCTGAACGACGAGGGAGCCCCCCGTTACGTACCGAACGGCGAATATGTGGGCCCGCAAGGCGTGGAACCCGACAATTGGATATGAGCAGAATAAAAAGTCGCTCTTTTTTAAAGAAAAGACAACCAATCTGCAAAAAAAGCCGTAATATAAAAGAAGTGCGCAACCGCGCACACTGTTGAAAACTCTAGCGATACGTGAGGACTAATGGCAGAAGGCACAAGCGGAAGGCGACGTTTCTCCGACAAATGGGGCAAGCATGAGCTTGATGTGCTGGCGGTATTGTCATCTGCGTTCCCGCAGTGGCTCACTTCACGACAAATTGCCCAGCGCGTAAAAGCGTATGCCGATTCATATGGTGAGTTGGCGGATCAGGCGGCCAAGGCCGCTTTCGCCAAGCAATTCCAGCGAGACCGTGCCAAACTCGCGGCGATGGGCATCGCAATCGAATCCCGTCAGCCCGAGTACTCTTCGAAGTCCGAAGGCCAGGATTTCGCCTCGTATCGCCTGCAGCTTGGTGATGAACCCCGCGTGCGCCTGTGTTTCAAGCCTGAAGACATGCCTGTGTTGGCGGCGGCCAATTATCTGGCACGCTCCATGTCCATGTCCAGCGAATCCGAGCAGCAGCAGGACAACAGTCGCGTTTCCCGCACCGCACCCCGTGTGCCGCAGACGCCGATTCCCGGCCTGGGACTCGATTCCATCGCGCCTGGTCTGGGTACCCAAGCGATTCCGGATGCGCTGGTCAAGGTCATCGACTCGCGTCGGTTCGCAGCCACCATCGATGTGGACGGCGAACATATCAACGTCGCATACACCGATTCCGACGATTTGGCCACATACGTGCTTGAACATCCTGGTGCGGCCATCGTCAGCCCGCAGGAGGCCGTGGACGCGTTCCATCGTCGCCTCAAGGCCGCCGAAAAGCTTCAGCCCATCGAGGAATACGAAAAGAACGCCAACTCGCAGAAGGACGATTCGGACGATACCGTCATCGACGATTCCGAACCGACCAACGGCCATGCGCGCAAGCAGTCCTTCCAGACGGGCAGCGAGGTCGATCGTCGCCTGCGCCTGATGCTGTTCCTCTCCGCCCATCTGGGGGAGGAGTTCACTCTTGAGGAACTTGCCGATAGGTTCATCGGCAAGTCGAAGACCCCTGAGGAGCAGAAGAAGTCCGTCAACGTCATCCGCAAGGACATCAATACCCTCACCACCGTTTCCGATGACGGCGAAATGGCCGGCAGCCAGTTCTTCGACATCGATTGGTCGCTGCTGGATGCGGAGGGTATCGTCTCCGCCACCAACTCGCTTGGACTGGAACGTCTTGCCGGCATTTCCCCGCAGTATCTGAGCATGCTCACCGCCTCGGTGAGCTATCTGGCCCATTCGCCGTTGCTGCCCAACGAGCAGCGTGAGCAGGCGGAGAATCTGTATCGTCGCCTGCACCAGCATGTCAAGCCCGGCCAGACCCCGTGGCTCAGCCTTACCGGCTATGAGCTTGAACCGCATAACTTCAACATCGTCAAGCGTGCCATCGATTCCGACGCCTTGCTGGATATGCAGTACACCGATGGTGCCGGAAGCACGCGCAGGCGCCTGGTCAAGCCGGTGAAGATCTATGTGGACGAGGGCATCTACAACGTGGCGCTGTGGACGGACGTGGCCAAGGCCGCGCCTGAAGACAAGCAGGACATCGTGCTGAAGAACGCCGCCATCAATAAGGCGAACGGCAAGCCCCGCACATGGCAGGTCCTCCATATCGCGCGTATCGAGCAGGCGAAGATCGTGGAGCCGACATGCAAGCTCGAGATTCCCGACATGCCATTGAGCGAACTGCGTAAGTGGAGCTTCGACAACGGTACGGCCACGAGCTTCATCACCGATGCCAAGGATATGTCCTTCATCAAGAATCTTCCCGATGCCACGGTGGAACCGTGCGGCAAGGGGGAGAAGGTCAATCTCATCGTGTCCTCGGATTCGTGGTTCGTCGCCTTCTGCATCGCCCATGCGCGCCATCTTGTCGCGGTCGGCCCGGAGACCCTGCGGACGATGATCATCGCACGCGCCCAGCGGGAGCTCAGCGTCGTGCAACGTACCGAAGACTGATAGGTGATTACCATGCCCTGGTGGATTTGGCTGATTCTCGCATTGTTCATGGTGGCGATGATCGTCATCGGATGCGTGTACGCGTTTCGGCATGGGGTTGCCGCGGCAAAGGAAGTGGGTGCCACCGTGGGCCAGGCAGGCGAACGCATCTCCCGCATGGGAGAACCTGTGGAAAGCACCGAGCCCCAGGCACCTTTCTTCACGCAACCGCTCAAGGTCTCGCTTGACCGTTACGAGGCGGCCCAGGTGGATGTCGCGAAACGTGCGGGGGCCAAGCGCGAACGCCACGGGAAGGTATGGGAGCATTGGGATCGCGATCCGATCAAGGCCCCGGACTTCATCAACGAAACGGATAAGTAGACATACATGAGTCGACATCATCACCATCGCTCGGATAGCGAAGAGATTTCGCCATCCGAGCGTTATGCTGCATTCAGGCAGCGTCAACGCCAAAACGCCAGCATCGCCGCACAGTTCGAGCGGACACTGCCATTCGAGCTCGATTCCTTCCAATCGAAGGCGAACCAGGCCTTGGAAGATGGCAGCAACGTGCTTGTCGCGGCACCGACCGGCGCAGGCAAGACCGTTGTGGCGGATTTCGCGGTGTTCCTTGCCCAGCAGCACAACGTCAAGGCTTTCTACACCACACCGATCAAGGCGCTGAGCAACCAGAAGTACCATGATCTGGTCGACCTGTACGGCGAGGACAAGGTGGGCCTGCTCACCGGCGACATCTCCATCAATTCCGAAGCGGACATCGTGGTGATGACCACCGAGGTGTTGCGCAACATGCTCTATGAGCATTCCACCACGCTCAACGCCTTGAGATATGTCATTCTCGATGAGGTGCACTATCTGGCGGATCGGTTCCGCGGCCCGGTATGGGAAGAGGTCATCATCCATCTGCCGTCGCGGGTACGCATCGTGGCATTGTCCGCCACCGTGTCGAATGTGGAGGATTTCGGCCAATGGATCGCCTCGGTGCGCGGCGATACGAAGCTGATCGTATCCGAAAAACGCCCGGTGCCGCTGGAACAGCATGTGATGGTCCAGCAAAACGACCGTACCGAGCCGGAGATCATCGACCTGTACCGGCGCGATGCCGACGGCAATCAGACCACCGTGGTGAATACGGAACTCGCCCGTCGCTTAAGTCAGTTGGACCATCAGGCATCCCGCAGGCGCGTCGATGAGCGCAATGTCAAGTCCAGGCATCACGGCAAGGGCCCCGGCAGGGGGAGAGGCGGATCACCCGCACGCAAGCCCGAACGTCATACCCCGCGCCGCTGGGCGGTGGTCGACGAGCTCAATTACCTCGATATGCTCCCCGGCATCTATTTCATCTTCTCCCGCAACGGCTGCGACCAGGCAGTCGAGCAATGCCTCAATGCGGGTCTGGAACTCACCACGGACGAGGAAGCGCAACGAATCCGCCAGATCGTCGATGAGATGGTCGAAGGGCAGCTCAGCCAGGATGATCTGAAGACGCTGGGCTTTTCCCGGTTCCGCTTTGCCTTGGAAGAAGGATTCGCCTCGCATCACGCGGGCATGGTCGCCTTGTTCCGTCAAATCGTCGAGCGCCTGTTCGAAGAGGGACTGATCAAGATGGTGTTCGCCACCGAAACGCTGGCGTTGGGCATCAATATGCCTGCGCGCTGCGTGGTGGTGGAGAAGCTTGAGAAATACGATGGTACCGGGCATGTGCCGCTGACTCCGGGCGAGTTCACCCAGCTGACCGGTCGCGCGGGCCGGCGCGGCATCGACACCATCGGTCATGCCGTGGTGGTCGACCATCGAGGATTCGTCCCAGCGACCGCGGCGGCGCTGTCCAGCAAGCGTGTGTATCCGCTGCATTCCAGTTTCCATCCGACGTTCAATATGGCGGTGAATCTGCTCAATTCCAGCGACTACGCCACGGCTCGCACCACGCTTGACCATTCCTTCGCCCAGTGGGAGGCGAATGCGTCGGCATGGCAACTGGAATCCCAGATCGCATCGCTTGAGCAGGCTTTGGACGGCTACGAGAAGGCCTTTGTCTGTGAGCATGGCGATTTCAAGGAATTCATGACGATTCGTATGGAGCTCAGTTCCGCCGAGAAAGGCGAAAGGAACCGGCTCAAGCATCAGCTGTTCCGCAGTGACAAGGAACGTTCCGATGCATTCCGCGAGCTCGATCGGAAGATCGGCAAGCTACGTGCCGCTGAACAGCATCATCCGTGCAAACAGTGTCCCGATCTGCAGAGTCATTTGCGTTGGGGACATCGCTGGGTGCGGGAGATGCGCGAACTCGAGCATGTGCGCAACCGTTATGATTCGCGTACCGGCTCCGTGGCCCGTCAGTTCGATCGTATCTGCGATGTGCTCACGGAGCTCGGCTATCTTGGCGAGCAAGGCCGACACAATGTGACGCTGACCGAGCAGGGGCAGCTGCTTCGCCGCCTGTACAGCGAGCAGGATGTGGTGCTGGCCCAGGCCATCCGCGCCGGTGTGTTCGATTTACTGCCGCCGGCCGGGCTTGCCGCCGTAGTATCGTCGCTGGTCTACGAGGCGCGACGTGGCAGTGGGGGAGAGCCACGGTACTACCCCGGTTCCGTTCACGGCCCGATCGCCGTCGCCGCACGCGAACTGCAGCGGATTCATGCCGAGGTTAGCGACTGTTGCGAGGCTCATGGCATGAATCCGCTGCAGGACATCGATTTCGGCATTCTCGACATCATGTACGAGTGGGCCGACGGGCGCAGCCTGTCCGAAGTGCTGCACGGCACGGAACTGACCGGCGGGGATTTCGTCCGCAACGCCAAGCGTCTGTCCGATATGCTGCAGCAGATCGCAGTCGCGGAACCGTACCTTGGCGAGAACGGCGCATCGCTTGCCGACCGCGCCCGCGAGGCAGCGGATCTCGTAAACCGTGGCGTCGTGGCATACAGCGGCATCGAATGATGTGAAAACGGGAATATATCAATCGTCCGAACTGTTTCGTACTGTGGGTACAGTACATAAGGAGGAATCACCAATATGGCAGAACGTAGCCTTAGGGGCATGAGCATCGGCGCCAAGTCGCTGGAATCCGATCAGAACGTCGATTTCGCCGCCCGTGAAGAAGTGGCTTATATTTGCCCCAACGGGCACCGTATCATCCTGCCGTTCGCCGAAGGCGCAGAGATTCCCAACGAATGGGAATGCCATTGCGGCTCCGTCGCCCGGCTTGAAGGCGAGGAAGACAAGGCCAACGAGATCACCAAGCCGACCCGAACTCACTGGGATATGCTGCTTGAGCGCCGCTCGGAGGAAGAACTCGCCGAGCTGTTGGAAAAGCGCCTGCAAATGCACCGTGACGGCTGGATTCCCGATTACGAGTGATGACACCAGACCCGGTGCCGCCGACCATTGTTTGGTATGAGCGGCACCGGGTTGTTTTGTGAAATGAGAGAACCAACAAACAGGGGAGAGCAACCCATGTCAACCGCACCGAAGAAGGTCGTTCTGCTTGATCTGGACGGCACGCTTACCGATTCCGCGCCTGGCATTCTCGCCAGTGTCAAGGAGACGTTCAAGGCCCTGCATATGCCCGTACCGGATGCGGCGGAATTGCAGCGTTTTGTCGGACCACCCATTATCACTTCGCTGAAGCGTAATCACGTTCCCGACGATCAGCTGGAACATGGTGTCGATCTGTATCGCGAGTTCTACGGCGAACGGGAGATCTTCGACGATCCGAACAATCCTGGATGCAAGGTCGCCGGACGTTATGTCAATATGGTGTTCGACGGCATTCCGCAGCAGCTTGCGGCGCTGCGTGCAGACGGGTATTACCTGGCCGTGGCCACCTGTAAGCCCGAATACCAGGCCGTGCCGATCTGCGATCGATTTGGTGTCACGGGCATGGTGGACGGCATTTATGGAGCATCCAAGGATAATTCGCGTCTGCTTAAGGAACAGGTCATCGAATACTGCTTCGACCATATCGGATTCGATCGCGCCGCCGACCGTGCGCTGATGGTCGGCGATCGCTGGACGGATGCCGATGGTGCCAAGGCCTGCGATCTCGACTGCCTGGGGTGCGGCTGGGGCTATGCGGAGCCCGGGGAGCTGACCAAGCACGGCGCATATCGTGTCATCGATCATATCGACGAATTGCATGATGCCGTCGTCGAGTATTTCGCCGACTGAATTCGTGCGAATTCATTTATGGATTCGTCAGTATGCCTCGTGCCATTATCCGATGCACGAGGCATACATGTATTTACGGCGATAAACGAATCGATACAGTGTAACGTATGCAGACAGATCAGAACATAATCTTTTTCCGGGAATCACCGAACCCAGTCTGATATCCCTTGGAAAAGCATGGTTTCAGAGACATACAAAATAGCCGATAATGTACGTTATGTCAGAAAAGAATATCGACGGTACTCCCTCACCGCATGTTCCGCACCATAGGTACTCTGTATTCATACACCAAGTAAAAGCCAACCCAACACAACAAGGAGAACATCGTAATGAACTGTTCCGTCGCCATTCAGTTTCTGCCGATGGATGCGCAGACCGATGAAGAGACCTGCGCCATCGTCGACGAGGTGATTGCATATATCAAGTCGACCGGCGTCAAGTACTTCGTCGGTCCGTTCGAGACCGCCATCGAAGGCGATTTCGACACTTGCATGGATATCGTCAAAAACTGCCAGCTGGTCGGCGCCAAGGCCGGATCCAGCCATGTGATGTCGTATGTCAAGATCAATTACCGACCTGAAGGCGAGGTGCTGACCACGGAACGCAAGGTAGGGAAGTATCATCCCGAGGATCCCGAGCTGCACGGCCAGATCTGAATCATCACAGGCGTCTCTCCCCTGTCATTGCAAATACTTTCCTACGAACGAATCACAGGAATCAACAACGCGTGTGTTCGGAACCTATCAAGTATTCCGAACACACGCGTTTCATCATGTCAGCATCTCACCGTGTATAGCTGCTCAGACGTTTGTTCATCTCCGTATGCATGGCACGCCTGGATTGCATATACAACAGTACGATCTGCACGCCAAGGAGCACCACAGCGATGCCGCCGCCCACCGGAATGGCATACCGATAGAAATCTCGCACCGGTTTCGCATACAGATCGATGCTGTACGAAGAGATCAGCAACGCCGTGAGGAAGCAGACCAGCGACACCATGTGATGTATCGCCGTCATCATCGTTGGCGGCGCGACCTCCGGCTCGGCATCACGGCTCAGGTACTTGCTGGAGATCACGGCGGCGGTGCATACTCCGATGGAGACGACCACGCCTATCCCCCATAATACGATCGGCAAAATATCCATATCACGCTGATTGACGCGACTGATGCCGCGCCTTCTGGTTCTTGCGCATACGCGCTGCGGTTAGATCATCGATGGGCTGTTGCCCGATATCGGCAGTCAGAGCCTGCCTGTTCACGTCCACGGCATCCTCCTGTTCCAAGGCAGTATGGATACGATGCCATAGCGAACCTACGGAAACGGCGAACACCGCATGACCGGTATCCAGCAGTTCCATCATCCGCTCGTTGGACGTGCACTCGTACACATGTTCGCCGTCGCACATGATGGTGATGTGCTCCAGCTGAGATACGTTGCGCTGGGTCAGGAACCCGATGGCCGTGGTCACATTCTGCAGATTCACGCCGGCGTCGAGCAGCTTCTTGGAAACGGCGAGAATCACCACATCCTTGAAGGAATACAGTCTTCGTGATCCCGAGCCGTGGGATGGAGTAATCGACGGTGCGACGATCTGCTTGCGCGCCCAATAATCGAGCTGGCGATAGGTGATACCGGCTACTTTGGAAGCGACGCTCCCCCGGTAGCCCAGCGTGGTATCCTCATCGTCGAATTCGAACAATTCGCCTTGAATGGCATTATCGTTCAGATTCTCACGATCTTCGAGACGCACATGCAGATGCAACCCATTATTGACTGCCATGCTCGCCGCCTTCCACATCATGATGCCGATGTCGGCCCATATTCAGGGTTTTGGACAGGCGACCAACCGTCGCACCGAGCGGAACAGGCCTTGGCTATGCGACGATAGCTGATTTGGTGAAGAACACGAGACGGAACTTGCCGATCATGATCTCATCGCCGTTCTTCAGCTGCGCCTGGTCGATGCGCTGACGATTCACATACGTACCGTTCAGCGAGCCGGCGTCGACAACGGAGAAAACCCCATTCGCACGGCGGAATACGGCGTGCGCACGGGAAACGGTGGAGTCATCCAGCAGAATGTCGGAATGAGGGTCACGCCCCACGGTCACCTCATCCTCGTCAAGCAGATAACGCGACCCGGATACGGCCCCTCTTGTGGAAATCAGCAACGCCGTGTCGTCGGACAGGCGCGCAATGGTATCCAGGTCTTCGGCGGTCAGCGGACGATCGCTGGTCGCGGTTGCAGTTACAGGAATGGTGATGGCAGGCATGCCGATGATGGTGGTTTCGCCTGCGCTTGGAATCGGTTCAGTCATAATCGCTATTCTACCGTCTTTGCGTAGTTATTTGTTGAAGGTTCTCGGGTTGCGTCGATTTGTACGTTATCCGACTGCTTCACACTAACCTTTGCTCCGTACATTACCTTCAGTCGGGAGCCGATGCCGCCGGCTATGTTCACTGCATTCTGCAGATCAGAGGGATTGCCGATGGCCCGCACCGTATAGGGAAGCGTCAACGGGATGCCGTCGCATTGCAGTCCCCCATCCTCGTCATCCCAGATCGAAGTGGACGTGACGACCCGAACATCGTTGATGGAGATGACCTCGGCTCCGGCGTTTCGTAGCTCTTCGATCAGGGTGAACATCGTGGATGCATCCACATCCTTGTCCTTCCCCTTGCCGATGGTGATGATCACGCCCTTGCCCTGGGCCGGAAGACGACCCGAGATGATGCCGCTGGTCTCCTTGTTCTGATTGGCGATCCGCTGCGCCTGCTCACGCTGATCGGCGGCGGCCTTCAGGCTGGACAGCTGCTGCGAGAGCTGGTTCTTTCGCTGTTCGAGATTCTGCGCCTGCGTACTGGTCTCGTTGATCAGACGCACCAGTTCGTCCTCGCTCATCGTCTCATACGTGGATGGTCCGCTGTTGATCTGCGTCATATAGCCGAATCCCAGCAGCGCGCACATCAAGGTGATGAGTATGGTGGACGACGCCCGTATACGGAAGTCGGACGTCCCCTTCAGCGTACGCTTCCCCGTCCTGCCGTGTACCTGCGGGAACGATCCCGTGGCGGTGTCGTCGTTGCGTCGTTCCTCCTCGCTGCGTTCCCTCAACTCGCTTACCGTATTACGGCTGCGGTTACGCCCATGCCTGTTCTGCCTTGCCATAGCTCACCCCCGGAAGATGAAACGCCTGATGGCGGAGACATTGGAGAAGATGCGGATGCCGAGCACGACGATGACGGCCGTCTGCAGCTGTGAACCGACGCCGAGCTGATTGCCCAGCAGTACGAGCAGCGTCGCGGTGATCACATTGGCGAAGAAGGAGATGATGAACACGCGATCGGAGAAGCGGCGCTCGAAATAGGCGCGGGCGGCACCCAGCAATGCGTCCAACGCCGCAACGACCATGATCGGCAGATACGGCTGAATGGCCACGGGAATATCGGGCTGGACGAACACCCCGACCACTATGCCAATGATCAAACCCAGTACTGCCGCCATCATTCAGCCTTCCTTGCATAGTTGACATCAGAAATAACAGCTGATTTCAGTGTAAGCTCCTTCGACTGCTGTACATGCAGACTTATGCCGGCCTGTTCGAATACGGTATACATCGAACCGAGATTGCGCTGGCCGACCGACTGAGCCAGCTCATGCCTGTTGCCGATCGCCCTGATACGATACGGGCTCTCCACGGCATTCAATCCGATCAGAATGGTGTTGCCTGCCGTTCGTATGGAGGTCTGTGCACCCAGCCGCTCATCGTTGATGCTGATCGCCTCCGCGCCGGCGCGCCACAGCACCGAAACAAGTTGCTGAAGATCGCCGTCGGTGACCACGCGGAGACGGTTGCCGGAATTCTCCCTTGGCGTGGCACCATTGCTTTCGTTTGCCGCGGCAATGGGATCGGCCACTGTGAGTATGATGCCCTCTCCCCTGACGGCGAGCTGGCCGCTGGCCATCTCATCCTTCATCAGTGTGCTGTTGGAACCGTCCTGCACGACTTTTTTCGATTGCTCGTCCACCTGCTTATGCAGGCTCGCCACGTCGGAGGAAAGCTTGTCAAGTGTGCTCTGCGATTCACGGAGCTCTTTTGCCAGGCTGGCCCGGACGGCCCTGCGCGGATCGGAATGAAGCTGCTGGACGAACAGACAGCCCAGGAACCCCACGGCGATGCATACTACGAAGCATATGATTCTTGTCGCCCATACGGCGAACGGGGACGTATTATGCTTGCCGAGATTGGAATCAAGGAACATCGGGTCGACGGGCCTGTTGATCAGATCGTCGATCAATCTGAGCGAATCATCCTTGCGGACCCGATGGCGTCGTTCCCTTTCCCGAATGAAGATGTCTTCGGGGGCGGCATGCTGCGAGATAAGACCTGCGAACGAGTGGGAGAAAACCGCACGCCGATGCTTGGCGTCACGGGATTCCTCCACCGGATATGAAGCCGGCATCGGCTCCATGCCGCTCATCGCCTGGCTTCCTTCCATGCGCGCAGCTCTTTGCGGATGACACCGCTCCCCTGGCGCAGGTAGATGAAGCCGGCAAGACAGTACAGCACCACACCCCAGATGCCCACGGCCAATGCGAATAGATGCAGGACATGGAACGGTGTTCCGGTACCGATATCCGCCACCACCAAGGCGACCATGGATATCATCAGCAGCGCCGTCGCCGCCTTCCCCACGAAATGCACGGGTAATGGCCCATAGCCGTATTGCGCCAGCCAGAGGATCTCAATCGCCATCACGACATCACGGACCACGACCACGATGAAGATCCACCACGGGATGATTCCCGCTATGCCGAGCGCGAGTATCGTGCAGAAAATCAGCAGACGGTCGGCGCACGGGTCAAGAATCTGCCCGAGTTTGCTGACCTGATTAAGCTTGCGCGCCAAAGCGCCGTCGAAAAAATCCGTGACGGCGGAGAAGGCGAACACAATCAGAGCCGGAATCATGCTATGCCGAGAGATCAGCCATGCCACGATGGGTATGGAGATGATGCGCAGCAGACTCAGCGCATTCGGAATGGTGATGATGATATCCCGTGGTTCGGGACTGTACGTTGACTTCTGAATGTGTTCGCTCATATCGTCCAATATGTTAGATGCGGGAGGCCTGCAGTGCCGTAACGATGATGCCACGTGCACCGACTTCATACAGTTTGTCCATCAGATGGTTGACCTTGGCCTTCGGCACCATAACACGTACCGCGCTCCACTGCTTATCGTGCAGTGGGGAGATCGTCGGGCTTTCGAAGCCGGGCGTGACCTCCACCGCTTCGCTCACCTTGGAGACGGGGATGTCGTAATCCATCAGCACGTAGCGCTGTGCGGTGAGCACGCCCTGCAGACGACGGCTCAGGATGGTGAGCCGTTCGTCGTCCTTGTCCAGGCGAGGGCTGCGAATCAGACACGCCTCGGAATGCATGATGGGATCGGCGAAGATACGCAGACCAGCATTGCGCAGCGTGGTGCCGGTGGACACCACATCGGCGATCAGATCGGCGACGCCAAGCTGCACCGAGGATTCCACGGCACCGTCCAGGTGGATGGTCTCGGCGTTGATGCCATGTTCGACCAGATAATCGTGGACGAGCTTGTCGAAGGAGGTTCCGACGCGCTTACCGTCGATGTCCTTGAGCTCCTTGATGGGAGACTCATTCGGTGCGGCGAAACGGAATGTAGAGGCTCCGAAGCCGAGCGGGAAATGCTCCACGGCCTCGGTACCGGAGTTCTTCAGCAGATCCTCTCCGGTGATACCCACGTCGATGGTGCCCCTGCCAACGTACACGGCGATATCGAGCGGGCGCAGGTAGAACAGTTCCACATCGTTGTCGGGGTCCTCCACGACGAGCTGACGTGAATTGGAGCGCAGACGATACCCTGCCTCGGACAGAATATTCCAGGCCGGTTCGGACAGCATTCCCTTATTCGGAACAGCGATTCGCAGCATTTCTTTTTCTTCCTCTAGTTTCTTCAGCTTGAACGGTGATCATGTGCCGGCAAGACCCGGCTGTGCATCACAGATGCTTGTACACGTCTTCAAGCGTCAGACCGTGCTTGATCATCATGACCTGCACGTGGTAAAGCAGCTGGCTCATCTCTTCGGCGGTGCGATCGGCACCTTCGTATTCGGCGGCGATCCAGGTCTCGGATGCCTCTTCGACGATCTTCTTGCCGATGAAGTGCGTTCCCTTGTCCAGCTCGTCAACGGTCAGGGAGCCTTCCGGACGGGTCTTCGCTTTTTCGGACAGTTCTGCAAACAGCGATTCAAAAGTCTTCATAATGTCTTTCAGTCCTTGTAGGCCGCTGCGGCCTTATCACGAATGGAATCAATGGCTTCCGCCGGGTTCTGCGCGCCATAGACGGCGGAACCTGCGACCAGCACGTCAGCACCGGCCTCTGCCACGATGTGCGCGGTCTTCGGGCTCACACCGCCATCGACCTGGATCTTGGTCTTCAGACCACGACGGGTGATTTCGTCGCGCAGGCGGCGGACCTTGCCCATCTGGTTGTCCAGGAACTTCTGGCCGCCGAAGCCGGGCTCGACGGTCATGATGAGAATCATGTCGAATTCGTCGAGAATATCGAAGATCGGTTCGACGGGTTCCGCCGGACGAACCGCGAAGCAGGCCTTGCAACCCATCTCGCGCAGCTGGCGTGCCAGACGCACCGGAGCATGGGTGGCACCCATGTGGAAGCTCACGGACGCCGCACCAAGCTTGGCGTATTCCGGTGCCCAGCGATCGGGATCCTCGATCATCAGATGCACGTCGACCGGAAGGTCGGTGACCTCGCAGATGCGCTTGACGATCGGCTCGCCCAGCGTCAGGTTCGGGACGAAATGATGGTCCATGACATCGACGTGGACCAAATCGGCGTTGGAGATGGCCTTGAGGTCACGTTCGAGATTGCAGAAGTCTGCGGACAGGATGCTAGGTGCGATTTCAATGCTCATAATCACTTACCTTACTGTTGACTAGGGTCATTTTGTGGATTTCTGACTCATACGTTCAAGCTCGTCGTCCGTGACGGCGCGAAGCTTTGCCGTAAGTTCATCATATGTTCTCCCGTACCGACGCAGCACGATGAACAGCACGACGCCGCACAACGCGGTCAGGATGGCGGTCCACGTGTTCGTGCGAAGGCCGAGGATGACGGTCGAATAGTTGATGCGGATCTCTTCGATCCAGCTGCGTCCGCAGCCGTACCAGACCATGTACAGCGCGGCAAGCTGTCCGGCCCTGAGACGTTTGGCGAACGTGCCGCCGATCCAGACGATCAGCGCCGCACCGATGAGATTCCAAATCATCTCATAGAGGAATGTGGGGTGGAACAGGGTGCCGCTCGGGCAGGCGGTGCCCTGATAGCAGACCTCGCTGTGGCCGATGGCGTCGCTGTTCTCATTGAGCTTCAGCCCCCATGGCAGCGTGGTCGGCTTGCCGTACAGCTCCTGGTTGAACCAGTTGCCCAACCGTCCGATGGCCTGCGCGACCATCAGTCCGGGTGCAAGGCAATCCAGCAGCAACGCGAAGGGATACCGCTTGTGACGGCACCACAGGAAGGCGGCAAGCGCGCCGCCAATGATGCCGCCGAAAATGGCCATGCCGCCCTCCCATACGCGCAGTATGGCGGATGGGTCGCCCGTGGGCGGGAAATACATGGCCGGAGTGCTCAGGCAGTGGTACAGACGCGCGCCGACCAGACCGCAGGGAACGGTCACCAAGGTAAGGTCAAGTACCTGGTCGAACGTGCCGCCGGCCCGCTTCCAACGCCGGGTGAGAATCCAGACCGCGAAACATACGCCGATGAGAATGCACACGGCGTACATGCGGATGGTAATCGGACCGATCTGGAATTTCGAGAACCCCGGCGAAGGAATATAGGCGAGTGACGTCATGCGCGCGCTCCGTGGATGCCCTCGGCGAGCTCCTCGGTCTTGGCGGCGAGCAGAGCGAGTCCCTCGGATGTGTCGCGAGCCGTCTTGCCATCATCGTTGAGCAGCGTATGCACCAATGCGGAACCGACGATCACGCCGTCGGCGTATGCACCGACCTTCGCGCCCTGCTCGGCGGTGGACACGCCGATGCCGACGCACACGTTCTTGGCACCTGCCTTACGGGTGCGTTCCACCAACGCCTGCGGGGAGGCGTCGATGGTGGAACGCTCGCCGGTGACGCCCATTCGAGCCGCGGCATAGACGAAACCACGCGCGTTCTTGGCGACGATCTCAAGACGCCGGTCGGACGAATCCGGGGAAACGAGGAACACGCGGTCGAGCCCGTGGCGATCGGATGCCTCGATCCATTCGCCGGCCTCGTCGGGAATGAGGTCAGGGGTAATGAGTCCGGCACCGCCGGCATTCTCGAAGTCGGTGGCGAACCGTTCCACGCCGTAATGGAAGATCAGGTTCCAGTAGCTCATGATCAGCGGCACGCCGCCGGCATTCGCCACGGTCTCCACGGCCTTGAACACGTTGGCGATGCGTTCGCCGTTATCCAGGGCGATCTGACTGGCGGCCTGGATAACCGGGCCGTCCATGACCGGATCCGAATATGGCAGGCCGATCTCCACGGCATCGACGCCATGCTCGACCATGGTCTTCAATGCGGCGAGGGAATCGTCGGGATTCGGGAAACCGTACGGCAGATAGCCGATGAATGCCGGCTTGTTCTGCGCCTTGAACCCGGCGAACATGGCCTCGGTCTTGCTTGGCTTGTGGCTGATGCCCAGCGGCTGACCGGACGGCGTGGTTGTTTCGTTAGTCATAGTTGATCCTTCACTCCTCACGATTCATCATGCGACGGTGTCACCGTGCGCACCGGTCACATCAAGGGCCTTGGCCTGATCATCGGTCAGATATCCGAACCACTTGCCGGCCGTGGCCATGTCCTTGTCGCCGCGCCCGGAAATGTTGATGATGATGACCGGGTTCGTGTATCCCTTGGCCTTCAGATCCTCGCATGCCTTGTATGCGCCCGCCACGGCATGGGAGCTTTCGATGGCGGGGATGATGCCTTCGGTACGGCTCAGATCACGGAAGGCGTTCATGGCCTCCTCATCGGTGGCCCAGGAATAGTTGACCCTGCCGATCTCCTTGAGCCATGCATGCTCGGGGCCTACCGACGCATAATCGAGGCCGGCGGAAATGGAGTACGTGTCGAGGGTCTGCCCCTCGGAGGTCTCCAGCAGATAGCTCTTGGCACCCTGGAACATGCCCAGCTGGCCGGTGCCCGGCGCAAAACGGATGGCGTGCTTGCCGGACTCCGGACCCTTGCCGCCGGCCTCATAGCCATAAAGGTTCACACGATCGTCGTCGAGGAAGGCGTTCATGATGCCGATGGCGTTGGAGCCGCCGCCCACACAGGCGCACACCGCATCCGGGTGGTCGATGCCATACCAATCCTGCAGCTGGCGCTTGGCCTCCTCGCCGATGATCTTCTGAAAATCACGGACCATGGCGGGGAACGGATGAGGACCGGCGACGGTGCCCAGCAGATAATGCGTGTCCTTGACATTGGTGACCCAATCACGCAGGGCCTCGTTGATGGCGTCCTTCAGGATGCGGTCGCCCAAGGTGACCTCGACGACCTCGGCGCCAAGCATGCGCATGCGTGCCACGTTCAGCGCCTGGCGGCGCGCGTCGATCTGACCCATGTAGATGCGGCACTTGAGTCCGAGCATCGCGCATACGGTGGCGGTCGCCACACCATGCTGCCCGGCACCGGTCTCCGCGATGACGCGGGTCTTGCCCATGCGCTTGACCAGCAGGGCCTGGCCGAGCGCGTTGTTGATCTTATGCGCGCCGGTATGGTTGAGGTCCTCGCGCTTGAGGAAGACGCGCGGGGCGATGCCGGTCTTCTCCTTAAGCAGCTCGGCGAAGCGCGGCGCCTCGGTCAGCGGGCTTTCCCTACCGACATAGCGCTTCTGCAACGTCATGAACTCCTTATGGAATTCGGGATCGGCCTTGGCCTCCTCGTATACGCGCTCAAGTTCATCCAGCGCGGTGATCAGCGCTTCCGGAACGTACCTGCCGCCGAACTGGCCCCAGTACGGTCCCTGATGTTCGCTCAACGGAGTGGATTCGCTTGCTTTCACTTGCGCACCTGCTTTCACTAGTCGTTGCACTGCAAGAATGTGGTCATCGGCCGTCGCGACGCCCTCGCCCACCAGCACCGCATCGGCGCCGGCGCGGCCGTAATCCTCGACCTCGACCGCCCCGAACACGCCGGATTCGGCGACCTTGATGACGTCGTCGGGCAGATTGGAGGCGAGCTCGCTGTATTTGCTCACGTCGACGCGAAGATTCTTGAGATTTCGCGCATTGATGCCGATCACCCGGGCACCCGCGTCGATGGCGCGCCGAATCTCGTCGCGAGTGTGCGTCTCCACCAGCACCGTCATCTTCAGCTCATGCGCCAGGTCAAGCAGATGCTTGAGGTTGGCGTCGTCGAGCGCGGCGACGATGAGCAGCACGATATCCGCACCGTGGGCACGCGCCTCCCAGATCTGATAGTCGTTGACGATGAAGTCCTTGCGCAGCACCGGGATATGCACGGTGGCCTTGACCTTGTCGAAATCGTCAAGGCTGCCGTGGAAACGCCGCTCTTCGGTCAGGCATGAGATCGCGCTTGCGCCGCCGGCCTCGTATTGCCTGGCCAAGGCCGCCGGATCGGGGATATCGCTCAGATGCCCTTTGGAGGGTGAGGCGCGTTTGATCTCGGCGATCACGGGAATCCCATCGGCCTTCCTAAGCCATCGAGTGGCGTCAAGGGGCGCGGCGGCATGCTCCGCCATCCGCTTGATCTGCTCAAGGCTTACCTTGGCCTCACGTGCCTTGGCATCCTCTACCGCTCCTGCCACCAACTCGTCGAGTACCGACATGGATTCCCTTTCTCTTGTTACAAAAGGTGTCTTAGCAAGGGTAACGTCCCCGTGATCATAGCGCTTTCAACTGTGCCGCAATCTGGACGGCCTCGACGCTTGCCTCGGCCTTGTTGCGGGTTTCCTGCCATTCGTTCTGCGGCACGGAGTCGAGCACGATTCCCGCCCCCGCCTGCACGCTGGCCTCATGGTCGCGCAGGAAGGCCGTGCGGATGGCGATGGCCATGTCCATGTTCCCGGAGAAATCGAAATAGCCGACGGTTCCGCCGTAGATGCCGCGATCGGCAGGCTCAAGCTCGTCGATGATCTCGATGGCGCGGGGCTTCGGGGCCCCGGACAGCGTGCCTGCGGGGAAGGCCGAGGTGAACACGTCGAAAGCCGTCATGCCATCGCTCAGCGTGCCGGTCACGGTGGAGCAGATATGCATGATGTGGCTGAATCGCTTGATGTCCATCAGCTTGACCACTTCCACGCTTTCCGGCTTGCACACGCGGCTCAGATCGTTGCGTGACAGGTCGACGAGCATGATGTGCTCGCTGCGTTCCTTGGGATCGGCGAGTAGCTCCTTGGCAAGCTTCTCGTCTTCCTCGGGCGTCGCGCCTCGCGGGCGGGAACCTGCGATCGGGAAGGTCATGGCGTGGCCGTTGTCGACCTTGATCAGGGTTTCCGGGCTGGAGCCGACGACGTTAAACGTACGACCCTTGGTATCAGTCAACGCGAAGAAGTACATGTACGGACTTGGGTTCAGCGTGCGCAGCACACGGTACACGTCGAAGGGGTCCGCCGGCGAATCGATGTCGAGACGTTGGGAGATGACGGTCTGGAACACATCGCCGTCGATGATGTGCTTCTTCGTCTCTTCGACCGCCTGCTCGTAATGCGACTTTTCCGTACGGAATCGCAGCTCCGGCTGCGGCACATGCGGGTCGAGCACGTTGATGCGCGCCTCCCCCGGCGTCGGCGTCGCGGCCTGCCGCTGCATGGCGTCGAGACGTTCGATGGCGTTATCGAAGGCCCAATCCGCACGAGTCGGCTTGTCATCGACGTTCACGGCGTTGGCAATCAGCCAGACCGAACCCGACACATGGTCGACCACCGCGATATCGGTGGCGAGGGCGAGTACCAGCTCCGGCTGATCCGTCTCGTTCGGGGCCTTGCCGCGCAGGGTGGGTTCCCAATGGCGAATCACATCCCAGCCGACCGTGCCGACCAGTCCGGATGTCAGATTCGGCAGACCCGCGACCTTCGGGGTCTTCAGCGTCTTCAGCGTGGCGTGGGCGACTTCCAGCACATCGCCATGCGTGGGCACTCCGGCAGGCACCTGGCCGAGCCAATCGGCCTGACCGTTGTTCGAACGCAACTGGGCGATGGAATTCACGCCGATGAAGCTGTACCGGCTCCAGGTGCCGCCGAATTCGGCCGATTCGAGGATGAACGTGCCGCTGCGCCCGGCGGCGAGACGTTCGTAGAAACCGACGGGGGTAAGCGAATCCGCAAGCAGACGACGCACGATGGGGATGATGCGGTAGCCTTCATCGGCAAGCTCGTGGAACTGTTCGCGCGACGGCCAGGTCTCCCCCCAGCGCAGATGTTCGACGCTGCACTGTTCCATCACTGCTCCTCCTCGGGTCTGAATCCCTCGACGACGGGCAGCGGGCCGCCCTCGTCGAAGCAGCTGCGCTTTCCGGTGTGGCAGGCGGCACCCACCTGGTCGACCTCCACCAGTAGGGCGTCGCCGTCGCAATCCAGGGACACGCCCTTGACGTACTGCACATGCCCGGAGGTGTCGCCCTTGCGCCAGTATTCCTGGCGGGAGCGCGACCAGAAGGTCACTCGTCCGGTGGTCAGGGTGCGGCGCAGCGCCTCATCGTCCATATACCCCACCATGAGCACGTCGCGAGTGTCGTACTGCTGCACGACGGCCGCGACCAGGCCCTTGTCGTCGCGCTTGAGACGCGATGCGATTGCGGGATCGAGCGTTATGGAATTGTCGTATTGCATTCTCGGTGTCACTTCTTCATTCGGGGATGGTTAACAATCAACGGACGGCGTACCCGGCACGGCGCAATTCCGCCTTGACGTCGGCAATCGTCATTCTGCCGTAATGGAACACGGATGCGGCGAGCACGGCGTCGGCACCGGCGGCGATGGCCGGGGGGAAGTCCTCGACCTTGCCCGCACCGCCTGATGCGATGATCGGAATGTTGACTTCGCGGCGGACGGCCCTGATCATCTCAAGATCGAACCCGGACTGCGTGCCGTCGGCATCCATGGAATTAAGCAGGATCTCGCCGGCGCCAAGCTCCTGCGCACGCTTCACCCACCATATGGCGTCGATGCCGGTGGACTTGCGGCCACCCATTGTGGTGACCTCGAACCCGGACTGCGTGTGCCGTTCCCCCCGCTCGCGGCGTGCGTCCACGGAAAGCACCAGAACCTGGTTGCCGAAACGCTCGGCGACACGGCTGATCAACGTCGGATCGTTGATGGCCGCGGTGTTGACGCCGACCTTGTCCGCACCGCAGCGCAGCAGGGAATCGACGTCCTCCGGCGTGCGCACGCCGCCGCCGACCGTCATCGGGATGAATACCTGTTCCGCGGTGCGGCTGACCACATCGACCATGGTCTGGCGATGGGAGCTGGAAGCCGTCACGTCCAGGAACGTCAGCTCATCGGCACCCTGCCGATAGTATTCCGCCGCAAGTTCGACCGGATCGCCGGCATCCTTAAGGTTCTCGAAATGGACGCCTTTCACCACACGACCGGCATCAACATCCAGACATGGAATAACTCGTACCGCCAGCGACATCTTTCACTCCCCTACGAACAACTGGTCTATGATTCGGTTTTCAGACTACAGACCTTACGCTACATGGCATGGCACGAGTCCACATATTAGGCATGCCAGCGCCGCGTATCCAACGAATTCAAAGGCTATGATTCATTAGCCTTGCGTGGTTGCACAACGGGGGCGGGATCGCCGTGCATGAAACGATCCCCGCCCCGTCGCATTTCGCGTTTTGTCGTCAGCGTTCCTTGGCGGCAAGCTGCCCGCATGCGCCGTCGATATCCTGGCCTCGGGTATCGCGCAGTGTGGCGGTGATGCCGGCGGCATGCAGGATGTCGAGGAAACGCTTCTCGTCCTCCGGCTTCGAGGCGGTCCACTTGGAACCCTCGATGGGGTTGAGCGGAATGGGGTTCACATGCGCCCAATCATCCCCATAATGGTTCAGACGCTTGGCCAGCAGCCTGGCATGCTCCGCTTGATCGTTGATGCCGCGCATCAGCGCGTATTCGATGCTGACACGGCGCTTGGAGGCGAGCCAATAATCGTGCGCCGCATCGAGCACCGCCGTCGTGTTGAAACGCTTGTTCATCGGCACGAGCTCGTCGCGAAGCTCGTCGCTCGGCGCATGCAGCGACACCGCGAGACGAACGGGGATGCCCTCTTCGGTGAGCTTCCTGATGCCCGGCACGACGCCGACCGTGGACACCGTGATGTTGCGTGCCGAAATGCCGAACCCCTGGGGAGGCAACGCCGAGATCTGGCGCACCGCCGACAGCACGGACCTGTAGTTGCCCATCGGCTCGCCCATGCCCATGAACACGATATTGCTCAGACGGCCGGGGCCGCCGGCGACCTCGCCCTCCCTCATCATCCGTGCGGCGACACGCACCTGTTCGAGGATCTCGCCGGTGGACATGTTACGTGTCAACCCCAGCTGACCGGTCGCACAGAATGGGCATCCCATGCCGCATCCGACCTGGGACGAGATGCACAAGGTGGTGCGGGTGGGATACCTCATGAGCACGGATTCGATATGCGCGCCGTCGAACAGTCTCCACAGCGTCTTGATGGTGGTGCCGTTATCGGCCACCTGCCGTGTGACCTCGGTGATGAGGTTGGGGAAGAAGGCCTCTTCGGCCTCGGCGCGCTTGGCTGCGGGGAAATCGGTGAAGTCCGCGGCGTTCACGTCGAAATGGCCGTAATAGTGGTTGGCAAGCTGCTTGACGCGGAATTTCGGCAGGCCGAGCTCCTTGACCTTGGCGATGCGTTCGTCTTCGCTCATGTCGGTAAAATGCACTGGAGGCTTGCCACGGCGGGCATGGTCCTTGGAGAGCACATCGCGGAACGCGCCTTCGGTTCCGCCTTCGGTAATGCCGGTTTCGGGGATTTCAGAGGAAGTCATAGGTTCTTCGCTTCGTTTGGTTCGTTTGGATTACATTGGATAACGTTTGGTCTGCAATGCAAGAGTGCCCGTGCATGGATTGTGCACGGGCACTCTTGCGGGTAGCGGGAACACCCGGATCACATGCCGGTGAACCACAGCAGGATGCAGGTGAACGGCGCCGCCATCAGAATCGAATCGACGCGATCCATCACGCCACCGTGCCCCTTGAGCAGATGGCCCATGTCCTTGAGACCGAGGTCGCGCTTGATCATGGATGCGCACAGATCGCCGAACGTGCCGATGACGCCCACCAGGATTCCCATCACGACGGGGACCCACCACCGCGCGGCCCAGACCTGCGGGGTGTAGGTGCAGAACATCACCGCAAAGGCGCCGACCATGGCGAACAGCACTGATCCGGCAAGGCCTTCCCAGCTCTTCTTGGGGGAAATGCGCGGGGAAAGCTTGTGCTTGCCCAGCCAGGCACCGGCGAACAGACCACCGGTGTCGGACAGCGCCGGCAGGAAGACGAGCATGATGGCATGGGCCACCGGATGCCCGTGGAAGGTCAACGGCATGATGATGCACGATGCCAGAACCGGGATGTACAGCACGGTAAGCACGGAGACCGCCACATGGCTCAGACGGCTGTGATGCTGCTCTCCCCCGTCATGGTTGAAGGAGGATTCGAGCCGTGCGCCCGCCTCGGTATGGGAGAGCTTGTCCGCGACCGCAAGCGAAAGCCTGTTGCCGAAGCTCAGCTTCGCCGTGGCCGAAAGCGCCACCAGCATGATGGAGGCCATGGCACACAGCGACATGGCCACAACATGCAGCGGCGAGTAGTAGGTCGCCAGCAGCGTGCATGCCGAGCATATCCACAGCATGAACACCGGAATATGCAGTCCCGCCGTCGCGAAATCGACTCGGAGCTCCCACAGGGCCAGCACCATGAACACCACGACAAGCGCGACGAACAGATCGATGCTTATCAGCAGGCATCCGAGAATGATCGCAATCAGCAGCACTGCCGTGGCGATGGCCTGGGGCATGTTGCGGCCGGTTTTCTTGTTGATCTGGTCGAGCGTCACCTCGGCCTGATCATGGAGTTGATCATTATGTTCCATATTCGATGTACCGGGAGGCTGCGAATCAGACCTCCATGATCTCCTTCTGCTTGGTCTCAAGCAGGGCATCGATATCGTCGGTGACGGACTTGGTGACCTTGTCGAGCTCCTTGAGCAGACGATCGCCCTCGTCCTCGCCCATATCGCCGTCCTTGACGGACTTGTCGATGGATTCCTTGGCCTTACGGCGGATGTTGCGCACCGCGACCTTGCCGTCCTCGGCCTTGCCCTTGGCCAGCTTGACGTATTCCTTGCGGCGCTCCTCGGTGAGTTCGGGCATGGTCAGTCGGATGACGTTGCCGTCGCGGTTGGGGCTCACACCGAGATCGGAATTGCGGATGGCCTTCTCCACCGCGCCGGCCTGGGAGGCATCGAACGGGGTGACGGCCAGGGTACGCGGCTCCGGGACGCCGATGGATGCGACGGCCTTGATTGGCGTGGGTGCGCCGTAGTAGTCGACCATGATGCCGTTGAGCAGTGCGGGGTTCGCACGACCGGTACGGATGCCGGCGAAGTTCTCCTTGGTGTTCTCCACGGTCTTGGCCATCTGTTCCTTGGCCTGTTCGATTACGCTTGCCATTATTGCTCCTTGATTACGTTGGTGTTTGGAATTGATTGTACGTGGTCAGTCTGCCACACGCGATTCCGCGGTGGAGACCAGCGTGCCGATGTCTTCGCCGACCAGGGCACGGGTCACGTTTCCGGCGCCTTCGAGTCCGAATACGCGGATCCGCTTCCGGTTGTCGCGCGCCATGGACAGCGCGGACGCATCCATGACCGCAAGATTGTCGACCAGCGCGCGGTTGTAGCTCAGCGTCTCGAAGCGCTTGGCGTTCTCGTCCTTGCGGGGGTCGGCGGTGTACACGCCGTCGACGCCGTTCTTGCCCATGAGCACCTCGTCGCAGTGGATTTCCAACGAGCGCTGGATGGATACCGTGTCGGTGGAGAAGTACGGCATGCCGGCACCGGCGCCGAAGATCACTACACGGCCCTTCTCCAGGTGACGAATGGCCTTGAGCGGAATATACGGCTCGGCGACCTGCCCCATGGTGATGGCGGTCTGGACGCGAGTGGCCTGGCCCTCCTGCTCAAGGAAGTCCTGCAGTGCCAGGCAGTTCATCACAGTGCCGAGCATGCCCATGTAATCGCCGCGGGAACGGTCGATGCCCGCCTGCTGCAGCTCCGCGCCGCGGAAGAAGTTGCCGCCGCCGACCACGATTGCGACCTGTACGCCTTTGTCCACGGCCGGAACGATTTCCGAAGCGATGCGACGCACCACATGGGTGTCGATGCCGACCTTGCCACCGCCGAATGCCTCGCCGGAGAGCTTGAGCAGAACTCTGCGCGGCTTATCGCCTGCATTTTCGCCAGTCATAAATTATCTTCCTTCATTGTCGCCGTCGATCCGCGCAACTGATACGCGAACCGCAAAACTACCGTCTTTCAGCATATCGAGTAACACCGACCGGCTGCGGTTCTAACGCGCGGAAAGCAGATCGACTCGTCGGCAATATCCGAAGAACATGCGATGGGGCGAACTGCACAGTACAGCAAAAAGGCGGCCCGCACGTATGCGAGCCGCCTTAAAATCCCCGCCCGAATCAAGCCGGGCGGATGGATAGGCTATCAGGCCTCAGCGCCCTTGCCGACCTCGACACGGGCGAAAGCGGTGGCGGTGCCGCCGACTTCCTTGAACAGGTCGCCAACGGTCTTGGACGGATCCTTGACGTAGGCCTGCTCCAGCAGCACAGTCTCCTTGTAGAAGGCGTTCAGGCGGCCTTCGACGATCTTCGGAGCGATCTTCTCGATCACGGCTTCCGGCTTGCCCTTGCTCTTGAGCTCTTCGGTGGTCTTCTCGGTGGCCACGCGGGTCTCGGACTCCAGCACATCGGCCGGAACGTCCTCGCGGGTGAGCCACTGGGCACCCATTGCGGAGATCTGCAGAGCGGCTTCGTGAGCGACGGCTGCGCCGGCCTTGTCGGTGGCGATCATCGCGACGATGCTCGGCGGCATCTCGGCGGACTTCTTGTGGGCGTAGATCTCGACGTGCTCGCCGGAGATCTTGGCGAACTGACCGACCTTGACATGCTCGCCGAACAGGGCGGCGGCCTCTTCGACGGCTTCCTTCACGGTGCCCTCGTCGGCCTTCGCAGCCAGCAGTTCATCGGCGGAATCGGCTTCGGCGGCCACGGCGTAGCCCAGCACGGTGTCGGCGAACTCGACGAACTTCGGGGTCTTGGCCACGAAGTCGGTCTCGGAGTTCAGCTCGACGGCGTAGCCGGTCTCACCGTTCGCGGTCTCGATGACCTTGGAGGCGATGGTGCCTTCCTGAGCGGCGCGGCCTTCGCGCTTGCCTGCTGCGGCGATGCCCTTGGCGCGGATGATTTCCTTGGCGCGGGCGACGTCGCCTTCAGCCTCGGTGAGGGCCTTCTTGACGTCCATCATGCCGGCACCGGTGTCTTCACGCACCTGCTTGATCAAAGCGGCGGTAATTGCTGCCATAGTATTCGTTCTCCCTATATATGGAACTTGTTCGACAGATTAAACAGTAGTTGTTGAAAAAAGCGTTCGTCGGGGGACACGACATTGACGGCGCGTCCCCCGACGATGCCGAATCACTCAGCCTTAGCGGCTTCGTCGGCCTTGGCCTCGGGAGCCTGGTTCTCCAGGAGCTCCTTCTCCCAAGCGGCCATCGGCTGCTCGGCGGCTTCGCCTTCGGCCTTGGTGGCCTTGCCGGAACGCTCGATCAGGCCCTCGGCGACTGCGTCGGCCATCAGGCTGGTCAGCAGCTCGATGCCGCGGATGGCGTCATCGTTGGCCGGGATCGGGTACTCGACGGCTTCCGGATCGGTGTTGGTGTCGACGATGGCGACGACCGGGATGCCCAGCTTGTGGGCTTCCTCAACGGCCAGGGCTTCCTTGTTGATGTCGACCACGAACATGGCGGACGGGGTACGGCCCATGTTGCGGATACCGCCCAGCTGCTTGTTCAGCTTGTCCTTCTCGCGCTCGAGCAGCAGCAGTTCCTTCTTGGTCAGGCCGGAGCCATGGACATCGGTGAAGTCGATCTCTTCGAGTTCCTTCAGGCGGGCGACACGCTTGGACACGGTCTGGAAGTTGGTCAGCATACCGCCGAGCCAGCGCTCGGAAACGTACGGCATGTTCACGCGGGTGGCCTGGGCGGACACGGCTTCCTGAGCCTGCTTCTTGGTGCCGACGAAGAGCACGGTGCCGTTGTGGGCAACGGTGGACTTGATGAAGTCATAGGCGACATCAATCATGTCGAGGGACTTGAACAGGTTGATGATGTGGATGCCGTTACGCTGGGTGAGGATGAACTGCTTCATCTTCGGGTTCCAACGACGGGTCTGGTGACCGAAGTGCAGGCCTGCCTTCAGCATTTCGCTCATAGTAATCTGAGCCATGGTATTACTACCTCTTTCTTGTCGGTTCTTGCCTGGCCATGCGCACCCGCGTGCAGCTTCCTCTCCCCTCTTGGGAATCGAAGCCGACCGACACGGGCCGTCGCGAGCATGACGCGAATTTGTCGTGCGCCGGTTGACAATATCGGTTTGGTTCCGACCGCCAGCGACTGTGGTCGGCACCGGTTGACGCACAATCGGCAACAATACCATGCCGCCCCGCCAAATGACGGGGCAGTATGGTGTCAGTGGTGGTTGCGCATGTAGCGCATCGCCTCCCTGCGCTCTTCCTTCTCAAGCCTGTCAAGGTAGACATGGCCGTCGAGATGATCGCATTCGTGCTGCAGCATGCGTCCGAACAGACCATGCCCCTCCAGAACAACCTGCTTGCCGTCCAGATCGATGCCGCGTACGCGGGCATAATCGGCGCGGCGGGTCTTGTACCACAGTCCGGGAACGGACAGGCATCCTTCGTCGCCGTACTGCTCGCCGGACTTCTCCTCGATGACCGGATTCAGGATGTAGCCGATCTTGCCGTCGATGTTGTACGAGAACGCCCTCAGGTTCACGCCGATCTGGTTTGCGGACAATCCGGCACGACCCGGGTCATCGACGGTCTGCACCAGATCCTCGACCAGTCGACGCACCGCCGGCGTGATCTCCTTGATCTCGTCGCACGGGGTGCGCAGCACCGGATCGGGGACTACTCTGATTTCGCGAATGGCCACGACTTACTTCTCCTCACTCGTGATGGTGTTTTCGGCCTCATTGGTTTCCTCTTGGCCGTCTTCCTGCTTGCGGATCTTCTCGGACACGCTAGCAATCGAATCCGACACGTTCACCTTGGCCTGCTCATAGGCCTGGCGCACTTTGGGGCTCACGCTTTCCGAAACCTGCTTGACGGATTCGGTGGCCTGATCGAGCAGACGGACCGTTCCAGGCAGGGGCTTGGACGCGCCCTTCGGCACATACAGCTCACCGTTGATCACATCGGCGTACCGACTGATCACCTTGGCGCGAACGACCTTCAGACTTGGCGTAAGCGTACCGGCCTCCTGGCTGAACTGCTCGGTCAGGATGGCGAACTTACGCACGGATTCGGCCCTCGACACGGTTGCGTTGGCCTGATCGACGTACTGCTGGATGAAGGCGCGGACCGCGTCGTTCTGCGCGATCTGCTCGATGGGCATATCGACGTCGAGCCCCTGCGCCTCGAGCCACGAACGGGTCATGTCCGGTTCGATCTCGATCAGGGCGGAGATGAACGGCCTGTTGTCTCCGATGACCACCGCATGATCGACGATCGGGCAGGCGGAGATGGTCTCCTCCATCGGCGCCGGGCTGACGTTCTTGCCGCCGGCGGTGATGATGATGTCCTTCTTACGCCCGGTAATGCGCACGAATCCACGGTCATCGATGGTGCCGAGATCGCCGGTGGAGATCCACCCGTCCTCGGACTTGGTCTGCGCGGTGAGTTCGGGCTGCTTGTAGTACCCAATGAACACATTGGGGCCGAACAGCTCGATCTCGTCGTCATCGGTCACGCGAACGCCCATGCCCGGTCCGGGCTTGCCGACCGAGCCGACCTCGTTGTCATCCTGCCAGTTGACGAGCATGGGGGCGGCGGTTTCGGTCATGCCGTACCCCTGGATGAACGTGATGCCGTCCATACCGTTGAAGAAATGGGCCAGGTCGGGGTTGATCGGCGCGCCGCCGCAGGCGAGCCATGCGAGGTTCGGGCCAAGGGCGGAGCGGACCGACTTGCCCACGGTCTGCATGTAGAACGCATGGCGCATGCGCGCGATGGGCGAATGCGGCTTGCCGGCCTGCTCGTCCCTGGACCAATCGGCGAAATGACGGTATGCCTTGGCGAAGACGCGGCCGGCGATGCCGTTGCCGGCCTTCTGGGAGGCGGCGTTGTAGACCTTTTCGAACACACGCGGCACACCCAGCAGATACGTGGGCTTGAAGGAGCGCAGATCGGAAAGCAGATGCTTGGCGCTGGGGATGTAGCCGACGACGCCATGACCGCCGATGCATACGTACTGGATATAACGGGCAAAGCAATGGGCCAACGGCAGGAACAGCAACAGGCGATTCGGCTGATACAGCATCTCGTCGAGGATGATGTAACCGTTCTTCACGATATGCGTGAAATTACGGTTGGACAGCATGGCCCCCTTCGGCTTGCCGGTGGAACCGGAGGTGTACACGATGGTGGCCATGTCGTCGGCCTTCACACGGGCGATGGCCTTATCCAGCTCGGCGTCCGTGATGTTGACGCCGAAGTCGACCACGGCGTCCAGACCGTTCTCCTGGAAATTGAACACATACCCCAGGCTGCTTACGGACTTGCGGACCTGTTCCAGCGTCATCGCATGGGCGTTGTCGCCGGCGAAGGCGATCAGCGGCTGGGTGTCCGTAAGAATGGATTCGGCCTGCAAGGCGGAATCGGTCTCGTAGATCGGAACACTGATGGCGCCGATGGCGGCGCACGCGAAATCCACGATGCCCCATTCATAGCAGGTGGCGGAATAGACGGCGATCATCACGCCCGGACGCGCACCCAAGGCCATAAGCCCCTTGGCCACTTCACGCACACGCGCAAGCATCTCTCCGGCAGTGGCGGAATGCCATTCCCGCCCATCCTTGTCCTGCCATTCGGCGATCTCCTCATCCGGAGCGTTCTGTGCACGATCGCGCAGCAGGGAGAAAATCGTGTCACTGTCCTGTGTCTCATACGCAGGGTCTGAAATATACTGTCGCAACATGTTTTCCACCATACGCCCGGCCATGCCCGTCTCAACCGATTGACGGAGCGAACCGCATGAGATGCGCCGACCGCCCAGTGACATGCGCCTTTCGCCTACAGGACGCGAATACAGGAAACCGGGCAATCGGTTTCCCGATCGCCCGGCAGCATCACGTTCCCGTACGAAGCGCAGGAGATTCCTCTTCCCCCTCTGTACAAACGGCATGCAATGCCGTTAACGGGAACACGACCTCATCGGATCAGCCGATGTCGGCGAATGTGCATACCCACCGGCAGCCGACCTGCTCGAATCGAAGATTCGCCAGATACAGCTCGTGCCCGATGGAAAGCTGCATGCATATTTCCAGACAAGTCGAGCTGATGAACGCGCCTGACAGCCAAAGCGGCATGACCGGCGGATACTTCAACTTCGCCTTGTACTCATCATCCCTGTTCATGCGATGCTCGATGATGAAGGCCAGGCGCTGCAGTCGTTCGATGACCTTGGCGCTCGCGGCCCTGCGCAAACCGTTCGCGGACAGCTTGCCCCGGATAACGTCCAGGGTCAGGATGCCCATGCGGCATGCGGCAACGGCCATCGCATGGCAGTGATTCTCGTCAAGATGCTCCGAAAAGACCTTGACGACATGGTACGGCACGGGTTCACGGGATAGCTCCACTCTGATGAATCCGTCGTACGAGGCGGGCTGTTTGTCAGCCCTGTTTATGGGTGTGAAGGTTTGGGCAAACTCGTCGTCCAATGAAGTCACCTCTTTTTCCTTATTCTTCGTTGAGTCGTGCCGTTTCTTTACGGCACGCTCCTTAGCAAAGCATAGAAAAAGCCCCGAGTCAACGACCCGGGGCTTGCGGCAATGCATTCATGTCGTTTTTAACGCGTTTGATGTCCTTTTCGATGAAAACACGTAAAAATTCGACGGTTTACAGCATGTCGTGCGGTGTGACAACCACGTTGCAACGCTGGAAGTTCTTGACGTCCACATAGCCGGTGGAGGCCATGGTGCGACGCAGCGCTCCGATGAAGTTGGTGGTGCCGTCGGCCATATGGCTCGGTCCGAACAGAATCTGCTCGAGCGGAGCGACGGTGCCGACATTGGTGCGGAAACCACGCGGCAGCGTCTGGTGGCGCGCCTCACTGCCCCAATGCATGCCCTTGCCCGGAGCCTCGGTGGCGCGAGCCAGCGGAGCGCCCAGCATCACGGCGTCGGCACCCATGGCGAGAGCCTTGACGAAGCTTCCGGAATCGCCCATGCCGCCATCGGCGATGACCTGTACATAACGGCCGCCGGACTCGTCCATGTAATCGCGGCGGGCCTCTGCCACATCGGCGATGGCGGTGGCCATCGGAGCCTGCACGCCGAGGGTCGTGCGCGTCGCGGAGACGGCGCCGCCGCCGAAGCCGACAAGCACGCCGGCGGCACCGGTACGCATCATATGCAATGCCGCGGTGTAGTTGGCCACGCCGCCGACGATCACCGGAACGTCCAGATCGTAGATGAACTGCTTGAGGTTCAGGGCCTCATGCGTAGTGGAGACGTGCTCGGCGGAGACGACGGTTCCGCGGATCACGAACAGGTCGACACCGGCGTCGACCACGGTGGAATAGAACTCCTGGGTCAGCTGCGGGGACAACGCGCCGGCCACGGTCACACCGGCCTCGCGAATCTCATGCAGACGCTTGGTGATGAGCTCGGCCTTGATCGGCTCGGCATAGATCTCCTGGATGCGCTTGGTCGCGGTTTGCGCCGGGAGCTGCGCGATCTCGTCAAGCAGCGGGGTCGGATCGTCGTAACGGGTCCACAGACCTTCCAGATCCAGCACGCCCAACGCGCCCATCTTGCCCATGGCGATGGCGGTGGCGGGGCTGGTGACCGAATCCATCGGAGCGCCGATCACCGGCACGTCGAATTCATAGGCGTCGATCTGCCAGCTCGTCGACACATCCTGCGGATCGCGCGTCCTGCGGGAGGGAATGATGGCGACATCATCCAGCGAATAGGCCACGCGGGCCTTCTTACCCAAACCGATTTCAATTTCCTGAGACATGGTTCCACAGCGTAGTGCGCGGATGTGACAGCGAACCGGGATGTCTCACATAGTCGAATCAAGCCGCTCCATGTTACATTGATGCGCTAAGACTTGGGGCAACCCGTCAGTCAAACAGGAGGCACTATGGCCAAAATTAAGGTAGAAGGCACGATCGTCGAGCTCGATGGCGATGAAATGACCCGTGTCATTTGGAAGGACATCAAGGACCGACTGATCCTCCCCTATCTGGATGTGAACCTCGACTACTACGACTTGGGCATCGAGAACCGCGACGCCACCGACGATCAGGTCACCATCGACGCCGCCGAGGCAATCAAGCGGGAGCATGTCGGAGTCAAGTGCGCCACCATCACCCCCGACGAGGCACGCGTCAAGGAATTCGGCCTGAAGAAGATGTGGAAGTCCCCCAACGGCACCATCCGCAACATCCTCGGTGGCACCATCTTCCGCGAGCCGATCGTCATGAGCAACGTGCCCCGCCTGGTCCCCGGCTGGACGAAGCCCATCGTCGTGGCCCGCCATGCGTTCGGCGACCAGTACAAGGCCACGGACTTCAAGGTCCCCGGCGCCGGCCAGCTCACCGTCACGTTCACCCCGGAAGACGGCGGCGAGCCCATCCAGCACGTCGTGTACAACTACGGCCCCGACGGCGGCGTCGCCCAAGTGCAGTACAACGTCAACGATTCGATCCGCGGCTTCGCGCGCGCCTGCTTCAACTACGGCCTGATGCGCGGCTACCCGGTGTACCTGTCCACCAAGAACACGATTCTCAAGGCATACGACGGACAGTTCAAGGACATCTTCGCCGAAGTGTTCGAGACCGAATACAAGGACAAGTTCGAGGCGGCCGGACTCACTTACGAGCATCGACTGATCGACGACATGGTGGCCAGTTCCCTGAAGTGGCACGGCGGATACATCTGGGCCTGCAAGAACTACGACGGCGATGTGCAGTCCGATTCCGTGGCGCAGGGCTTCGGATCGCTCGGTCTGATGACCTCCGTGCTGATGACCCCCGACGGGCAGACCGTCGAGGCCGAGGCGGCGCATGGCACGGTGACGCGCCATTATCGCCGTTGGCAGAAGGGTGAGAAGACCTCCACCAACCCAATCGCCTCGATCTTCGCCTGGACGGGCGGCCTCAAGCACCGCGCCGACCTCGACAACACCCCCGAGGTCAGGCACTTCGCCGAAACGTTGGAAAAGGTCATCATCGCGACCGTCGAAGGTGGCCAGATGACCAAGGACCTCGCCATGCTTATCGGTCCGGATCAGCCTTGGCTCGACACCGAAGGCTTCATGGATGCGCTTGACACCAACCTTGCCAAGGCCTTGGCCGAGTAATCCTTACGGCGACCATTATAGCTAACTGTCGCTAGCTTAGGGGGCTCTGTTCCTTGCCATATCAGGGAACAGAGCCCCCTAGTTGTATCCCGTCTGCCGCTTCCGCCATCGGACGCCCATACCCTCCTGCCTGAACGAGCAGGCTCACGAACCGGCATGGTTTACGGTTGATATACGGCAAAATCCAGCTTCATCCACTACAATCAGGCACGGCCCATTGTTTCTGGAAGATTGGAAATCCATGGTTCATACGCCTGTTCTGGCACGAGCGGCCGCGGCATTGTCCGGCGCCGCGTTGCTGATGATGCTGGGTGCCTGCTCCTCATCGCAGACGACATCCACCGCCGCGACCACCGCCAATACGACCGCCGACGCCGGATCCGTAACGATGTTCGCACCGGCGGACGGCATCACCATGTCGCAACGAACGCCGCTGAACAAATGGGCGAAACTCATCCCCCAAATCACCGGCGATCTGAAGAAGCAGGGCGTGGAGAAACAGAACATCTCCACCGTCATCTCCGCCGATCTTGACAAGCAAAGCCAACAGCTGCAGGACTGGGTGGTAAAGCATGTCACGAATCTGAAAAAGGGCTCCCAGACCGCACAGCACAGCACGCTCATCGTCGCCCCGGCATCGCAGACCAACGCCTCGTCGCGTCAATATGGCGATTATGTCACGCAACCCGTCGTCAAGGGAGCGCAGGACAGCGAGCAGCGCGAAGCGGAGAGCCGGATGCGTTCGGCACTGCAATTGGCCCGGAAGGCGGGGATGCATGTCGTACTGGTATCGAACACCGTCAGCGGGTTCACCCCCGACGCATTCGTCCAATGCTCCACGCCGGAACAGATCGGCGAGCTCCAGGCGAATATGCTGGTCAGCAAGCTCGATCTAGGGAAGGTCAGCAAGGACAATCCCAAATCCATCGAAGTGCTGCTCCCCTACGCGTACGCCGACGATAGCGACAGCGCCACATCGGATGATGCCGAAATCAACGACGACTTCGCCAAAGAGGCATTCAAGGGCGTGTGGAAGATACTGAAGCCCTACTACGAACAGGGCAAGGTCTACAGCCCCTCCGGGTCCCTCAGCAAGGACTCCACCGACGACGATTGGCAGAGTGTGGCGTTCGATCTCAACGAGAAGGACGGGGCTGCCAATACCATCGCGGAGCGTATACCCACGATCAAGAAGGACGGAGCCTCCGCCCGCACCCGCATCGACGGCATCATCGCGATGAACGACGCGGTGGCATCCAGCGTGGTCGACAAGCTCGACGACATGGGGTACACGGGGTCGTCCGCCGACATCAATCCCTCCATCACCATTCCGGGCATCGTGGGCAATATCGCCGGGCATAAGGATCTTCTGCGCAAATCGGTTCCGGACCCCGCCAAGTCGCCGACCAACGATCCGCAATCGCAGCGTGAGGAATCGCACTCCGGTGCATCGTCCTCCGCTCAGAGCAGTCATGACTCGCGTTGGCCGGTCATCACCGGTTACGGCAGCTATGCCGACACCATTCCGCAGGTGGTCAACGGCAAGCAGTGGATGACCGGCTTGGAGAACCGCGACGAGCTGTCGACGGATATCGCCAGAACATGCGTGCGACTGAATCGCAACAAGGGTTTCAGCGGATTGTCCTATATCACCGAGCAAAGCATCGATGGCGTCAAAACACCTACCATCCATGAGGAGCTGATCGCCGTCAGCGCCGGCAATCTCAAGGCCACGCTGATCGATCCTGGATACATCTCCATGGCGGAAGCGGGATTGTAGCGCTTTTCCCGTTCCGTCCGGATATGGTTGTGCCCCTGCCACGGAAAGTGAACTGCGCCCCGTTTGTTGGACGTTGTTAATTAGGATACATCCCTAGACCGCGAGGGACATGCCCCGGAACTCCTCCGGGGTGCGTCCCTCGAGTCGTATCTGGCGCCGCCTGGTGTTCCAATGGATGATGTAGGCGTCCAGCTCGCGTTTGAACTGCTCGTACGAGTCGAACCCGCGGCCTCGGTAGAACTCGTCCTTCAGATGGCCGAACACCTGCTCGGTGGCGGCGTTGTCCAGGCAGTTGCCCTTGCGGCTCATGGACTGGCGGATGCCGAGGCGTTCGAGCTCGTCCCGCCACCATCGGTGCTGGTACTGCCATCCCATGTCCGAGTGCAGTATGGGTTCCGCGCCGGCCGGCAGGCGCTCCGCGAGCATGGCGAGCAGGCGCTTCTGCTGGTCCAGGTCGGGACGCCGGCTCACGTCCCAGGCCACGATCTCCTTGCTGGCCATGTCGTACACGGGCGCGAGGTACGCCTTGCCGCCCGCCACCTTGAACTCGGTGACGTCGGTGCCGAGCTTGGCGAACGGCCTGTCGGCCGTGAAGTCGCGTCTGAGCAGGTTGTGCACGTGGCCGCCCGTATCGCCCCTGTACGAGCTGTACCTCCTCCACGGGTTCCTGGAGCGGATGGCGCATCTCAGCCCCATGCGGCGCATGACCCTGAGCACGGTCTTGGCGGATATGCGCGTGCCGAACTCGTGGACCAGGCACATGCGCACCTGCCGGTGGCCGCACCCGTTCGGGATGCGCTCCCATATCTCCCGTACCATCGGCTCCACGTCCGGCCTTGACACGTGCGCCGGGCGCGACAGGTGGTGGTAGTACGTGGATCGCGGCAGCCCGGCTATCTCGAGGAGGTGGTCGAGCCGGTGTCCCCGCCCTGCGAGCAGTCGGACGACGGCGCTTCGCTCGCGCCGCGTGACTTGGACGCCCGCAGGGCCCGGAGTTTTTCCAGGTACGCGACCTTCGCCTTCAGATAGGCGACCTGTTCGGCGAGCTCCTGCTCGCGCGTCGGTTCGGGCTTCGGTCTGGATCTCGCGCCTTTCGGCCTGCCCTTGGGTTTCGGCCTGAGCGCCTCCGGGCCTCCGGCCCGGTATTCGCGGCACCATCGCTCCAGGGACGCGATGCTCGCGATCCCGTGCATGGCCATGACCTCCGTCTTGGTCATGCCGTTCTCGACGTGGTCGCGCGCCGCGGCGACCTTCGTCTCCCAGTCGTAGCGTCTGCTGCCGCCGCTTCCCATGACCGCCTCCTCGCCGTTGGACCTGTACAGCCTGATCCAGTTTCTCGCGGTATACACCGGTATGGCAAGCCGTCTGGCGAGCGTGTCCTTGCCGGCTCCGGCCTTGATGAGTTCCAGCGCCTCGCGCCGGAACCCGTCGTCGTAACGTCTCCTTCGATCCTCACGCATACGAAAGAACCGCACCTCCGATCATCGAATCTGAATTTCTTCAGTCCAACAATCGGGGTGCGGTTCAGAAGCCCGTGACAGGGGCACAACCATATCAAGCTTAGGGCTCAGCTAACTCCGACGGCCTTGTAAAGGCAATCAGAATCCCAGGCGTTCAAGCTGTTTGGCCGAGCCGTGAAACCGGCAGTCCGGTGGACTGGCGGTAGGCTCGGTGAGCGGCTTGCCGCGAAGCGGATCCTAGACAGCTTGAACGACCTTGTAAAGGCAATCAGAATCCCAGGCGTTCAAGCTGTTTAGGATCCGACTGCCATCCCTTGGCCACCTTGACATGCAGGTCAAGCCTGGCCTTGCAACCCACGATGCGGTTCACTGCGGTGCGCAGACGCTTTTTGACCGCAGTGAGGTTCGAAGCGCCCTTGCCGATGATGATCGGCTTCTGCGAATCGCGCTCCACATAGATGGAGACGTTGACCTGCGCCTTGCCGTCATACTGCTCTCCGGTCTCGTTGTCTTCCGGATAATCGATGGAGTCCACCACCACCGCCAGGGAATGGGGAAGCTCGTCGTTCAGCTGTTCGAGGAACGCGCCTCGGATGAGCTCGGCGATGGTCTCCTCGGGGCGTTCCTCGCTCAGCTGCTCGGCCGGGTACATCTGCGGGCCTTCCGGCGTGTGATCGATCAGCACCGACCGCACTTCATCGAGATTGTCGTGCTTCAGCGCGCTGACGGGAACGATGTCCGCAAAATCGGCGAATTCGTTGATCTCAATGAGTTTGGCTATCAACTGTTCACGCGACAGCTCATCGATCTTGGTCACGATGGCGATCAGCGGCACACGCCATTTGAACGTGCCGTCCTCGCGCTTGGTGGCGAAATTCGTACGAAGACGGGACAGGATGCGCTTGTCGCCGGGGCCGATCTCCTGATCGCCGGGCAGCAGGAACGCGACGACGTCGACGTCGGACAGCGATTCGTCGACGATGTCGTTCAGACGCTGGCCCAGCAAGGTGCGCGGCCTGTGGATGCCGGGGGTATCCACCAGCACCAGCTGCGCATTGTCGGTGGTGAGCACGCCGCGAATCGCCTTACGCGTGGTTTCCGGCCTGGACGAGGCGATGGCGATCTGGGTGCCGATCAATGCGTTCACCAACGTGGATTTCCCCACATTCGGTCGTCCAACCACTGCTACGAAACCGGAACGGTAGGGTTCGGATGCCAGTTTGGTACCGGCTGGTGTATCGGTCATGTCACTCCTTGCGATCATGTTGTTCGTTGTTCCCGTCATTGTCGGCATTGCCTTGTGTGTTGTCATCTTCCTCGCGCCCCTCGACGCCATCGGGCTCGACTTCGATGGTCGATACCTTCTTGCGACGCCCTGCGGAGTCGACGGCGGTGAGCCTGATGCCACGCGTCACGGCGGACGCGCCGACGATGGGTACCCGGCCCAGCAGCTTCGTCAGCAGACCGTAGACCGTATCGACATCATCCTCATCGATGTCAATCTCATATAGCTCTTCAAGATCCGCGATGGGGGTACGGGCGGGAAGACTCCACTTGCGTTCGCCGATCTTCTTCGGCTCGGCATGCTGGGTGCGGTCGTGCTCGTCCTCCAGTTCGCCCACAATCTGTTCGATGGTGTCCTCGATGGTGACCATGCCGGCGATGCCGCCGTATTCGTCCACGACGATGGCGACATGCTGCCTGGAACGCTGCATCTGATGGAACAGGTCGTCCACGGGCTTGGATTCGGGGACCAGCATGGGGTCGCGCACGATGGAGGCCACATCGCGGCTTACCGCGGCCGGATTGAATGCCGTGGCACGCACCGCGTCCTTCAGATAGGCGACGCCTACCAGATCGTCCACGTCCTCGCCGATGACCGGCACGCGGGAGAAGCCGGAACGCGAGCACAGCTTGAGCATGTCCTCCAATGTGGCATCGCGTTCGATGGTGATCATATCGGTGCGCGGCACCATGATCTCACGGGTCAGTGTCTCCGAAAGCATGAGCACATTGCGCATCATCTCCGAGACCTCGGGATCGAACTCGTTCGATTCGACCATGCGGTCGATCGCCGCACGCCCCTGTTCAAGCTGGATCTTCTCCAGCTCCTCGTCATCGGATAGTTCGAGTTCGCGGCGCCGGCGGCCATCCTTGCTCTCCCCCGCACGGGCGAAGGGCGTGACGGCTACGGCGAATCCCACCAGTCGAGCATGTTTGATCATGATGTCGGTCGGCTTGTTGACGCCGGTCTCGCGTGGACGGACGAGGATGCTCACCACGGCGATTGCGAAGGCGAATACGACACCGGCCAGCAGTTCCACCCACCATGCCGCGCCCCATATGCCCGCGACGACCGCGATGAGCACGCCCGAAAGCACATTGCACATGATGCGGAAGAACGCGCAGGACCCCGCGGTGGCATAGCGGTTGGCGATGAACCGCTGCACCTGATGGATGCGCTTGATCTTCTTGGACGCGGTGAACTGGTTGGTGTCCGAATCGGTCTGCACCTCGAAGACGCGGTTGTTGAGATTGGCCCGCGTCACACGCCCCACGGCCCCTTCGGCCGCAGCCATGGACAGCGAAAGCCATACCAGCAGGGCCACGACCACCACCAGTACCACGCTGATTACGATTACCGTCATCTGACTATCCATGCCGTTTTTCCCCTCTTCGGACACGTTCCCTTTACCTGGCGCATATCCGGTGCATACGATTCGGTCAACGTGTCAGTTCGCGGCCGGAACCGTGCTCGGCGTCCCATGCGGCCAGTTCGTCTGTGCTTCCCGCCGGTAGGGTGACGGGTGCTCCGAGATTCTGCCTCACCGCGATGAACGTCAGCAGCAGTTGCCGCTGCAGACCGAACATCTGCCGCTCCTGCTCGGCATTCACATGATCGTATCCCAGCAGATGCAGAATGCCGTGAATCGTCAGCAGCAGCATCTCCTGCAGTACGCCATGGCCCGCCGCAGCAGCCTGCTGGGCAGCGACCCACGGGCAGATCACGATGTCGCCGAGCACCCCTTCCATGACCTCGTCGCCGTTCCCCGGGCGCAGCTCGTCCATGGGGAAGCTCATCACATCGGTCGGCCCTTCGAGATTCATCCAATGCATGTGCATCTGGGCGATGGGATCCGGGTCCACGAACAGGATCGTCAGATCGGACTGCGTGCTGACCCGCATCTGATCCATGACCCACAGCCCCAGATCGGAGAACACCTTCAGATCGATCGACCATACGGTCTCATTGGAAACGTCAACGCTCATCGCCGTCTGCATCCCTCTTGTGCTTGTTGTTCGTCGCCGTGCGGGACATCCGTCTATGGTCCCCGTCCAGCCCTTCATGCCGGTTGTATGCGGCCACGATACGCCCGACCAGACGGTGGCGCACCACATCCTCCGCCTTCATGTGCACGAAGGCGATATCCTCGATGCCGCCGAGGATATGCTCGATGGTGGCCAGTCCAGACCGAGGAACCGCAAGATCGACCTGCGTGATATCGCCGGTAATCACCATCTTGGTGTTGAATCCGAGTCTGGTGAGGAACATCTTCATCTGTTCCTCCGTGGTGTTCTGCGCCTCGTCGAGAATCACGAACGCGTCATTGAGCGTGCGCCCGCGCATGTAGGCGAGAGGCGCGACCTCGATGGTGCCGTCGTCCATGTACCGTTTGAGCTGGTCGGCACCCAGCATATCGGATAATGCGTCGTACAGCGGGCGCAGGTACGGATCCACCTTCTCGTTGAGCGTACCTGGCAGAAATCCCAGGCTCTCCCCCGCTTCGACCGCAGGACGGGTGAGGATAATACGCCTGACCTGTTTGTCCTGGAACGCACGGACTGCCTTGGCCACGGCCAGATACGTCTTGCCCGTACCGGCCGGTCCTATGCCGAACGTGATGGTATGGGTCTCTATCGCCGCGACATAGGCCGCCTGGCCGGCGGTTTTCGCGCGGACCGGGTTGCCGGAGGCATAGGTGATGACCCCGGCAACGGACGGCTTGCGCCGCTGGGTACCGGAGCGAGCCTCGGCATGCTCGATATGCTCGATGCGCTTGAGGTTCTCCACAGTCTTGCCATGCCCCGGATGGGTGACGCGCACACGGTTGTCAAGCACGTCCTGATCCATCATGCGCCGTACGGTCTGCGCGTCCATCGGTATGGTATGCGCCGCATCCATGATCGTTTCGATAAGATGCTCCGCCTTCGACGCGTCCGATTCGGTCTTCTTGGAGCGCGAGGCGATGATGATGCGGTTGCCCCGCACGGTGAATTCCAGGTCGGGGTATGCGTGTTCGATCTCGCGAATGACCTCGTCGACAGGGCCAAGCACGGACACCGGGTCAAGCTCGGCGGGAATGGTTATGGTGCGAGTTGTCGTCGCCACGGGTTCCTTCCGTCTACTCGTCAAGCACTTCGCCGGTCAGCACATGGGCATGCGCATGGAACACGGTCTGCCCGGCGTCACGTCCGGTGTTGAACACCAGACGGTATTCGCCGTGGAATTCCTTGTCCGCAATGCCCTGGGCGACTTCGACCATATGGGCGAGCTGTGCGGGATCGGACTTGGCGAGTTCGCTCACGTTTGCGACGTGCTTCTTCGGCACGATCAGCACATGGATCTTCGCCTGCGGATTGATGTCCTTGAATGCGTAGGTGGTGTCGTCCTCATACACCTTGGTGCTCGGGATCTGCCCGGCAACGATCTTGCAGAACAGGCAGTCTTCGGCTTCGCTCATCGTTTGCTCCTTCACGCGGTTCTATTCGGTTTCATGCTATTGCGCCGCCACGACGCGTGTGAAATATCGCTCACGCGAAACGTCCCAGCGATCTGCTGAGCAGCGACAGCGCGACCGGTCCGGCGGTCGAGGCCCGGAGGATATTCCTTCCCAGTACCACGCTTCTGGCTCCCGCTTCCACGAACCGCGCGACCTCGTCTTCGCTGATGCCGCCTTCCGGACCCACCACCACATATACCGTGCGCGGCTTGCCGTCCTTCAGACAGGTGTCGGCGAGCTTTTCGGTCTGTTCCTCTATGGACGACCAGGTGTCGGTGGCGTCCTGATGCAGCACGACGACCAGATCGCCATGCACGTTGGCGCGCAGGATCATGGAGATAATCTGCTTGCTGGAGACGCATTCCTCCAGTTCCGGAACCCATGCGCGGCGCGACTGTTCCGTCGCCGCCTGCAGCGTGGACAGCCATTTGCGGTCGGTTCTTCCGTTTTTCCATTTGGCGATGGACCGATCGGCCTGCCACGGCACCACGGTATCGACGCCGATCTGCGTGGCGGTGTCGATGGCCTGCTCGTCATGCCCGTTCTTCGCCAGCGCCTGCACCAGAGCCAGCCGGGTGACGGGTTGGGCCTCCCTGACGAAATCGCGCACCTCGGCGATGCCGTTGTCCGCGTCGACAAGGGCGACGCCGAGTCGCAGTCCCCTGCCATCGGTCAGTTGGAATTCGTCGCCGGCCTTCAGGCGCATGGACTGCACGGCATGGCGCCTGACCTGCGCGGGCAGTGTCAGCTTCCAGCCGATGCTTGATTCGTCGGAGTTCACCGGCACGTCATCGTTGTCAGGGTCAAACAGGAATACAGCATTCGTCATGTTCTCTAGGCTATCAACTGGTTTTGCCCGTACCGACACGCTCGCGACACGCTGATGTTGCATCCGAGCGATCCAGTGCTAAAGTAGCACTCGTTGCCAAACAGCGACCTGCCCGGGTGGCGGAATGGTAGACGCGCTAGCTTGAGGTGCTAGTGGTTATTTTATTACAACCGTACGGGTTCAAGTCCCGTCTCGGGCACAAGTAAAACCCCTTGGAAACAAGGGGTTTTGTTGTATCTCAAGGAGTTTTCGCATATGCGCTTCATCGAACTTGATTCCATTGACGACGAACGCGTCAGCGCCTATGTGAATCTCACCGAAATCCAATTGCGCAACCGGCTGGAGCCCGCCAAGGGTCTGTTCATCGCCGAATCCCCCAAGGTCATCGACCGTGCGCTGGCCGCAGGGCGCGAGCCGTTGTCGCTGCTGGTCGAAAAGCCCTGGCTGGAAGGCATGGCCGATATGTTCGCGCGCATCGATGCGCAATGGGGGACGGACGTTCCCGTATATGTGGCGTCGCCGGAGCAATTGAAAAGACTGACCGGCTACCGCCTGCATCGTGGCGCGCTCAGCGCGATGCGCCGCTGGCCGCTGCCTTCCGTCGAGCAGGTGTGCGAGGGCGCGCATCGCATCGCGGTGATGGAGAATATCGTCGACCCGACCAATGTGGGCGCGCTGATGCGCTCCGCCGCGGCTTTGGACGTCGACGCCGTGCTCGTCACCCCCTCCTGCGGCGATCCGCTGTACAGACGTGCGGCCCGCGTGTCGATGGGAACCGTGTTTCAGGTGCCGTGGACCCGCATCGACGGTGAGGGGAAGCATTACTGGCCGTTCAAAGGCCTTGAGGAGCTGCACTCGCTTGGATTCACCACGGTGGCCATGGCCCTTGAGGACGATTCGATCAGCCTTGACGAGTTGACGCGCCGTCTGAACAGCGATGCGGCCGATTCGCAGCATATCGACAAGCTCGCGCTCATCTTCGGCACGGAAGGCGACGGACTGAGCCGTCACACCATCGCCCGCGCCGATCTGACGGTGAAGATCCCGATGTCGCATGATGTGGACAGCCTGAATGTGGCCGCGTCGAGCGCCGTCGCTTTTTACGCAACTCGCCGTCTTAATGACTAATTAATGAATTTCCGCCAAATATGCCTGACATGCAAGCCAGGTTGCTTGCATATTGTTTTTTTTGTGCAATTATGGACGGTAGAGGTCAGCGAGGAAGCTGACTGCTAACGACGTTGCCTGCTCGACGTCACCAATCGTCATGATTGATATGAGAGGAGCCACGCACCATGGCAAAGAACAAGCAGAAGATTCTATCCATCGTTTTGGCAGGTGGTGAGGGTACCCGTCTGATGCCGTTGACCCGCGATCGCGCCAAGCCTGCGGTGCCGTTCGGCGGCGTATACCGTCTTATCGACTTCCCCCTGTCGAATCTGGTGAATTCCGATTACCGCCACATCGTGGTCCTCACCCAGTACAAGTCGCATTCGCTGGATCGTCATATCTCCCAGATGTGGCGGTTCTCCTCGCTGCTCGGCAACTACGTCTCCCCTGTGCCGGCACAGCAGCGGCTCGGCAAGCACTGGTATCTGGGCTCTGCCGACGCCATCTACCAGACCATCAACATCATCGAGGACGTGCAGCCGGACATCGTGGTGATCGTCGGTGCCGACCATGTCTATCGCATGGACTTCGGGCAGATGGTCGAACAGCACATCGAATCGGGTGCAGAGTTCACCGTGGCAGGCATCCGTCAGCCGATCGAGCAGTCGAACCAGTTCGGCGTCATCGACGTCGACCCGGAGCATCCGAACCAGATCAAGTCCTTCCTGGAGAAGCCCGACACCTGCGCCGGTCTGCCGGATGACCCGAACACGTTCCTGGCATCCATGGGCAACTATGTGGCCAATACCGACGCGCTGTTCGACGCGCTGGCCAAGGATGCGAAGAGCGCCGACACCAAGCACGACATGGGCGGCGACATCGCCCCGTACTTCGCCTCCCGCGGCGAGGCCGGCGTCTACGACTTCAACTCGAACGTGATTCCGGGCGCGACGGATACCGACCACGCCTATTGGCGTGACGTGGGCACGCTGAAGCAGTTCTACGATGCGCACATGGATCTGATCGCCTATGTGCCCGAGTTCAACCTGTACAACCAGGCATGGCCGATCTACACGAACTCCGGCACGCTGCCACCCGCGAAGTTCGTCCATGCCGGCCGCGACCGCCTCGGCCACGCCACGGATTCCATCGTCTCCCCCGGCGTCATCGTCTCCGGCGGCGAAGTGCACCATTCCGTGCTGTCCCCGAACGTGCACATCCACTCCTGGTCGCAGGTGGTCGATTCCATCCTGTTCGACGGCGTCGTGATCAATCGCCGTGCGCGCGTCTACAAGGCAATTCTCGACAAGAACGTCGTGCTGACCGAGAACTCCACCGTCGGCATCGACACGGAGCATGATCTGGCCCGCGGCTTCACCGTCACGCCCGAGGGCATCACCGTGGTGCCGAAGGGCACCGTGGTGGACGACTAAGCGTCAGTTCTCCCCTTACGTTTGAGGCCCCTGTATCCCGATTATTCGGATACAGGGGCCTCAAACGTATATGCGCCGCATGGGTATGCCCGCCGGATGGAAAACAGCCACATACAAAAACCGTCCTGCATCGGCGGGAATCGCGCTGCAGGACGGAATACGATATGGAAAGACCGTGCGGAAGACAGCTCAGTATTTGGGAAGATTGTCGAAGTTGAATCCGAGCGCCGCCAACTGGTCGCGCCCTTCGGGGGTGATCTTGTCCATCGTCCAGCGCGGCTGCCATGTCCAATCGATACGGAACTCCTCGACCAGTCCGGCCAATGTCGAAGCGCATTCGTCCTCGATCAGATCGGTTAATGGGCATGCCGGCGTGGTCAGCGTCATGGTGATAATGGCACGACCCAGCTCATCGATTTCAATACCGTATACCAGACCAAGATCGATGACGTCGATGCCCAGTTCCGGATCGATGACCTGATGCAGCGCCTCACGAACATCCGCAGCGGTCGCGCGACCGATGTCGTCCACAAACTTCAGGGGGATGGCGTTCCCATCGTCATCCTGGCAGCAGCCATCAGCCTGCTGCCCTCCACAGCCGCAGCCGCTATGCGCCTGCGACGACTGACCCGAAGCCGCTCCATCATTGCCGATGGTTTTAGCCAAAGCGGGATTCATCATCATACGACGTGCAGCATCCTCATCCTTGACCACGCCCTTTACGGCGTCGAAAATGGAAGCCTGAGGCTCGGGTACCAAAGTATCGCTCATCATCTACTCCATAATCGTTGCTATAACTGTTGAACACTCTACGCTGCGACACGCAGCTTGTCACGACTTGTTCGCGGCAAGCGCCCTGGCAACGGCATCCTTAAGACCTTCCCATCCAAGCAGCGCGCATTTGATGCGCATCGGATATTTCGAAGCGCCCTGGAACACAATGGCGTCCTCCAGGCGTTCCTCGTCATCCTCATTGTCCAGTCCCTTGCCGCGGGATTCCATAAGACGATGGAACAGCTGCTCGAGTTCCATGGCATCATCGACGGTCTTGCCTTCGACCAGATCGACCATAATCGACAGACTCGCCTGCGAGATGGAACAGCCATGACCATCCCACACCAGCCGTTCGATGGCATGAGGCTCGCTATCGGAGATCTCGACATGAATGGTCGCCTCGTCACCGCACGTGGGATTGAACTGGTGCGATTCGCCCGGCGTGCAGTATTCATGTGAGGCGCGGACCACTGTTTCACCGGACTTGGCCCCGGAATCCTCCTGTGCCAGGTCGGCGGCGAAATGCTCCTTGCCGTGCGGATGCTTCGACGCTTCGAGGATCACCTCCTGGTACATCTGCTCGAAGTCGTCGCCGCTCATACCGAAATCATTCATGCTGTTCCTTCCCTCGCAAGCCCCGAATATACGTCACGCGCCGAAGAACGGACGCACCTTGCCCAACGCCTCAAGCAGAGCGTGGACATCCTCGACATTGTTGTACACGCCGCAGGATGCACGGTTCGAGGCATACAGGCCGAAGTGGCGGTGCACCGGCTGCGCGCAGTGGTGGCCGACGCGGATGGCGATGCCCTGCGCGTCGATGAACTGGCCGACGTCATGCGGGTGGACGCCCTCGATGTCGAAGGCGACGGTGCCGATACGGTCGACGTTCTCGCGCGGTCCTAGGATACGCACGCCATCGATATCGCCCATCTTCAGCAATTCGCCGGCAAGCGTGCGCTCGTGCGCCTCAAGCTGGTCCATGCCGATGTTCATCATCCATTCCGCGGCCACGCCTGCGGCGACGACTTGGGCGACGGGCTGGGTTCCGGCCTCGAAACGTGCAGGGGGAAGCATGTACTGCGCAGGCTGATCCATCCAGGCCAGCTCCACCATCGATCCGCCGAAGCTTGCGGGCGGAAGCGCCTCAAGCATCTCGCGCTTGCCGTACAGGAAGCCGACGCCGGTCGGACCGTACATCTTATGCGCGCTCCATGCGGCGAAGTCGACGTCCAGCGCATGGAAGTCGATCTTCAGATGCGGCACGGACTGGCAGGCATCGAGCACGAAGATGCCGCCCACCTCATGCGTGCGCTTGATGATGGGCGCGATGTCGGTGATGGCACCGGTCACGTTGCCCACATGCGTCACGGCGACGACCTTCGTGCGTTCGGTGATGACCTCGTCGAGATTGTCGGTGCGTACGCGACCGTCCTCGGTCAGATTCAGCCACTTGAACGTCGCGCCGGTTCGTGCGGCAAGCTCCTGGAACGGCAGCAGCACGGAATGATGTTCGGCCTTCGAGACCACGATCTCGTCGCCGGCTTTAAGCGCGAATCGTTTCGCCGCCGCTCCCCCGCGTCCGAGAGAGGCATTGCCGAATGCCGTGGCAAGCAGATTCAGGCCGGCCGTGGCACCGGCGGTCACGACGATCTCCTCCTGGCCTTCCTCGGCATTGGCGCCGACGAGCCTGGTGACCTTCGCGCGCGCGTCCTCGAACGCCATGGTGCTGCGGGCGGCCAGCTCATGGGCCCCGCGATGCACGCCGGCGTTGATGGTCCTGTAGAATTCGCTTTCCGCGTCGATCACGCACTGCGGCTTCTGCGAGGTCGCAGCCGAATCCAGATACACCAGCGGATGACCGTGGACCTGCTGATCCAGAATCGGGAATTCCTTTCGAATAGCGGCAAAATCAACCATGTAAACCCCCTTATACGGCATGTACACCGATATACGACGGCGGCGAAGCACCGTTTGCCGGCCTTCGCCGCCTGTTTTCCGTTTTCAGGCCAATGCGCTTTCGGAATCGGCACCTTCCGGCAGGTACTGATCGTAGCCGTTCTCCTCCAGCTCGTCGGCAAGCTCTGGGCCACCGGTCTTCACGAAGTGGCCGTCGGCGAACACATGGACGATATCCGGCTTGATGTACTTGAGGATGCGGGTATAGTGCGTGACCATGAGGATGCCGAACTTGTTGGCTTCCTTGGCACGGTTCACGCCCTCGGAGACGATGCGCAGCGCGTCGACGTCAAGGCCGGAGTCGGTTTCGTCGAGAATGGCGAACTTCGGCTTGAGCAGCTCCAGCTGAAGCACTTCGGCGCGCTTCTTCTCGCCGCCGGAGAAGCCCTCGTTCACGGAACGGGTGGCGAACTTCGGGTCCATCTTGAGTCGCTTCATGGCTTCGGAAAGCTCCCTGGCCCATGTGCGGATGGACGGCGCCTTGCCGTCGATCTCGGTCTTGGCGGTGCGCAGGAAGTTCGTCATGGAGACGCCCGGCACCTCCACCGGGTACTGCATGGCGAGGAAGAGACCGGCCTTGGCACGTTCGTCCGGGGTCATCTTCAGGATATCCTGGCCGTCGAGCAGCACTTCGCCGCCGTCGACCACGTACTTGGGGTGGCCTGCCAGCGTGTAGGCCAGCGTGGACTTGCCGGAGCCGTTGGGCCCCATGATGGCATGGGTCTCGTCGGAGTTGACGGTGAGGTTCACGCCCTTGAGGATCGGCTTGATGCCTTCCTTGGTTTCGACGTGCGCGTACAGATCCTTGATTTCAAGCGTTGACATGGTTCCTATCCTTTATGTCCTTTACGTTCACTGTTCTTCGAGCACCTGCGCCATGGCATCGCTTTCGCCGCGTGCCAGTCGCTTGTCGATGACGTCCATGAGATGCTCGCAGATTGCGGGAATGCCGATTTCCTCGACGAGTTCGTTGAAGAAGCCGCGCACGACAAGCTTGCGTGCCTCGGTTTCGCTGACGCCGCGCGATTCGAGGTAGAACAGTTCCTCGTCGTTGAAACGGCCGACGGAGGACGCGTGGCCCGCGCCGATGATGTTGCCGTTCTCGATTTCGAGGTTCGGCTCGGAGTCGGCGATGGCGCCCGGGGTGAGCACCAGGTTGCGATTGAGCTCGTAGGAGTCGGTGCCGGGGGCGGTCGGCTCGATCAGCGCGTTGCCAACCCATGTGGAGTGCGCTCCCTTGCCGTCGAGCGCACCCTTGTAGACCACACGGCTCTTGCAGTCGGGCTGGTTGTGCACCACCATCGTGCGATGCTCGATGTGCTCGCCGGGATCGACGAAGTAGATGCCGAGCATGTTGAGATCGCCCTGCTCGCCGCCGAAGTCCTGATCCATGCGGATGCGCACGACATCGCCGCCGAGCGTCACCACACAGTGGCGGAGCGAAGCGCCCTCGCCGACATGGATGCGATGGTTGCCCACATGCTTGGAGCCTGCGCCCCATTCCTGGACGAAGGTGGTGGACACCTGCGAATGCCTGCCGGTGGTGATTTCCACGCCTTCGGCGAGACGCGCGTCGCCGTCGTGCTCGACCACGACATCGGCATGCGCGTTGTCGGCGGCGGCGATGACCAGATGGAACGCATCGAGGTCCATGCCGGCACCATGCACCTTGACCAGTACCGGCTGCTTGATCTCGCCGGACAGCTCGATGACGGTGGCCGTCGCGCCGGAGTTCCACTCCACCGCCGCGGCTCGGTCGGACGGCTTGGACACCGTGCCGGACAGTCCCTCACCGAGCTTGGTCTGGGTCAGCTTGACGCCGCTGGGAAGGGGCGAGCCGTCGATCATGCCGACTTCGATCCTGGTTTCGCCGGACGGCGTGAACACCGTGAAGAACTCGTCGATACGCTCGATGGGAGTGTAGCGCCAGTCATCCTGCTTGCGGGCGGGCATGGGGAACGCGTCGACGTCGAAGGATCGCGGGTTGCGGTCCGCCGAGGACGGCATTGCCGCCGGGTTGGCATACGGATCGTTCGGATCCGCCGTAGGGATAGTGATTTCCTTGGCTTCGGTCATGGTGATCAGCCCACCGATCCTTCCATCTGCAGTTCCACAAGTCTGTTCAGTTCAAGCGCGTATTCCATCGGCAGCTCACGGCTGATGGGCTCGACGAAGCCACGCACGATCATGCCCATGGCCTCGTCCTCGGTCAGGCCTCGGCTCATCAAATAGAACAGCTGGTCCTCGGACACCTTGGAGACCGTGGCCTCGTGCGCCATGGACACGTCGTCCTCACGCACGTCGACATGCGGGTAGGTGTCGGAACGGCTGAACTCGTCCACCAGCAGCGCGTCGCACACGGTGGAGTTCGAGGAGCCCTCGGCGCCCTTGACGATCTTCACCAGGCCGCGATAGGCGGAACGTCCGCCGCCGCGGGAGATCGACTTGGCGACGATGGTGGAGCTGGTATGCGGGGCGAGATGGATCATCTTCGCGCCGGTGTCCTGGTATTGGCCCTTGCCGGCGAAGCCGAGCGACATGGTGCTGGCCTTGGCGTACGGCTCGGCCAAGATGCAGGCCGGGTATTTCATGGTCGCCTTGGAGCCGATGTTGCCGTCGACCCATTCCATGGTGCCGCCCTCACGCACATACGCACGCTGGGTGACCAGGTTGTACACGTTGTTCGACCAGTTCTGCACGGTGGTGTAGCGCACACGTGCATGGGGCTCCACGAAGATCTCGACCACACCGGAGTGCAGGGAGTCGGTGGAATAGATCGGGGCTGTGCAGCCTTCGACGTAATGCACGTAGGATCCCTCGTCGGCGATGATCAGCGTGCGTTCGAACTGACCCATGTTCGGGGTGTTGATGCGGAAATACGCCTGCAGCGGAATATCCACGTGCACGCCCTTCGGCACGTAGACGAAGGAGCCGCCGGACCATGCGGCGGTGTTCAGCGCGGAGAACTTGTTGTCGTCGCTGGGGATGCACTTGCCGAAGTACTTCTTCACGATCTCGGGATATTCGCGCACCGCGGTGTCGGTGTCCACGAAGATCACGCCCTGCTTCTTCAGGTCCTCCTGGATCGAGTTGTAGATCACCTCGGACTCGTACTGCGCGGCGACGCCGGAGACCAGACGCTTCTTCTCGGCCTCGGGGATGCCGAGCTTGTCGTAGGTGGAGCGGATCTCGTCCGGCAGCTCCTCCCACGTGGTGGCCTGCTTGTCGATCGGTTTGACATAGTACTTGAAGTCGTCGGCGTCGAAGTCCTTCAGATCCACGCCCCACTGCGGCATCGGCTTGGAGATGAAGTCCCTGTAGCCCTGCAGTCGCTTTTCGAGCATCCATTCCGGTTCGCCCTTGTCCGCGCTGATGGCGCGCACGACGTTCTCGTCGATGCCCTTCTTCGCGGCCTCGCCTGCGGCATCGGTGTCGTGCCATCCGTAGGTGTAGTCGCCGAATTGGCTGATGATCTCGTCATCCTGCTTGATCTTATCCTCGTTGACGCGGGTGCGATCGGCCACGTATTGGCTCATCTCCACGTCAGCCGCGGCGTTTGGTGCTTGTGATTCGCTCACCTGTTTGCCTCCGTCATTCACACAATGTCCTACTAGAACCTAACAGAACTGGCGTGAAAACGCTACAGCCCACACCAGATTATGGTGTGGGCTGCAACACATATCGTCTCAGTTACTCGGTTCGCCTAACGATCGGCGATCGTTCAGCGTGCCTGCTGGTGATCCAGCGCGGCCTTCACCAGACCCGCGAACAGCGGATGCGGCTTGGTCGGACGGGACTTGAACTCCGGGTGAGCCTGGGTGGCCACGTAGAACGGATGCACCTCGCGCGGCAGCTCGACGAACTCGGTGAGCTCGCCGTCCGGGCTCTGGCCGGAGATGCGCAGGCCGCCTTCACGCAGCTGGTCCTTGTAGGCGACGTTCACCTCATAACGGTGACGATGGCGCTCGGTGACATGCGTGGTGCCGTACAGCTCGGCCACCAGGGAGCCCTCCTCCAGTTCGGCCGGGTAGCTGCCCAGTCGCATGGTGTGGCCCATATCGCCCTTGCCGGCGACGATGTCCTTCTGCTCCTCCATGGTCGCGATGACCGGGGTGTCGCAATCGGGTTCGAATTCGGTGGAGTTGGCGTCCTCCAGGCCGAGCACGTCGCGTGCGTACTCGATCACCATGGACTGCAGGCCCAGGCACAGGCCGAGGGCCGGCAGCTTGTTCTCGCGGGCGAACTTCAGGGCGCCAATCTTGCCATCGATGCCACGGATGCCGAAGCCGCCGGGCACGACGATGCCGTCGACCTGGTCGAGCGCGGCGGCCGCGCCTTCCTCGGTCTCGCACTTGTCGGCGGCGACCCACTTGACGTTCACCTTGGCGTAGTTGGCGAAGCCGCCTGCCTTGATGGCCTCGGTGACGGACAGGTAGGCGTCCGGCAGATCGATGTACTTGCCGACGATGGCGATGTTCACCTCGTGCTTCGGGTGGTGCACGCGCTCCAGCAGATCCTCCCATTCGTCCCAATCGACGTCATGGAACGGCAGGCCGAGCTCGCGGACCACGTAGGCGTCGAGGCCCTCGTTGAACAGGATCTTCGGCACATCGTAGATGCTCGGGGCATCCACGCAGTTGACCACGCCTTCGGAATCCACGTCGCACATCAGGGAGATCTTGTCCTTGATGGACTGGTTCAGCGGGCGGTCGGAACGCAGGACCAGGGCGTCCGGGGAGATGCCGAGCTGACGCAGCATCATGACGGAATGCTGGGTCGGCTTGGTCTTGAGCTCGTGGGCGGCGGCGATGTACGGCACCAGGGAGACATGCACGAACATGCAGTTCTCGGCACCCAGATCGCGGCGCACCTCGCGTGCGGCCTCCAGGAACGGCTGGGATTCGATGTCGCCGACGGTGCCACCGATTTCGGTGATGATCACATCGACGTCATCGGACGCCTGGGCGCGCATACGGGACTTGATCTCGTTGGTGATGTGCGGGATGACCTGCACGCACTGGCCGAGGTATTCGCCGGCGCGTTCCTTGCGCAGCACTTCCTGATAGATCTGGCCGGTGGTGACGTTGGCCTTCTGGCTCAGGTAGACATCGAGGAAACGCTCGTAGTGGCCGATGTCGAGATCGGTTTCGGCACCGTCTTCGGTGACGTAGACCTCGCCATGCTGGAACGGGTTCATCGTGCCGGGATCGACGTTGATGTAGGGGTCGAGCTTCTGCTGGAGGACCTTGATGCCACGGGAGCGCAGCAGACGACCGAGGGAGGAGGCGGTCAGGCCTTTGCCGAGGGATGAGACGACGCCACCGGTGACGAAGATATGCTTGGTGACGTGCTCTTGAGGATTGCCATGTGTTCTTCTAACCATGGAACTCCAGCTTATCATTCACAGTTGACGCGGCGTGTTATGCGATTCCCCTTCAATGGCGTGCCGCATGAAACGCGATGCATGACGCCGATGAAAGCGCCAGAATACACGATGGCCGGCCCTGTGTAGGGCCGGCCATCGGCGCGTTTATCGGAGTTGCTTATGGATTAATGCGCTCAGTTGCGTTCCTCCTTTCCGCGAAGGAACAGCATTGCGGCCGCAGCCGCGGCCAATGCCACAAGCGCGAACACCAGTACGGATGCGCCGGTAGCCGCCGTGGCGGAGGCTGCGCTCTTCGCATCGCCCGCAGCGGTCTTGTCGGCGGACGGGACGACGGCCTGCTTCTGCACGTGCACGGTGCGGGTGAAGGTCGTGGTCTTGCCGCGGGAGTTAGTCACGGAGTAGACCAGCTGGTAATCGCCCACCTTGTTGATGTTCACAGCGCCCTTGACCTGGATCTTGTCGGTCAGGTCGCCGTCGATGTCATCGGTAGCGGAGACGCCGGCCATCGGGTCGAACTTGGAGCCGACGGTGATGGTCGTCGATTCGGTCACGCCGCTGATCACAGGGACGACGTCATCGGCGGAAGCGACCTTGAGCACGGTGGCGGACAGCGCACCAGCGGTGTATGCGGAACCCTTGCGGACGGTGACGCTCTTGACGTCGTCATCGCCGTAGACGGTGCCGTCCGCGGCAAGCACCTCGTACTTGCCGGCGGCGACGCCGTTGATGGAGGCGGCCTTGCCGTTGGCGTTGAAGATCACCACGTAGGTGCCGCTGGAATCCTTCGCCTGGTAGGCCACGACGCCGTCCGCGGACTTGAGCATGGTCACGCTGGCGTTGATGTCGTCGTAGCTGGTCTGGCGGAGGGCGGCGATCCTGTTGCGCAGCTTGATCAGGCCCTTGACGTAGTCGACGGAGCCTGCGTACTGCGTGGTGCGATCCCAGTCGATGGCGTTCACCTCGTCGCCGGCATTGTAGCTGTCGCTGTTGCCGCCCTTGGTACGCAGGAACTCCTGACCGAGCTGGATGGCCGGAATGCCTTCGGACAAGTAGACCACGGAGTCGGCAAGCTTGGCGCGGGCCTCGGTGGTGGCCTCGTCATCCGTAGGCACGGATGCCTTGAGCTTGTCGTACAGAGTCATGTTGTCGTGGATCTCGGCGTAGTTCACCACCTGGCCGGCATCCGCGTAATGATCCTGCGCGTTGCCGTTCCAGCAGGTGGTGCTGGCGTCGGCATCGTACTGGCAACCGAGCACGTTGTGGGCGATGAGGCTCTCCTGATCGGCCTTGCCGGAGACGAAACCGGTGTCGGTGTCGGAGAACACGGAGCCCTTCAGGCCGTCACGGATCGAATCGTTGAAGAACGCGATGCCGTTGTTCGTACCGTCCGAAGCGACCTGGTAGGCGTTCGGCTGGATGGTCATCTCGCTCTTGTCCATCGTGGTGTTCATGTCCCAGCCTTCGCCGAGCACGATGATGGACGGGTCGATCTTGTCGAGGGCCGCACGGACCTCCTGCATCGTCTTGGTGTCGATCAGGCCCATGAGGTCGAATCGGAAGCCGTCGATGCTGTAGTTCTTCGCCCAGTAGGTCACCGAGTCGACGATGTACTTGCGCATCATCGCACGCTCGGAGGCGGTGTCGTTGCCGCAACCCGAGTTGTTGACCAGCGAGCCGTTGTCGTCATAGCGGAAGTAGTAGCCCGGGACCGTCTTGTTGAACGAATGGTTCGCGGCATTGTAGACGTGGTTGTACACCACATCCATGATGACGCGGATGTTGTTCTGGTGCAGACCCTTGACCATCTGCTTCATCTCGGTGACGCGGGAGCTCGGGTTGCTCGGATCGGAGGAGTACGAGCCTTCCGGCACGTTGTAGTTCTCCGGGTCGTAGCCCCAGTTCTGCGCGCCCTGGGCGTTGTAGTTCAGATCGCCGGTCTCGTTGACGGAACCGTAGTCGTACATCGGCATGATCTGCACGTGGGTGACGCCCAGCTTCTTGAGGTAGTCGAGGCCGGATGTCGCGCCCTTGGCGGTCTTCGTGCCGGATTCGACCACGCCCAGGTACTTGCCCTGCTTGTCGGCGGAGACGCCGGAGTTCGGGCTGATCGAGAAGTCGCGGATGTTCATCTCGGCGATGGACGCATCGGTGGTCTTGGAGAAAGCGCCCATGCGCTTACCCGCGTTGCCCATGTCCTTCTTGGACAGCACCACGGAGCGTTCGCCGTTGGCGACGGCCGCGGTGGCGTACGGGTCGGCCGAGGTGTTCACCGTGCCGTCGGCGAAGGTGAGCCTGTAGGAGTAGGCGGTGCCGGAGGCGAGCTTCTTCACCGTGGCGCTCCACACGCCCTTGTCACCGCTCGTCATGTCGATGGTGCGATCGACGTCGGCGTTCGGATCGTCGGACTTGTAGGTGATGAGCTTGACGTCGGTGGCGGTCGGAGCCCACAGCTTGAAGCCGGTCTTCGCCGCCGTGTAGGTGGCGCCGAGATCGTCGCCGCTGTAGGCGTACTTCTTGTCGAAGGCGTCGGTGCGGACCACGGAGCCTGCGACGGCGTCCTGCGAGCCGAAGCCCTTGACCTCGACGGTGTACTTGCCGCGCACGTCGAGATCCTTGTCGGTGGTGATGATCACCTTGGCGCCATCGGCCTTGACGCTCTTGACGGCCACGGTCTTGCCATCGGCATCCTTGACAGTCACGTCGTCCTTGATGTCGTCGGCGGAGACCTTCTTGGAGAGCTTGGCCGTCAGCTGGTTGGTGTTGGAGATCTCGGCGGACTTCATGGAAGCGCCGAGGGCCGGACGTGCGGTGTACACCGTCGCATCGCCGTTGAGCATCCACACTTCGGCGGTGGCGGTGGCATTGCCATCGGCGCCGTCGAATGCCAGGGCACTCGACGGGATCTTGTGATCGCCGTCGTCCGGATCCTTGGCTTTCCACGCATCCTTGCCGTAACGACGCAGCATGCCGATGTCGGAGGCACCCTCGTTGTTGTAGTAGGCGTAGTTGGTGAAGGAGTATTCCGCTACTTCGCCCCAATCGTCATGGGAGGTGAAGGCGGCGGCCCCGCCGTTCCAGTTGGAGGACCAGGTCCAGATATCCCACTGCGGGACGGTGGTCGAGGTGTCCTCGGAGTTGAAGTACAGGCCGTCGTCACGGTTGTAGTGGACCTTCACCTTGACGGTGGCGGCCGTGCACTTGTAGTCGGCCGGTGCGGCATCGAGCGTTTCAACGGTGGTCGATTCGCCCTGATCCGGGTACTTGGTGCCGTCGATCCACACTTCCGCGGTGCCGTCGGCGTTCACTGTGGCGCTGCGGTCACCGCCGTACTTGTTCCAATCGCTGCTGGTGATGATGAAGCCGAAGTTCTCGAACTTGCCGTCGAAGGTCAGCGTGGCGACCTTGCCCCAGCAATCGGTGCCGGTGAAGGCATGGTTCTCGGCGTTGATGTCCGTACCGCCGGTGTCCTTGCCCCACACGTACACGCCACGGTTGTCCGAGGCGCTGGAGGGCTTGTAGTGCACGACGAGTCGAGTCTGGCCACCAATGGATTCGGGGTTGCCCACGGTCGCGGACTGGTCGGCGACACCCACGTGCGTGATACCGGCATTGGCATGGTAGTTGCCGCCGCCCTTCGGGTTCTCCCACTGGTCGGTGCCGGCATCATGGAACACGAAGTCGATCTTCTTGCCCTTGGTGCCGATGGTGGCGGTGTAGTAGCCCTGCGCATCGAGCGTCATGTCGGCTTCCGGCTGATTCCAGTCGTCGCCGAGGCCGTAGTGGACCTTTGGGGTCTTCCAGCTGGAATCGTTGGGCTTGTAGTAGATGGTGATGCTCTTGTCGTCGGGCAGGACCTCGTCATCCTCCTGATTCACGTCCGGATCGGACGGGTCGGTGGCCGTGGATGCGGCCGGATGATCGGCCTTGGTGGCACCGGCATACAGGGCGATGGCGGAGTGTGCCGGAACGGTGGTCTCGACCTTGCCGCCCTTGACGGTCACGGTCTTGGAGCAGTCCATGGTGGCGTACACGTTGCAGTATTCGCCGTCGGCCAGAGACGTTGTGTACGAGGCGTCCTTGTCCTTCTTGCCGTTGTTGATGGCGATGAAACCCTTGTCCCCACGGGAGAAGGCGATGTTGTCGCCGCCGTCATCCTGCCAATCGGTGACCTTGGTGCCGTTGACGTAGTTGCGGAAGGCGATCATACCGCGGGTGGAGGTCCAACGCTGCTCGCAGTTCCAATCGGAATCGTTGGTGGCGCAGGCCTTGTCCATATCCACATCGGGCACGGAAGTCGCGGTGGCGTTGGGCGCGCCATCGTCGTTGACATCCCACTTGTAGTCGGAGAGCAGACGCGGGGTGCCGTAGTCATAGGCCAGCATGAAGGCGTTGGCCAGCTGGTACTTGGCACCATCCTTGTAGGTCAGCGCGCCCTCGTTGCGGGCGGTGTCCCAGTTGGTGACGAACACGTTGGCGTCCTCGGACGACAGATCCTTGCTCAGGCGGTCGCTCAGGCCCTTGAGGTTGGCGATCTTATCCTTGAAGGTCTGGTTCATTTCGGACTTGAAGCCGAATTCTGTCACGGTGCCGTTCTGCACGTAGTTGCTCGGCTGGATGCCCGCGGCTTCGGAGGAGTTGCCGATGACTTCCTGAATCCAGTAGATGTCGCTGGCGTTCTTGCCGATCTTCTTGGCGAACTTCTCCTTGATCGCCTTCATGGAATCGGTGTGGATGTGCTTGACGGCATCCATGCGGAAGGCACGCACGCCGGCGTTCCACAGCGAGACGAGATAGTCGGACTGGATGTCCTGTACCTTCTCGCTTTCGGAATCGAAGTCCCACATGGATCTCAGGCGGCACTCCTGAACTTCCTTCTGATTGGTGTAATCGGAGATGTTCTGCTTGCAGCTATGGAAATCGGAGGCGGTGATGCCTTCCGGATACTGCTTGGTGGCAAAGCCTGGGTAGGTTTCGGTGGAACCGTTGTAGTCACTGCCGGCCACGCCCTTCTGGTCCCCCGCGGCCACGTCGAAGCCGGTGGTCTGGTTGAGCACCACATCGGCGATGATGCCCACGCCTGCCGCGGAGCACTGCTTGACCATGTTCTTGAATTCGGCTTCCGTGCCCAGCTTGGAGTCGAGCTTGTAGCTCACGGGCTGGTAGCTGGTCCACCACTGCGTGCCCTGGATGGATTCCTGCGGAGGCGAGACCTCCACATAGGCGACGCCTTCCGGACCATAGGTATTGGTGCATTCCTTGGCGATGGTGTTCCATGTCTGCTGGAACGCGATCACCTGAACGTCCTTCTTGCCGGAGGATGTGGTTTCCTCGGCCTGAGCGACGCCAGGAACCGCGATCAGCGACGCACACGACATCGCGGCGACAACACTTGCCGCCAGCATTCGTCTGAACGACCGTTGAGCGATCATGCTTCCCTTTCCTCGTCATCGAGAGTATCCCCTGTCGCACCATGCGACAGGTTGATTGATAACGCAAGCATTGCCGCCATTACGGATTCTGACCGCCCTTGGCCGCATCTCTCATTATCGATGATGCATACGTTATCAATCAGGTTCTATCGTATTTCACAGAACCTACAAAGCATAACCAGCACTGCGTGTCGAACGTTTGCGACAGCAAGGGCGGGTGCCGTCATTCGACGGCACCCGCCCTATCGGAACACAAGCAGCGGAATGCTGCGGTTCAGACGCCTGTCATCGCGCGTCATCCGGCAATCAGATGCGCAACGGCCTCAAGCGCAAGCTTGTACCCATAGAATCCCATGCCGGTAATGGTACCGGTGGCAACCGGCGAGATCACGGAACGCTTGCGGAATTCGTCGCGCGCGGATGGATTGGAGATATGCACCTCCATCAGCGGCAGACCCTCATCGATCACCATATGGGCGGCATCGGCAAGCCCATAGGAATAATGGGTGAAGGCGGCGGGATTCATCACGATCGGAGTCTTTTCGTCCGCAGCCTGATGCATCCAGCGGATCATCTCGGCTTCGTCGTCGCTCTGACGGACTTCAACCTCAAGGCCAAGAGCCTCGCCCCATTCGGTGCACAGCCTGCGCAGAGTATCAAGATCCTGCTTGCCGTACACGTCGGGCTGGCGTACACCCAAACGACCCAGATTCGGCCCGTTGACCACCACTACTTTCGTCATATCGCTTCCTTCTGTGTTCGTTCTTGCGATGTATACCCTACTGCTGGATGCGTCGGAACGCCTCTTCGACAGCGTCCGCCGGCGGATCCTCGAGATGGATGGGGTGCCCCACCGATTCGAGCACCACGAAACGCAGCTTGTTGCCACGCGCCTTCTTGTCTCGGTGCATCAGCGCCAGCACATCGCTCCAGCTGCCGTTGTTCCACGACGTCGGCAATCCGAGCGAGCCGAGCAGCGAACGGTGGTAATCGACCAGATCCTGATCGATATAGCCGAGCAGATGCGACAGTTCGGCCGCATACACGCAACCGACGGCAACCGCATTGCCATGACGCCAGCGGAAATGCTCCAGCTTCTCGATGGCATGGCCGAGCGTATGGCCATAGTTCAGAAACTCACGCAGACCGGCTTCCTTGAGATCGGCGGACACATGGTAGGCTTTCACTCCCACGGTATGCTCGATGAGTTCAGCCACCACATCCTTAAGCCCGGAGTCCAGGAACATCGCGCCGTCGAACGAACGCAATTCGCTGGCATGATCCTCGAGGATCCGCAGAATCTCCGGATCCATGATGAAGCCCGACTTCGCCACTTCGCCCAAACCCTCGATGAAGATGTCGTTCGGCAGCGTGGCAAGCGTGCGCATATCCGCAAGCACACCGGCAGGGGTGTAGAACGAACCGACCAGGTTCTTGCCCGCCTCGGTGTTGATACCGGTCTTGCCGCCGGTGGACGCGTCGACCATGGCCAGCAGCGACGTCGGGCAGTTCACGTACCGGATGCCACGCATCCACGTGGCAGCGATGAAGCCGGCAAGATCGGTGGCCGCTCCCCCGCCAAGACCGACGATCGCATCGGAACGGGTGAATCCCTCGTCGCCCAGCCTGCGCCATACACCGTTGGCGACGTCCACGGTCTTGCCTGCCTCGGCGTCCGGCACCACGATGTCGGATACCGTGTACCCGGCCTGACGCAGCAGGGTGCGCGCGTGGTCGCTGTGCCGCTGCACCGGCTGGGTATGGATCAGGGCCACACGCACGACGCCCTCGCCAAGCACGTCGGGAAGATGATTCATCGTACCCTCGCCGATGCACACGTCATATGGCTCGATCCCCGTGCCGGTAACGTGCACGATACGCTCACGAATCATATCCATCACCTTCCTCGCCGCCATCTGCGGCGTCTGACCGCGTGTATGCACGCGTACGTTAGCGACCTTGCGGAACACCGGGTCGCGTTCCTTGTACAGCTTCTTCCAACGGGCGTCGGCATCCCCGTTCAGCATGGGCCTGCCGCCGCCGCGGTTGGCCCGTTCCATGGCTTCGGCCGGATCGGCGTCCAGATACACCACGCGACCGCCCCTGGCGATGTAGTCGGCAAGGGCACGCTGCGTGGACGGGGTCATGGGGGCACCGCCGCCCAGCGAGAAGATGCCATCGAAATCCTCAAGCATATCGGCGATGAGATCGGCCTCCACCTTGCGGAACGCCTGCTCTCCCCTACGTTCGAAGAACTCGGGGATGCCCATGCCCACCTCGTGCTCGATCTCCACGTCGGCATCGGCGAACGGCAGATCCATGATGTGGGCGACCTCCTTGCCCACACGGGTCTTTCCTGCACCCATCATGCCGATGATGACGGCGACCGGCATGGTCCGTACGCCGCTCACCGCATGTGCTCCGGCCAGGAAGCGAGGTAGGACTCGCAATTGCGGCGCGTCTCCTCGATGCTGTCGCCGCCGAACTTCTCAAGCGCATACTGCGCGATGGTCAGACGTACCATGGCCTCGGCGACCACGGCCGCCGCGGGGACCGCGGTGGAGTCGGAACGCTGGTTGATGGCCTGCGCGGCCTCGCCGGTGAGCACATCCACCGTGCGCAGCGCCTTGGGAATGGACGGAATCGGCTTCATCGCGGCACGCACGACGATCGGCTGCCCGTTCGACATGCCGCCCTCGATACCACCGGCGCGATTGCTCACACGCACGATGTGGCCATCCTTCATGACCATCTCGTCATGTGCCTCGGAGCCCGGTCGCATCGCCTCCAGGAAGCCGTCGCCGATCTCCACGCCCTTGATGGCCTGCACACCCATGACGGCGCTGGCCAGCGCCGCATCCAGACGACGATCGGATTCCACATAGGTGCCGATGCCTGCGGGCACGCCATAGGCGATGACCTCGATCACACCGCCGAGCGTATCGGCATTCGCCTTGGCCTCGTCGATGCGGGCAATCATGCGCGCCTCGGCATCTTTGTCGAGCGTACGCACCGGAGAGGCGTCCAGCGCCTCAAGATCATCGGGGGTCGGGCGCTTGGCGGTGGCCTGATCCTCCACGCCCGCGCCGCCGATGGACAGCACATGGGAAACGGTGCGGATACCGAACGCCTGCTCAAGGAAGTCCGCGGCGATGGCGCCGAGCGCCACGCGGGATGCCGTTTCGCGGGCAGAGGAACGTTCCAGCACCGGGCGGGCGTCATCGAACGCGTACTTGCGCATGCCGGTCAGATCGGCATGCCCCGGACGGGGGCGGCTCAACGGCGCATTGCGGCCCTCGCGGGCAAGCTCGTGGTCGAGCGGGTCGGCGCTCATGACCTCGGTCCACTTGGGCCATTCGGTGTTGGCGATCTCCACGGCAATCGGCGTGCCGAGCGTGCGCCCATGACGCACACCCGTCAGCAGACGCACCTTGTCCTGCTCGAACTTCATACGCGCACCGCGGCCATAGCCGAGTCGGCGACGCGCCAAGGCGCCTACCACGTCGTCGCTCACGACGCGGACGCCGGAGGGCAGACCCTCGATCATCGCCACCAATGCCTCGCCATGCGATTCGCCTGCCGTCTGCCAACGCAACATACGTTTCCCTTTCACTCGCAAATAACTGGGTTAATGTTAAGGCATGGCATACCTGTTCTACCTGCCGAGTTTGCTATGTGGGCTCGCAATCAGCGTCGAGGACGCGCGACACCGCCGTGTTCCCGTCCTATGGGCGTTGATCGGCTCCGTGGCGCAACTCGTTTCCAATATCGTCGTGGCCGCACTGGGCAATTCCTTCTTCACCGTGTTGCAATCCATACTGTTCGCGCTGCTGTGCACCGGCGTGATGGCGCTGCTCGCACTGGTGCGATCGGGCGGATTGGGACGCAACGAGATCACGGCGATGTTTCCAATCGGTTTGGCCGTAGGCATGTGCGCATTGCCGGCAATCATCGTCTGGTGGCTGCTCATGCTGGCGTTTGGCCTGGCGTTCACGGCCTGCTGGAAGCGCTTCGACCCGCAGCGCGGCACGCCCTATCGCGGCGATGTGCCGTTCGTTCCGGTAATCGTCGTGGCCGCGATCTGCGCGGTGGCCGCGACCACGTTGTACGGCATGTGATCGTTCGGCATATTGCGAAAACGGCGCCGGCCCCCTGTTGAGGGTCGGCACCGTTTTCTATTGCCGGTACTAGTTGGCGTTCTTGTTGTTCGCCTTGTACTTCTGCACCAGCTTGTCGAAATCGTCGGCGTTGTCCGTGAACTCGGTCTCGCCCGAGGCCAGATCGGTGGTGACGAAATACAGCCAGTCGCCCTGCGGCGGATCGAGGGCAGCCTGGATGGCCGCGTCCCCGGGGTTCGAGATCGGCGTGGGTGGGAGCCCCTTGTGGATACGCGTGTTGAACTTATTGGAGCTGTCATCCAGCATCTTCTGCGTGATCTGCGAGGACTTGACGTTGTTGCCGTAGGCCACGGTGGAGTCCATGCCGAGCGTCATGCCCTTGTCGAGACGATTCAGGATCACGCGAATGACCTTGCCGTAATCGTCCTTCCGGTTGACCTCGGCCTCGGCGATGGAAGCCATGTTGAGGATCTTCTCGCGTTCGCTGCCGGTGGGCACGCCCAGGTCGTCCAGCTTCTTGATACGGCGGTCGACCATCATCTTCAGGATCTCCTTGGCGGAGGACTTCGACTTGATGTCGTACTGCCCGGGCTCAAGCCAACCTTCGAAGTGGCCGTCCGCCTCGGACGGCAGGATGCCCGAATCGTCGCCGTCCACGATGGAGGTGAATTCGGATTCGGCGATGCCGCTCATCTCGGCCGCGCCCTTGATGACATCGCTGACGCGTTCGCCGGCGCGCACGTCGAAGAATCCCTTCGCCTGACTGGTGTCGGAGAGGATCTTCATCGCATCGGCGTTGCTCATGTGCTTCTTCAACTCGAACGTGCCCGGATACAGGTTGACACTGTTCGCGCTCACCACATTGGCGAACGATTCGGCGGATTTGACAACCCCTGCCTTGACCAGACGCCTGCCGATGGCAAGCGCGTCCTCACCGGATTCGATGGTGAAGGACACCTTGCCGCTTCCCGGACCTTCGTAATCCTCGGAAAGCCGTTCGTTCATCTCGTTCTGCGCACGGACCGCATTGATGCGTCGCACTCCGAAATACGCGGCGGAACCCACCAGACCAAGTACGACGATGACGGCGATGGCGATCAGCCAACGCTTGCGCTGCTTCTTCTTACGACGCTTGCGCATCTCCCTGCGCGATTTCGGCGGTTTCGGCGGTTCGACGACGGGAGCCGCCGAATTGCCTTCCACCCATTGCGTATTCTCTTCGAAGTAATCGTTGAAAGAATCGGCCATTACTTCTCCCTGCTATTTCCTCTATCCAACGCGGACTGCAATATCACGACAGCGGACTGCTGATCGACTACGGGTCTGTGCCCTCGTTGTGCAATATTCGCCTGACTGAGCTGACGATGCGCGCTTACCGTTGTCAGCCGTTCGTCCATCAATTCTATCTCGGGCACCCGTTCCAGAGTGGTCTCGCCGGACTCCATATACAAACCGATCCGCTTGGCGAGATTATTGGCCCACCTACGGGCCTTCTTGGCGCTTTTTCCTTCTTCGCCGCTGAGCAGCAGCGGCAGGCCAATGACCACATGGTCCACGTTTTCGTCTTCGATGGTATAGATCACGTCATCTATGGCGCGAAACGAGTCGCCATAGGCTTGGATGTTACCAATCGGATGTGCAAAGGTGAGCTCGGGGTCGGACAATGCAAGTCCGACCCGAGCATCACCCAGATCAATTCCCAACCAGGTCATGCCTGTGGGTTCAGCCCTTCACTGCCTGGGCCTTGAGCGCTTCGAGCGCCGCGTCGATCTTCGAGGCATCGGCGCCGCCGCCCTGGGCGAAGTCCGGCTTGCCGCCGCCACCGCCGCCGAGCATCTTGGAGGCGCCACGAACCAGGTCGCCGGCCTTGATGCCCAGATCACGTGCCGCGGCATTGGTGGCGACCGCGACCATGGGCTTGTCCTCGGCGCTGACACCGGCCAGAGCCACCACCACAGGCGCATCCTCGCCAAGGCGGGAGCGAACGTCCATCACGGTCTTGCGCAGTGCGTCGAAGGAACCGAAGTGGCCGACGTTCTTGGCCGCGACCTTCACGGAGGCGGCGGATTCGTTGGCGTCCTTCACCAGCTGCGGCACAGCGGCGGACAGCTGGCCCTCGTACATGGCGGCCAGACGGCGATCGGATTCCTTCAGCTTGGCGAGCAGGGTGTTCACGCGCTCGGCAAGCTCGTCGGGACGGGCATTGAGCTTGTCGCTCAGCTGGGAGACCAGCGCATGCTCGCGGGCGTTGAACTCGTAGGCGCCGGCACCGACGACCGCGTCCACACGGCGGACGCCGGAACCGACGGATGCCTCGGACATGATGTTGATGGCGCCGATCTTGCCGACATGGTCGATATGGGTACCACCGCACAGCTCACGGCTCCAGCCGTCCTCGCCGATGGAGACGACGCGCACGATGTCGCCGTACTTCTCACCGAACAGGTGCATGGCCCCAAGCGCGATGGCGTCGTCGAACTTCATCTCCTGGGTGGTGACGGCAAGGTTCTCGCGCAGCTTCTCGTTGACGCGGGCCTCGACGGTGTTCATCACGTCCTTGCTCGGGGCGCTGGACCACTGGAAGTCGAAACGCAGACGGTTCGGGGCGTCCTCGGAACCACGCTGGGTGGCCTGCGGGCCGAGCTCCTCGCGCAGCGCCTTGTGCACCATGTGCGTGGCAGTGTGGGAGCGTGCGATGGCGCCACGACGGTTCAGGTCGATGTTGGCGTTCACCTGGGTGCCCACCACCAGGGTGCCTTCGGTCAGGCGGCACTGATGGACGATGAGGTCCTTGATCGGCTTCTGCACATCGTCGACCTCAAGCACCGCGCCGTCGTCGGACAGGATCTGGCCCTGATCGGCGAGCTGGCCGCCGGCCTCCGCATAGAACGGGGTGCGGTCGAGGATGACCTCGATGTTCGCCGGGCCGGTGACGGCCGGCACGGAGCCCTTGCCCTCCTGCATGATGCCCAGCACAGTGGCGCGGGCGGAGAAGTCGGTGTAGCCGAGGAAGTCGATCGGCTTGGCGAGGGTCTTCTTGAAGTCGTCGTACACGGACAGATCCACGTTATGACGCTTCTTCAGGGCGTCGGCACGCGCACGGCTCTTCTGCTCGGCCATGAGCTCGCGGAACTTGTTCTCGTCGACCTTCACGCCCTGTTCCTCGGCCATTTCGAGCGTGAGCTCGATCGGGAAGCCGTAGGTGTCGTGCAGCTTGAAGGCGTCGGCGCCGGAGACGGTGTCCTTGCCGGATTCCTTGGCCTTGCTCACGGCCATGTCGAAGATCTCGGTACCGGCCTCAAGGGTGCGCAGGAACGCGTCCTCTTCGCCGTACGCGGCTTCGCTCACGTCGTGGAAGGTCTTGTTGAGCTCCGGGTAGGAGGCCTCCATGGCCGCCTTGGAAGTCGGGAACAGGGTGGGCATGACGGCTTCCTGGACGCCCAGGGCGCGCATGGCCTTGACGGTACGGCGCAGCAGGCGGCGCAGCACGTAGCCGCGGCCGGTGTTGCTCGGACGCACGCCGTCAGACATGATCATCAAAGCGGAGCGCACGTGGTCGGCCACGACACGGAACTTGACGTCGAAGGCCTCGTTCTCGCCGTACTTGTGGCCGGACAGACGCTCGGCGGCCTCGATGACCGGGTAGACCTCGTCGGTCTCGTAGATGTTGTTCTTGCCCTGCATCAGGTATGCAAGACGTTCCAGACCGGCACCGGTATCGATGTTCTTGTTCTCAAGCTCACCCACGATATGCAGGTCGGTCTTGGACTTGACGTTGTCGACCTCGTAGTTCTCGAACACGAGATCCCAGATCTCGATGTAACGGTTCTCGTCGGCGATCGGGCCGCCTTCGACACCGAATTCGGGGCCGCGATCCACGTAGATCTCGGAGCAGGGGCCGCCGGGGCCGGGGCCGCCGGTGGTCCAGAAGTTGTCTTCCATGCCCATGATCTGGATATGCTCGGGGTCCACGCCCTCGTTCTTCCACAGGGAACGCGCTTCCTCGTCGTCGGTGAAGGTGGTCATCCACAGCTTCTCCGGGTCGAAGCCGTAGCCGCCCTTGTCCTGCGGGGTGGTCAGCAGTTCGTACGCATAATGGATGGCTTCTTCCTTGAAGTAGTCGCCGAAGGAGAAGTTGCCCAGCATCTGGAAGAACGTGCCATGACGGGTGGTCTTGCCGACCTCGTCGATATCCAGGGTGCGCACGCACTTCTGATTGGAGGCCATACGCGGATGCGGGGCGGTCTGCTCGCCCATCAGGTACGGAATGAACGGGACCATGCCTGCAATGGTGAACAGGGTGGTCGGGTTCGGTGAGATCAGCGATGCCGAGGGAACGACCAGATGGTCATGCGCGGCAAAATAGTCGAGATAGCGCTTCGCTATTTCTGAGGTTCGCATTGGCGAATGGACTCCTTGTGGTTGGTGCGAGGGCACAGTGCACCCTCTTGGTGAATTGGGATGGACGTATGGTTATGCGGCCGACCGCTCAGTGCCGCCGATCGGCGTACTTCTTGTTGAGCTCGCTCTCGCGGGCCTTGCGCGTTTCGTTGAATTCACGGAGCATGGCCTGTGCCGTGCGCAGGCCGACGTTATCGATATCGGGCCCGAGCAGGAACTGGCGTGCCGGAGCAGGCGTATTGGCCTTCACATAGGCCTGCGCCTTCATCACGGTGAACACGCCGGCGCAGAATCCGGCGGACATCCAGAACAGTCGTTTGAACATCACTCCCCCTTGGCTTCGGACTTGCCCTGCTTGTTGAGGAACGACTGGACGGTGGACTTCGCGGCGTAGACGGCGGATGCGGCCTTGATGACCGGCTTGCCGAGGAACGAGCCGTACAGATCGGCCAGGGCGCTCACGTTGGTGGCGGTGGTCGAAGCCGCGGCGGAGATCTTGTTGACGTCCTCCAGCGACTTGTTGATCTGGCGTACGGTCGTGACGCCCTCATCGAGCGCTGGAATGGCATGATCGCCGGATTCCTTGACCGTGACGGCAATCTGATCGAACAGCTTGCCCAGACGAATCAACGGGTAGATCATGAACCCGGCCAGCACGGCGAATGCAATCGCGGCAATGAGCCCTGCGATCTCTCCAACACCCATAGAGCGCCTCCTATTAATCAGTTACCCGCTCAAGAGTAGCACTACGTGTCGCTTTGGCGAAGACGCGCCTCACACCGTGATGTCAGGCGCGCCGATCTTCCGCCCTGTGCGGATGCCATCTCGACGGCTATTTGCCGTACGAGACGATGGTCAGCGCCTGATCGAAGGGCTTGGTCGTATCGAAATCGATGTCGGTGATGGAGCCGTTTGCCGGCCGTTCGCTCAGGTCCAGATCGGGGCCGCCGAAGCGATGACCAAGGCTGAGCAGTGTATTGCCGTGGCTGATCTGCAGCACGTCGTCGCCGTCGTTCAGATCGGTGTTGGAAGCGATCAGCGCGAATGCACCCTCGACGCGCTGCCAGTATTCCGCGTCGGACTCGGCGTCGTGGAATGGATCGGCGTCCTTCAGCCAATCGCGTGTGGCCGCAAGCCCGTACCTGCTCACGATCTCGTTGTAGCTTTTCACGCCGTGCGGGCCACCGGCCGCATACCATGCCTGGCTCATGTCGGTGCCTTCGAAGTATCCGTAGAACTGCTCGCGGAAATGCATGTCGCACACCAGAGTCGGACGGGGGTTGCCGGCCTGCTCGTTGATGTCGAGGATGCGTTCGGCGGTCATTTGGGCGCGCGTGGTGTCGGAGCAGTAGGCTGCGGCGAAGGTCATGCCCTTAAGGCGCTCCCCCGCCTTGGCGGCGTCGGCCAGACCGGATTCGGTCAGCGGCGAATTCGACCAGCCCTGCAGCTTGTTGTATCGGTTGAAGAATGTCTGCCCGTGGCGGACCAGATGCAAATGAAGGATCATACCTCCATGCTACCCATATGCCGTCCGTCTCGATGCGCGGCGGCACGGCGGAAAACGCGGAAAACCCCTTGAGAACGCGGAAACCCCGCGTCGTATGACGCGGGGTTCGAGCGGTATGTCCTTGACTGTACTGAATACAGAAGTGGGCCCGGATCAGCGGGCGTAGAATTCGACCACGTACTGGATGTTGACCTGCACCGGCACCTCTTCGGCTTCCGGCTTGCGGGTCAGGGTCGCCTTCAGGGAGGCCAGGTTCACGTCGAGGTAGCCCGGGACCGGCGGCAGAACGTCGCGGTGGACACCTTCGGCGGCAGCCTGGAACGGCTCCATGGTCTGGCTCTTGGCCTTGACCTGGATGGTCTGGCCGGGCTTGACGCGGTAGGACGGGCGGTTCACGATGTTGCCGTCAACGAGGATGTGACGGTGCACCACGAACTGGCGGGCCTGAGCGGTGGTACGGGCGAAACCAGCACGCAGCACCAGGTTGTCGAGGCGGACCTCGAGATCCTGAAGCATGGCATTACCGGTCTGGCCGGAAGTCTTGGTGCCCTTCTCGTACACTGCACGGAGCTGCTTCTCGGACAGACCGTACTGTGCGCGCAGACGCTGCTTTTCGCGCAGACGCACCGCGTAATCGGACTCGGTGCGGCGACGGGTGCGGCCGTGCTCACCGGGAGCGTACGGACGCTTTTCGAAAATGCGCTGAGCCTTCGGGGTCAGAGCAATGCCGAGGGCGCGGGAAAGACGCACCTGACGGCGAGAACGCTGAACGTTCGTCATGGTAATTAATCCTTCTGTCGTTATTTGAACGGAACGTCATCGCCTTCGATCGAAAGCATGACGTTGAGCCAGGCCTCTCCAACGCTTCGTCGTGCGAACACGAGCGGCTCCGAAAGGAACCGTCGACCCGTTGATGGGCTAAGACTCCAGATGGCATCCGCTTTCGGCAGACACCAATCGACCAGCATACACTCAGGGGCGGGACAGCACGCCGGCGTCCATGCGAAGCGCGTAGTCGGCATAGCCCAGCGCCTCCGGATCATGGGTGACCATGAGAATGGCGGTTCCCGCATCGGCCAGCTGCCGCAGCAACGTCATGACGATATCCGTGCTCTCCTGATCGAGGTCGCCGGTGGGCTCATCGGCGATCAGCAGACGCGGATCGTTCATCAGTGCGCGCGCGATCGAGACGCGCCGCATCTCGCCGCCGGACAGCTCGCGCGGGTAGCTGCCCGCAAGATCGGCGACGCCAAGGCGCTCAAGCAGCTGCATGGCCTTCTCGTTCAACGGATCGGGGACGATACCGTCGGCATCGGGCCGACCGATCCGGTCGGACTGGTCGGCGGGTCGCTGCGAATGGCGTTCGGCGAACAATACGGCCGGCAACACCACATTGTCGAGCACGGTGAGGTTGGACAGCAGCGTCTGGCTTTGCATGACGAATCCGATGGTGCGGTTGCGCAGTCTTGACAGCTCCATGTCGGTCATCTCGCCGACGACGCGCCCCTGCACGCGCACCGTGCCGCAGGTCGGGCGTGTCAGCCCGGCAATCATGGTGATCAGCGTGCTCTTGCCGTTGCCGGACCGACCGACGATGGCGACGAAATCACCTTCGTCCAGGTCAAGATCGACATGGCTGACGGCATCGAATTCCTTGCCGCGGCGGCGGAACCGTTTGGTCAGATCGCTCACGACCAGCAGATGGTCTCTGAAATCGGACTCATGTTCCATATCACTGCCCTTCCCGAAGAGTCATGTACGCCTCCGGCCTGGCGAGCCTGCGCATGGCCAGCATGGACGCCGCCACGCAGATGGCCACCGAGCACGCCACCGCAAGCGCGATCATGCCGATGACGACCAGCGGACCCGCCTGCAGATACGGCAGCTGCAGCTGCCTGCCGATCAATGTGCTGAACGGGAAGACGATCAGAGACGCCAACGCCACGCCGATCACGCTTCCGGCCAGCGAGACGATCAGAGCCTCTCTGACGATCACCCCACGCAGCATACCCCGGGTCGCGCCCATGATGCGCAGCGACGCGAATTCACGCTTGCGCTCGTTGACGGACGAGAAGAACACCGCAAGCAGCACGATGACGCCCATGACCCACAGCACCGCGACGACGATCGCCGTATATCCCACCAATGAGCCGAGCGAGACCTTGGTGGAGGCCGTGATGCCTCCCGGATAGACGAAACCGAGCTTGCCGTATGAGGAATCGAGCCTGGTGATCGACCTGGCCACCATATGCGGATCGTATCCGTCGGCGACCTTGATGAGCACCGCGGAGACGGCCTTGCGCGCATATTCGGCCGGCATGACACGATGCGACACCTGTGCGGAGGCCTCGACCATCTGCGGCACCGTCGCGCGGTTGACGAACACGGAGTTATCGAGACTGGTTCCGGTGCTGGCCAGCTGGGCTACCACGGGCCAGTCGCGTCCATACAATTCGATGGTGCCGTCCGCGGACACGTTCACGCCGGCACCCGCCACGATCTGCCCGTCCTTTACGTCACCGTCGAACTGGGACGACAGCCACGGCTGGATGACGAAATCGGTGGCTGGGTCATAGCCGATGATCTGCAGCTTCGACGAGCAGCACGAGGCCGCCAGCGACGAGATGTACACCTGCTCGGTGGATTGCGCGACGCCGTCCGCCTTGGAAATCGCGGAGGCGACATCGCGGGTGAAATAGAACGTGCCGGGCGAGCCGCTGGTCAGCAACGCCTCCGCCTGGCTGGCGCTGTTCTGCGGCACGACCATGAGATCGGCTCCCAGACGCCGCTCCATGCTGCGCATGCCGTTATCAAGGTTCATGCTCAGCATCGACCCCGCGAACAAGGCAAGGCTAAGGAGCGTTACCACAATCGTCAACGCAGCGGTACGCAGCGGCTTGCCCTTCAGGTTCTCCCGCGGCAGCGAACGAAGCGTGATATGCGATTCCATGCTCACGCCGTCTTCGCACGCGACTCGGCCCACGCGGCGGCAATAGCGCAGACCAGGGCGAGAACGCCGAGTACGATGAGCGTGGGAAGCATGACCATACGGCAATGCATCATCTGCCCCTTGCAGACTCCGATGAGCACGGTCGGCACGGCGAGCAGCAGCAGCGAGTTGACGGCCACGGCGATATTGATGCCGACACGAACCTGGCGCGCTACGAAGAAGGAAATAATGCCGAGCACGGCGATGACAATGCCGATACCGGTGGCGATCTGCTGGGAGTAATGGCATGCACCGAACGGGGTATGGCCGGAACATGCATGGGCGAAGGTCTGCGGCGCGATGGCGATCAATGCACCGAATAGTACGGACGGGACCGAGGCGAATATCGTTTTCTTCATGGCACTCTCTCTGATCGGTTGCCGAACCTCGGAACGGCTCGGGCACAACAACGCCCCATTATGTGCAACGTATTCACGAAAAACAAGACTTGACTTTTGACTTCCCGCGCGGTATGAGCCCCGTCGTCTGCAAAACAGCCGCGGGATAACGACCGGCATGGCCGCTTCCGGAAACCGTGTCCGGCTACGACTGCGGTGTCTCAGCGCGCCCAGACACGGATGACGTACGCGAACCGCCGCACTGGTCATCAGCCAGCGTGGCGATGCCCGGGTGATCGACGAACAAGGCCATGCCGATGACGGCTCAGCATGGCCGGAAATGGGGGACGCCCTGAAATGGCCACGCCGAATGGCCGCCAGCATGGCCGAATGCGGATGCCATTCATCGGCAGCCCTGCCAGTCGCCTCCCACCGTGGCCGAACACGGACGGCAATCGGAACATGCGACGGTATCGTGTCGAAGGGCAGGAGTCGACCGGGTCCTACATCACTCGGGCTTGATCATGGCGTATTGCGACTCGTACAGCCGGTAGTACGCGCCCTTCCGGGCGAGCAGGTCGGCGTGATTACCCTGTTCGACGATCTGCCCGTGATCGATGTAGCAGATCTCGTCCGCATTCTCGATGGTGGACAGGCGATGCGCGATGATGAAGCTCGTACGCCCCTTGAGCAGGTGGTTCAGGCCGGCCTGCAACGCCTGCTCGGTGCGAGTGTCGATGTTGGAGGTAGCCTCGTCGAGGATCAGGATGCGCGGATCGGCGAGCAGCACGCGCGCGAAGGCGATGAGCTGACGCTGACCGGCGGAAAGCGTGGCGCCCCGCTCCTCCACCACGGTGTCATAGCCGTCGGGCAGGTCCATGATGAACTCGTGCGCGTGCACGGCCTTGGCGGCGGCCTCGATCTCCTCGTCGGTGGCGTCGAGTCTGCCGTAGCGGATGTTCTCGCGCACGTTGCCCGAGAAGATGAACGTATCCTGCAGCATCACGCCCATCTGGCGTCGCAGGCTTTCGAGCGTCACGTCGCGCACATCATGCCCGTCGATGGTGACGGAACCCTCCGTCACATCGTAGAAGCGCGACAGCAGGCTGACGATCGTGGTCTTGCCGGCACCGGTCGGACCGACCAGGGCAACCGTCTCGCCGGGCCTGACATGCAGGTCGACCAGATTGAGGATATTGCGGCCGTCCGGCTCGTAGCGGAACACGACGTCGTTGAAGTCGACGCGACCCTCGATCGCGGGCAGGTCGACGGCATTCGGTGCGTTCTCGATCTCCGGCTTGACGTCAAGCGTCTCGAAGATGCGTTCGAGATACGCCGAGCAGGTGATGAGCTGGTTGTAGAAATTGCCGATGCTGATGACCGGGTTCCAGAAATTGTTCGCATACCCGACGAAGGCGATGAGCACACCGGTGGTCACGTTCACCGCGCCGAATCCGGTGACGCCCACATAGTAGATCAGGGCGATGGTCATGACGGAAATGGTCTGGATGCCCGGCCACATGAGGGTCTGGATGTGCACGGCGCGCATCCAGGCGTCGCGCACCTGCCCCTGCTGTTCCTGGAAACTTCTGAACTGCGCCGCCTCCTGCGCGAAGGTCTGCGTGGTCTTCACGCCGGCGATCGACTCATGGATGTATGCGTTGAGATTGCTCTGCTTATTGGAGAGCACCTGATAGGCGCGACGCTGGAAATGCTGCAGCACCAGCACCCACGCGACGAGCAGCGGGAACAAGGCAAGGCTGAACAGGGCGAGACGCCAGTCAATGACGAACATCACCACCAATGTGATGAGGAAGGTGAACACGTCGGAAATCACGTTGATCAGACCGGAGCTCAACGTGTCGGACAAGGTGTTGACGTAGTTGACCACGCGGATGAGGATCTTGCCGTGCGGGCGCGAATCGAAGTAGCTGAACGGCAGGGTCTGGATATGCGTGAAGATGTCGCGGCGCATGTCCTTGAGCATAAGCTGGCCGACCTGCGTGATGGCTACCGTTCGATAGCGAAGGCCGAGCTCGTAGATGACGATCAGCACGGCCATCAGTCCGGCGAGTCTGCCCAACAGCCCGAGATCCTTGTGCGGTATGGCGTTGTCGATCATGATCTTGGTCAGATACGGCACCACCACGGCGATGCAGCTCATCGTCACGACCACGCACAGGATGCGCACGACCTTGGCCTTGTACGGTTTGAGATACACGCCGATGCGAAGGATGTCGTGGAGGTTGATCCGCTCCTCAAGCTCCTCGTCCTGGCGGGATGTGTTGCGTTGCGCCATTGCCTATTCCTCCGTCCGTTCACCGTGACCGCTGGTCTCGAAGCCGTGCGATCCGCCGGCCTGCAGGCCAAGCTGCCTGCGGTAGATCTCCCAATATCTGCCATGCGCCGCCACAAGCTCGTCATGCGTGCCTCGTTCCACGATGCGGCCATGCTCAAGCACGAGGATGAGGTCAGCGTCCTTGACCGACGAGATGCGGTGGGCGATCGTGACGATCGTCTTCTGCTCGTCGAGCTCGCTCAGATGCCGCTGGATCTCCGCCTCGGTCTCCATATCGACGGCGCTGGTGGTGTCGTCCATGATGAGGATCGACGGGTCGTCGGCCAACGCGCGGGCGAGACTCAGACGCTGCTTCTGCCCGCCGGACAAGCCGACGCCGCGTTCCCCGACGATGGTGTCGTATCCATCGGGCATGCCGCTGATGAAATCGTCGGCACCCGCGATGGAGGCCATGCGGCGCACGTAATGCTCGTCGTACCCGTGCTGTTCGCCCGCACCGAAACCGATGTTGCCGCCGATGGTGTCGGAGAACAGGAAGGTGTCCTGGGCCACGATGCACACCTGGGAACGCAGCGTGGCCAGCGGCCAGTCACGCGCGTCGATGCCGTCGATAAGCACGCTGCCTTCGGTCGGATCGTAGAAGCGGGAGATGAGACTGACGAGTGTGGACTTGCCGGAGCCGGTCTCCCCCAGGATGCCGAGCTTCGATCCCGCCGGAACGTGCACATTGATATCCTTCAGGATCGGCGTGGACGGGTCGTCGGGGAAGGCGAAGCCGACATGACGCAGTTCGATGTCGCCGCGGACGCGCCTGCCTTCGCCCTGCACGCCCGGCTTTTCCCGGATGCGCGACTGCGCGGTGAGCAGCTTGCGGATCTTGACGCAGGAGGCGTTGAAACGCTGCCAGTCGTTGATGAGCCAGCCGGACTGGCGCACCGGTCCGTCGATCATCCACAGGTACGAGTTGAAGGCCACCAGATCGCCAAGGCTCATGTATCCCTTGATCACCAGGAACCCGCCGAGGCCGAGCGTGATGAGCTGCAGGGAGAATCCCAGCCCGTCGAGCCATGGCATGTACTTGCGGCTGTTGTAGGCCTGGTCCATATTGCGCTGCATGTAGTCGTCGTTGCGCTCGTCGAACTTCCGCGTCTCGTATGGCTCGCGCACGAACGCCTTGACCACACGGTTGCCTTCGATGTTCTCCTCGACCATGGAGTTCAGCGCGGCGAGCGAGTTGCGGATGGCGAGGAACAGCGGCCGGGCATGGGTGGAGAGCCCGTGCGTGAGGATGAAGATGAACGGCGTGACGCAGGCGAGGGCGAGGGCGAGCCGCCAATCGATGGTGAACATCATGATGAGCGCGCCGACGAACATGACCACGCAGTCGAGCATCTGGTAGCTCACCCAGCTCAGCGCATGGCGGATGGCGTCGGTGTCGGAGGTCATGCGGCTCATGATGTCGCCGGTACGGGTGTGGTTGAAGTAGGTGAAGTCGAGTTCGTGCAGCTTCTCGTATTCGTCGCTGACGAGCCGGTAGATGGAGTTCTGGCCGAATCGTTCCATCCACATCTGGTAGCCGTAGCGCGAGCCGACGCGCACGATGGTGAACACGATCATCATCACGCACAGGCGTGTCAGCTCGTCGACGTGCCCCTGCATGATGACGCGGTCCACGATGACGCCGGACAGCAGCGGGATGATGAGCGCCATCGCATCGTTGACGCAGAACAATATGATCGAGCCGATGATGCGCGGCAGGTCCGGCTTGCAGTATGGCAGTATCCAACGCAGATTGCCGGCATCGGCGTTTCGTTTCGGGTCAACGTACATGTGCAGCCCATTCCTCTTTCTCCACTCAATCGAACAGCATGATTCTAAAGGCCTAGGGCAACATGCCGGCGGTTCAGCGTTTCCCGGGCGAGGCCGCCGGGGTGGGTCTTGAGAAGAGCGGGCCGTACGGCTGACGACAGACGGCTACAGTTTCTCGATCGGTGCGACGCGAAGCATGAGACGCTTGGTGCCCTCGGTGCCGAAATCGATGGTGATCACGGAGTTGCGTCCCCTGTCCTGGGTGTCCACGACCTTGCCGAGCCCGTACTGGTCGTGGGTGACGAGGTCGCCGATGGTGAAATCGGCGATGTTCAGCCCGTTGTCCTTCTGCAATGACGAGACAGCGACGCTCTTTGCGCCGCTCGCTCCGCCGTTCTTCGGGGTGACGTGACGCGTGCTGACCTTGCCGCCGCGGGTGCCGCCGGAATGCGCGCCGTAGCGGGACGAGGAACCGTATGACGACGAACCGGAACGCGAGGCCGCGGAACCCCACCTGCCGGAGTTCGAGCCGGAACGAGAACCGTACGAAGAGCCGTATGGGGAACCGCCGAACGTCGGGCCGGAGGAGAAATCGTCATCCTCCCAGCCGCCGAACTCGTCGCTTTCGCTCCCCCAACCGGTGCGCATGCGTTCCGAACCGGTTTCTCGGCGCTTCCAGTCGATGAGCTCATCGGGGATCTCGTCAAGGAACTGGCTTGGCAACATATCGTTAGCCTGACCCCATTGCGCCCTGACCGCGGCACGCGTGACGTACAGACGGCGCTTGGCGCGCGTGATGCCCACGTAGGCCAGACGGCGTTCCTCGGCAAGCTCCGAAGTGTCCTCCAGGGAACGCGAATGCGGGAACGTGCCCTGTTCAAGGCCGGTGAGGAACACCACCGGGTATTCCAGGCCCTTGGCCGTATGCAGGGTCATCATGGTGACCTTGCCGGAGTCCTCGTTCTCGTCGGGGAGCTGATCGGAATCCGCCACCAGCGCGGTGGTTTCAAGGAAACCGCCCAGGGTGGCGTCGGGCGTGTTCTGCTCGTATTCGGCAGCGGTGGATTGCAGCTGCGACAGATTCTCCACACGGGACTGGTCCTGCGGGTCGACGGACTTCTGCAGTTCCTCCAACAACCCGGATTTGGACAGCACTTCGGCCACGATCTCGCTCGGCTTGGTGATATTGGCCCTGGCGAAGGCCGACATCGACGCCATCAGATCACGGAACGCCTTCAATCCCTTCGCCGTGCGGGTGGGCATGCCCTCGATCTGCTCCATATGCATGAGCGCGTCGAAGAAGCTGGTCCCGCGCTCACGGGCATAGTCCAGCACGATGCTTTCGGCCCTGGCACCCAGGCCGCGCTTGGGCACGTTCAGAATACGCCGCAGGTTCACATCGTCGGCCGGATTGAGGATGGCCTGCAGGTAGGCAAGCGCGTCCTTGATCTCCTTGCGCTCGTAGAACTTGGTGCCGCCGATGAGCTGGTACGGCAGTCCGGCGTTGATCAGCGCCTCTTCCAGCGAACGTGATTGCGCGTTGGCGCGGTACATGATGGCCATATCCGAATACGGAATGTTCTCCTCGGCATGCAGACGGGCGATCTCGGATGCGACCCACACCGCCTCCTGCTGCGCGTTGTCGGCGGCATAGCCGACGATCGGCTCGCCCTTGCCCACGGCGGTCCACAGCTTCTTCGGCTTGCGTCCCTCGTTGTGGGAGATCACCGCGTTCGCGGCATCGAGGATGGTCTGTGTGGAGCGGTAGTTCTGTTCGAGCAGAATGGTCTTTGCGTCGGGGAAATCCTCTTCGAAATCCTGGATGTTGCGGATGTCCGCACCACGGAACGCGTAGATGGACTGGTCGGAATCGCCCACCACGGTGATCCAGGCCGGCCCTTGACGCCCGGCCGCCATCGCCGTGGGCGCCGGCGACTCCCCCGCGTCCACGCCCGCAAGCTCGCGGATCAGCACATACTGCGCATGATTGGTGTCCTGGTATTCGTCGACCAGAATGTAACGGAACTTGTGTCGGTAGTACTCGGCCACGTCGGGGTGGTCGCGCAGCAGCTCCACGGTGCGTACGATCAGATCGTCGAAATCGACGGCGTTCGCCATGGCGAGACGATGCTCGTATTCGGCATAGATGATGGCATACAGTTCCTCGACGTTATCGAAATTGGAGATTCTGTACCCTCTGCTTCCCGGCTTGAAATCCGGGGCATAGGCGGCAAGCTGCGTTCTCCAGCCGATGAGCTGGTTCTTGTAGTCGGAGATGCGGCCGAGGATGGAACGCGGCGTGTAGCGCTTGATATCCACATTGAATTCGGTGGCGATGATCTTGACCAGACGTTCGGAGTCGGCGGAATCGTAGATGGAGAATCCGGACTTCAGACCGAGGGCCTTGCCGTCGCGGCGCAGGATGCGCACGCAGGCGGAGTGGAACGTGGACACCCACATGCGCTGTGCGACCGGGCCGATCAGCGCGGTAAGACGCTCGCGCATCTCGGCGGCCGCCTTATTGGTGAAGGTGATGGCGAGGATCTGGCTCGGCCATGCGCCGAACTGGCTCAGGATCCATGCGATCCTGCGCGTCAGCACCCGGGTCTTGCCCGATCCCGCGCCTGCGCCGATGAGCAGCGCGGCACCGCGGTACTGCACCGCTTCGGCCTGCTGCTTGTTCAGATCGCCCACGAGTTCGTCGGCGGTACGCGCGATCAGTTCCGGTTCCTGTTCCACTGCTGAATTCTCCCCATCCGCTCGATTGGTCCTATGCGCATACCCTTACTAGCACACCACGCGGTCATGGCCGCGCGATTGGTCATTCCAGAAGCGTAAGCTTTGGCAAATATTGGGCGTCTTTCGGCGCGTACACACTACCGGGATCATACACAGATCACGACGGATCAGAAACGAGGCATCAATGCAGGAACTCGAAGAACGCATCCAGAGCGAGGGAACGGTCAAGGAAGGCAACGTGCTGAAGGTGGACGCGTTCCTCAACCATCAGTGCGACGTTCGTCTGTTCGATCACATGGGAGCGGCCTGGGCGCAGCATTTCGCGGGCAAGAAGATCGACAAGATCCTGACCATCGAGGCTTCGGGCATCGGCATCGCCTGCGTCGCCGCACGGCATTTCGGCGATGTGCCGGTCGTGTTCGCCAAGAAGGCCCAGTCCATCAACCTTGACGGCGACCAGTACGTGACCACCGTCTACTCCTTCACCAAACAGAAGGAGTTCCCCGTCATCGTGGCGAAGAAGTACCTGAATGCCGGCGACCATGTGCTGCTCATCGACGACTTCCTGGCGAACGGCAAGGCACTGCACGGTCTGATCAACCTGTGCGAGGACGCCGGCGCGACCGTCACCGGCATCGGCATCGCCGTGGAGAAGGGCTTCCAGGGCGGCGGCGACGCGCTGCGTGCCGAAGGCTACGATGTCGACTCGCTCGCCATCGTGGACGCCATGGACCCCGCCACCGGCGAGATCACCTTCCGCCACTGAGAGAACATGCGGCACACGCCGCAATTCAAATACAGGATTTTCGCAAGCCATAGTCGAAAAAAGAGAGGGAAACATTGGCTGAGAAGAAAGAAAAAAGCGGCATTTCCATGGAGGCGCTGACCTCCTTGGATGCCCCGGTATCGTTCTGGAGAGGCATTCCGTTCGGCCTGCAGCATGTGATGGCGATGTTCGTGGCGAATCTCGCCCCGATCTTCATCGTCACGTCCGCGGCGAAGATGAATTCCGACCAGTCCGCCGCGGTGATCCAGGCCGGCCTGCTGGTCGCCGGTCTGGGCACCTGCCTGCAGCTGTACGGCGCATGGCGCATCGGCTCCCGACTGCCCATGGTCACCGGCATCTCCTTCACCTATGTGGCCGCCGCGTGCGCCATCTGCTCCTCCAAGGGGTATGGCGCCGTCGTCGGCGCGGTGATCGTGGGTGGTCTGCTGGAGCTTGTGCTCGGCCTGACCGCCAAGTACTGGCGTCGTTTCGTGCCGCCCATCGTCTCCGCGATCGTCGTCACTTCCATCGGCTTCTCCCTGCTCACCGTCGGCGCCACCAGCTTCGGCGGCGGTGATGGCGCCAAGGATTTCGGTTCCTGGCAGAATCTGACGCTCGGCCTGATCTCCCTGGTAGCCTGCCTGGCGTTCCAACTGCTGATGAAGGGCACCGCCAAGCAGCTGTCCGTGCTGTTCGGCCTGGTGGTCGGCTATGTGGTCGCCATCTGCATGGGGAAGGTCGACTTCTCCGGCTTCCAGCATCTGGCCATTCTTTCCCTGCCGCAGTTCATGCCGTTCAAGCCGGTGTTCGACCCCGGCTCCATCATCTCCCTGGCGCTGCTGTATGTGGTGTCGTCCGTCGAGGTGCTGGGCGATACCGCGGCACTGGCGAAGGTCGGTCTGAACCGCCAGCCCACCGAGCGCGAGACCGCCGGCGCCATTGCGGGCGACGGCCTGATCTCCTCGGTCTCCGGCCTGTTCGGATGCCTGCCGCTGACCAGCTTCGCGCAGAACATCGGCCTGGTCGCCATGACCAAGGTGGTCAACCGCAAGGTGATCCTCTCCGGCGGCCTCATCCTGATCGTCGCCAGCTTCGTGCCGGCCATCGCCGAGGTGTTCAACTCCCTGCCGCAGGCGGTGCTCGGCGGCTGCACCATCATGATGTTCGGCAACATCATCCTCTCCGGCTTCCAGATGATCTCCGAGGCCGGCTACACCCAGCGCAACATCACCATCGCGGCGCTGTCCCTGACCATCGGCATCGGCTTCACCCAAGTGAGCGACATCTTCGTGAACTTCCCCGACCTGTTCAAGTCGATCTTCGCGTCGAACTGCATCGCCGTGGCCTTCGTGGTCGCCGTGATTCTCAACGCGGTTCTGCCCAGCGAAGAGCACTTTCTGAGCGCTCCGGCCGAGCAGAACAAGGACTGATACAGCCCCTGCCTATAAGAGAAGAGGCGGCCTCCCTCAAGGAGACCGCCTCTTCTCGTACCCGGCCGATAAGCCGCCCTTTGCCGGCAGCTACCCCTTCTCACTCATGCGTATGCGACGCAGGGCCAATCCCAGGCAGACGAACGCGGCACCGAACAGCATGACCAGACCGACGCACTGCGCCCAGGCCGCCGCATCGACACGTTGCGCGGTGCCGACGCCAAGCGCATTGTCGACGGACACGCAATACCACCATCCCGGCAGCAGCTTGCCGATCACGATCAGGGACCGCGGCATGATCGACGGGGAGAACGCCATGCCGGAGGTGAACATGATGATCAAACCCATCACGTTCGCGGCACCGTTGACCGCGATCTCACTCAGACCCGCCGCCGACAGCAGATAGCCGAAGCAGGCCGCCACCAGAATCACCGCAAACGCCGATGCCGCCGCCATGGCATAGCCGCCCAAGGGTATGGCGTCAAGATCCGCACCGCAGAACGCCATCAGGCCGACCGACACCAGCATGTACAACGCCCATACCGCCGCCGAGAAGGTGACGCATACCAGAACCTGCTGCAGGCCGATGCCGAATTGCGGTGTGGCGCAGACCGCCAGCCTGCGGCGACGGTTCGCCTCGCTGAACGAGGCCGTCGCCACGGAGACGAGCACCGTGATGGCGACGAAGGCCGCGTAGCAGATGATCTTGATGGTGAAGGCGAAGCCGGTGGCCTCCGACGCGGCGTCATCGCTCGCATCGCCGCCCATCACCCGTACATCCCAGCTGCCGGATTCCACGGCATTCCGCTTGTCCTTGGCCACCTGTCCGGCGGCAGCGGCCACCATACCGCCATCGTCATCGGTCTTGCCGCCGCCGTCACCGGATACTGCGGATGCGGCGGAGATGCGCACGTTGTCGAGAAAGGCGTCGATCTCCATCTGGGCCATGGTGCCAAGACTGGACGAATAGCTTGTCACCGTATTCAGCTTCGGCACGGCACCTCCTTGCCTGCACGCCCTGCCGAATTCGGCGGCGTACCCCTTGGGCACGATCGCGATGAGGTCGACATGATCGGTGGCCACGGCGTTCTGCAAGACAACAGGCTGGTCATCCAATTCGATCACCGTGTCCGACGCGGCGAAATACCGTCGCAGCGATTCGGACAGCGCACGGCCCGAGTCGCTGGTATCACGGTTGATCACCGCAACCGACGCCTTGGCCGTGGTAAATACGGTCTCATCATCGCCGCGCACGCTGCCGGACACCACGGAGAAGCTCATCATCACCATCATCACGCACAGCCACACCACGTAGAAGGTCATATACAGTTTGTGCGCGGCTATGATGCGCCAACCGGTTCTAAAGGTAGTCATAGCGCTGCCTCCTGAGCAGAAATGCCGCCGCGGCAAGGAACACGAAGCCGAACGCGGCGAGGATGCCGACCGTTTGGAAGAACGGACGGTAGCTGTCGAAATACATGAGGTCGTAGAACAGGTTTGTCACCTGCTTGGCGGGATTGAGCACGCTGAGCACCGGCGCCTCGCGGTCGATGAGATCGGACAGGTCCATGGCGAAGGTGCCGTACAATCCGGCGAACAGCGAGCAGAAGCACGCCAATGCCACGGAAAGTCCGGTCTTGGCGCTCGCGCCAAGCTTGGGCAGTGCGCCGATGAACAGGCCGAGCGCGCTCGACATGAACGCCGCGACGGCTATGCCGAGCACGGCCATCGGCTCGCGCCCGCCCATGCCGACGCCGCACACGTAGCGGATGTACAGCATGAGGATGAGCATGCTGGCGAAGGTGCATAGCCAGCTGACGAGCAACGCCGCCGTCGCCTGCTTCCATTTGGGGGTGGGGCTGACGGTCTGGCGAAGGCCGAGCGCGGAGAGATTGGCCTGCATGCCGGCGATGATGGTGATGCCGAACGACATGGCCATGAGGCTCACCATGCCGAACAGCGCGTAGAAGAACCGCGCCGTGGCGTCCGGCCTGAAGTGTGTCAGGGTGATCTCATCGCTGTATGAGCCGTATGCGCCGAGATCTGCCAGGGTTCCGGGATCGCCGAGCGCCCGTGGATTCGTGGCGACGATGCGTCTGACGGTGGAATCGGTGGCGTTGTAGCGCGCGATGAGATTGCGCAGCACGGTCAGCGATATCTGCAGCGAGTTGGTTCCCGTGGCCGGGTTGGCTTTGGCCGCCGCCTGTCCGCTGACCGACAGATGAAGCTTGCCGTCGGCGGTCGCATTGACCGCAGCTACCACGGTGTGCTCGCCCATGAGCCGTTCGGCCTCGGCCATGGTGGCGACGGTATGGGCGACGATCAGTTTGCTGTCTGTGCTATCGGCATTGTCGCCGCCATCGGCGTCGAGCCCGCCGATGCCCTCGATGAAGGTGCCCAAATAGGGATTCTGCTTCCATGTATCGTCGTTCACCACGGCCACATCGAGGGAATCGAGCTGATATGTCTCGTTGAGGTGGCTGAACATCGCGTTGAACAACGTCGCGAGGATCAGCGGGAAGGCAAGCAGCCAGAATAGTCCGGCTTTGGACCGCACGCTCGTTTTGAGGTAGACCAGGATGCTGTTCCGCATGACGGTGCCTTTCAGTCGCGCAGAGCGGTTCCGGTGAGTTCCAGGAACACGTCGTTAAGGGTGGGCGGGCGCGAGGTGAGATGCCCGATGGTGACGTTCTCCGATTCGAGGATGCCGAGGATGTCAAGCAGATTGTGTTCTCCGCGCCGGCATCGCACGGTGAGCTCGCGTCCGTCGTATTCGGCTTCGATGACGACATCAAGTGCCGCTATGCGCTCGACGATCCGATCGGCGCTTCTCCCCTGCTCGCCGAGGTCAAGGGTCTCCACGCTGATGCGTTCGCCGAGCTCGATCATGTTCTTCAGCTCCTCGCAGGTGCCGAGCGCGAGATGCCTGCCGTGGTCCATGATCAGCACGCGGTCGCAGATCTGCTCCACCTCCTCCATGTAATGGCTGGTGTATACCACCGTGGCGCCTTCGGCGTTGAGCCGCTGGATGCCTTCGAGAATGGCGTTGCGGCTTTGCGGGTCGACCGCCACCGTGGGCTCGTCGAAGAAGATGAGGTCCGGCTTGTGCGCGATGCCGCAGGCGATGTTGAGTCTCCTGAGCAGGCCGCCGGAAAGCTTTTTCGGACGGAATCCGCGAAACTCGCCGAGCCCTACGAAGTCGATGGCCTCGTCGACCAGCTTTGCGCGACGTTTGCGGTCCTGCACGTACAGCGAGCAGAAATAGTCGATGTTCTCCCTCACGGTGAGCTCGTCGAATACCGCCACGTTCTGCGGCACGATGCCGATGCATCGTTTCAGCTCGTAGCTGGTGGGCGTCAGCTGCTCGCCGAATACGCGGATGCTGCCTTCGCTGTAGGTGAGCAATGCCAGGATGCAGTTGATCGCCGTGGTCTTGCCCGAACCGTTGGGGCCGAGCAGTCCGAAGATCTCTCCCCGGCGCACGTCGAGGTCGAAATAGTCGAGCGCGAGCATGTCGCCATACCGTTTGACCAGATGCTCCACATGCACCGCGTTGTTGTCGCTCGTATCGCTCATGATGGCTCCTTTCCCGTTATCACCATTCTCTCAGGCACCGGCTGCGGCATACCGGTGAGCTCCGTCACCACCGGGGGCGCGCATGGTGACATTCGTCACGATTGCCGGTGAAGTAGACTCGGCTTGTGCAGGAAATCATGGAACAACTGGCGCTCACGGCCTTGTCCGTGCTGCTGGCGGTGGCATATGACGGCGGATTGACGCCCGGCAGCGTGGCCGGAACGTTGCTGGCCATATGCTGCGCGGGTTTGACACAGTGGCTGCTGTTGTCCCGCACCGCATGGGCATGGGTTCCGTCCCTGTTCCTGGGGTTGGCGGCACTCGCCTTCCCTCCCCTGTTCGTGGCGTTGCCCGCCGCCGGATATGCGGGCGCACGTACGTTCCGATGCATGCCGTGCCCATCGGCGTTTCCCTCATCTCGCATACCGTCGCTGGCGTATCAGGCGTTCTCGTGGTGTATGGCATTGCCTTGGGTTCCGGCCGTTATCCGTCTGATTGCGCAGAGCATGTACGGCACGCCGCCCATTTCGGAATCGCACCCTTGTGGAATGGCGATGCTGTGCGCCATGGGAATGCTGTGCGCCGTTGCCGGCATGCTTGGATATGCCAGACTCGGGTTGTCCCGCCGCTCGCGGGCCCTGCGGCATGCGCATGACGAGCATCGCGCCATGATGCGCGAGCTGACGTCCAGACTGTCGTGCTCGGCCGAGGAGCGCGGCGTGGCCGTACGCATGGCGACGCTGAACGAACGGACCCGCATAGCGCGTGATATCCACGACAATGTGGGGCATCTGCTCACCCGCGCCATCATGCAGACCGAAGCGTCCAAGGTCGTGGCGCGAATGCGCGACGACGAGGCCGCGGTCCGTTCGCTGGAGGGCATCGGGACCACACTGCATGAGGCGATGACGGTGATGCGCCGTTCGGTGCATGATCTTGCGGATGACGGCACCGACTTCGCCGCCATGATCGAAGCCGCCGCACAATCCTCACCCTCCCTGCGGGTACGGGTGACGAATGGTGTCGAGGACGCGCCGGCACCGGTGGCGCGCTGCTGCTCCGCGTTGATCCGGGAGGCGCTGGCGAATGCCGTCCATCACGGCAGCGCCACCCATGCCGAGGTCACCCTGCGTGATTTCCCGGCGTTCTGGCAGATCGTCGTGCAGGACGATGGCGGGAATCATGCAGACACCGAAAGCGCCGGCGCTCCGAGGCAGGACCCGGAGAGCGGGCGCGGCATGGGGCTCGCCGACATCGAGGATCGTGTGCATGCATTGGACGGCACCTGTACGTACGGCCCGTATGGCAACGGCTGGCGTGTATTCGCGTCCATCCCCAAGGCGGGTTTCGGTGCGGCGCACACATCCTAGGCAAGGCAACTCGTGGCGGCACCGGGTATGCGAGTCTGCAGGGTCTAGGATTAGGGCATATGGGAGGAGCGTGTATGAAAGTCGCGATAGCCGATGACGACCCGATCGTATGCTCGTCGTTGCAGACGATTCTGACGGCCACCGGAACGGCCGATGTGCTATGGACGGCCAATACCGGCGAGGAGACGTGCGAACGCTATATGTCCGGCCCCGCGAACCGCCCGGATGTACTGCTCGTCGACGTGCAGATGCCCGGCATGGACGGCCTCGAGGCGGCGCGCAGGATCCTGGAATTCGACAAGGCGGCGCGCATCCTGTTTCTCACCACGTTCGCCGATCGCCAGTACATCGCGCAGGCCGTCACGCTTGGCGCGCGAGGATATCTCATCAAGCAGGATGTGGCGTCGATATGCCCTGCGGTGCAGGCGGTGATGGCCGACCAGATCGTACTGGGTGCGGAAGTGCTCGGCAAACTCACCGATTCGATGAAGGAACAGGGCGAGCATGGTGCCCGGCCTCATGCGGATGACGCGGCCGCAGCGGCATTGGATGCACTGAGCGACCGCGAACGCGACATCGCGCGGCTGGTCGCGCAGGGATTGGATAACCGGCAGATCGCCGCACGGCTGTTCCTGAGCGAGGGTACGGTGCGCAACCGCATCAGCGGCATACTCGACAAGCTGGCGCTTGACAACCGCACGCAGCTGGCCATCACTTGGCTGCATGCCGAAGCAGATCAGACTCATTGACCGTGCCGGCCGTCAAGTACCGGCATGCCTGGCATCGTGGGATGCCACCCGTTGCAGGCAAGGGCGAAAACGGATTCAGCAACAGCAACCGGTATTGGGATGGTATTTGTCGTATTCCTCCCTGGCCCTCAGGAACTCGACTTCGCTCATGGGCGTCTCGCCGGGGTGTTCCTCGCCGAAACGTTCCAGATAATGGTCGTATCTCGCTTCCCCACTGATCTCACGCATGTACCAGACGATGCCTTGCCAGATCTTCCTGGCCTTGTCGGCAATATCCATATCGTGTCCTTATGAAAAATCGTCGTTCCGAACGGGTGAACGCTCGGAACGACGATACTCAATCGTTATGACCGGCTATCAGGCGGTAGCCTGTGCGGCCTGGCGCAGCTCCTGCAGCTTGGCGCTGTATTCGCGCTGCACCTTCTTCTCCAGCTTGGTGGCGACCAGGCTGCTCGGCGCGAACCATTCGGATTCGACGAACGGCTCCTCGCTGGTGGTCTCGACGCCGAACTTGCCACGGGCCAGGATCCGTACGACCTGAACCACGCCGACGATTACGAAGACGCCCATCATGACCATGAAGAACACGGACAGGAAACCGTCCAGGTAGGCGTTGGACAGCGCGGCCTTGGCATTGGTCAGGGCCTCGCCGCTCAGCGCGCCGCTTGCGATCTGGGTCTTGTAGTTCGCGGCCACAGTAAAGTAGCTCAGTGGCCCGAAGATCTTCTGGAAGTCGGCGGTGAAGGTCACGGCCACATCCCACACGAGCGGGACGATCGGAATCCACAGGTACTTCTTGTAGCCGAGCTTGGCGACGCACACGGTTACGAGCACGAAGCAGGCCGCGGCGAGCAGCTGGTTGGAGATGCCGAAGATCGGCACCATGGCGTTGATGCCGCCGTTCGTATCGGCCACGCCCATCCACAGCATGGAGCCCCACAGGGCCACGGCGATCAGCGTGGTGATCACGTTGCCGATCTTCCAGGTCGGGTCGGCGAACCTCTTGAGCCTGCGCACGTTGCCGAGCAGTTCGCCGATCTGGTAGCGGGCCACGCGGGTGCCGTTGTCGACGGTGGTGAGAATGAACAGCGCTTCGAACATGATGGCGAAGTGGTACCAGAAGGCCATGGCGTTGTGACCGCCGAGGAAGGACTTCAGGAAACTCGCCATGCCCATGGCGAAGGTGGTGGCGCCGCCGGTGCGGGAGACGATGGTCTTCTCGCCGATGTCGGAGGCGGCCTTTTCAAGCGCTTCGGAGCCTTCGTAGGTCTTGGCGTTGCCGTTGTCGTCCACGGAATCCCAGGTGACCTTCATCTGCTCGCCCTTGATATTGCTGACCTTCATGGAGTTCACGGCCTTGACGGCGGCGTCGGCCTGCTGCTTCGGGGTGGAAGTCGCGGAGACGGTTACGCCGGAGGCCTTGCTGATCTGCAGGGCGGACATGTTGGTGGAGAAGTACACGCCCTGGGAGACGGTGATGGCCGCGATCAGGGCGATGATGGCGGTGAAGGATTCGACCAGCATGGAGCCGTAGCCGATCATGCGGATCTGGTTCTCCTTCTCCAGGGCCTTCGGGGTCAGGCCGGAGCTCACCGCGCCATGGAAACCGGACAAGGCACCGCAGGCGATGGTGATGAACAGGAACGGGAACAGGTTGCCGGAGAAGGTGGGGCCTGTGGAGACGCCGGCCAGTTCGGTGATGGCCGGGACCTTGACCATCGGGTTGGCGATGATGATGCCGATGACCAGCAGGATCAGCGTGCCGATCTTCATCAGGGTGGACAGGTAGTCGCGCGGGGTGACGAGCAGCCAGTGCGGCAGCGCCGCGGCGGCGAAGGAGTAGATCACCAGGGCGATGACGAGCTGCTTGCCGGTCAGCGTGAAGATCGGGGCGAGCACCGGGGAGTCGGCGATGTAACCGCCGGCGACGATGTCGATGACGAGCAGCACGAAGCCGAGGATGGTGGTCTCGATCACGCGGCCGGGACGCAGGAAGCGCTGATAGCAGCCCATGATCAGGGCGATCGGGATGGTCATGCCGATGGAGAACACGGCCCACGGCGAGGACGCCATGGCCTTGACTGCGACCAGGGCGAGGAACGCCATGGCGATGGCGGTCATGACCACCAGGAACACGGAGAGGATGGTGCCGCCGAACTTGCCCATCTCATCGGTGGCCATCTGGCCGAAGGAACGGCCGCGGCGCTTGGCGGAGATCCACAGCATGAGCATGTCCTGCACGGCGCCGGCGAAGATCACGCCGAGGATGATCCACATGGTGGAGGGCAGATAGCCCATCTGCGCAGCAAGGATCGGGCCGACGAGCGGGCCTGCGCCGGAGATGCCGGCGAAGTGCTGGCCGAACAGCACGCGACGGTCGGTGCGCTCGAAGTTGGCACCGTCGTGCACGCGCTCGGCCGGCGTGGCGTTCGCGTCATTGGTGCGCATGATCTTGATCTGGATGTAGTACGCGTAGAAGCGGTAGGCGATCGCGTAGGAGCACAGGGCCACCACTACGAACCAGATGGCGGAGATCTCCTCGCCGCGCGATACCGCCAGCACGGACCAGCCGATGGCGCATACGATCGCGACCACGGCCCAGACGACGGCCTTCGGCCAGGTCCACACCATCTTCGGCTTCACACCGACGGGAAGCCCCTTCGAATTGCGGATGACGCGTTCCTCCTCGGCGGGCGTGTAATCGTCCGTGAATTCCAGTTTGCCGGGCGCGGGTATGCGAGCGCCGGCTGTGCCTGTTGCACTTGTCATTGTGTTCTCTCTCGATTGGCTGATTGTTGTTGTAGCCATGCCTTTGGTGAAGGCTCTTCTCCTATGGCTAGGCAACAGCGTAGGTCGGCTAATCGAAGCGCTGCGTTAATTCTCACAGTTTGGATAGGCGGGTTCAGCGGATTGTGTATGGTTGGCGGCGAGCGCGGCGGCGTGTTTGCGGGTTTTGGGTTTGCGGGTTAGAAGACGAGTTGGATGAGTGCCATGTATATGGCGGTTCCTCCTGCGATGGAGAGCAGCATGTTCTTTTTCCATAGGTGGAGCAGGATGATGGCGATGATGGCGAGTGCTTCGGGGATGCCGTGGTTGCCGGTGAGTGGTTGTGTTCCTTTGAGCGAGTAGACGACGAGTAGTCCGGTCATGGCGTATGGCAGTACGGTGCCGAGGTAGGTGATGAGGCGTGGTGGTTCTTTGGATTCGGGGAAGAGTATGAAGGGGAGGAATCGTGTGAGCATGGTGCCGAGTACTGCCATGAGTATGGTGATGATGCCTTGCCAGGTGGTCATGGTCATCGTGTGTGGTTCTCCTTGGTTGTGGGGGTGTCTGTGGAGTCTGTGGTGTCGGTGTTGGTGGGTGTGGTTGTGGTGTTGAGGTCTTCGAGGTATGGGCGTAGTGCGATGAACATGATGAGCATGGCGATCAGTGAGGGGATCATGAAGTTGTCGGGGCCGAGGATGCTGAGGCAGATGGTTGGTATGGCGATGCCGGTGAGTGCTGCCATGTGGCTTTTGTGTGTTGTGGTCATCCATTGGTCTATGAAGATGACGACGAACATGGCGGTCATGACGAAGTCGAGGCCTGTGGTGCTGAAGGTGATCCGTCCTCCGATGATGCCGCCGAGTGTGGCTCCGGATACCCAGGAGAGTTGGTTGAGCAGGGCGACGAAGAGGTAGAACCATCCGCGGTCGACGGTTGTGGGGATGGTGGTGCCGTTGTCGATGGCGAAGGTCTCGTCGCATAGTGAGAAGATGAGGTATGGCTTTTTCGCTCCCATGTTTGTGAATCGGCCGAGCATGGAGATGCCGTAGAACAGGTGGCGGGTGCCGAGCATGATGGCGAGCATGAGGGCTGCGAGCGGGTTGAATGCGGAGACGAGCAGGTCCACGGTGACGAATTCCATGGAGCCGGTGTAGATGAATGTGCTCATGCACATGGGCCATAGGAACGAGTAGCCTCGTGTGCCCATGAGCACGCCATATGACATGGCCAGGAAGAAGAAGCTGATGCAGACCGGCAGTGTTCTGGGCAGTGCGGTCGTGAACGCTTTGGCGATGGCTTGTCTTCTGTGTCGCGTGTTCGGTGCCAAGCGTGTGTTCCTTTCCGTGTTCCGCCGTGCCCGTGCGGCTGGTTCCTTCTGGCATCGGCCATCTTACTATCGTGGTTCTGTGTCAAATGCCTTTGGCGGTATCGGCTTCGGTTATGGCCGGTTACGCCCGGAGCGGGTTGTGGTGGGCTATCATGTCTGCGTACCGGACATCTTGGATCGAGAAGGAGCATGGATGAAAACGCTGGTTCTGGTATTCCACCCGCATCTGGAGAAATCGCGGGTCAATCGCAGGCTTATGGACATCGCCGAGGAGACCGGGGATGTGACGGTGGTCGACGAGTACGCCGCGTACCCTGATTTCAGGGTCAACGTGGAGCATGAGCAGGAGCTGCTTGAGACGCATGATCGCATCGTGCTGCAGTTCCCGTTCTATTGGTTCAGCTCCCCTGCGCTGCTCAAGCAGTGGGAGGATATGGTGCTGAAGTCCGGCTGGGCGTATGCCGGCGGCCGCGCGTTGGAGGGCAAGGAGTTCATGCTGGCGGTGTCCACCGGCTCTCCGGCCGACTCGTATACGCATGAGGGCAGTCATCTGCGCACCATGGAGGAGCTGCTTTTCCCGTTCGCGGAGACGGTCCGTTATGTACATGCCACGTATTTGAAGCCGTTCCTCATCCAGGGCGTTGCCACCGCCAGCGATGAGCAGATCGATGCCGCCGTGGCCAAGTACCCGGAGGCGCTGACCGCCTGACCGTCGTTCCCGGCGTCCTCGGCATGTCGACGCCGATAATACGCAACGGGGAGCCGCGTTCATCTTGCAGCGAACGTGACTCCCCGTTTGACTTCGAGTACTCGAAGTTCCTATCTTGTGCAACGGAGCATAGAAGGAGCACATGTTGAACAGCATCCAAGACACCACTGATACCTCTGATGCCGATGGCATGGTCGAGGTCCGTCAGGCGTTCCTCACCGGCGAGCGCGCGGAGTTCTTCGCCAGGGACCGCCGGTATGTCGATACTATTTTCGCCGATGGCGAGTCGCCGTTGAAGCATGCGCGCGATATCGAATTGGTGGACAGTTCGTTCAAGTGGAAGTATCCGCTGTGGTATTGCAGCAATGTGAGGGCGAGGAACTGCACGTGGTTCGAGATGGGGCGTGCGGGCGTATGGTATACGGACCATATCACGGTGGAGGATTCGACGATCGAGGCGCCGAAGAACTTCCGTCGTGCGCATGACGTGTCGTTGCGCAACGTGGATTTCCCCAATGCCGAGGAGACGTTGTGGTCCTGCCGTGACGTGACGTTGGATAATGTGAGCGCGCATGGCGATTATCTGGCGATGAACTGCGAGAACGTGAAGGCCGATAATCTGCGTCTGGTGGGCAATTATCCGTTCGATGGGGCGCGGAACGTGCAGATCTCGAATTCGCGGCTGATCTCGAAGGATTGCTTCTGGAACTGCGAGAACGTGACGGTGCGCGACTCGTTCGTTTCGGGCGAGTATCTGGCGTGGAATTCGCGGAACGTGACGTTCGAGAACTGTACGATCGAAAGCCTGCAGGGCCTGTGCTACGTGGATAACCTGGTGTTGCGCAACTGCCGGCTGATCAATACGACGCTGGCGTTCGAGTATTCCACGGTGGATGCGGACGTTCACGGCACGATCGACAGCGTGCTCAATCCGAGTGCGGGCACGATCCGCGCCGATGCGATCGGCAAGCTGACGCTCGACCCGGAACGGATCGACCCGAGCAAGGTCAGGGTCGTGCTCACCGGCGGCAACGCCGACTGAGCGAGACCAAAGCCAGCTGAACGAAGCGAAGGCCGGCCACCATTGTTCGTGGCCGGCCTTGCCGTATCCGCCGCCCTGCCGGGTTCGCGGGCCGTCGTTCAGGCCTGACGGCTGTAGTCGTTGTGGGTGAGCACGAATGCGGGCGGCTCGTCGGGCACCTGGTAGTACGGGCGCTGCGGCAGACTGTTGATCTCGGCCATCTCCTCGTCTTCCAGCGCGAAGTCGAAGATGTCGAGGTTGTCCTTCATATGCCGCGGGTTGAGGGTCTTGGGGAAGACGACGTTGCCCTCCTGCAGGTGCCAGCGCATGATGATCTGCGCGCTGGTTTTGCCGTATTTGCGCGCCAGCCTCGCGAACACCGGCTCCTCGAGCAGGGCGCGGTCGCCGTGGCCGAGCGGATACCAGCCTTCGAACACGATGCCGGTGCCGGCGAGCTGGCGTTTGAGCTCATGCTGGTTCCAGTACGGGTTGATCTCCACCTGCAGGACGGCCGGCCTGATCTCGGCGACGTCGAGGATCTCCTGGATCTTGTGCATCGGGAAGTTCGACAGGCCGATGGACCTGACCTTGCCGGCCCGGACGGCCTCCTCCATGGCCTTCCAACCCTCCACGTATTCGCCGTAGGGCTGGTGAAACAGCAGCAGGTCGACATAGTCCATGCCGAGTCTTGCAAGGGTCTCGTCGATGTCCTTGACGCACTGCTTATACGGGTAGCTTTGCGGGAACAGCTTGCTGGTGACGAACAGCCGTTCGCGCGCCACGCCGGACGATCGGATCGCCTGACCGACGGCGACCTCGTTGAAGTACGCGTTGGCGGTGTCGATATGCGTGTATCCGGCGTCCAACGCCTGCGGCAGATGCTCGAGCACCTCCTTCGACGTCATCTGGAACACCCCGTAGCCGACGGCCGGGATCTTCAGCCCGTTGTTCATGATGAAGCTCTGCATCGTTCCTCCTTTGGCGGCGTATTCGTCCCTACCCCAACGATTATCGTCCGCCGAGCCGCGCCGGTACAATGCAACACGTCGATGCCCCGCCATGCACGCGGCGCATGGATGGCGAGCGCCATCGGACTGTCGCACTCCCCTATTGCATAACGGAAATTATCCTTACGGGAAACCGCATGTTCGTCCTGCATGGAGTTTTGTTCAATCCGCGCATTAGCTTCGCCGGTCTCACGGCTTCATAATGGTCACGACATCGATCGTTATGAAGACAAGGAGCATACCGTGGAGTACCGCGAGGGCTATGTGTACGAGCTGATGGACCAGGGTGGTCCGACCGACAACCGCGAACCGTATTTCAGGGAGGCGGTCGATGAGATGACGCGTTCGCGTACGCTGTGCGCGAGGGCGAACCAGGTCCTGCCGGACGACCCGTCCTATGTGGGCTATCTTGAGGAGCTGTTCGCGAGGAAGCTCGACGACGTGCGTATCCTGACGCCGTTCACCTGCGATTTCGGCAACCGTGTGACTTTCGGGCGCAACGTGTTCATCAACCATTCGGCCATCCTGTCCGCCTCGGGCGGCATCGAGTTCGGCGACGGCGTGCAGGTCGCGCCGGGCGTGCGCATCGCCACCATCAACCATGATTTCAACGCCCGTCATTCCATCTACACCTACGGCAAGGTGACCATCGGGAAAAACGCGTGGATCGGCATGAACGTGACGATCTGCCCGGGCGTGACCATCGGCGAGTACGCCGTGATCGGCGCCGGCGCGGTGGTGACGCGCGACATCCCCGACTATGCGGTGGCCGTCGGCTCGCCGGCGAGGGTCATCAAGACGCTCGATCCGAACGAGCAGACGGAGTAGCCCCGCTTCGTCGGGACCCGGCCCCGCCGGTCGGCGCATGGATGGCGAGCGCCGCCAAGCGGGGCCGGCGTATTTGACTTCGTCTGCACGGGATTCCTATGTTTGGACACATGACCTACGATTTCGATACCCCGATCGACCGTTCCGGCACGTATTCGCTCAAGTGGGAGGAGTCTGGCGGCGCGCTGCCCATGTGGGTGGCGGACATGGATTTCCAGACCGCGCCCGAGATCCGCGAGGCGCTGCGCCGTCGCGTCGAGCACGGCGTGTTCGGCTATTCGATCGTGCCGCCCGAATGGAACCGGGCCTATGCGGACTGGTGGGGCCGGCGGCATGATCTCGCCATCGACCCGGAGTGGCTGGTGTTCTGCACCGGCGTGGTGCCGGCGATCTCCAGCATGGTCCGCAAGCTCACCACGCCGAACGAGAACGTGCTCATCCAGACGCCGGTCTACAACATCTTCTTCAATTCGATCCTCAACAACGGCTGCCGGGTGCTCGAATCCCCGCTCGTCTACGACGGCGAGGGGCATTACGCGATCGACTGGGCGGACCTGGAGGCGAAGCTCGCCGACCCGCAGACCACGCTGATGATCCTATGCAATCCGCACAATCCGATCGGACGCATCTGGGATCGCGAAACCCTGGCGCGCATCGGCGAACTGTGCTGGGAGCATCATGTGACGGTGATCAGCGACGAGATCCACTGCGATCTGACCGATCCGGGCTTCGGCTACGTGCCGTTCGCCTCCGCGGGCGAGCATTGCGCGATGAACTCGGTGACCTGCATGGCGCCGACCAAGGCGTTCAACATCGCGGGCCTCAACTCGGCGGCGGTGATGATCCCGAACCCCGTGCTGCGCCACAAGGTGTGGCGCGCCCTGAACACCGACGAGGTGGCCGAGCCGAACGCGTTCGCCATGGACGCCACGCTGGCCGCGTTCAACGAGGGCGGCCCCTGGCTGGACGAGCTGCGCGCCTATCTGGCCGGCAACAAGGCCGCCGCGCGTGCGATGTTCGACGAATACAACGCCTCCGTGCCCGCGGACCGTCGCATCATCCTGATCGAGGGACACGCCACCTACCTCATGTGGGTCGACTGCTCGGCCATCACGCACGACACCGACGCGTTGTGCGACCATCTCAGGCGCGAGCACAGGGTGATGCTCTCCGAAGGCTCCGAATACGGGGGCGACGGGCATGATTTCGTGCGCATCAACGTGGCATGCCCGCGCTCGCGCATGGTCGAGGGGCTGACGCGTTTCCTTGCGGGATTGCGCGACTACCGCGACTGAGCGGGCCGAACCGTTTCATTCATCCGATGCGCAAAATGGCCGATGCCAAGGCCACTGCCCGGATTCGTGCGGCCCGGTCGATGTCACGACCGGGCCGTCTCCCCCACCACTTCGCGCACGCAGTCGAGGAACGCCCGCGCGGCCGGGGTGAGCGGCTGGCTTTTCTTCCACGCCATGCTCAGCGACGCCCGCAACGTCGGTTCGAGCGGGCGGAACGTCAGGCCGCTGCCCTCGCCGGTGTCGACCAGGCCTTCGAGCGACAGCGCGCAGCCGTAGCCGGCGCGCACGAACCGGCTGGCGTTGTAGGTCAGGTTCATGGTGCCGACGATGTCGAACGGCCGCAGACTCCCGCTGTACCAGCCGGACAGGTCGCGCCTGGCGAGCGCCCCCTTGGGCACGATCAGCGGCAAGCCCTGCAGGTCGGCCGGCTGCACGCCGCTTCGCGCGGCGAGCGGATGGTCGGGGCGCATGATCAGTCCCATGCGGTCGCCGCCGGGCAGGGGCAGGTGGTCGTAGCGGCTCATGTCGGCCGGCTGCACCAGCACGCCGAAGTCCGCGAGCCCGTTGTTGAGCCGTTCCATGATGTTCTCCCCGTAATCGTCGTGCAATTGGATGCGCACGCCGGGGTGCAGCTCGCGCACGTGCACCGCGGCCTTGGCCAGCACGTCCATCACGGCGGTCTGGGCGGCCGCCACGTGCACGTCGCCCTCGACCTGTTCGCCCGAGGCGATCTCCGACCTGGTACGGTCCGCAAGCTCCACGATCTCGCATGCGCGCCGGTACAGCAATTGCCCTTCATGCGTCAGTTCCAGGGCGCGTCCGCGGTTGCCGCGCACGAACAGGGTCGCGCCCATCTCCCCCTCAAGATCCTTGATCTGGCGGGACAGGGCCGGCTGGCTGATGCGCAGCACCTCGGCGGCCGCGGTGACGCCCTCCTCCTGCACCACCGCGATGAAATGACGCAGCACCTTGATCTCCATGCGTTTCCCCACTTTCCAGTACATGCATTTTACGTATTCCATGCTATCGCATATCTGTATTTGTTATCTTTTCCCTTCGGTTCTAGGCTGGCGGCGGAACTACGGGAACGACGACGGGGGCGGATATGACGAGACCGACACGGGTGCTGTTCATCGGCTCGACCGGCAGCATCGGACGCCTGGCCGTGGGCGAGGCCGTCGAACGCGGCTACCATGCCCGGGCATTGGTGCGCGACGCGGGCCGGGCGTGCTTCGACCCGCGCGTGGAGGTCGTGCAGGGCGATCTGACCGACGTGGAGTCGCTGCGCGGCGCCCTCGCCGGCATCGACGGCGTGGTGTTCACCATGGGCGCGCACGACGGGCCGAGCATGATCGAGAAGGTCGACTACGGTGCGGTGCGCAATACGCTGATCGCGTTGGAGGGACGCAGGGCGCGCATCGCGCTCATGACGGCCATCGGCGTGACCTGCATGGATTCGCGCTACAACCTCGCCTCGCAGGCCCACGACTGGAAGCGCCGTTCGGAGCGGCTGGTGCGCGCCAGCGGCAACGAGTACACCATCGTGCGCCCCGGCTGGTTCGACTACAACGATCCCGGCCAGCAGCGGCTCGTCTTCCTGCAGGGCGACACGCACCGATACGCCGATCCGCGCGACGGGGTGATCTCGCGCCGGCAGATCGCGCAGGTGCTGGTCGCATCGCTCGGCTGCGAGGAGGCGGCGAACAAAACGCTGGAGCTGGTCGCGGAGCGCGGGCCCATGCAGCCCGATCTCAGACCCCTGTTCGCCGCGCTCGACCCCGATCCGGCAGGCTCGCTCGACGGCGTGCGCGACGAGGACAACTTCCCGCTGCGATCCCAGCCGAAACGCGTCATCGAGGACCTTCGCGTCATCGCCTCCCTCGCACAGGGCGGCACGGCGGCCGGATAGGGGCAACGCCTCCGAACGGGAATCCCGAAACGCGACACAGAGAAGAAAGACAGGAACGGATATGACAACGGATATGACGGCAGTGGTGTACTTCTCCCGCGCCGGCGAGAACTACGGCGTGGGCACGGTGAGGACCGGCAATACGGCGAAACTGGCCGAGGCGATCGCACAGGCGGCCGGTGCGCCGATCGTCGAGATCACACGCGACGAGGCGTACCCGGCAGGCTATGACGAGACCACCGCCGAGGCGCAACAGGAGCAACGGACGAACGCCCGTCCGCGCATCACCCTCAAGGGCGACATCGACGCGCTCGACAAGGCGACCACCATCTATCTCGGCTACCCGATGTGGTGGGGCGACGCGCCGATGCCCGTCTACACCTTCCTGGAAGGCCGCGATTGGAACGGCAAGACCATCTACCCGTTCTGCACGCATGAGGGCAGCGGCCTCGGCGGCACGCCCGGCAACATCGCCAAGGCTGCACACGGCGCGAAGGTCGAGAACGGCCTGGCGGTGCGCGGCACCACCGCGCAGCAGGACGCCGACGCGACCCGGCACGCCGTGGACAGCTGGCTCGCCCAGTAGCCGCCGTGGTTGGCCTCGGGCGTCATCCCTATTCCGCCACACTCGCATCGCCCCCGGCGTAGCGATATGCGGACGACGGAACCGTCAGGACACGTCAGCGCTCTTCCCGCATAGCCATCCCGGGGTAGCAGCATCATCCGGCCACGCCGACACATGTTCGGCGTGGCCGTTTTCGGATACGCCCCTGGAAAACCCACGCCCACACACCCTCCGGCGCGACCATACCCGCCCGCCATCCGCATTTCGCCACGCTGGCGATCCCTGACGGGGCCATACCCTGGCTGGCTCCCGGGGTGACCACGCTCCGCACCCGGCAGAGCGACCATACCCGCATACCATCCGTATCACACCTTGCCGGCGCACATCCCGCATCGCCGACCGCTACGCTGCGGCCGAAAGACGGCCATACACTGGACATAGGCAATGACCGACGGCAAGGCAGAGCGAGGTTACTATGTCATACGCACTCATCACCGGGGCATCAAGCGGCATCGGACGCGAACTGGCGGCACTGTTCGCCGCGAACGGCCACGATCTGGTCATCACGGCGCGCAGCCGGACGCGGCTCGACGCCGTGAGGGACGCGCTGGAAGGCCGCTACCATGTGCGCGTCGTGCCGTTCGCCATCGACCTGAGCGAACCGGACGCGCCGCAATGGCTGCACGACTTCACCACGTCGCACGGGATCGCCATCGAATACCTGGCCAACAACGCGGGATTCGCGGATTGGACCGGCTATCTCGACGCCGACTGGGACCGGCAGCGGCGGATGATGCGGCTCAACATGGAGGCGCTCGCCGAACTCACCTACCGGTATGGGCGCGACATGCGCGCCGCCGGGCATGGCAGGATCCTCAACGTCTCCTCGGTCGCCTCGATGATGGCCGGCCCGTACATGGCGATGTATTTCGCCACGAAGGCGTTCGTGCGCTCGCTGTCGGAGGCCGTGGCCCATGAGCTGCGCGGCACGGGCGTGACGGTGACCTGCGTATGCCCGGGGCCGACGACCACCGGGTTCGCCAAGGCCGCCAGGATGGGCGGACGCAACTTCTTCACCATGACCAAACCGGCCACCGCACGCCAGCTGGCGGCATTCGCCTACCGCAGGATGATGCGCGGCTCGACCCTCGCCTACCACGGTCCGCTCACCAAGGCCGGCGCGTTCGCCGAGCGCATGCTCCCCCGCGCGGCGACCCGGGCCATGGCCGCGTTCATGAATGGCGGCGACCCGACCCGGCGCACCGCACAACGGGGCGCATCCGGCAAGCGGCGCGCACGCTAACCGCGCGGGGACCGCAAGGCGGACAAGAACCAAAACGAGCGGCCTGTGCCGGCGAACACATATTCGCCGGCACAGGCCGCTCGCATATCGTATCGCTTGGAACCGCCGCGATTACAACGCCGCGACCACGTCCTGCACGATCTGATCGGGGTTCAGGCGGTACCGCTCGTACAGCGTCTCCGTGGGCACGCGGTCGGTGAACTCCTTATGCGCGCCGTAGGCGAGCACCCTCATGCCGGAGGGGCCGTAGTAGGCGGCGATGCGCTCGCCGAAGCCACCGACCAGCGCGCCGTCCTCCAGGGTGACGACCACGCTGTGGCCGGCCTTGAGCGATTCGAGTGTGGCGGTATCGAGGTCGGAGTAGACGCGCGGGTCGATCACCGTGGCGTCGATGCCCTGCTTCGCGAGCGCCTTGCGCACCTTGAGTCCCAGGGGCAGGAAGTTGCCGAGCGCGAGGATGGCGACCTTGGAGCCGCGTGCGATGAGGCGGTAGTCCAGGTCATTGGCGGTGAACGGCACGGCCGCCGGTTGCGCGGGTTCGATGTTCAGGTCGGCCTCGTAGGTCAGGGTTCCGGGTTCGGCGATCACGACCGGGCGGCCGGCATGGTCGATGGCCCAGTCGAGCATGGCGAAGTATTCCTCCTTGGTGGCCGGCGCGAGACCGGTCAGGCCGGGGATGGTGTTCGTCATGGCGATGTCGAATACGTTGGCGTGCGTGTTGTCGTCCGGGCCGATGGCGTCGCCGAAGCCCGCGACGATGATGGTGGCCGCGTTGCCCTGCAGGGCGAGGTCCTGCTGCAGCTGGTCGTAGGCGCGCTGCAGGAACGTGGAGGCCACCTCGTACACCGGCTTGCCGCCCGCCTTGGCGATGCCCGAGATCTCTGCCACCGCATGCTGTTCGGCGATGCCGACGTCGACGAACTGGTCGCCGGCCTGCCGGCGCTGTTCCGGTCCGAAGCCGCCGTTGCCCGGCGTGCCTGCGGAGAGCACCACCACGCGCCTGTCCTGCTTCATCTTGTTCAGCAGGTACGAGCAGGTCAGCGTGGCGTAATCCTCCACCGGGTGCTCGGCCATTGCCTCGATGGCCGCGGCGGGCAGCGTCCAATGCCCGGATTCCTTGTCCTCGTGCGCCCATTCGAGGCCGAGTCCCTTGTCGGTGTGGATGTGCACGACCACCGGATGGTCGATGTCCTTGACCTCCTGCAGCGCGTCGATCAGCGCGTCCACGTCGTTGCCGTCCGCCACATAGCGGTAGTCGAGTCCGAAGGCGCGGAACAGGTTGTGCTCGCAGGCGCCGTTGGTGGCGCGCAGTTCGGCGAGCCCCTTGTAGATGCCGCCGTGGTCCGGCGCGATGGACATCTCGTTGTCGTTGAGGATGATGATGAGGTTGGTGTCCATCTCGCCCGCGTTGTCGAGGCCTTCGAACGCCTCGCCCTCGCTCATCGAACCGTCGCCGATGAAGGCGATGACGTTCTCCTTGCGCCCGCACAGGTCGCGTCCCTTGGCCATGCCCACGGCCATGGAGATGGAGGTGCCGGTATGGCCCACCACGAACTGGTCGTGCTCGCTTTCCTTCGGGTTCGTATAGCCGGTGACGTCGTGGTAGTGGGCAGGGTCGAGGAACGCCTGCTTGCGGCCGGTCAGGATCTTGTGCGTGTAGGACTGGTGGGACACGTCCCAGATGATCTTGTCGGTGGGCGAATCGAACACGTAGTGCATGGCGATGGTCGCCTCCACCACGCCCAGGTTCGGGCCCATGTGCCCTCCGACGGCGGTGACCTTGGCGATCAGGGCCTGGCGGATCTCGTCGGCGAGCGCCGGCAGTTGGCTGCGGTCGAGCTTCTTGAGGTCGGCTGGCCCGTTGATGGTGTCGAGGTAGTGCGTCATGGTTGTGGTTCCGTTCCTTCCCTGTGTCGGTGTGTATCGTGTGTGCCGTTGTGTCGTGTGCCGCGCTCGCCGGTCACGTCGTCATGGTGGCGGGCTGGCACATGCTCACTGTAGGGCTTCAAGTCGGCTTGAAGTCAAACCGCGGGGGTTGTCCGTGGGTTGTTTGCCTGTGGCGGGTTGCCGTCTATGCGTTGGCAGGCTGCCCTGCGAATCGTTTGGACGGCCTGTAGCACAGCAGTGCGATGCCGATGAGCACGGCGGTGGCGGCGAGGCTGATCGGGTAGACGATCATGATGGTCTCGAAGGTGCGGTGCATGGGGAACACGAATTCGATCCAGGTGATGCGCACGCCGACCACGCCGGCCACGGTGAGCAGGGCGGGTGCCAGCGAAATGCCGAAGCCGCGCAGGTAGCCGGACATGACCTCGTACAGCATGCTGAACGTGTAGGCGGAGAAGACCATGACAAGTCTGGTGTAGCCGACGGCGATGACCTCGGGGGTGGCGTCGAACAGGGCGAGCAGGCTGTGGCCGAAGAGCAGTACGACGGCGATGGTGGAGGCGGTGGCTATGAAGTCCTCCAGGATGCAGATGCCGAGCACGCGCCTGCAGCGGCCGATCTGCCTGGCGCCGTAGTTCTGTCCGGTGAAGGTGGCGCAGGCCTGGCTGAAGGAGTTGAGCACGTAGTAGGCGATGATCTCGATGTTGAACGCGGCGCTGGATGCGGCCATGACGACGGTGCCGAGGCTGTTGATGGCGGCCTGGATGATGATGTTGGCCACGGCGAACACGGCGCTTTGCACGCCGGCGGGCAGGCCGATGCGCATGATCTGGCGCAGGGTGAGCGGGTCGATGCCGAGTTCGCGCAGGTTCACGTGGATGGCAGCGTCGGTGTGGACGAGCCGGTATAGCAGGATCATGGAGCTGGCGATGTTGGCGATGACGGTGGCGGTGGCGACGCCCGCGACGCCCAGATGGAACAGGATGACGAGGATCAGCCCCATGGTCACGTTGAGTACGCCGGAGACGGCGAGCACGGCGAGCGGCGCCTGGGTGTCGCCGACGCTGCGGAAGATGGCGGCCTCGAAGTTGTAGAGCAGGATGACGGGCATGCCGAGCAGGTAGATGCGCAGATAGGTGAGCGCCAGCGGGAACACCTCGTCGGTCACGTTGAGCATGCCGAGGAGCGGGCCGGCGAGCAGCTCCCCGATGACGGCGACGACCGCGCCGCCGATCAGGGCGGTGACGATGGAGGTGTGCACGGCCTTGCGCACGGCGTCACGGCTGCCGCGGCCTATGGCGTTGGCGATGACGACGTTCGCGCCGAGCGCGATGCCGATGAACAGGTTAAGGATGAGCCCGGTGACCGGCGCGTTGGAGCCGACGGCGGCGACCGCGGCGGTGCCGTCGCCTTGGGAGAAGTTGCCGACGATCATGATGCCGGACGCGTTGAAGAGCTGTTCCAGGATACCGGTCGCGGCCACGGGCAGCGCGTAGCGCAGGACCTTGGTCCAGATACGGCCGTGCAGCATGTCTATTTCCTGGTTGTTCCCCGCCTTGCCTCTTGCCATGGTTCTCGCTCCTCCGCTGTTTCCGTATTCTTGTTCCCTGTTTCCCTTGCGGCTTTGCGCGTCCTGCATGCCTCATGCGCCGCGTTCCGGGTCTGCCGCACCGTGCCCCGGTGCCGTCCCGAATGGGGATTGTAGGATCGCCGTCATGCGATAGCAAATAGCTATGCGCTATTCCTTCCCATTGCCTTCGTGCATGGATTGCAGCGATTGCTTCACCTGGTCCAGGAATATGGCCGCGGATTTCGACAGCGCGGCGTGCCGGCGGTACACCAGCGCGCATCGCGTCTCCAAAGGCGGGTCGAGCGGCAGGAAGCGCACGTCGGCGGATTCGCCGCCGTCGAGATGATCGTCCGTGGTGAGCACGCATCCCAGACCGCTGGTCACGAAGGGCGAGGGACTGCCGTTGAGCACGTTGTACGTGGCGGAGACGTCGAACTCGTCCATATCCGCGCCCGCCCACAGGCTGAATTCCCGTTGCAGCCCCTCGCGGTGGTGGACGGCCAGCGGCATATGCTTCAGATCGTCCACGGTCAGGACGCTTCTGCCGGCCAGCTCGCCGCCGGCGGGCACCAGGGCGCCCCACCGCGCCACGTCCGGCAACGGCACGAAGTCGTAGCGCACCACGTCCACGGGCTGGAGCAGCACCGCGAAGTCGAGCGTGCCGTGCTGCAGCCGTTCCGACACGTCGGTGGCGTCCCCGTTGTGCCAGTAGAAGCGGATGCCCCGGTGCGCCTTGTGGGTCCGGGCCGCGGCCCTGAGCAGGAACCCGGGGATATGCCCGCCGACCGCCACCTCCCCCGTCACGTCGTGCTCGTCGGTTTTGAGCTCGCGTTCGGTTCTGTCGACCAGCGTGACGATCTCCTCCGCACGGCGGTAGAGCAGCATGCCGTCCTCGGTCAAGGTGACGCGCCGGCCGCCGCGCTCGAACAGCGTCTTGCCCAGTTCGTGTTCAAGCTGCGCGATCTGCTTGGACAATGTCGGCTGCGACATCATCAGCGCCTCGGCGGCGCCGGTGAAGCTCTCCTCCCTGGCGACGGCAAGGAAATACCTCAATACGCGAACATCCATCATCAGCCCCTTCCTGCCTGGCATGCGCGCCAAGCTTCCCACCATACTATTCCCATCAGCTCTAGCAATCGATGAATCATAGCTATTTGCCATTGCCGCGGCGGCGTCCATACAATGCCCGGCGGCACATCGCAATCAGACAGAAGCACACACAAGGCAAGGAGCATCAATGGACACGAACGACCGCTATCTGACGCTGAACGACGGGAACCGCATGCCGCGCATCGGCTACGGGGTGTTCCGCATGACCGATCCGGACGTATGCGAGAACGCGGTGGCCGAGGCCATTCGGGCGGGCTATCGCCTCATCGACACGGCCGCCGCCTACGGCAACGAACGCGCGGTGGGGGCCGCCGTGCGCGGCAGCGGTGTGGCACGCAGCGAGATCTTCGTCACCACCAAGCTGTGGATCACCGACACCAGCTACGATGGCGCACGCAAGGGGGTGGAGCGCTCCCTGGAACGGCTCGACATGGATTACGTGGACCTGCTGCTCATCCACCAGCCGTACAACGACTACTACGGCGCGTGGCGCGCGCTCGGCGAGCTGCAGGACGAGGGGCTGGTGCGTTCCATTGGCGTGGACAACTTCACCCCGGACCGCATGGCCGACTTCCTGTTCTTCAACGACCGCAAGCCGGCGGTCGACATGGTCGAGTGCAACGCGTTCTACCAGCGCGAAGTCGACAGGCGCTATCTGCACGAACATGGCATCGCCATGCAGGCGTGGTCGCCGCTGGCCGCGGGGCATGCGGAACTGCTGGGCAACGACCTGCTCTCCCATATCGCGGCCGCCCATGGCAAATCGGTGCCGCAGGTCGTGCTGCGATGGCTCATGCAGCGCGGCATCGTGCCGGTCGTCAAGTCGGCGAACCCGGACCGCATGCGTCAGAACCTCGCCGTCTTCGACTTCACGCTGTCCGACGACGAGATGGCCGCCATCGCCACGCTCGACACCGGGCACACCTGCTTCTCGCCGCGCGACACCGGCGAGGCGGTGCACGCCTTCCTCGAGCAGGCCATGGACTACGACGTCTGAGAGCCGCGTGCCCGCCGCCCGTCCGCCACTTCCCCGTCATATCGGAATCGCAGCACATTCCTGCATGCTTTTCCATGTTTCATAGGCATTGGATATGCAAAGCGTTTCGGCATAGGCTCGCGGTGTACATGCAGAAAGGAATGCAAAACCATGAGCAAGCCCTATATCGTATGTCACATGATGATGTCGATCGACGGTCGCATCGACTGCGGCATGACCGTGCAGTTGGCGGGCAACGCCGAATACTACGAGACGCTGGCGGCGCTGGACGCCCCGACCCGCGTGAGCGGCCGCGTCACCGCCCAGCTGGAGATGGCCTCCGGCGAATTCCACGCCACCGGCAGCCCGCTCGGTCACGAAGCCTTCTCCAAGAAGGCCGACGCTGAAGGATACAACGTAATTCCCGACACCAAGGGCACGTTGAGTTGGCCGGACGATTCCGGCAGCGCCAAACCTCTGGTCATCCTGACCTGCGAGCAGGTGGGCGAGGATTACCTCGAGTTCCTGGATTCACGCAATATCTCGTGGATCGCCACAGGCCGCGACCGCATCGACCTCAAGCGTGCCAGCGAAATCCTCAATGATGAGTTCGGCGTCAAGCGCATGGCCGTGGTCGGTGGCGGCACCATCAACGGCGGATTCCTCGACGCCGGGCTGCTTGACGAGGTGAGCATTCTGATCGGCCCCGGCATCGACGGCCGCAAGGGCATGGCCTCCACGTTCGACGGCCTGCCGATGGATCGCAGGCCCGTCGCCCTGAAGCTCGAATCCGCCACCCCGTACGAGGACGGCGCGGTCTGGCTGCGCTATTCGCTCGGCAAGTGAGCCGGAACCGGCTATAAGCAGAATCGAAGCGGGAGTATGGATACGCGCCGCCGCGCTGTGCGGCTATGGGGTTAGTATGAAACGCATGAGTGAAACCGTTTCAACCGCATCCAATGCGGCCGGCGCGTGGACGAACCCGCTGCGCGACCCCCGCGACCTGCGCCTGCCGCGTATCGCCGGCCCGTGCAGCATCGTGATCTTCGGCGTGACCGGCGACCTGTCCCGCAAGAAGCTGCTTCCCGCCATCTACGATCTGGCCAACCGCGGCCTGTTGCCGCCGAGCTTCGGCCTGACGGGATTCGCACGCCGCGATTGGACCGAGGACCATTTCAAGGACTTCGTCAAGGAGAACGTGCAGGCGCACTGCCGCACGCCGTTCAAGGAATCGACCTGGAGACAGCTCGCCGCGGGCATCCGCTTCGTGCAGGGCACCTTCGACGACCCCAAGGCGTTCGAACGCCTGTCCGACACCGTGGCCGAGCTGGACCGCGACCGCGGCACGCGCGGCAACCACGCGTTCTACATGTCCGTGCCGCCGCGCGCATTCCCGCAGGTCTCCCGCCAGCTAGCCGACTGCGGTCTGGCGAAATCCGATAAGGGCGCATGGCGCCGCGTGATCATCGAGAAGCCGTTCGGCCATGATCTGGCCAGCGCCAAGGAGCTCGACCGCGTGGTCTCCGAGGTGTTCGACCCGTCGAGCGTGTTCCGCATCGACCATTACCTCGGCAAGGAGACCGTGCAGAACATCCTGGCGCTGCGCTTCGCCAACGCCATGTATGAGCCGATCTGGAACAACAACTACGTGGACCACGTGCAGATCACGCACGCCGAGGACATCGGCGTGGCCGGTCGCGCCGGCTACTACGACGGCATCGGCGCCGCGCGAGACATCATCCAGAACCATCTGCTGCAACTCATGGCATTGACCGCCATGGAGGAGCCGGTCTCCTTCTCCGCCTCCGACCTGACCGCCGAGAAGACGAAGGTGCTCTCCGCCGTGCGTCTGCCCAAGGACCTGGCAGCGCATACCGCGCGAGGCCAGTACGCGGCCGGCTGGCAGGGCTCGCACGAGGTGGTCGGCTACCTGGACGAGAAGGGCATCGACCCCGAATCCACCACCGAGACCTACGCCGCGATTCGCCTGGACGTGGACACCCGCCGTTGGGCCGGCGTGCCGTTCTACCTGCGTACCGGCAAGCGCCTGGGCAAGCGCGTCACGGAGATTGCCGTGGTGTTCAAGCGTGCCCCCCACCTGCCGTTCGAATCGACCGCCACCAAGGAGCTCGGCAAGAACGCCATCGTGATCCGCGTGCAGCCCGACGAGGGCGTGACCATGCGCTTCGGCGCGAAGGTGCCGGGCGGCACCTCGATGGAGGTGCGCGACGTGTCGATGGACTTCGGCTACGGCCGTTCGTTCACCGAATCCTCGCCCGAAGCCTACGAACGTCTGATCCTCGACGTGCTGCTGGGCGACCCGCCGCTGTTCCCCACCACCGAGGAGGTCAACCTCTCGTGGAAGATCCTCGACCCGATCGAGGAGTTCTGGTCGACGCTCGGCCAGCCGCAGCCGTACCGTTCCGGCACGTGGGGGCCGCAGGAGGCCGTTGAAATGCTCGCCCGCGATGGACACCGTTGGAGGATGCCGTGATCATTACCATGCAAGATACCGAGACCCGCGAGATCTCGGCGAAGATCGACGAACTGCACGAGGAACGCGGCGAGGCCGCGCTGGGCCGCGTGCTCACCCTGCTCATCTCCACCAACGAGGCCGCGCTCGAACATGACCTCGAAGTCGCCAACAACGCGAGCCGCGAGCACCCCTGCCGCGTGATCGCCGTCGCGCCGAGCAGCCGCAAGGTCAATCCGGAAGAGGAGGAGCGCCCCACCTTCCTCGACGCCGAGATCCGCTTCGGTTCCGACGCCGGGGCCGGCGAGATCATCGTGCTGCGCCCGCGCGGCGGCCTGGTCCGCCACGCCGACACTCTGGTGATCCCGCTGCTCGTGCCCGACGCGCCCGTGGTGGCGTGGTGGCCGAACGAGGCGCCCGCGAACCTGTCCAAGGATCTGCTCGGCTCCATGGCCAGCAGCCGCATCACCGACGCGATGCATTCCTCGAACCCGCAGCGCACGATGGACGATCTGCGCCGCAACCGTTCCTCCAAGGACGTGGACATGTCGTGGACGCGTCTGACCGTATGGCGCGCGATGATCGCCTCCATGCTCGACCAGCCGCCGCACCTGCCGGTGAGCAACGTGCGCGTGACCGGGCAGAAGGATTACCTGCCGTTGGATCTGCTGGCCGCATGGCTGCGCCTGCGCCTGAACGTGCCGGTGATGATCGAGGAGGACCCGAACGCCACGGCCGTCACCGGCGTGTACCTGACGCGCGGCGACGGCGTGCTGAGCCTGGAACGTCCCTCCACCGACGACGGGTTCGCCGTGATCAGCGTGCCCGGCCAGTCGCCGCAGACCATCAGCGTGCCCGCGCGAACGCTTGAGGAATGCCTGAGCGAGGAGCTTGGCCGCCTCTACCCCGACGAGATCTACAGCGAGGTCGTCTCGCAAGGCCTGGATCTCGTCAAGCCGAAGCGGTAGCCGACCGCACCGGATCGTTGCCGCCATACATGAAAGAACGCTTACCGAAGGAACGAATGTGACAGAACGCAAGACCATCGTCTATCCGAACCCGCAGGTGCTGGCCGAGGCCGTGGCCGCCCGCACGCTGCTGACCATCATCGACCTGCTGGCCGAGCCGGGCCGAACCCGCGTGGACATCGCCGTGACCGGCGGCACCGACGGCAACCGCGTGTTCGCCGCGATGAACGCGAGCCCGCTGAACGATGCCGTGGACTGGAGCCGCGTGCACGTGTGGTGGGGCGACGAGCGCTTCGTGGCGGCCGATGACGACGACCGCAACGCGAAGCAGGCCCGCGAAGCCTGGTACGGCGCGCTTGTGGAGAGCGGGCTCATGCCGGCCGGGAACATCCATGCGATGCCGGCGGACACGCGCGATGCCGAGCTGGTGGCCGCCGCCTCCCCCGAGCAGACCGATGCGGTGCTGGCCGAGGCCGCCGCGGAGTACCAGCGAGAGCTCATCGAGCAGCTGGGCGACGAGCCGGCGTTGGATATCGCGATGTTCGGCATGGGCCCGGACGCGCATTTCGCCTCCCTGTTCCCCGACCATGGCGAGGCCGAGATCAGCGACCCGCACGTGCTGGTCGCGGGCGTGCGCGACTCGCCGAAGCCGCCGCCGCTGCGCCTGACGCTGACCGTGCCGATGATCGCCCGTTCGAGGCACACGTGGGTGTTCACCTCCGAAGAGCGCAAGGCCGGCGCGGTCAAGGCCGCGTTCGCCCGGCGGAACAACCCGCATGCGCCGAGCTCCTATGCCGATGGCGAGGAACTGCTCTGGCTCATCGACGAGGGTGCCGCCTCCGAGCTGTGAGGCCCATCCGGAGTCCATTCGAAACGTCAAATGTGGTGTTCCCACGGTCAATAACCGTGGGAACACCCCATTTTTTTGCTTGTTTTTAGCCGACGCATGATATTCCACCAAGCGTCGCTTCCGTACCGCCTACGGAAGCCAACAACCGCCTACGGAACCGGCTTCGAAGCCGAACTCGGGCATGAACCGCCATACCTTCGCGTGGCGTGACGCATGGGCTCCCCCGCGTCATGGCGAGTCCGCCTGGCTGCCATGACGCCCGCGCACCCGCAGACCGCCACAGCCAGGAACACCCACCCGCCGACGGTACGCCCGTCGTGCAGGTCAGTCGGATCGGGCGCGGGCACGGGAATGCTCACCCGATGCCCGGAGACCAGCAGCCTGTGGGAGTTGATGCCGTACGGGGTGCAGGTCATCAGGGTGAGACGATCCTGCCCGGGAACGATGCGCAGCTGCGTGGTGTCGTTCGGTTCGATCACCGAGATATGGTCCACCTCGTAGGCGAGCGTCTCGTTCATCGTCCTGATATAGACGAAATCCCCTTCGCGCATCTCGTCCAGTCTGGTGAACATCTGCGCCTTCACCATGCCGCGATGCCCGGTGATGACCGCGTGCGTGCTGCGCCCGCCGACCGGCAGGCTGCTGCCGTACAGGTGGCCGGCGCCCAGCGACAATTGCCGATTGCCCGTACCGTGGTAGATGGGGAGGTTCACCGAGATCTTCGGTATGATCACGCTTCCCATCACGCCATGCCCTTCGTTCAGCAGCGCGTTGTACCGCCTGTCCTTGGACGAACGGGAGAAGCCGCCGCCCTGATCGGTGAACGGGTCGATCGCCTCGCCCAGTACCGGCTGACCGGATTGTGCCAACTGTCGGTTGTAGGCCCGTGCGGCCTTGAGCTCGTCGCCGACCCGGGACTTGGGCCACAGGCTCACCCGTTCCTCGGCCGAAGACGCCGACCCGGCCATCGACGAGCTGGAGGAAAGCTGCATCAGCACGGGGATCACCGTGCAGGCGAGCGCCACGGCGGCGAGTATGGCAGCGGCACCGTACATGATGCGCAGCTGTCGTTCCGCCCGCGTGCGCGTGCGCGATGCATTCGTGCCGCCGATCAGCTGGTCGAATGGTTGCGGCGAATATGCCATGTATCTTCCCTCCCCTCTGGTTTCGTCAGTGCGATCAGTGCGGTCAGCACGGTCAGTGCGATCAGTACCGTATACCTATCGTGGTTTCGGTCGTAAGACGGCAAGTCGGCGGGACCGTACGGCGTACCCGTGGTACGCGTCGCATGGTTCCGCCGATTTGCGTGTTTCGGGCAGGCCGGCACTTACCGGAGAGCCCGGCTATCAGACGTGTGCATCGGATGTGCTCACGTCTGTCGCTCGCCGGTTCAGGCGGCGAGCTCCCGCTTCGTCTTACGTGCGCGGATCACGATGATCGCCGCGCCGCCTGCGCACAGCAGCGCCACGATGCCGAGGAGCGCCATGCCCATGGCACCGGTGAGCGGCAGCTGGACGATGCTCTTGACGTTGTGGTACACGTAGCCGTTCGTGCCGTTGGTCAGCAGGCCGCTGGACGGGAGGGACATGTCTTCGATGGAGCCCAGGACGATCTGTCCGTTGTCGTTCTTGATCATGGTGATCTTCAGCTTGCCTGCGGAGCCGGCCCAATAGGTGGCGGGCACCTTGGTTTCCTTGAGGTAGTAGGTGCCGGCGTTCAGCTTGAACTGGGAGAAGTCGACCAGGCCGCCGCTGTTGGAGGTGGCCACGACGGGCTTGTCGTTGCCGTCCTTCACCGGCGTGTTGAAGTCCTTGTCGGAGTACAGGGTGAATTCCGCGCCGGCCAGTCCGGTGCGGTCGTCCTTCACGCCGACCTTGGTGAACGTGAATCCGCCGCGTACCGTGGTGGACGATCCGGTCTTCGCGTTGACGGCCTGCGTCAGGTCGATCGTGCCGGAGTTGTTCGTCACCCCGCAGCTGTCGGGCAGCGGCGTACCGACCAGCATGTTCGCGAAGCCGTCGTATTCGACGGTGGTGTCGCCGGTGTCCTTAATCTGCTTCTTCGGGTTCGTGGTGTCGAAGATCACGTACAGTCCGGGTTCGCTCACGTCCAGGGTCACGGTCTTGTTGGCCTCGTCAAGCTTCACCGTGGAGAGCGGCGTGCCGGTGACGCCGGGGTCGTTGGCGTAGTTGCGGATGAACGTGTCGTTGCGGGTGTTGGCGAGCCAGTTCATGGGGTCGCCCTGGTTGTCTTCGCTGTCGTACAGCTTGTTGCCGGAGTTGTCCTTGATGTCTCCCAGCGCGTTGATGATCGCGGTCTTCGACGCTTCCACTGTCTGCAGGTGCACGGATCCCCCGGTCGGACCGTTGCCGATCTCGTAGTCGGCGACCTTGGCCGCGCTGAACGTGCGGGTGCCGGTCGACTGTTTGCCGTCCCATGTCTTGAAGGCGTCCATGTCGCTGCCCTTGAGCGTGATGGTGTTGCTGGTGGCCGCGCAATCCCCGGCTGGCTTGGTGCCGGTTTCGTCGGCCAATGCGCTGCCGGCGGTTCCCATGGCCGCGAACAGCGTTGCCGCCGCCGCGAATCCTGCGATCCATGTTGTTGTTCTCATTGTCTTCTCCATTCTGATCTGGTAAAGAACAGTTCCTTATCGGGTTCGTATGGGTTTTCTCCCGTGGGTTCGTTGTGTTTACGGATCCATGGGAGAATCCCCGTACGCACGTTTTCTGATATACGCCGCCACGGCCAGTGCGAGCACGGATCCCCCGCCTGCGGCGATTGCCACAGCCGTGAGCAGCAGGGCTTCGGCATGCCCGGTGATGGGCAGCGCGGAGACCGGTTCGGGCCGGTTGGTCAGGCGGTTGCCGTGTATGCCGGACCATTCGCCGTGGCCTTTAAGCACGGTCTGCGCCTTGGGATGTGCTTGGCTGATGGTGAATTCGGCCCACGTGCTGGCGCTGTCGGGCAGCTGGTATCCGCCGGGCGCGGTGATTTCGGTCAACCGGTAGGTGCCCCAGTCGAGGTTGTCGACCGTCAGCCTGCCTGCGGCTGGGTCCTTGTCGCCGGCGCCCGCGCAGGCGGATGCCCCGTTTGCCGTGCAGTCGGCGAAGTTGTTGAGGGAGTCGTTGACCTTCTCCCATGCGCCGGCGCTGTTTTTCCGTTCGAGCCGCCATGTGGTGCCCGTCAGGTATTCCTCGGGCCGGCTGTGGTCCACCTTGCTCCAGGTGACCGATCCGGTGATCTTCCTGTCGCGTACCGTCATGGTGTAGCCGCCGCCCCACCGGTGCACGGATGGGTCCGGCTGCCCTTGCGCGTCGACCGGTCCGTAGTAGGTTCCGGCACCGCAGTTCGTCAGGTAGAAGTCGGTCGTCTTGGTGTTGATCTCGTAGCCGGTCGGCGCTTTGACCTCCTTGACCCGGTAGGCCGTGCCGCATTGCAGCCCCTGCGTTTTGCCGACGACGATCATGCCGTTCCTGTCCGTCACCGCGGTGATCGGCCTGGGCGTGGCCGAGGCGTAGTCGTGGCCGTTCCATGCGAGCAGTTCGAATGTGGCGCCGGCGAGGTCCCGGTAACCGGAGGCGTTGTCGTCGGTTTTGTGCAGCAGGATCGTCGATGTCGTCACGCTGACGCCGCTGCTGCTGATGGCGGCGCTGCTGGCGTTGGCCTTGCCGGCGTCCGTCCATGGCGTATCGGTGAATTGCGCGGTGTTCTTCAGGTCGAATCCGGCGCTTCCCTTGAAGCCGTACCGGTAGCTGATGGTCACCGGTGTGGAGTCCGGCACGTAGACGGTGAGCGTGCCGCCGAGTTTGGCGTCGTTCTCCCGGTAGACGATCGCGTCCGGGGACGGCTGGTAGGTTTTGCCGGCGGGGCAGGCCTGGCCGTTGCCGATCCAGGCCAGGCACACGGTGACGTGCCCCAGGAACGTCACCTGCGGGTTGCTGCCGTCCGGCGCGGCCGGCACCGGTGAGCACGTCCCTGATGGGCAGGGTGTCGGGGTCGGCCGTGCCGTTGTGCGTCTTGTGGCTGGGGTCGATGTTCAGCCCGTACCGGTTGGCGCGCACGTAGTAGGTTCTGGTGAAGCTCTTGCCGTCGGCGGCCCAGTCGGAGTCGACGTTCTGCTTGTCTCCCACACCGGAGTTCGTCTTGCGGAAGTTGGTGGTGACGGTTTCCGATGTGGAGACGGGCGGTATGGTGCCGGAGCGCATCGAGACCGTGTTGTGGTATCCGATCGCCAGGCAGTCGCCAGTGCCGGCGCGTAGCGCGGAATCGGCGACGCAGCCCCTCTTGCTGTCGTATCTGCCTTCCGTCCAGTATGCGCCGTCGTTGACGTCGGGGCCTTTCGCCGCGACATACAGGTAGACGTTGCCCGCGTTCATCAGGTCGCTCGCCTGCTGCGGGATGGTGATCCGGTAGGTCCGGTCGCCGGTCTTTTCAAGCGTCACGCGGTATTGCACGCCCTTGATGTTGGTGAACGTCGTTTCGCCCACGCCGAGCCATTTCTTGTTGTTCGCATAGTCGGAGAACGCGAATCTCACGTCGCGCAATCCCTCGGGCAGGGTCTCGTCGAAGACGAGCGGCGACTTGCGCCAGTTGTCGGTCACGTGGGCGCTGATGCGCCATCCGACGCGCAGGGAGGTTTCGGGGTCGCCACCCGCGTTGATCGTGTAGTCGGCGCCGTTGGCGCCGCATGAGGTGAACTTCGGTGCTCCGGCCGTGGTGATGGGGTCGGAGCAGCCGTCCTTGACCAGGGATGCCGCCTGCACGTTGGCGGTGACGGTGTTGGCGAAGGAGCCGCCGACGCCGGTTCCCGCGGTCGCCGAGTTCCTGCGCACCGACGTGCCGGCGGGGTCGAAGAGGCTTTCGTAGGTGACCGAGGCGTTCGCGCCGGGGGCCAGCACGCTGCCAGCGATGAAGCGGAACGACGTGTAGCGGGTGGTTTCGCCGGCCTGGTCGAGGTCGGTCCAGTTCTTGCCTCCGTTGGAGGACACCTGGATCGTTCCGGTGACCGCCATACCGTTGACGGCGACCTTCAGGCTCGTGCGCAGCAGATTCTTCGTGTACCACACGCCGTTGCCGGTGTCCTGCACGATCCATCCGACGGGAAGATCGCCCTTGCCGGAGTTGCCGACCGTGACGTTCCATGAGGCCAGGGCGCAGCTGCCGTTTCCCACGCCCAACGTACGGCATTCGTCCGCGGAGGGAATCCGCTGGCTGCCGGCCGTCTTGGCAAGGGTGATCCGCGGCCGCAGCGAGTTCCATACGACCGCGCTTTTCGTGTAGTAGTCGCCCTTCTTGTCGGACAGGTAGAAGCGCGAGGTGTTCTTCGAGGCGGGGTGGAGCGCGCTGTTCGCGAAGGTCGAATCGTATTGGAGTTCCAGTGTCTGGCCGGGCTTGACGACGTACGAGTTCGGTTGGAACACCCATTTCCAATAGGTACCGTTCTGCATGGTTCCGGGCTGCCAACGTGCGGCCTTATTGCTCGTCTTGTAGTCGGTGCCGGAGACTGTCACGGGGTATACGTCCAATGTTCCGGCTCCCATCGTTGCGGTGAGCGTCTGGTACAGGCTCGCGATGTCATCGGCGGAATACCATCCCCTGCCGGGTGCGCTGGAGCCGTCGCCGGAAACGTTCTCGTAGGCCATCCAATCCTCGATCTTCACGATCGGCTGGTCTATGGTGCCCGTATTGGCGTATGAGATCCGCCACGTGGCGCGCAATGTGCCGTCCGGCTTCTGCGTGGGCGTGCCGACGGCCTGCTTCGCTGGCGTACCGCTTTTGCGGTACATGTCGATGGTGGTGACGTGCCCGTTGCCGAAGTCCAGGATCGTCTGGCCGGGGTTGCCGCCGGTCACCTTGCTGCGATCCGCCTCGATGTAGAGACGGCCGTTGTCGAGCGGCGCGTTCGCGTTGCTTGCGATGGCCTGGTCGCTGAACGTGATGGTCACCAGCCCGTCGGCGCTGATCGTGTACGCGCCCAGCCCGTCGTTCAGGATGCCGGACATCGTGCTGCCGGTGCCCTTGAATCCCGCGATGCGGTAGTGGAACGTACGGTTGGTCGCGCTGATGGTTCCTTTGGGGATGTTGAATTGCGCGTCGAAGCGGAACTGGGCGATTTTCGTGGTGTAGTCGAACGACACGTGCCCGTTGGCGTCCGCCTGCACATTCAGCCACTGCGTCGAGTTCTGCAGACGGTATTGGACCGCACTGCCGGAGATGCATCCGACGAGTCGACCGGCGGGCTTGCCATGATCGACGGCGGCGCCCGCATCCGTCTGATTCCACGGCTGGCCGCATACGGGTGCCTGGGCGGCGCTCCCCTGTTCGGCGGCCTGCTTGGTCTGCATGCCCAGCCCGGCCTGTGCGACTTGTGTGGTCTGTGCGGTCTTCCCTCCCACGGCGTAGGCCGTGGAAGAGGGTACGCTCATGCCGACGGCCATCACAGCCGCGAGCATCAGCGAAGCCAACCGTGCGATCATGCCTGCCGCCCTTCACATTCAAGCAATCGAAATGCGGTGGATCAACAAGATGGAGTCATGCCCCTCAAAAAAGAATCCATCCGCACCGTGCACCCGTCCCTACACGGGGCACGCCCTTCTGAGCCCCCGATACTAATGCCGCGAATAGTGGACCCCATTGCCGTCTCATTATGTGGAATCACTATGGACGGTTCGCGGAAGTTAACGGAAATCGCATTTCCGTCAAAAACCCAATAATTGCAAAAGGTTAAATAGACAAACATCCAGGAAATGTGAGATTGCTCTCATTAAGGCGCAGCCACGGTGGCTGGCGGGTTCGGTGGCGGCCTGCAATCCCCCATCGGCAGAGCCGCGTAATCCCCCTCCGGGACCGCCATTGGCCGCTCCAGCGCATGATGTTCCGCCAGACGCTGCTTCCGTAGGTGGTTCGGCGTTTCCGTAGGTGGTTGCTCCAAGTATCGAGAATATGAAAAGGCTGGTTTCCGGCCTTTTTCGCGGCGGGTATCCAGCCCCAACCACCTACGGAAGCCAATAACCGCCTACGGAACAAGAACCACACGCATGGGCATGCAAAAAGGCCTCGCGATGCGAGTGTCGGCCGCCCCGGTCATCGAACCGGAATCGCTTCGGTTCAATAGTCGGGGTATGGCCGCAAGGCATCACGAAGCCTTTTGGCTAAAGCTTCCTAGCTTTGTACTGCTCGTACTGCGGAAAGATCAGGCTTCGATCTCTTCGCGGCCCGGCTCGGCCCACAGGGTGTGGAACGCGCCCGGCTGGTCCACACGCTGGTAGGTGTGGGCGCCGAAGTAGTCGCGCTGGCCCTGGATCAGTGCGGCGGGCAGACGCTTGGAGCGCAGGCCGTCGAAGTACGACAGGGACGAGGCGAACGCCGGGGTCGGCAGGCCGTTGATGGCGGCCTGGGCCACCACGTTGCGCCAGGACTTCTCGGCGGTCTCGATGGCGTTCTTGAAGTACGGGGCGAACAGCAGCGACACGTTGGCCTCGCCGGATTCGAACGCTTCGGAGATGCGGTTGAGGAACTTCGCGCGGATGATGCAGCCGCCACGCCAGATGCGCGCCACGGCGGCCAGGTCGATGTCCCAGCCGTATTCCTTGGCGGCGGTGGTGATCTCGTTGAAGCCCTGGGCGTAGGCGACGATCTTGGAGGCGTAGAGGGCCTGGCGGATATCTTCGATGAAGGCCTTCTTCTCCTCGTCGTTCAGGTTCAACTCGCCGCTCGGGCCCGCGAAGCCCTGCTTCTGGGCTTCCTCGCGCAGATCCGCCTCGGAGGACAGACCGCGGGCGAACACGGCTTCGGCGATGCCGGTGACCGGCACGGCCAGGGACAGCGCGGTCTGCACGGTCCAGGTGCCGGTGCCCTTCATGCCGGCGTGGTCCACGATGAGGTCGACCAGCGGCTTGCCGGTCTTCTTGTCGACCTGGTGCAGCACTTCGGCGGTGATTTCGATGAGGTAGGAGTCGAGTTCGGTCTTGTTCCATTCCTCGAACACGTCGCCGATCTCGGCCGGGGTCATGCCCAGGCCACGGCGCATGAGGTCGTAGCTTTCGGCGATGAGCTGCATGTCGGAGTATTCGATGCCGTTGTGCACCATCTTGACGAAGTGGCCGGCGCCGTTGAGACCGATGTGGGTCACACACGGTTCGCCTTCGGCTTTGGCCGCGATGGATTCGAAGATCGGCTTGAGGGTCTTCCAGGATTCATCGGAGCCGCCGGGCATCATGGACGGCCCGAGCAGGGCGCCCTCTTCGCCGCCGGAGACGCCGCAGCCCACGAAGTGCAGGCCGCGCGCGCTGATTTCCTTTTCGCGGCGGATGGTGTCCGGGAAGTAGGCGTTGCCTGCGTCGACGATGATGTCGCCGGGCTCCATGAGGTCGGCGAGCGCGTTGATCATGGCGTCGGTGGGTGCGCCGGCCTTGACCATGATGATGGCGGTGCGCGGCTTGGTGAGGCTGCCGACGAACTCTTCGAGCGTCTTGGCCGGGTAGAATTCGCCTTCGGTGCCGTGCTCGTTCATGAGCTTTTCGGTACGGGCGTAGGTGCGGTTGAACACGGCGACCTTGTTGCCGTGGTGTGCGAGATTACGTGCGAGGCTGCCGCCCATTGCGGCCAAGCCGACGACGCCGACGTTTGCTTCAGCTGACATGCGTTACCTTCCATTGAGCGAGGCGTAAATCAAACGTTCCTTAGTCTATAACCCCGCTTGCCCATTGGGGGTTGGCGTCTCGCTTTCATCGTGCGAGCGGCACGGATCCGGGCGGTGCGAGGACGAGGTTCGATGCCGTGGGCCGGTTCAGCGTTCGATGAGTTCGACGTTCGGTCCGTTGACAAGTATGGCCTGGTCGTCGCGGATGGGGATCATGCGGCGGGTGCCGTCGCTGTGGCGCATGATGTCGGCGGCCGATTCGCCGAGTGCGGGGCCGGCGATGTGCGGCACGATGCTGAAGTCCACGAGCCCTAGGCCGGTGTAGTCCTCCAGGTATGGTGCGGGGTCTTCGCTGTCCATGCGGTTGATGTATTCGATGTTCGGCCCGGCCACTACGGCTCCGGCCGATTCGCCGATGTAGGTCTTGCCTTCCTGCACGGCTTGGGTGATGATCGCGTCCGCGGAGGAATAGCGTAGGGATTGCAGGAGGTAGAAGGTGTTGCCTCCGGTCACGTAGATCATGTCGCTGGAGGCGATGGTGGTTTTGATGTCGTGGTAGGAGGCGACGGCCACGTCGATCTCCCGCACGTTGAGGCCGAGGGCGCGGAGCTTCCATCTGGCCATGCGGTTGAAGAAGCCAGCCGAATCCTTCTTGCTTGCGGTGGTGATGAAGGTGACCGTCTTGCCTTTGAGATCCGGCTCGATGCGTTCGAGCCTGTGACTGACCAGCCCGAACGTGGATGCCAGCATCAGCTTGCCCATTGCCCCTCCCCTCGTCGGTTCGCCGCCACGGCTCGTGTGCGGCGGCGGGATTGCCTGCGTGGATTGCCTATGTGCCCCTCACGCTAGCGGCTTCTCCTTATAGAACTCTGGGCGTGTGGCTCTGGGCTGAATCTCAGAAAAATATGTTCCAACTTTATCTGGCAAGCGGCAGAAGAGCGTGCGTAATCCGTGCTCACGCAAAAGCAAGTTCGCGCGTCAGTGCATCACGCATGATTTGGCTGCGCGTCTCACCACGGCTTTCGGCACGTGCGTCCAGCGCATCCCTCTGGGCTCGCGTCATCTTGAATGTGACGCTTACCAATTCTTCGCTGTCAAGCGAGGGCCTGCCCTGCGGGCGCACGACCCATTCACCCGGAGTTCCGGGGTATTCGCCACGTTCGGCCTCATCGGCCATGCGTTCGAAATCCTCATCACTAAGCGTGACACCGCCCTTGAGCTTGTATTCCATCTTGGACTCCTTTCTAGAGCTCCAGTTCCCTTGCCATCTTCTTGGTGAGTCTCATAGCGTGGTAGACAATGAATCCTCCGTTTTCCTGCTCCGCCAGCAACAGTTCAATCAGGTTGCCTGATTCGTCGGGTCCGGCCGCCGCATAAATACAGGGGATGTCAAAATTACGGCGTCTAACCGCCATAGCGTTATGCCACGCGCATCGGATGTCGTCTTCCGACAGCCCGTGCTTTAATGCACGGAACAGAATCGTGATCTCGCCCTCCAATGACCCTCCATATGCCAGTTTTAATTGTCTTACTTTATTGTAACATGATATCGTAAGATGCATAGATGTCGTTATGGCGAAATCGCTCGCTTTTCCCAATCCGCGCCTCCAATGCACTGAACATTGGATGCGAAGTTATCCATTCCGGATACCCACAAACCGCACTTGAGAACGAGTCCCATCACCCCACGCCCATCCCCTAGAATGGACATACCAACGTTGGGAAAGCTAGGGGGACGATATGGCGAACTCATTCGACGGGGCAACCATTTCGGATATGCTGCAGCTGGCCGAATTCACATCATGGCTGCGCAGATCGTCGCGCGACCAGGCATGCGTGCTGGTCTCGCAGAAGCAGGACGGTAAGCCGGTCGTGCCAATCGACGGGATCCGCAAAACCGTCGGCGCGCGTGCGGCCACAGTCCTGCTGTCGAACACCGTCCAGCACAGCGCCAGGAACCAGCTCGGCACTCTCAACGCCTACCACGGCGCAATACGCGTCTTCCCCGCCGGAGATGAGTGGACGCACGATCCGCGTCTCGTCCGGTTCATCAGAAGCGACCTGTCGCCCACGGAATTCCTGGAATCGATCGACGAGCAGCTGAACATCATGGCGGAGAAGGCGGCACAGCCCTCCCCCAAGGCACCGCAATCCGTGCCTGCCGGCTCATGGAAGGCATCAAGCCGCCGGACCGCCGCGCCCAATGAAGCCGCCATGGAACCGGAACGACCAAGCCTGGCGGATGTGCGCGGCGCATACAAGCTGTATCGCATCGACGCGGAACATGCCGCACTGTGCCGGGACTTCATCCTGAGCAAATCCCGCGAGATCCCCTGCATCCTGGTCTCCAAAGCGGAAGGCGAGGCCAGGCCGTACCTCGACATCAACGAGCTGCTGGACGAGATCGAAGACGATGCCGCCGTATTGGAGATCACGGATCAAAAGACCAGCGACCTGCTCAACGCATGGCTTCCCTCATGGGCGAGGGCATACGACGGCGCATGCCGGTTCCTGCCACCCCACGCGTCGAACGCGGGCGCCAGACTCCGCAGACTGGAATCCCCCGAAAGCAGCCCACAAGCCGTGGCCGTGCTCTCCGAACTGGTCTTGAACGCCGCATACCGCGACGGCTACACCGTCGGCGGCGATGCCGATACCCGCAATACCAACAATGCCGGCAATCCCAGCACCGCCAACACCCCGGCCAACGCCGCCGGCAGCACAAAGCACGCGCGTTCCGCGCAGGAGCCGATGGCGAGCGCGACCGTGGAAAGGCTGTTCGGCGATGTCGCGTATGTGCGGGCCGGCGATGGTTCGATATTGAGGACCGATGTGTCTGCACTGGCCGAGCAGTCCGGTATTGCGGCGGATCGGCTGGTGTGCCGGGGCCAGGTTGTGCAGGGCAACATTGTCGGCGGTGATGATTTTGCCTTGGTGCCGCGGTGGGTTCCGGCCGCACGCGCTTTGGCCGAATACGTGGAGGGTTCCACGGTTGTGGGCTTGGCTGCCGCCGTGTATGCGGATCTGCTGGTGGTCATGCTGTACCCTGCGTTGGAGGATGCGCCGGCGGTGGAGGTTCGTGTGCATGGGCCCGAACTGTTGGCTGGCAGCGGCATTGATATTCATACGGATCTGCGCCGCAGCGTAACGAAAGGCCATCCGATCGCTTTGCATGTCGAGGGGCGCGCAGGTGGCGATTGGCTGTTCTCCCTGCCTGCCAGCGATGCCGCGCTGGTTCGCCCTGCGAGTCTGATGGAGGGTGGCCCGCAATGGCTTGATTCCACGGGTGCGTTGGATTATCTGGCGAGGTTACGTGAGAATCGTTCGCTGGCTACGGTGCCGGTGGACGACCTGCTTGATTCGGTCGATTCGATGGATGCGGCCAGAAGCACTATCCGCGCATTGCATGCGCAGTTGTGCGATGCGGAGCAGTTGAATCGCGAGTTGGATTCGGCGAACGAAAGCCTGCGTAAGAGCAACGGCAATCTGCGCAGGAACAATCGCGATTACGCGAAGGCTCAGGATGATGCGAGCCCGCTTGCCCCGTTCACGGGATTGTTCCCCTCGATCCGTGAGGAGATCGATTGGCAGTTGCGTGCGCAGTCGCTGCTGCAGTTCAGCGTTGCGGAACGGCTTGCACACCCGCTGGACGACTGGTCGTATGCGCCCGACTTCTTCGATTCGCTGGCCGAATGCGAGCATGGCGACATGTCTCGCATGTCGCTGTTGAGAACCATGCTGTTCGTGCTCATGGGGCGCGATGATCTCAATGGCGCCAGGGCGCATCGCCTGCGTGAGGGAAGCGGCGGCGACGATGCCGACCGCCTGGACGAGCATGGCAACTACATCTACCGGGTGAACGTGCATGGCCAGTACCGCCTGCACTACACGCACGATGCTGCCCATCACGTCACGTTCAGATCCGTCGGCACGCACGACGCCGAACTCCGGTAGGTCCAAATCAGGAAGATTCAGCTTCAAATCCCTCCCCGCCATAGGCGAGTATGGTGGAGCCCATGCAGTATGTATTCGAGGCTTCCGATATGTCGTGCGAGGTGCCGGAAGCCGATTCGTTCAAGACGATATTCGAGGGATTGTCATTCGCCATCGGACGTGGCGAGATTGTCGATCTTGTCGGCCCGTCCGGTTCGGGCAAAAGCAGTCTGCTTACCGCGTTCGCCCAGCTGAATCCGCATGCGCGTGGCTCCATGAAGCTGGATGGCCGCGCGGCAGACGAGTTCACGCCGCAGCAGTGGCGCAGACAGGTGGCGTATTTGCCGCAGAAGGCACTGCTTACCGGTTCCACCGTGGCCGAGGCGATCCGTCTGCCATGGACGCTGCGCATCCGCAATACGGATGCTGGCGCGAACCGTTCCTCCCGCCTGCGTCGCCTGTTCTCCCGCCAGTCCCCCGACGCCCAGGCGAGAACGATGCTCCCCGATGAGCGCATCCGCGCCACGCTCGACAGCATCGGCTGCGAGGACATCGACCTCGATCGCGCCCCGCACGATCTGTCCGGCGGCCAGGCGGCACGTGTGAGCCTTGCGCGCACGCTGCTCACCGATCCTAAAGTGCTGCTGGCCGACGAGGTGGACGCCGGGCTCGATGACGAGAACGCGGACAAGGTCGCGACCATCATGGCGCAATCCGCGGCCCGCGGCATGGCCATCATCCGCATCAGGCACCGACCGCCGGACGGCCGAGCCTCGCGGATCATCACATTGGACGGCGGCACGCTCGCCGAAATGTACATGACCGGCCAGGGGAACGACCGGCACAACGCCCAGGAGGCAAGGGCATGAGCGGCAACTACTATTCGATCGACATCTGGGGCTTGCTCGTCGCGCTGGCGATGGTGGCCGTGGCGGCCGGTATCTCCGGCCTGATGCGTATGGGCATCGGCAAGACGCTCTTGTGGTCGGCTTGCCGTGCGCTGCTGCAATTGTGTGCGATGGGCTTCATCATGGCCTTCGTCATCCATTCCGGCAACCCGTGGTTCGTGCTGCTGCTCATCGCGTTCATGCTCATCGCGGCGGTGCAGATCACGCTCTCCCGCGCCAAGGGCGTGCCGAAAGGACTCGCCGGCCCGGTGCTGCTGAGTCTGGTGCTCACCATGCTCATCATGATGTCGCTGGTCACCGAACTGGTGATCCGCCCGCACCCTTGGTATGCGCCGCAGCTGGTGGTGCCGCTGACCGGCATGCTGCTGGGCAACACCGTGTCCGCGACGGCCGTGGGGTTGAGCCGTTTCTTCGAAAGCATGCGCGAGCGCCGCGACGAGGTCGATACGCTGCTGGCGTTGGGTGCCACCGCGTGGGAGGCGGCACGGCCGAGCATGGTGTCGTCGATCCGTCTGGGCTTGATGCCGACCACCGCGTCGTTGGCGTCGGCAGGCATCGTGACGGTGCCGGGCATGATGGCCGGTCAGATCATCGCGGGCGGCGATCCGATCGATGCGGCGAAATACCAGTTCATGGTATTGGCGTCCATTGCGGCGCTCACGCTGCTGACCGACAGCATCATCATGGCGATGGCGTATCGCAAGTGCTTCACCTCGCTCGACCAGTATCAGCCGATCGCGAAGTGACGATATAACCGCCGTCCGCCGACCGTTATTCCGGCCTTTCCTCGGTGCCCGTTGCCGTTTTGGCAGCGGGCACCGTCATTTCGAAGAGGCGCGTCTGCGACTGCAGCACGCGGAACACCGCCTGCACGTCCCGCATGAGTTCGGGAACGGTGAATTCGCCGCCCGACTGCAGAACCATATGCATCTGCGCCGTGGCAAGATTGAAATAGATCACGGCCTGACGCTCCGTGTCCGCCGGGTCCTGCCCCGTCGGCATGGCAAGACGCTTGTAGAAGCCGACCAGCAGATCGAACAGCCTGTCCCTGAATCCCCCGACCGAAGTATGCACCTCCCACAATGCCAGCACTTCGTTCCTGCGACCAAGCAATGCATTGCACAGCATCGTGAAGTGCTCCTGCGTGGGATCCTGCCGGAACCGTTCCGCGCCGGCGATGAGCTGGTCCGCAAGGCCGTCCATCATCCGCACCGCCAGATCGTCCTTGTCCCGGTAATGGTTGTAGAAGGTCTTGCGGTTGATCATCGCATGGTCGAGGATGTCCTGCACAGTGACGCGCTCATAGGACTTCTCCCCGAGCAACGTGATGAACGATTCGCGGATCAACCTGTCGGTCTTCAGCACACGCAGATCCTTCCTGCCTGTGAATCTTCCGCTCGTCACGGTCGCATCCGCATACCCGCTGTTCGACCTGTCAGTCATTTCCTTCACGACGTCCTCCAGCTTTCCTCATTCGGTGCGGCACCGACACCGAATGTGAGAATTCCAAGAATTTCTCCACAATAATATACATTCTGTGTATTAAGCAATGCTTTATGCCAATATGTCCATTGTGGCATGCAATGCACATGAATAGATTCCTTGCTTGGCAGCCGGGCGTTCCCGGCATTCATACGACCCATACGAAAGGCAGTCATATGCCCAAGCAACTGAAAAACCCGAAGGCCCTCGCGCCGCTCGGCGTGATCTGCGTGCTCCTGACGCTCTGGAGCTGCATGTTCTACCCCATGCTGCACGCCACCCCGAAGAACATCCCGTTCGCCATCCTCTCGCTCGACAAGGGTGCCAAGACAGCCGCAGGGACGGTGAACGCCGGCAAGACGATGGTGCAGAAGATCACCTCGGCAACATCCGCGAGCGATGGCGACTCCCCGATCGCATGGACCGAATTCAAGACAAGGAACGCACTCGACAAGGCCATGGACGACAACGACTACTACGCCGCGGTCGTCATCTCCAAGGACTTCACCGCCAAGCAGGTCGCCGCGAAGCAGGCCCAGACGCAGGCCATCGCCAAGCAGGTGCAGGCGCAGATGGAAGCCAAGATGAAGGCACAAGCCCAAGCCCAGGCACAGGGTGTCGCTCCGAATGCCACGGCCCAGAACGGCACATCCACGGCAGCCCCATCTCCCTCCGCGCTGGCACAGTCCACGACCGCCACAAAGGACATGCCGGTCGTCACCATCATCACCAACAGCGCAAAGAACCCGACCGTCACCCAGAACATTACCGCCTCAATCACCTCCACGCTGAAACAGGCTGGAGTGAACGTCAAGACCTCGGCCGTGCACGACTATGGTCTGGGAAACGCATCCGGCTCGGCCATGCTGGCCCAGCTCACCGTGGCGCCAACCGTTTTGATGTCCGCCGTCTGCACGCTCATCATGTATCTGATGACCAAGCCACGCAAGAACGCCTCCCGTAAGGAACGTCTGATCACTGTGGGCGTCCAGGCATGCTATGCGGCCGTCCTGTCGCTGTGCGTGGCCGGCGCGACCTGCTTCCTGATCACCGTTGTGGGCGGCATGACCATCCCGGTCGGCGCGGTGCTGCCGTATCTGTGGATCTGCAGCTTCTGCCTGATGCTGCTGGTGCTCGGCATGGCCACCATCGTCCTGCCGTTGGCTGCACTTGCGATGCTGACCGTCATGTTCACGATGAGCACGGGGTACACCGCGTTCGAGGCGCTGCCGGCATTCTGGCAGGATTGGATCTACCCGTGGACGCCGGCACGCTATATCGCGGACGGCATTCGATCCATCGTCTTCCTCGGCCAGGGCGCGTTCAACTCCACATTGGTCCCGCTTGCGGTGTGCGCTGCAATTGGTCTGGTCGCCGCCGGCATCGGCATGGCCGTGCAATGTGGCAGGAAGGCACCGGCGCGCGGCTGAAGCGACATGCAGCCGACGGCTATGGGGATATGATGAAGTCGAACGTCAAACGTTTCGAGGAAACGTCACGCGAGACGACATCCGACAAGTGAGCAAAGGAGCCAAACATGGCAACAGCCGAAGGAAAGCACATCGCGATCGTCACCGGAAGCGCCCTGGGTCTGGGCTACGAGCTGGCACGTCAACTCATCGGCAAGGGCTGGTTGGTGGCCGGCATCGACTTCAACGCCGAACGCCAGGCCGAACTTGCCGACCAATTCGGTTCCGACAACTATCGCGCGTTCGTCGGCGACGTTTCCGACGAGACCTTCGTGAACGACGCCATCGCCAAAATCGCGAAGCTCGGCCATATCGACCTGCTGATCAACAATGCCGGCCAACCGTCGTTCAAGGTGCCGACCGGCTACGTCGCGGCCGACGTGGATAAGTGCCTGAAGGGTCTCAAGGGCATGATCCTGTGGAGCGTGGCGACATTGAAGGCATGCGGCGAGCAGGATCTGAAAATCGCCAACGTGATGAGCACCGCCGCCACGCGCGGCAACGCCAACGAATCCGTATACTGCGCGACCAAGTGGGGCGAGAAGGGCTACACGCAGAGCCTGAAGGCCGCCTACAAGGGCACGAGCGTGAAGGTGGTGGGCGTCTACCCCGGCGGCATCGACACCGACTTCTACCGCGACAGCCACGATTACGTGTCGCTCGACAAGCAGCACTCCTTCATGAGCCCGGCCGAACTTGCCGAGGTGATCCTGTTCAATCTCGTCAACGAGGCGAACCTCACCGTCTCCGACATCCTCATCGAACGCAACTACCGGTAGCGCTTCGACACCGCTAACAAGAAAAAACCCTTTCCCGAAAACACGGGAAAGGGTTTTTGTTTGGCGTTATACGCACTTAGCTATGCGGTCATATTGCCGTATCACCGCATCAGCGTCGCGGTGCCACAGCGCGCGTCACAGCACGTCCGGATCATCCTTGGCGATGGTACCGGTGGCCTTGCCGATGGCCTTGAGACCGTGGTAGGCGACGAGCACCACGACGGTGCCGATGGCGATGCCGTTGAACGAGATGCCGTTGACGGTGAACGCGAACTGGCCGATGGCGATGATCATGGTGATGGCGGCCACCATGATGTTGATCGGCTTGTCGAAGTTGACCTTGTTCTCGACCCAGATACGGATGCCGATCATGCCGATCATGCCGTAGAGCAGGGTGGTCACGCCGCCGAGCACGCCGGCCGGAATGGTGTTGATGATCGCGCCGAACTTCGGGCACAGCGACAGGATCAGGGCGAAGCCGGCCGCGCACCAGTAGGCCGCGGTGGAATACACCTTGGTGGCAGCCATCACGCCGATGTTCTCGCCGTAGGTGGTGGTGCCGGAGCCGCCGCCGAAGCCGGCGATGGTGGTGCCCAGGCCGTCGGCGAACAGGGCGGTGCCGATCTGGTCGTCATAGTCACGACCGGTCATCTGGGAGACGGACTTGACATGGCCGACGTTCTCGGCGACCAGCACGAGCACCACGGGGATGAACATCGGCAGGATGGAGAAGTCGACCTGCGGGGTGTGGAAGTGAGGCAGGCCGATCCATGCGGCCTTGCCGATGGCGGAGAAGTCGACCTGGCCGCGGCAGCATGCGTAGATGTAGCCGATGATCACGCCGAGCAGAATGTTCAGACGGCCCAGCAGACCCTTGAACAGCACGGCCACCAGCAGCACGGCCAGCAGGGTGACGATGGCGGTGTCGGGCGCGACTTTGAAGTTGTTCCACACGCTCGGAGCGAGGTTGAAGCCGATGATCGCGACGATGGCGCCGTTGACGACCGGCGGCATGATGATGTCGATCCACTTGGCACCCGCATAGTGCACGACGACGCCGATCAAAGCCAGCAGCAGACCGGTGACCATGATGCCGAAGGAGGCGACGGCGATGCCCTTGTGCGCGGTGGTGACCGCGGTGATCGGGGCGATGAAGCCGAACGACGAACCCAGGTAGCTCGGCAGCACGTTCTTGTTGATCAGCAGGAACAGCGCCGTGGACATGGCGGTGAAGAACAGGGTGGTGGACGGGTCGAAGCCGGTCAGGATCGGCACCAGGAAGGTGGCGCCGAACATGGCGATCACGTGCTGTGCGCCGATTTCCGCGGTACGCGGCCAGGTCAGGCGCTCATCGGGTTCGACGACCTCGTCCGGCAGCAGCGTCTTGCCGTCGCCATGAAGGTTCCATTGGAAAATATTGCTCATCTTTTCTCTCAATCGAGGATCAGGGCGCGGCTCTTGCCGTCCGCGCACTGAGCGTCCATTGTAATCGAGGCGTTGTCAGAGCAATTTCCGGGCCGGAAACCCTTCCGAAACACTTGGCGGGCAAGGCTCCCGGCCAAACCACACCGGTACCAGTCGCCGCCATGCCGCATCCCTCCCGTCACGTGAGAGGAAATCACAGATGCGGGATCACAGATGCGGGTCGACGGCGTGCACCACGTCCACCAGATCGCCGTTGGACAGCAGCGGGCGCTTGAACTCGCGCCACGGCTCCACCTGGACCTCCCACTTGCCGGTCTGCTCGTTCAGCACCGGGCGGGCGGTCTGCTCCCAGCGGAAACGCTTGCAGGTGCGGCCCGTCTGCGGGTCCCTGCGCGAATAGTGCAGGCATGTGCAGTTCGTGATCCGCCAGTCGGGTGAGTCGGCGCGATGCATGAATTCCTCGTCGGACAGATCCTCCAAGGTCAGCATCAGGGCGAGCATCAGATCGCCATGGCTGACCATGACCACGGATTCCGCGTCGGACTTGCGGTTCAGCGAGGTGAGCAGGTTGTGCACGCGGTTCTCCGCCACATCGGCGATGGATTCGCCGGCGGGCGGGCACCAGTACAGCGGATCGGTGTTCTTGAACAGCCAGTTGCGCTTGTAGTTGGTGCGGAACTCCTCCTTGGTGATGGTGCTGACCTCGCCCCACGAGCGTTCGCGCAGCACGCGCGTCTCCTCCCACTTCGCCTTCGGCAGGGCCATGGTGGCCGCCGTCTCGCGCGTGCGCACGTACGGAGAGACGAGATATCGGTCGAACAGCTCCTGCTGCGCCACCAGCCAGCGCCCGATGCAGTCGGCCTGCTTGCGCCCGGTGGCCGTAAGTCTCCAGGACCGGTCCGGCACCGTCACATTATCCTGCGTATACAGCGAGTTGTCGCCTTGCTCGCCCGCGTTGATGATCACATTCGCTTCGGACTCGCCGTGGCGAATCACATACAGATCCAATGGCATTCCCATAATCGTGTATTCCTTACCTCAATAATCGTGTTCGTCGTTGAATATCTCTACCGTAACCGATAACGCCGTTGATCGGCGGTATTGTTGCGCCCCGAGCGAAGAATTCGCCGGAGCGACGCACTGCGTTCATCATCGGCTCCGAGTAGGGCGCCCGGCCGGGTGCGGCTATTCGGGCCAGATGCCGTTCTGCGCATACTTTCTGCGGTACTCCCCCGGCGTCATCCCGGTGTGCTTCTTGAACACCTTGGTGAAATGGCTCTGCGACCGGTAGGCCAGGATGCGGGCGATCTGCGCGAACCCGTACTCCGAATATTTGAGCATGTTCTCCGCGGCCTCCATGCGCTTGTCGGTGATGTAATGGGAGATCGTCGTGCCCGTTTCGCGAGCGAACAGCTCGGAAAGATACGTGGGGTTCAGGTGCACATGCTCGGCGAGGATGGGCACGGTGATCCGCTCGTGCAGATGATAGTGGATGTAGTCCATGCATTCGTTGACGGCCTTCGAATGGGTCTCCGTCTTCTGCATGTCGGCCATGGCCCATGTGAAGAACGTCATCATATCGGTGTGCAGACGCCGCACGTCGTCCGGGGTCTTGCATTTCTCCAGATCCTGGATGTACAGGTCGGACGCGTTGTAGGCGTCCTCCTCGTCCATGCCGCCTTCGATGGCGAAGCGGGTGGCCAGCGTGATCGTGGTGACGAAACGGTATTTCACATTGAGCAGCGGATTGTCGGACAGGTGACCGTACAGGCCGGAATCCCACAGCCTGGTGCTTTCGGCGATCGCGTTGATGTCGCCGGAACGCATCATGTCGTACTGCTTCATCTCCTCGACATAGCGATGGTGACGGACCCTGTCCTCACGCGACAGAAAGTCGAGATACCCAAGTTTCGCCTCGTTGACGACCGCCATATGACAGACCTCCATTGGTACAATCCTCGGCACAACACGACGATTATACACAACCGGCCACGTCGACTCGCGTAAGGCGAAACGACGTGGCCGGCTGTCGGGTGCGGGGCCGAGTACAGCGGCACCCATATGGAACGAGGTTCAGCGCATCCGGTTCAGCGCATCAGTACATGCCGTAAGACATCCTGGCGAGCGACGCGGTGAAACCGCCGAGCACCAGCCCGACGATCAGCACGATGGCCAGCAGCGTGGTCACCATCTGCACGATCATGGCGAGGATCCAGCCCCAGTGCGGGTCGCGCTTGGCGGTGGACTTGCCCTGAGCCACGACGACGGGCTGCCACATGGAGAACAGACCCAGGCCGAGCAGCTGCAGCGGCACGGCGAGGATATGCAGGCGGACAAGGCTCAGCACGAACACGAGCAGTTCGAGCATGACCCATGGCATGAGGCGGCGGGCATACTCGTCGTGGAAGCTTGCGAACTTCTTGGTGTCGCCAAGCACCCTGCGGCCGAGCAACGCGAAGAGGATGTAGGCGTAGAGCATCAGGAACATGGCGATCCACATAACGACCAGCACCGAGGGCAGCGCCGACCTGTAGTAGCGGGTCGAGCCGATCAGCGAATCGGCGAAGGACGCGCCCTGGGCGACCCACAGCGTGATGTTCGCCGAGATCATGAACGTGAGGAACGCGGTGACGACCCAGCTGTACCACTTCTTCATCGGCTTGTCCTGGGAGGGGTGGAGCAGGGCTTCCTTCAGCCAGTTGAAGAACGTGCGGCTTTCCGCCTCGAATGCGGAGGGCTGCTGAGGCGTGGCCGGAGCACCCTGGAACTGCTGCTGGTAGGCGGGCTGCTGCATGGGGGCGCCGTTCTGGAACTGCGGCTGGGCTCCCTGCGCGGCGGGCTGGGCCATCGGCTGCTGGGGCTGCACGGGTTGCTGGGGCTGCTGGGTAGCGTACTGCTGCGACGCATACGGCTGGCCGGCCTGCGGCTGCGGCATGGGCTGGGTGAACTGGATAGACTGGATGGGCTGCTGGTTAGGCTGCTGCGGCAACGGCTGGGTCTCCTGTGCAGAGGCCGCCACCTGCGGCATGACGCTGGTGGCCAGCTGGCCTTCCTCCTGGGCGGTCTGTTCGATGGCAACTGTGGCGTCCGGATCCTCGATGGCGGCGACGGACTCGACGGTCTCGACAGACTCATCGGTCGTCTCGGTTGCGTCGGTCGTTTCGGTTGCGTCATCCTGCGGCGTCTGGTCGGCGTCCGCATTGTTCTCGGGTTCACCGGGCACGGCCTCGAAAGCCATGGTCGGGGCGACGCTCTCGGCATTTCCATCGGCAACAGCCGAAGTCGCAGCTGCATGCTCAACGGGTTCCGGGCCGTTCTGCGGTATGGCTGGCTGCATGTCCTGGAACGGGTTGCCACAGTGGCGGCAGAATCGCGCCTCTTCGGGATTGCCGAACTGGCAGTGCGTGCATTGCTTCATATATTCCCCTTGCTTGTTTGACTGGTATTGCCGATCAGTCGAATCCGCCCACGCGGGCCGTGAAACCATAGGAATCTCCCCATACGGCGCCCGCTGCGCAACCGGAAACGATGCCTAGACCAACCTACCTGCGCCCCGTAACATACCGGCGCGCCGCACATGGCTCGCCCAAGTGGCTTATCCCGTTGCTGCATCATTCGTATGAATTCCTATGGCCGACTCGTCCGGAAAACGATTTGGCTTCAAAATACCTCTCCGTCAAAGACCAAGTACAGCACCTTTGTCGCTATCGTCTTCCGTCATCTCTGATCATCTACATCGAAACCGCCTTCAAGGATAAAGCTTTTCAGCAGCTTAGTCGCGAGGATATTCGCCGTGAACTGGGTGACCGGACTGTCCGGCTTGTCGAAGAACTCCTTCGCCAAAGGTTTATTGATGGATGCTTTCAGCCGATCGAACCGCCCGAATTCGTTCAGAGTTGTTTCGGTAAGGTCAAGTCGCATCATTTCATCGAGCAACGCGCCATCCACACCAAGCGCCTTGGTGATTTTCTCCACCTGGCTGTTCTTTGCACTGTTCGCATAGCACGTAATGTAATCGCGCAGTGTTTTGCCTTTCTCCAGCTCGACCTCACCACGTTCCACATCGTGCATGAACAGTTCGGCGTAACGCTGTTCTTCTTGGCTGAGCGAGGCGAATGACTTATGCAGCTCCTCCTCGGCCGACGCCAGCAAGGACGGGTCTCCCCCACCGAGTGCTTTGAGCCATTTGGTGAAGTTGGCATTCATGTAATCCGTATCGATCAATCCCGTATCTATCTCCGTGATATGGCCGTCAAGCTCATACGGGGCTTCCGGCCCACTGCCGGGTCCTTCGCCACTGCTGAACATTTCCTTGTACCGTTGCACGAGAATCAGATATGTCCGTTCATCGAGTTTTGGCCGCACGACCTCCACGGAGCCATCATCATGGACGATGGAATATTCCCGCTGTTCCCAGGTGAATCCCTGAACCTTGGCAGCCTCCAGAAAATCGTTGAGCTCCACGATCAGTTTCGCGAATTTACGGCACGCCTCCACCGAAGCCGGCAGCCGCATGAAGTCATCCACGCCTTCGGTACGGAACACAGAAGCTATTTCTTCGAAACGCGCATCCATCAGACGCACGTTTTCCGGCAGCTTCTGCACGAACAGGTCAAGCGGCCTATCTCCGGAATATAGTTTCACCGCAGCTTCGATATATCCCTTCATCGTGTGCGGTTTGCGATAGTAGCGTATCGTTCCAAAAGGCTTGTCCGTCCCGAGCAATCTGTTCGTGCGGCTGAACGCCTGAATGATGTTCTCGTAGTCGATGATCTTGTCAAGATACAGCGTATTGACCCACTTGGAATCGAAGCCGGTCAGCATCTGGTCGACCACGATCAGCAAGTCCAAGCGCTCCTCACGATGCTGGTCGACCGTCAAGTACGGACGCTTGTGGGAAAGTCTGGCAGTAATGTCTTTCTTCATTTTCGGCCATGTGGGGATGATGAAATCCTTGCCGAACAGTTCGTTGTAATCGCCGATAATTTCCTTAAGCGCGTCTTCCTTAAGGATAGCGCCATTGGAATTGTCGACATTGGGATCAAACAACGCGGTCACATGCATCTGTGGCGCGCGTTCCTTGAACAGGTGGTAGTAGCTGATGGCCTCGGGAATGGAGCTCGTGGCAAGCATGGCATGGAATTTGTTACCCCTGCTCAGCAATGGGAACTGATCGAGGATATCCTCCACGACCTTGCCCTCGTGCGGAGTGCTTTGCGCGTATTGAGCCGAGGTCAGATAATCCTCGATGCCTTTGATGCGTTCTCCGGCCTGCGTTTCCATGGGGCCCATCGGCACTTGCTTCGGATCCATGTAATGGTAGAACACTTTGGATTTCGTTGGATCCGCCTGAGCCTCCTCAATCGTTGAGGCCTTCGCCTTCTCCAACGCGACCGCCTGGCGAACATCCTTGTCTCGGTATGTCAACACCATGTACGGGTCGAATCCGAGCACATTGCCGTCACGGATGCCGTCGGCGATGCTGTACCGGTGAAGACAATCACCGAACACCATTGACGTAGTGGCTCCACTCTTACGATTCTCCTCATGGATTGGAGTGCCGGTAAACCCGAAGTACAGCGCATTCGGGAAGGAATGGCGAATATCCTGCAGCATTTCGCCGAACGTGGAACGATGGCATTCGTCGATGATGAACACGATGCGTTTATTAGCGAGCTTCTTCACTTCTTCTTCGGTGACATGCCCCTCGCCAGCCTTGATGTTGCTCATTTTCTGAATGGAAGTGACGATAAGCGTGTCTTTGGGATCGACGCTGGCCAATTTCGCCTTGAGCACGTCCGTGTTCTCCGTGCCCTGCACGTCATCGGCATCGTCGGCGAACGACCGATATTCAAGCAATGACTGCGTACCCAGTTCAATACGATCCATGAGGAAGACAACTTTGTCTGCGTCCTTCGAATCGGCGACAAGCTGTGCCGCCTTGAAACTGGTCATGGTCTTGCCTGAACCGGTGGTATGCCACACATAGCCTCCCAGCCGCCCCGGAGTTCCGCTTGGCACAGGCTCGTCCCATTTACAGGTGCGCACACGGTCGGAAATGGCGTTCACCGCCTGGTATTGATAGCTACGCAACACTTTGAGACATCCATCCGCGGAATCCGCGACCGTGTAGAAACCGATAAGTTGGTGAGCCATAGGAATGGACAGCAGATCCGAGGTGAAGCGTTTCCATTCGTCCTGTCCGACATGTTTGTTCGCCGCTATGGGTTCGTTGTTGTAGTCGGCCCAGTGGAAGAAATAATTGCTATTGAAATCGCCTTCACCCGGATTGGCGAAGTACACGGCATCATCAGGATTCATGGCCACAAAGACCTGCACAAGCCGAAACAGTCCGGTGAATACGCCCTCATGCGCATATTTCGCGATTTGATTGGTGGCTTGGCTTATGGGAATGCCACTCTTCTTCAGCTCGATATGAATGACCGGCATGCCGTTGATAAGCAGGCAGACGTCTCCCCTACGATCGTTCAACATCTTGTTTTTCGCCGGATAAACAGGCTGCCTTGCGATTTGATAACGGCTTTGCCCGGCTGCGATTTCCTGACGATCGTAGATCTTCAGGCTGATTTCCTTGCCGAAGTGCAATTCGTCTTTGGGGTTGTCTCGCTTGATGGACACAGTTTTCCCGTTGATGAAGGAATTCAACGCTAGCGGAGTACGCAAGTTTTCGATTTGCTCGAGGATCTGCGCCATCTCACCCTTGGTAAGACGCTTCCCATTCAATCGGTCAATGCCTTTGTTGTTGTCGAATAGAATATTGGCCCAATTGTCGATGAGATCCTGTTCGGTCGGATACTCCAATATGCCGTCGGCCCATCCGTGACGTTTCAGCACCGCAACCAGATCGTCCTCGAAATCCGATTCCTTGTCGTAGAACACGCTCTACCTCCCCGAATGCACCGTCACTTTCTGAGGTCAATCTTACGAGCGGCACCCTCCAACAGCCAAGGAGCAACACCAATACTTACGCTGATGAAGGGTGATGAGCGAGTCCAGACGGTCGAAGAACGCGCCGATCTGATGCTGCTCAGCTAGATTCGTCCATGGGATGAATATCGTTTTCATTCCTTCGATGTCGATGCTACGTCCATCGCGAATCCCATAAACATGAGGCTTCAGATCTACATCAATAAAACGCTTCGACCTGAAATAGAGATAATAGAAATTGGAATCGACGTTCTTGCCTTGGAAAATATGATATGCGGGACTAACCAAACCACAAGATGTAGCCTTTTCGAGACCTCCTTCAAACGAACGAAGATGAACAATGAAATCTCCTGTGTTGACAACTTTGTAGTTTGAAAGACTGCTCCTATCAAACTGGAGATTTCGATTGGATTCATCGCGACGAACTGTGCCGCCGCCTTGAATGATTGTAAGAGCTGGCAAGTCATCTCGATCTTTTTCGGAATGTTCCTCAAATAGCTCACCCAGCTTACGCTGTTCCCAAGCGGGGGTGCGGTATTCTTGTGAAAGATGTGCAGTCGCTCGTGGAGCCGCGCATTTTGCCGGCACCGCAATGAGGAGGGATAGATGAACAAGCAACAGCTCGCTTCGAAAATCTGGGAGTCCGCCAACAAGATGCGTTCCAAGATTGAGGCGAACGAATACAAGGATTATATTCTTGGTTTCATCTTCTACAAGTTTCTTTCCGAAACCGAGCTGATGCGATTGAAAGCCAGCGATTTCACCGATGATCAGCTGCCGCAGCTCACGGAGGATAATCCGGACATTGTGGAATTCGTGCAGGGTGAGTGTGGCTACTTCATTGCCTATGACAATCTGTTCTCCACATGGATCAAAAAGGGTAATGATTTTGAGATTTCCAACGTTCGTGATGCTCTTTCGGCGTTTTCCCGCAATATCAGCCCGGCGCACAAGAAGGTCTTCGATGGCATTTTTGACACTTTGCAGACCGGGCTTTCCAAACTTGGCACCGACGCGAGAAGCCAGTCCAAAGCGGCACGAGACCTGATTTACCTCATCAAAGACATTCCGATGGATGGCCGTCAGGACTATGATGTGCTCGGTTTCATCTACGAATACCTCATCAGTAATTTCGCCGCCAACGCGGGTAAGAAGGCTGGTGAGTTCTACACGCCTTCCGAAGTCTCTCAGCTGATGAGCGAAATTGTCGCCTGGCATTTGCAGGGGCGTGAACAGATCAAGATCTACGATCCGACTTCCGGTTCCGGCTCTCTGCTGATTCATATCGGCCAGGCGGTGGCTCGGCGCAACGGCAATCCGGATTCCATCATGTATTACGCGCAGGAGCTTAAGGAGAACACCTATAACCTCACGCGTATGAATCTGGTGATGCGTGGCATTCTTCCCGACAATATCGCCGCCCGTAATGGTGACACTCTGGAGGATGACTGGCCATGGTTCGACACGTTGGAGAACAAGGAGGAAACCTACAATCCGCTGTTTGTGGACGCAGTGGTCTCCAATCCTCCGTATTCGCAGAACTGGGATCCCACTGACAAGGAGATCGATCCGCGCTTCAGCTACGGCATAGCTCCGAAATCCAAAGCCGATTACGCCTTCCTGCTGCACGATCTGTACCATCTGCGTGCCGATGGCATTATGACCATCGTTTTGCCGCATGGGGTGCTGTTCCGCGGCGGCGAGGAAGGGCAGATTCGTAAGAACCTGATTGAAAACCGCCATATTCAGGCGATCATCGGGCTTCCGGCAAACATTTTCTTCGGTACGGGCATTCCCACCATCGTGATGGTGCTGCGTAAGAAACGTGATGATGACAGGGTGCTCATCGTCGACGCTTCCAAGCATTTCGTCAAGGATGGCAAGAACAATAAGCTGCGTGCCTCCGACATCAAACGCATTGTCGATGTGGTGTCGAACAATCGCACGGTGCCCAAGTTCAGTCGCTTGGTATCCATTGACGAGATTCGGGATAACGATTACAACCTCAACATTCCGCGGTATGTCGATTCATCCGAGGAAGCGGAGACATGGGATGTGTACGCTTCGATGTTCGGCGGCGTTCCGAAGAACGAGGTAGACCAGCTCAAGGAATACTGGACTGCTTGGCCGAGTCTGAAAGCCGAATTGTTCCGCGACAATGGTGCCTGCTACGCCTGCGATCACGATGACATCGCCGCAGCGGTTCGCAATAATTCCGACGTGAAGATATTCATCGCCTCGTATGAGCGGTCCATTTCCAAGTTGCCTGCTGATTTGCGTTCCCGTTTGGTAGAACATCCTGAACAAGTGGATGCGCTTGCCCAAGAGACCGCCATTGGCAAAGAACTGGACGCGATGATTGCCGGAACCCCACTGGTCGACCCCTATGACGCCTATCAGAAGCTCGATGACGCATGGGGCGGCATTTCCATTGATTTGGAAGTGTTGGGGTCCGAGGGCTTCGATGCGGTAAGAGCCGTGGACCCGAATATGGTTGTCAAGAAAAAAGGCGGCAAAGATGTGGAAGTGCAGGACGGCTGGATTGGCCACGTTCTGCCGTTCGACCTGGTTCAGCGCGAGCTGTTGCACGATGATTTGACTGCGATTGAGGCGGACGAGCGCCGTGTGCAAGACATCGATTCCGAGGTTGAAACCATTTTGGAAGGTTTCGATGAGGATGACAAGCAGAACAGCGATGCGATCAATCAGGACGGTGACGCCTTCGTGGCCGCCGAGCTGAAGAGGGCGGTCAAGGCGATCGGCAAGAATCCGGCTTCCGATTTCGAGCGTGGCTTGGTGCAGGCTCAGAAGCTATTCGATGAGACGAAGAAGCTGAAATCTGGTATCAAGACCAAGCGAAACGCATTGGAGGAGAAGACTTGCAACACGATTAAGGCGTTGACCGACGAGGAAGCCAGGCGATTGCTGGAAGCCAAGTGGATTACGCCATTACAGAAGCAGCTGGAAGAACTGCCGAATGCCGTGATCGACGAGCTCATTGGCAAAGTGAACGTGTTGAAGAACAAGTACGCCACCACATATGCCGATGTATGCGGCCAAATCGATGAAGCGGAGAAGGAATTGGCCGGAATGCTTGGCGATTTGACCGGCAATGCTCGTGATATGGCGGGCTTGGAAGAGCTCAAAGCACTGCTCGGGGGTGAATAATTATGGTCGAACAGCATGGAAAAACACTAGTTCCGCAGATTCGTTTCGCTGGTTTCACTGACCCTTGGGAACAGCGTAAGCTGGGTGAGCTATTTGAGGAACATTCCGAAAAAGATCGAGATGACTTGCCAGCTCTTACAATCATTCAAGGCGGCGGCACAGTTCGTCGCGATGAATCCAATCGAAATCTCCAGTTTGATAGGAGCAGTCTTTCAAACTACAAAGTTGTCAACACAGGAGATTTCATTGTTCATCTTCGTTCGTTTGAAGGAGGTCTCGAAAAGGCTACATCTTGTGGTTTGGTTAGTCCCGCATATCATATTTTCCAAGGCAAGAACGTCGATTCCAATTTCTATTATCTCTATTTCAGGTCGAAGCGTTTTATTGATGTAGATCTGAAGCCTCATGTTTATGGGATTCGCGATGGACGTAGCATCGACATCGAAGGAATGAAAACGATATTCATCCCATGGACGAATCTAGCTGAGCAGCATCAGATCGGCGCGTTCTTCGACCGTCTGGACTCGCTCATCACCCTTCATCAGCGTAAGTATGACAAGCTCTGCGTACTGAAAAAATCCATGCTCGACAAGATGTTCCCTAAAGGGGGTTCGCTGTATCCGGAAATTCGTTTTGCTGGTTTCACTGACCCTTGGGAACAGCGTAAGCTGGAGGACTACGTTGCTGTCTCAACCGCCAAAAATTTTGACGGCAGATTCAATAAGGAAGATGTTTTATCCGTCTCCGGCGAGTATGGCATAGTAAATCAAATTGCATTCCAGGGACGTTCATTTGCTGGATCATCTGTTCTGAATTACGGAGTTGTCAATACTGGCGACATCGTGTACACGAAATCACCATTGAATTCGAATCCGTACGGAATTATCAAAGTAAACAAAGGAATTCCGGGCATTGTCTCAACCCTATATGCGGTTTATCGACCGCAGGATAATGTTCATACCAATTTCATTCAAGTGTATTTTGAGCAGCACGAGCGAATGAATAATTACATGCATCCCTTGGTCAACAAAGGGGCAAAGAATGACATGAAGGTCACTGCGGAGAATGCCCTGAAAGGAGTGGTCACATTCCCTAGCCGTGAAGAGCAGGTCATTATTTCAGAGTTCTTCGACCGTCTGGACTCGCTCATCACCCTTCATCAGCGTAAGCTCGAATTACTGCGGAATATTAAGAAATCCATGCTTGACAGGATGTTCGTATAGGGGGTGTTATGGCAACTATCACTCTATTCCACGGTTCCCCGTACGAATCCGTAGCCCCCGAGTACGGTTTGGGCAACGACAAGCATGATTACGGTCGCGGATTTTATCTGACCGAAAGTGTCGAGCTTGCCAAGGAATGGGCCGTATGCAGACCGGATGAGTCCAACGGTTGGGTTCACCAATATGAATTGGATACGGAAGGCCTGCAAATTCTGAATTTCCAGGAGCATAGCGTGCTCACATGGCTTGCCGAGCTGATGAAGCACCGCGATGCCGCCGATTCCAAGCGTTATCGGGTACTGGCCGCAAAGTTCATCGCCAAATACGGCATCGACACCAATGGGTATGACGTCATCAAGGGCTGGCGCGCGAACGCCTCGTATTTCTACATCGCCAAGGAATTCGTGCGCGACAATGTGGACGTCGACATCCTGGAGGAACTGCTGTCGCTGGGCGGTCTGGGCATCCAATACTGCGTCAAAAGCGAGAAGGCATACGCCCAATTGCGAGAGATTCCAAGTGGTCTGCTTTCCGTCAGCTACAGCGAATTCAATGACAAATACAATAAACGGGATGTTGAAGCGCGCCAGAGTATGCGCGATCTTATCGATTCCGACGCCAACACAGTGACCAACGTGTTCAGTACGTTGCTCTAGAAGGTGATGACCATGCGAGCATATCCGGAAGTCTATCGGGATGATGTGGTGGAGAGTCAGGGCAAGCTCTTCGACTATGTGGCACAGTCGTTTCCAGGCAAGAGCACGGAGGATTTCATCACTGCATATATGGCGAGTAAAACGCGTAAGAGCATCGATGAGGCCCAGGCCTATGTCAATACGATGGATGCGAGTGAGCTGTGGAAGTACTTTACGGAAACGGAAGGCTACCAGCTGAAGGATGGCAGGGCGCTCGAAGGATTCATGCCTGATTGGATCGGCGAATTCTACGCCTACTATCAGTGGTTCTACGGTATCCCCAGTGCCAAGGTGATCGACCAAGTTCCGCTGGATTTCCTGGAAAAAGCGTATTTCGGACTTCATGACCTCGATCTGGAGCTTGCCGTGCGGAAAGTCGGCGAGGAATGACGGAGATTATCTGCTTTCACAACCCTGACGAGGAAAATGGGTATCTGAGCAACTGGTATTTGTCACGCTTCACTATGGATGGCATCGAGTTCTCCTCGATGGAACAGTACATGATGTACCGCAAGGCCTGCTACTTTAACGATGTCGAAACGGCCGCGAGAATCCTCGAAACCAATGATGTGGCTGAAATCAAACGACTTGGCCGATTGGTGGCCGGTTATGACGAGCACGTATGGAACGGCGTCCGTCAGGTCGAAGTCTATGAAGGATTGCTTGCCAAGTTCGGTCAGAATGCCGAACTTGGGGCGCAGCTTGAGACAACAGGCAATGCAGTGCTGGCGGAATGTGCTGTCAAAGACCGCATCTGGGGCATCGGCCTGTCGATGCATGATCCGGCTAGATTCGATCCGGCCAAATGGCGTGGCCAAAACCTGCTTGGATATGCGTTGATGCTCACTCGGAGGAAACTCAGCAGCACAAATTGGCGGTAACACGACTGTTTGCTGGCCTTAATCGCTCCCGCTTGGGAACAGCGTAAGTTCTCTGATTTTGCAGTAGCATCCGGGACTAAGAATAAAGATAATTTGCCATTGCGTAGTTATTCCGTCTCGAACGACCGAGGATTCGTGCCGCAAGACGAGCAATTTGAAAATGGCGGCACCATGCATGACGCTGACAAGAGCGCATACTGGATTGTTGAGCCGGGTTCCTTTGCGTATAACCCAGCACGAATTAACGTTGGTTCGATTGGATATCTGAAAGCCAACGAAAGCGTTATTGTTAGTTCGCTTTATGAGGTGTTTCAGACTAACGAGACCTGTGATGACAGATTCCTTTGGCATTGGTTCAAATCGCCGTTGTTCATGAAGCAGATTGAGATGCTACAAGAAGGTGGGGTTAGACTCTACTTCTTTTTCGATAAGCTTTTACAAAGCGAAATTCAGATGCCAGGTGTTGCTGAGCAGAGACTCATCGGAGCGTTCTTCGACCGTCTGGACTCGCTCATCACCCTTCATCAGCGTAAGTAAGATGGCTGCGCCAATCCCCTATTTTTCAGAAAGGCGCATCTCATGCAGGAAACCATCACGACAGAATCGCTGTTCTGCGACTATTACGCCCAGTGGGTGAAGACTTACAAAGAGGGAGCCATTCGCGACGTGACCATGGGCAAATACCGTCTTACTCAGTCCTGGCTCAACAAGCTCATTCCCGAACTGAAGCTCATCGATATGGATCGAACCGCCTATCAGCAGCTCATCAATGGTTACGCGCAGCATCATGAGCGCCAAACCACCATGGATTTTCACCATCAGATCAAAGGTGCCATTCTCGATGCCGTCGATGAGGGGCTCATCCCCCGTGACCCTACGCGCAAAGTCATCATCAAAGGCAAGCAGCCACGCATTAAGAAAATGAAGTATCTCAACCAATTCGAACTGCATGCCATGCTCGCGGACCTTGATCTTGGTGCCGAAGCCAGCTGGGATTGGCTCATCCTTCTTATCGCGAAAACCGGACTCCGATTCTCCGAGGCGCTTGGTCTCACGCCTGACGACTTCGACTTCGCCCACCAGACCCTTTCTGTCAGCAAAACCTGGGACTATAAGAACGGCGGCGGCTTCGTGCCCACTAAAAACGAATCATCCGTGCGTAAAGTGCAACTCGACTGGCAACTCATCATGCAAATGTCTGGCTTACTCAAGGATCTTCCGCATGACAAGCCTATTTTCGTGCACGGCAAGGTCTATAACTCCACAGCCAACGACGTACTTGCGAAACATTGCAAAAACGTGGATGTGCCGGTCATCTCCATCCATGGTCTGCGTCACACGCACGCTTCGCTGCTGCTGTTCGCCGGCGTATCGATCGCCAGCGTATCACGGCGTCTTGGCCACGCCAGCATGACCACAACTCAGGAAACATATCTGCATGTCATCCGCGAATTAGAAAACAAGGACGTGGATATCGTCATGCGAGCGCTGTCCACACTCATCTGATGGGACTTCCGGCTCTTCCAAGTATTCGGAAAAAGCCGAAAATCATCTGAAACAGCATATGGCGTTTTCGTAATCCCCAGGTAAAAGCAGCAGGCGTCATTGCCAGACCGGTTCCATAGGTGGTTTGCAACTTCCGTAGGTGGTTGACCTCGGTATCGGCGTTTGGAAATGGCCTAATTCAGGCCGTTTCCAAAACGCCTTTCCTCCGTCTATCACCTACAGAAGCGAAAACCACCTACGGAATACCTCATAACCGCAAACCCAACAAACTCCCACACAAAGCAGGGCTCAGCACGTACAACCAGGCAGCCCCGACTCTCCACCGCGCTCAGCCACATCATTGTGCTGAATAGAATCTTGCCGGGAATGGCTGCGTCACATAATCGAAAAGATCGCCCCTGGCTTTCATGAATCCATAAGCGTACGCACTACTTCATACACGGCATAGCCGCCAAGACTGAATACTTCAGGCATCGGCGTACTCTCGATCAATGGCGCGCAGACCATTTACCATTGGGACGATTTTCTGAAAATATTTTTTCAGAAACGGCTCGCCCGCATCCGTAAACGTGGAGAACAGTACGTTGCCCTCGTTGTCAAACGTTGCTGTATGGTCAAAGCCCACTTCGGTAACGGTAATGGTATTACTATCCCATTCGGTTTTGATGCCATCCTGCACGAACACGTTATCTGCAGAAGCCATAACACACCACCTTTCGTCTCTCACCATTCTATAGAAACACGATGCGGGACCTCTAGTTTCTCAGTTGACGAAATCCTAAGAGCTTTACGCAACCGACCACACAAGTGGCAAGGCATCATGCTGCGCATCAGAACGGGGTTGCCGTCACAGGTAGGTGCTCCAGCCGAGTTTGACGGCGAGGATGATGCCGGTGAGCACGGCGGCGGCACGCATGATGTTCTCGGGAATATGACGCGTGACCGGAGGTGCGATGGAGCTGCCGATGATGCAGCCCAGGCACATCGCGATGGCGAACGGCCAATAGACGGAGCCACGGATGATGAACATGATCGCGGCAGAGATGTTCGCGCCGAAGCCGACCACGGTTTTCAGCGCGTTGATCTGGTGGAACGGGCCGATCTTGCCGAGGTCGAGGATCGCCAGGGCAAGGGTGCCGGCAGCGGCACCGAAATACCCCGAATAGATGCCGACAAAGCTCACGCCGACCCACAGCCACCATGGATCGCTACGCATGCCGGCGGCCGACTTATCCGCGATCTGCGCGGCACGCATGCCCTGATGCGATTGCGGCAACGCCTGCGCCACGGCATCTCGCGCGGCAGCCTTCTTGCGCGGGTTGAGCGCGATGATCAGCGCACTGAACAGAATGAGCGGCGGCACCGCGAATTCGAAGACCTTCGCCGGCAGCTCAAGAAGCAGCAGACCGCCGATGATACCGCCGATCAGGCCGATGCAGGCGTAGACCGCGACGCGCTTACCCTGGCCTGTAAGTTCCTTGCGCGCGGACAGCAGACCGCCGATGCCGGTGCCGAGCACGCCCACCGTGTTCGTGGTGTTGGACAATACCGGCGGGATGCCGAACGCCAGCAGCGCCGGGTAGGAGATCAGCGACGAGGCGCCGACCGCATACCCAATGAACCCTGCGCCGATTCCGGCGACAACCACCAGCAGCAATGTGACGATAGATACCCCGGCGATCATCATGGCGGCTCCTTTCCCTCCCGAACATGACGAGAGCCCAGTCTATCGACTTGGGCTTCGACCGGGTGCGAATGTTCAGAACGTGACAGGGCCGCATCGGTCAGGGGGCTGCTGCGCCGGCGTCACTTCACCTGCGTCACCTTGTTGCCCTTGACCATGTAGGCGTGACGCGCGATGTCGATCATCGGCTGGTCGAAACGGCTGTCCGTGTAGAACTCGTCGATGACGACGCCTTCGCCGTACAGTTCGCGGAATCGTTTCGGCTTGTTGATGTTGAAGTTCAGGTATTCCACGGCCATGGATTCCGGGTCGATGACGGAGCCGATCACATGGTCGATGCCGAGCCTGCGGCATGCCTCCCCCACGGTCAGATCGAACGATGCGGTGAGGATCACGTCGTCGGGCCGCGGCTCGTACCAAGGCTTGATGCGTTTCATGTTGCGTGTCCAGAACGCCGCGACCAGCCGGTCCAAATCCACGGACCGCGCCACCAGTCGCAGATAGTCGTCGCACAGCCCGCGCACGCCGCGTTCCATCTGTTCGAAGGACGCCCTGCCGAGCTTGTATTTGACGGCATAGCGCAGCACCGGTGCGATGAAGCGCAGTGCCTTGGGCTCGTACCTGAGGGAGAAGAGGTACAGGTCGAACAGACTTTCACCGTCATAGATCGTGCCGTCAAAATCGAAAACGCGCATCCGCTATGCTTTCCTCTCCCCTGGTCGGATATTGTCGGTGCGCACTCTCACGCACGCGCCTTCCCGCACTTACCTTAGTGCATCGGCGCCGCGGCAGGAACAGCTGTTGTCACATGCCATCGCGCATTCACCCATTGTTCATATCGGCATCCATATCGGCGTTCGCGTTGCCGCATGTCTCACCGCTCGCATCGACGGCACTGTTCGCCGCCATCTGGGCACGCGCGACCTCGATGAACATGTCGACCGCACTCCACCGGTAGCGTTGCCTGGCCACGCCGATGCTGATCGCATACCGTGCCTCCGGCCCGAGCGGCAGCACCTTGAGGCTTCGCATCTGCTCGTCGCTGAGCATCTCATGCATGAACTGGCGCACCTCCAGACTGGCGCCCACACCCAGTCTGGTCAGCGCCAGCAGGGTCTGCATGTTGTCGGACCGCGCCTTGACGATGGGGCGGAACCCGGCGCGGCGGAACAGCTGCTCGCCGATATGACCGTCGATGTCGCTGGCATGACCGAGCACGAACGGGCAATGTTCCAGCGGCGTAAGGTCGCCCCGCGCGATGCGCTCCTCGGCGTCCTTCGGCGAGCGCGTGACCACGTCCATCCACAGGGATCTCGGCATGACGAGCTGCATCTCCTCCTCGTAGAAGTCGAGCAGCTCCACGCCGGGCAGTGCACGCGGGAAATGCGCGATGGAAAGATCCACTTCGCCGTCAACTAGGCGCCGGGCCTGCGTCTCGTTCACGCCCTCGATCATCTCGACGGCGATGCCGGGCCGCTTGCGTTGGAATGCGGCGATGATGCGCGGCATGATGGCCAACCCGCGGGTGTGGCCGACCGCCACGCGCAGCACGCCAGACTCGTCATGGGCTATATCGTCGAACTCCTGCATCATCATGGTGTGCTCGCGTTGGAAGCCGGTGGCGTACCGCAGGAACGTCTCGCCGGCATAGGTGAGTTCCAATGGCACATGCCGCACGAACAGCTCGCAGCCGATCTCGCGTTCGAGGTTGGCGATATGCGCGCTGAGCGTCTGCTGGGTGATGCCCAGCCGTTGGGCCGCCTTGGTGAAGCTGCGTTGCTTGGCGACCATGATGAAGTAGTCCATGCTCAGGAAGTTCATGCACAGTACTTTACCTGTAATAGTTACCAGAGTGTTCAGTATTTCCACTGTTACAGTAATCACGGTTCCTCTGCTAGCCCCTGGAAGAACCGATACAGGCCTTGCATACACATCGCACATACCTCAGCACGATAAGAGAGAGTTCGCATGCCAGAAATCATCACCGTGGCGCTGTTCTGCGCGGCGCTCGTCACCTGCATCGCCACCGGCGTCTCCATCGTCCCGGCCCTGGCCGCGGGCGTGATCATCTTCCTCGTCCACGGACGTCTGACGGGTCACCGTTGGGGCGCGATGATCCGCAAAGGACTCGCCACCATGCGCGCGGCCAGCATCATAGTGGTCACCTTCGTGCTGATCGGCATGCTGACCACCTTGTGGCGTGCGGCGGGAACCGTGCCGTTCATCGTGGCGAACGCCACCGCGCTCATCCGCCCACACGTGGTGATTCTGCTGACGTTCCTGCTCAACTGCCTGATGTCGCTGCTGACGGGGTCCTCGTTCGCCTCGGCCGCGACGATGGGCGTGATCACCATGACCCTGGGCACGTCCATGCAGGTCTCCCCCGTACTGCTCGGCGGCGCGATGCTGTCCGGCATCTATTTCGGCGACCGGTGCTCGCCGGTCTCCACCAGCGCCCAGCTGGTCAAGACGCTGACCCATACGAACATCTTCGAGAACATCCGGCTCATGCTGCACACGGCGGCCATTCCCTTCGCGCTGACCTGCGCCGCCTATGCCGCGCTGGCGCTGTGCACGCACCCTTCCGCGGGTTCGATGGACGTGCGGGGATTGTTCGCCGGGGCGTTCAATCTGCATTGGGTGGTGATCCTGCCGGCGGCGGTGCTGGTGGTGCTGGCCGTCGCGCGGGTGGATGTGCGCGTCACGATGAGCGTCAGCATCCTCACCGCACTACCGATATGCATCCTTGTACAGCATATGGATTGGGCCACGCTCGGCAAGGCGCTCGTGTTCGGCTTCCATTGCACCGACGCCCGTGTGGCTCCGCTGATCGACGGCGGCGGCCTTGTCTCCATGGTCAAGGTGATGCTCATCGTGTGCATTTCCTCGTCATATTCCGGTATTTTTCAGGAGACCGGCCTACTGGACGGCGTGCACCGCGTCATCGCCGCGCTGGCCAGCCACGTCACGCCGTTCGGCGCCACTTTGGCGACATCGCTGGTCGCGAGCGCCGTCGCATGCAACCAGACGCTGTCGATCATGCTGACGAGTCAGCTGTGCTCAAACGTCGAATCCGACCGCCAACGCAAGGCCATCAATCTGGAAGACACCGCCGTGGTGGTCGCACCGCTCATCCCCTGGTCGATCGCCGGCGCCGTGCCGCTGTCCTCGGTCGGCGCGCCGACGGCGAGCATACTGTTCGCCTGCTTCCTGTATCTGCTGCCGTTGTGCCGGCTTGTCCGCGCGCTGTGGGATCGCAGGCACGGTGGTGCGGAAGAATCCGAACGGCATACGAGCGTCGACGCGTAACGACCTTCGCCGTGAAAATGCGGAAACGAAAAACGGCAGGCCCTTCCGCCATTCGATTGATATGGCGGAAGGGCCTGCCGTAACGATTCGTCGTTCAGCTGCCAGGTAGTGCGGTTCGGCTTAGGTTTGACTCAGGCTCTGCTCGGATCCGGTTCAGAAGAACAGCGCGGCTATGCCCGCGGCGAAGCACATGAGCAGCACCGACGTGAGGAAACTGGCGAGCAGCGCCTTGCGTCCCCTCTTGGCGATGGCCTTGAAGTTCACGTTGATGCCGAGAGCCGCCATGGCCATGCCGAGCACGATATAGGCCGCGTCGACCAGCTGCGGGGCGATCGATGCGACGAACGGCACGAAGGTGCCGATCACGGACGCGCCGATGAAGCCGAGCATGAACCACGGGAACGCGACCTTGCGTTTGCCGTCGGCAGGCACGGTGGAATGGTTTCTGTCCCACCAGATGGCGATGACAATGGCCGCGAACACCAGCATGAGCACTCGGGACAGCTTCATGATGGTGGCGATGTCGACGGCGCCGAACGCAGCACCCGCCGCCACGGCGTGCGCGATCTCGTGCAGGGAGGCACCGGCGGTGATGCCCAGCTGCGTTGCGGTGAAGCCGGTCAACGGGCCAAGCGCGATCTCCACAAGCGCGAAGACGGTGCCCATGATGGCCACGATGGCAACGGCCATGACCTCGCTGTCCGCCTTCTCGTCCTCCTGTTCCGGCGGCACCTTGATGGAACCGGACAGTCCCATGACGGCCGCGGCGCCGCAAATGCCCGTACCGCCCGATACGAGGATGGCGAGCTGCGGGTCCACGCCCAGTCTGCGGGCGATGGCATAGCACACGATGATGGTGAGCGTGACCACCACCGCGGCGATCGGCAGACATTTGACGCCTTGGGTGAACAGCACCTGCAGGTTGAGCTTGAAGCCAAGCAGAATGATGCCCAGACGCAGAAGCTTGTTGGAGATGAGCCCGGCGGCGTCCTTGACACCCGCCTTCCGCTCGCCGGATGCGCCCACGTACCGGGAACGGATCGGGAACTGGACCGCCATGCCGATGAGCAGCGCGATGATGAGCGCGCCGAACAGGGAGAAGCCCGGGAACTGCTTCAGCCAGGAGGCCACGCAGGATGCGAGCAGGGTCAGGATGCCTATGAAGGCCATGTCTCGGGTGGCGATGCGCCGCCACCATGTCGTGCAGAAATCTCTTATAGCTCTCAAAACTCTCATAAGATGTCCAGTTTTCCGTCGTTGCCGGACAAACGGCAAACCATACGCCGCATGGCACGCTATTGTTATTGGAAGAGTTGGCAAGTATCGGAGAATCCCGGGGGTGGAATGTGAACGCGAGTAAGACGAACCGAAAACCGAGCATGGGTGACGTGGCCGAGGCCGTAGGTGTTTCCAAGACCACGATCTCGCGGTATCTGCATGGGGAATACGCCTACATGTCCTCGGAGACCAAAGCGAAGATAGAGCAGGTCATCAATGAGCTCGGATATCGCCCGAACAGGATGGCCCAGGGGCTCAAGGCCACGGTGAGCCATTTGGTGGGCGTGAGCATCGCCGACGTGGGCAATCCGTTCAGCTCGCTGCTCATCAAGGGCATACAGGAGGAGTGCCGGGAACGCGATGTGCAGCTGCTTGTCAGCGATTCCAACAACAGTCCGGAATTCGAACGCGCCAATATCGAGTCGCTGCTGGATGCCCAAGTCGACGGGCTGATCGTCAATACCGTAGGCAACAACGATGCCTGGCTCTCGGAATTCCACGGCAGAAAGAACCGCAAGCCTGTAGTCATGCTCGACCGCATCATGACGCCCCTGACATACGACAGCGTAGCCAGCGACAACGCCGGTGCCGTGCAATCGATGCTCGATCATCTTGTATCGCGCGGATTCACCTATATCGTGTTCGTCACCAGACCTGGCAAGGGCATCAGCACCCGAACCACGCGCCGCATCGCATTCGAGAAGTATCTGCACGCCCATGCCGTCGAGGGCGATGTGCTGGTCTATGATTCCGGAGCGCGCGATCTGGGCACCGGAATCGGCAGATTGCTTGCCGACCACGACGGCGAGAAGATCTGCCTGTTCGCCAATAACGAGGAGAGTATGCGCGACATACTCGAGGCGACTTCCGACAGGACTCGTGGCGGCATCGGCATCTGCGCATTCGCCGACGAGCAGTGGGCCAAGTACAGCGGATTCGGCATCACCTGTCTCGATCAGAATCCCGTGCTCATGGGACGTACCGCCGCCAGGAAACTGTTCTCCCGCGTCTACGACGGGGCCAAGGGCCCATGCTCGGTGGACGAGCTGCCTACGCGGCTATGCGTGTTCGCATCGACGCTGATCTGATTCGCACATCACGATTCACAAGCCCCTGAAATCTTCAGGGACACGCCGTAGTTAACCGGTACACATGTTTTGGTGTACGCTCTTTGTTAACCGATAAACGTAACCGGTAAACTAAATCGGTCAACATCGACCGGTAGCATGAACATCAACCAACAACGGCTCAAGGAGGAGCAACATGATCATCTGGGTCATGGGCATACTGCTGATCGCCTCTTTCATCTGCTTCGTCATCTACGCAATGAAGGGCGGCAACCTCACCATCGGATTCTTCATCCTCACCATCGTGTGGACGCTGGTCTATTTCCTCGGCGTACCGTTTGGCATAGGCAAACCTTTCAACGTCATTGAGGAGACGTTCGCCCAACCCGCGCTGACCTACGGATCGACCATTATCCAGATTATCTGCGGCGCATGGTTCGGCCGCGTGCTGGTCGACACCGGCATCGCCGCCTCCATCTCCTACCGCACCGCCAAGGTCGGCGAGAAGAGCCCCGTTCTGGCCACCATCTGCATGGCGTTGGTCACCTGTCTCATCTTCACCAGCGCCTACGGTGTCGGCTCCGCCATCGCCATCGGCGTGATCCTCTTCCCCATCCTCGGCCGCCTAGGCGTCCCCAAGCGCATCGCGGTGCCGGTGTTCACCCTTTCCATCGGCGCGGCCATGTGGATCAACAGCGTGCTCTTCGTACAGTTCGCAGCCTTCTACCAGGATTACAAGTCCCCGGATGGACAGGTCATCGAATGGGGCAACCACTACCTGCGCTTCGGTATCGCCGCAATGATCGTGCAAATGATCGGCGTTATCATCTTCATCCTCATCAACGCCAAGGCCATCAAGAACGGTAAGCCCTATGAGGTGGGAGACCCGAGCGAGCAGACCGCCGAAATCCCGCAGGTGCCCGTATGGACCTACGTGTTGCCGATCGTGCCGGTGGCGCTGAGCATCATCTTCCAATGGGACGCCGTTCCGGCGCTCTTCCTGGCCTCCATCATCGCCTTCCTCGGCACCGGCCATATGAAGACCTACAAGGGCTTCGTCAATATCCTCAACTCCACCGCGAAGACGGCCATCGGAGACATTGGCAGCCTGATCATCATGCTGCTGGTGCTGCGCTTCTTCCAGCATGCCGCCGTCACCGTGATGGCCGATTTCGGCCCGGCGCTGACCTCCGTGGTCCCCAACAACGAGATGATCCTCGCCATCGCGGTATGCATCCTCGCGCCGCTGGCCTTGTTCCGCGGCCCGCTCGAGCTCTACGGCGCAGGCTCCGCCGTCATCAGCATCCTGATGGGCATGGGCGTATTCAACGCATGGTTCCTGTTCGCCCTGCTCGTGGTACCGTCCATGACCTGCATCTCCAGCTGCGTCACCCAGTCGTGGAACATGTGGGCCGTCGAATACAACGAGCTCGAACCGAAGACCTTCCTGAAGAACGGCGTTCCGGTCTACTGGCTGTGCTCCTTCCCCATCATGGGCCTCGCATCGATCCTGCTGTTCTAACCGAACTTCCGGCCGCCGCTCCCCTTCCGGCGGCGGCCGGCACCACACACATGACATTCATCAAAACATGAAACCCTAAGGACCACATCATGACCACCATCGGCATCAACACCCTCGTCTACATGGACGCGCTGCACAACGGCACGCCCCAGTCCGAACTACTGGACACCATCGTCTCCCACGGCATCACACTCGCCGAAGTGCGACGCGAATACATCGCCGACGACGCCGAATACGACGCCATCGCCAGCGCCGCCGCACGCAACCGGCTGACGTTGTTCTACTCGGTCCCCGAATCAATCACCATCGACGGCAATGTCAATCCACGATTCCGCCAGTTCCTCGATGAGGCGGAACGCATGCACGTCTCCAATGTGAAGTTCAACCAAGGCGACATTCGCGAAGTCGCCCCACAGACGCTTCGTCTCATCGACAAAGAAGCTGCGGAACATGGCGTCACGCTGACCATCGAAAACGACCAGACGCCGGAAAACGGCACCTTCGCCTGCACATCCGCCTCGCTGGAGCACATCGCGGCAAACGGATCCGCCGTCGGATACACCTTCGATCTGGGTAACTGGTATTGGCGCGATGAGGATCCTCGGATCGCATTCGACCGGCTGCTGGAGCGCATCACCGTATTCCATCTGAAGAACGTCAACGGCTCCCCCGACAAGAACCGTCTTGCCACCACCATGTTGCAGGACGGCGTCATCGACTGGCAATCCATGCTGCAACGACTGCCGAGCACCGTCCCCGTCTTCCTGGAATTCCCCATCCCCACGACGCAGGTCGCCGAACAGGTAGATATCGTGCGCCGTGCCGTCGCAAACCGCTGAGCCATCCCCCAATTCCATCCAATCACAATCACAAGGAACACCAATGTCAGAAGTCATGACCATCGGCGAACCAATGGTGAATCTCATCGCCGATTCGAACGAAACCTATCTTGAGGCACGCACCCTGCCCAGGCAGATGGCCGGAGCCGAATTCAACGTGGCCATCGGCGTCACCCGACAGGGACATTCCGTCAGCTACGTGACCACGCTCGGCCAGGATTGGCAGGGTGATCTCATCCTCGACTATATGAGGGGGATCGGCATCGACACGTCGAATATCCGACGCACCTCCGGGGCCGCGACCGGCTATCAGCTCAAAGTGCGTTCCAGCGACGGCGAGCCGAAGGTCGTCTACTTCCGTTCGGGGTCGGCCGCTTCGCAGACCGCACCCGATATTGTGGACGGCATCGACTTCGACGGTGTGAGGATACTGCACGTCACCGGCATCTTCTCGGCACTCACCGACAACACGTACAGCACCGTAAGCAGACTGATGGATGCGGCACACGCACATGGCGTCACCGTACTTTTCGACCCGAATCCGCGACCGACCCTGTGGCCAAGCCGAGAAGCCATGATCGAGGCGACCAACAGGCTGGCGGCCAAATGCGACGTGTTCATGCCTGGACTGGAAGAGGGGCAACTGTTCTCCGGGGTTTCAGCCCCGCGTGATATTGCGAGGTTCTATCTCGATATGGGCGTCGGCAAGGTCATCATCAAACTCGGCGACGAGGGGTCGGCGCTCTTCGAGCGGGACGACAACGGCGGTATCAGACAGACCGCGGTTCCGAGCTTCACCGTCGATGTGGTCGACACTGTGGGCGCGGGTGACGGGTTCGCATCCGGCGTCATCACCGCGCTGCTCGAAGGACTCGATTCCGAGCATCTGCTCGAGCGCGCCAATGCAGTGGGCGCGATCCAGGTCACCAGCGTCTCCGATTCCGAGGGGTTGCCCACCGCCGAAGAGCTTCGCGCGTTCATCGCGTCCGCCCCGCGCAAAAAGCTTTCGCTGTAACGCAGACGCAGCATACAGCGAATCATCCAGTCACGTAACGTCCATATCAGTCCGTACAACAACAGAAAGGAACATCATGAAGCTGCAAGTCGCCATCGACCGCGTATCCGTGGATCGGGCGGTACACATCGTGCAGGCGCTCGACGGCCAAGCCGACATCATCGAGATCGGCACATCCCTGACCAAGGAATTCGGTCTCCGTTCGCTCTCTCCCATTCTTGAAGCGGCGGAAGGCACTGAAGTGCTCGGAGACATCAAGACCTGCGACGAGGGAAAGTACGAGTTCGATCTCGGTTTCGAGAGCGGTTTCGAATACCTGACCGTCATGGGATCGGCATCGATGGGCACGTTGGAGGCGTGCGCACAATCCGCTGAAACGCATGGCGGCACGATGATGATCGATTTGCTGGAATGCGACGAGGAACGCATCGAACGCATCAGCGGTTTCCCGGATGCGGTGTACTGCCTGCACACCTCCGTGGATGCCGGAGCCACCGCCGACCCCGTCACGCAGGTGCGTGCGTTCAAGACGCGCTTCCCACAGATCCGCCATATTGCGATTGCTGGCGGCATTAAACAGCAGCAGCTCACCGACCTGTCGCAGGAGAACATCGATATCGTGATCATGGGATCGGCCATTACCAAGGCCGAAGACATCACAGCAGCATGCCAGGCATGCAGGAAGGAAATGAAATGACAGACAACAAGCGAATTCTCGACCAGATCGTCGAGGAAGTGCAGGGAGTAATCGCCAAGATGGACGAGCATGACCTCGAGCAGGCCATGCCACTCATCACCAAAGGTTCCCGCATCTACGCGACCGGCGAAGGCCGTTCCGGATTCCAGGCGCGCAGCTTTGCCATGCGTATGATGCACATCGGATACACGAGCTACATGATGGGGGAAACCATCTGCCCGTCCATGCACGAAGGCGATGTGCTGCTGGCCATCTCCGGCTCCGGCAAGACCCGTCGCACGGTCGAGGATGCCGAAGCCGCGAAGAAGCTTGGGGTGAAGGTCATCGCCGTGACATCCAAGCCGGACTCCCCCCTGGCCGCCGCCGCCGACGCCGTAATCGTGGTGCCGGGACGTGTGAAGGGTGAGGCGGCAGGCTCCATCCAGCTGCTCAGCTCGCTGTTCGACCAGTCCGTGCACATCGCATTGGACGCTTTGTGCTTGATGCTGTCGCGTCGCGACAACGTGTCGGACGCCGATGCGAACGCCAACCATGCCAACGTGGAGTGAACACCGGCATCAAGGCATCTGTCCCATGATGGGCGGCAAGACATTCCACCATCGTCTTGCCGCCCATCCGTCATATCATCATCAACATCACCGCCACCCGACCTGCATAAGGAGTACAGCATCATGAACAACGATTTCGACGGCACTGATGCCACGGCATCCATGCCTACGCGCACAGCCCACGACGGACTTGAGCTCCCTGCCCAAGGATTCGGAACATACCAAGTCTGCGGCTTTGCCGGCGCCAAGGCCATCGCCATGGCATTGGACAACGGCTACCGTCTGCTCGACAGCGCGGTGAACTACGAGAACGAAGGCACTGTGGGCAAAGCGATACGAATGTCCTCGGTCCCCCGCGAACACATCATCGTCACCTCGAAGCTCCCCGGGCGATTCCATCAATACGACAAGGCCCGCATAGCCATAGAGGAAAGTCTGGGACGACTCGGACTCGACTACATCGACCTGTATCTGATCCATTGGCCCAACCCTTCCCAAGGCAGATACGTGGAGGCCTGGCAGGCGCTCATCGACGCGCAGAAGGAGGGGCTGGTACGGCATATCGGCGTCAGCAACTTCCTGCCCGGGCACATCGATATGCTGATTCGCGCCACGGGGGTAACGCCTAGCGTCAACCAGATCGAGCTGCATCCCTATTTCCAGCAGATCGATCAGCGCCGTTACGACGATGCGCACGGCATCATCACCGAGGCATGGAGCCCGCTGGGACGGGCCAATCAGATGCTGAGAGACGAGACGATACGCCGCATCGCCCATAAGCACGGTGTATCCGAGGTCCAGGCCATCCTCCGCTGGCATATGCAGATCGGAGACGTGTCGATTCCGAAATCACTGCATTCGGAACGCCAGCGCGAGAACCTGGACATCGCCGGCTTCGTGTTGGACAAACAGGACATGAACGACATTGCGCTGCTGGACAATCCTGAAGGTCGTTGCAAGGCTTTGGATCCGCACTGGCACGAAGAGATGTAAGCCGGGAAACAGCACACATATGCGTTGGGGCCTGTCTCCTGCCATAACCGGGCATATGCCCATATGGCGGGAGACAGGCCCCGATGCGTTCCGGTGCCGGTGCCGAACCCACGGCATCGGCACCATGTAAGTCACCGGCTCACACCGACTCAGCGATGCGAGTTGCGGAACGGCGTGCGCTTCGTCTTGGTGTGCTTGCGGAAGCCCTGCGCGGAACGGCGATTGCCGCCATCGGCGCGCTTCCTGTTATCGCGGCGCGGCTCGTCACGGCGGGACCGGTCGCGACGCTGCTGGTCGCGGCGCGGCTCATCGTAACGGTTGTTATCACGACGCTCGCCGTCGTAACGCTGACGTTCGCCGTTACGCTTACCGCCCTTACGGGACGGGCGATCATCATACTTCGCCTTCTTGGCGTTCACACGGCGATCACGGCGCTTGGCGTCCTCACCGCGCAGATCCTCGGTCACGCGAATCGGCTTCCTATGCACGCGCTTGCCGCCCTTGCGCAGCTCGTCGATCACGCGACCGACCGCATCATACCGGTCGTCATAGCGGTCACCGCGATTCCTACGGCCCTTGCGACCGTCACGGCTGCCGCGCTCGTCGCGCTCCTGCCAATCGTAACGATCACGCTTGGTGCGCTTATGATGCTTGCCCTTCCTATCGAAGTCGCGATCATCCGACCACTCGTCGTAGCCGTCGTAACCACCACGACCGCGCGTATTGCGCTCGTCGTAATCCATGTACTCGGCATCATCGAAGCGATCGAAACGCTCGGCGCGCTCGAAGCGGTCGGCCTGCCCCTTCTTCTTCCTGCGCTTCGACGCATCGGAACGCTTCGCGGCGAACTGCTCATCCTCGCCACGCTTGTTGCGCCCCTTGCCCTTGCCCTTCTTCGGCAACGGCTTGGTCTTCTTCTGCAGCGGGGCAAGCTCCCAGCCGTCGACCTTCTCGGCGCGCTCGCCCACCAGTTCCAGCACTTCCGGGGACTTGGCCGTCACTGCGATGGGCTTGACCTTGATGCCGGCCTTACGCAGCATGAACTTGGTTTCGCGGCGTTGCTCGGGCAGCACGAGCGTAACCACGTCACCCTGGTTGCCGGCACGCGCGGTGCGGCCGGAACGATGCAGGAACGCCTTGGGATCCTCCGGCGGCTCGACCTGCACCACGAGCTCGACGCCGCTCACGTCGATGCCGCGCGCGGCCACGTCGGTGGCGGCAAGCACGTTCACTTCGCCGTTCTCGAAAGCGGCGAGATTGCGGTCGCGCTGGTTCTGGTTGAGGTTGCCGTGCAGCTGCGCGCACGGGATGCCCTGTTTGGTGAGGCTCTGCGAAAGCTTCTTCGCCTGGAACTTGGTGCGGGTGAACAGGATGCGCTTGCCCGCGCCGGATGCCAGGGTACGTACGATCTCGGGCTTGTCGCCCTTGGTGATCTCGAACACGTGGTGCGTCATCTCGTCGACCGGACTGGTGGCGTCGTCGACGCTGTGCACCTTGGGGTCGTGCAGGAAGCGCTCCACCACCTTGTCGACGCCATGATCGAGCGTCGCGGAGAACAGCATGTGCTGGGCGTCGCTCGGAATCTGGTCGAGCAGACGTTCCACGGCCGGCAGGAATCCCATGTCGGCCATCTCGTCGGCCTCGTCCAGCACCACGCATTCGATGCTGTCCAAGGTGAGCGCGTTCTGGCGCAGCAGATCCTCCAGTCGGCCCGGGCAGCCGACCACGATCTGCGCGCCGGCCTTGAGTTCTGCGATCTGGCGGGAATACTTCACGCCGCCGTACACGGTGGTGGTGCTCATGTCGTACACCTGGGCGAGCGGCAGCAGCACCTCGTCGATCTGCTTGGCAAGCTCGCGGGTGGGCGCGAGCACAAGGGCACGCGGACGCGGCAGGTTGGCCGCACCCTTGCCCTTGGCACCGCTGCGGCGCTCGGCTTCGCGTTCGATGGCCGCGATATCGTGCTCGCTGCTGCCCAGACGCGTTACCAGCGGGATGGAGAAGGCGAGCGTCTTGCCGGAGCCCGTACGTCCACGGCCAAGAATGTCACGGCCCGCAAGAGAGTCGGGCAGTGTGTCGGCCTGGATGGGGAACGCGGTGCGCTTGCCGTCGGCGGCGAGCACGTGTGCAAGAGCGCCCGGTACGCCGAGTTCGGTAAAGGTGGGAGCGGCCTCGGTTTCGATGGCCTGTTCGGAAAGTTCGGAAGAATTATCGATATTGGGCACAGTGGCCTTTCGTTCAGGTATTGCGCCGTTTGCGCAAACTACCCTACCGTACCCCATGGCGTCCACTTTCGGCGTGGACGTATGTCATGCCCCGCTTTGCTCGTGCCGCCACGCTTATCGCGATTCGTTTCGTGTGCATCCGGTTGCGGGTGCCATCCGGGAACCGCTACGTTGGTGATTTCGTCAACGTGGCCGGCCCCGGCAACCATCCAGATATCGCCACGCTCGGCAACCACCAGCGTGATCGGATTCGGGCGCTCTCCCAGTATCGTCACGCCCACGAACCAGCACCACAGCGTTCCTCGGATGCCATCCAAGGAACGCCCCGCACACCGTTCTCCAGCATGCCCAGCCCCGGTCATCATCCGGTTTTCGCCACGCTTGACAACCCTCAGCGTAGCGATATCCGAACTCCGCCTGGAACCAGGCACGCTCGCTACACACTACTGTGGCGGATTATGGATATCATCCCAAACCAGCCACGCCCGGCCACCGCCAGCATGTCAGGAATCGGATGTTGCCCGACCCTAGCCACGTCGAACGCAGCCCGAAACAAAAGCGAACATCAGTTAGCCAATGCGCTACTTGGTTTTATGCCGCCCCGGAAACTGCACCTCCGAAAGCAGGATCGCCACGAAGATCACCGCGAATCCACACACGGACGGCACGGTAAGCTTCTCCCCGGTGAAGATCACGGCGATCACCATGGCGAAGATGCATTCCGTGCTCAGAATCACCGATCCTTCCGTGGCCGGCAGATTCTGCACCGCGATGGTCTGGAAGATCTGTGCGATGATCGTCGATCCGATCACCAGATAGGCAAGGCACAGCACCACATCCATACGCACCCACGATGCAGATGGGGCGCCGTCGAACAGCACCGCGCCCACACCGAAGAAGATCGCGCACCATGCGAACTCAGCCAGCATCAGCGCCACCGCGTCGAACTTCCTGCCCATCATGCCCACGACCACCAGATTCACCGCGTAGAACAATGCGCCGATGATCGTCAGCACGTCGCCGGTGCTCAATCCGCCAAGCTCCGGACCGCCGCCGCTGAACGAAACCAAGCCTATGCCGAACGCGCACACGAATGCCGCGGCGATATGCTGGCCGCTGGGGCGTTTCCGCGTCAGAGCCCAGATGACGAACGGCACCATCACGCAATACGTGTCGGTGAAGAAGCTGTTGCGCCCGGGCGAAGTGGTCTCCAGGCCCTTGAGCTGCAATAGGAAACCGAGCCAATAGGTCAACGCAAGCACAAGACCGGGCACGATATAGCGCTTGATCCTGATTTTGCGCAGGTGCGGCAGGAATACCAACGACATGAGGATGACCGACGCAGCCATACGGAAGAACATCATCCATTGGGTCGTCATCACGCCCTGCACATGCTTGAGCATGGTGTACCCCGACCCCCACACGGCCGCGCTGACAAGCATCATGAGGCGCGCAACGTTCTTGGAAACGCGCATGCCTTCATGTGAGGAATCGTCCCCGTCGCGCACGGCGTTATCGTGCACGGAGGTCTCCCCCATTTGAGCGTTCCGCAGCGATTCGTCCATTGAAGTCGGCTCCCTTTCTTCTCGATGGTTCCCGCCACGGGATACTGTACGCACCGCACCACCCGTGCAACGCCCAGGCAACACGCATGCCCGCATTGCGGTGCAGTTCAGTCTTCCACCGTTCGGCCGTTCCTCGTACTACTGTGTCGTAACTGACTGGCATCCAAGGAATACACGGACACACAGATAACAGATAGAGATATGAGCAAGCACATCGAACACGAACCGCAACATCTCACGAACGAAGCGAGCAAGACCGCGAACGGCAGACGCAATCGCAGCAGAATCGTCGTCACCATCGTCATCGCGATCGTAGCCGTTGCCGTTGTTCTGGGAACGCTGGCCGTCCGGGCATACGGGCATCATCGCGTCAACGCCGCCGCGAACGCCACTGCGGCTTCGGCGAGTGCGACGAAACGCAATACGAGTAATACCAAGGATTCCAAGGCAAGGCGCGCCGCCGCGGAAAAGAAGAAGGCTGAGGACAAGGCGCTGGAAGAGGCCAAAGCCGAGGCCCGTGGGCGGCTCGACCCGTTGAACACGCAGATTCAGCAGCAGTTGGCGTCCGCCGACGGCACCTGGCAGGTGTATGTGGAGGATCTGGGCAGCGGCGAATCGTTCAACATCAACAACCATTCCCAGCAGGCGGCCAGCGATATCAAACTGTATGTGATGCTCGCCGTGTACCAGAGCATCGCCGACGGCACGCTCACCGATGACGGCACCATCGAGCCGCTGATGACCCAGATGATCACCGTCAGCTCGAATCAGGCAACCAACGATCTGGTCACGAAGCTTGGCGGCGGCGATGCGCAGCAGGGGCTCGCCAAGGTGAACGAGACGGCGAAACGCTACGGGTTCACGCAGACGAGCATGGATGATCTGCTGTACGATTCGGGGCCGGGAAGTCCGATGAAGAAACTCACGTCCGCGCAGGATGCGGGCAAGCTGCTCGCGGCGGCGTACCGCGGGACCCTGGTATCCAAGGACGCGTCCCAGCATATGATCGACCTGCTGTGCCAGCAGCAGCGCCGTTCGAAGATTCCGGCCGGTCTGCCCGACGGCACGCAGGTGGGCAACAAGACCGGCGAGATTCCGGGAACGGAGAACGATGCCGCCGTGGTGCTGGGCGGTGCGCATCCCTTCGTGCTGGTCGTGATGAATACGGATATCAGCGATTCCGCCACCGCACAGGCCACGATCCGTTCCATCGCCTCGACCGCGTGGACGGCATTCCAAAGCTGAACGCCGTCATCGTGCCCTTGTCAGGCAGCCTTTGACGGGTCTCCGCCCGGAACGTGTAGATCCTTGGAATCCGCGGGCTTGCGGTTAGCGTTTGCGAAGCCACGCCAGCGCGGCATAGTGGCGGATATCGAATTTCTCCGGGGCGATGGCCTCCAGCAATGCCCTATGCTCCGCTTCCCAGTCGGCGATACGCTCGGGTGGAAGCGATGCGCCGATGCCGCGGCATGCCTTGACCCTTCCGTTCCAGCTCTCACGGGTGAAATGCACATCGAGCGGCCATTCCTCATGCAGCACGCGGCTGAAATGCGCGTCATAGCAGGCGGGGATCTCTATGGGATGCATCCATTCGCCGGCACCACTCCATTGCGGCGAATACTTGAGTATCAGGCGTTCGCTGGCACCGGCGATGGGATCGTCGTCGGGCAGCCACGCCATGTATAACACCAGCAGACTGCCGCCGGGTTTGAGCATGCGCCACAGGTTCGGCATGATGCGCGGATGATCGAAATACCAGAAGCACTGGCAGGCGGTGATCACGTCGAAGGTTTCGTCCGGAAAGTCCACATCTTCGGCCGCGCTGACAAGATAATCGACGTTGACTAATCCTTGGGACAGTTTTCGTGCCTGGGCAATCTGTTCGGGCGATATATCCGTGCCGGTCCAACGGGCACCGTAGCGGGCCATGTTGCGGGGCAGCACCCCGGTGCCGGTGCCGAGATCCAGCACATGCTGCCCTTTTGTGCACAGTCCGAGCCGTATGATCCGCTCATAGAATTCCGGAGGATAGATGTCACGGAACCGCGCATAATCCTCGGACGTACGCCCCCAGTCGAATGCCGTTCCCCCATCAATGCCCGCATCGGTTATTTCCATGGCTCCCATCCTATTGCCCTGCCCTGGCGCGTACCGCGGTTGTCTCCGCCGAAAAATACACCTCCGACAAGCAGAGTCTAACGAGGTATGCTCACAAAGCTCACAGCCAGCAGCAGGAACAGTACCGCGAGTAAGCCGTCAAACGTCAACATTGCAATCCATATGATGCGCCTACGCCCCTTTGCACGCCGCGCCGCATGAATCAATGGCCATAGCAACAGCAGGGCACAGGTAAGAAGAAGCGGGCTGAACACCCATGCCAGCAGCATAATCTCCCGCAACATGTCTTGGAAGCTTTCGGGGCAGTGATCGACTTGTTGGGTATTGCAGTAACCGCCCATCATCAGTTTCACCTCTCTCAAACCTCCAAAGCCCTACCCCAGCCGTTCCCGTCAAAGGGCACCTTACGCGGGCACCTTATCCGAGTGACAAACGGCTGGAAACGTGCACGGAACGGCTATTTCCCGCGCATTTAAAAACGGCCTGTTTCCAACGGTTCGGGCACCCGGAACCGTTGGAAACAGGCCGTTCTCAGGCGGTCGGCATCACTTCTTGGAAACGTTGAACTTGAACTCTGCTACATTTCCATGTCTCAAGTGTTTTCAACGGTTTTGAGTCTTCCGTGCACTGTCGGGCACTCAAAAGGCACTCCGTTTTTATGGATATCATAACCGTCAAAACAGAAAAGCGCCCCTCCCCCGGCCGTGTCGGTCGGGAGAGGGGCGCATTGCATGTGTCAGGCAGTGAGCCTGGCCTTGATCTCGCTGACTCCGATCAGGGCGCCGATCAGCACTCCGAGCGCGTCGATCGTGGCGACGATCTGGTCGACGTACGGCAGGCCCCATGCGGGGCCGACGACCTGCGTGAAGACCGCGATGGCCGGCAGGGCGATCAGCGCGAGCCACTTGAGCACCTGATACGCCTTGTCCGGCAGCAGATAGCCGGGCGTTTCATTGGATTCATCCATTTTTCACCTCCTTAAGCACCGAGGTCAGCGGAGATGCTGGCCGGGATAGATCGTGTACGGGGCATGCAAGCCGTTGCGCTGCGCCGCCGCCTGCCATCCCGTGCCGTAGATGCTCCACAGGCTCTCGCCCGCACGCACCACATGGCCTCCAGCTGCGGAGGCGATGGCGGTCGAGGAGCCGGCTGCCCGTCGGCATACGGTCTCGCCCGCGTAGATGAGGTCCGGATTGCCGCTGCGGTAGCCGGTCCACTGGCTCCAGGTGCCGCCGTTGCGGGCGGCGATGGAACCAAGTGTGTCTCCGGAACGCACCGTCACGCATACGCTGCCGCAATTCGCGCCGGTCGAGGCGGTTCCGCCGCCCAGACGCCGGTTGACGATGGCCATCACCGCAGCGTAGGCTCCGCCCAGCGCCTGTCTGCGCTGCGGGTCGTTGCCGAAGTCGCCTCGGATGACCCTGGTGGCCATGGCGTCGTAGTCCGGTGCGGCGGTGACCTGCGGCCTGACCGGATCATGCCTCACCTCGGCATTCGTCTTGCCGCGATCACCGTTCGCGATCTTCTGCCATGCGTCGCGTTCGCCGAAGAACAGGTTCAGGTCGAGCGGACCGACGCCGTTGAGGTAGCCGGTGCTGGAGTACTGGACCATGCCTTCTCCATGGCTCCCGGCATTCCATGGCGTGGACTGCCAGCCGGTGGCGTTCATGGAAGCGTACTGCGCTTTCCACAGCATGCAATGCTGTCTGGTGTACGCGGTGATCTGGTTGACTGCGCTGGCCTGCACGTACACGATGGGCCACACCTTGGTGCGGTCGTAGACGCGCTGCACGAAGGCCTGAGCCCACGCGCCGTTGCCCCATGCGGCGTTGCCGCCGCCCTCCCAGTCGAGGGCGAGCACGCACTGCCCGACATAGGAGCCGAAGACGGACACGAATCTGTCCGCCTCGGCCATGGCGCTTCCGCCGTCGGCGTAGTGGTAGCCTCCGCACGCCTTGCCTGTGGAACGCGCCCAGTCAATCTGGGAGCGCCAGTGCGGGTTCATGTATCCGACGCCTTCCGTGATCTTCACGATCGCGGCGTCCGCGTCGACCACGCGGGTCACGTCGGAGCTCTGCCAACCGGACACGTCGATGATGTTCATGTTCGCGCTGGCCGCGGGTGCTGCCGCCATGCAGACGGCCACCGCCAGCGCGGTCAACGGCGTGCGGATCCTGCGCGGGATGCGCGCGTGCCTGTGTGCCGGCTTGCCTTTGTTGAGGATGTTCAAATTCCTCTCCTTTCTATATGAGAAAAGCCACCCCCGATGGGTGGCTTTTTGGTTGGTTTGGAAAATTGTTCAGATGGTCGTCCAATCGCCTTCGATGATGACGCTTTCGCATGTGGCGGAACCCTTGAAATAGCTATTGTCGAAACCGATGTGCAGTATGATGGGCTTCTCCTCGGGGAGTCTCAGCAGCGCTTTCCCTTTGTCGACTCGCGCAAGCAACCCCGAGTCGTCGTAGATTGTGAATGCGTCCCAGCCGCTGCCGATGCCGTACACCGTGTATGTGCCGGCCGGCAGCACGACGCGGTCGGAATACCATGTGATCCAGCCGCATGCCGGTTTGGGCGTGAAACTGATGCTCATGGTGCGACCATCGGCCTGCCAGCTCATGTCCGGCATGGTGTTGTTCGGCTTGGGCCTCCAATCCGGTGCGAGGTTAAGGTCTCTTAGGCTGCCCCCCCCCCCGCGAGGATTGCGGGCGGCTCCCAGCAGGTGCGCACGGATCCGCGCTCCAACTGAGGGTGAAGGAAAAACTCGACATCTTCTTCCAATTGCGTATTGGAGAAGAAAGTGAAATCAAAAAACGAGGCGGCCTGCGGGAGATTGAAGACGGAACTCCTGTCAGAACCCCACGCGGTGTGCTGGCCGACCATAGATATAGCGGAATCCATTATCTTGAGGTTCATACAGAATCCGTGGGAAAGCACGTCACCGTCAGCCACACTCAGGGTGAAGGTGTCGCCTTGGACCGCATCGGATGGGATTTCTGTCCTCCAGACTAACCCGACCCATTTTTTAAGCCCGGCTCGTGCGACGAGCCGCATACCGCCATCCGTCATGATTGACGATGATATCAATCCGTTTTTGTGGTCTGCGGCAGCGTATGCCATGAGGTTCTTCCCGCTCGGCACGATCAGGCTATTTCCCCGTGTCAGTCCCACGCGGTCGCCGGCGTGGTAGACGCCGGCGACCGGGAGGCCGTGGATGCTTACCCCCCCCCCGGAGCGGATAATCGGTCATGATCTCTCCTTAGATGATTTCAACGAGGCTCACGTCGTCGAGGCGGAGCCACGAGTTCTCGGTGATGGTGATGGTGACGCTCGTGCGGTCAGGTGGCGCGGTGAAGTCGATCGTGGCCTCGTGCCACGTGGTGTCCGGGCGGTTCGGCGTCTCGCATGTGGCTATCGTACTGTCGCCGGCGGTGATCTTCGCTGTGGCCGTGCGAAAGCTGTTCGCCTGTCCGACCGCGTGCCAGAAGGCGAGCCGGTAGCGGGATCCGGGGCAGACCGTCACGGTCTGCGACACGCCGCCTTCATTTTCAGTGCTCTGATACCACGCGGTTCCGCTGTGCGGGGCGTTGATGAGAGAGGTCGAGGACGTGATGGCGCCGCCGGTGCCTATTTGCCGCCAGCCGGTCAGGCCGGCTTCAAAACCTGGATTGACGATGAGATTGTCGGATGCGCCCGGCAGCAGCAGGCGCGTTCCGGAATGCGAGAGACCCACCCGCCGGCCACCCATGTATGCGCCGTCGACCTGTTTGCCGGTGATGCCGATGCCGCTCACGACGACGCCTCCGTCTCCCTTGGCCACCAGTAGAAATTGTTCGGGTCGGCGGCGCTCTTCGCTGCCGCATCGGCCGCGTCCGCGCACTGTATCCACTTCGGGATGGAGGCGGCGCTCTCGGCCGCGGCGGACGCGCTCTTCGCGCTGGCCGATTCGGATGCCTTCGCAGCCGTCGACGAGGTCTTCGCGCTGTCCGCTGATGTGGCGGCTTCCGAGGCCTTGGCCGCGGCGGCTTGGGCTGCGCTCTCGGCCGCTTGTACGTCGGCTTTCGCGCTGCTCGCGCTGGCACTGGCCGCTGTCTCGCTCGCCTTGGCCTTATCGGCCGAGCCCGCCGCGGCCTGGGCGGATTGCGCGGCGCCTGTCTCGGATGCCGCTGCCGCCGCTTGTGATCGTCCGGCGCTCTCGGCCGACTTCGCCGCCGCGGTCTCGGACGCCTGCGCGGCACTGGCGCTCTGCCCAGCCGCATCGGAGGATTCGGCGGCCGCCGATTCGCTGGCCTTCGCCTTGCCGGCGGCGGCTTCGGCCGCATTCTTCGCGTCGGTCGCGGCCAAGGCTGATGCGGCGGCGGTATCCGAATACCCCTTCGCATCGCTGGCCGACCGGCCTGCGGCGGTCGCCTTGGCGGTCGCGGTGGCCGCATCCGCCTGCACCTGCGCGGCGATGGAGCGCGCCTCGCCGATCAGGCCGTTGGCGGTGGTCTCCGACTCGTGGGCCGCGGCGGCGCTCTTCGCGGCCTCCGCCTGAGCCGCCTGCGCTTTGGCGGCACTGTCGGCGGCTTTCGCGCTCTCCCGCGCGGCGCTATCCTCCGAGGTCTTGGCCTTCCCTGCCGAGGATTCGGCGGCCTGCACCTTGTCGTCGATCGATCCGATCTGCCCGAGCACGCCCTGCGCAGCGCGGGTCACGGTCTCCCACGCGGCCACGGTCTCCGAGGATTGGTCCAGGGTCTTAGGGTCCACGTCCACCAGCCCTGAGTACTCCGCCGACTCCTTGTCGGGCACCTCGACGTATCGCACGATTCCGCCCGCCACGAGCTCAGACGCCCTCCACGCCCACTGGGTCGTCGAGGGCATCACCTCCGCCGTGGCCTCGCCCGCCGTAAGCTTGACGGTCTGTGCGACCGGCAGACGGATAGCATCGGCGACCGTGACGCGCCTCGTGGGCACGAGGCTCACGCTGCCATCCAGTCCACGCCCCTCGGCGTCGGCCAGATGGAAATGCACCAATGTCATGAGTGCTCCTTCCTTGTTGGGCCGTTATGCGCGGCCATGATCTCGTTGTGCATCTTCGTTCCCGTCCCGTTGCCGCCGAGCGCGCTGTACGCGTCGTACGCGTCGTCGGCCTCGTCCATCACCTCGACGGGTATCGGTCGGCCGGACTGCACGTATTCGCGATGGATCCGGATGATCTCGGCGCGAAGCAGGACACGCAGCCCGTGGATCACCGCATGACCGTATCTCGCCGCCATGGCGGCGACCGTGACCGCACCGCCGCACATGGCGGGCACGAGCCATGCGACGATCTGATCGAGCAGTTGCATGCGGGCCTCTTTTCTAGGCTTGGAATCCCACACGGCGATCGTCGCGGACAGGCCGCTGTGGCGTGTGGGATTTGGAGGTTAAAAGATGCTGTTGTCCGTTTTCCATGACGAGGTGTGGCTGCCGTCGTGCGCGAATCTGAGGGAATGCACCATGGTCGGATATGAGAGCGCGTGGCGATGCCACATCGTGGACGCTTTCGGCGGGTTTGAGATCGATTCGATCACTGCCGGCATGATCGAGACGTGGATGGCCGGCATGCCGCGCGGCGCGGCGCGCAAGGCATGGGGCGTGCTCCGGGCGATGCTCCGCAAGGCACTCAGGTGGGGCGTGAGCAGTGTGGACGTGACCACGCGCGTCAGGGGACCGAAGAGGACGGATCACCAGCCACGCGTGCTCGACGCACGGCAGATCGCTGCACTGCTGCGTGGGTTCTGGGGGCATGAGCTCGAGGCGTGGCTGATTTGCAGCGTTACGCTGGGACTCAGGCCGGAGGAGGCGCTCGGCCTCGAATGGTCGGACATCGACCTGCGCGGCGGACTGGTGCGGATCCGGCGCGGTGTGCAATGGATATCTGGCCACGAGGTCGTTGTCGAGCCGAAGACCGATCTGTCGGCTAGGGAGCTCGCGCTCCCCCGATTCGCGGTGCTTCGTCTGCGGCTGATCCGCCACGGCGGGTCTGGCAGGCTTGTCGGCAGCCTGAATCCCGGGCAGGTGGACCGCCGCTACAGACGATGGTGCCGTGAGCAGCGGCTCCCTTTCGTGCCCAGGGAGAACCTGCGTCACTCGTGGGCGACGAGCGCTTTGACTGCCGGAGTGGATGTGGCGGTGGTGAGCCGCGCCCTGGGGCATTCGAGCATCGAGACCACGGCCCGCTATTACCTGCGGCCTGACGTGACAGTGCTAAAGGACGCGCAAAGGCTCTGGGAGAAGGCAATCATGCGATGAGGGATTCCGTAACCCTCACGAAACCAAACGCTAACTGGGATGTGAATTATCGCACCGCGTTTGTCGGCGGGATGTTGATCGTCGCGTTTCATGCCATCCGGCTCAACACGAGCTGGAATGCCGCGAAGGAGTGGGAGATGTCCCAGCTTTTCACGCTTCCGGCTGGATTGGAGGCCGCGTTCGAGGTGCATTGCGCCGCGGTGTCCAATTCGAGCGTGGGGCTTCATGGCGTCGATGTGCAGGCCGCTGGCAACTCCATCGCCCTTCGTTCGTCCGCGAAGATGACGATCGGCAAAGGCGGTTGGGTCGAGGGCTGCATCACGGTGCCGCTCTGACCGTCGATCAGACGACCGGATAGCAGAGCGAGCCGACGCAACCCTGATTGCTGCCCGCGGCTCCCATGTTCGAGCATCGGATGGTTCCGTCCGGCTTGACGATGAGCATTCTCGCCGTCTGCCCGTTCGACACGCACACCATCGCATTGACCTCGACAGGCGGGCGCAGTTCGGCGGGCAGCACGTATTCGCATTGCGCTGAATCCCAACTGCCCTTACCGATATTGCCGGAATATTTGACGAGCATCATCATGCCGGTGCGGATGACCGTGAAGCCCTTCGCGTTGTACAGGGTTACGGAATCCCACAGCTTCGACATGGGAGGCAGCTGTTTGATGAGCATGACCGGCGTGCCGGGCGTGATCCCGCTGATCGGGATGCGGGCGATCGGGATCCACGCCGTGCCGGAGGCCGAGTGGATGCTGCCCGACGGGACGGTCGGGTCGGCGGCCGTTCTGGTGTTTGGCGTGCCTTTGAGCACGGCGATGGCAGCGGTCTCGATGTTCTGATTGTTCCGTGTGTATTTGAGGCAGACGAGGTCGTTGCGGTTCTGGCCGCTCACGCCGCTTTCGATGGTCGCGGTCTCGGCCTCGGTGACTCGCGCGTATCGTCCTTCGACCACGAGGTTGAGGACGGGGATCAGCGCGTGATTCGCATCCTGCATGGTCACCGTGGGGAAAGTGCCGTCGCTGCCCTGCAGCAGGTAGCTGCCGTTGCCGATGATTCCGGCCTGCATGGCGCCCATGTCGCCGCTGGTGATGTGCGGTGTGCCGCCCTTGCCTGTGATGAGCGTGGTGGTCATGTCAGTCCTTTCCCTCGGTAAGCCATGCCGTGTAGGCCGCGTCCTGCGTGGCGGCGAGTTTCTTGAATTCCTGCTGGCATGAGGTGCATGCCAGCGCCTCCTGCGTCACTCCGTCCGCGGTGGTGTGTTTGATCTGGTGCCAGTCGCTCGACGTGCGCGGATCTCCGTCGGTGAGGTATGCGCTGTCGTGGCAGCGGTCGCATGTGTATTTGGTGATGTTCGTGGTTTTTGCCATGATGGCTCCTTTCAGGCGAGTCTTTGCCAGACGTGTCCTCCGATGATTGTGGGGATTTCCTTCCATGTGCCGCCCTGGTCGGTGGGGTTGCCGGTGACGCACCAGTAGAGCGAGCCGATTGGGTGTGCGGCGAGGAAGGATGCCGCTGTCGCGCTGGATTGTGCGGTGATGGTGCCGTCCTCGCCGATGGTGATGGTTTTGCCGTCGGGTTTGACGCCGCCGATGGTATCCGTTGCGGCCACGGGCAGAGTGTAGGCGTTCGCTCCGTCCTGGATGCTGTCGAGCTTCTTCTTGTCTCCGCTGCTCATGAGGCCGTGGATCGTCGTGGTCGCGTCCCGGTCCTCGGCCAGCGCCTTCCATTCGTCCCAGCTGTTGGAGTTCCAGGTGCGACGCCAGATCTTCCCGGTCTGCGGGTCGGTGAGGAGTTGGGTGGTCCAGCCGAGTGCGGTGCGTTGCACGATCAGGCCAAAGTGTCCGACGCCGCTTGGCTTGTGCGAGCAGGTGTTGCCGCCGCCAGCCCAGTAGGCGCCCCAGCCGGTTTTGAGCGTGTTGAGGTCGGTGCTGGTGAGTCTGGTGGGCGCGGGCAGCGTGTTCGGCGCGGTCAGGGTCACCGTGCTTCCGGCGCGGGTGGCGGTGACGCCTGTGCCGGCGGCGATGGTCTTCACCCGCTCCTGTGCCGTGTCTTTCGCCTGGGCTGCGAGTGTGTTCGCCGCATCAGCGGTGGTTTGCGCCTTGTCGGCCTTGCCGTCCGCCTGGGTGGCGAGGTCTCGTGCGCCGGCGATTTCGGCGGCGGCATCGCTTGCGGCCTTGTTGGCTTCGGTGGCGGTCCTGCGCACTGCTTCGAGGTCGCTTGTGGTCACGTCGGCGCTGAACGTCCAGTTGGAGAGGGTGAGGCCGCTGCCGGCGTAGTAGGCGTGGCCGTCTCCGGAGCTTGATCCACCGCCGCCGGTCTCGCCGGTCGATTCCGTAGATGCGGTGGTCGCCTCGTAGGTGATGGTCGGCAGGCCGTCCGAGATCTTGACGATCTTCTTGGTGATTTCGGCGGTGACTTGCAGACCGGTGGTGTTGTCGCGGCCGGTCACGGTGTCGCCCACGTCGAGGTCGAGCCCGTCCGCAACGGTCACGTCGATGCTGCCGCTGTCGCGCAGTTCCAGGAGCTTCTGCTTGCCTTTGGTCTCGAGTTCGGCGGCGTCGGCGTTGCTGAGCTCATACACGCTTGTGCGCTCGTCCGCCCCCTTGATGGTCTGCGTGTGGCTGAGCGTGCCTTTCTGGTCGGCGTACCAGTGGACGACGATCCTGTCCTTGAGTTCGCCCTTGCCGAGGCAGATCAGGTGGTTAATCGGATGCGAGGCGAGGGTGGCGTCGAAGTCGATGAGGTCGGAGTCAATGCTGTCCCCGGCGGCCGTGATCGGCGGCGCGTCGACTGTAACGCCGTTCTGCGCGGCGGCGACGCGCAGTCGCAGGCCGGATCCGCGCAGCATCTTCGACAGGCCGCTCCATGCGTCGCAGTACCGGTCGAACCGCCAGCTGGCGGTCTTCGTGGTGTTCTCGGTGACGGTGAGGAGGTTCTGCAGTCCGATGCGGGAGATCACGGTGCGCAGGAGCGTTCCGATCGTGCCGCTCATGGTCAGGTAGTCCTTGCCCTTGTCGGGTTCGAGGATCTTCGATGCGAGCAGGCCGTGCCAGTCGCGCCCGTGGTAGGTGAGCTCGCCTTCGCCGCCGGTGACGCTGGTCTTCACGTCGTCGACGATGCCGCCCCAGCCTGTCCCGTCGACCCACCAGCGGCAGCCGGGCTTCAGCCGTGCGGGGCATTGGAGGTCGAAGTCGTTCTCCCCGCTGCCGTATGCGAGGTCGAGCGTCCACGAGGCGTACGAGCCGGTCGGTGTGCCGTCCGGGTCGGTGACGATCAGGTCCATGGCGCCTCGCTCCTCTCCTCGATGACGGTCAGGTCGAACTCGAAGCCGCCGGCCCAGCTGATCGTGCTCGTGCCGGTCGGCAGCGGTTCGAAGATGTAGGTGCCGGATCCGCGGCCTGTGCCGCGCACGGCCTTGGCGAAGAGGTTCGTGCGCAGGCCGGTGCCGGAGATCATGACGACCGTCCTGGCATCGGCCGTCGCGTCGATCTCGAGACGGCTGCCGGCCGGGATGGTCGCGTCGACCTCGTACCGGTTGGATCCGATGACGATGTACGGGTTGACGCAGGGGCCGAAGACCGTGAGGCGGATGGGCAGCGGAGTGCCGCCCGGGTTGGCGACCGTGTCGAGGATGCTCATTCCGCTGTAGTCGTGCGGGTAGTCGTACGGGTGGTCGAGCCAGCTGTCGGATTTGTCGGTCCGCGGGTCGTGGTGTGCGGTGGTCTCTCGCCGCCATACGCCGTCCAGGAGCACTACGGTCAGCTGGGTCTCGACCATCGTGGGCGTGATGGACTGCGGGTCGCTCTTCGCGATCCACGCGCGGGTCTCCCATTCGCCGTCGGCCACGAGCGTGCCGGGGCTGCCGGCGGCCATGTCGGCGTCGGCGAGGCGGGCGAGCAGGTCGAGCGTGGCCGGCGAATCGTGGATCTTGACGGTGACGGTCTCCTCGCGGGTCTTGCGGGTGACGCCCGTCAGGCCGCGCGATGAGAGGCTGTAGTCCCATGCGCGGCCGCGCAGGCCGGTGAGCGTCTCGCCGTACAGCGGGCCCTCGAATCCGATGCTCCCGCCGGTGGCCGTGCTCACGTATTCAAGCGATCGCATTCCTCACCTTCCTTGCGAAGTCACGGTCGCTGATGGTCGGCGCGTACCGTGCGATGATCGGGCCGAGGTCGTCGTGCAGCGATTCGACCGCGGCGATGAGCTCACGGATGTCGCCTTCCGTCGTGCCGCCGGCGACGCCGGTGACGTTCAGGCGTCCGGTCTTCGACCAGTCCGTGCCGTCGAGGCTCATCGAGGAGACGAGCGAGTCCATGCTCCGGTCGACCACTGCAGCGGAATCGTCGATGCCCAGTGCCAGGCCGCGGCCGATCATCACGCCGACCTCGTCGCGCATGAGCCTGGACGGCGAGTTGATGCCGAGCTTGCTCTTGACCGCGTCGATGGCGTTGTTGACGCCGCTGAGCAGGCTGGATGCGACGCTGCCGATCTTGCTCTGGATGCCGTTGACGATGCCGTCGACGATGTTCGCGCCGATGCTGAGCATCCTTCCCGGCAGCGAGGTGAGCCCGTTGACGAGGTTCGACGCGAACTGGGTCGAGGCCTGAACAGCCTTGGAGCCCATCTGGCTGGCGAAGCTGGCGGCCCGCGCGATGGTGGACAGCAGCCATGTCCCGACCCTTGCCGGCAGCTGGGAGAGGAACGTGCCGGTGTTCTGTACGAACTGGCTGCCGGCCTGCAGTCCCCTGGCGGCCATCTGGATCGCCCAGCCGGCGACGGCGGCGAGCGCGCCGGCGACCCATGCCTGGACGCGTCCGGGCAGCTGGGAGAGGAAGTTTCCGAGGTTCGCGAGGAACTGGCTGCCGGCCTGCATGGCCTGCATGGCCGTCTGGATGGCCCATGCGCCGATCGCGGCCAGGGCCGAGGCGAGCCAGGAGGCGATGTTGCCGGGCAGCTGGGTGAGGAAAGAGCCGACGTTCTGCACGAACTGGCTGCCCATCTGGAGGGCCTGCGCGCCGAACGCGGCGGCGTACAGGACGATGGTGGTGACGGTGTAGCCGAGCCAGTAGGCGATCGTCTCGGGCAGGTTCATGATCGCGTTGGCGAGATTCGTGATGAACTGCTGGCCGGCCTGCAACGCGGACTGGCCAAGGCTCACAGCCCATGCGGCGACGGCCGACGCGGCCCCGGCGAGCCACGAGGCTATGCTGCCGGGCAGCTGCTGGAACCATTGCCCGACGCTTTGGATGGCCGACGGGAGCGTGGACGTGAAGAACGAGGCGATGGTCTGGCCGATGGAGACGACCGTGCTTACGGCCGACTGCCATGCTGACGAGAGGAACGACGTGAACGACGCCCAGAGCTGCTGTCCGGTCTTGGTCTGCGTGAAGAACCAGACGAGTCCGGCCACGACGGCGGCGATGCCCGCGGCGACGAGTCCCCACGGGCCGAGTCCGAGGGCCGCGCTCAGCCCCTTGATGCCGCCGCCGGCCTTGACTGCGGAGGCTTGCAGGCCGGCGAGTCTGCCTGCGAGTCCTCCGATGGCGGAGGTGATTCCTCCGGCGTCGGTTCCGAGCGCGCTGATGGATTCGCTGATCGCGGCGAACGCGCCCTTTCCTCCTTTCATCGCCTCGGAGGCAAGGCTCGCCGCGGCTCCAAGGTCCTTGAGATGTGCGACTGCGGCGGTCACGGCCTGCGCGGTCTTGAACGCGGCGAACGCCCCTCCTATCGCGGAGAGCGCCGTCGCGACCGCGCCGGAGTGCTGCCCGCACCAGTTGGCGAGGTCGTCGAGGAGATTGATGACGGGTCTGATCGCGTCGATCGCCGTTCTGAAGGCGTTGCCGATGGCCTGTCCGAAGGTGGTGGCGCTTCCCGCCGCACCGGCCAGCCCGGTCATCCTGCCGATGACGTCGCCTATGGCGGACCATAGGTCTCGGATGAGGTCGGCGACCGAACCGATGAGGTCGGTGAACGAGGCGATGGCGGCTGTCTGGGTGAATCCCCTGGCAAGTTCTGCGATGCCGGAGGCGCAACGGCCGGCGATGCCGAGAAGGTCGCCGATCCTGTCGATGATGTCGGCCGTTACCGATGCGACGGTCCACTGCAGCCCCTCGATGTCCTTTCCGGGCAGCAGGCCTGACCAGTCGATGTTCCGGAACGTCGCCACCAGACCGGCCCATCTGGTCTTGAGCCCGTTGATGGCGTCGGTCTGTCCGATCTTGTTCCACAGGTCTGCGATGGAGTTCTTGGCGGCGGTCGTGGCGTCGGCGGCGATGTCGCCGATCCTGCCGAACTGGCTTGAGAACGAGTTGATTGCCCCTGCTATCTGTTCGGTGCCTATGGCTTCGATGACCTTCTGCACGGCTTTGGCGACGCGGTTCTTGACGTTCTCCATGGCGGTTCCGATGCCTTGGGTCGCGTCCTTGGCCTGTTGGGCGAACGAGGCGTATTGCCCGAATCCGTCGCTGTTGAGTTTGACGACGGCCTTGTTGAACTGGTCGAACGAGACGGTGCCGTCCTTCATCGCGTCGTACAGGTCGTTGCCGTTCTTGCCGGCACCGAGCAGCGCCTGCGCCAGCTGGTTGAGCTGTCCGGGCATGGCCGCCTGGATGGACCGCCATGCCTGCATGTCGACCTTGCCGGCGGAGAGCATCTGCGTGTACTGTTCGAGCGCGTTCTCCTGTTCCATGGTCGATGCCCCGCCCGCAAGCATGGCGTTGTTGAAGGCGAGGCTGATGTTCGTGGCCTCGTCGAGGCTGCTGGTCAGCGGCGCGAGCTGCTGGACCATGCCCGTCATCGCGGATGACGTGGTCGGCAGGCCGTCGAGGGATTGGCTGATCTTCTTGATGCTGGCCGCGGCGTCCTCGGAGCTGTAGCCCAGGTTCCGCATGACCTTCGGGAAGTTGTTCATCTGGTCGGCGCGGCTGATGGCGCTGCTCAGGCTGGAGCCGATGACGTTGCCGACCTTGCTGGTGATGGTGCTGACGGCTCCCATGATCGCGCCGGTCTTCGCGGCCAGTCCGCCGCGCATCGTTTCGCCGGCCGTGTTCCCCGCTTGGGAGCCGGCCTTGCCGGCCGCGCCGGCGAAGGCGTCTACGATGGCCGTGCCGACGCCCTTCATCGATGGGACGATCTGCACGTATGCGGTCGCTATTTCGATCGCCATTATTCCGGCTCCTTCCGTCATCCCCTCGGCCGCGAGAGGATCTTCCCCAGCTCGTCCACGTCCACGGCGACGACGTCGGGCGTCGCGGCATGCTCGCCCGGTCGCGGGATTCGACCATGCCATTTGGCGTTGGCATGTTGGGCTTCCTTGGTCTGGCTCCATGCGAGGAAGCCGGTGTTGTCGGCGATTGTGGCGAGCAGGTATTCGCGGTCGGTCCATTCGGCGCGCGGGTCGATCGCCTGCCAGATGCGCGCCTCCTGCGGGAGGTTCGCGGCGAGGTCGGCCATTCGCCTGCATCTGATGGAAAGGCCGAGCTCGTCGAGGTCGAGCCCGTAGTAACGCTGCAGGTCGGCCCGGAGCTTGTCGGGCGCCCTGTCGAGCATCGCCACGAGCATCAGGAGTTTGGGGCCAGTTCCTTCATGAGCTCGTTGATGAATTCGCTGACCGCCTCGAGCGGCACGCGGCCGGTTTCCGGGTCGCGCAGCGTCTCCTTGACGTCCTGGTATCTGCTCCCGGTGATGCGCTTTATCAGCGGTACGATCGCGAGACTCCCCTGCGGGGTGCCGTCGTTGACCGCGGCGACCAGTTCGACGATTTCGAGGTCGTCGAAGAGTTTCGGGTCGATGTCGAGCTGTATGCCGCGCACCTCCACATGCTTCGGCTTGTCTTTCGGCTGCAGATGGTCCTGCGGCGTCTTCTTTTCGCTCATTTCCGGTGCTTCCTATCTTGTTTCTCAAGGCCTCGTGGCATGCGAGCGCCCCGTCCGCGCGGACCTTGTATCGCGTGGGCGGGGCGTGTGGCGGGGTGTCGGTCAGTCGGACTTCTGCGGGGAGGTGATGGGTGCGATGTATTCGACGCTGGTTCCCCCGTCGATCTTGTCGGATGGGTTCGCGGCGAGTGTCACGTCGTAGGCCACGGCATCGCCGATGTGGTACTGGGTGTCGCCGAAGTCGTTCGGGGTCGCGTCGGGTACGACGATGCGGCGTGCCTTGTTGCCGGTGCACAATAGTTCGAATACGAACACTGCGGATTCGCCGGACGGCATTTTGTGGGTGATGGTCATCGTGTTGTCTGTGGCCTTGACCGCGTCGGATCCGTATCGGATGGTGGCGCTGGTCTCGTTCAGTTCGAGCATGACGAACTGGTAGGTTTCGGCGTAGCTGGTGATGACGGATAGTACGGTCACGCCGCCCGCGTCCTTGACTTCGGTCTTGTCGACGTCGGCGGACTGGGTAACGCCGTCCTCGCCGACGTATCCGACGCATTTGAAGGTTTGCGGCAGGTCGGTGGTCGCGTCCTTCGGGATGTCGGTGCCGGCGGGTGCCCTGTAGATGAAGCCGCTGGCCTTCGGCTTGCCGAGGCTGACGTTCTCCTTGTTGTTGCTGTTTGTGGCCATGGTGGTTTTCCTTTCACGCCTCCATGGAGGCGACTGTGATTTGTGTGAGGATCTGGTAGCGTTCCGTGAACGGCGGTCCGGGGTCGGGCAGGTGGGTGACGGATTCGATGGAGATGTCGGCGACGCGGTCGATGTCGGTCAGGCGCATGAGCCGCCGTTTGACGGTTTCGGCGAGCCGGGCGGCCTTGTATCGGCCTTCCGAGTCCCATGCCTGGATGGCGACGATGGGCGTGGACCGGTAGGGGCCCTCCATGCCTCCGGTGCGTTCCACGGTGATGAACCGGGCTGGCCTGTCCGGTGGGACGCTGAGGGAGGCGTGTATGCCGTCGAGTTCCGGTGCGGTGTTGAGCCATTGGACGATGGCGGTCTCGATGTCCATCAGCCGACCGCCTTGGCGAGCGTGTTGTGTCTGGCGTTGTCGACCATGGCCTTGACGGAGGCTGCGGTTCCATGCCCGGTTGTGGCCAGCGCGACGCATCCCTCCGGCGTCGAGACCGCCGGGAGGGCCTGGTAGGAGGCCCCCTTGGTGGAGACCATGCCGTTGGCGCGCGTTGCGATTGATTCGGCCTGTGCGGTGACTGCCGGTGCGGCCGCGCGTCGCACCTGCCGGAAGCCTTCGAGGTTGAGCTTGACCTTCGTCATCGTCTATCCCCTTTCGTCGTGGAGCTGGACGGTCAGGTTCCATCTGGTCGGCGCGAGCCCGCCGTCGTATGGCAGCGGGTCGCCGATGACCGTGTATTCGACGCCGTCCGGCAGCCGGATACGGCTGCCGCGCAGGCTGTGGTAGGGCCATGAGCGCGGCATGTGGATGGTGCGGTCGACCGATATGCCTTCCGGGCTGGTGGACGCGGTGCCGTTGGCCTGCGTGCCATCCTGGATGAGCACTCCGTCGACCCGCTCCTCGGTCTCCGTCCAGATGGGGTCTCCGCCGGGGTCGAGGCCGGATTGCGTGCGGCCGATGATCGTGACGGTCATGCCCCGTATCATCCGGCGCCTCCCGTCATGGAGACGGTGAACATATGGCCCGCACCTGCCGAGTCGAGGTCGGAACGCTCGGCCGAGGTGAGGTACAGGTCGCCAGTCGGATTGGCGTAGCTGTAGCTTTCGGAGTAGGATCCGGCGGTCTCGGTGTGCTGGCTGACGCCGGCCGTGTCGTCGGAGGCCAGCATTGCGCGTTTGACCATGGCGCAGCAGATGTCCTTGCAGATGCCCGGCTCGGCCTCCTCCGCCTGCCGCCATGACGGGCATTGCAGGCGGATCTTGCGGCTTGCGGCGTCGAGGAGGCGTTCCGCCTTGGTTCTGTCAGTTTCGTCGAGGACCCGCCAGACCTCCTCGAGATCGGGGATGGCGGCGAAGGCGCACGCCATGGTCATGCCTCCGTGACGCGCTGCTCGCCGGTGTCGATGTCGCGGGTGACGGTCACGCGCGTGCCGTCCGGGCGGATCGCGTCGAACCGTTCTGAGCGGTGGCCCGCGGGCGGGAACGGCGCGGGCTCCTCCGGCTGCGGATCCGGGGCCTGCGCGGGCTCCTCCGGCTGCGTTGGGGTGTCGTCGCCGATCTCCTCGTCCGGTTCCTGCGGGGTGACGTCGAGCTTCCTGTCAGCCATTGATGACTCCCTTCAGTCGCGCCGCGGCCTTTCCGGAGAACACGCCGAGGCCGCAGTAGAACTCGATTCGGGTCCTGTAGGCGGGCTTTTCCTGCAGCTGGCCGAGGTCCTCGACCTGCACGCCTCCGTTGGTCAGGCCGGTGACGCCCTGGTCTCCCTCGCTCGCGCCGAACTTGACGGCGTAGATGCTGGTGGTGGTGGAGTTGGTGCCCTGCGTCTCGTCATTGTCGAGGATCTCCTTGCCGGCGGCGGTCTGACCGGCCTCGAGCAGGGGGATGCCGTTCCACTGCATGACGCGCTTGCCGACGATGTCCTGCTGGAGGGTGGTGTCGTAGGAGATGTGGCGCATGGCGCTGGCGATCTTGCGGATGATGGCCGCGGAGGCGTAGATGGCGCCGTTGGTGGAGTTGATGCCCGGGACGGCGGCGAGCAGTTCGTCGAGCTTGTCGAGGAACTTGTGGATGTCGGCGTTGGATTCGCCCAGGATCGGCAGGCCGTTCTCCGCGGCGTCGATGACCTGCTTGCCGGCGAGGCGCTTCTTGAGGCCGTCGAAGCTCTTGGTGTCGACGCTGGAGTCGCCGTTGAAGAAGGTTTCCTGGTACTTGTAGCTGATCGCCTTGACCTTGAGCGTGGTCTGTTCGGCGCGCTGGTCGTTGACGTTGCTGCGGGTCTGCTGGATGAACCTGTCGACGTCCGCGTCGCCGCCGAGGATGACGAGCTTCTCGCTCTTCTGGTTGAAGGTGCCGGTGGACTCGGTGTAGGACTCGTTGACGCCTCGGAACGCGACGCCGGGCAGGGTCGCCTCCTCGTTGTAGGCGTAGGCGTTGCCGTCGATGTTCATGAGCGGGATGCGGTCGAGGATCGGGCTGACCTGCACGAAGGTCTCGAGGACGCCCTTGGCGAGGGTGTCGGTGGAGAGCTTCGCGGCCTCGGTGAGGTTGAGTGCCATGGTTGTGGTTTCCTTTCTGGTTGTCGGTTATTTGGCCGCGTAGGCCTGCGAGAGGAGCTGCAGCGGCGTCATGCCGCCGGTGGTCCCGGTGGCCGGTTTGCCGGCCGGCGGGGTGGGCAGTCCGAGGTTTGGCTTGAGGCTGTCCTTGAGCGCCTTCGCGTTCGCCTTGAGTTCGTCGCCGTCGCCTTTGAGCCTGGAGATGACGTCTCGGCCGAGGCCGGTGTCCTTGGCTATCTGGTCGATGAGGGCCTCGCGTTCGGCGGTTGCCTTGAGCGCGGCGATCTCCTTCGTCAGCGATTCGATCCTCTTGCCGGCGGCTTCGAGCTTCGAGGCGTTGTCGCTTTCGTTGGCGTCGTATTTGGCTGCCTTGGCCTTGTATTCGTCGTATCCGGCGTATTTGGCTTCGAGCTTCGCCTTTTCCTCTTCGACGCGGGCGGCGAGCGCGTGGCTGAATTCCTTGGCGTTGTCGGCCGTGGTGTTCTTCGCGTTGTCGCCTTCGCCGTCGGTGTTCTGGCCTGCTGGCGGTTCGCCTTCGCCTCCTTGCGGGTCTCCGCCTTCGATGAGGCGGAGGTGGCGCATGAGGTTGCGGCGGTGGGTGGCGTAGTGCATTGGTGCTCCTTTGGTTTTTGCGCACGGTTAGCGACGCGGCGTGCGGGGTCCGCGGTGAGTGGCTGGCGCAGGATTCGGACCTGCGTGGCGCGCGTGGCGCGGCCGATTTACAGTCGGCTCCGTTCGGCCTCTTCGGTAGCCAGCCTTGGCTGTGTTATGATTGATGTTGGTAAAGGTCTCATTGACACCATTTGGTGACATTGAGGCCTTTATCGTGCTCTGGTGAGTTTTCCGTCGTGGCGGATGATGTAGACTTTTCCGTCGCGGAAGGCCAGGCATCTTTTGATGCAGGCGATGAGCTCTTCATCTGACATTCCGTCGTTTTCGCTGTTGTCCATGACGACCGTTTTGGCGTCCGGCTTCTTCGATGCCGACTTCAGATGCGAGTTGATGGTGTTTGCGGATGATGTGTTTTTCAGCGTCTTGATCTCGATGCCGTTTTCGAGGTCCGCATATCCTACGTCGTGTGTTCCTTTGCCGTTTTCGTTGGGGACCTTTTTGACGTCGATCTTGAAGGTTGCCTTTACTCCGTTGTCGGCGAGGCGCTGCGCCGTTCGCATTTCATGCGGGCGGATGTCTGATATTTCCTTCTGGAGTTCCGGAGGGTTATATCCGACTGGTGGTGGTGTGCCGGTGTTGAGCCATGTGCGGTCGCGCCATCGCATCTCGGCGAGTTCGAGGTCTCGTTTCCATTTCTTGTATTCGGGGGCTTTGGCCTTCTCTTCGTTGGAGAGCGTCGACAGGTATTCCTTGTACTTGTCCTGCGTGGTGAGGGCGGATATGGTGTCGGCGCATGCCTTGTATTGCCTGTAGAGCGCTTCCGGGTCGTAGCCGGCGATGTGTCGTTCGCCCCATGACGGGACGATGTCGCAGTCGCATCGGCCGTTGTGGAAGCTGCCGCCGAGGCTGGCGGTCTCGCGTGTCAGGTAGACGAAGCCGCGGGATGCGAGCATGACGCAGAATTCGCAGGTCTTCCCTTTGGGCACGCGGGCCCATCGTGGTTTCGATGGGTCGGATCCGATTCGGTCGAGCATGCCGATGCGGCTGCTTGTGGAGACGACGCGCTGCAGGTACGTCTTCCACTGGTCGAGGTCGGCGTGTTTCGGCCAGAGATCTTCGATGCGCAGGCCGTATTTGTTGTGGACTTGGCCATCGGCGTCTGGGATGACGTCTTCGTATCTGAGTCCTGGATAGTCGGTGTTGTTGGATCCACCGGCGATTTTCCAGACCGCGCGGTTGGCGTCCGGGAGCGGCTGGCGGTCGAAGTCCGGCAGGTCGGTGCCGAGATACTTCGACCATTCGCTTCGGATCTGCTCGAAGTAGTCGGCGGCGGCCTGCGCTGCCTTGTCGTTGTAGCTTTCGACTTCTTCGCAGGCGGCTTCCCATCGGCTTTCGTCGTTCGGGAACCAGTGGTCATCTCCCCATATCGAATCCAGGCTCCATCCCGATTCGAGCTTGAGTCGTTCGAGACGCCGGAGATAGGCGTCATGCAGTTGGTCGAGCCGTTTGTCCAGTTCTTTCTGCGTATCCGGCAGCTGGCTGTCCGTTTGCATTGTCGGCTCCTTGCTGCTGGTTGGCTATGGTCTGGTCGATGCGGTCGAGCGCCTGCTGGGCGCGTTTGGCGCGTTGTTCGCGCCTGAGCGTCTGTCGTTGCCGGTCGCTCAGGTCGAGCATGTCGTAGGTGACGTCGCTGTCGGCGGGGAGGATGTTGGCCCCGACGAGTTTCACGGCGGCATCGGCCGCAGCGGCCCGGCTTGGCGTGGCGGGGTTGCGCCATTGGCTGGACACAGCCGTGGCCTGACCGTCTCCGGCGATGCGGGCGGCGGTGGCGATGATGCGTTCCCATGCTGGACCGAAGCGGCGTTGGCAGCTTTCCGCGTTGAGGCAGAGTTCCTTGACCGCCTTGTCGATCGCCTCGGCCGAGCTCGGGTTATCGGTGAGCACGCCCATCGAGTCGGGCGGCAGGCTGGTTGCGGCGGCGAACATCGAGGCGGTCTGGCGCAGCTGCGCGGCGTGCGGCTCGAAGCTCGCCTGGGTGAACGTGCCGACCTGCGGCAGGTTGCCCTGCTTGTCGCGCGGCAGGGCGAGGACCTGGTCGAGCATGATCTGCCATCGTGGTTTGAGGTTGCCGTCCTTGCCGCGGAACATGTCCTCGGTGACGCCGAGGAAGTATCGGGGCGGGACGCTGTAGAGTTCGGCCTGCACCTCGGAGCGCAGGAAGGTGCGCACGGCGCTGTCGGTCAGGCTCATGACGGTACGGCTGATGCGCGATCGGCCGAACGGCCGTTTGCTGTCCGGCCGGTATGCGAGCAGTTCGACGGGCAGTCGGCCCTGCCATTCGGCGCGCGCGTACACGCTCCACTGCCAGTCCTGCCTAGCGCATCCGACGAGTTTGCCGGGGAGCATGAGGTAGCATGCGCGGATCTGCCGGCCATAGGTCTCATCCTCGTCGACGTCGTAGAGCAGGGCTTCGGTGAGACCGTGGATGCGGCTGTCCCATGTGCCCGTGGCCACGTCGGCTGGGAACTCCTGGATGATCGCCGCCGGCTCTCCCCTGTCGGGCATGCCCTGGAGCGCGGCGACGAAGCTGCATGAGTGGACGAGTGCGTCGGTGTGCGCGTTTTCCGCGGTCTGCGCGAGGTCGTTGGCGTCGAGCAGGTCGCTGACCTGTTTGCTCAGGTCGCTGCCGTCCTGGGTAGTGATGCCGTCGAGCACGACGCGGTTGGCGAGCCCCTCGACGGCCTTTTCCGGCCATCCGACGACGATTTCGACGTCTTTGGCGATGGGAGGCAGGCTGTAGCCGAGGTCGTGCAGCTCGTTGCGGCCGTTGTAGTAGACGGTGCGGATGCGGTTGCGGGTGCGATGGCGGATGATTTTGGCGGTGAGGCGGCGGAAGGCGTCCTCTTCGTCGGGGGTCAGCCCGGCGATGGTGGCAGGCATCGGTTCGAGGAGTGTCATGGCAGTTCGATCATCCTTTGTTCTGGTTCGTCGCCCGGCCTGCGGGTGCTGGTGACCGCGCCGTGCAGGGCGAGCGTCGCGGCGACGAGCGGGCTGATGTCGACGTCGGATCCGAGTTTGTTCCATCCGAACGCGCCCTCGACGCCGATCTTGCGGACGGTCGCGCCGGCGACGGCCTGTTCGAGCGGGCGCACGTCCGGCTTGTGGCGCAGTTCGTGGTATTGGAGCATGTCGAGGAGGCGGCCGCACGCCTTGCCCATGTCGCTCGCGCTGGTGACGGTGACGTCGACGCCGGCGGCCTTGAGCGGCGGGATGAGCACGGTGGCGGGCGATTGCGCGTCGATGACGACGGCCGCGAGGCGGGGCCATCGGCGGACGAGGAAGTCGACGGGCCATTTGGTGCCGTGTTTTCTGACGCCTTTGAGCGCGGCGATGTCGATGTATGCGGTGCCGTCCTCGTATGCCTGGCATGCGCCGATGGTGATCCATCCGCGGTGCGGCGGCATGTCGATGGCCATGGCGGTCCAGCCGCCGGGCGCGCGTTCCGGCGTGGCGGCCTGAGCCCAGAGTTCGGGGTCGATGGCCGTGTGCTCGGTGTCCTGGTCCCAGATGCCGAGCGCTTCGCGGCGGAAGCTGTCCTCGCCGAGGTTCTTGAGCATGCGGAGCATGGCCGTGGCCGTGGTGCGGTGCGGGTAGCTCGGGTTGGCCTGGGCCCACGCGTCGGGGTCGGCGGTGTCGCAGTCGCGGTCGGCCCCGAACTCGATCCATGTGCTGTCGGGGTCGTGCGCGAGGCCGGCCGCCCGGCGGTCGGTGAACACTTCTCCAGGGTCCACCGGACGGGGCGGGGTGCCCATGTGGATGATGAGCGGGTTCTTCGCGGCGTTGGCGGTCGGGATTATGTCCTCGAGGGCTTTCTCGGTGAGGATCTGCGCCTCGTCGAAGATGATGACGTCGACTGCGGCGAAGCCTCGGCCGAAGCCTTGTTCGCGCGCGCCGAAGAGGATGCGGCTGCCGTTGGCGAAGGCTATCTCCTCCTGGCCGTTGGTCTGCCGGATGGCCTTGCAGTGGCGTGACAGTCCCGGGCGTTTGACGAGGGCCTGCATCGATTTGAAGGTCTCGGCCGAGGTGCGTGTGCGGTGAGCCGTCCAGATGACCTTGAGGTTCGGCGTGGTCAGGCACAGGATGACGATGATGGTGCCGACGGTGAAGGTCTTTCCGGTCTGCCGGCAGATGCTCATGCCGATGCCGCCGACCGAGCTGGCGTAGGTGCCGTCGGCGCGTTTGGCGAGCATGAGCGTTCCGATGCCCTCCTGCCATCGGTCGAAGTGGATGCCGATCCGATCGGCGACGCGGCGGACGCGGCCGAAGCCGGTGGTGGCGATGCCGTCGGGGATGTTCAGGACGCGGGCGGCGTCAGATAGCTTCGGCGTCGAATGGGTCGTCTCCGCTGCCATCTGCCATCTCCTCGGGGTCGTCGAGTATCGGGTCCGGTTCCCTCTCGCGGTCCATTTCGAGCAGTTCCTTGCCGACGGCGAGCAGCTGCTTGCTCAGTCCGGCGACGGCCGTGGCCGGACAGTGTGAGTCCTTGAGGTTGCGCATGAGCGCGGCGCGGCTGACTTCGAGCATGTCGCGGTATGTGGCCGGCGCGTCGGTCGGTTGCGGCGACGGCTCGTCGTGCAGCGACGGTATGAGCGACGTTTCCGTTTGCGGCGATCGCCGGTGCTTGCTGGCGAGTTTGCGGCAGTTGTCGGAGCAGTATTTCCGCTTGGCGCTGGCGTTTTTCGGGATTGCATGGCCGCATTGGGCGCAGGTTCGGATCGGCATGGCGTCTCCTTGTCCGCCGACACCATCGGCGGTGACGATTTATTTTTCACGGGGAGAGGGATAGGCGCTGCACCCGAGGTCGCCGCCGAGCCGCCGATGGGGGTATCCTCCCCTGGGGTTCACCAGTCGACGGCCTCGAAATCGCTCGGCTTCATCGCGACCGATGGCTTGCCGCCGGAGAGCCGCCGCTTCACTTCGGCTCTTGCCCATGCGAGCGTGTGCGTTCCCTTGACGGCGTTGCACCAGCGGTGGGCCGGGCCGCTGTTCGCCTTGCAGACGCGGCCGCCGTTGGCGATGGCCACGGTCTCGTCCACCACGAAGCTCCATGGGTGTGGCGGGCGGAGCGTGTAGTCGATGGGCCTGCCGCAGATGTAGCAGTCGGACTTGCGTGACCGGTAGTACGCCTGGACCTCGCGCCGACGATACCCGTTGCGATAACGCGGGTTGCTCATGTCATGATCTCCAATAAGCCAGAACAGTGCGCCCCTCACCCATTGGAAGACGCCTCCCCCTGATACGCGGAGAGCCACGAACCGTGCGGCCCGTGGCTCCCTGCGGATATGAAAAAATCCAACTTAGTTAGTTATACGTCGACAGTGCGGGTTTGTCAACTCGCGCTGAAGCCCTCCCTGTCGACGGCCTTCCAGATGTCCCACAGCAGGTACGTCGGCTTGCCTCCCTCATCGCCGACCGGCCTGATGATCCCGCGGCTCTTCCACTTGCTGATCGTGCCGCGCCTCACCCGCACCCCGCACCTGCCGAGCAGGGCGGCGAGCTCGGCTGCGGTGCCGGTGGCTCCGCAGGCGGCGAGCCTGAGCACGCGCGCCTCGGCCACGTCCCTCACCCGCTGCTCGCGCCCGCAGGATTCGCACACGATCCACCCGCCGTCGATGTCCGCCTGCTCGGCCCACAGGTCGCCGTCGCATCCGAGGCACCGGCCGATCATGGTGCGGTCCGGCTCGGGTTCCAGGAACCGCCCCATGCGCCGCGCGGCCTTGTCCACGAGCGCGACGATGGCCGCGGCGTCCGGGCGTTCGAACAAACGTTCGATGTTACACGGCTGTCCCAGCGCCCAGGACAGCCACACGGTGTCGCGCTCCCCGGTCGGCAGGCCGACGGCCCTCGCCAGCCGGAGCACCAAGGCGTCGATGTCCTGCGACAGCTGCCACGCGCCGAGGTTGATCGGCAGCGGCGCGACCGTCCGCACGCCGTGGCCGGAGGATCCGGCGGTGATGCGGCACTGCTTGCGCGCGATGGCCAGCAGCGCCTCGTCCCCGTCGTGGATGGCGGCGAGCGCCTGCTTGAGTTTGGCTTGTTGGCGGCTGTGGTGGCTGTGGTGTGGTGTCCTGTTGTTGTGTTCGAACATTTGTTCGCCATTCCGTTCCTCGCTATGATGGGTTTTGGGTGTGCCTCTGCTCGGTGTCGGGTGGGGCTTTTTTATGCCTGGTGGGTGATGATGGCTTGGATTTCGTCTGGTGGGATTTGCGGGATGAGGGGTGCGATTTCGTCGATGGTGTAGCCGGCGTGGTGCCAGTTGAGGATGAGGTCTTTCATGGTTTGTTTCATCGTGTTTCCTTTTGTGTGGTGTGACGGCCCGCGATGCGGGTGAGGTGTCTGATGCAGGCTTGTCGGGTGGGTCTGTGGGTGACGGCGATCTTCCATGTGGTGGGGCCGTCGGGGTTGAGGAGTTCGCCTGTCCATCCGAGTGTGTTGCGGGTGGTTCGTATGGCGAGGGTTCGGTGGCTGATGGTGATGAATGTGGTGTTCGTTGTTTTGGTTTCCTTTGGTTTGGCGTGCTGTTCGATGAGGTCGAGGATCCAGATGGCCGTGATGAGTGCGAGCGCTGTGGCGAATGCGAGGGTTTGCCGGATGGTGTCGAGCATGTTTTTCATCTGGCTCCTTTCAGTCGGCGGTGTTGATGAGTCGGATGATGCGTCGGCCCTGGCCGATGATCTGTTCGGCGACGTGGATGACGGTTTCGGCGTCTCCTGTGCGGGCGGCGGTGATGCCGGTGGTGGCGCAGTCGGTGCAGATGCGGCTGAATGCCTGGATGGCGTCGTGTTTCTCCTGTTCGGTCATCGTGCGGGCTCCTTGTCGGTTCCGCTGGCGTGCGCCCAGTCGCATGTGATGCCTTTCTGGACGCCGATGGTGATGCAGGTGACGTGGCGGGTGTCTTCGAGGGTGAGGTCGCATTGGGTGATTATGGGGTCGCTGTTGCCGGTGTTGAGCCTGTGGCATGCGGTCTGGGCGGGTGCGGCGGTGCCGGTCGTGCCGGTGGCGGCGCAGCCGGCGAGCGCGATGCTTGTGGCGAGGATCGTGGCGGCGAGCGCGGCGCGTGTGGTGGTGTTTCTCATTGGTCTTCCTCCTGGTGGTAGTGGCGGTATTCCCGGATGTCGCGTTGGATGCAGTCGAGGGCGCGGTGGCTGGTGGCGTGGTGGTCGGCCCATGGGTCGGGCCGGTGGTGGAATCTGCGCCACCAGCGGAGTGTGCTGAGGTCGAGGGCGCGGTAGTCGAGCAGGCCGTCGATTTGGTATCCGGCCTTGCGGGTGAAGGCGAGGTCGAATGCGGGGTTGGTGCCTGCGGGGATGAGGTGGAACCGGTCGGCTAGGTTTTCGATGGTCTCCTCGATGGCGTTGCGTGCGGCCTGCGGGCTGTGGGTCTGCGGGTCGGCGTCGAGGATGGCGTGGAGGAGCCCGTTGTCGGTGTGCATGGTGAAGACGGTGTGGTCCATGGCGGTGAGGTCGAGCCGTTCGGGGCGGATGATCCTGTGGCAGGCGGCGATGTCGGTCCCGGCGTCCGTGCTGGTGCATCGGATGGCGATCTCGAGGAGCTGGTCGTGTTCGGGGTCGATGCCGGTGGTCTCGACGTCGATCCAGAGGAGCGCGTCGGGTTTGAGTTCGTTCATGGTTTTCCTTTCGTGTGGTTCGTGTGGTTTATGCGGGTTCCCAGGTGAGGTCGCGCAGTCGGCCGATGTCGCCGTCGCGTACGGCCCGGGTGATGGTCTGCGGGTCGGCCCCCTCGTTGAGGGCGGTGGCGACGGTGCAGGCGAGCGCGTCGCAGATGGCGTCGGGTTCGCTGCGGTGGAGGAGTTGGAGGGTGTGGCGGCATTTCCAGGTGTGTTGGTGGCTGTTGCCGGTGCCGGTGGTGTTGGTGTGGGTGATGCCGAGTTCGTGTCCGCGGCGGAGCCAGTTGCGGAAGCGTGCGTCCCAGTCGGCGCTGAGGGTTCCCTGGTCGAGTGCCTGGTCGACGAATTTGGCCGCTTCGGCCTCGCAGTCGAGTCCGAGCCGGGCGGCGAGCGCACGGTGTTCGGGTGTGGGTTTCCAGTCGCCTATCGTTTTTGCCTCGCGCGCGTTACTCTCTCTCGGTTCTATATAACTTTCTTCCTTATATAGGTTTGGGCGTAATGATGTTGCGCCCCTTATTGCGCCCCTACCGGCTGTTTTTTGCGCCCCTAATTGCGCCCCTAAAGTAGCTTGAGGCGTAGTATGCTGCGCCTCGGATTCGCCGTTTTCTAGGGGCGCAGTTTTTGCGCCCCTGAAGTCCTTCATGCTGAGGTTCCAGACGATTGGGCGGTGGCGTCCGTAGTGTTCGGTGAGCCGCTGGTCTCCCTTGACGATCAGGCCGGCGTCCTCCAGGTCGTGCAGGCCGTTCTGGATGGTGCGGCGGCTGTAGCCGGTGAGGGCGCAGAGCCGTTTCTGCGAGGGGAACGCGCCTTCGCCTCTGGTGTCGGCGTGGTCGGCGAGCGTGAGCAGGATGCGCAGCAGCGCGCCTTTGACCATTTCGGCGGGCACTTCGTACATGGCCCATTCGAGTGCCTTCATGCTCATGATGCTTCTCCTTCGGTGATAGTGATGTCGATCCGGTACCAGCCGGGTTCTTCGCTGGGTTGGCCGCCCCGGTAGTCGGGGCCGGTGATGTGGGTGCTGTCGTCGTCGGGCCATATGCCGGCGTCGGTGAGCGCGTCGATGATGGCCTTGACCATGGGGGCGGCGTTCTCGGGGTCGAAACGCCCGTGGGTGAGCGGGTGGATGGTGGCGATGACGCGGACGGGCCATGCGGTCGGCGTGTCGAGGGAGCCTCTGTTGACGGCGTCGCGTGCGGCGATGAGGGCGCGGCGTCTGACTGCGCTGGTTCGCCGGTATTTCGCGCGCCAGTGGCCGCGCCTGTTCTGCGTCCACCATTCGGCCCCGGGGATGCGGATGGTGATGGTCCTGCGGATGGTGATGTCGGGCGTGCTCATGATTCCGCTCCCCCGATGTATTGGGCGATGACCTGCTCCCCGTCCTCGCCGTGGCGCAGCGCGGCCCTGTACGCGCCCCTGGGGCTCCATGTGCCGCTGAGCCCCTTGTTGATCGTGCGGGCGAGTCCCATGGCTCGTTTGCGGGGCACGTGTTCGGCGATGACCGCTGGCCTGCCGGTCCTTCGGAGGGCGGCGGCGACGCCCTGCCAGTGGCCGACTGCCATGTGGGCGGTGCTCGCGTCCTCGGGCCATTCGTCGAGCCATCGGATGCCGTTCTCGCCGGCGAGCGCCTGGAGTTCGTCGGCGGGCTTCCCGTGTTCGGCTGCGGCTTCGGTGGCCGTGGCCAGTGGTTCGGGTTCGGACTTGGAGGTTTCCGTGGGTTCGTGGTCGGCGACGGTGCGCAGGATGGCGTAGGCGCGGGCGATGCTGATGTGCTGGTTGTGTTCGAGCAGGTCGATGGCTTCGAGGTCGAGGGCGGTGTCGTCGTCGTGCTGCCTGCGCATCCATGTGCGGGCGCTTTTGCGTTCGCCGGGGGTGAGGCCGCTCCATTTGCGTTCGGAGAGTTCCGTGAGTTCCTGGTTGCTTCTGCGTGGCATGGCGGTTTTTCCTTTCGTGGTTTTCGGCTTGGTTTTCTGGGGTTTCGGGTTGTCGGCGAGTGCGCTGCGGTAGTCGGTCCTGGCTTGGGCGCGTCTCATCTCGGCGGCGAGCGCGGGGTCGTGGAGGATGGTGTTGTAGACGCCCATCAGAATTCGGGTTCCTCCTCGGCTTGTGTGCCGGGCGCCCCGAATGCGGGGCCGCTGGACGCCCATGGGTCCTCGGGGCTTCCGGGCGTGGGTGCGGCGGGGGCGAATCCGGTTGCGCCGCCCGCGTATCCGTTGCCGGTGTTGCCGGCTTGGCCGCGCGTGTGGCTTGTGCGGCTGACCTGGGCGGTGGCGTATCTGAGGGATGGGCCGATCTCGTCGACCTGCATCTCGTAGACGGTGCGGTTGGATCCGTCCTGTGCCTGGTAGGAGCGTTGCTGGAGTCGTCCCTGTGCGATGACGCGCATGCCCTTGGCGAGGCTGGAGGCGCAGTGGTTGGCGAGATCGCGCCAGGCGGAGCAGCGGAGGAAGAGCGGCTGGCCGTCCTCGTACTGGCCGGATTGGCGGTTCCAGGTGCGTGGGGTGCTGGCGATGGTGAAGCCGCACACGCTTGCCCCGGTGGATGTGGTGCGCAGTTCTGGGTCGGCGGTGAGGTTGCCGATGATGGTGATGACGGTCTCCCCTGCCATGTCACTCGCCGTCCTTTTCCTTCAGGAGCTGTTGGAGCCGTTCGAGCTTCCAGTCGATCTCATTGGACAGTCGGATGAGGCTGTCTGCGGCTGCGCAGGCGATCCGGTAGGGGTCGCTGCCGGTATTCGGCTGCTGGTCGAATTCGCCGACGATGGCGGTGAGCATGCGGATGGTGGAGCCGAGGCTGTCCCTGCGGATGGTCCACAGGCCGATCTGGTCGGTGATGTCCCTGGTGTCGATGTCGTTGGAGTCGTGTGGCATCGGTGTTCCTTTCGTTGATGGTGGATGGTTGTGTTTCGTGGGGCGGCCCGGATTCGGACCGGGCGCACGCCTTTGCCGCGCCCAATGTGATGGTTGGAAGGAAGTCGCGCGATCTCGGCGTGCGGCGAACCGTGCATCCGCCCCTGGGCGCCCGCGCCCATGACGACAAGCGCGGGCGGGTCTTCATTTGCCTTCCGTCTCGTGTTCCGCGATGTCGAGGAAGGTGACGGAGAGGATGCCGCCGGTGATGGCGGCGAGGATGTGGAGGATGCTGAGCGCGCCGTCGAGGAGCGCGGCGAGGGTCCACAGGACGCCCCAGATGCCGATGGCGGCCGTGAGGGCGGAGAGGATGATGCAGCAGACGGTCTTCTGCGTGCGCTGCGCCTCGGTGAGGGGCCTGGGCGTGTCCGCGTGTCTCATCGTTCGCCTCCGTTCGTAGAATCCATGGCATGGACATCAATGTGATCACCGGCGTCGTGGGCGCCGTCACGGGCGTGGCCGGCGGCGTCACCGGATGCGTCGCCCTGCTCCAGACGCGCCGCGGCAACAAGCTCTCGAAGGAGGCCAACGGCTCGGCTGAGGAAGCCAACAGGATCGCCGCCGAATCGAAGCTCGTCGCCGAGCGGGCCAACGGCCTTGCAGGAAAGGCGAACGAGATAGCTGCAGACGCGAACTCGATCAGCCAGCGGGCGTTGTCCGTCACCGCCGACCAGACGGTCCACAAGTGGCGGGTCGAATACGATGGAGATACCTCGACCGTCTTCCTCGTCAACGATTGCCCCAATACGGCACGAGACGTGGCCGCGTTCGTCCGTTTCAAAGACCAGACCGTTGCGAAGCGGCGCGTCGACGAGGTTGCGCCGTTCGGAGAGATCGCGCTCGAAAGCGAGTTCTTCTCCCAGCAGATACTCGAAGACCAGGCCGGCATCGACCGTCTGAACGCCCAGCCCGGCTTCGCCTACCTCGGACGTGGATCCTGCCGCGTGACGGTCCACGTCGCCTACACCACGGAGCTCGGCGCGAGACGCAACGACGAAGTCGAGCAGCGCCTGACCAACGGCAAAAGGCATTGAATCCATCACAGCTCCCCCCTGATCACGTCGATGACGATGGCCACGATCGATTCGATGTCGATGTCCGCGTCGTCGGCGTGCACGGTGCCCAGCGAGGGCCTGACCTCGATGTTCGCCGCCGTGATTGTGTCGCCTGCGGGATCTCCCATGTCCTCTATGACGGCCTCGACACATTTCCTTCCGATGTTGCTGTTCATGGTTATTCCTCCATTGATCTGATCCAGCGTTCCATTGCCGTTTTGCTGACTTTCCTGCGTCCGGGCTTGCCTTCCCTGGTGGGTGCGCGGAAGCTGTCGAGGTCTCCCGTGTCGATCGCGTGGCGCAGGCCGCGCGGGTCGAGCGAGTACACTTGGGCGGCCTGTTCGGGGCTCCAGGCGAGCCGTTCCCCCAATGGGACGCGGCTCGGGTCCTTGTATTCGGATTGGGCTCTCATCGCGCGCCTCCTTTGCGTGTGTGATGTCGGGCGGCGTTAGGAGGACCGCCCGGCCCTCTCCTAAACTCGGTGTCATCCCGCATTTCCGACATGCGGGCCGAACAGTTAGGAGAAGAATCAATGAATACGGATCCGTGGGCTTGGACCCTGTCGACCACGCTGGTCGTCATCGGCTGGGGCGTCACACTTGTCATCGCCATCGTGGGATGGGTTATCACCGCGAGAAAGGACTCGAAGAGCGCGAAGGCGGCACGGGAGAAGTACACGGCCGACTCGAAGCGTGCCGACGAGATGAACGCCACGCTTAGATCGCAGCTCGAAGCGGCGCAGGAATCCGCCGCGGCATTACGAGCGCAGGTGGAGCAGCTCAGGGAGGCCAACCGCATAGCAGACGATGCCAATCCATTCACATCGGTCCCATGGGGTGATCCGGAATGGACCGGGCACGGAGCGCAATTCACCATCCGCAACATGAGCTCGAGGAACGTGGACGTCGTCAGGCTTTCGGCATCCGACGAGGAACTCGACGGGCTGATGTCTTTCGACCAGCAACCGCCTTTCACGTGCGAGCCGAACTCCAGAATCTCGTACATGGCCTTCGGCACCTTGCAGACCGGCACGCCCGACATCGAGATCGTCTGGCGCTGGGAGGGTGACGAAGAGGAGCACACCACCTCACGGCAGAACATCAAGTAGACCGAGCTCATCGTTCACTTCCCAACATCGACATGAACTCCCTCACGTCCACTTCCGCGATAGCGGGGAAGGTCACGATCGCCTTCCCGTCGCCGATCATCTCGACCTTGATCGGGTTGCCCGCCAGCTCCGCAATCCACTTGCCGGAATGCGCGAAGAGGTAGGAGGCGATACGGTCAGCCTCTCCTTGCGAGAGGTCGGTAATGCTGAAACCTACGTACCTGTTCCCGCCCATCACGCGCCAGCCTTCGGGTATTCGAGCCGGAGGGTCTCCTCGCCGAACCGGCGGGCGATCAGGCCGAGCCCCTTCCTGGTGAGCTTCACGGTCGGCGGGAACGCGAACGGGCTGCCGTCCCTGTGCGTGCCGTGGGATTTCGAGGGGACCATGACGAGGTGGCCGGCGTCGACGCGCTTCTGGCGTGCGACCCAATGCCCGTTCTCGCGGTAGATCCACCCGTTGCCTTCGAGCCATGCGAACAGGGTCTTGCGGCCGATGGGACGCCCGAGGTTGCTGAGCAGCTTCGCGCTGTCGCCCACGGAGAGCACGTCCGGGATGTCGACGAACTCGTCCCACATGGACGCCTTCGGCTGGAGCTCGTCGATGCGCGACTGCTGGGCGGCGATCCTCCGCTTCTGCTCCTCCATGGTGCGCTGGCCGATCATCACGGCCTTCGCAAGGATGGTCATGTCGTCGTCCGCGTCCGAGGTCGGGATGTAGCCGCCGGTCCTTCGGATCTGGGGAAGCACCTCATGCGTCACCCAACGTTTGAACTCATGTGCTTCGGGCTTGCGTGATGCAAGGACGAGAGCGTAAAGACCGGATTCGGAAACAATCGACTTGTTCGGACTACCGGGAGTTCCATCATTTAAAGTGATGGAACTTTTCTCATCGTCGTCAAGGCGCGTTAAGGCTTGGCTGACGTTGTTGAGTTCAAGGACTGAGCACACGTCCTTGGCGACGAACCAGGGCTCCCCCGCCTCGTCGGTCAGGGTGCGCAGCGCGGCGCCCTTGAAATCGAATCTCTGTATTTCGTTGTTCATTTGGATTCTCCTTGGTTTTTTTCATCGCTCCTTTGCATATGCTTGTGATGTTCAATACGAGCGTGAAAGGAGGTGAAATGGATAAGAGCATTCTTAAAATTGACGGGGTTGTTCTTCCTGGTGCTCCTGATTTTCTTGTCGAGCAGTTCGACGAAATCGAGGAGATTCTGAGAGGAATGAAACCCGGTGAGCGCAAACGCAAAACCTTCATTGCGAGCACTGACGATGGCAAAGAGAACATCATCACCGTTTCTCTGCATTGTGGTACCACAATGAGCCTCGACGTCATCGATGATGGTTCCGACGCTTATCGAGCGTGCGTGAAACATTTGAGGAGCTAAGAACAGTTCTTTTAAAAGCTCTCTGGCCATTTTCGGAATCGCCGTCCGCGTGCAAGAATTCCAGTTCCTTGCGGACGGCTTTCCTTATCGCGCCCAGCATCGCCGGGTGCAGGCGTTCGAACTCCTCGACGGAGATCGGGTTCGTGGATTCGTCCGGCGTCTCGGCCGGAATATTGATGCTCATTTCGGATTCTCCTTTCGATTCATGGGTCGGCGAGCGCCGACTGCTCATGGTCTGATCTGGTTGATGCCGTCGATCGGCTGGAGGAGCTTGATCATGAGCTGGTAGAGGCTCATGCCGAGCATTCCGGCGGCTTTCTCGAGTTGTTCGGTAGTGAATGAACCCTCGCCCTGCAATCGCTTACTAATGTTTTGCTCACTCACACCAAGCTCCTTGGCGAGTGCGGCCTGCGTCTTGCGGTGTCGTGCGAGTTCGCCGCTGAGGTTTCGTGCGATGGTTTCCGTTTCGCTCATTGGTTGCCGCTCCTTTCTGGTTGGTCCGTTCCCTTGCGACAACTCTCAATCTACCTATTTAGGTGATTCAATGTATCTACCTATATAGGTTCTTTACAAAATCTACTTATTTAGATAGACTTCAGGCATGGCACGAGGATCTAAAAACGAAGTCACCGAAGACAGCAAAAGAATCATCGATGTATGTCGGCAACTGTTGAAAAATAGCGGCATTACGATAGATGAATTCTTCGATTCCAGCGGATTGAGCAACAATTACTGGTACAAACGCATGCGCTATGAGGCGCCGTTGAACACGTCCGACGTGGAGCACATCGCCTCCACATTCGGGCTCACCAGCCTCGACATCTACACCCGCGCCCTGGGCAGCGATGCCGCACGAGCCTACGCCGCCCGCGAGCGCGAGTTCCAGGTCACGGATGATCTGGTTGATCGTATCGCTTCCCGTCCGGAGGATTTCGGCGTTGCTGCCAACGACGATCCGAGCAAGGCTCTCGAAGCGGAAACGCCAAGAGATTGAATTTTTGATGCAAATCAACCAAGGAAAGAAGGAAACCATGTACAGGAAGACAATCGCAACGGCCGTTGCCGGTCTGCTCATTCTCGGGCTTGGCGCATGCGGCAACGCCAGTGACGCCAAAACCGCCGACGCCGGCAGCACGAGCCAATCGCAGACGACGAAGAAGCCGGCAGAGAAGAAGCCGGTAGAACAGCCTGCGGATCTGACCGGCACGTGGAAGCAGACCAACTCCGGCAGCACGGATTCCTGGATGGAGGCCGAGATCACGGCCGACACGATCACCGTCCAGTGGGTCAGCGACAACGGCGATACGAAGAGCCTGTATTGGAAGGGCTCTTACAATGCGCCGGACAAGGCCGGCGACTGGAAGTGGACGAGCCAGGGAGACACCGCGGCGATGCAGGCGTCCCTGCTCGGCTCGCAGGACGCCACCAAGGACTTCACCTACACCAAGGCGGACGGCGTCAGCTGGGAGACCACCGCGATGGGCACCACCACAGTGGTGAAGACCGCCAAGCAGTGAACGACGCCACATTGACGTCCTGGTCGAAGACGCTGGGCGTGCGCGTGGAGGAACGCCGGCTGGCCGGAGACAGGTGCGGCATCTACTACGATCCGCTCCGCCTCATCATCATCGACGAACGGCTGGCCGGATTCCAACGCCGCTGCACACTGTGCCACGAACTCATCCACGCGAAATACCACGATTCCGGATGCGGCACGCAGTATGGGGTGAAATGCGAGCGCCGTTGCCGTAGGGAGACCGCGCTGGCGTTGATCTCGCCGGTGGATTACGGCATGGCCGAGACGGTGTACGAGGGCAATGCGTGGATGATGGCAGTGGAATTGGGTGTCACCATCCAGGTGTTGAACGACTACCGGCAGCTGCTTTATGATTCCGGCGTGTGCGTGCAATAAAAAAAGACCCCGGCCGTCCGCATACCGCGAGCGCCGGGGTCTGTCATATGCCGAGTGTCGGCTGCTGTTCGATGGGGATGTGTTCGATTACCTTGGTGATTCTTCTGTGTCCGGTTTCGAGGCGTCCGTCGCGTACGTATTGTTCCGTTTCCAGGTTTACCTTGAGCAGGTCTCCGCTGCAGAACGATTCTTCGTGGCGGTTGAGTCTTGCGAGGAATCCGTCATCGGCGATCTCGCACCAGAATTTCTCGTCGCCCTTAGAGAATTTCCATTTGCGTGACTGGAATTGGATGGTGTCGATCTGCAGCGTGGTGGTTTCGGCGGATGGTTCGATCGGCTGATCGGAGAGTGTCAGGTCGGTCATCGATTCGGACGCGTCTCCCGGTACTGTCGCATCGTTCCCGCTGTCCTTGTGGATGAAGCGCACTGGGTCGTATCCGTCCTCGGATGCGGGTTTCGTGGCGGCGCCCAGGTCGTTGATGATCTTGCCGTCGCATGCGGCGCGGTAGCTTCTGCGGCTCGCGCTGAGCTTCGCCTTTCCTATCTGCAGGTCGATCTGCGTCTCGTGCTGTTCCACGACCTCGTGTTCGCCGGGTTTGACGGTTCCGGTCTGCTCGTGTCTGGTGAGGAGTATCTTGAGCACGTCTATGATGCCGGAGGCGAGGTTCACCACGTCGATGGTCTCGCCGCCCTGGCCGAGGCTGATTGCGGTTCCGAGTATCTGCAGGATCACGTCGAAGGAGCCGGCCTTGGTGGCCGTGATGCGCACGTCGAGGTCGGCGAACGGGCAGGAGAGCTCCTTGTATCTGTCTATGGCGTCGGCCAGTCCGATGAGCGCCGGGGCGAGGTCTCGGACGCTCATGGAGTGCTCGTCGACGGACGGTCCCGAGAAGTAGACCTCCATGGTCGTGGACTGCGTTTCCGATTCGCGCGTTTTTCTCTTCAGCAGGCTCATACTCGTATTCTATCCTTCGGGAGTTTCGGGGAGAAATGGGGGGGCTCGGCCGACCGCGGCATGCAGGCGGCCGGGCCTTGCCTTATTCGTCGATGACCTCGGCCTCCACGGTCTCGCCGCCCAGGTCGGGGATGGCCTGCGCCATGAGGCGGCCGAGGGATGCGGCGTCGCGGTGCGTGTAGCGCATGGTCATCTGCATGCTGGTGTGGCCCATGACGGCTATGCGCGCGTCGTCCGGCATGTTCGCCCGTGCGGCCATCGTGGCCATCCAGTGCCTGGCCGAGTGGATCCTGACCTGCGGGAGCCCGGCCGCCTTCAGGGCCTTGCACCATTGGTAGCGTTCGGTGCTCGAGCAGACGGGGTTGCCCCGCGCGGACGTGAACACAAGCTCCCGGCTCCCGATGCCGTTGTCCCCGATCCACTTCCACAGGCGCTCCCACAGGCCGCCGCTGACGGGCACGAACCGTTCGGCGGCGGGCGTCTTCGGGGTGGTGAGCCACAGCGAGCCGGTGAGGTGGGTCGCTTCCAGCCAGTTGGGGATCTCGACCTCGCCCGGCCGTCCGTAGCGCTGGATCTGCTGCCGGACGTGGATGCCGGGCTGGCCGTCGCGCAGCTCCAGCTCGTACGGCATGAGCGCGTACCGCTCGCCCTCCCTCATGCCGGTCTCGAACGCGAGCTCGAACAGGAGGGCCCACATCTCGAGGTCCTCCTCCGTGCGCCGCGGCCCGCGTCTGGCCTGCGGCATGGAGGCCGCGGCCTCGATCATGCGCCTGGGCTGGTCGGGGCCGAGCACGTCCACCACGCGCCGCTCGACCCTCGGCGGCTTGACGCGCCTGCATGGGTCGATGGGGATGAGCTCCTCGAGCTCGGCCTGGTCGAGCACCATCTTGAGGCTCACGTAGTGGTCCTTGAGGGTGCTGGGCGCGAGCCGCTCCCCCAGCACGCGCATGCAGCGGCGGATGTGCTCGGGCGTGAGGTCCTTCAGGCGCACGCGGCCGATCACGTCGCAGCACGCCTTGAGCCTTCCGGCGCGGGTGCGGTAGGTGGTCGGCTTGACGCGCGTGCGGTAGTCGGCCAGCCAGCGCTCCACGTAGTCGGCCAGGTACGGGCTCTTCCCGCCGGGCAGCAGGCCCGTGCGCTCCAGCTCCTCGAGCTTCGCATTGAAGCGCGCCCTGGCATCGGCCTTCGTGCGCCCCCTCGCTTCGAGGATGCGCCGCTTGCCGGTGGCCGGATCCTTCCCCAGGTCTTTGCGGAACCGCCAGACGCCCTTCCCGTCCCTGAACACGCTGCCGGATCCGGGCGTTCTTTTTCTCGTGGCCATGATGGTCTCCCTTCGTTGAGGGAGTGCCTTCGCATGCCCTCGCAAGAGCACTCTAAAAGCACTCAAGCGTTGGCAACAGCCGCCCGAGACGTGGCAAGAACCGCCGTTTCCCGCGCATTCAAAAACGGCCTGTTCCCAACGGTTCGGACACCCGGAACCGTTGGAAACAGGCCGTTCTCAGGCGGTCGGCATCACTTCTTGGAAACGTTGAACTTGAATTCCACGATATCGCCGTCCTGCATGACGTAGTCGCGGCCTTCCTGGCGGAGCTTGCCTTCCTCCTTAATGGTCACCATGGAGCCATCAGCGGCGACGAAATCGTCATAGGAAACGATGTCGGCCTTGATGAAGCCCTTTTCGAAGTCGGTGTGAATCACGCCGGCGGCCTGAGGGGCGGTGTAACCCTTGTGGATCTGCCATGCACGCACTTCCTTCTCGCCTGCGGTGAGGAAGGTGGACAGGCCGAGGGTGTCGTAGCCGACGCGTGCCAGCTGGTCGAGACCGGATTCCTCCAGTCCTGCGTCGGCGAGCATTTCGCGGGCGTCGTCCTCGTCCAGCTCGGTCAGGTCGGCTTCGAACTGCGCGTTGAGGAAGATGGCCGGAGCCGGAGCGACGGTGGCGGACAGTTTGGCCTTGAGCTCGTCGTTCTGCAGCTCGGAGTCGTCCACGTTGAACACGTAGATGAACGGCTTGGCGCTCATCAGATGCAGGTCGTACACGGAGTCCTTGTCGAAACGGCCTTCACGGGCGGCCTTGTCGAGCGTCTCGCCGGCTTCGAGAATCTCCTTGGCCTGCTTGACGGCATCCATGTATGCCGGTTCGATCTTCTTGCCGCGCAAATCCTTTTCCAGCTTCGGCAGCGCGTTCTCGATGGTCTGCAAATCGGCGAGGATGAGCTCTGTGTTGATGGTGTCGATGTCGTCGGCCGGATCGACCTTGCCGTTGACGTGCACGATGTCGTCGTCTTCGAAGGCTCGCACGACCTCGCAGATCGCATCGGCCTCACGGATGTTGGCAAGGAACTTGTTGCCCAGGCCTTCGCCTTCGGAGGCACCCTTGACGATGCCTGCAATGTCGACAAAGGTGACGGTGGCGGGCACGATCTTCTCGGTGTGGACGAGCTTGGCCAGCACGGGAAGACGCTTGTCCGGCAGCGGCACGACGCCGGTGTTCGGCTCGATGGTGGCGAACGGGTAGTTTTCCGCAAGCACGTTGTTGCGGGTCAGTGCATTGAACATGGTGGACTTGCCGACGTTCGGCAGTCCGACGATTCCGATAGTAAGAGACATGGTTCCCAACCATACAACCACCGGCCTATGAACCTGTTCGCACCGAGCCGCTGCCGTGTTGTGCCGGCAGACCAATGATGGCCGTATCCGGCACCGCCCGATCTCGAGTCGGTTCCTTGTCGAATTCCCCTATCCGACCTGCAGAACGCGTCTCATGCCCGATCTGGCGAATGAGCGGCACCGGATTCCTTGCTGAACGGGGTGGTAACGGCCACCGTCACTGTTCGATCGCGTCGACGGCCTTGATGATCGCGCCACGGAACGCGCTCTCCTCCAGCGAGGCGACACCTTTGATGGTGGTGCCGCCAGGCGAGCATACGGCATCCTTCATGGCACCCGGGTGTGTTTCCGTGGCGAGATACAGAGCACCCACACCTTCCACCATCTTCGCAGCCAAACGATATGCCGTGGCACGTTGCAAACCGTATTTCACACCGGCGTCGGCGAGCGCTTCGATGTACATGTCGGTGAAGGCGGGCGCGCATCCGGCCACGCACATGGCGATGCCCATGTGTGCGGAGTCGACGCGTTCGATGAGGCTGATCGGCGCGAACAGCTGTTCGAATGTTTCGGTCTGCGTCTCGCTAAGGGTGTTGTCGGATTCGGTGACGAGCACGCCTTTGCCTACGGCCATTGGCGTGTTCGGGATGGTGCATTGGATGTGCACGGCGTCGAACTGTTCGCCGAATAGGTAACGGTATTTGTTGAGATCCCAGCCGGCTGCGATGGAGACGACGAATTTGCTGCTTTGGGCGAGCTTGGCGACGATGGGGCCGATTACGTCTTCGATCTGGTAGGGCTTGATGGCGATGACGACCACGTCGGCGGCGTCGGCTACTTCCGCGGCGGTGTGTACGGCTCGGATGCCGAATTTGGCGGCGTTGCGTTCGAGTTTGTCGTAGTGGGCGGCGCAGGCGACGATGTGTTCGCCGTCCAGTACGCCGGCGTCCACCATGCCTTGTGCGATGGCCTGCGCCATGTTGCCGTATCCGATGAATCCGATGGTGTGGTTGTTCATGGGGTTTCCTTCCCTGCTTCCTGTTGCAGGAAGCAATGGTTCGTGTTGTGTCCGCCGGTTCGGCAGCGGGTTGTGTGCTTAAGGGGGTTAGAACAGTTCTTCCAGGTCGCCGCGGTTCAGCGCTTCCGTGTAGAGGTGTTTGAACACCGTGCTGCCGTGTAGTCCGTCGTGTTCGAATTCGTTGGTGGTCCAGTAGTGCGAGTTGCCCACGCGCGAGAGGGTGTCGAGTTGCAGCCCGGAGTCGACGTACATGTCGTCGAAGTATACGGCGGCCTGCAGTGGCACCTCGTTGCCTGCCAGCTGGTCCGCGTCGTAGATCGTGCCGAAATGCGTGCTTTCCATCAGCACGTCCATGGCCGGTTTGAAGGGGCGGAGTGCCGCCTCCTGTTCGAACATCCATGGGAACATCGCTTCGCCGGTGAAGTTGAGCGGACGCTCCCCCGCATCGAATTCCGGATGCTCGTCACGTACACGCTGCGCGGCCCAACGAATCGGCGTTTCCAGTTCGCCGTTGGCGTAGATGAACTCCTGTAGCGGCCAGTACAACGGGCGGGAGGCGGTGGCGTCCATGACCTTGGCGAGGAATTCGTCGGAGAGCTCGGAATCGGCGGATGCGGAGCCGTCGCCGTCAAGGAAGGCGTCGTCAAGAATCCAGTGGACGCGTTCGAAGCTTGGTTTCATGCCGAAATCGGAGCCGAGCATCTGGAAGCGTTCGACGGTGAGCGGATCACCGTTGGGCAGGCTCACGGGTTCGGCGGCGAGCCTGTCGGCGATGATGGCCGCACGCTCGACGTCCTGTGGGTAGCGCTTGTAGAATTGCGCGGTTTTGCGGGCCATGCGCGGGAAGGTGTGGCGGTATACGTCGGTGGCGTCGGCGGGGACGTGCGGAATGCCGCCGGTGGTGAAGCCGGCGGTCACGCCGCCCGGGAACAGCGAAAGATACGTCAACGTCAGGAATCCGCCATAGCTTTGACCAAGCGTGACCCAACGTGCGCCCCCAAATTCGGTGCGACGCAGATGTTCGAAGTCGCGCACGATGGAGTCCGCGAGGAAATGCTTAAGATATGCGGCGCCTTGCGTGCCGTCCATACGGTTCATGATGTGGGTGTCGACGCGGGAGGAACGCCCGGTGCCACGCTGGTCAGGCAGCACCACACGGAAATGCTTGACGGCCTCTTCAATCCACCCGTCAGAACTTGGGCTGAGCGGACGCGGGCCGGAACCACCGGGACCGCCCTGCAAAAACACGAGCAGCGGCAGATCATCATGCACATGTTCGGGAGCGGTGACCACACGGTAGAACAGGCTGATCGATTCGCCATCGAACCCATGCCCCGGCTCATGACCGGCCCAATCCAACGGCACCTTGATGGAACGATCCTCAATATGCAATCCGGGCACGTAGTATTCGCTCAGCAACGTCATGCATTCACCTTTCCCTTGGCGTCATCGGCATGTTCAATGCGATTGGTAACGTCCATCTCACCCACATGCGGAGACAACCTTACCTCACAAAAGCGGCTTTATCTTACCGCTATTTCATTCCCACGCATGATGGCGTCACAGCATATCTGGCGCTAGGGTGGAACGTATGTCGAATCTCAAGCAGCGTCTCTTGTCATGGATGCATGGCCATGTTTTCGCCGGCGATCTCATCATCACGCTTGTTATAGGTGTTCTGCTGTTCGGCGTGACCGGCAGCATCACCTATAATCCGGGATTGCTGTTCGACCTTAAGTCTTCCACGCAGATGGCATGGGAAGCGGCAATGCTTATTCCGCTGCTGATTCGTCGATGGCGACCGCAGACCGGAGCGTTGCTCTGCGTGGCATTGACCTTGGCGCATCTCATATTCGGCCCCTGCCTATTGGGCGCCGATATTCTGGCATTGTTCATGCTGTATTCAGTGATCGTCTACGGCAATCCCAAAAACACGAAAGCCTTCATTATTCTGGCGTTGACCATCGGTCTTCTGGCTTCGGCGCTGGTGGCATGGACCATGACCAATGGACCACTGCTCACCGGAGGCAAAGTGCATACATGGAGCAGCTGGAACGGCTCAGATCCGAATGACATTATGGTCACGGAAGACACTCTCGGTTCCATCTACACAGGAACATCCATGTCGAAAGTCACCGACATGATGGCGCAATACATGCTGGTACTGACGCCGATTTTCGAAGTATGCATTATTTCCACCGTCATTGTAGCGTTCTGGCAGCGTGCCCGTCTGGCAACCATTCGCATGATGCGGGAACGCAATGAGGCAATCGCCGCGCGAGACCAGAATGAACGCGATATCGCCGCGTTGGCGGAACGCGCACGCATCGCACGTGACATGCACGATGTGGTGGCGCACACCCTGTCAATCATCATCGTGCAGTCTGACGGCGGTCGCTATGCAGGCACGCATGATCCCGCGGTGGCCAGAAACACCATGGAGACGATTCGACACGAATCGGAACGCGCACTGCATGACATGCAACGTCTTCTGGGAGTATTCGGGGGTTCACCGCACGCCGATTATAACGATATCGGCAATCTTGTGGAACAAGCGCAAAACGTCTCCCCCGACATTCGAATCCGACGGAATATCACCGGCACCGCCAGCCCAGAACAACTCAGCGAACAAGCCTCAATAGCTTCCTACCATGTAGTGCAGGAGGCGCTGACGAATATCCGCAAGTATGCGGGGCCGCACGTCGATGTACATATTAAAGAGTTATGGAACAACGGTTTGCTCACTGTGACCATCACCGACAATGGTCATGGCGCGGCGGCCAATATCGATGGGCATACGCCAGGTTACGGCCTGCTGGGCATGAAAGAACGCATCGAATCGGCCGGAGGCTCATTGCAGGCTGGGCCCCGACTCGGCGGAGGCTTCGAAGTCATGGCCACCCTGCCTTACGGCGGTAACGAACAGGTGACAGACGAAACCGGCGAACAGTATGCCTCGGAACAGTCCGAATCGTGCAACACAACTGCCATATCCAGCACAGCGAAATTATCCGACGAAGCAATCGCACCTCACACAGTCGTCAACATATCGGCGCGAATCCCAGATCAGCCATCGGAGCAGACGCAGGAAACCAACCAACCGACCGGTCGCGATCATCGTTCGAATGCCCGGCAACATTTGCGCATCACCGCACCCAATCTGCATGATTTGCTCAAATCGTTGAAACTGAAATCCGTGGAACCTGCAAATACATCCAATTCGCGAGGGCTGAATTGGGTGGAACGTGTTTCCGCGTGGACGCAGCATCATTATGTGCTCATGGATACCGTTGGTGCCGTGGCATTGGTCACGCTGCTGAATCGCATGTCGATCACGCTCTTTTTTGATAGTTCATCTCATGCGCAGCTCTCACATGCGATCGCCGCATGCTGCTTGCTGGCGCTGGCTCTTCGCCGCAGGTTCCCCGAGACTTGCGCGCTTATTGTGCTCGTATTGTCGGTTGTGCAATTGGTGTTTTTGGGATCGATTGAGGTCGGGCACATCGTAGCGTCGCTGTGCGCACTGTATTCAGCCGTATTGTATGGGCGTGAACACGCATGGCGTTGGACCGGTCTTGCCGCTGTCACCTGTTCGGCTCTGATGGGCTTGAAAATCGCAGCCGACCAACATGGATACACTACCTTGTTCGACGCCATCGCCGCTTCCGTGGGCTTGACAAAACCGGTTTCAGCCACGGCAAGTAGTGGTGCAGCGTTCTTTACCGGCGTTATGTATACGGTTGCGGTGTTGATGCTGTGCGCCGGCATTATGGCGTGGGCACGTTGGGCTCGTTCCAGTGATTCAAACGCACTGGTGTTGCAGTCGCGAGAGGAAGCGCTGATGGCCGAGCAGGAGAAGCAACGCATTCTCGCGGCGAATATGGAGCGCGACCGTATCAGCGCCAATATTCAGGCTGAGGTCACTGCCACATTGAACAGTGTGATCAATCAAGCCGTCGATGGCATTCGCATGTTGGATGATGCCGAAGCTCAAGGCAAGGAGCCTACCGCCGACGAGATTTCCGCAGCGTTCAAAGCGATCGGCGAGCAGGGGCGTGCCGCGCTCAAACGTATGCGCGAACTGCTTGGTGTGCTGCGTGAAACCGGTTTCAGTGATAGTTTCCACGCCGATGGCTCGAATGAACTGCAATTGCGACCGGTCGCATCGTTGGATGAACAGTTGCAGCACATACCCCGATAACCGATTCAGGGGTTTTCAGGGAGATGTAAGGGTTTATTTTGCACTGTGAGCGGAACAATGCCGATAAGGTGGAGAGTATGAGTGAAGAACAGAAGATTCGTGTGGTCATTGCCGATGATCAGGAATTGGTACGTGCCGGTTTTGCTATGGTGATCGGGTCCCAACCTGATATGGCGGTCGCGGCACAGGCTCGCGATGGTGCAGAGGCTGTGGCGTTGGCGAAAACACTGCATCCTGACGTGGTGTTGATGGATGTGCGTATGCCAGGCATGGATGGTATTGAAGCGACTCGGCAGATCAGCGCGTTGCAGCATCGGTTCGCTGCCGATGGCACGAAATCAGAAGTCGCCCGTACCAAGGTGATTATTTTGACGACATTCGATTTGGATGAATATGTGATGGCGGCGATCAATGCCGGAGCTTCGGGGTTCCTGTTGAAGGATACGGAACCGGAAACGTTGTTGAATTCGATTCGCACGGTATACCAGGGCAATGCGATTATTGCGCCGTCCGCCACGAAACGTCTTATCGAGAAAATGATGGAAGGCGATTTCATGGCTGCGAATGTTGGTGCACATGGAAATTCCACTGCTTCTTCCACTTCTGATTCGACGTATACCGATCCGGAATTAGATGAACTGACCGATCGCGAGCGCGAAGTGCTTATTGAGATCGCGCATGGATTGTCGAATCAGGAGATTGCCGACAAGCTTTTCATCAGCCTGACGACGGTGAAAACGCATGTGGCGCATATTCTGTCGAAAATCAATGCGCGAGACCGCGTCCAAGCCGTCGTGTTCGCCTATGAAAACCATCTCGTATAAAACCCTCATAAAAACGCATTCAGGCAACAAGAAATGCTCCTTCTTCCGAAGGAGCATTTTATTTAGTGATCTAGGCTTCCGCGAGCGCCTCAACCGGCGGCACCTTGGCCGCGCGGCGGGCGGGCGCGACACTGGCCAGCAATGCTGCCACAGCCGCCACGGCAAGCACAATACCGTTGATTCCCCATTCAAACGGGAACACCACGGTGCCGTACAGACTGAACACCACGTATGCGCCCAGCCAGCCGAACAATGTGCCAAGCAGAATGCCGGCAAGGCCGGATACCACGGAGATGATCAGCGCTTCGATGGCGAGTGACGCCCGTAGCTGGCCGCGGGTCATGCCGATGGCTCGCAGGGTGGCCGATTCGCGGGTGCGTTCGATCACCGATAGGGACAGTGTGTTGGCCACGCCAATCAAGGCGACCAGTACCGCCACGGCGATCAGTCCCACCATAAGCATCATCATGGAGTCGATCATCTGCGCCCAGGTGATGCGTTCGGCGATCGGTCCGGTCACTGTCGCATCAGTGCTCTTTTCCAATGCGGCCTGCATGTCGTTGTAGATGCCGTCGACGGAAACTCCCGACTTGTCAGTATCTGCTTTGACCAGCAACACATGGGTGGCGGCATCAAGGTCACCATTGGTGAAATGACTTTCATCCACGAATCCGACAGCTTCATACTGTGCGGATACGCGACGGTAGTCGGCTTGGTTTGCTTGCAATGTCAGCGAACGCGTAGCGTCGCCGTCCTGGTTCCATTTGGTGGAGAAATCAGCCGTGCCATTGGCGAACTGCAGCTTCTTGCCGGTTTGCGCATTGTATGTTGGCATGAGAACGCTATCACTGTCGATGGAGGCGTTACCCAAGTTGGCACGCATGACCTGCTTGACCTGATCGATGTTCTTCACACCGACCAGCAATGCGGACGTAGGCCGGGTTCCATCCGCTTTCTTCAAGGTCACGGAAACCGCCGGCGCATACAACGTGTCGGACACGCCGTTGATGTCGGCTACATCCTTGGCCATTTGCTGGCTGATGTCATCGCCCATGGCCACGATGTCGACGCTATAACGGGTGGCGAGCGCACCATTCATAGTCCCTTTGGCGCTAGCGGCACCGGTTGCGATGGTGGAAACCAAGGTGACGCCGATGAGCAGAGCGGCGCCGGTTGCTGCGATGCGTCGCGGATTCTTCTGAATGTTGGCGTGTGCAACTGTTGCGGAAGATCCTGTCAGTGAGGCCAACGCTCCAGCGCCCTTCATGAGGGTCGGCATCCAGAACACCGCGGTGACCACCATGCCGAGGAACACCAGTGCAGCGCCGGCGATGGCTATGAGCAGAATCATCGTGAATTGATCGCTGTTCGCTTCCTCGCCGCCATTGGTGGCTTGTACCTGCCAGATGGAAAATACTGCCATGGCGATACCGACCACCACCATCAGAATACCGATTATGGCTCGAGTGAGGCTGGAACGACGGTTGTCGGTCAGTTCAATCGGGCGCAATGCCTCCAATGGCGTCACCGCAGTAGCGGAACGTGCGGATCCCAAGGATGCGAGCACCGTCACCACAATACCGAAGAGAATAGGTACGACGGCGGCCTGCCAAGAGAAATTGAATCGCATACCCTCTTGCATGATGTCACTGACGCACATGCCCCACATGAGCAGACTTCCCAGCACCACGCCAAGCACGGATGCGACGAAGCCAAGCACTGCCGCTTCGAACAGCACGGAACCATACAGCTGGCCTTTCTTCGCGCCGATGGTGCGCAGCAAGGCGAGTGTGCGGCGGCGTTGTGCCACGAGCACTTGGAACGTGTTGGCAATCACCAGTGCCGCCACGAACATGGCAAGCACGCCGAAGCACATGAGGAATGTGGTGACGATGTTGGTTTGGTTGCCGGTTAAGGATTTGATGCTTTCGTCACTGACCTGCTGTCGCGGCATCAAATCGAAATGCTTTGGCAGCAACGCTTTCACACTGTTGATGGTTTTTGCGGATGCGCTGTTTCCATCCAAGGCAAGATCGAGGTATACCGTTGTTGTTCCGGTGGTGTTGAAATCGCCTGTTCCCTGCATTGCGGCAAGCAGATTGTTGGATCCTACAATCGCACCGCCATAGTACGAATAGGCACCGTTTGGATCGGAGGTGAGTCCGACCACGCGCACGTTGTCCGCTTTGGCTTTGCCATCGGCGCCTACCTCATATCGGGAGGTCAGGCTTACAGTGTCGCCAATGCCGACGTTCAGCTGTTTCGCCATGTCTTCCGGCAGTGCGACTTCGTTGGAGTCCTTAGGCTGGTCCCCTTCCGTAATGTTCACGGGGAGCATGTTCTTCTGTGCCGCGGTGGAGATGATCTCACCGCTGATGGTGCTGTCTCCCTTGGAAACACTGGCGCCGGTTTCCACCGAAGCGCGGACGCCGTCGACCCCTTCGATGCCGGCGATCTGGTCGAGATGGAAGTCGCCGACAGTGCTGGAATACGCTTCGTTGAGTTCCTCATCACTCAGGTCGGAGCTGTTGACGGTCACCGCATAGTTGGCGTTTCCGAACATAGCGGTCAGCCGCCGCGTCAGGGAGTCGTTCATGGCATTGCCGAACAGGAAGGTGCTGGCGATGAACGCCGTGCCGATCATGATGGCGATGCCTGCGGGTATGAGCATGCGCTTGGTTTTTCGCATGAGTTTCAAAGTGATGGACCACATGGTGAATTCTGTTCCCTTCTTCGAATGCTTCTACAGTGCGTTTAGTGGGAATGTCTCGCGGAAGCCGCATTCATTGTGGCGGCTTCGCGTTCCTTCATCAACAGTTCACTCATCTGGTCTGCTGTCGGCTTGTTCACGTCCGCCACAATCTGGCCGTCGGCAAACACGAGCGCACGGTCGGCGTAAGACGCGGCGACCGCATCATGCGTGACCATGATGATGGTTTGGCCAAGTTCGTTGACGGAACGTTTCAGGAAGCTCAGCACTTCGGCGCTTGATACGGAGTCAAGATTGCCGGTGGGCTCGTCTGCGAATACTAGTTTCGGTTTGGTGATCAATGCTCGTGCGATGGCCACACGCTGCTGTTGGCCTCCCGATAGTTCGTTCGGACGATGATTGAGACGTTCCTTAAGGCCAAGCGTTTCCACCAGCAGACGCAACCACTGTCGGTCGGGTTTTGCTCCAGCCAAGGTCAATGGCATGAGAATGTTCTGTTCGGCGGTGAACATCGGCAGCAGGTTGAAGCTTTGGAAGATGAATCCGATGTCGTGGCGGCGCAGCAACGTAAGCTGGTTGTCGTTCATGCGAGTCAGATCGTCGCCATTGAATATGATGTGCCCGCCGGTTGCGCAATCCAGTCCTGCCAACGTGTGCATCAACGTGGATTTGCCGGAACCAGAAGGTCCCATAATCGCCGTGAATTTTCCTTTTTCAAAAGCGACGTTGACGCCACGCAACGCATGCACCGTGTTATTCCCGGAACCGTAGTCCTTCACAAGATCCACGGTTGCAATGGCCGTATTGGTAGCTTTGATGGTGTCCCTGATATCCATGCTGTCATTCCTTTCTTCGGATTACCTCCAAAACTACGGAAAAACAGCTGATTCAGATATCATGCGTTGGTCTGAATTATCATCTCATCCTTGAGAATGAGCAAAGACGAGGCGCATAATACCATTGATCCATCAATCGTCGAGAAGCACACCGTCACGGGGAGGCTCAAGCCAATACGACTCTTTTTCCACACTGACGGTGGAGGCCCACCAGGTCTGTTCCGCGCCTGGCAATGGTCGAATAGACTCGGCAGATCAGCGCGTTGCAGCATCGGTTCGCTGCCGATGGCACGAAATCAGAAGTCGCCCGTACCAAGGTGATTGTTTTGACGACGTTCGATTTGGATGAATATGTGATGGCGGCGATCAATGCCGGAGCTTCGGGGTTCCTGTTGAAGGATACCGAACCGGAGACGCTGCTGAGCTCGATCCGCACGGTATACCAAGGCAATGCGATCATCGCGCCATCCGCCACCAAACGCCTGATCGAGAGGATGACCACGGGTGCCGGTCTGACGGCCGCCCCGGCCCAGCCCGCATACACCGATCCGAAACTCGATGAGCTTACCGACCGCGAGCGCGAGGTGCTGATCGAAATCGCGCAGGGTCTGTCGAATCAGGAGATCGCGGACAAGCTGTTCATCGGTCTGCCGACGGTGAAGACGCATGTGGCGCATATTCTGCAGAAGATCAACGCCCGTGACCGCGTGCAGGCCGTGGTGTTCGCCTACGAGAATCATCTGGTCTAGGCCGCCCGGTCTCTCCCCTGCTCGCGGGCAGACCATGTCGAGCCGAGGCGCGAGTGCCTGGATGCCCATACGAATACGCGATCGCCGCCCGATCCGTTCCCTGGTGAACGGGTCGGGCGGCGATCGCGTTTATCTATCGGCAGGGCTTAGGGTTCGGTGCTGCGGTCAGTGCTCGTTCCTGGTGGCCTTGGCGGTCCGGATCAGCATCGCGACGGCGGCCATGAGCGCGGCGGCCAGTGCGATGGCGAGCACCGCGGTGCCGGTCGTGCCGAGCGCGTTGCGGTCAGTGCTCTGGGCGGCCTTGCCGGAGGCGATGGTGCCGTTGGCCTTCGAGCCGCCGTTGCCCTTGGTGTTGGCGGAGGAGCCCTGTGCGGGTGCCTGGAAGTCGAAGCTGACGGTCTTGCCGGACTGGCGGCCGGCCACGGTGAGCGTGTATTCGCCGCCTTCGGTGATACCGTCAAGGGCGATGCCGGTGGTCTGCGCGGTCTTCACGCGTACGCCGGAGACCGGGGTGCTGGAGTCGGATGCGGCCAGGGTCTTGCCGGTGGCCTTGTCCTTGAGTTCGTAGGAGAGCACCGCGTCGCCGTTGAAGCCGGTGGCTTCGGCAGTGTAGGCGCCGTCGTTCGCGTTGACCTTGACTTCGGCGTCGGCGGAGAGTGCACTTTGGGCTTCAGTGGAGGTAGCGAGGCCGAGCGCACCGGCGATGGTGTAGAAGTTGTCGGTCTGGTCGGTCAGTCCGGTGACACGCTGGGCACCGGGTCCGGATGCGGCGATGCGCAGCTGGGTGCCGGTGTGTTCCATGGAGCCGCCGTTGTAGCCGCCGTCCTCGTCGCGGGAGTCGTCCTGCGCGGTGCCGTAGGAGACGACCATGTTCTCGCCGTCGGCGGTCTTGAGCACGGTGGACAGCGCGTAGGTCGGCTGGGCGTTGAGGATCTGGGAGGTGTGGGCGTGGTCGGCGGTGACGATCACGAGCGTGTTGTTCAGGTCGACGTTCTTCAGCGCGTAGGCGATGGCCTGGTCGAAGTCATCGGTCTCGCCGATCTGGCCGCAGGCGTTGCCGGCATGGTCCTGCTTGTCGATGGACGCGCCTTCGACCTGCAGGAAGTAGCCGTTCTTCTGACCGTTCGGGTTGGCGTTCAGCAGGTCAAGCGCCTTCTTGGTCATGTCCTTGAGCGAGGAGCCCTGGTTGCCGAGCCAGTCGGCGTTCGGGGTGCACACGGTCGGGTTGGCGTCCTTGGCCGGATCCTTGGCGGTGGCCTTGGACGGGTTGAACTTGGTGGGCATGTTGCCGTCGCTCATCAGGGCGAGCACCGGCTGGTTGTCCTTGTATTGCAGGGCGTTCATGGCGGCCGGATCGTTCTCGACGGTCTGGAAGCCCATCTCGCGGGCCTGCTCCCACACGGTCTTGCCCTTGTATTCGCCGCCCTGCACGGTCTGGCGGAAGTACTTGGATCCGCCGCCGATGGTCACGTCGGCGCGGGTGTCGAGCAGTTGCTCGGAGATGGAGCCGATGCCGCCGTTCTCCTTGAGCTGGTTGGCCAGGCAGCGCTTCAACGCGTCGTTGGAGCTGCCGTCGGTCTTGCCTTGCGGGCCGTAGCAGGAGCGTTCGGTGGAGTGCGATTCGAGCACGGCCGGGGTGGCGTCCTGGATTTCGGCGGTGGTCACGTTGCCGGTGGCCTTGCCTGAGGCCTTGGCCAGTTCGAAGAGGTTGAGCTGAGGGTTGCCGTACACGTCAACGTCCACGGCGTTGTTGTAGGTCTTGGTGCCGGTGGCCCAGGAAGAGCCGGAGGCGGACGAGTCGGTGACCGGGGTGATCCTGCCCGGGTTCGGGTTGGCGACGAGCTTGCCGTCCCCGTCCTTGCCGACAGCGCTGTCCTTGCTGCCGTTGCCCAGAGAGAAGGTGGTGTACTGGCCGGTTCCGGCCTTGGCGTCGCCGAGCGCGCCGGGCTGGCCGACCGCGTCGAGGCCTTCGAAATGCCCGTTGACGCCCTTGAGGTAGTCGCGTGCGACGGTGATCTCCGAGTCGCCCATGCCGTCTCCGAGGAAGAGGATGACGTTCTTGGCCTTTTCGTTGCCGATCGAGGCGATGCGCTGTGCGCCGCCATGCTTGGCGAGTTCGGAGACGGTCTTGCCGTTGGGGCTGTACGTGCCGTCCGCGGCGTATGCCGGTGCCGCCATCGCGCCGAGTGCTGCGACGGATGCGAATGCTGCAACAGCGCCCTTGAGCGCCTTGTGCTTGTTCATGTGTTCTTCTTTCTTCCGCACGGGACCTTCCCGCGTTGTGTGTTGGATCTTGCGATGCCAATGCACACGCTATGCCGCGCGAAAGTACGGCAGTGGGCCCGTAGGAGAAATCCACGTGAACCTCGGTGTCTTTTGGGTGAACGCTCGTAGACGGCGTGCAGCCAGATGCGTGATCCGCTCGGCCAATACCAGCCTGCATGGGTCTTTCCTTTTTTCTCCTCCAGTACAGCGGAATACGGGCATCGCCCGAAATCAGCCCCGCCAATCACCCGTCATCGTGGCGGAATCCGGACGATACCCGTAAATGGCCGTATCCCAATGCACACCAGCGTAGCGGAATCAGGACGGCATCCCCATATGCGCTCGCTTGGCATCCGCCAGCGTGGCAAGACCCGGACAGTACCCGCAGATGACCATATCCGGGACCTGTCACCGTTGCGGAATCCGGATGATACCCACGTGCGACCGTGCCCGGCGCTTGTTGCCGTTGCATGATCCGGATGGATTCCGTATATGACCGCACTTGCGGGCAACCAGCGTGGCCGTATACGGACGATGCCCGTGAATCGCCACGCCAGGCACCAGCCGGGCATGTCCGAAACCGGGCATCATCCGTATATCACCGCTCGCAGCACACGCCGCAGCACCAACGTGCAGCGGACGTACGCGACCTCATCACTTTCAGCTTCTCAGCAGCACCTCTTCCAGAGCGGACACCACCGATTCGGGCAGATCCACGGTGAGGAAGTCGCCGTTGAACCGCGGCCCCTTGTTCAGCGCCGCGAACGATCCGATGGCGCGCACGCCCTCCTCGCGGATCGCGTTCAGTGCCTTCTCCTTGGCGAAGAACTGGATCTGCGCGTGCAGCAGAATGTCGTAGCAGTCGCGTTCCACCGGATTGGCAGCGATCGGCAGGCCGCCTACGAACGTCACACGCAGCTGCCTGTCGGTCGGCACGCCATGCACGGTGAGGGTAAGGCTCATCGTGGCTTCGTCATAGCTGATGTCGCGCGCATCCAGCGCCACTACGGTCTCGCCGACGTCCACCCGAACGGCGGAGTCCAGCTGTTCAATCTCGGGACGTGCAACGCCGCGCACGGTGAGCGTCCAATCGCGCGACCGGGGAGCCGCATCGGCACCGTCGCCGCGCACCGGGGCGACGGTGAACACGGCATCCGCATCGCTCCCCCGCCACTGCCAACCGAGTTCCGTATCGGCCGTGCGCCCGGCCGAGGCATGCGCGTACACGCCGTCATCCTCACGCATCACGAATTCGCCGCATGCCCCCGGGAAGAGCAGCACGTTCATCGCGGTCGGATTGGCGATGGAGTTGACGGCATCCCCGTCTCCCAGCCGCTGCATCGGCACGATTGCGCCGGCCTTGGCGAATACGGGTGTGCGCTCAAGCGTACGCCAGGCGGTGACGGCACGTCCCTCGGCACCATGGACCGTATACCGTCGGCCATCGAAGAAGTCGAACCATTCGCCTTGCGGCAGCCACAGGTCCGCACGTCCCCGCGCAACCTTACGGTCGGCGGCACTGACGATTGGCGCCACGATGAGTTCGGTGCCGAAACGGAACTCGTCGGGGTATTCGTAGGCGGCCCATGTGTCGGGAGACTGCCAGTACATCGGTTCCACAATCGGCCGACCTTCGAATGCGGCGCGGTAGTTCATGGTGTACAGGTACGGCAGCATCGCGTGGCGCAGACGCAGCGAGGCGGTCATCGAGGCGCGCACGTCTCCCGTGTAGTTCCACGGCTCCTTGCCGGAGAACGGCGAGTTGCTCGAATGCAGGCGGTTGATCGGGCTGAACGCGCCAAGCTGGTACCAGCGGGCTTCAAGCTCGTCGTCACGGTAGCCGAACATGTGGCCGCCGATATCATGGCTCCACCAGCCGTAGCCGATGTTGGACGCGGTGGCGGTGAACTGAGGCTGGAATGCGAGCGATTCCCAGGTGATCACCGTGTCGCCGGAGAAGCCGACCGGGTAGCGGTGCGAGCCGGGGCCGGCATAGCGCGAGAAGGTGAGCGGCCAGCGTCCGTCGCGTCCGGAATCAAGGTAGTGCATGTGGTTGAGGATCCACAGCGGGTCGAGTCCGGGCTGGCGGGTCACGCCACCCTGCTGCCAGTCGAGCCACCAGAAGTCAACGCCTTCGGCCTCCAGATCGTGGTGCATGGCGAAATAGGCGTCCATATAGTCCGGGTCGGTCAGGTCGAATTCGAGGTTCTCACCGTTTGCCGGATCGACGCCCATGCGCCTGGCGGCCTTCGGGTAGGCGCTTTCGAATGCGCGGATGCCGTCACGCGGATGCACGTTGAGCGTGGTCTTGAGGCCCTTGCGGTGCAGCTCGTCAAGGAATGCCACATGGTCGGGGAACAGGTCGCTGTTCCACGTATAGCCGGTCCATCCGGAACCGTACTTCGGGTCGATGCCGTCCACGAGATGCCAGTCCATGTCGATCACGGACGTGGTGAACGGAATGCCCTCACGCTTGAAGCGGTCCATAAGCGCCAGGTATTCGGACTGCGTGTACCGGTAGTAGCGGCTCCACCAATTGCCGAATGCGAAACGCGGCAGCAGCGGCTGCGGGCCGGTGAGCCTGTAGAAGTCCTGCACGGCTTCGATGTAGCGGTGCGCATAGCCGAAGAAATACAGGTCGATGCACCCCTTGTCGCGCGGTGAGACCCAGGAGCCGAACGGATTCGGTTTGCCGTTCACCTCGTCGGCGAGCACGATCACATTCGATGTGGAGTCGTCGAGTACCGCCCAGCCGTCACGCGAGATCACTCCGTCGTCCATCTCAAGCGGCTGGCCGAATTTCCTGCTGCCGTTCACCTCGTCGAGTGTGCGCGCGGTGCCTTTGAGATTGCCGTTCGGCTTGTCGCCGTAATGCCAGGTGTTGAACTGGGTGCTGGAGATGTGCTTGACGACCACGCACAGGCCTTCCTTGCTGAACGGCTTGCCGTCGTAATCGATGTGCAGGTGCTCGGTGTCGATGACGATGCGGCCGTCGCGCTGCGTCACAGTGCGCTCCACATGTCGCCCGAAATCGCGGTTGAGTACGGTCTGGGTGACATGATCCTCGAAATGGCCGGTGTCGGACCATTCGAAACGCACGAGCGCATCGGTGAGCAGGCAGATACGCCATCGGTCGCCTTGGATGATGTTGGCGGAATCAGGCTGTGGGTGCGCGTTGCACACGAAGTCGGTGAAAGCGGTGTCAGTCATATGGGTTTCTTCCACAGGTGCTCAGAACGTTCCAAATCTCCCTACAAATATATACCCAGACCGTACACCCTGCGACACATCATCCTCGATCAAGTTTCGGGCGGTTTTGCCAAATGCCCGATTCGCAATAGTCACAACGGTTATCGAAGCAGCAACCTGCCGAAATGGCAAGGCGCCTGCGATGCCGGCATCACCATGTGCTGGCATCGCAGGCACCATCATGCGACTCGTCCGGCGCGTCGTCAGGCTTCGGTAAGCGCTTTCACCGGAAGGGGTGCGCACCGCGCGACGAGCGGGGAACACGCTGGCCGGCAGTGCGGCGATCGCGGCCACGGAGAGCAGGATGCCGTTGGTACCCCAGTCGAATGGGAGCATCGTCTTATCCGCGTACAACCCGAAGGTCACATATGCGCCAAGCCAGCCGAACAACGTGCCCAGTATCACACCGCACACGATTATGCCGTTGGCTGTAGGAATTGACCATAGAAAAAGGACTCGCATCACGTGTTCCGTGATGCGAGCCCCAGCGAGTAAGCGTGCAGTTTTCATAGACCGGCGGCGTTCGGCCCCCTCTGATCGCCGCCGTGCCTGAGCCGGCTTACTTGGCCAGGCCGGATTCGCGCAGGGCCTTGAAGCCGCCCTCGAGATCCTCGATGATGTCGTCGATGTTCTCCAGGCCGATGGACAGGCGGATGGTGCCCTGGTGGATGCCCTGATCCTCAAGCTCCTCCAGGGTCTCCTGGGAGTGCGTGGTGGAGGCCGGGTGGATCACGAGGCTCTTGGCGTCGGCCACGTTGGCCAGCAGGCTGAACAGGTGCAGGTTGTCGATGAACACGCGCGCCGCGTCCTTGCCGCCCTTGATGTCGAAGGTGAAGATGGAGCCGCCGCCGTTCGGGAAGTACTTCTTGTACAGGTCGTTGTCCTTGCGGCCCTCGATGGACGGGTGGGAGATGGATTCGACCTCCGGCACGGTCTTGAGGTAGTCGATGACCTTGAGGGCGTTCTGCACGTGGCGCTCGACGCGCAAGGACAGGGTCTCGGTGCCCTGCAGCAGCAGGAACGCGGCGAACGGGGACAGGGTGGCGCCGGTGTCGCGCAGCAGGATGGCGCGCACGCGGGTCACGAAGGCGGTTCCGCCCAGGGCCTCGTAGAAGTTCAGACCATGGTAGGAGGGATCCGGCTCGGTGAGGGTCGGGAACTTGCCCGGCACCTCGGCCCAGTTGAACTTGCCGCCTTCCACGATCACGCCGCCCAGGGTGGTGCCGTGGCCGCCGATGAACTTGGTGGCGGATTCCACCACGATGTCGGCACCGTGCTCCAGCGGGCGGAACAGGTACGGGCTGGCGAAGGTGTTGTCCACGATCACCGGCAGGTGGTGCTTGTGGGCGATGGCGGTGATGGCCTCGAAGTCCGGCAGATCGGCGTTCGGGTTGCCGAAAGTCTCGAAGTAGACGAGCTTGGTGTTCTCCTGGATGGCGTCCTCGAACTCCTGCGGGTTCTCGGCGGAGACGAAGGTGGTGTTCACGCCGTCACGCGGCAGGGTGTGGCGCAGCAGGTTGAAGGTGCCGCCATACACGTTCTTGGCAGCGACGATGTGGTCGCCGGACTGGGTGATGTTGCGCACCGCGTATTCCACGGCGGCCGCGCCGGAAGCGACGGCCAGACCCGCGGTGCCGCCTTCGAGGGCTGCGATGCGGTCCTCGAACACACCCTGGGTGGAGTTGGTCAGGCGGCCGTAGATGTTGCCCGGGTCGGCCAGGCCGAAGCGCGCCTCGGCGTGGTCGAAGTTATGGAAGACGTAGCTGGTGGTCTGGTAGATCGGCACCGCGCGGGAATCGGTGGCCGGGTCGGCCTGCTCCTGGCCGACGTGCAGCTGCAGTGTCTCGAAGCGGTAGTTCTTGTTTGCCATGGTGTGGCTCCTTTGGGGGAAGTGGTTCGATGCCTATCTTGTCCGGCCGTCCGTCCTGATGTGCAGTGCGGTTGGCCAGGTGTTGGTAGTGACAATAGGCCGGCCGGCAAGCGTGGCGCAAGCCGAGCGTTATCGCACTTGCCTATACCCCTTTATCAACCGTTGGAATCATTGACGTCACGGGTTCCGGCGGTGCGCGAAAAACCTTGGATAACAGGCGCGACACGCCGAACCGCCGGCCAGGCCGCGATGCCGCGTGACCACGGCCGCGCGAATCCGTCCGCCCTGAGGAAACGGGTAGTCAAGCGGCATCAGTAAACCGAGGGGCAGATACTCCTAGAAGAAAGGTTGCTGTTATGAGTGATGAGACTGCAAGCGATGAGGTTCTGTTCGACCGCGATCCGAAGTACATTCCCCGCGTGGCCGCGGTGCACGACATGTGCGGCTACGGCAAGTGCTCGCTGACCGCCGCGATCCCGATCCTGTCCGCCGCCGGATGCGACGTGTGCCCGGTGCCGACGGCGCTGTTCTCGGCGCATACGCGCTACGCCGTGTATACGTTCCACGATACGACCGAGATTCTGGACGGCTATCTGGACGCCTGGAGCAAGGAGAACGTGGAGCTCGACGGCGTGTATTCCGGTTTCCTCGGTTCGGCCGAACAGGTCGCGATCATCAAGCGCCTGTACCGCGAGTATCCGAAGGCGCTCCGCCTGGTCGACCCGGTGATGGGCGACGCCGGCAAGACCTACCCCACGTACACCCCCGAACTGTGCGAGGCGATGGGCACGCTGGTCGACGGCGCGGATGTACTCATGCCGAATCTGACCGAGGCGTCCATTCTGACCGGCCGCGAATACCCGGGACAGGATCTCGACGACGCGCAGGTTGGCGATATGCTCGACGCGCTGCTGGCATTGGGTGCCAAGCATGTGGTGCTCAAGGGCATCGACCGTGGCGACGGCATGATCCGCAACTATGTGGCGTCCGCCGCCACCGGCGCGGCCGGCAAGCAGGAGCTGGCGCACGGCAAGCTGCCGTTCATGACGCACGGCACGGGCGATGCGTTCGCCTCGGCGCTGTGCGGCGCGGTGATGGCCGGCAGGCCGTTGGCCGAGTCCGCCCGCATCGCAGGCGAATTCGTGCGTCATGCCATGGAAAGCACGCAGTACCAGCCGCATCATGACGAGCGCGGCGTGAGCTTCGAACTGAATCTGGGCGAGCTGACGAACCTGGTGCGTCGCTGAACCCCTACGTCGCCTTGGGCGGCGCGGCCTCATGCATGGTGGCCGCGCCGCCCTTTTGCGTTCTCAACGCCATGGACCCGCGGGTCTGCGGATTGTGGATAACGGCGAATTGTCCACACACTATCCACGACACGCCCGGCGCGTGGGGTTCCGTCCACAATGCCCGCATGGATTGCCCGCGCCCAAGCCGCCCCGGCACAGTGGTGGCATGAGCGATATCTACACTGTTGAGCAAACCTATTCCTCCGATTCCGCCCGCATCGAGGCGATGCACGCCATCGAATCCCGTCTTGCCGGCACGTCGGTCTCCAGCCGCCAGGTGGGCGAGCTCGGCGAGGCATATGCCGCGGCATGGTTGGAGGGGCTGGGCTGGCTTGTGCTCGTCCGCAACTGGCGGTGCCGATACGGCGAATTGGACATCATCGCGTTGAGTCCTGAACGCCGCGTCGTGTTCGTCGAGGTGAAGACGCGGCGGGGCACGCGGTTCGGCACCCCGCAGGAGGCCGTCACGACGGCCAAACAGATGAATCTGCGCCGTGCGGCGTTGCAATGGCTGGAGAAGGACGGCCATAAGCTGAGACATGACGGCATGCGCTTCGACGTGGTCACGGTGAGCGTGCATGACGGTCAGGTCGCCGTGCACCGTATTCCGGGGGCGTTCTGATGGCGATCGGCGGCGCACTGTCCGTGGGACTCATCGGCCTGAAGGCGTTCACCGTCACGATGCAGGCGTTCATCAGCCCCGGACTTCCCTATTTCTCCATCATCGGCCTGCCCGACACCTCGCTGTCCGAGGCACGCGAACGGGTGAAGTCGGCGTGCCAGGCGAGCGGCTTTACCTGGCCTCAGACCCGTGTGACGGTGAATCTCTCCCCCGCGTCGATGCCCAAACGCGGCTCGTCCTATGATCTGGCGATCGCCGCGGCGGTGCTGAGCGCGGCGGGAACGATACCCCCTGAAAGCCTGCTGTCCACGGTGGTGGTCGGCGAAGTGAACCTCGACGGCACAGTGCTGCCGGTGAATGGTCTGCTGCCGATTTTGCTTCATGCCCGCGAGCAGGGCGTGGAACGGGTAATCGTGCCCCAAGCGAACATGGATGAGGCCGGGCTGATCGACGGGCTGGATACGCGAGGCGTACGCCATGTGGGCGAGCTCATCGAGATGATGGGCGGTGAGGCGAGCTACCGTCTGCCCGATGAGATTCTCACAAGCAGAGGGGGCGAGGATGGCGCCAGCCGGCTTGTCACCCCGGTGATCGGCGATATGAGCGAGGTGGTCGGGCAGGAGTATGCGAAATGGGCGATGGAGGTCGCGGCGGCGGGCGGGCATCATCTGCTCATGACCGGTCCTCCCGGTTCGGGCAAGACGATGCTCGCCTCGCGCATGCCGGGCATCATGTGCCCGCTGTCGGAATCCGAGCAGCTTGAGGTGGCCACGGTCCGCTCATTGTGCGGCACGCTGCCCGCCTACGGCATCAGCGACGTGCCTCCGTTCGAGGCGCCGCACCACACGTCGTCCACTGCGGCGCTTGTGGGAGGCGGTTCGGGCGTGGCCGTGCCCGGCGCGATCACGAAGGCGCATCGCGGCGTGCTGTTCATGGACGAGGCCCCCGAATTCTCCGCACGGTCGTTACAGACCCTGCGTGAACCGTTGGAATCAGGGTATGTGGCGGTGTCACGTTCCAAGGGAACGGCCTACTATCCGGCCGCGTTCCAGCTGGTCATGGCCGCGAATCCCTGCCCGTGCGGCATGTCGTACGGCACCGGCGAGCGCTGCACGTGCACGCAGCGCGAACGGCAACGGTATTTCGCCAGGCTTTCCGGTCCGATTCTCGACCGCATCGACATCCAGGTCGAAGTGCCGCCGGTCTCCCGCATCGCTCTTGGCGAGGAGGTGCTTGAGCCCCGGCCGGGCAGTGCCGAGATCCGAGCCCGCGTGGTCGCCGCGCGCGATACGGCCCGCGAGCGCTTCTCCGACATGGGGTGGACGTGCAATGCGCAGGCTTCGGGCACGTGGATGCGCGAACATCTGTCCCCCACCGCGCTCGAGCCCGTCAATCAGGCGTTGGAGTCGCAGCGGTTGAGTCTGCGCGGTGCCGATCGGGCCATGCGTCTGGCGTGGACGCTTGCCGATCTCAAGGGGCTGACCAGTCCCGGGCGCGACGAGGTCATGCAGGGCATCGCCCTGCGCACGCATCTATGAGGGTTCGCGGAGCCCGGCGCATGCGCGTATCAAGTCATCTGAGGGTACGAGGTAAGGAGCCGTTGTGAATACCATGATCGAACCGCCGGCGAGGCCGTCTATGGGCGGGCAGGTGCCGGAGGATACGTTGGCGCGTGCCGTGCTGACGTTCTGTCTTGATGGTGCCGATGCGCTGATGTATGCGACGATCAAGGGCGCCCGGGGCGCGGCCGAGGCGTTGCGGCTCGTCATCGAGTCCCGGCCGGAGGCCGCGGACCATGATGCCGCGATGCGCGAGCTTGAGGGCGTGTTCCTCACCGGGCTTTCCCGATGGGGGCGCAAGCCGGGCAATCGGGCGTTGCAGGTGTTCCGCCGTTCCGTGGCGGGATGGCATGCGCGGCTGCGATGCCTGCCGTCGTTGGACTGGCATGGGTTGGATGGCTGGTTCACCATGGACGGCGTGCAGTGGCTTATCGGCCCTCGGGATGCCGCATGGCCGGCGCAGTTGGAGGATCTGTCGACGCATAAGGATTGGGCCGCTCCCCTGTGTCTGTGGGGCGTGGGCAGCGTGGATGCGTTGACGAGCTGCCAGTCGCCGGTGGCGGTGGTCGGCTCGCGCGGCGTGACCGATTACGGGCGCAGCGTGGCCCGCGAGGTGGCGATGCGCGCGGCGGCCGACGGGCATCTGGTCGTGTCCGGCGGGGCGATGGGCGCGGACGCCGCGGCGCATTGGGGCGCGCTCGACGCGGTGCGCCAGCGTGGGCTCGACGCGGCAGGCAGGACCGTGGCGGTGTTCGCCGGAGGATTGAACCATATCGGTCCGTCCTCGAATCTGCGCCTGTTCGAGGCTATCCGGGCGAACGGCGGCGCGCTGGTCAGCGAGATGTGCCCGGACACCATTCCCGAAGCGAGGCGGTTCCTGCTGCGCAACCGCATCATAGCCGCATTGGCGTCCACCGTGGTAGTGGCTCAGGCGCGCCTGCGGTCGGGCGCGTTGAACACCGCGGGATGGGGCAACGATCTCAACCGCGTGGTGCTGGCCGCGCCGGGAGACATCACCGTGCCGCATAACGCCGGGTGCAATCGACTCATCGCGCACAACGAGTCGATCATCCTCACCAGCACGACCGGCATCGGCGAATTCTGCCATGCGCCGCACGAACCGCAGTCCCTGCGTGCTAAACCAGCATCATCGGGCCCTTCCCAATCCGCCGGCACCGGCGAGACGAGCGGGCCGGAGCTGACCGACTCGCAACGCAATCTGATCCGCGCGATCCGCTCATGCAACCGCCGGCGCATACGCGCCACGCCGGACGCGCTGCTGGCGGCCATCAACACGGCGGCAAGCAAAACGGCGGCAGGCGCTGGCACAGTCGGCATCGGCCAGGTGATGGCCGACATCGGCGCGCTGGAAACGTTGGGGTTGCTCCGCTACGACGGCGTCGCCACACTGGCAAAACGCCAGTAGACCCCTACGCCTTCCACTGGCAACGCTCAAGATCGACCCGCCAGCCGCCATCACCGGCATTGCCGTTCGGCTTCGGCGGGACGAACACCACGCCCTCGGCCTCCAACAGCTCGCGCTGCGCATCAGGCCCGCCGAACGCGAAACCGGGAGCCAACGAACCGTCACGGAACACCACACGATGGCACGGGATCACGCCCTGTTGCGGATTGCCGTGCAACGCATACCCCACCAGCCTCGCGCAACGCGGCGCCCCGATCAGCGCCGCCACCTGCCCATACGTGGCGACCATGCCCCGCGGAATCCCACGCACCACCGCATACACATGCTCGTTGAACGACTCGTCTTCAGCCATACTCCCATTATGCTCACGGCAGTCGGCAACCCAACGTTCCAAGTCACCCGCTAAGACACCTGCACAAGCAGCAAACCTTCCTCGTCTCCCAGCATACGAGACAAGTCACCCCTTGTGTGACAATAACAAGTATGAGTCCGAAGCACTTGGAAGATATATATGATGCGGTCATCGTCGGCGCCGGAGCAGCCGGCCTGTCCGCGGCACTGGGATTGCTCCGATCCGACGCAATCAAGGAAATGAAAGCCAACGGCCAGGAACCGAAAATCCTCGTGATCTCCAAACTCCAGCCCCTGCGCTCGCACACCGGCTCCGCCGAAGGCGGCATCGCCGCCGCACTGGGCAACGTGGAACACGACGACTGGCACTGGCACTACTACGACACCGTCAAGGGCGGCGACTGGCTCGTCGACCAGGACGCGGCCAAACTGCTCGCCGAATACGCCCCGGAAACCGTCATCAACCTGGAACGCCAAGGCGTCACGTTCTCCCGCACCGCAGACGGCCATATCGCACAGCGCCGCTTCGGCGGCCACACCAGCGACTTCGGCGGCAAGCCCGTCCGCCGCGCCGCCTACGCAGCCGACCGCATCGGCCACCAGATCCTGCACACCCTCTGGCAGCAATGCGTCACCAACGGCATCGAATTCGCCGAGGAATGGTACGTCACCGACCTGGTCCTCAACGAGGAGCACACCCAGGCCGCCGGCGTCGTCGCCTTCGACACCCACACCGGCAAAACCCACGCCGTCAACGCACACAACGTGCTCTTCGCCACCGGCGGCGCCGGACGCCTGTTCCACACCACCTCCAACTCCTGGGACCTCACCGGCGACGGCATGGCGCTCGCGCTCGCCGCGGGCCTGCAGCTTGAGGATTGCGAATTCGTGCAGTTCCATCCCACCGGTCTGGCGCACACCGGCATCCTGCTGTCCGAGGCGTCCCGCGCCGAAGGCGGCGTCCTGCGCAACGCCGACGGCGAGGCCTTCATGGAACGCTACGCGCCGGGCCACGGCGACCTGGCCGCCCGAGACGTGGTGAGCCGTTCCATCATGGCCGAGATCGACGCCGGCCGTGGTGTCGCCGACCCGAAGGATCCCAATGGCCCGAAGGACTGCGTGTGGCTCGATATGACCGGCATCGACCCGGAGCATATGGAACAGGCCCTCCCCCAGGTCACCGAAACCATCCGCAAGTACGCGAACATCGATCCCACGCATGATTTCGTTCCCGTCAAGCCCACCGCCCACTACACCATGGGCGGCATCCCCATCACCACCGACGGCGAAGTGTACCGTTGGCAGAACGGCGAGCGCCATATCGTGGAAGGTCTGTATGCGGCGGGCGAATGCTCCTGCGTGTCCGTGCATGGCGCGAACCGCCTGGGCGGCAACTCCTTGCTTGACGCCTGCCTGTTCGGCACGCGTTCCGGCCGTGCTCTTGCGGCGCGCATCGCAGCATTGCAGGCGTCCGGCGAATCCGATGCCGTCGATCCCGCTTTGGCGGAGGCCACGGAGGCCGCACGCGCCGCACGCCAGGGCGAGCTTGATACCCTGCTCGCCGGCAACCCGGACGAGGCTCCCGGCAGCAACCCCTACCAGCTGATGGCCGACTTGGGGTCGGTTATGGAACGTGCCGCCGCGGTGCGTTGCGACGCGCAGTCCCTTGCCACGGCTCTCGAAACCATCGACAACGATCTGGCCCCGCGCGCCCAGGCGCTTGCCGCGCACGACAAGGCCGCCACGTTCAATCAGGAGGTCACGGCCATCTGGGAGGTGCGCCATCTCATCACGCTCGCCCAGGCGGTGCTCACCGCCTCCGATGCACGCCATGAATCCCGCGGCTCGCTCAAGCGTACCGATTTCCCGGAACGCGACGACGAGCATTTCCTGGCGCATTCCATGACGGATGCCGCGCACGAGGTCTCCTGGCAGCCCGTGCACATCGTCGACATGCCTCCGAAGAAGCGCGAATACTGATGCTCCGCATGAAAATCGGAACGACGACCATCACGCCCCAGGCAGGGCGATGCCTTATGACACAATATCTTGCTGGATTTTACGAACAGGAGGCACGCGCATGACGAACACCACGGTGACATTGCGAGTGAATCGATTCGCTCCGCGCCCGGAACGCAATCGCGATAGGGGCGGCAGCCCGTTCGCCCGGAAAAGCTCGCCTTTCGGCTCATCGTCCGAGGCTCCGGCGCGCAGGCGCCCGCGCGGCAAGCAGTGGACGCAGGATTATGTGATCGAGGCGCGTCCGGAAGACACCGTCCTCGACTGCTTGCTGACCATCAAGCGCACTGTGGACCCCACGCTGGCGTTCCGTTATTCCTGCGGGCATGGCATGTGCGGTTCGGATGCGGTGTCCATCAACGGCACGCCCACCCTGCTGTGCACGGCCACGGTGAAGGATTGGGCCAAGCCGGCCAATACCGCCGTGCAGACGGACGACGAAGGGTTCCGCCATACCGAAGGTGCGGATGCCTCCGATGAGGCGTCGTCGCTGAACGACACGGATGATGCGAACGGTTCCAGTCTCGGCGTCATCGAGCTTGCCGCGCTTCCGGGATTCCCCGTCCAGCGCGACCTCATCGCGGACATCGACCCGATGCTCGACCAGCTGAAGAAACTCAAGCCCGCCTTGCAGGCCGACGGCGTTCTGGCCACCACGAAGGACGGCAAGGTCGATGTGTTCGAATACCTCCAGAATCCCGATCAGCTTGCGCAGTACGAGCGCCTGACCAACTGCATCGCCTGCGGCGTGTGCGAGGGCTCGTGCCCGGTGTTCGCCGGCGGCGACGCGTTCATCGGCCCTGCGGCGCTGATCTGGTCGAGCCGTTTCATCAACGATTCGCGTGATACCAAGGCCGCCGAACGCATGGATGCCATCGATACCGCGGACGGTGTGGCCGCATGCCAGTCGGTGCGCGCATGCTCCCGCCAGTGCCCGCGTGGCATCGATGTCGGCGAGGAGATGTGGCAGATCGTGGCCAAGGTCCGGGAACGCTAATCGCACGCACGGGCTGGAAGAGTCGAAGGAGATGATGATGAATCACACCACTTATGAGAATCTGGCGAAGGCGTGGGATTATGTGGAGGAGCATGCCGCGGCACGTCAGTCCGCCGATCTCGCCGAACTGCGGGTCAAGGCCCAGGAGGCCGGCATGCCGCAGGGTTCGGCCATGCAGGCCGCACTGCTCGCGTTGCTGGTGAGGCTGACGAACGCCAAGTCGGTCATCGCCGTGGGCACCGGCTCGCTGGTGGAGACGTTGGAGCTGGTGCGCGGCCTGGATGGCGAGGGCCAGCTGACGGCCGTGGATTCCTCCGCGGAGGGCATCGCGCTGATCCGCAAGTCGTTCGATCGCATTCAGGACAAGACCGACACCACGCTGCGTGCGGTGAACGCCACGGCGGGCACGTTCCTGCCTCGCCTGAACGCCGATGTGTACGATCTGATCGTCGTGGCCGGCGACGCCAGCAACTATGCCGCAAGCTTCGAGCAGGCGTCCAGGCTGCTTCGCCCCCATGGCACGATCGTGTTCACGGATATGCTCGCTTTGGAGCATGATGACGCCAACGGCGGTGTGATCAACCCCGCCGACCGCTCCCCCAAGGCCACGGCCATGCGTGAGCTGCTGGAAACCGTGGAAGCGGATGAGGGTTTCGACACCGCGTTGACGGCCACCGGCACCGGTCTGCTGATCGCCGTCAAACGCTGACGCGCCGGCACCGGTAAGCCGGATATGCTTCGGGCCCCGAACGGAACGCATCCGTTCGGGGCCCGAAGCATGTGGTGCGGCTCGCCTGTCTATTTGCCGATGGTGCCGGTCGCCACGCTGACCGCCTCCTCCGGATCGTCGGTGATGGTGACCAGCTGAGGGTCCACGCCGGAGATCATGCCGTTGCCCTTCACCGGGCCGTTCAGCCAATCGAACAGTCCCTGCCAGTACTCGCATCCGAACAGCACCACAGGCTTCTTGTCCACCTTGTGGGTCTGCACCAGCGTCAGGATCTCGAAGGTCTCGTCAAGGGTGCCGAAACCGCCGGGGCATACGATGATGCCCGACGAATACTTGACGAACATGGTCTTGCGTACGAAGAAGTACCTGAACGTCATGCCAAGGTTCACGTAATCGTTGATGCCCTGTTCATGCGGCAGTTCGATACCCAGTCCCACGGATGTTCCGCCCGCCAGGGCGGCACCGCGGTTGCCGGCCTCCATAATGCCCGGCCCGCCGCCGGTGATCACGGCGATCCCCTGCTCGGCGATCAGCTGCCCCATGCGCTCGGCGGCGCGGTAGTACGGACTGTCTTCCTTCACGCGTGCGGAGCCGAAGATGCTCACGGCCGGCCCCAGATCGGCGAGCGCGTCGAATCCGTCCACGAATTCGGATTGGATGCGCAGCACCCGCCAGGGGTCCATATGGAGCCAGTCGGAGGACTGTTCGGCTTTCAGCAGCGTTGCGGTGGAGCTGTCCTTGGGGATGAGCTTGCCGCGCAGGATCTCCGAACCACGGCGATAGGTGCGGTCGAACGGCTTGTTGTTCATGTGCTACTCGTCTTTCCTGGATTGACGTTCCTGCCTACGGGCCTTCATTGTAGCGAGCCATTCCGGAGTGAACGCCTTCACGCTGACGCTTTGGGTTCCGTCGTCCAGCACGGAATGTTCCTCGATCTCGATCTCGTCGTCGCCTTCGCCGGCCGCTTCCTTGGCGGCGTTCAGTGCGGCGTAGCGCTTCGACTGACGGCTGAGCAGCACACCGGAGATGGATGCCGCGATCAGGGAGGCGAGCAGCACGCCGAATCGCGCCTCGGCGGAAAGCTCGGGGTTCTTGTATGCCAGCGATGCGATGAGGAACGATACGGTGAAGCCGATGCCGCAGGCGCACGCCGCCGGGAAGAGGTCACGCACGCGCAGACCCTTCGGCATCTTCAACCCGCCCACATGGGTGCTCAGCCAGGCGACGAGCATGATGCCCACCGGCTTGCCGACTACCAGTGCGACGATGATGCCCACCACCACGGGTGAGACGACCAGCGCGAGAGTGAGCGATTCGAAGTGCACGCCGGTGGCGAACAGGGCGAAGATCGGCAGCGCGACGAGCGCGGACAGCGGTTGCAGCTTGTCATGGTAGCGTGCGGCGCGAGGCGTCTTCTCGCCGTAGATTTCGCGGGATGGGGTGAGCAGGCCCACCAGCACGCCGGCCAGGGTGGGGTGCACGCCGGCTTCGAACATCATCACCCATGCGAGGATGCCTACAATGCCTGCGACGATCCATGGGATGCGTTTTCTGCGCACGAGGAAGGCCCACGCGGCGGCGCACACGGCAATGCCGATGAACCAGTACCATGCGTTCAGGGAGGAGAAGAACAGGGCGATAAGCACGATGGCGAGCAGATCGTCCACGGTGGCCAGGGTCATGAGGAACGCGCGGATCGATCCGGGCAGGGCCATGGCGAACAAGGCGAGCACGGCCAGGGAGAACGCGATATCCGTGGCCGTCGGGACCGCCCACCCGTGGGCGATGGCCGAATAGGAGTACACCTCGCCGGAGGCGATGGTCTCGAATCCGGGTCCAGGAGGCGCGAAACGCGCGAACAGGGCCGTTACCGCAAGGAACAGCACCGGCGGCACCATCATGCCTCCCACGGCGCACAGCATGGGCACCGCGGCCGCCTTGGGATTGGCGAGCGAACCGGTGGTGAGTTCCTGCTTCAGATCAAGACCGACCATAAGGAAGAACACCGTCAGCAGACCGTCCTGGGCCCAGTGCCCGATCGGAAGATCGATGTTCGTGCGCGGAATGGCGATATGCGTTTCCGCGATCGTTTCGAACAGATGGGCGGTGGCCGGCAGATTCGCCAGGATCAGACCGGCAAGTGCGAAGGCCAGCATGATCAGACCGGAAAGTCGATCCGATGCGGCGACCCGCCTAACCCCCATCCAGAATCTATTCGGTGTGCGCGCTTGTGTCTCGGCCATCGGCTCTCCTTACCACCATGACGCCCGACGCCGGGGCATGGTTGTCGTGTATATCCTCATACACACTAGCGAACGATTATGAACGATTTATGCCCTGAGCATCAGCCATGAGACACCCGTGTATCAGTTCGCGGACCACCGATTCACACCGTCCACTCCTGCACGGCGATCGCCTGCGAATACAAGAAAACCCCGCTGCACTGCAACGGGGTACCGGGTGCGCGAGACAGGATTCGAACCTGCGACCTGCTGATCCGTAGTCAGCTGCTCTAATCCGCTGGGCTACTCGCGCAACGTCATCTTCTTTCACCACGTGATGACCCGTGGTAGTGCGCGAGACAGGATTCGAACCTGCGACCTGCTGATCCGTAGTCAGCTGCTCTAATCCGCTGGGCTACTCGCGCAACGTTGTTCTTTCAAACAACTCGACTTATATTACCCACTTCATTTCATAATGCAAATACGGCATGTCGCGCGTGTCGGAGAAGCTGCGTCAAGGCACCGCGACCAGACGACTCCAACGCGCACGCCCGGCGCTTCACATGGCGTTCAGGCTCGGCATGGACTGCGTGTCCACGTTCTCCTCGTCGCGAATGATGCGCGGGCTGCCCTTGCCTTCGACCGCGGCACCGTCCACGACCACTTCGATCACATGGTCCATGCTGGGTAGGCGGAACATCGTATCCTGCAACGTGCGTTCGATGATCGAACGCAATCCTCGCGCGCCGGTCCCCTGTCGTATCGCCGTGCGCGCGATCGCCGCAATCGCATCCTCGGTGAAGGTGAGCGTCACGCCATCGACCGCGAAGAGCTTCATGTACTGCTTGATCAGCGCGTTCGACGGTTGCGTGAGTACCGCCGCCAGGTCATCCTCCCGCAGTTCCTGCAGCACGCTGACCACCGGCAGACGACCGATAAACTCCGGCAGCAGCCCGAATTCCGCCAGATCGTCGGCGCACACCTGCTGCAGCAGTTCCTCGTCGGGCACTTCATGGTCATGCCATTTGGCACCGAAACCGCTTTCCCTCGCGCCCAGTCGATTCTTGATGATGTCGGTCAATCCCACGAAGGCACCGCCGCAGATGAACAGGATCCCTCGCGTATCGACCTGAATGGTCTCCTGCTCACGGTGCTTGCGCGTGCCCTCGGACGGTACGGACGCGATGGTGCCCTCCAGAATCTTGAGCAGCGCCTGCTGCACACCCTCGCCGGAGACGTCTCGCGTGATGGAGGTGTTCTCCCCCGACTTGCGCGCGATCTTGTCGATCTCGTCGATATAGACGATGCCGTGCTCCGCCTTGGACACGTCGCCGTCCGCCGCCTGCAGCAGCCGTTGCAGCACGGTCTCCACGTCGTCGCCCACATAGCCGGCCTCGGTGAGCGTGGTGGCATCGGTGATGACGAACGGCACGTTCATCACCTTGGCGAGCGTCTGGGCCAGATAGGTCTTGCCCACGCCGGTGGGACCCAGGAGCAGGATGTTCGATTTGGCCACCTGTACGTCGCGCAACGGGTCGGACGGGGAATCGTCATCGCCCCTTGTCGCAGGGCCGACCTGGCCGGCCGCTTCGCACAGTTCCATGTTGACACGCTTGTAATGGTTGTATACGGCCACGGAAAGAGCGCGTTTGGCGGTCTGCTGGCCGATGACGTACCGGTCGAGATACTCGTTGATCTGCATGGGCTTGGGCAGGGTGAGCGCATTGACCTCGACGTCCTTGATGCGCTCGTCGGAGATGATGTTCGCACACAGCTCGATGCATTCGTCGCAGATGGCGGCACCCTGGCCGGTGACCAGCTTGCGCACCTGATGCTCGGTCTTGCCGCAGAACGTGCACTTCGGTATTTCGTCGTTATAGTCCACTACACGTCCCATGCGGCCCCTCCTGCAAATGCGCGAATCGATTATGTTCCATCAAACACCATACCCCCGCCCGTATCTTGGGGCGGGGGTATGGGTAAGGATTCCAAGACGTGGCGGGGTTCAGCCCCTCACGCCTTCCGCATCACTGGCGGTGTTCGAGCACCTCGTCGACGATGCCGTAGTCCTTCGCCTCCTGGGCGGTGAGGAAGGTGTCGACCTCGATGTCCTTGCGGATGCGCTCGACCGGCTGACCGGTGTGCTTGGCCAGCGTGTTCTCCAACCATTCGCGCATGCGCAGCATCTCACGTGCCTGGATCTCGATCTCGGTGGCCTTGCCGAAACCCTGGTCGATGGCCGGCTGGTGGATCAGCACGCGGGCGTTCGGCAGCATCAGGCGCTTGCCCTCGGCACCGGCGGCCAGCAGGATGGCCGCCGCGGAGGCAGCCTGGCCGAGGCACACGGTCTGCACGTCGGGCTTGATGTACTGCATGGTGTCATAGATGGCGGTCATGGCGGTCATCGAGCCGCCCGGGGAGTTGATGTACATCATCACATCGCGGTTCGGATCCTGGCTTTCCAGAACCAGCAGCTGCGCCATGATGTCGTCGGCGGAGGTGTCGTCCACCTGCACGCCGAGGAAGATGATGCGATCCTCGAACAGCCTGGAATAGGCGTCCATGGTCTTCATGCCGTACGGCGTCTTCTCGCTGAACTGCGGCATGACATAACGGTTGGTCGGCCCGGCAAGACGCTGGGCGCGGGCTACGAACTGCGCTTCCTCGCTAGCCATGTTCACTCTCCCCTCATGCTGTCGCGCGTGGTGATGATCTTATCCACGAAGCCGTAATCCAAGGCTTCCTGCGCGGTGAACCAGTGATCGTATTCGTTGTCGCGGTAGATTTCCTCGACGGTGTGGCCGGTCTGTTCTGCGGTCAGCTCGCTCATGGTCTTCTTCATATCCATGATGAGCTCGGCATTGATGCGCACATCGGTGGTGGTGCCGCCGATACCACCGGACGGCTGGTGCATCAGCACACGGGCATGGGACGTCAGATAACGCTTGCCCTTCGTGCCGGAGCTCAGCAGGAACTGACCCATCGAGGCGCACATGCCCAGGCCGACCGTAGCCACATCGGGTTCGATGAGCTGCATGGTGTCGTAGATGGCCATGCCTGCGGTGATCGAGCCGCCCGGGGAATTGATGTACAGCCAGATGTCCTTCTTCGGATCCTCGGCGGCCAGCATCAGCATCTGCGCGCTGATGCGGTTGGCCATCTCATCCTTGACCTCCTCGCCCATCCAGATGATGCGATCCTTGAGGAGTCGATTGAAAATCGGATCGACCGGACCGGCGGGCGCATCCTCGCCAGCCATGACCGGAAGGGTTGCAAAAGTGTTGTTCACCATGCTCTCCATTCGAATTACATATTCTTCAACATTTCTCAGACTACCGCCCCGAAGAGACGGATGGCCATTTTTACGCCCTTTTGCCGTCTTTTCAGCTCCCCGCGTACCCGCCGCACGCGCTTCATGGGCGTTTCAGGCAAACCCGTCCGGCCCCTGCCCCACCTCATTCGGCCCTGTACAGTAGGCAGTGCACAGAACATCCGAAAGGAGCCGACATGGCAGAACATGAAACCCCGACCAATGCGATGAGCTTCATCGACCAGCTGGAACCGTTGGTGCAGATTCAGGAGGAGGCCACCGTCTCACGCACGGTGATGAGCGTCGAGGGTGCGAACGTGGTGCTTTTCACCTTCGACAAGGGGCAGGAGCTGAGCGAGCACACCGCAGCGATGCCGGTGTTCGTGCAGGTGCTCAAGGGCAGGCTGGAGGTGACCGGCGGCGATGAGACCGTCGAGCTTGTGCCTGGCGGACTCGTGCACTTCACCACCCGTCTGCCCCACGCGATCCGTGCGCTCGAACCGAGCGTGATGATGCTCACCATGATGACCGGTTCCAAGAGCTGAACCGGCGCGGTAGCAGAAAACGCCCACAAGGCCGCCTTTGACGGACCTGCGGGCGTTTTCGTATTCGACTGCGGGGCGTCGAGCCCCCTCGCATGCCGATTTAATCGGCTACGGCTTCACCGCGCATCGCACGCCCGGATGCCAACTTGTCCAATGCGCCGGTCTTGGCGAGCGCCACATAGAGGAACCAGCTCGCCACGCCGGCGATCAGCACGCCGCCGATCACCTCGCAGATCATATGCGTGATGCCGCGCGGGCTGAGCAGCGCCACGCCGGCATAGCGGAACAGCAGCAGGTATATGCCGTATTCCAGGCCGGTAAGCGCCCCTCCCAGCGCGGCGAGAGGCAGCGTGAAGCGACGGTAGTGGGTCGCGGTGAAGGGAATTTCCGAGCACAGGCCCTGCAGGGCGGCGGAAATCACCACGAATCCGAACGCGTACTGGTTGCCGATCACCATTTCCGCGAACGAGCCGACCAGATTGACGTATATGGCGGCACCCGGCTTGCGGATCACCAGCACGGCGAACACGCCGGAGGCGTACCAGACGGCATGGAACAGGCTCGCCAGACCGGGCAGCACCGCGCCGAGCAGCGCGGAGAGCGCAGGATAGACGAAATTGAAGCCCTGGAAGATCACGCCGCAGGCAACGCCGATGGCCGCGCCGACCGCTATGTCGGCGGGAGCCCAGCGCAGACGCCTGCTCGTCGCCTTGCGGTTGCCACGTTCGCTTCCCCGCCCGTTTCCGTTCGCTGCGGGGCCATTCCCCTTCGGCTGTGCGTTCTTATGATCCAATGATGCGCTGGTCGACTGTGCAGACATACGACGCTTCCTGTTCCTGGTGTGGCCGCGCACAGCGATTCGTTCGGGGCCAGCGGCACGGTTTCATACGTACATGAACGAGGGGCGCATACCCCAAAAACCGAGCTGGCTTTCCGGGCGCCCCTTGACCTGCGCGGCACGGGCGGAGACGCCGCCGACCACTATACACACCGATACGCACCGATTCAGACCACGTTTCATAGGACCCATGCCGTCATGTCTTGGGCGACAAGCAAGACTTGCGACCATCCCATCATTGCGTTGCGACGCCCACACCGTTACGTCATCCAGATACAAGAAAACCCCTTGCCGGAGCAAGGGGTTTCATTCACCTGTGGAGCTAAGGGGATTCGAACCCCTGACCCTCTCCATGCCATGGAGATGCGCTACCAGCTGCGCCATAGCCCCGTTTTCATTTATCTGACCCAGCGAGCGAAGCCGCCCGACTGAATCAGGGAGAGATACTTAAATCAAGCACCTCATCGTGGAGCTAAGGGGATTCGAACCCCTGACCCTCTCCATGCCATGGAGATGCGCTACCAGCTGCGCCATAGCCCCGTTTTCATTTATCCGTTCTTTGCGAACCTCGAATACAATACGACGGAATGTCTAAATACGCAAACGAGGCGTGTCGCACATGCCAACAAGAAGCAGATTTTCGTTGGAATTCCGCCGTTTTTACGCGACACGCCGAGCGTAGATAAGGGCGGCGATGCCGGCACCGCTGCCCTCGAAAAATCTCAACGTGTTCCGCTCTCCCCTGCCTTAACAGCAAACAGGAGCCCCGCATGTCAGCGTTCGCGCTCCCACTCGTCCGTATCGGCGATGGCCGGGCCATGGTTGTAATCCATCAGCCTCCAGCGCAGATCGCCCTCGGCGGTATCCATCGGAATCAGCCGCACCCAGTGCGCATTGCCCATGGATAGCACGCTGGCAAACGTCGGATCCACCTGGTTAAGCCCCAGCAAGGTCTGCAACGTCTGGGAAATCCATGCGCCATGGGAGAAGATGTACAGGTCGGTATCGTCGCCGGCACGCGTGGACCAGTCATTGATCGCCGCAACGCCGCGTGCGCCCACGGCGCTTTTCGCTTCGGCGCCATACTTCATCTCGCCGTCCTTGTGATCGACCCAAAGCTTGAAGTCCTCAGGGTAACGCTCAGCCAGTTCGGAGACCGCATGGCCGTCCCACTGGCCGAAGCTGCGTTCGCGCACGCGCGGATCCGGGTGCAGTTCGGCTCCACCCAACACGTCGGCGAACGCCTGTGCGGTGGCCCTCGCGCGCCCAAGATCGGAGCAGACGATCAGCTGGTGGCTCACCTGCGGCCGCCTGTCCACATACAGATCCTTTAGGGCAAGGGCGGTTTGCCTGACCTGCCACTGCCCCACGGCGTCCAAGGGGATGTCCACCTGGCCTTGGAGGCGGTGTGCCGCGTTGTATGAGGTGCGTCCGTGGCGGACGAGGAAAATGGAACGAACGTGTTGTGGCATGTGAATCTTTCTTTTTCTCAGTTCCGATGACTATTCCCGATGATTGCAGTCTGTTGACCGCGCTCCGGTGACTGCGTTCCGGTGACGGCCGAATATGGCAAAGGCCCGCCGCCGCGAACCGTATATGCGATGCGTATACGGTATTCGCGGCCGCAGGCCCTGGTCTCACGCAATCATGCGGCTACGGCTCACTCGGCGTCGGAATCGGCCGTGTCGGCGTTATCCGCGCTGGTTTCCGGGTGTTCGAGCTGCAGGTCGATCTGTGGGCAATCACGCCACAGACGCTCCAGGTTGTAGTATTCGCGCGATTCGGTGTGCATCACATGAATCACGTAATCGCCGTAATCGAGCAGCACCCACTGCCCTTCCGTCAGACCCTCGCGTTCACGCGGCTGACGCTTGCCGCACTTCAGGTACAGATCGCGTTCGATCTCCTCGGCCACGGCAAGCACCTGGCGCTCGTTTGAGGCGGTGGCGACCATCATGATGTCGGTGATGCCGAGCGGCACGGTCACGTCGAAGGCGACGATGTCGGTGGCCTTCATACGATCGGCGGCCGCCGCGGCAACGCGGATGTCGTCGATGGAGGATTGCAAAGCTGGCATGGGTTTCCTTCCCGGTTATTCGATTCCTGCTGTATGCAGAGTGTGTATGGGTGTATGTGGTGAGGCGAGCGAAGCCCTTCCGGGCTTCTGCATTGTGACGCCTAGGGTTATCAGGGGGCTCAGCGCTCCCAGGCGGGCTTCCATCCTTCGACGTTGTGCTGCGTGTTCTCGGAGTACACCATGGAATCGCTCGGCACCTCATGGCGAACCACAGAACCGGCACCAGTCGTCACATTGTCCCCGACCTCGACCGGGGCGACGAACAGGTTGCCCGCGCCCACATGGCAGCCGGCACCGATCTTAGTACGGTTCTTGTGCACGCCATCGTAATTGGCGGTGATGGTACCGCCACCGATATTGGTGTGATCGCCCAGTTCGGCGTCGCCCACGTAGCTCAGGTGCGGCACCTTGGTGCCGTTGCCGATATGCGCCTTCTTCATTTCCACGAACGCGCCGGCCTTCGCGCCCTCGCCGAACTCGTTGCCCGGGCGCAGATACGTCCACGGGCCGATGTTCGCGCCACGGCCGATATGGGACTCCTGCACGCGGGAACGCTCCACCACGGCGTCGTCATCCACCACGGCGTCGATCAGCGTGGTGTACGGGCCCACTACGGCATTCTCGCCGATAACGGTATGCCCCTGCAGGAAGCTGCCCGGCAGAATCACAGCGTCACGGCCGATCTGCACGTCATCCTCGATCCACGTGGTCTGCGGATCGAGAATATCGACGCCGGCACGCATCCACTGCTCGCACACGCGAATGTTATGCGCCTTGGCAAGGGCGGCAAGCTGCACACGGTCGTTCACGCCCTCCACGCTCAGTGGATCGGGTGCGGCGAACGCGCCCACCGCGCTCTCCTGCTTGGCGGTCTCCAGCGCGTCGGTCAGGTAGAACTCGCCCTGTGCATTGTCGGATTTCAGGCCGGCAATCGCCTTGGTCAGCACGGCGGCATCGAACACGTACACGGAAGTGTTCACCTCATGCACGGCCAGTTCGCTGCTGTTGGCGTCCTTCTGTTCCACGATGCGCAGCACGTTGCCTTCGCTGTCGCGGATGATGCGGCCATACCCGGTCGGATCATCGAGCACGGTGGTGAGCACGGTGGCGCCGTTGCCGCTCTTGTTGTGGAAGTCAAGCAACGCGCCAAGGGTCTCGGAATCAAGCAACGGCATGTCGGATGCCGCGATGAGCACGGAACCGGTGAGCTCGCCATTGGCGGTAAGCTCATCCATGGCGCACTGCACGGCACGGCCGGTACCCGGCTTGTCGTCCTGATTGACGATGGTGACGTTCTCGTTATAGGAACGCGCGGTCTCGGCCACACGCTCGCCCTGGAAGCGAACGACCACGGCAAGGGTGCCGGGGTTCAGCGCGGAAACGGAGTCCATGACTCGGTTCAGGAAGGTTTTCCCTGCAAAAGTGTGCAGCACCTTCGGCTTGTTGGAACGCATGCGGGTGCCCTCACCCGCGGCGAGAATAATTGCAGCGGACAATGCCATTCTGTTTGCTCTCCTGTCTATGTGTGCCATGACGGATGAAACGACAAACGGCCATCCGGCCAAAAAAGCCGGGTGGCCGTTTCATGGGCTCCCCCACCTGGACTCGAACCAAGACAAAGGGTTCCAAAGACCCGTGTGCTGCCATTACACCATGGGGGAACGGCGAGCGTAAGCCCGCCAAGTGTTTATTATGCCACACGTTTCGCGTGCGACGCGTCGGTGTGGCGTTTTTAGTTATCGTTCCGGTATTCCGGAAGGTGCACGAAGCCTCGCGGCCCCGCAGTGCACCTTAGGCGAAGAGGAATCCCTTGCCGTGATGCTCCGGGTACGTGTCGAACAGTTCGGCGACGGAACCGTCCTCGAACACGGCGCGGATGGCGCTGGCCAGCAGCGGCGCGATGGACAGGACCGTCAGACCGTCCCAGCGCTTCTCATCCGGAATCGGAACGGTGTCGGTGAGGACGACCTCGCGCGCACCGCAGTTCTTGAGGCGTTCGACGGCCGGTCCGGAGAGCACGCCGTGCGTGGCGACCACGGTCACGGACTTGGCTCCGGCTTCCTTCAGCACGTTGCATGCGCCGGCGATGGTGCCCGCGGTGTCGATCAGATCGTCGACGAGCACGCAGTCCTTGCCTTCGACGTCACCGACCACGCGGTTGGCGACGGCCTGGTTCGGACGGGTGATGTCGCGGGTCTTGTGCACGAAGGCGAGCGGGCCGCCGCCGAGGCGCTGAGCCCACTGTTCGGCCACGCGAATGCGGCCGGCGTCCGGGGAGACGACGGCGACGTTGTCGAGCTGGCCTTGGAAACGATCGCGGATGTAGTCGACGAGCACCGGCATGGCGATGAGATGGTCGACCGGGCCGTCGAAGAAGCCCTGAGACTGTGCGGCGTGCAGATCGACGGACATGATGCGGTCGGCACCTGCGGTCTTGAGCAGGTCGAAGATGAGACGGCAGGAGATGGGCTCGCGGCCGCGGTGCTTCTTATCCTGGCGGGAGTAGCCCAGCAGCGGGCACACGGCGGTGATGGAGCGGGCGGAGGCACGCTTGAGCGCATCGATCATGATGAGCTGTTCCATGATCGCCTTGTTGATCGGCTGGTAATGGCTTTGCAGTACGAAGACGTCGGCGCCGCGCACGGATTCGGTGTAGCGCACATACATCTCGCCGTTGGCGAAGTCGTATGCCGTGGTTTCGAGTACGTCAATGCCGAGTTGATCGGCAACATCCTGAGCAAGTTTCGGATGAACTCTTCCCGTTACGAGAATGAGGTTTTTATCTGGCTTCCCTTCAAGGATTGCGCTCACCATTATCTCCCAAAAGTTTTGTTAGTCATGGGCTTGTAAGCCCTAAGTGTAGCGACCTACGCCGACCGCAACACTCCCCCGGCGATTACCCGCTCACGCTCACGCTGGCCGTTCTTTCCCGGAGGCGCGGGAATCAGTGTCCGGCGGCGATCCAGCCGTCAATAGCCTGCTTGACGGCCTGCGCGTAGATGTCGCTGCCGATGGCCGGGTGGATGCCGTCGCTTGATGAGAGCTGGTCGAGATGCTGGTTGGCCATCGCGTCCCAATCCACCAGCACCGTATTGGAGGCGTGGCTGTTGGCATAGTCGGCGAACATCTGGTTGTTCACGCTGATCCAGGCACGATCGCCGTGCGCGTTGACCAATACCATTATTCTGTCGTCGCCCATCTGCTGGCGAAGCTGGTCGAGCTGTTCGACGGTGACGTAACCGTTGGTGCTCAGGCCGACCACGACCCATTGGCGCAGGTTGTTCGCAGCCGCGTCCGCTTGGGCGATCTGCGAGGCCACGGCCATGGAACGGGACACTTCGGCGTTGATGTCGATGCCCGGGAAGACCGCTGCAAGACCGTCGCTGCTGGCCAGCATGACGGAATCGCCGATGGCTGTCATCTGATTGCCGGCTGGCGCGGTGTGCTTGGGTGCCGCCGGTTTCGCATTGGCGGCTTTCTTCTGATCTGCGGGCTTGGGCTTGGCCTGATCGGGGTGTGCCTGCGGCGAAGGCTGCTTGGACTGGTCCGGCTTGACCGGCTGGCCGGGCTGTGGGTGCTTGAGCTTGTCCGATTGGCGTTCGAGCTGGACCTGCATCTGTGTTTTTGAGGGGGCATCGTTGATTGCACGGGCGCAGCCGATCATGGCGGCCACGATCAGCACGTCTGCGACCACCGCACGCAGGATCTGCACGGTCTTGTTCTCTTCGGGGCTGACCGGATACGGGAAAATCGCGTAGGACGCGGAGTGGCGTGCTATCGGCTGCTCAAGGAGGTACCACGAGATGGCGGAGCACACCGCGGTCAGTGCCAGGGTCACGATGAGCACCCAGCCGCCGTTACGCGGATTGCCCTTGCCGATCAGCGCGGAGACGATGATCCACAGCGGCCAATGCCACAGGTACACGCCGTAGGAGTGGCGTCCGAGGGCGGCCAGCGGTTTGAAGAGCATGAGGTCGCGCATCCACGAGTTCGCGCTGATCGTTCCCGCGATGAGGATCACCGAACATACGCTGGCGAGAATGATGCCGCCACGGAAGGCGAAATCGTCCTGCTTGCCGCAGAAGCACAGTGCGAAAAGCACGATGAGCGCGGCGAAGGCCATGGCCGGCGCGATGACGATGCCGGGGCCAGATGGCGGCTGCGGCGGCTGCAGGTGCGACGGCACGGCGAATGTGGTCTGTGCGCTTGGGGGAATCCGCTTCCCCGGTTCGGCGGAGGTTTCCGATCCCAAATCACCTATCTTGGTGACCGGGCGGTAATGGTTGTATTCGTACGTGCACACGCACCATGCGAACGCCACGCCGAGCATCAGGCCGACGGAATGGGTGTCGGTGCCGAAATACACGCGGGTGGGATCGCCGCCGGGCTCGTACAGCATCCACATCAGCGTGCCGCTGACCGCGGCGAGCGCAAGTGGTACTGCGACTGAGAATCGTGTGGAGCGTATTTTCCACATGATCCATACGATGATGGGCAGTAGTACGTAGAACTGCATGAGTAGGCCTACGAACCATAGGTGGCGGAAGAGTTGGGGGTTCATCTGGTCGAAGTAGCTTTGGCCGCCTATGATGGCGTGCCAGTTGTACCAGCCGGTCAGTGAGCTGAGCACTTGTCCTGAGATGTTCACCAGGGCGTCTCGGTCGAGGAGTCCTGCGGTTGTTACCATGGCTGTGACCGCGAGCAGCAGGGCCGGGTAGAGGCGTGCCAGTCGTCGTTGCGCGTAGCGGGCAAGGTTGATTTTGCCGTTGCGGAAGAGTTTGCGGAACATGCTTGCGGCCATGACGAAGCCGGCTACGGTGAAGAATACGTCGACGCCGTAGAATCCGCCGGGGAGCTTGTCCTGGGCGCAGTGGTATGCGACGATGGCCACTAATGCCAGGCCTTTGATGCCGTCTAGTCCGACGAACTTCTTCATCATGCGCGGGTTTCCTCTTCTTCCCATCCGTACGGGATGCGGCGTTGCGAATGCCGGTGCCTTCTCCGTACCGTGGAGCGGTGATCGTATTCGTGCGTTATGCAAACAGGGCTAATCATACTGTTGGTATCCCCTAATTCGGCGTTCCTGTTTTCGGTATGCGACCTGTTCGTTGCAAACCTGTATGATATCCGATGGTTTGTAGTTCGGGGGCTGTTTTGCGCAGGCTTGTTTCGGGTGTTTTTGGCATAGGAAAAGGCCCCGGCACGTGTGTGTCGGGGCCTTGCCTGTTGCGGGTTCTGCGGGAACCGTTACGGGAAACGTCGTGTTCCTGCAGTGCTCGCTTTCATGCGCTGTAGCCTACCGGGTTGGGGCTCAGGCGACCTTGGCGCCGTAGTAGTCCTCGCCGGCTTCTGCGATGGCGGCGGACTTGCGGGCGATGGCCAGCTCTTCGTTGGTCGGGATGACGCAGATGGTGACCGAGGAGTCCGGGGTGGAGATGATGCGCGGTTCCTTGGAGCGGGTGGCGTTCTTCTCTTCGTCCAGCTTGACGCCGAACGGGGCGAGCTTGTCGCACACCATCTTGCGGACCACGTCGTCGTTCTCGCCGACGCCTGCGGTGAAGGTGATCACGTCGACGCCGCCTAGCTGAGCGGTGTAGTTGCCGATGTAGCCGACGATGCGGTGGACGTAGACATCGAGAGCCAGCTTGGCGTCCTCGTTGCCTTCGGCAACCAGGCGATGCACTTCACGCAGATCGCCGTAGCCGGTCATGCCCATCATGCCGGAACGCTTGTTGAACAGGGTGTCCAGTTCGTCGACGCTCATGTGGGCGTTGCGGATCAGGTGGAACACGACTGCCGGGTCGATGTCGCCGGTACGGCCGCCCATCACGAGGCCTTCCAGCGGGGTCAGGCCCATGGAGGTCTCGATCGGCTTGCCGGAGATCTCGGCGGAGGCGGAAGCGCCGTTGCCGATGTGCAGCACGATCTGCTTGAGGCCTTCGGCCGGCTTGCCGATGACGGACGGCACCACGGAGGAGATGAACTCGTGAGAGGTGCCGTGAGCGCCGTAACGGCGGATGTGGTACTGATCGGCGACTTCCTTGTTCAGCGCGTAAGTGCTGGAAGCCTTCGGCAGCTGGAAGAAGAAGGAGGAATCGAACACGAAGACCTGCGGGACATCCGGCAGCAGAGCGCGCATGACTTCGGCACCCTTGGCCTCCGGGCCGTTGTGCAGCGGGGCGAGCACGGCCAGATCCTTGACCTGGTTGATGGTCTTGTCGGTGACGAGGGCCGGCTGCGGGAAGATGGAGCCGCCCTGGACCACGCGGTGACCGACGGCGACGATGCCGGCGTCGGACAGCTTCGGGCCGAACTCGTCGAAGAAGCCGAGAACGCGCTTCAGACCCTGCTCGTGATCGTGAATCGGCTCTTCGAGCTCGTGCTTCTCACCGTTGTACTCGTGCTTGTAGTGGCCGTCGACAGGCTCGCCGATCTTCTCGACGAGGCCGGAAGCGATACCTTCACCGGATTCGAGGTCGACCAGCTGGTACTTGATCGAGCTGGAGCCGGAATTGATAACAAGGACGGTTTTTGCCATTGTGGGCATCCTCCAATTGTTGTACTGTTCCGCACACACGGATTTACCGTTGCCCAGATTACTCTTTGCGTCCTACAAAGTCCTGTGTATTCCCGTCGATTCGAGACGCGCGGCACGAAGTTCATGCCCGTTGCGCAGCCCGACGATTTCCTATGACCGTTTTGCACTCCGGCCTCACCGTTGCACGGTGTTTCCCCTCCCCTATCCCGGCCGCGCCCGGGAAAAACGAGACCGGGGATCGATCAGGCATCCTTGCGAATACCCGACCGATTCCCGGCCTTGTTCTGCGCCTATCGACGTCTGCCGATAGAACGTCAACGATTGTTCATCATCGTCACTGCTGCGCTTCGACGGCGGTCAGGGCGACGGTGTTGATGATGTCCTGCACGCTTGCGCCACGGGACAGATCGTTCACCGGCTTGTTCAGCCCCTGCAGCACCGGGCCGATGGCGATGGCACCGGACGAACGCTGCACGGCCTTGTAAGCGATATTGCCCGCGCACAGATCGGGGAACACGAACACGTTCACATGGCCGGCCACATCATTGCCCTTCGCCTTGGTGGCCGCAACGCTCGGCGACCATGCGGCGTCGAACTGCACGGAACCGACCACCTGCAGATCGGGAGCCTTCTGACGAACCAAAGCGGTCGCCTCTTCGACCAGATCCACATCCGGGCCCTTGCCGGAACCGAGCGTGGAATACGACAGCATGCCGACCTTGGGCTCGATGCCGAACGCCGCTGCGGTCTGCGCGGATTGGATGGCGATGTCGGCCAGCTGCTCGGCGTTGGGGTTGAGGTTGATGGCGCAGTCGGCGAACACGGCGACGTGATCCTTGAAGCACATGAGGAAGGAGCCGGACACCAGCGATGCCCCCGGCTTGGTCTTGATGACCTGCAGCGCCGGACGCACGGTGTTGGCAGTGGAGTTGATGGAGCCGGACACCAGACCGTCCGCCTTGCCCAATACGACCAGCATGGTGCCGAAATAGCTGGCGTCGGTGAGCTGCTTGCGTGCCTGCTCCTCGGTCATGCCCTTCTTGGCACGCAGCTCGCACAGCTTGGCGGCCATCGGCGCAAGCACTTCCTCATCGTCCATGGCCTGGAACTTCGCCTTGCCTAGCGAGCCGAGGCCGAGTTCCTTGCCGCGTGCAAGAATCGCATCCTTCTCGCCGACGATGATCAGGTCCACGATATCGCGTTCGAGCAGGTAATCGGCGGCCTTGAGAATGCGGTCCTCCACGCCCTCGGGCAGTACGATGGTCTTCCTGTCGGCCTTGGCCTTGCCCAGCAGGCTGTACTGGAAGGCGTACGGCGTGACCGGGGCCTTGAACGGCGCGTCGAGCGCGGCAAGCACCTCGCCGGCGGGAACGTTCCTGTCGAATGCCTCGGCGGCCTTGGCTGCAGCATCTTCCTGTGCGAAGTCGACCTTGGGCAATACCCAGACCGGCTTGTCGGCCTCGTCGCCGGCGAAGAACGCCTTCAATCCCTCGATCTGGTCCTCTTCGGCACCGGTGACGAACACGCCGAGCACGGCGCTGCCATGGTTTTCCACAGTGGCGGTGCATGCGTCGATGGTCTCGCGCACCTGTTCCGGCGTGCGGTCGATGGTGCATACCGCAAGGAATACCGGGGTTTGCAGGTCGGCGGCGACATCGGCGTTGAAGGCGAAGCCCTCCGGATCGTTGACGGAGCTGCGATCGGTGCCGATGACCACCATGGCCTCGGGTTCAAGCTCGGCGACGGTGGTTTCATAAGCTGCGACGATATCGGCTCGGGCATCGCCCTTGTCGTGGCGTGCGCGTTTCGGGCATACGCCTCTGGCCTGTTCGATGGTCTCGCCGATGTTGGCTGCATCAAGCAGCGTATTGGTGAATGCTTCCTTCTTGCATACGGCCGGACGGAACACACCGGTCCTCTTGGCACTTGCCAGGGCCCTGACCACACCGAGCGCCGCGACATTGCGGCCGTTTGCAGCTTCCGGGCTGATGATGGTGACGGTAGTAAGACTCACGTTGTCTCCTATGTACTGTTGGTTTCGGCGTCGCGTTGCCACGCCGCTGTAATCGCTACCAATTGTAATGCCGATTTGCGCGAATGCCGTTTCATCCACGTGATTTGCCGCATTTTTGATGGACGAACGAACAGGCATACGAGACGAATACACGAAAAGGGCCCGAGGAATATTCCTCGGACCCCTCGTTCTCAGCGCCGTTTACGCGGCTCTGATGCAAGCACTAGGCTTCTAGGCTCACTCGTTATCGCCAGCGGTTGCGGCGGTAGCGGAGACGGCACCCTGCTTGTCGGTGTTCACGCCGGAGTAGACCCAGTCGGTGTAATCCGGGTGATCGTAGCCGTTGTCGACAGCGAACTGGAAGGCTTCCTGACGGAAGGCCTCGAGCTCGTTGATCTTGTCGGCGTACTTGTCGGCATCGATCATGCGCAGAGCTTCAGCCTGGAGCTCGTAGCGGTCGATGTTGTTGACGCGCACCATGTCGTACGGGGTGGTGGTGGAGCCCTGCTCCTCGTAGCCGTGGACGTTGAAGTTGTCGTGGTTCGGGCGATCGTAGATCAGGCCACGCACGTCGCGAGCGTAGGAGTGGTAAGCGAACAGGACCGGCTTGTCCTCGGTGAAGAGCTCAGCGAACTCTTCGTCGGACAGGGCCTCGTTGTTCTCCTTGGCGGACTGCAGCTTGACCAGATCCACAACGTTGACGACCTTGAACTTGATGCCCATGGCGTCCAGCTTGTCGGCGGCGGCCATGATCTCCTGGGTCGGGACATCGCCAACGGAGGCAAGCACGATCTGGACCTCATCGTTGGACTTCGCGTTGGAAGCCCACTTCCACTCGGCAGCACCCTTCTCGAGCTCGGCGCGAGCTTCGTCCAGGGTCAGCCAGGTGGCGGCCGGCTGCTTGCCGGCGATGATGGCGTTGATCTTGTTGGTGGACTTGTAGCACTTCTCGGCGACGGCCAGCAGCATGTTGGAATCCACTGGGAAGTAGATGCCGATCACGTGGTCGTTGTTGAAGCACTTGTTCAGCAGGACAGAGGTGACACCCGGGTCCTGGTGGGAGAAGCCGTTGTGATCCTGACGCCACACGTGGGAGGACACAAGCAGGTTCATGGAGGAGATCGGCTTACGCCACGGGATCTCGCGGACGGTAGCTTCCAGCCACTTGGCGTGCTGGTTCAGCATGGAGTCGATCACGTGGACGAAGGACTCGTAGGAGCTCCAGATGCCGTGACGACCGGTCAGCAGGTAGCCCTCGAGGAAGCCTTCCATCTGGTGCTCGGACAGCTGCTCGGTGACCTGGCCGGTGACAGCCATGTGCTCATCGACCTGCTCGGACAGGTAACCGGCATCCCACTGCTTGTTGGTCACGTCGTAAGCGGCCTGCAGACGGTTGGAAGCGGTCTCGTCCGGTCCGAAGATGCGGAAGTTGTCCGGGTTGTTCTTGATGATGTCGCGGGTGTAGACGCCCAGGCGGCGGGTAGCTTCCAGCTGGCCCCAGCCGTGGCCGTACTCCTTGACTTCCTTGACCTCGTAGTCCTCAAGCTTCGGGAGCTTGAGCTCTTCGCGGATCACACCACCGTTGGCGTTCGGGTTGGCACCGATACGCAGCTCGCCCTTCGGCATGAAGGCGGTGACGTCTTCCTTCACAGCGCCGTTCTCGTCGAACAGCTCTTCCGGCTTGTAGGACTCGAGCCAGTTCTTGAGGACTTCGAAGTGAGCCTCGGTATCGCGGGCGGAAGCCAGCGGCACCTGGTGGGAACGCCAGGAACCCTCGGTCTTCTTGCCGTCGATGAACTTCGGGCAGGTCCAGCCCTTCGGGGTGCGGAAGATGATCATCGGGTAGAACGGACGATGCACATCGTCGGTCTGAGCGGTGGCCTTGATCTCGCAGATCTCGTCGAAGATGGACTCGAAGAGCTCGGCGAAACGACGGTGGATGGACATGTGGTCCTCATCGTCGAAGCCAGCGACGAACTCGTACGGCTCGTAACCCATGCCGTGGAAGAACTCGTGCAGCTCTTCGTCGGAGATGCGGGACAGGATGGTCGGGTTGGCAATCTTGTAGCCGTTGAGGTGCAGGATCGGCAGCACGATACCGTCGGTGCGCGGGTTGATGAGCTTGTTGGACTGCCAGCCGGTAGCCAGCGGGCCGGTCTCAGCTTCGCCGTCGCCGACGATGGCCGGGACGAAGAGGGACGGGTTGTTCATCACAGCGCCGTAAGCGTGGGACAGAGCGTAACCCAGCTCGCCACCCTCGTGGATGGAGCCCGGGGTCTCCGGAGCGAAGTGGGACGGGATGCCGCCCGGGTAGGAGAACTGGCGGAAGAACTTCTGCAGGCCAGCTTCGTCCTTGGTGATCTTCGGGAAGGTCTCAGTGTAGGTGCCGTCCAGGTAGGACTGAGCGGTACCTGCCGGGCCGCCGTGGCCCGGTCCCATGATGATCACGGTGTTCTGCTGGTGATCAGCGATGAAGCGGTTGATGTGGCCGATGAGGAAGTTCAGGCCCGGGGTGGTGCCCCAGTGGCCCACGAGACGGTGCTTGACGTCTTCGCGGGTGAAAGGCTCCTTCATCAGCGGGTTGCTGCGAAGGTAGATCTGGCCGATGGACAGGTAGTTAGCGGTACGCCAGTACTTGTCAACGCCTTCAAGGGCTTCCTCAGAAACGGGAGCGTCGAGCTTCTTCCAAGGGGTGCCAATAACAGGATTCGTCATGTATACTCCTGTAACTCCTGCACAAGTGTTGTGCGATTGATTATTACATTCGGTCGCGCGGTTTCCGCAGGCCTCTCAACCCCTGGACCCTCGCGTCCAATCGGTATTTATGCTACGAGCAGCGTTCGACGTTTTGGCCGGTTTTTTTCGTGTGTGTTCGTAAAAGTAAGCTAAATGAAACGTTTTGTAATGTTTTACTGTGCGATTTGTGAATCGGGTTAATGGAAGTTAATCTTCTGAAAATGGCGGAATTCCAAGGGTTTTCTATATAAGCGGCGTTTATGGCACGTTCGTTTTGTGCATATCTATAATCGGCGTGTTGTCTTGGTTGTGAGAGGAAATGTTTCGTTCCGGCGGAATACGTTTGCACTTCTCCGGCTATCTCTCTGCCCCAATCCGCAAGACGCTCGGCACACGCCCCGCACACGCCCCAATGTCTGCGAACGCGGCCATAATCATAGGTATTGTTTTCCCGCGCGCCGCACATGCACGCACAGATATGTGCCGGCGCACACGAAACCGTGGTGCTCCTTATATAAGGACTGCGGCGGAACTGCACCGAACCGGTACGGCAGCGCGAGGAGATCCGATCCGCTACCCATGAATCCAAGGGAGACAACCAATGGCAAAAGGCCCTGTGCTCGTTGTTGATTTCGGAGCCCAGTACGCGCAGCTCATCGCCCGCCGTGTACGCGAGGCTAATGTCTATTCGGAGCTCGTACCGCATTCCATGCCGGTCGACGAAATGCTCGCCAAAGACCCGAAGGCCATCATCCTGTCCGGCGGCCCCGCTTCCGTGTTCGAGCCCGGCGCCCCCACCATCGACCCGAAGGTGTTCAACGCCGGTGTTCCGGTGCTCGGCATCTGCTACGGCTTCCAGGTGATGGCCCATGAGCTCGGCGGCGACGTCGACAAGGCCGCGCTGGGCGAATACGGCAAGACCGACACCGTGATCGATCACGCCGAGGGTCTGCTTGCGGGCTCCCCCGCCGAGCAGAACACGTGGATGAGCCACGGCGTCGCCGTGAAGAAGGCTCCGGAAGGCTTCGAAGTGCTCGCCCACACCGAAGGCGCGCCGGTGGCCGCCATGCAGGATCCGGCACACAAGCTGTACGGCGTGCAGTGGCACCCGGAAGTCAAGCACACCCCGATGGGCCAGAAGCTCATCGAGACCTTCCTGCACCAGTGCGCGGGCCTCGACTCCGATTGGGACGCCTCCAGCATCATCGACGACCAGGTGGCGAAGATCCGCGAGAAGGTCGGCGACGCACAGGTGATCTGCGGCCTGTCCGGCGGCGTTGATTCCGCCGTTGCGGCCGCGCTGGTGCACAAGGCCATCGGCGATCAGCTGACCTGCGTGTTCGTGGACCACGGCCTGCTGCGCAAGGGCGAGGCCGAGCAGGTCAAGCATGACTTCGTCAAGGCCACCGGCATCAAGCTCATCGCCGTGGACGCCTCCGAAGACTTCCTCACCGCGCTGAAGGGCGTGAGCGAGCCGGAGAAGAAGCGCAAGATCATCGGCGAGAAGTTCATCCGCACCTTCGAGAAGGCGCAGCGCCAGGTCATCGAAGAGGCCGGCGCCTCCGGCAAGGAAGTCAAGTTCCTCGTGCAGGGCACCCTGTACCCGGACGTGGTGGAATCCGGCGGCGGCGACGGCGCGGCCAACATCAAGTCCCACCACAATGTGGGCGGCCTGCCGAAGGACATCAAGTTCCAGCTCATCGAACCGCTGCGCACGCTGTTCAAGGATGAGGTCCGCGCCATCGGCACCGAGCTCGGCCTGCCGGACGAGATCGTGTGGCGTCAGCCGTTCCCGGGCCCGGGCCTGGGCATCCGCATCATCGGCGAGATCACCAAGGAGCGCCTGGACGTGCTGCGCGAGGCCGACGCCATCGCGCGCGAGGAACTGTCCAAGGCCGGCCTTGACCGCGACATCTGGCAGTGCCCGGTCGTGCTGCTGGCCGACGTGCACTCCGTGGGCGTGCAGGGCGACGAGCGTACCTACGGCTCCCCGATCGTGCTGCGCCCGGTGTCTTCCGAAGACGCCATGACCGCCGATTGGTCCCGTATCCCGTACGACGTGCTGGCCACCATCTCGACGCGCATCACCAACGAATGCCGTCAGATCAACCGCGTGGTGCTCGACTGCACCTCCAAGCCGCCGGCAACCATCGAATGGGAGTGACGGTCCCCGCAGCATTGCGGTAATCGCGTTATGCGGGAATGCCCCTGGACGAATATCGTTCAGGGGCATTCCCATATCAAATCCACGTTCAGGTCGGCGCTCAGCCCAGCATGCCGGTCCACATGCCCACGAAGTCGGGCAGCGTCTTGCGCGTGGTTTCCACGTTGCGTACGGTCACGCCCTCGATGCGCAGACCGAGCATTGCGGCGAAGGTGGCCATGCGGTGGTCGGCATATGTTTCCATTTCTGCGCCGTGCAGCTCGCCGGCGGGTACCGGTTCGATGGCGATGCCGTCCGCCAGCTCGTGCGCCTTGCCGCCGACGCGCGTAATCTCGTTGACCAGTGCTTCCAGGCGGTTCGTCTCATGCCCGCGCAGGTGGCCGATGCCGATCATGCTGGTCGGCGCGTCGGCGAATACCAGGATCGCCGCGAGCGATGGCGCGATCTCACCGGCCGCAGTCAGGTCGAAATCGCCCAGCCCGTTGATATGGCCATCGCCGCCGACCTCGCAGTAGCGCGTACCGTTCTCCACGGGGAAGGAGACCTTGGCGCCCATCCGTTCCAGGTATCCCGGCAGCAGACCGCCCGGCTGTGTGGTGGTCTCGGGCCAGTTCGGCACGCGCACGGTACCGCCCGCGATCAACGCCGCCCCCAGGAACGGCGCGGCGTTCGACAGATCCGGTTCGACGGTCACGGAACCGGGCAGTTGCACTGTTCCCGGCTGCACGCGCCACACATGCGATTGTTCGTCGGCCGTGGCATCCACGCCGGCGGCGCGCAGATCGGCCACGGTCATGCGGATGTGCGGCAGACTTGGGGTCTTCTCCCCCACATGGTGCAGTTCAAGGCCGCCCGGCACGCGCGCTCCGACGAGCAGTAGACCGGAGATGAACTGCGATGAGCCGGAGGAATCGATGTTCACCACGCTTGGCGAAGTGCATTCCCCTGCCGATGCCGGCGGGGTGATGGTGAAGGGCAGTCGGCCCTCTTCGCCGTGGTATTCGATGGTGGCACCGAGCTGTTCGAGCCCGTCCAGCACCGGTTTCATCGGGCGGGCGTATGCCTGCTCGTCACCGTCGAAGTCGACCGGCCCATCCGCGAGCATCGCGAATCCCGGCACGAAACGCATCACCGTGCCGGCGAGTCCGCAGAATACTTTCGTGTTGCCGTGGAAGCGGCCTTCGGCAGGCGGTGTCACCGTCACCGTGGTGTCCACCTGCTCGTCGACATCGCAGCGCACGCCGAGCGCACGCAACGCACCCATCATCAGTTCGGTGTCGCGCGAGCGCAGCAGGCCCGTCAGTCGCACTGGCTGCGTGCCGAGGGCCGCGAGGATGAGGTAGCGGTTCGATAGGGATTTGCTTCCGGGGATTTCGACGGTGGCGTCGAGCGGCCTGGTGGCCGTAGGGGCGGGCCAGATGGTGGTGTTCATGTGGTTTCCTCTGTTGTGCGGTATGCGCGTGCCGCTGTTCGTGGCGTTCCCTGGCGGTTCTGCCTTAGTTCCTTGCTTGGGTCGCGTCACGGTAGCGGCTGTGTCGTTTTCACCTTATTGCCTGTTGGCGATAATCGGCTCTGTTTTCTCATTTGTCAGTCGTATCGTCATTCACGTTGCCAAGCGCAGAATGGTTGAGATGGGGCTGCCGCCGCAACAGCTACTCGCCCGCAGCCTCACCCTCGCCGGCACGCATGCCGCTCCACGCATAATCCAAGTGCATGAATTCCGGCACCTTGTACCATTTCACCGGGTAGCCGGCACCATGCGCGCAGAACACCGAATCAGGCGTGTTGTCCAGATCGGCTTCGGGATTGTAGTTCTCGCGTTCCACCACTTCTTCGGCGTTGTGGCATGGCTGGTACCCCGCGAAAACACAGCTCAAGTGCCCGCGGCCGTGCGTGTATGCGTTCACGTCCATGGCATAGTCCTGCATTTCGCTGACCGGCGCGGTGCCGTTCAGTATGGCGTATTCGCCGTCGCCGGTACCGTCGGTTTGCGGCGTCTCGAAACTGCCGCTCATACGCTGGACATCGCTCATGGCGCGGCCGAGCATATCCTGCGGCACTTCCAACCGGAACCGGTACCAGGGTTCCAGCAGCCTGCAGTTGCCCATGCCCTTGATGCGGCACTGCGGCGTCTCGGCGGAAGCGGCATCGCCCTCGCCGGTCTTGTCGCCGCCTTGCGAAGCGACGGCACCGTCAACGCCGTGGTCGGTGTCGTCGCCCGCGAATCGTTGCGCCACATCGAATGCGCTGGCCTCGGTCGGTACCCCGGCGCGTGCCTCCATGAGCCCCTGGCGGATCGCCCGGTATGTGGCCTGCCTGAAGTCGCCGCCTTCCGTGTGCTTCAGATGCGAGCGCCCGGTTACCAGGGTGAGTCTGATGTCGGTGATTGGTGAGCCGGTGAGGGTGCCGAGGTGTTCGCGTTCTTTGAGGTGGGTGATGATGAGGCGTTGCCAGTTGCGGTCGAGGGTGTCTTCGGGGCATGTGGTGGCGTATTGTATGCCGCTGCCTGCTGGTAGTGGTTCGAGGAGTATGTGTGCTTCTGCGTAGTGGCGGAGTGGTTCGAAGTGTCCTGCGCCTTCGATGGGTTGGGTGATGGTTTCTTTGTAGAGGATTGCGCCGGGGCCGAATGTTACGTCGAGTCCGAAGCGGTCGTGCATCATTTGTTGGATGATTTCGAGTTGTATTGCGCCCATGAGTTGGAGGTGTATTTCTTGGAGTCGTGGGTGCCATGCGACGTGGAGGAGGGGGTCTTCGTCTTCGAGTTCGCGTAGGGCGGTGAGGCATTTGTGGGTGTCGTTGGTGCCTGGCAGGAGTGTGTAGGTGAGTACTGGTTGGAGGATGGGGTTTTTGGCGGATTGTTCGTTGCCGAGGCCTTCGCCTGGGTGGGTGTTGGTGAGGCCGGTTACTGCGCAGATGGTGCCTGCGGGTACGGATTCGACGGTGGTGTATTTTGCGCCGGAGTATACGCGTACTTGGTCGGCTTTTTCGCTCCATGTGTCGCCGTTGAGGAGTGCTTTTGCGTGGAGTTCGCCGCCGGTTGTTTTGAGCCATGTGAGGCGGTTACCTTGGCTGTCGTGTGAGATTTTGTAGACGCGGGCGCCGAATTCCTTCCCGTATTGGGGTTCTTGGGTGTAGGTTTCGAAGCCGTTGATGAATTCGGTGATGCCTTCCATTTTGAGTGCGGAGCCGAAGAAGCAGGGGAAGAGTTCGCGGCGCTCGATCATGGTTCGGATGGTGTCGCTACCTACGTGTTCGGTTTCGAGGTATTCGTTCATGGCGGGTTCGGATTGCATGGCGATTTCTTCCATGACGGCGGGTGTTGTGCCGGTTGTGGTGCCGACAGCGGCGTCTGTGGTGGTGCCGGTCATGGTGGTGAAGTCGATGCATCCGTCGCCGAACCTGTGTTTGAGTTGGTCGAGGACGTGGGTTTTGCTGGCGCCTGGCGCGTCCATTTTGTTGATGAAGATGATGGTGGGGATGTTGTAACGTGCGAGGAGTCGCCAGAGGGTTTCGGTGTGGCCTTGGATGCCGTCGGTGCCGGAGATGACGAGGATGGCGTAGTCGAGGACGCGGATCGTGCGTTCGGTTTCGGCGGAGAAGTCGACGTGGCCTGGAGTGTCGAGGAGGGTGATGGCGGTGTTGCCGGTGCGGATGATGGCCGGTTCGGTGAAGATGGTGATGCCGCGGGCGCGTTCCATGGCGTTGGTGTCGAGGAAGGCGTCGCCGTGGTCCACGCGGCCGGGTTTGCGCAGTTGGCCGGTGGCGTAGAGGATGGCTTCGGAGAGGGTGGTTTTGCCTGCGTCGACATGTGCGAGGATTCCGGTTACGATGCGCTTCATGGTTGCTACCCTACCAGCGCGTGTGACGGCGGCGGGATTGGTGGCGCGCTCCGGTGAAAGTTGTGCAGTCATTGTACCTTTTTGTACCTGCGCTCTACGCCCGGATACAAGAAGACCCTTGGAAAACTAATGTTTCCAAGGGTTCCAGTTGGGATACCAAATGCACATCCTCCAACTGTGGTCATGTATTCATCCCGCCGCGTTGGGCTCGGAACAGGAACTCTTTCTTGCTTTGCCAGGCAACCTGCCCCTCCATTTGAAGAATGAGAGACGGCGACAGAGCGATGGCTCTCGTCTCACCGTTTTGAACGTTCCGAGCTGCATCCCGTCTTCTCCGTCATCGGGCCATGTGCTGCGGATGCGGGCTTTGCGGTCTCTGAAGTCGAGACCCTGAATCTGCAGGGTGAACACTTCGTTGATACGCACGCCAGCACAAACGAGGAAGCACGCCGGCAGTCATCAGCACCGCCCCCCCAGCGCATACAAGAGCAGCAAAAATCCAGAATCCAAAACGTTGGAAACACTGAAGCTTCAGACTTCTGTCTTTGACAGTCATTTGCTAAATGGCCGGATTGGCTCACCGTGACGTGCATCGTCAACGGATTGTCTTTGAGTCAGACCATATTGTTCGCCGATTCCCTTGACGTATCGTCGATGACGTTTCCTTCGTTCGGGCACTGCTGAAGTATCGACTGTCGCTCTCGTGACATGGCTCGCAATACGGATGCGTCGAACCATCCGTGAGTGAAGGACTTATCCACGCTGGATAACAGATAGAACGACGCGTTGATAACACGCCGCTTGTGCTTGGAAACGGTTGAAAGATTGTCGAAATGGGCAGCCTTGTTTCTCGCTGAACGCAGGTACGCGAGATTTCTCGCGACCGACAGTCGTCCCTGTTCATTTTGCGGGGCATTCGGGAAAGCTCCGCTGACAGCCGCCCGCCACAATGCCTGCTGCTGTTCGGTCTTTTCAGTGGTTTCGGCATTGCCGACGATTTTGGACCATGTGCCCCACATGAGTTTCGATACCACGTCGTCATGTGTGATTTCCCGGCGAGAAGTTCCCTTTTCCTGTTGAGCCAGATCACGAGCCTGGCGAATCTGTCCTTTGACGGTTTTACTGACAAGATCCGGCATATGCTGCGGATTGGTCCAATCCTTATAACCGGTTTCTGCTAAAGCAAGGCTTTTCAGTTGACGGTCGATGGCATTGCGCACACAGATCTCCACGTACCCGATCTGCTCATGCAATACACCCGCGAACCGATGATTCCACTTGCACAAAGACAGCGCCATGCCGAAATCCCCACCCGTATCCGTCAGGTAGCGATCAAAACGCGCAATACCGCAGAATTTCCTTGCAAGCTCAAGTCCCTTGTCTTCAGTCATACGGCAATGATAACCTGTCAAATACCTGGGTAGGTTCCGTCCTGCCTGTGCTCTCATCGGCCCCTCACAAGAGGGGCCGGTTGTTTTTTCGGCACATAAACTTACACTGCGTTACCCTACCTGCGGCTCATAACACTCATGGCGTGTTTTTATTGATTCTCATCCTATGAGGGAATCGCCGAGCCGCCCATGTTTCAGTCCCAGCGCCACACAGTCCTCTCAATGTTCATCAGCTCGATCACGATCGAGTTTTCCGCGAGCGCGGACTAGGGGGTGACCAAGCATAGAAATCCTGCGGCGTTTGTATGCATTTGTATGCGGACTGTCACAGCGGATACAAGAAGACCCTTGGAAAGCTAGTGTTTCCAAGGGATCCGGTCGGGCTGACAGGATTTGAACCTGCGACATTCTGCTCCCAAAGCAGACGCGCTACCAAGCTGCGCTACAGCCCGCTGCCCGAAAAGGCAACATCAGCCATTGTACATGAGCATCCGACCTATCGAACACGCGACACTCGCGATTGCACGCATCTTCCGCCGTTCATCCTGTATATGACCATGCCAAACGAAGCACCCGCGACCATGCCAGCAGCGTCACCGGTCCGAGGCAAGACGCGATTCGAGCTGCTTGAGCTGCTCGCTCGCCGCAGGCTGGATCTGCGCCTGGGCAAGCTGCAACGCGATTCTGTCGGCCTCCAGCGCGGCGATCTGCCGCGAGAACACGATGAACCACCCCAGGTACACCATGCATGCCAACGCCTCCACGTTCGTCAGCGTGACGTTGCCCATCAGCCAGTCGATGCCGAACGCCGCGCACACCAGCAGCATCAGGTCGGAGATCACCATCACAGTACGGCTCAGGCGCGGGGCGATCCACGGCAGCAGCAGGAACAGGATGAGCATGAGCACCGGCAGGCCGCGGGCGAACACGTTGTGCAGAATCGGGTGCGGCGTGTAACGGAACGCGCCGATGCCGATGAAGGCGATGCCGGACAGGGTGAGCATCACGCTCAAAATGGTGGTGCGTAGGCGATAGTGCGGGATGCCGTAGCCGTGGTTCGGGTCGTCGGCGGTGCGGTCGTGGCGCAGTCTGGTGAGCCGTTCGGTGGTCACGAGCTCGGAGATGGCGAAGTAGCTGATAATGATGATGCACAGGCCGCCCAGCATGAGCGTGGAGTTGAACATGGTGGCGGCGAAGGTGGTGCGGTCGCCGAGCTGCGAGAAGTTGTTGTGGTACCAGTACGGGTCGTCGGTGGTCATGCCCGCCACGCAGACTCCGGAGATGATGAAGAACGGCAGCAGCGAGGCCAGTGTCTTCGCGTTCATCATGCGTGCCTGCACGAAGGTCATGTATCCCACCACGCCGGAGATCGTGGCGCAGATGGCGGCCATGTAGCCCACGAACACTTTGGGGCCCATCACTTCGTTCACGATGCTGAGCAGGGCGAACGAGGTGAGGAATATGGTGGACGCGTATACGGCGGACAATGCGAGCGATTCGAACAGCCGGCGCACCATGACGAGCCACCCGTGCTTGAGGTTCATGGATCTCGAATGGCTCAGGTACCCGACGAGGAAGGAGATGACCGCGCAGGCGGCCGCGATGCCGGAGCAGACGATGAAGCGGCGGAGCATGAGCTGCCAAATGGCGGACGCATAGGTGAGATAGATGTTCATGGCGATGGCACCCACGGCGGCGCAGATGATGAATGAGATCAGCCCGCCGGTTTCCGCACGCTGGTGACTCCCCTGTCTCATGGTCGTCCCTCCTCTGTCTGTCCTGTCTGCGCGTGTCCGCGCTTCCGTCACTGTCCGACTGCGATTACAACGCTTCGGAAGCGAGCAGCGGCGGCCGGGCTTTGCCGTTTGCCACCGTTCGCACACGCACGAGCATAGTCCGCGCCTTGCCTACGCGAGTCCACGTAGGCCTGCACGAGCCCGTACCTGTGTAAGGTTACCCAGGTTTATGCAAGCGTTCGCGGATGCCGAGCGAGAACACGGTGTTGGATCGCTGCTTCGATTCTACGTTCATAGCATGCGTGTGCAGGTCGATTGCCTGTTTTCCCGCTGCCCGCGTAGTTTCCACATCGCTAGGCGGGGCCACACCGGCATACACCGGAGGACCTGGCGCGGCCTATCGCTCCCCATCACGGGGGAACTACATCACTGGGGCGAATTCACATCACAAGGGCAGGCCCACATCACTGAGGCAGGCCCACATCACTAGAGCGGTCCACGCACCAGGGCAAACCCCCAGCGCGGCATAACCACCATATCGCTGGATGTTTTGCCCGCTGCTATACGGCCATACGTAAATCGGCCCTGTAATTCGCTTACGTGTGGCAGATTCAACGCCATGACCGGATCTATCTGCCTTACGTGTGGCACGTGATGCCGCATACTCCGAGCGGGAAGGGCGTATTTCCAACGGCAACAGCCGCATTACCGGCGAACATCTGCCACACGTAAGGCAGATACATCGCGCCGTGCGCCGGAATCTGCCACACGTAACGGAGATACCCCGCAAAACGACGGATTATTCCAGTCAGACATCCCGCACGAGTGTTCCAAAAACGCTAAGTGGCTTATTTATGGCACCGATTTCGCTAAACCACAAGTACAGGCGTTGGAATTCCAACGCGCATACTCGCGGCATTTCGATTTCGGTGCCATAAATAAGCCAACTAGGTATGGCGGGTATGCCAAATCTGCCACAAATAGCGGGGTTAGCCCCTGCCCGGCCGCTTCACACCTGTTCCCCACCACCAGTCACAAGCCCCCCCCCAAAAAAACAGTAAGCGGCACCCGGTCGGGGTGCCGCTTACTCTCGCAGGGGCTGTTCAGCGCCGGAACGGCCGCCGCCAGCGCGAAGCGCGAGATGCCTTGTTCATCGCGCCGGTGAACACGACCTTGTCGTTGTCGTCGGCCGGGTCGGCCACTGCGGCCAATCCGTCCAAATCGCTCAGCCCAAGACCGCCCGCGCCAGCACTACCAGCACCGCTAACACCAGCAGCAACAGCCGCTACAGCACGCGCCTTGGCCTTATGCCGCTTCCACCATGCGGCGAACCCCAACGCCCCGAACAGCACCGCGCCACCGATAAGCAGACACATCCGCACCCACCAGTCCGGCGAGGTGGGCAACTGCGCCGACCCGCCGCCGTCCTCGGAGTCCGGCACGTTCGCCGTGCGCTCCCCCGTCACGAGCAGCCGCTGCGTGTTCACCCCGTACGGCGTGCAGGTCAGCAACGTCACCAGGTCGCGCCCCGGCTCGACCCTGAGTTTGTCCACCTCGTTCGGCTCCACAACGCTAATGTCCGTTACCTTGTAGGTGACATTGCGCCCCAGCACCTCGATCCAGAACAGGTCCCCCTTACGCATCTCTCCCAGGCGCGTGAACAGTTCCGCCGAGGGCAGTCCCCTGTGCCCAGTGAGCACGGCGTGCGTGCCTTTGCCGCCGATCGGCAGCGATGTCTGGCTCATGTGCCCCACGCCTTTGGCGAGCACGTCTTCCGAGGTGCCGTGGTAGATCGGCAGCTTCAGCGAGATTTTCTTGATGCACAGGTACCCCATCACCCCGTCGTGGTTCACGTTGAGCACGCTAGTGTAGTTGGTGGGCAGCACGTATCCGCTGTCGCTGACGAACGGGTCGTGCACCGGGTCTCCGGCCAGGTTCTCATTGTAGGTTCGCGCCGCGCCGAGTTCGGCTTTGACCTTTTCCGAGGGCATGGAGGCGGTTTTCTTCTGGTAGTCGTTGACCACGGTGGTGTGCTCGTGCGTGGCGAGCATGTCGGCTACCGAGGGGTACGCGAAGATGGCGATGCCGCCGATGACGAGGAGCGCGGCCAGCACGTTGACCCAGATACCGCTGCGTTTGGGTTTCCGTGCGACTTCCGGGCTGGTGTGTTCCGGTTCATCGGGCGTTGTGCGCATGGGGTCGGGTGCGGCCATTGGTGGAGCCTTCTGTCGGTATGGATGTGGGATGGGTATGGGATGGATAGGTCGGCGAGACGCGGACGTACGTGAAAGAGCCACGCCGTGGATATTGTAATGCCGCGCATGGCGAAGGGCCGCATACGTGCACCGTATGCGGCCCTTCGATCATTCATGGTTTCCTCAATGAAGCCTGAGGCCTGTCATTGCGGAATCATGGGGTTGGCGTTGACTTCAGGCCTTCTTACGGGAGGCGAGCAGCATCACGCCGCCGGCGATCATGAGCGCGCCGAGCACGCTGAACACGATGGTGCCGATGCCGCCGGTCTTCGGCAGCTTGCCGATCTTGTTCTCGACGGTCTTGCTCACGTAGCCGACCTCGGTGCTGCCTTCCACAGCGCCGGTGTAGTCCTTCTTCTCGTCCTGGACCGGATCCAGCACGACCTCGATCGGTTCGGACAGCTTGTTGTAGCCGGCCGGAGCCTTGGTCTCGGTGAGCAGGTAGGTCAGCGGGTTGCCGTTGTCGTCGGCACCCTTGAGGCCGTACACGGTGAGCTTGCCGTTGTCGTCGACCTGCAGCGTGCCGTCGGCCTTGCCTGCCTTGATCTCGTCGCTGGTGGCCTTGCGGTACACACCGGACTGCAGCTTGACGAACAGGAACGCCTCGTTGACGTTCTTGCGTTCCAGCTTGAACTCGGCGCCCGGCAGCGGCTTCTGAGTGCCTGCCGCGACCTTGTTCACCTTGATGCCGAAGACATAGACCTTGGTCTTATCCTCTTCGGTGCGGTGGCCTTCGCCACGGTACGGGTTGTTGCTGTACTGCAGCTTGGCGTGGTTGTAGATGGGCTCGCCGACCACGGCATTCTCGTTCACGGTGGCGGTGTACTTCACGTGGATCTTGGCGTAGGAGCGGATCTTCTCGTAGTTGAAGTCGAGCAGGAAGGTGACGTCGTGGCCGTCCATGTCCTTGGTGTTGAGGGTCTTGGTGTAGGCGTCGCCTTCGGTCAGCTTGGTTTCGGCACCGGTGCTCTTAACGCCGTACACGGTGATGTCGTCGTTGAAGGTCAGGCCCTTGTCCATGGCATCGGAGATCCAGTACTTCTTGTTGATGGCGTTGGACGGGTAAGCGGGGATGTCGGTGCGCAGGTTGAAGTTGACGGCTTCGCCGACGGCTGCGGTGTCGGAGCCTTCGTCGCGCTTGTCGAGACCGGTGTTGATGTTGTCGCTCTTACGCTGCTCGTTGATGGACTTGTCCATGCTCGGCTTGGAGCGCTTGGCCACGATGTTGGCGTCCTCCACTACCCACTGCTTGTCGACGTACTTCGGCAGCACGTTCGCGCCGACCGCGCGGTACACGTACATGCCGTTGGCGGTGGAGTCGGAACCGTTGTTGTTGGTGACTTCGACGTAGTAGCCGCCGAGTTCCAGCTTGTTGATGGTGACGCTGTTGCCGTTGTTCTTGGCGGAGCCGGCGACCTTGGTCAGCAGGTTGCTGCTGCCGAGCTTGTCGAAGAACTTGGCGATGTCGCCGGTGGTCACGTTGTTTTCGATGCCGGAGGTGGTTTCACCTTCGACGTTCGGCAGGCCTTCGTACTTGTCGGTCACGATGTTGCCATTGCCGATGTACTCCGGGTAGTTCGCCTTGACCCATGCGGCGATCGCGCTGTTCCAGGTGAATTCCGGGGATTCAGGCTGGTCGGCGTTGTAGTCGTAGTTCACGTCGATGATCTTGTAGGCCTTGGCGGTCACGTCAACGGTTTCACCATCTTCGGCAAGGTTGCTGATGGTGATGCTGCCGGTGGCGTTCCTGTCCAACGCGTTCGCGGTGGATGCAAGGCCAAAGCTGCCGACCGTTGCTGCTGTGGCTATGGCCACTGCGGCGACGATGCCTTTCTTGAGCTTTTCCAACATGATGTTCTCCTCTGATTCCTTGGTTTTCGGAAATATCTGCGGTCGTGCCATGTTCGGCATGGCCAAAATCTTGATTGTGAATTGGGATGGTTTGAATTGGGATGGTTTGAATTGATACGTGTCAGGCGGGCTGCCTCCGGTGGCTCCCGGACTATCCGAGAGCCACCGGCTCAACCGTCATCCGTCTGTTAGACGTTCAACGGGTCTTCGCCAAGCACGCGCTTGCTGAGCACGAACGCACCGCCGAGCACGAGCACCGCGCCCATCAGGCTGAAGGCGATCAGGCCTCGCCCGCCGGTGGACGGGATGGTCTTGGCCTTGTAGTTCGCCACGGACAGGCCGCCGTCCTCCTCATGCTTGAATGCGGGCGGCTTGTTGCCTCCCTCGACTTCGGTGATCGTGATCTGCTGGTCCTTGTCTTTCTGGCTCAGGTCCACGACCACGTTCCACTGGCCGCTGGGCCTGGTGTACCCGTCGGGGGCCTTGGATTCGATCAGCCTGTAGGTGTCGCTGGCCAGATCGGCGAAGGTCACCTTGCCGTCACTGTCGCTGGTCTGCGTGTCGATCTTCACCCACTGCTTGGGGTTGAGAGGATCAAGCACATCGGCCTTGCAAGCGGCGTCGCAGTCACCGTCGTGGCGGTACAGCTGGAACACCGCGCCTTCTAGTGCATCGCCGGTTTCACCGTTCTTCTTGGTGAAGCTGAAGTCGGTCACTTTCTCCGTGTTGATGAAGGTGGATTCGGGGTCCTTGTCAGAACGCACCTCCACGGTCGGGATGTTCTTCTTCTGCCTTGCTTCCTGCTGTTGGTCATCACTGGTGGTGGTCAGCTTCAGCTTGCCGTTCACATATACGCGCAAGGTAAGGCCGTTGGTCACGCCCTCGCTGTGCTCATCGAGTTCGGAGACCTTGAACCTGATCTTGTAAGTGCTGGAGTCGTAGTCGTACTTCTTGCTTCCGGTGTCCACCTCGGTCATGTCGTAGGTGAAGTCGGCAGTGCCGTGGTCCTTCTTCACGCTGTCCCACCAGTCGGCGGTGAAGTCGAGAGCATCCCACGTGGCAAGTCCGTCACTGCCCACTTCCACGGTGGGGTTCGCCAGCTGGGGCGCGCCCGCTGCGGCGGACTCGGCATCGGGCTTCATGTTGAACTTGAATTCGCCGGCCTTCACCGGTTCCTTCTCACCGTTCTTGAGCAGCTTCTTGGTGGCGTTGAGCTTCACAGACACCGGCAGCACCACATCGCGCTGCACGTTCTGATCGCCGTTGCCGTCTTCGGAGACGACGTAGTTGTTCAGATTGTCGGCGCTGGTAGTGTCGTGGTACACGGCTTCGGTGTTCACGTCGTAGTAGTCGGTGGTCTTCTTCATATCCGACTCGCCGATGATGGTGTTGACATGATCGCTCACCTTGGCGAGCGCGTTCTTGTCGCTGCTTTTCAGCAGTTCCTTGCCGGTACCATCCGTCAGGGTGGAGGTCTGATGCTCCAGCTGATAGCCGGCAGGCAGTGCGGAATCGTCGGTGGCAACGGTGGAGAAGGTCACCTTATTGCCGCCGTTCTTAATGAACAGATCGGCGCCGCCGTCATAGTCGGATGCGTTCTTAACCTCATTGGCTGCGCTTCCGTCCTCGGCTTCCTGCGCTAGAGCATCACCGGAAGCGGCATAGTCTATGTCATCATGTTCAGGATTGGGATTAACGTCATCTGCCAAGTAGACGCGATTCTGTGCATGCTGCCACTGCTTACTGGACGAGGCATCGGCCTTGATAGATGACTTCGTTACTGTCGCGCTGGTGCCTTCGCCGCCATCCACCTTGGTCTTGAGATCCTTGGCAACACGCACCTTGACTGTTACATCACCGGTGGAACGTGCATAGCCGGACGGAGTCTCGATCTCAGTGAGCTTGTATTCCACGCCATCCTTGGAACCGGGCACACCGCGCACGGTGAATCCGCCCTTGCTGTCGGTCACGGGCTGAAGCGCCTTATCACGATCCGTGGTGGTGATCAGCTCGCCGGTCTTGGCATCAGTGGCGACCAGATAGGTGCCGTCCTTCTGCTGTGTACCAGTCAGATACTTGCCATCGGTGGTTTTGACGACGTACTTCGCACCCTTAAGAAAGATATCGGGGTTTGTCTTGCTGGTCTTTTTGAACTTGAAATCGCCGAGTACCTTGGTCCTGCTCTGCTGCTTGACCGTACTCAGATAGTTCATGGTTACTTCATAGCCATAGTTGAAGGAATATGTATCAGGAGCGCCACGACCATCCATATTTGTGACAACATCCTTATACAAAACTTGTCGATACATCTGGCCCTCACGGGCGTCTTCCCCCTGCGTACGTATGGTAAAGCCAGTATCCGTATCACTGCCAATAGCCAGGTTATTGGTATTAATGGCGTACTTTGCAACATCCGAGGATTTCTGATTGAAAATCGGCACTTTGCACACATCAAGACTATCCGAAGTGCTTCTGCCCATGGTGAGCATGTCATCAGCGGTATCGCATAACTTATAAATACCTGTAATAAATTCAATTTGCTTGCCGCTACCATCTCGTACATACGTTACAGCTGTGTGATGGAACATATTCTGATCCAGCGAAATGGCGCCATTATAGGTGGTAGGCAAAGAAGCATCAAGACCAGACGCCTTGGGATATAGCTGATTAGGGAAAATATGCAAATTATTGTAGCTCAGATCAAGATCCGGAATAAGTGTGCTTGTGGATAAACCTGGAAAGGCCAAGGTCTGCAGACCAACGCCCTCAGTTATGCCTTGACCAAAACTCGAGAAACCAAGTTTTGTTATCCTGCTCAATTTTTCAATACCGTTGAGCAATCTAATACGATCATTCTGCCCAATAAGTCCACTGGCTTTGGCTCGAACATAGGCGTTATACACATTCCACGTGTAGGAATGATTGTCACCAGACACCATTCGAAGCACCTGATCGGTGGTCCTGGAGCTGTAATCCTTGCCTTGGAATTCGTCCTTGACTTCGCGATCAACAAGCTTGCGAAGAACGACATCGGGGAAATACTGAGCCATGTCGTCATTCCACGTCACCGGCAGCTTGGGGTCTCCGGTGACATTGCTGGAATCATTGCTCTGCGTGGAACTCTGTGCAGCCGTAACCTTCTGCTGCTGCGAATCATCGTTAGCCTGATTCTGGGAGTCGCTGTTGGCGGCCTGATCCGCGTTGTTGGTCTCGGTGTTCTCCGTCTTGGACGAATCATCGGCATCGCCGTTCTGGGAGGTATCGGCTGCTGCGGCATCGCTGCTGGCCGTATCGCCGTTGGCATTCTCACTGCTCTGCTTGGTGTCATCGCCGTTGCCGGCTTCCACCTGCCCGGCTGCAACCTGGGTGTCCTGCGAATCCGTGGCGCCTTCGGCCGCATATGCCGTTGTTGCTGGGGCAAGAATAGTGCAGGCCGCAATCGCAAACCCTAAAAACGTTTTAAATAGAGGTTTCTTCAGCGATGCTGAGAGGCGCTGCCCCCCCCCCGCGATATTTCCAGGTTTTCTCATCTTTTTCCTTCTCCTCTGCCTTGCCATGCAAGCCAACCGTCCAAGCGACGGACACTTCCCTATGTAGCGCAGCAGCATCGGATTCGTCATCCCACATCGGGCCGCTGTCTTCAGCCCAACATGTTCGCATCGGGGAATCCCCCCTTGGCGGTTGTTCCCGTAAATGCGTAAGCAATGGCCTTCCACGCGAAAGATACGAGGAGGCTTTGCCTCTGATTCTTCCTATTTTCATTTATATCCGTGTACCAATCCGGTGCACGGCGCACAAATGCATGATTCTTTTATAGATGGCTCTTGTGACATCAAATCGCATGACTTAATTTAACGAGCATACGATTCGCTGCGCGCATTCCCAGATGCCCGAAGGAACTCCGACGGCATCGGCCGACCGGCAATACCTTGCATTGTGCCGATGTGAACGTTACAAACACGGGGGTCTCCCCCTTCCCCGCCGTCATGGGATCAATACATATCCCTGCCGTGCACATCGGCGTGTCGGTCAATATCCAATGCCGGGAAACCGACCACGAAAATCGACGAAAGACATCACGAAACGCCGGCCTTCCAACGTTTTCCCGGTATCGAGAGTCCCGCCGGACGCGATTCTAGCAGCCAGGCCGCCGAATCCTCGGCACATTCAGAGCAGCACCGTTGCATTTAAGCAACGAATCGCATCATTTCTGTCATATATACAATGCGCAGTACAGCAAAAAGGACCCCGGCGCAGCCCGCAACGCTCAACCAACAACCAGCGTTGCGGCCCGCACCAGAGCCCGTTCCCGAATCAGCACCTGCCCAAAACTCAGAACAGGTGGCGCAACTCAGGTTTATCCTCGCTCATCAGTAGCATGAAGCTCCTGGATTGCGCGGTGATCGCGAAACCGGCCTCATAGTTGAGCTCCGGTCCGTTCGGATTGTACGTGTCCACCACCAGCTTCCACTTGCTGCCATAGTTCTCGTCCGGCAACGTGAATTGGATCGGCTCGTAATGCGCGTTAAAGATCAGTATGAAGTCGTTGTCCACCGTGGGGTTGCCGTAATAGTCCATTTCCGGAATATTCGAGCCATTGAGGTACACCATCATGGAGAACGCATGCGTATTCTGCCAATCGTTCATATCCATGATGGAACCGGTGTGGTCGAACCACTCCACCTCCGGAATCGCGCCCGGCTCATCGTCGGCGGTGCGGCCGGTGAAGAACCTGCGGCGGTGCAGCACGGGGTGGTTCAGGCGCAGATGGATCAGCTTGGAGACGAACGCCAGCAGGTTCTTGCGCCCGTCGTCCAGATCCCAATGCGTCCACGAGATCTCGTTGTCCTGGCAGTACGCGTTGTTGTTGCCCTGCTGGGTTCGTGCCACCTCGTCGCCGCCGCAGATCATGGGGATGCCCTGGCTCACCAGCAGCGTGGCGAACATGTTGCGCATCTGGCGGTGGCGCAGCTCGTTCACGTCGCGGATGGTGGTCTCGCCCTCCACGCCGCAGTTCCACGAGCGGTTGTTGCTTTCGCCGTCGCGGTTGCCTTCGCCGTTCGCATCGTTGTGCTTCTCGTTGTAGCTCACCAGGTCGTTAAGCGTGAACCCGTCGTGCGCGGTGATGAAGTTCACCGATGCCACGGGTCTGCGCCCGTTTATCTCATACAGGTCGGAACTGCCCATCAGACGCGAGGCGAACTCCGGCAGCGTGGATGGCTGCGAGCGCCAGAAGTCGCGTACGCAGTCGCGGTAGCGGCCGTTCCATTCGGACCAGCTGGAGGGGAAGCCGCCGACTTGGTAGCCGCCGGAGCCGAGGTCCCATGGTTCGGCGATGAGTTTGACGCGGCTGATGACGGGGTCTTGTTCGACGATGTCGAAGAAGGCGGAGAGTTTGTCTACTTCCTGGAATTGGCGTGCGAGGGTTGCGGCGAGGTCGAAGCGGAAGCCGTCGACGTGCATTTCGGTGACCCAGTAGCGCAGGCTGTCGGTGATGAGTTGGAGGGCGTGCGGCGAGCGCATGAGGAGTGAGTTGCCGGTGCCGGTGGTGTCGAAGTAGTGGTAGGGGTCGTTGTCTACGAGGCGGTAGTAGGCCTGGTTGTCGATGCCTTTGAAGCTGAGGGTGGGGCCCATGTGGTTGCCTTCGGCGGTGTGGTTGTAGACCACGTCGAGGATGACTTCCATGCCTGCGTGGTGGTAGGCCTTGACCATGGCTTTGAATTCGTTGACCTGTTGGCCGCGTTCGCCGACGCTGGAGTAGGCGTTGTGGGGTGCGAAGAAGCCGATGGTGTTGTAGCCCCAGTAGTTGCTCAGTCCTTTTTGCTGGAGGAAGGAGTCGTTGACGAACTGGTGGATGGGCATGAGTTCGATGGCGGTGACGCCGAGCTTTTTGAGGTAGTCGATGACTGATGGGTATGCGAGGCCGGCGTAGGTGCCGCGGATGTCCGGCGGTACGTCTTGGTTGAGGTTGGTCATGCCGCGTACGTGGGCTTCGTAGATGACGGAGTCGTGGTAGGAGATGTTGGGGTGTTGGTCGTTGCCCCAGTCGAAGTAGGGGTTGATGACGACGGACTTCATGGTGTGTGCGGCGGAGTCCTGCATGTTGACGGCGTTGATGTCGTCTGGTTTGGACATGTCGTAGGAGAAGAGGCTCGGATCGTCGTCGATGTTGCCTTCGATGGCTTTGGCGTATGGGTCGAGGAGGAGTTTCGAGGGGTTGCAGCGCAGTCCTTGTGCCGGGTTGTAGGGTCCGTAGACGCGGTAGCCGTAGCGTTGGCCTGGTTGCAGTCCTGGGATGTAGTTGTGCCAGACGTAGGAGTTTTGCTCCGTCATCTCGATTCGGGTTTCGTGGTCTTCTTCATCGAAGAGGCACAGTTCGACCTTTTCGGCAACTTTGGAGAATAGGGCGAAATTCACGCCGGCGCCGTCGTAGCTGGCACCGAGCGGATACATGGATCCCGGTCGTATATGCATCATATGGTTCATTATCCCACGTTCCCTGCCCCTTGGCCCCGGTGTGGCCGGTTCGCCACAAGATGCCCTCAATCGTTTTACGTTGTTGGAGGGTTGCTGCGTGTGGTTGTTCGTGCGGCTGGCCGGGGTTTTGGGTGTTGATTCGGCGGGGTTTGGCGGGTTATTCGCCTGCGGTGAGTCTGCGGATCTGCTCGTGCTGGATGGCGATGATGGAGTTGCTGGCGGTCACGTGCATGGCCTGCAGGTCTGCCCAGCTCACCCATGCGGATTCCACGTGCTCGTCGGCGTCGAAGTGGCGCTCCCCCTGGCGGTATCCGTCCAGGTGGATCACCATGATGTGGGCGAGCTCGTCGGTCATGCCCTCGGACGAATAGCAGTCCGTCACATGTTCGATGCGCATGCGTTCCGGCGAGATCGGCGTAACGCCGGTTTCCTCGCGCAGTTCGCGCAATGCGGCCTCGCGCACGTCCTCGCCGTTGTCCATCAGCCCTGCCGGCAGACCGTAGGCAAAGGAGTCGTTGCCGATGCGGTATTCGCGTTCGATCAGGTAGCGGTCCGTCGCCGTGTCGTGCACGAGCATCACCACGCAGGGCGCGTGGCGCAATACCTGCCGGCGGATGGTGACCATGTTGCCGCTGGTGGTGGTCAGCCCTACGAGCGTGTCTTCCACGCGGAAGATCGCGCCCCGGTACACTTCGTGGCTTTCGAGCAGTTTGGCAGGCACGCTCATGTCGATGTCGTCGCCGTGGGCGGCGAGACGTGCGTCCACCTGCGCCGCGGTTTCGCTGGTTTCGCCAGTTTCGTTGGCGTTGTCCGCCGCGTTCAGCGGTTCCGTGCTCTCTGTTTCCATGACGTTCCTCCCTGCGTTTCCTTCCGTGCGTCCCGTGTTTCCCGCTATGCATCCACACGGCCGGTGGCGCTGGCCGTGCCCGCCTCGTTGATCAGCCAGGTCCACGGGTCGGTGGTGGTGCGGATCCAGTTGGTCTCCACCTGTTCGCCGGTGGCTTCGGCGAGCGCCGAGGGGATGTCTTCGATGGCGTAGTTGAACCACATGGATTCGATGGCGGCGTGGGGCGTGTTGATGAAGCATGGGCGTACGTGCGGTTCGCTCTGGCCCGGTTCGCCGTGGCCGAGCATGATGCCTTCGGCGCGCATGGCCGCCTCGTATCGTGCCTGTTCGATGGCGTCGGTGACGGGGTGGTGGCGCAGGTCGCTGGTCACGTACACGTCCGCTCCGGTGGCGCGGACCTCGTCGAAGAGGGAGTCTCCGGAGCCGGGCAGGATCGCGACGGTGGAGATGAGGGTGTTCGGGTCGCCGCACATCTGGATGCCGAGTGCTGTGGCCATGCCGTGGGTGGTGACCTGGGTGTAGACGTGTTGGGCGAAGGTGCCCAGTGTGGTGGGCTTGCTCAGTCGGCCGATTCGGCCCAGGCCTACGGGGTGTTCGGTGTCGGGGTCGTTGATGGGGACGAGTGGCTTTTGGTCGATGAGTCCGAAGTAGTCGGCGGCGGCCTGGCCTACGCCTCGCCATGCCGCGTCGGCGTTCGTGTGTCCCACCCATAGGGCGCAGCCGGCGCGGTTGAGTTTGGTGACGAGGTTGCCGCGGAAGCCGAGCCCGGACACCTGGTGTACGGAGCGGAAGAACAGCGGGTGGTGGGTGATGAGCAGGTCCGCGCCCCATGCGATGGCCTGGTCGATGATGGCGCTGGATGGGTCGGCGGCGAAGGCGATGCGCGTGACGGGCTGGGTCAGGTCGCCTACGATGAGCCCCGGTTCGTCCCATTGTTCCGCGTATCGCAACGGGTATAGCGTTTCCAGTACGTCCACGACCTGCTTGAGTCTCATTGTCTGTCCTTTCCTGCGTTGTCGTTGCCTTCGTTGGCATTGGATGCCATGTGTTCCGCCGGTGTTCGCCTTTGGGTGCAGCCGTTCATGGGTCGCACCCGCGTATGGCCTCGCTTATGGTACCGTTCCGTGGCAGGCTGCCGGTGCCGTCCGGATCCGGCCACGCCAGGGCATATCCCTGCGTAGTTATCTTGGGTTCGTATCCGCGTTTGGCCCCGCTTGATGCCCGTCAGCGTGGCCTTACGGGGATCGTATCCGCATATGGCCATACGAGAGCCTCTCCCCGTGGCCATATGCGGGTCTCGTCCATGCAAGGCCGCGCCCGCCGCCTACTAGTGGAGCCATATGCGGCCGTTATCCGAGTCTGGCCCCGGATCGGCCGCACGCGATTCCGCATACCCGGCAAATGCGGCAGTGATGTCGGTCAGTGTGCGGCGAGCTGCCAGTCCGCGCCCACGCCCGTGGACACGTTCAGCGGCACGTCCAGGTGCACGGCGTTCTCCATGGCGTCGCGTATCAGCGCCGTCACCTGTTCGGTCTCGCCCGGCGCGATCTCCACCACCAGTTCGTCGTGAATCTGCAGGATGATCCGGCTCTTCACCCCGGCCTCGGCCAGCGCGCGCTGTGCACGGATCATCGCGATCTTCATGATGTCGGCCGCGCTGCCCTGGATCGGCGCGTTCAGTGCGGCGCGTTCGGCCGCGTCGCGTGTGGCGCGGTTCGTGGATTTCAGTGCCGGGAAGTACCGTCTGCGGCCGAACATCGTCTCGGTGTACCCGCGTTTGCGTGCCTCGCTCACGCAGGATTCCAGGAAGTCGTGCACCTTGCCGAACGTGGCGAAATACTTCTCCTTGAGCGCTTCGGCCTCGCCCGGGCGGATCTTCAGCTGCTGCGCCAGGCCGTACGAGCTCAACCCGTATGCCAGGCCGTAGCTCATGGCCTTCACATGGCTGCGCTGGTCGGGCGTGATCTGGTCGACCGGCACGCCGTGCACCAGACTCGCCACGTACTTGTGGAAGTCGGCGCCGCTCTTGAACGCCTCGATCAGCGACTCGTCGCCGGACAGGTGCGCCATGATGCGCAGCTCCACCTGCGAGTAATCGCAGCTCATGAGCGATTCGAAGCCTTCTCCCGGCACGAATGCGGACCGGATCTCACGCCCGGCGGCGTTGCGGTTCGGAATGTTCTGCAGGTTCGGGTCCACGGAGCTCAATCGCCCGGTGGCGGCCACAGTCTGCTCGAACGTGGTGTGGATGCGCTCGTCGGCGGGGTTGGCGGCGTCGATGAGCGTGGCGACGATCTGCTTGAGCTTGTTCGTCTCGCGATGCCTGAGCAATGCGCCGAGGAACCCGCTGGCACGCTCGTCGTCCGCATAGGTGATGTAGAGCTTCTGCAGCGCGTCCGCATTGGTGGTGTAGCCGCCGGTCTTGGTGCGCTTCGTGGGCTTCAGGCCCATGTCTTCGAACAGCACCTTGCCCAGCTGCTTGGGGCTTTGCAGGTTCACCGTGGTGCCGGCGTAATCCCAGGCGATCTCCTGCGCCTGACGCGCGTCGGCGGCGAACGTGTCGCGCATGGTGGCGAGACGACGCATGTCGACCTTCGCGCCCTGCGATTCCATGCCGTACAGTACGCGCGAAACCGGCAGTTCGAGCCTTTGCAGCAGGCCGAACTGTTCGCGCTGGTCGATCTGCGGGGCAAGCGTGCGGGCGAGCTGCGCGATGATGGTCACATGCTGCAGCAGGGTCGATGCCTGATCCTCGTCCGCGTCGCCGCCATCGTCCAGGTCGAGCAGCCCCTGCGTGGCCTCCTCGGTCTTCTCCTCGACATGGATGTCGAGGAATCGTGCGGCGGCCTGTTCGAGCGTGTCCGCGTGGAAGTCGGGCTGCACGAGGTAGCCGGCGAGTTTGGTGTCGAACAGCGGTTGCGGCAGGGTGACGCCGAGGGAAGCGAACAGATGCAATTGCTCCTTGTACCCGTGTACGACCATGGTGGAGGCGTACTGGGCGAGCACAGCATCGAGCGCTTCGCGCATCCCCGGTTCCAGTTGCGGCGCATCGGCTGCGGTGTCGGCCGTATCGTGCGCAACGTGTTCAGTGCCGTCCGCCGTGTTCGCGGGGATGTCGATGATGAGCGCGGCGTCGCCGTACTGCAGCGTGATGGCGGTCGCCTTGACCTTGCCCGGCCTGGCGGTGCCACTGGCGTTGATGACCCAGGAATGGTCGATCGCACCGTTGCAGCGCATCGAATGGTCGATAGAGAACTGCTTGCCGATGTCGTCCGTCTCGCCGCTCGGAACCGCAGTCGCAGTCTCGCTCTCGGCGGCCGGCAGATGCTCCGCCGCCCATGCGTTCAGGGTTTCGGCGTCGTTCGCATGCTGCACGTCCGTCACTTCGATGGCCGGGCGTTCCTTGGCCGCATCGGTGCCGGCATGGTCGAGTTTCGGTGCCTCGCCTCCGTTGAAGGTCTTGAGGATGCGGGACTTGGTGCGCGAGCCGAATTCCAGGGACGTGAACAGTTCGTCGAGCTTGCTGGCGTCGAATTGGCCGAAGGTCAGATCGTCCACGGTCACGCCCAGGTCGATGTCTCGTACCAGCGCGTTGACCTTGCGGTTGAGCTTGACCTGATCGAGGTTCGCGCGCAGGGATTCGCCCTTCTTGCCGCCGATCTCGTCGGCATGCTCGCAGATGCCTTCGAGCGAGCCGTACTGGTTGATCCATTTGGCGGCGAACCCGTCGCCCACGCCCGGCACGCCGGGAATATTGTCCGCTGTCTCGCCGCGCAGCGCAGCCAGGTCCGGGTATTGCGCGGGCGTCACCTTGTACTTGGCGAACACCGCTTCGGGCGTCATGTGCTTCAGGTCCTTGAAGTGGTGGCCGGGGTACAGCACGGTGACCCAATCGTCCACAAGCTGGAACGCGTCCCTGTCTCCGGACAGCACGAGCGTCTTGTATTTCGCCTGCTCGCCCATCGTGGCAAGCGTGCCGATCACATCGTCGCCCTCATATCCGGGCTTTTCGATGTAGGTGACGCCCAACGCGTCGAGCATCTGCTGGATGAGCGGCAGCTGGCTGAGCAGGTCTTCGGGGGCTGCGTCGCGCGTGCCCTTGTACTGCGGCAGCATGGTGTTGCGGAAGGTGCCGCCCTTGACGTCGAATGCGACGGCCAGATGGTCCGGTTTCTCCGCCTCGATCACTTGGGCGAGCATGGTGGCGAATCCCCAGACCGCATTGGTGGCCTGGCCGGACGAGGTGGAGAAGTTTTCTACGGGAAGAGCGAAGAACGCGCGGAACGCCAGCGAATGGCCATCAACGACCAGCAGCGTTCCGCGCGTTTCGTCGGATACGGTATCAATCATGAGTTCGGTTCAGCTATGTTCAGCTCAGCGATCGTCGCGTGCGGGCTTGGGATCGCCGTACTTTTCGATGATGGCCATGGCCAGGCGCTTCTTCGGGATGCGCTGATCCATGGAGGTCTTCTGGATCCAGCGGAACGCGCCCTGCTCGGAGAAGTCGGCCTTGTCCATCAGCAGACCCTTCGCGCGGTCGATGAGCTTGCGCTCCTCCAGCGTCTCCTGAGCCTTCTGCAGATCGGCCTGCGCCTTGGCGAGCTCGTCCTCGGTGGCCTTGAGCTTGGCTTCGGAGCGCTCCACGTTGTCCAGCAGATCGTTGATCTCCGCGAAGCGGCCCATGGCGACTTCCAGAGCGGGGATAAGCTTGGATTCCTCATACGGCTTGGTCACGTATGCCATGGCGCCGGCGCCGGTGGACTTCTTGACCAGATCAGGCTGGGAGAATGCGGTCAGCATGACCACGGGGGCGATGTTCTCGTCGCAGATGATGCCTGCGGCGGTGATGCCGTCCATGCGCGGCATCTTGACATCCATGCACACCACGTCCGGGCGCTTGGTGCGGGCGAGTTCCACGGCTTCCTCGCCGTTGGCGGCCTCGCCGACGACCTCGTAGCCGTTGTCCTCAAGCATGCCGACAAGATCCATACGATTCACGGACTCGTCTTCGGCGACCACGACGGTGCGCTTGCGGTTCTCGTCACGCTCGGGGGCTTCTTCGGCACGGGCGGCGGCCTGCAGCTCCTCTTCGGTCAGTACAGGCTCCATTCCTTCTTCACCATTGCTAGACACCATTACATCAACCTCGTTTCTAGGCACGATAACGCTCTAAATGTAACTCTCAAACCACCACAATAACACAATGGCCGGCTCAGCCGGCAGCGTTGCGTCAAACCATTGATTCATATTATGAGACGGGTTCCACGCGCCCATCCATCCGGCCGATATGCGGCGTGCGCGGCGGCCATTCGCAACACGGCATTGGACTCGATCGCGTTTGTGTTGTAGACTACTCAAGGTTTGGATACGCCCCTGTATCCCAATTGGTAGAGGAAGCAGCCTCAAAATCTGCGCAGTGTGGGTTCGAGTCCCACCGGGGGCACCGGCTAGATCCCGCTGGAAACAGCGGGATTTTTTTATTGTCATCAACGCCTATCCCCCACACCCTGCACACGCGCCCCGCATACATGCGGACCCGCTACGACCCGGCTTTTCGCTCCACGACGATCCGCCCTTTTCGGTTTAAAATGAAAGTGTTCGCTCACGCAAGGAGGATCGTATGGGCAACACAACATATCGGCAGTTCGACCCGTGGCGCACGTCCCCGGTCCAGGAAATGTCACGCAAGGAAACACTGCGCACGCATTGCTTCAATATCGACCATGTGACGTTCGATTCATTGGGCGGCAAGCCGTTCGAGCGCGACTTCATTCATGTCAAGCACGGGGATACCGTCGGCGTGCTTGCCATCACCGACGATGGCAGGATTCCGCTGGTCGAGCAGTACCGTCTGTCCACGCACCGCTGGACGCTGGAGATTCCCGGCGGCCATGGCTCGTCCCACCTGGATCGACCCATGGATATCGCACGGCAGAAGCTGGAGGAGGAGGCCGGGTTCCGCGCCGGCAAGATTCGACAGTTCTCGCGCATCATGGACATGCCCGGCTATTCCACCCAGTACACCTCGCTGTTCTATGCCACCGACCTGACACCCGCGCAGGTGTCCGATTTCGGCCCCGAGACCCCCAGGCCGGCATTGCGGCTGGTGACGCCCGAAGAGGCGCATCAGCTGGTGGTCAACGGCACGATTCTCGACGCCAAGTCGCTGGTCGCATTGCTGAGCCTGCACGACGGACTGCTGAATCATAGCGACGAAGCCGGCGACCAGATGCCGGAGAACTGATCGGCTGATCGTCATAGCCGCGCACATACGCGCGTACACAGCGCATAAATACGAATGTGGGTGGCCGCCTTCAAAAAGGTGGCCACCCACATTACGTTATACGCTTACGCCGATGCGCCGACTGCAGTCACGCCTTAAGCGGATGAGCCGGTCGAAGCCGACCGGACCCATCCGTCCTGACGTTCCGGAGTCCGCTCAGCGGTTCACTCCTGGCTGAAGCCGACGGTGTGCACGTAGATGCTGTCGGTGCTGCCCGGCTGGTGCTCGCCCTGAGCGGAGCTCAGCACGACGATCTTGTCGCCATCGGCGACCTTGCCGGCTTCCTTCAGCACCTTGTCGGTGTATTCCATCAGGTCGCGGCGGGACTTGTCGTGGTAGTCCTCGTCGACCAGGAAGGATTCGGTGCCCCAGCTCAGAGCCAGCCAGTGGTAGGTGTGCTCGTTGTTGGTGATGCCGAAGATCGGGACGGCCGGGCGTTCGCGGGACACGCGGTGCACGGTGGAACCGGTCTGGGTGTAGGCGACGATGGCCTTGGCGTTCAGCTTGTCGGCCAGGTCGACGGCAGCGGAGGACACAGCGCCGGTGGAGGACATATCCAGGTTCTTCAGCTGCGGGATACGGTCGAAACCGTGCTCGGTGGCGAAGGAGGAGATGCGGCTCATGGTGTTCACGGTGACTGCCGGGTACTTGCCAACGGCGGTCTCGTTGGAGGTCATGGTGGCGTCGGCGCCGTCGAGGACGGCGTTGGCGCAGTCGGAAGCCTCTGCACGGGTCGGGACCGGGGAGTTCACCATGGAGCCCAGGACCTCGGTGGCCACGATGACCGGCTTGGCGTACTGACGAGCCAGCTCGATGCAGCGCTTGGTAGCCAGCGGCACCTCTTCCAGCGGGCACTCAACGGCCATATCGCCACGGGCGACCATGATGCCGTCGAAGGCCTTCACGATAGCTTCGAGGTTCTCCAGAGCCTGCGGCTTCTCGATCTTGGCCACGACCGGGATGCGGCGGCCTTCCTCGTCCATGATCTCGTGGGCGCGATCGATATCGGTGGCGAAACGCACGAAGGACATGGCGATGATGTCGGCGCCGGTGCGGATGGCCCAACGCAGATCCTCTTCGTCCTTCTCGGTCAGTGCCGGCAGGGACACGGCGACGCCCGGCAGGTTGATGCCCTTGTGGCTGGACACGGGGCCGGCCACGACGACCTTGGTGTACACGTTGTTGCCCTCGACCTTGGTGACCTCCAGGCGGACCTTGCCGTCGTCGATCAGGATCGGGTCGCCTGCATGGCAGTCGCCCGGCAGACCCTTGAAGGTGGTGGAGGTGATGTGCTCGTCGCCCTCGATGTCGTCGGTGGTGATGATGAATTCCTGACCTTCGGTCAGCTGGACCTTATCCTCGCCGTCGGCGTTCTTCTTGAACCAACCGCAGCGGATCTTCGGACCCTGCAGATCGACGAGGGCGGCAACGTTGCGACCGGTGGCCTTGGCGGCGGCGCGCAGGTTGTTGTAGACCTTGAGGTGATCTTCCGGGGTGCCGTGGGAGCGGTTCAGACGAGCCACATCCATGCCGGCCTCGACAAGGCTGGTGATACCTTCGAGGGTTTCGGTAGCGGGACCGATGGTATCTACGATCTTGGCTTTACGCATATTGCCTATTCCTTAACTTCTTCTGCGGTTGTATTGCAACGGACAAGGTCGACAACCTTGTCTTCCACGGGTCAGTCTACTCGCGGGTTGTGCGATAAACACCGTTTGGCCGAATTTTTATGTTAGCGCTCACAATTATAGTCCACTCGCTTCATGCTGTGCCACAATCCCTGGAATTCCAGCATTTTCAAAAGCATGTTGCACGCAATGGTTCGCCCGACAAACAAATTGGTTCCCACATGAAAAAACACGGTCGGCGTGCAGGACGGCACCGGATTGCCGCCGCTCCCCCACGCCCCAAGCGCGTGCCTCCACATAGCACAAGGCGGGTCTGAAACACTCAGACCCGCCATACGCACAACGCCGAACCGATCAGCCGTTACTTGGCTTCCGGCTCCATCTTGCGCATCTTCAGCACGGACAGCAGCGCCGCGCCGCCGATGGCCACGACGATCACGGCCAGCGAAATCCACGTGGGGATCTCCGGCGCCCACGGCACCGGATTGCCGCCATTGATGAACGGCAGCGTGTTCTCATGCAGCGCCTCCAGCACCAGCTTCACACCGATGAAGCCGAGCACGATGGACAGACCGGCGGGCAGATACACGAGCTTGTCGAGCAGCGCGCCGAGCAGGAAGTACAGCTGCTGCAGGCCGAGCAGCGCGAACACATTGGAGGTGAAGACGATGAACGGGTCCTTGGTCAGGCCGAAGATCGCGGGGATCGAATCGAAGGCGAACATCACGTCCGTGGTGCCGATGGCAAGGAACACGATCATCATCGGCGTCCAGTAGCGCACACCTCCACGGGTGGTACGCAGCTTCTCGCCATCGTATTCGTCGGTGATGTGCACCACCTTGCGCAGCGTGCGGATCACGCCGTTCTCCTTGTATTCGTCGTCATCGTCGCCGCCCACCACGAGCTTGACGGCGGTATAGATGAGGAACGCGCCGAAGATGAAGAAGATCCAGGTGAAACGGCTGATCAGCGCCGATCCGATGAGGATGAAGACGCCACGGAAGATCAGGGCGAACGTGATGCCCACGCTCAGCACGTATTTCTGAATCTGCTTGGGGACGGCGAAATTCGACATGATGATGACGAACACGAAGAGGTTGTCGATGGACAGCGAGTATTCGGTAAGCCAGCCGGAATAGAACTCGATGGCCGGCTTGGACCCGGCGAAGAACCAGATCAGACCGCCGAAGATCAACGCCATGACGACGAAGAACGCGATGTGCCGCACGCACTCCTTGGTGGATGGGACGTGCGGCTTACGCCCGATGATGAACAGGTCGACGATGAAGAACAGCGCGAGCACCACAAACGTGGTGATTTCAAATGCAAGGGGTGTTTCAGCCATGCGAACCATGGTACGGACTGGCTCTGACGGCTCGACGGAGCCATTCTGCGGGAGACGAACGCTCCCTCCCCCGCTCCGCATGCCATGCCCGGCAGCGCACATCGGGCATGGCATGTACCGGTCGTCCTACTTGCTGGCCTCGGTCATCTGCCGCAGTTCCTTCTTCAGATCGCGGATCTCGTCGCGCAGACGCGCCGCCAGCTCGAACTGCAGCTGCTCGGCGGCGGTGTGCATCTGCTCCGAAAGCTGACGGATCAGATCGGCCAGATCCTGCGCCGGCAGACCGGCCTTGAGCAGGTCCTCGTGGCGCTTGTCCGCTTCCCTCTCGTCCAGGGTCGGCACGCCCAGGTGCGTGTTGCCGGCCTTGCCCGCATTGCGGTACCCGCCGTCAAGCAGGGTCTGCGTGTCCACGTCCTCTTTGGCGAGCATGTCGTTCACGTCGCTGATCTTCTTGATCAACGGCTTCGGGTCGATGCCATGCTCCTTGTTGTAGGCGATCTGGATCTCACGGCGACGGTTCGTCTCGTCGATGGCCTCGTGCATGGCCTCGGTGATGTTGTCCGCATACATGAGCACGGTGCCGTCCACGTTTCGCGCGGCACGGCCGATGGTCTGGATCAGAGAGCGGTACGAGCGCAGGAACCCCTCCTTGTCCGCATCCAGAATCGCCACCAGTGACACCTCGGGCAGGTCAAGGCCCTCGCGCAGCAGGTTGATGCCCACGATCACGTCGATCTTGCCCTCGCGCAGCATGCGCAGCAGCTCCACGCGCCGCAACGTATCCACATCCGAATGCAGGTACTCCACCTTGATGCCGCGTTCCAGCAGGTAGTCGGTCAGATCCTCCGCCATCTTCTTGGTCAGCGTGGTGACCAGCGTGCGTTCGTTGCGTTCCACACGGGCCTTGATCTCGCCCAGCAGATCGTCGACCTGGCCTTCGATGGGCCGCACCTCGATCTTCGGGTCGACCAGACCGGTCGGACGGATGATCTGCTCGACCACGCCGTCGGAAAGTCCCAGTTCATAGTCGCCGGGCGTGGCGGAAAGATACACGGTCTGGCCCACCCGCTGCAGGAACTCGGGCCATTTCAGCGGCCTGTTGTCCATCGCCGAAGGCAGGCGGAACCCGTGTTCGACCAACGTACGTTTGCGGGACGCGTCACCCTCGTACATCGCGCCGATCTGCGGTATGGTGACATGCGATTCGTCGATGACCAGCAGAAAATCGTCGGGGAAGAAGTCGAGCAGGGTGTGCGGCGGCGTGCCGGGAGCACGTCCGTCGAAATGCCGCGAATAGTTCTCGATGCCCGAGCACACGCCCACCTGGCTGAGCATTTCCAGATCGTAGGTGGTTCGCATGGAGAGACGCTGCGCCTCCAGATCCTTGCCCTGGTTCTTCAGCTCGGCCACACGGTCGTCAAGCTCGGCGCGGATGCTTTTCAGCGCACGGGCCATGCGGTCGGGACCCGCCACGTAATGCGACGCCGGGAAGATGTGCACTTCGGTCTCGTGCGAGATCACGTCGCCCGTCAACGGGTGCAGCGTGGAGATGCGGTCGATCTCGTCGCCGAAGAACTCGATGCGGATGGCCAGTTCCTCGTACACGGGGATGATCTCGACGGTGTCGCCGCGCACACGGAACGTGCCGCGGGTGAACGCGATGTCGTTGCGCTTGTACTGCATGTCCACGAAGGTGCGCAGCAGATCGTCGCGCTCGATCTGGTCGCCCTCGTGCAGGAACAGCATGCGCCCGGCATACTCCTCGGGCGTACCCAAACCGTAGATGCAGCTGACTGTGGCCACGACCACGCAGTCGCGCCTGGTCAGCAGGTTCGCGGTGGCGGCGTGGCGCAGTCGCTCCACGTCGTCGTTGATATTGGAGTCCTTCTCGATGTACGTGTCGGTCTGCGGAATATAGGCTTCCGGCTGGTAGTAGTCGTAGTAGCTGACGAAATAGCTCACCGCGTTGTCGGGCATGAGCTCGCGGAATTCGGCACACAGCTGCGCAGCCAGGGTCTTGTTCGGCTCGATGATGAGCGTCGGGCGCTGCAACCGTTCGATCAGCCATGCGGTGGTGGCGGTCTTGCCCGTGCCGGTGGCGCCCATGAGCACCACATCGTTCTCGCCGTTCTCGATGCGCGTGGCGAGCTCGTCGATGGCCTTGGGCTGGTCGCCGCTTGGCTTGTACGGTGCTTTGACTACAAACGGCTTGTTCGTGCGTTCAATGTTGAATCCCATCGCAACCCCTCTGCCGAGCTTCTACGCTTTCTCGTTCCATTGACTATACAGCCTATCAACCTGTTCGAACATTTGTTCCAACGGCTGATCGGAGTCGATGACGTCGTTGGCGATGGCGCGTCGCTGCGCTTCGCTGGACTGATGCCGGATGCGGTCGCATGCCTGCCGTCTGGTCATGCCGCGCGTCTCGATCATGCGTTCGATGCGCGTCTCTTCCGGGGCCTCGACGGTGACGATACGGTCGAAACGGAACGGTATGGAGTCGATGACCTCGGCAAGTAGCGGGATGTCGTGCACGATGACCGCATGCGGGCGCGATGCTCGTTCCTGCTGCTCCAATCGTTCTGCCTCGCGGTAGATCAGCGGATGCTCGATACCGTCCAAATGTTCGCGTGCGCCCGGTGCGGCGGAGGGGCCGAACACATGCTCGGCCATCCATGCACGGTTCAACGTGCCGTCGGCGTTCAGAGCATCCGCGCCGAACGCCCCGACGATTTCGGGCAGCGCGGCACCGCCGGGCTCGACCACCGCATGCGCCAACGCATCGTAGTCGATCAGGAACGCGCCCAATCCGGCCAGCCGTGCCGCCACCGTACTCTTGCCCGCGGCGATGCCGCCCGTCAATCCGATTCTCATACCATGCACACCGGTATCGTACCGCCTGCGGTACTCGGGCAGCGGCATACGGAACACAGATGCAATCAGCCTTGGACGATCCGCGCCCACTTTTCGCTGATGGCCGGCTTTGCCCTGTTCTCCATGCAATCCCATACGACCGCAAACCATGCGCCGGGTTTCCTGTCAACGGTGACCCTGAACAGCGCCTGACGAACGAGATCGATCGCAATGCACAGCATGAACATCACCAGGATGAGCACGACATTGAGCATCAGCCCGAACCCCGCATTCATGCCTGCGGTCAGCTCGTCGATCCAATGCTTCACGGCAAGCGTGAGCGGCGTGTACTTGGTGATCACATAGGGAGCCAATGTGGCGGAGGCCATTATGTTGATCGCCTTGGAATGGGATTCCTCACGCTGATATGCCCACATCAGCAGACCCAATGCCACGAACAGCGAAGGGAAACTCCACGGCTGGCTCATGTACGTGTAGTTACGGCCCAATTTTCCGATTGCCCCGGCCACGGCCATAACACTGTCAAAGCAGATGCCGACGCCCAGACCAACGGCAAGCAGCATGGTCTTCAACCGGCGGGAACGCAGCAGATCGTCGTGATACCAGCGCACGTAGGAAAGCATCACGTACTGGTACAGGAAGAGGAACACGCTCAACTTCATATTAAGCGGGAAGAAGGGAATCACGCCCCATATGGCGAATGCGCTCAAGGCCAGACCACGATGAATCCGCTCGCCACACGCACGCAGGCAGGCGTTGATGAAGGGATGGAGCAGCACGAACAGCACATATGCCGTCGGATACCACCATAACTCCGAAATCACGGGAGCGACGGACGAGAGGCCCGCCTTGGCCAAGGCGCCTTTGGAAGCGAAGAACGGATAGAGGCCAAAGCCGAACTGGAGAATCGCAAGAACCGCGAATATGCCGATGGCGTAGAACCACAGCTGCTTTTCCAGCTGCCATACACGGCGGAAGGCCTTTTTGCCCGTCGGGTTCGACATACACAGGTACCATGAGGTGATCCCGAAGAAGAGGCAATCCCCCAGACCCCAGAAATCGACGAGCATAACGCTGATCCAGCGGATCGGAATATCACCGCTCAATATGTATTTGCGTGCAACGAAATGGCATAGCGTAATCGCAAGCATGGCTACGATGCGCAGGAACTCGAAGTTCGAGTTTCGTGTCGTCTCTTTTCCCATCTTCCCGTCTCTTCCCTGGCCAAGGCATATGAAGCATACGACGATGAGCCTTGGCCCAACGCCGTCAATGCGCTCTTCCCCTTGCGCGTATCCGGCAGAATCCTTCCCAAGAATGTCATAAAACACGGCATTCGGCATGCTTCCAGCCAAATCGCGGACTAGCCGATGAAACCTTATGGGACATGGAGACAGGGCGGGAGGCTCTGCGCCCATGCAGAGCCGATTCAGGAAAGACAACGAGAGCCCGGCCGGATAACCGGTCGGGCTCTCGTTTCAGCTAATAGCTGATGCGTTGCAACTTATTCTGCAGTTATTACCGTGCAGTGGCTGCGATCAGCTCACTCGCCGAGCAGCTGGTCGCGCAGGGCGGCAAGCTGGTCGGAGTCGGCGAGGGTGCCGTTGGAAGTGCTCTCGGAGGAGTAGTTGGACACCTCTTCGACCTTCTCTTCCTTAGCGCCCTGACCGTCGGCAGCGGCGGATTCCTCCGCGTGCTCGAGTTCCTTGGCCACGAACTCCTTGTGCTCTTCCCACAGGTCGTGAGCGGCAGCGTACTGGGATTCCCACTCTTCGCGCTGCTTCTCGTAACCGGCAAGCCACTCGTTGGTGTTCGGGTCGAAGCCTTCGGGGTACTTGTAGTTGCCCTCTTCGTCGTACTCTGCCGGCATGCCGTACAGAGCCGGATCGAAGTCCTCGGAAGCCGGGTCAACGGAATCGTTGGCCTGCTTGAGGGACAGGGAGATGCGGCGACGATCGAGATCGACGTCGATCACCTTGACGAACACGGTCTCGCCCGGCTTGACCACGGTCTCCGGGTTCTCGACGTGACGGTTGGCGAGCTCGGAGATGTGCACCAGGCCCTCGATGCCGTCTTCGACGGAGATGAACACGCCGAACTGGACGATCTTGGTGACCTTGCCCTTGACGATCTGGCCGGGAACGTGGGTGCGGGCGAAGCGCTGCCACGGATCCTCCTGGGTCGCCTTCAGGGACAGGGAGATGCGCTCACGGTCGAGATCGACGTCGAGCACCTCGACGGTGACCTTATCGCCGACCTTGACGACCTCGGACGGGTGATCGATGTGCTTCCAGGAAAGCTCGGAAACGTGGATCAGGCCGTCAACACCACCGAGATCGACGAATGCGCCGAAGTTGACGATGGAGGACACGACGCCTTCGCGGATCTGGCCCTTCTTGAGCTGGGAGAGGAAGGTCTCGCGAACTTCGGACTGGGTCTCTTCCAGGTACTGGCGACGGGACAGCACGACGTTGTTGCGGTTCTTGTCGAGTTCGAGGATCTTGGCTTCGATCTTCTGACCGATGTACGGGGAGAGATCGCGCACACGACGCATTTCGACCAGGGATGCCGGCAGGAAGCCACGCAGACCGATGTCCACGATCAGGCCGCCCTTGACAGCTTCGATGACGGTACCTTCGACAACGCCATCGGCTTCCTTGATCTTCTCGATGTCGCCCCAAGCGCGCTCGTACTGTGCACGCTTCTTGGAAAGAATCAGTCGGCCTTCCTTGTCCTCCTTGGTGACGACAAGGGCCTCGACGGTGTCGCCAACCTTGACGACCTCGTCCGGATCCACGTCCTTCTTGATGGAAAGCTCGCGGGAAGGAATCACACCTTCGGTCTTGTAGCCGATATCCAGGAGCACCTCGTCGTGATCGATCTTAACGACGGTACCTTCGACCAGATCACCATCATCAAAGTTCTTGATGGTGGAATCGACTGCCTTGATGAAGTCCTCTTCGGTGCCGATATCGTTGATGGCGACCTTGGCGACTTCGTTATTGTTCTGTGCCATATAAATAAATGGTTTCTTATAGTTGGTGGATATTACTCGATCTTCAGTTATGTGAGCGCCTGCCGAAAGCCCGCGATATCGATTTGAGATACGGCTGTTTCTCAGCAAACACCCATTTGTTCAGTCTACAGACACCCAGCCCCAAAATTCTAGGCGTGTCGTGGCGCATTTCGCCCCTCCGGCATCCGTCAGCGTTCGGCGGCGTGCCTTTCGGCGGCTTCCACGACATTGGCCAGCAGCATGGCGCGGGTCATCGGCCCAACGCCGCCCGGATTCGGCGTGTACGCGCCGCTCTTCTCGCGGCATGCCGGGTCGATGTCGCCCTTGATGCGGTAGCGGCCCGCCTCCTCGTCGAACACGCGGCTCACGCCCACGTCGACCAGCACGGCGCCGTCCTTCACGTCCTCCGGCTTGACGAATCCGGCGACGCCCATGGCCGCCACGATCACGTCCGCACGGCGCATGTGGTCGTGCACGTCCTTGGTGCCGGTGTGGCACAGCGTCACCGTGGCGTTCACGCCGCGGCTGGCCAGCAGCAGTCCGATCGTGCGTCCCACGGTGATGCCGCGGCCGAGCACGCACACCTCCTTGCCGTTCAGGTCGATGTCGTATGCCTTGAGCAGTTCGATGATGCCGCGCGGCGTGCACGGCAGCGGCGTGGACACGTCGCCGCGAACGTGCAGCACCAGTTCGCCCAGATTGTACGGGTGCATGCCGTCCGCGTCCTTGGCGGGGTCGATCATGCCGATGATCGCATTGGAGTCGATGCCCTTGGGCAGTGGCATCTGCACGATGAACCCGGTGCATTCCGGGTCCTCGTTCAGTTCGCGCACGGCCTGCGCGATCTGTTCGAATGTCGCGTCCTGCGGCAGTTCGCGCTTGATGGAGCGGATGCCGACCTCCGCGCAGTCGGCGTGCTTGCCGGCGACGTATTTGACCGAGCCAGGGTCCTCGCCCACCAGCAGCGTTCCCAGGCCGGGCACGATTCCCTGTTCCGCCAAACGCGCCACCCGTTCGCGCAGGTCTTCCTTAATCCGCGCGGACACGGCCTTGCCGTCGAGTTTTATGGACATGCCATCCCCTTCTTATAGGTTCCTGCGCCCGCGTTCGCGAGCACTACGATAAGATATCGTATCGGCTGCGTCGACGTGCGGCCGCGAGAAAGGCGGAATGTGACCATGCGAACGAATCGTGCACTGGGCAAATGCGCTGCCGCGTTGCTTGCTTCGGCGATGTTGCTGGCGAGCGCGGCGTGTGGTGTCGGCGAGGGGCGTGCCGGCGAGGCGTCGCAGTCCAAGCCTGCGGCGAAGACGGGGGCGATCAGTGTGGTGGCTTCGGTTGGCCAGTGGGGTTCGTTGGCTTCGCAGATCGGCGGTAAGGGCGTGAAGGTGACGTCGATTCTGACGTCGACTGGTGTGGATGCGCATGATTTCGAGCCGAAGACCTCGGATCTGACGACGTTGAGCAAGGCCGAGATCGTGGTGGCCAATGGTGCGGATTATGATTCGTGGGCCACGAAGTCGTTGTCGCGCGATACGACGGTGGTCTCCGCCGGTCAGACGGTGGGTGCGACGACGGGTGATAATCCGCATCTGTGGTTTTCGAAGGATGCCCGTCAGGATATGGCCAAGGAGCTGACCGCCGCGTTCTCGAAGGCGCGGCCGGCGAAGAAGGCGTATTTCAAGAAGCGTTTGCAGCAGTGGCAGCGTCAGGAGAAGCAATTGGATGCTTCGATGCAGAAGTTCGCTTCGGGGCATGGGAAGGCCACGTATGCGGCTACGGAGTCGGTGGCGTATTATCTGATGTCCGATCTTGGGGCGAAGGATGTGACGCCGCAGAGCTATCTGCAGGCGGTGATGAATGGCGGTGAGGTCGCGCCGGCCGATCTTCAGGAGTTCCAGGAGCTGCTGGAGGCGAAGAAGGCCGGTGTGCTGGTGAATAATCCGCAGGAGTCGTCGGAGATGACGAACATGATCACGGGTACGGCGAACAAGGCGGAGATTCCGGTTGTCGATGTGACCGAGCAGATGCCAGGAGAGTACGAGTCGCTGACCGATTGGATCGGCGCGCTGGTGGATTCGATCACGACCGCGATCGACCCGGAGTACGGTTGCGTGGCGGATGACGGCGATGCCGATGATGCGGATTCTGGCGACTCGAAGGATTCCTCGCAGGATGCGCAGTCGGATGAATCCGGACAGTCCGGCAAGTCCGATGCCGACGCCTCCGGTGACGCGAAGGGGTCGAAGGATTCGGATACGTCGTCCGATGCGTCGTCCAAACAGAAGAAATGCGCTTCGACCGATGGCGATGCCGCCGCGTCCGACGACGCGAAATCCAAGAGCGGGGACTGAGCCATCGTGTAATACGGTTTTCCTTCTATCTGGTTATCTCGCCGTGGCCTGTAATCAGGCCACGGCGTTTTTTGTGTTCCGATCCCCTCTTCGCCCCTTTTCCTTGTCCGGTCCGCCTGTCCCAACGACCCATTCCTTATTGAAAACGATTGTCAACATCATTCGCGATAATCGAAGCATACGAAACCATCAGCACCGTCAAGGAGGCACGGCCATGCAAAGCCAGCCAGGGTACGCCATCGAACTGAACGACGCCGCGGTCAGGCGCGGCGAACGCACGATCTGGCAGCACGGCACCTTCGCCATCCCCACCGGCTCGGTGACCGCCATCGTCGGCACGAACGGCGCAGGCAAGACCACCATGATGAAGGTCGAACTCGGCCTGCTGCCGCTCTCCCACGGCAGCGCCACCATCCTCGGCGCGCCCGCCGGCAAGGCCAACGCATCCATCGGGTACGTGCCGCAGAACTACGCCGCAGGCATCGAATCGAACCTCACCGCAGAACAATCGGTGCTCCTGGGACTCAACGGTACCCGCTTCGGCCTGCACCCCATCACCCGCACCCAACGCGCCAAGGCATACCAGGCCATGGAATTCGTCGGCATCGCAGACAAGGCGAAATACCGCCTGGCCGAGCTCTCCGGCGGACTGCGCCAACGCGTGGCCATCGCACAGGCCATCGTCTCCGACCCGAAACTGCTGATGCTCGACGAACCCCTCGCCAATCTCGACCTCGCCTCGCAGCGTTCCGTGGTGCACCTGCTCAACCGACTCAACCGCGACCTCGACATGACCATCCAGGTCGTGGCGCACGACCTCAACATGCTGCTGCCCATCCTCACCGGCGCGGTATACCTGCTCGACGGGCACCCGCACTACGCGGACATGCGCCAGGTGCTCGACTCCGACCTGCTCACCCACCTGTACGGCACCAACGTGCAGGTCGTCACCACACCGCAAGGCGACATGTTCGTCACCCCCACGGCGGACGAACCGGACGATGCCGTCCAAGACATGCACACCGTCGACGAACTCGCCCGCATGCACCAGCACCGGGCATGACCCACAGGCCAGCGCCCAGACGCTCCCCGTTCTAAGCACTCATCCGACCTATTCGACCACGACCTATTCGACCAAGGACACCCCATGACCAACATCGATTTCAGCTTCGACCCGAACTGGATGGAGACGCTCACCACCCCGTTCATGGCGAACGCCTTCATCGCAGGACTCTGCATCGCGCTCGCCGCGGGCGTGATGGGCTATTTCACCATCGTCCGCCATTCCACATTCGCCGCGCACGCCCTGGCGCACATCGGCCTGCCGGGTGCGACCGGAGCCGTGCTGCTCGGCCTGCCCGTCTCCCTTGGCCTGGGCACGTTCGCGCTGGGCGGCGCGCTGGTGATCGGCGCGCTGGGCAAGCGCGTGTCCGAACGCGAGATCGCCACCGGCACCGTGCTGGCGTTCGCCACCGGCCTGGGCCTGTTCTTCGCGCGGTTGTCGTCGTCCGCCTCATCGCAGATGCAGTCGATTCTGTTCGGTTCGATTCTGACGATCACCACCGGTCAGCTCATCGGATTCGCACTGTTCGACGCGCTGCTGATCGTGGTGCTCGCCGTGATCTACAGGCCGCTGCTGTTCAGCTCGCTGGACGAGCAGGTGGCGCAGGCCAAGGGCGTGCCGATCGGTGTGATGAACGTCGCATTCATGGCCATTATGGCCGGTGTGATCACGATCGCCGTGCCGGCGGTCGGCACGCTGCTGATCTTCGCGCTGGTGGTCACGCCCGCCGCGACCGCGAACATCCTCACCGGCACGCCGTTCAGGTCGATGGTGGTGGCCGGACTGCTCTGCCTGGCCTCCATTTGGGGCGGGCTGGTGATCTCCGCGATGTTCCCCGCTCCCCCGAGCTTCATCATCGTCACCCTGTCCACGCTGTTCTGGGTGATCGCCAAGATCGTCGGGGCCGTCCGCCGCAGGTAGCCGCCCACGCATCGCCGCGCCACGCGCCGTATGGCGCTCCCTCAGGCATCTGCTAAGGTATGTCCCTTGTGCCTGCCCACGGTAGAGAACGGAAACGGGCAGGACAGCAGATGACCGACAGAGGAGAAAGGACAAGCGATGACGAACAAGCAGCATGACGTGAACAAGCAGGGCAAGAAGGAACAGCAGGAAGCGCAGGAACGCAAGGCGAATCGTCGCACGCTGATCACCATCGTGGTCGTGGCGCTGGTGGTCTGCCTGTGCGCGGGCGGATGGCTCATGTGGAACAAGCATCGTTTCGCCACGGCGAAAGAGACCTGCGCGCAGACCTCCGACACGCTGCGCGTGACCATGAACGAGTACAACAATCTGGTGAACACCGACGCGAACGATGCCAGCGGCATCACCGCCGATCAGGTCAAGGACCCGAAGACCGTCAAGACCCTGGCCAAGGAGCTGGAGGCCCAGGCACCCGAATACATCGCCTGCGCCGCCGACAATATGAAGGACTACGACGCGATCACCAACAAGCTGAACGATCAGATCTCGTGGTACAAGAGCCACACCGCTTCGCTGCAGAAGGCGGTCGACGCCGTGGAGGCCTCCAAGAAGTAGCAAGCACGGTTCCCAGGCGCACCGGCCGGCAACGGATCGGGGCGCCTGACCTACTGGAACGCATATGAGAACGCCGCGAGCGGATACCGATCCGTTCGCGGCGTTCTCATATGCTGCGCGGGCCCGTCGACCGCATGAGCTTCAGAACCGGACCGTCATGCAGCGTCCACCAAGGCGTTGGCGATGGCCGCGATGCCCTCGCCGCGCCCGGTGAAGCCCATATGGTCGGTGGTGGTGGCGGTCACGGATACCGGGCATCCGGCGATTTCCGACAGCACCTCGGCGGCCTGCTCACGCCGCGTACCGACCTTCGGCCTGTTGCCGACGATCACCACAGACGCGGATTGCGGCGCATAGCCATGTGAGCGCAGATGGGCGATGGTGTCGCGCAGCATGTCGGCACCACGCATGCCGGCACCACGCGAGGTCTTCCCCACGCCGAACAGCGAGCCGATGTCCCCCAGGCCGGCCGCGGCAAGAAACGCGTCGATCAGCGCGTGCACCGCCACATCGCCGTCGGAGTCGCCCTCGATGACGAAGTCCTCGCCCTCCCACGGCAGGCCGGCAAGCCACAGCCCGCGTGCTGTACCAGACCCATCCCCCGCTTCGGCTCCGGTCGTCTTGACGCAACGATGGGCGTCGAAGCCCTGCCCTATGCGCATAGCCATATATCCTTATCTCTTTTTGTTGTTCGCCGTCGAATGCATCGGGCGCTCAGGCCGCAAGACCCGGCGATATGCGGTCCAATATCAAGAAAGGGAAGCCACCTCTGGCGGCTTCCCTCAACCATTCACGCTGCACCCGGTCGATCATGCCGACCGCGCCGGCGCACCGTGGCCGGACATCACTTCTTCTTCGACTTCTTCGAAGCCTCCACGCGGGCCAGAGTATCCTTGGCGGCCTCCTCCGGCTCCTGGGTGTGGTGCTTCTCGTCACCCGGCTTTGCGGGGCTGTAGCCCAGATTCACGTCAAGCAGACGCTGCGCTTCGCTCTCCTCGATCTTCTCGCTGAGGGCGATTTCAGAGGTGAGGATGGAACGGGCCTTGGTAAGCATGCGCTTCTCGCCTGCGGACAGGCCGTGCTCGTCCACGTCGCGCTGGGCCAGGTCGCGCACCACTTCGGCGATGTTGTTCACGTCGCCGGTCGCGATCTTCTCGACGTTCAGTTTGTAACGCCTGGACCAGTTCATTTCCTTTTCGATGATCGGCGTACGAAGAATCTCGAACACCTTGGCCACCTCGTTGGCGTCCACGATGTCTCGGACGCCGACCTTCTTGGCATTATCCACCGGAACATTAATAACCAGGCCATCGGAAGAAAGCACCGAAAGCTCCAGATATTTGCGGGTCACCCCTCGCACCGTCCGCTCGGTAATGGCCTCAACCCTTGCCGCGCCGTGACGCGGATAGACGACCATATCGCCGACCTTGTATCCCATGAAACCTCCGATTGAGCTTGAGCGGACACACAAAAAACCTGAACGAGTATGCCATAGACGCTGGACTTGGAAAAAAGTCCGGAAAAATTGCACTTCGACGCGCCAAATGTTCCATTTTCAAGCATTAAAGCCGTACACTAATGACCATGAGCACTAACACGACAATCAATGACGATATCGTTGCCGTCCCGGTCAGCCAGGGCGACCTTGATCAGGTAAGCAACGCCGCTTTCTATAATCCACATGCCGTTCTGGGCGGCCACCTCGGCGAAGGCGATCAGGCCAAATACACCACGGTCCGCGTTCTGCGCCCGTTCGCGAAGACGGTCTCCATCGTCACGCTGACCGGCGAGTACGCGGCAAAGCACGAATTCAATGGCGTTTTCGTGGCCATCGTCCCCTCCATAACCAACGAGGACGGCGGGTACTCCGTGCCGGACTACCGCGTGAAGGTCGCCTACGAGGACGTTCCCGAAACCGTTCAGGACGACCCCTACCGCTATCTGCCGACCGTCGGCGAAATGGACATGTACCTGTTCGGCGAGGGCCGCCACGAGCGCCTGTGGGACGCCTTGGGTGCGCATGTGCGCGAATACGAGGACCCGATGGGTGGCGTGGACGGCACCCCGGGAGAGAAGGTCACCGGCGTCTCCTTCGCCGTATGGGCGCCGAACGCGCACGCGGTGCGCGTGATCGGCTCGTTCAACGGCTGGGACGGCCGCTGCCACGCGATGCGCGAGCTCGGTTCCTCCGGCGTGTGGGAGCTGTTCGTTCCGGGTGCCAAGGCCGGGGACGTATACAAGTATCAGATCCTCAACGCCAACTGGGAGTGGACGGACAAGGCCGACCCCATGGAGCGTTCCCACGAGATCCCGCCGGCAACCGGCTCGATCGTGGTCGACTCCAAGCATGAGTGGCACGACCAGGAGTGGATGGAACGCCGTGCGGCCACCGATCCGCACAACGGCCCCGTGGCGATCTACGAGGTCAACGCGCTGAGCTGGCGCAAGGACGTGCACAACTATCGCGAGCTTGCCGACAAGCTGGTCCCCTACGTGCAGAAGATGGGCTTCACCCACGTGGAGTTCATGCCGCTGGCCGAATACCCGTTCGCCGGTTCCTGGGGCTACCAGGTCACCGGCTACTACGCGATCGACTCCCGCCTGGGCGGCCCGGACGACTTCAAGTACCTGGTCGAGAAGCTGCACGAGGCCGGCATCGGTGTCATCATGGACTGGGTGCCCGCCCACTTCCCGAAGGATGCCTTCGCGCTCGGCCGCTTCGACGGTACCCCGCTGTACGAGGACCCGGATCCGACCCGCGGCGAGCACCCCGACTGGGGCACCTACATCTTCAACTTCGGCCGCCACGAGGTGCGTAACTTCCTTGTGGCCGACGCCTGCTTCTGGCTGAGCGAATACCACATGGACGGCCTGCGCGTCGACGCGGTGAGCTCCATGCTCTACCTCGACTACAGCCGCGAGCCCGGCCAGTGGCACCCGAACATCTATGGCGGCCGCGAGAACCTCGAGGCCATCGACTTCCTCAAGGAGGCCAACGCCACCGCCTACAAGAACAATCCGGGCATCATGATGATCGCCGAGGAATCCACCGCATACCCGGGCATCACGGCCCCGACCGACGCCGGCGGCATCGGGTTCGGCCTCAAGTGGAACATGGGCTGGATGCACGACACTCTGGAGTACCTGCACGAGGCGCCGATCAACCGTAAGTGGCACCACGACGAGATCACCTTCTCCATGGTGTACGCCTACTCCGAGCGCTACGTGCTGCCGATCAGCCACGACGAGGTCGTGTACGGCAAGGGCTCGCTGTTCGGCAAGATGCCGGGAGACGACTGGCAGAAGTACGCCGGCGTGCGCGCCCTGTTCGCCTACCAGTGGGCGCATCCGGGCAAGAAGCTCACCTTCATGGGCAACGAGCTCGCGCAGTGGGGCGAATGGGACCACGACAACTCCATCGACTGGGACTGCCTGAACTGGAAGGAGCATGAGGGCGTGCAGCGCCTCGTGGCCGACCTGAACAAGCTGTACAAGCAGACGCCGGCCATCTGGAGCCAGGACTTCACCCCGGACGGCTTCCAGTGGCTCACCAGCGACGACGCCGACCACAACACACTGAGCTTCGTGCGCATCGGCACCAAGGGCGAGGAATGCGTGGTCGTGGTGAACTTCTCCGGCGAGGCATGGTCCGACTACCAGGTGGCGCTCCCCCACGGCGGCCGCTGGACGGAAGTGCTGACCACGGACGCCACCATCTACGGCGGCTCCGGCATCTCGAACGGAACGTTCGAAGCGGACGCCGGCGAATACCATTCGCGCCCGGCTTCCGCACGAATCACCGTTCCTGCGCTTGCTGCGGTATTCTTGAAGCCGGAAAACTGATATTACCCAGCTGAAAGGCAGCTATCGAAATGCTCAACTCAACAGCACAACAGCAGGCTCAGCCCCGCACCGTGCTGGTCGTCGAAGATGAACCGACGCTGGCCACCGCCATCGCCCAGCGCATCACCGCCGAAGGTTGGACCGCGCGCGTTGCAGGCGATGGGGCGAGCGCCGTTCAGGCGGCGGCGCAGCTGAGGCCGGATCTGGTCATCATGGACATCATGTTGCCGGTGATGGACGGTCTTGAGGCCACGAAGCGCATCGTGGCCGACCGTCCGGTGCCGGTGCTCATCCTCACCGCACGCGACGACGAGGCGGATAAGGTGATCGGCCTGGGAGCCGGTGCCGACGACTACATGACCAAGCCGTTCTCCATGCGCGAACTCATCGCCCGCTGCAAGGCATTGCTGCGCCGCGTGGACCGCGCGAAGGTCATCGCCAAGAACGCGGAGAACGAGAAAATCCTCGACTTCGGGTCGCTCATCATCGATCCGGCGCAGCGTACCGTCAGCCTGGACGGCAAGGACGTTCACCTGACGCCCACCGAATTCGATTTGCTGGCGACGCTCGCCCGCAAGCCGAAGTCGGTGCTCACCCGCGAGAAGCTTCTCGAAGAGGTGTGGGATTGGGTGGATGCCTCCGGCACCCGCACGGTGGACAGCCATGTCAAGGCATTGCGACACAAGCTCGGTCCTGACATGATTCGCACGGTGCACGGCGTAGGATATGCCTTTGAACCGCCAACCGGCGGCGAACAGGCTTCTACCCAAGGTCGGTAATGAACACCAAGCAGCGTAATCCTCGCTTTCAGGGCGCACGTCGTACTGGCGTGCGCCCTATCTTGTTCCTTCGCTCCCTCAAAATGGAGCTCAGCGCACTGATCGTGATCGCCACGGCCATCGCGTTCCTCATGTGCTGGATTCTGCTCAAAATCGATTTGAGCTGGTGGATCGCCATGCCCATCACGCTGGTGGTGGCATTGGGCTTCACCTACACGTTCTCGCGCGGCCTGACCGCACGGTTGCGCCAATTGCGCGACGTTGCGGAGGCCATGGCCGACGGCGACTACAGCGTGCGCGTGCCGATCGACGATTCCAGCCACGACGAGGTGGAGCAGCTGGCCCGTTCCTTCAACGAGATGGCCACCGAACTGCAGCATGCGGATAAGATGCGCAGGGACATGATCGCCAATGTGAGCCATGAGCTGCGCACCCCCGTGTCCGCATTGCAGGCGCAGGTGGAGAACATGGCGGACGGCGTGATCGAGCCGACGCCGGCGAATCTGGAAAGCATCCTCAATCAGACGCATCGCCTGAGCGATCTGATCGCGTTCCTGCTGGATCTGAGCCGTATGGAGGCCGGTGCCGCCAGCCTCGATATCGAACGGTTCAATTTCGCCGACTTCCTTGACGACACGATCGAACCGTTGGAGATCGCGGACGGCGGGCATGCGCACACCATCGAGGTGAACGTTCCCGGCGACATCACCATCGAGGGCGACCAGGACCGTTTGCGCCAGCTGTTCACCAATATCATCGGCAATGCGCTGAAGCACTCCCCCGACGGCACGAACGTGCTGGTGGAGGTGCATGAGGACATCCCCCACGGCACCGTGGTGACCAATGTGGTGAACTTCGGCTCCCAGATCTCCCCGGATTCGCGGTCGGATATCTTCCGCCGCTTTGTGCGGGGCAAGAACGGCCCCGGCACGGAATCGGGCGGCACGGGCCTTGGCCTGTCGATCGCGCGGTGGGCGGCGCAGCTGCACGGCGGCACGGTGCGTGTGGTGGACGATGCCCGAGGTGCCAATTTTGAGATAGTGCTGCCGAAATACCATGTCGAGGAGTAGCATGGTGCTTCGGGAAGAAACAGTACGGACGTAGGAACAGAACCATAGAAATTCACTCGGATTAGCCGAGCCGTATCGGTAGGGACAACGGCGTCCCTACCTTCTTTTTGCCTTGAAGCTTTCTCCCCTTACGTCACATGCATAACACGCCGAGGGACATATCCCTCGCTCTCTCCCTGCGCATATGAAGCGCCGACACAACTGCCTTTTCCACGCCGATCATGCCGTAAACGGCTCTTTACCGTACATCAGGGTTCACCGCCTTCTCAAGCCGCCTATCTGATCATCACAATGATGCGAACTCCCGGCGCGACGGCTACACGCACAACGGCAACAAAAAAGCCTCCCGAAGGAGGCTTTCGCGAATCACAGGTTAATCGTTAGATTCAGCGGCTCTTCTTGCGCAGGGCAAGGAAGGCGACACCGGCGATGGCCAGCAGGGCCACGACGATGACGTAGGGAACCACGGAGGCACCGGTCTGAGCGGTGTTGCCGGAGTTGGAGCCAGCGGCTGCGGCGCCGGCATTGGTGTTGCCGTTCACGGAGCAGGTTGCCGGGAAGTTCACGGTCTGGGAGCCAACGGTAATGGCGTCGGCACCATCAGCGGACTTGGAAGCCTCCACGGTGACCTTGGCGTCCTTGCAGTTGAGGGTGGTGAGCTTGATGGTGACGGTGTGCGGGGTGTTCTCGCTTGCCGCCCACCAGCCGTAGGTCTTCTCGGCGGCAACGGTGACGTTGCTGACCAGGGAGTCGTCGACGGTCACGCCGACGTAGTGGTAGCCGGCATCATACGTGGCATCGTCCAGGGTGACGGTGATGGTCGCGGTGCCATCGGCGTTCGGGTTGGCGTTCACGGTTGCGGAATAATCATCTGCAAACGCGGACGGCGCCAGAGCGAACACGGACATCAGCGTCATAGCGATTGCCGCAAAAATAGCGGAGATCTTTCTCATCTCTTTTGTCCTTCCCACATGCGTTATCCGCGCATGCAAAGTTTTACCGACGACCTGATCCTGATATGGTCAAGTCGTTCTTTGTCAGAGTAGCACGTTCCATGAACCTTTGCGTAACTTCCACCAACGGACGGAAAGAAAACGTATGTCGCTTGACAGGTGACGGCTGTGCTGTCACCATATAGGTGAGTTCATTAGATAAACTAAAAGGGGCGATATGAGGGAACCGACGGAACCAAGTCTGCAGACCGGCGAGAACACACTTATCGATCTTCATCAAATCGATGAGAGCACATCGCTGATCGAGGTGGAGGAACCGCAGGAGTCGCGCCATAGAGGCGGCCACCTGAGCGCGGAGCATATGGAGAGAATCCATCGCCGGCACCGCCGTGAGCGTTTTCTGATCAAACTGGATCTTGCCCTGCTCATTGTCGTCTGCGCATGCGCCGGCGGAATTCTCTTCGGTCTGCAGTTCCTGCAGTAGTGTCTTTTGCCGCGCCCTACTGCAAAAGCGGCGTCTGGCGCAGCACGGTCTGCCCCGGCACCGACCCCGCGGCCGTGTACACCGTGGCCGTGATCTCGTAGCTCTGGCCTGGCTTCAGATTCACCTGCTTGGAGACCACCGTCAGTCCGTCATGCAGGCTGTAATCGTCGCCCTTTTGACCATCAGGCCCCGCCGAATACTCCGGCACTGCGCCGCCGGCAGGTACGTACAGGTAGTTGATGAGCTGAATATCGCCCTTCTGGGCACCGTTCTCCAATGCACCGACCACATAACCCGGCACCTTGTCCACATCGGCCTCATTCAACGTATTGCGCAGGCTGATCGTAATCTCATGCTTCTCACGCCCGTCCGCATACGTTTCCGCAACGGTGTCGGTCACCTTGCGTTCAAGATACCAGTCCATCTTGGAACCCATAGCGTCGTTGAAATACACGCCGATGACCTGCTTGGGGGCCGTCCCTCCCATATATTTGGGCGACTGCGCGGTGATCAGGCTTCCGCTCACGTCGGTGCCGGTCAGTACGGCCTGCTCATCGGCGTGCGCGCTCCATACATACGCATGCCCCTGTTCGGCCGCGGCTGCCAGTTGCTTGACCAGCTGCATCGACTGGCTGCCCTGCATGTGCAGCATGCGGTCGAAGGCGGCCTTGGCCGCGAGGGAGAAGAACGCGTCCTGGTCCTCCGGGTCGGGCAATGCGGCGTATGCCTCGTTCAGCAGAACACGCGAGGTGCTTTGCCCATCCAGCACCGGCGAATAGTTCTTGTAGCTCACCTGCACGGATCCCACCACGGACAGCATCCGCTGCAGCATCACGGGGTCGATGCTGATCACGCCGTCGATCTGCTGACCGAAACGCTGCTCCCACATGGCCTTGGCGATGGTCCCCGTACGCTGGAAGTCGGGCGTGAAGTTCACGTCCTGCGGCTTGCGGCCGAGCTTGTCGCCATACAGGGCGAGCTCGTTCGCGCTGAGCTCGGTCACCGGGGAGTCGAATCCCTCCAACTCGCCTTCGGACACAAAATCATTGAGCGTGAGCCTGCCGTTCTGCACGGTGACGGTTCCCCACGAGCCGGCGACGCCACCGGTGGCACGGAGCTCCGCATTGCCTTGCGCCAGAATGAGATAGGTTCTGGTCTCGTTGGGGTTATTCAATCCGAGCATGCTGGGCAGAAGCTTCATGGCGCGGGACAGGCTGTCGCTTGTCTGGGCGACGGTGTCCATCTTCTTCTGTGCGGGCGTGAGCGCGTTCCTCAGCGCACGAATCGTCACGCCGTCGATGGATTGGAACTTCGTATTCGCCTTCTGCACGATGGCGTTCGCCTTGATGAGTTTGGCGGACACCTTGTCGATGCCGGGCATCGCGATTGCGGAATCGTGGACGCTGAACCACGATTGGTCGATGTTCCCGGCGGCGTCCACCATCAATGGCAGCGCGTCATGCGAAAGATCGTGCAGCGACTCCACGGCGGTGCGTACGGCGGTGACATCCGCGCCATACCGGGGAACCGCGCCCATCATGCGCCAGATCGGATTGTTGGTGTTCGCGTATGCGACGCCGATGTGCTTGTCGAGATCCTTCACCGTGGTACCGAGCGAGGAAGCGGCCTTGCCATTGGTGAGGTCTATGTTGCCGAGCGAGGATACGGTGGCGGATGCCGACTTGACCTCCTTGGCCACGACAACGGCGGAAACCGCGAAATACACCCCCGTCAGGATGATGGCGGAAAGCACGACCGCCACGACGATCAGCACGATGTCGCGAACGCGACGCTTGGCGCGGTGCCTGTGGCGTCCGCCAGCTCTTCTCGGCCCATGCGCCCCGTGCTCTCCATGCTCTCCATGCACGTTGCCTGACTCGTTCACGCCCCTACCGTAAACGACGTCATCGTATGACTGTTCCGTATTCAAATCTTCAATCTCTGCCACGCCGCCACTGTATCAGCAGGGGTGTCTCCCTCCGCCAGGCCTATATCACCGCGCATAATGAGACGGTACGCGCGCTGAAGCGCATTGTCGCCGCGGTTGTCTGAGTTTCCGAAATAATCGGCGACCGTTCCTCTCGCAAAACGAGCGAATATACGAGTTGGGCCCTGTCCCGTATGGATTTCCATACGGGACAGGGCCCAACATCAACCGGTGTGATTCGCCGGAGCAAATCAGCCGTATCACAACGGCGGGGCATGTCACTTGCCGCGCTTGCGTGAACGCCTGTGCTTCTTTCTGCTCTTGCTGTCTTCCTTGCCGTATTCGCCCTTGTTGTAGTACGAACCGTAGTAGTAGTAATTGCCGTAGCCGCGGCCGTGCTTTTCGTCGGCGAGGTTGAACACGTAGCCGAGCAGCGGCACGTCGAGTTCGCGCAGTTCGTTGACGGCGCCGCGCAGGGCGCTCTTGTAGGTAACGCCGCGTGCCGAGACCATGACCACGCCGTTGCCCATCTGGCCGAACACGGCGGCATCGTTCGCCACGGACATAGGCGTGGTGTCGATGATCACGTAGTCGTACTGCTGCACGGCCTGGTGCACGAGCTCGTGCATGATGCGGGAGTTGAGCAGCACGGAGGCGTTCTGGATGCGCGGGCCGGCAGGCATGATGTGCAGGTTCGGCTTCCAGTAGCGCTGCACCACGTCCTTGACGCTGGCCTGGTTGCTCAGCACGTGGGCGAGGCCGACGTTACCTTCAAGACCGAGGCGCTTGGCCACGGACGGGTGGCGCAGGTCGGCGTCGATGAGCAGCACGGATGCACCGTTCTCGGCAAGCGCGGCGGCCAGATTGCACGATATCGTGGTCTTGCCTTCGGACGGCATGGACGAGGTGATGACGATCAGGCGGCCCTTGTCGCCGTCCTTGGAGGTGACGAACGAAAGGTTGGTGCGCATGCGGCGGAATTCCTCGGCGATGGCACCGTCCGGCTTGGTGACGATGACCGGCTTGGTGCCGTTGAGGGCGTCGTCCTTGGGGATGACGCCGGCGACGCTGCCGTTGGGGTCGATGGACTGCAGGTCCATGATGTCCTGCAGCTTGCGGGCCAGCAGGTCGCGCACGAGCGCGGCGAAGATGCCAAGCACGATGCCCGCGACGACGGCCACGGCGATGTTGAGCTTGGTGTTCGGCGAGCTTTGCGAGACCGGCGTCTTGGCTTTCTGTACCACGGACAGCTTCACCATGGATTTCTTGCCGGAGGCGTACAGCTCGGACGACACGACTCTCGACAGGGACTGCGATATCTCGTTGGCGAGCTGGGCGGAAAGCGCCGGGTCGGTGGCCTCGACGGCGACGTTGAGCATATAGGTGTCGGTGGGGTTGGTGGCGGTCACCATCGTGGCGAGATCATCGGCGGTGATGGTGCTGTTGCCCAAGTTATCGACCACGGGCTGCAGTACGGCCTCGGTCTTGACCAGATCCGGGTAGCTCTTGAGCTGGGTGGCGATGTAGGTGCCTGCCGTGCTCTGGCTGCTGACGCTGCTGTCGAGCGCGTCGGCGGTGGTGTTGTTGTAGCTGGCGAACAGCTGGGCGGTGGCCGTGTACTTCTTCTGCGCGGTCAGCGTGTATGCGGTCACGCCGACGACGACGAGCACGAACACCAATATCGCGGTGAACATGTGCTTGCCGACGATGCGGATCAGATCCATCAGGGTCATGCCCTCGTCCGCGTCCGATTCGGTCCGTTCCGTGAGAACCACGTTCTGCGTCTGCGGTGCTGCGTCGGTACGGTTCTCGGGGATAAGAATGCTGTTCTGTTGAGCTTGTTCCTCAGCCACGCTTCTCTCCTGTCTGACTGTCTCAATCATTCGCAGTGTACGGCTAAGGGGGGATTAACACAGAGAACTTTAAGATTTTGAATCAACAAATTCACAAGGAGTGTGGGATGGATACGCGTCGCGGGCCGGGGTGGCCTGCCCGATCCGGCATCGCTGTTGCCATTCCCGCCGTTGCAGGCGCTGCCGTTGCTACCGCCGCCGGCACCGCCGTCAGACGGTGATGCGCAGGTAGGAGCGGTCGTCGAAGGAGTCGAGCCCCGGTTCGAAGCCCTTGGTCGAGGGGAAACGGCGTACGAGATGCGGGTCGCTGGCCTTGAGGTCCGCGAGCGCCGTTTCGGATTGGCTGAGGGTCGGTTCGAGGAATGGGTAGCCGTCGCTGGCGAGTACGATGTCGTCGCCGGGGTCGACGTGCAGTACGCGTATGGGGTATTGGGGGTCGGTGTAGCCGTCGAAGACGAAGTAGCCGTATTCGCCGCGCTGGTTGGCGAAGGCCGATTGCATGCGCAGGAACGGCATGATGGCGTCGCGGCTCGGGTCGGTGCCGGGGTGGCCGGCATCTGCTGTGGTGTTTCCGGTTCCGCTGTCTTCGAGTTGCTGCGCCTGCCAGACGAAGCTGCGTAGTGCGGAGAGCAGTTCGTCCGTTTTCTTCATGGTGGGGATGCGTTGTCCGTTGATCATGGCCTGGCAGTCGCCGAACAGCCAGATCTCGTGTGCCGCCGCGCTGTAGACGACGGCATTGGCTTGGAGGCGTTCCACGGGGTGTGTGGCGAAGAAGTCAGCGCTGCGGGTGGGGTGGGTGCGGTAGCGTGCACGCAGTGCCTTGTCGATGCGGCGTTGCATGGCGCGCATGCCCCATGCCTCTTCGCTTGCACCGTCCTGTTCCGGGTCCTCGTGCAGGAAGGTCTCCGCGCTTACGCCCGTGTCCGTTTCCACGTCCATGGCCGCGATCGTTTCGATCACCGTGTTCTTGGCGACGACTCCGGGCGATGACGTCCATAGGTTCATGCGGCTTTTGCTGGTCACGCCGTCGACCACCGCCGCGAACGTGCGCCCTACGAAGATGCCGTCCTCGTCGAGTGTTTCGTCGCCGTGCTTGCCGTGCAGATACCGTTCGCTGACCGTTATCGTCATCGTGCGCCTCCTCGCAGCCGACTGTTCCGTCCGGGCGTTTTCCTGCCGTCTTCCGTTATATGCGTTGCATGTGACGGTTCTGGCTTGGCCTGATAATCACCGCGTTTCCGTATGTTTGCGCACCTCCGGCAGCAGCACAACGAACAGTATGACCGCGAGGATCGCGGTGAGCAGGTCGGCCATGGCCTGTGCGGCAATCACGCCATGGTAGCCGGCGAGCGCGCGCCCTGCGAACAGGGTGATGGCGAGCATCACGCCCTGGCGGCTGATGGAGAGCAGCAGTGCGCCGATCGCCTTGCCTGCGGATTGGAAGGTGCAGGTGGTGACCAGTACGATCGCCACGCATACGGTGCTCAGCAGCTGGACGCGCAGCATGCCCGCGCCGAGTTCGACGATGTGCGCGTCGGTGCTGAAGAAGCCCATGAGCGGGTGGGCGAAGGCGATGAGCAGGGCTGTCATGGCGAGGGCGAGGATGGCGAGGAACGAGTAGGCGAATCTGAGCAGCGCCCTGAGGCGTGGCATGTTGCCGGCGCCGTAGTTGTAGCCGGTGAGCGGTTGGCCGCCGAATGCGAAGGCGACGAGGATCATGATGGCGATCATGACGATCTTGAGGGCGATGCCCATGGCCGCGACCGCGTCGTTGCCGTATGGCAGGAGGAACAGGTTGACCATGACGATGCCGAGGCTTTGCATGAGGTTGGTGACGGATGCGGGGATGCCGATGGCGAGGATGCCGCCGGTTTCGTGGCGGGTGATGTCGAGTCTGCGGCCGAGGAACATAAGGCGTGGGTCGATGGACAGGTTGCGGCTGCGTTTGAGAAGGAACCAGATGTAGTAGGCGTCGGTGCAGATGTTGGCGATGACGGTGGCACCCGCGGAGCCGGCCGCGCCCCAGCCGAGCACGTGGATGAACAGCGGGTTGAGGCAGATGTTGATGAGGGTGCCGGCGATCGAGCCGATGGCCGATGGCGTGGCGAATCCTTCGGTACGCAGCAGGTTGGTCGGGGTCATCGACACGATGATGAACGGCGAGCCGATGATGATGAGCGTGTAGAACTGCGAGGCGTATTCCCAGGTGGAGCTGTCCGCGCCGAGCATGGCGAGGATCGGGCCGCGGAAGACGAGTCCCAATACGATGACGATGACGCCGGTGAGCACGGCTCCCCAGAAGCAGAAGACGCTCAGGCGCCTGCCGTCGTCGTAGCGGCCCTGGCCGTAGAGGCGGGAGATCACGGAGCTGCCGCCGAGGCCGAAGATGTCTCCGAGGGCGATCATGACGGTGAACACGGGGGTGGCGATGGCCACGCCGGCCACCATGCTCGTGTTGCCGGTGTGGGCGATGAAGTAGGTGTCGACCGTGTTGTAGACGAGGGTGACCATCATGCTGAGTACGACGGGGATGGCCAAGGTCATGTATGCGCGCGGAATGGGCGTCTTTTCGAACAGTTCGTTATCCATAACAGGCGTAGAGAGTACAACTCCGGCCGAGACAAGCGTGCCGTGTGCGTGCGTCGTGGCAGGCGCTGGCGCATGCGCGTTTGCCGGCATGCCCGCTTCCTGTTGTCCGTTACCATGCTGGTATGAGACTTCTTGGCAATATTCTGTGGTTGATTCTGGGAGGCCTGATGCTTGCGATCGGCTGGGCCGTGATCGGGCTGGTGCTGTGCGTCACCGTCATCGGCATTCCGCTGGGCATACAGGCGTTCAAGATGGCGGGGCTGACGCTCACCCCGTTCGGCAAGACCGTGGTGTATGGCGGCGGCGTGGGATCGGTGCTGGCCAACATCGTGTGGTTCGCGCTGGCCGGCGTGTGGATGGCGCTCGGCTACGTGGTCGCCGGACTGCTGAACTGCGTCACCATCGTCGGTATTCCGTTCGGCATCCAGTCGTTCAAAATGGCCAAGCTGGCCCTGTGGCCATTCGGCTCGCAGATCTACGCGGCGAACTAGCCATCCTCTCCCCCAAGCACCATGAAATACCTTATTCCCCACAACCCTTGTGCTTCGACGGTTTTCCTGTTATGTGTGGAGGTATGACCATCCCACAAAACCCCGGTATTACAGGCAAGACGCATGAGCGGTCGAAGCCAGGCACCCCCACGACGGCATTATGCGACTGCCCGCGCGGCACGCATGCCGTCATCGACAGCATCAGCCTGGACGAGCGACATCGTTTCCGCCTGTACGAGATCGGCCTGGCACCGGGGGCGCAACTGAGGATCATGCAGCGGGGAGCATTCGGAGGCCGTGTCGTCGCGCTCGGAGGGGAACGCGTCGCACTGGATCACAGCACCGCGCGGGCCATCCGCGTACGGACCGTCCAGGACAAGACAACCGGAAAGACCAACGCATAATGAGCTTTCGATCCCTACGAGGCGGCGATTGCCATCAGACGACCCCTGCCAGCTGCCGCAGGCACTGCGCATGCTGCCAGCCCGACCATTCAGCCGGATGCGCTTCCAAACGCGTCGTGTTCGTCGGCAATCCGAATGTCGGCAAATCATCGATGTTCAACACCCTGCTGGGCGCGAGAACCCGCACGATGAACGCACCAGGCACCACCGTATCCGTCACCTACGGGCAGTACCACTACACAAGACCGGGAACCACGCAAACATGGCAGTTCGTGGATACGCCCGGCACATATTCGCTGCTGGCGATGAGCCCGGACGAGCAGGTGGCCGTCGATGCGGTCATGGGCGCGTCCGGCATGCCGCGCCCGGATCTCATCGTCGTCGTGATGGACGCCACCGCGATATCCCGCTCGCTATACCTGCTGTCCATGGTGGTGGAACTCGGCATGCCCACCGTCGTGGCGATCACCATGAACGATCTTGCGGCCCGCAACGGCTGTGCGATCGACCCGGCGCGCCTGTCGCGTCTGCTGAACGGCATGCCGGTCGTCGCGCTCGACGGCCGCGACGGCACCGGGGAAGCCGCTTTGGCGGACGCCATCGCGCGCAGCTTTACCGGCACGCCGATCCCGCAGGGGCTTGACGATCCGAACGATCCGGGGCACGACGATTGCAAGAGACCCGCCGCCGACGCCGCCAGCATGCGCGAATGGGTCGAGTCGCGCGCGGACAGGCGTTTCGACTGGACCGCCCGCATACTGCGCGATCTAGATGTGCAGCCGAACCAATCCGTCACCCTTTCCGACCGTATCGACCGCGTACTGCTGCACCCCGTGCTCGGCATCATAGCGTTCCTGGCGATCCTGTTCATCGTCTTTCAGGCCACCACAACGCTCGCCGCACCCATGCAGGACTGGTTCGACGTGTCCCTGCGCGCCTGGTGCACCGAAGGACTCGACCGGCTGTTCGGCCTGTTCGGGCCGAACGCGACCGACAGCTGGCTGTACTCGCTGCTGGTGGACGGCGTGCTGGACGGCGTGATCACCGTATTGACCTTCATCCCGACAATGGGCATCATGTTCCTGATGCTGTCGATGCTGGAAGACTCCGGGTACATGGCACGCGCCGCGTTCGTTATGGACCGTGCCATGCGAGCGCTGGGATTGGACGGCCGTGCGTTCCTGCCGATCATCATCGGCTTCGGCTGCAATCTCCCCGCCCTGGCGGCGACCCGCACACTGCAGGATTCGCGCCAAAGAGTGCTCACCGGCATGCTCATCCCCTTCGCCGCATGCTCCGCCCGCCTATCCGTGTTCCTGGTGCTCGCCCACGCGTTCTTCCCCAAGTACGCCGGGGTCGTGGTGTTCCTCATGTACGTCGTATCGATCACGATCATCCTGCTGATCGGCGTGCTGCTGCGCCACACCATGTTTCGCGGGCTCAAACCCGAACCCCTGATGCTGGCCCTTCCCGCATACCAGTGCCCGCGCGCATTGCAGCTGATCCGCTCCGTACTCATCCGCCTGTGGCAGTTCATTCGCGGAGCCAGCGTGATCATCATTTCCATGATCATGGCGCTATGGCTGTTGCAGGGCATCCCCATGACCGCCACCGCCGGCGGTTTCGCACATGTCGACGACGTGCACGACTCCGTATACGGCGTGCTCGCCGATACGATCTCCCCCGTGTTCGCCCCGGCCGGCTTCGACGACTGGCACGCGTCCGCGGCATTGGTCACGGGATTCGTGGCCAAGGAGGTCGTGATCGGCTCCATGTCGCAGTCCTACCATGCCGACGAATCGGATGACGCAAACGCGCAACGCAACGGCGAAGGCACACTGGGGCAGAAGATGCGCGACTCGTTCGACCGATCCTCGCACGGCCACGGCAAGGCGGCCGCCATCGCCTTCCTGCTGTTCACACTTGCCTACACGCCATGCCTGGCCACGGTCGCCGAAATGAGACGACAATTCGGAACGAAGGTCGCCGCACGATCCGTCTGCCTAAGCCTGCTGACGGCTTACGCGCTCGCCGTGGTCGCGTTCCAGGTGCTGCGGTTGGTGTGGTGATCGGCTTGGCACGCATGACGGGAAGGTTTATCAAACCGCATGGTTGGCGGTTCACGCGCATATGGAGGGCGGGACAGCCGGTTGATGAGCGGAGCACGCGAGAGCCCACGAGCGAACTTGATGCCGGCGGGATTGGCACAGACGGAATTGACGCAGGCGAACCTAGTGCAGCCCAGACTGGGACGAACCAGCCGAACGACATAGTGGCTAGCATCGCCGCCGACTGCCAGGCAGGCCTGACCGTTCCACAGATCGCCGCACGATGGCGGGTCCCGGAGGAATTCGTAGACATGGCCCTCGATCGCGCGCGAGAACGCGGACTGGACATCCACACGCACGCCGTCCAGCACCCCAGTTGCAACGCGACGATCTGCCGGCCCGACCCCACTTCCCTACTGTGCGCCAGCTGCCCGTTCCGCACGGCACCCTCGGCCAAAATACACTAAAGATGCACGGCCGCTCCCCTGTCAAAAACTTAGAACAGCAGCATATCGAAGAAAGGCTCCCCATGAAGCACCCCATCACAACAGCCGTCAGCATGGCGGCGATTACGGCCCTGTCCATCGGCGCGCTCGCAGCATGCGGTTCGGGTTCCGGTTCCGCCGGCAAGGGCAAGGTCTACTACCTGAACTTCAAGCCGGAAGCGGCCGACCAGTGGACTGCCCTGGCCAAAGAATACACCAAGGAGACCGGCGTCGAGGTCAAGGTCCAGACCGCGGCATCCAACACCTATCCGCAGACCCTCAAATCCGAGCTCGCCAAGTCCGAGGCACCTACGCTGTTCCAGGTCAACGGCGTGGCCGACTACCAGAACTGGAAGCGCTACACCGCGGACATGAAGGACACCGAGCCTTACAGGCAGCTTGAAGACAAGTCCATGGCGCTCACGGATGATGGCAAGGTGGTGGGCGTGCCTTATGTGGTGGAAAGCTACGGTCTGATCTACAACAAGAGCATCCTGGACAAGTACATCGCCACCGACGGTGCCAAGATCAAGAACGTGGACGATATCGACAACTTCGATACGCTCAAGGCCGTGGCCGACGATATGCAGGCCAAGAAGGACCAGCTCGGCATCAAGGGCGCGTTCACCTCCGCAGGCTTCGATTCCAGCTCCGATTGGCGGTTCAAGACCCAGTTGGCCGATAATCCGCTGTATTTCGAATTCCGCGACGACAAGGTCACCGAACAGCCGGCGACCATCAAGGGCACCTACCTGCCGCAGTTCAAGCAGATCTTCGACCTGTACCTGACGGACTCCACCTGCCCGCGCACCCAGATCAGCTCCAAGACCGGCGACGACGCCAACTCCGAGTTTGCGCTCGGCCAGGCCGCCTTCTACCAGAACGGCACGTGGGCGTGGCCGGATATGCAGAAGGCCGGAGTGAAGGCGAACAACGTTGGCATGATGCCAATCTACATGGGCGTCAAAGGCGAGGAAAACCAGGGGCTCAATACCAATTCCGAAGCCTACTGGAGCATCAACAGCAAGGCATCCGACGCCGACAGGAAGGCCACCGAGAACTTCCTGAAGTGGGTCATCACCAGCAAGGCCGGCATCAACGCGATCAGCAAGGACATGGGACTGACCACGCCGTTCAAGTCCTTCGGTAAGGTCAAATCCGACAACCCGCTGGTCCGAGCAGAGGTAGCTTATCAGAACTCCGGCAAGGAAGCGGTCTCCACCAGGCCGACCGCCATGATCCCCTCCGAGGAATGGAAGAACCAGCTCGGTTCCGCCATGCTCGAATACGCTCAGGGCACCGGAGACTGGGATGCGGTCAAGACCGCGTTCGTGGATGGATGGAAGACGGAGTACGAGGCTTCGCACTGATTTTGCGGCGATTCGCGGTGTTTTACGGTGAGACGCACCGAGACGCAGAGTGAGCCGCATGGCGAATCACAGAGTGAATCCGGGCTGTAGCACCTAGTGGCAGCGGGCGTTGCCAAACGAGTGCATCTTTCCGCGTTGGTGCAGTGCATAGCGCCAGCAGGCGTTGCCCTTCACCCAAAACGTCTGCGCCCTTCTCATGCAATGCCGCCCTACTCGCGTTCTGACCGGTCGACAAGCCGCCAACCACTGTGTCCTTCCCTGCCAATGCCACTCCTCTTCCCCGAAACTATGTGCGTGTCTCAGCATTCTTCTTCGAAGTTGAGGGGCGCCCATGATTTTGACCCCTATTCCGCTTACGTGTGGCAGATTCCGGAGACGGACCGGGTGTATCTCGCTTACGTGTGGCAGCTATTCCCCGGTATGCGGATTTTTACCGTTGCAATTTCAACGTTTGGAGGCGGATTATCGCCGAGCGAGTGCCACACGTAAGCGAGATAGATCCCGCCAAACCATGGAATCTGCCACACGTAAGCGAGATACACGCGAAATCCGAAAAGCCGAAGACGAAACGGCCCCGTTGAACCCCGATTTGTCCTTCCAGAAACCGTTGAACAGAGGTCAAACCTCGCACAAAACTCCCCGCGCGCCCAAGCACTGCACAAATCGAGTGCTACTCCGCTTGTTTATGGCAGATTCCGCGGCCCCGGAATCACTACTTCGCTTATTTGTGGCATCGAAAACACGATATGCCGGGCATAGACGTTGGAATTCCAGCCCTCATACCCGGCATATCCGCAAACCAATGCCACAAACAAGCCACTTGGATGAATGTGGGAATTGAATCGTCCTCAGATGTAGGCAGATATTCAACAATGCACATACCCTCGTCTGAAAAGCCGATCGCCCCCTAATGATTCAGACAAAATCGGCATGGCCTAGAACAGCACGGTCTGCAACACAACGAACACAAGCGCCCCCATACGAAATACCAGCCCTTAGTCTTGCGGCCGAACAGCCGTATGGCAGCGATAACGCAAAGGCGTCGCTCAAAAACGTCAGACTTATCATACATGATTCCGGCACCCCGCTCCGGCTGCCTCCGCCGGACCGGCATGCGCTTAAAAACGTGCTAACGTGTCCCCTCCCATACCCCCCACCGTCGGGGAACACTTAATATCTACAGACAGTTCGCCCTGTTGTCATCAGCGAATGTATAAAAAGAGATACACAAAATGTACTTTTCTTTCCAAGAATGCATAATTTTATACCGTCTTCCCGGAATACAAGAAGCAGGTACAAGTCACCGCCAGAAAACCACAGGAAATCCGACGCCTACGGCTATCTCAATGGCCCAATAGCGTTTTCGCTTACCTTCAGCGAAAACATTCGAAAGCAATTCAGCCTTATGCGACAATAATAAATACAATAAAACCACCACTTTTAGCAGAAAATTGCAAAATAAGCATATTTCTGGATATAATCTCAGTATCAAAGGAGCAAAACACATTTACGAGGCAACCCGATGCTGATTGATTTTAGTTTTTCGAATTTCAGGAGTTTCCGAGACGAGCAGTCTTTCTCCATGACTCGCGAAAAGCGATTCATGGAGTCTGACGAGTCTCCGCAGTCTCCGATCACAGCCGTATATGGTGCCAACGCATCGGGAAAGTCCAATTTTCTGAAGGCGCTGCGCGCTATGCGCAACATGGTGGTAAACAGCTACAGCCAAGGGGATGCAAACAGCCCCATTCCCAGGGAACCTTTTCTGCTGCGAAAGGATCCTTTCTCGTATCCGTCCACATTCTTCCTTGAATTCATCGCGAGCGATGGATTGAAATACCAGTATTGGTTCCGCTACGACAATGAACGGATCCTTGAGGAAGAACTCACCTTCTTCAAAAAACTGCAAGGACGTTTTTCCACGCACTCATCGCTGCTGTTTTCCCGTTCTTCAACGGACGGGGTGAAGTTCGGCCCCTCCTTCAAGGGGCCTCGCGCGCAAGTGCGCAAGACCATAGAGCTCAGGCCGAACGCACTTCTGCTTTCCGCAGCCGCAGCCGCCGGCATCGAGTCCATTCAGCCGGCATTTTCATTCTTCCAAAGCGGCATAGCCTATTACGAAGCGAGCGCTTTCGAGCAGGAGCAGCCTACGTTGCTGGAGGAATTCAAGAAAGAAACGCCGCTTTCGAAGCATCTGGCCACATTGATCAAGTATGCGGACTTCGGCATCAGTGACGTGAAGAGTGTTCCGGTAGATGTTCCTCCGGATATCTGGGCGCAGATCAAGGAAGAGATGCATAAACAGCTTGGCATAGATGAGGGCAAGGTAGATGAGACGTTCAATGTCAAGAATGCTTCCCAGCTGTTGTTCACTCATACTGGCGATTCATCTTCTGCGGGATTCAGCCCTGATGATGAGTCCAGGGGCACCGTCGCCGCGCTGTCGTTCTTCTCGCTTGCTCTTCGCCAGCTGTCGAAGCAGTCGGTGACGCTTATCGACGAGATCGACACCAGTCTGCACCCGGCTCTGGTGAAGGAGCTGGTGGCACTGTATGCCGACGCGGAAACGAACCCTCACGGTTCCCAACTTATTTTCACGACTCATGACGTGTCGCTGATTAATCAGTCCGGTTCGGCAAAGCGTCTACTGGAGCCCGACCAGATCTGGCTTGTGGAAAAGAACGAGGAAGGCGTTTCGGAATTGTTCCCGGTGACCGATCTGGGTATTCGGAATATGGAAAACATTGGCAAGAACTATCTCAACGGCGTGTACGGCGCCATACCACGGCCTGATTTCCATACCATTTTTGCCCAGATCGTGAATGGGGTTGATGCCTGATGTCAAAAAAGCGAAACGTTCCCGCACATGGTCGTAAAGCCGCACGGTCTCGCCGACCGCGCAAGAGACGTTTTCTTGTCGTGGCAGGCGGAGCGGTCACCGAAAAACAGTATTTCAAGCAGCTTGAGTCCCTATACGATGTCGTCATTGACTATCAACAGAAAAACAATAGCCCTAAGCAGCTCGCGAAGCTCGCTGTTAAGTTGAAAAGGGAAGACAAGCGAGATACTTCTACAGATTGTTATGAACGAATCTGGGTAGTGGTCGATGTTGACGATTTTCACGACCACGGCGAAGCAGCGGGAATCTGCAATGACAATGGAATCGAACTCATCATTTCCAATCCTTGCTTCGAGGTCTGGTTGCTCGACTATGTGAAAGCTTGCCCGTCAAGCTATACACTGACACCTGATGTCGAATCAGCTGCGGCAGAAGCTAAAGTTGTCGGCGGAAACCGTAACAAATACATCAACACCGAGCTCATTGGCAAAGAACATCTCGATGCCGCCATACACAACGCTGCCCGGCATAATACAGAGGAAAACAGCCAGGGGCGCGATAGGCTTGTGCCACATCATGAGCAGGAATATGCTCCTTGGACCGATATGCCGAAGATAATCGAAACGCTGGAATATTCCAACAAACAGAGTTGAAAGGAGAAAAATGGCTCTGCCTATTCAAGTAAATCCCAAAGATCCCTTTATAGATATTCACACTGGACGTGGGCAAGGTAGTTGCACATTCGCAAACGGGTTCGGTTGCATTTGTTCATGTGCAGGTATCGCGCATGCCCAATTGCTCAGGATGGTCCTTACTCCCGAAAACAGTAAGAAGTTGCCTGACAAATATAAGCAGGCTCTTGCCAACAAAGTCCGAACAGTTCAAGCTCGCATTGCTGATATTCCGCATGATAAAGTAACGACAATTATCCACGCGCAGCAACAGCCTGAACGCGTGCTTTTCCTTTGCGAGGATGTGACTCATCCCATTATTGATCATTGCAGAGTAATTGACATACTCCGTTGGGCAGAAGAAGATCCCCTAGCGAGCCAGCAAGTATCAGAACTCTGCACTTGTGTACAAAATCATGGCATTAATTCTTTCAAAGATTTAGCTCCTAAAGCCGGCGAGTACTTGTCCCAAGCACATGTTCTTTGTGACATTGTAGCTTCTATCGCATTAGTACTCAGCAAAGCCATAGACACGATTCCGGCTGCAGATACGTTTATCAATGCCTGCGAAGCAACATTCACCCTTTCACGACGTAGCTCACTAGGATTCGGTCCATCACGGAGTAGGCATGGAAAAGACGCAATCAAAGCACGCAAATCGCGACAGGAAAATGACGCTGTGGAAAGTAAAAAGCAATACGCTGATGGAAACTCTATCTCTAAAGATTTGCTCATCAAAACTCTAGCTGATATCAGCAAAGATGTTTATGATTTACTGGCGAAGCACGAATCCCAACCACGGCAATTCCTCAAAGCGGTTCAGGCCACAGCAATATTGTTTTGCCCTGATCCGGATAGGCACAAGCTCACATGGAATATGTGCTTCATTCCACTATTCCAAACGGAAATCTGCGATGACCTACGCGGCAAATTGAATCAAGACATCATTACTGCACTTGAATATGGGAAAGAAGATATCTGGGATAACGGGGCTGCAGCACGCTGGTAGACAGGACTGTCTTGATGCAGCATTTTCAAAGCGCTGCATCAAGTCAGTTCTTCTGATTCGTTACCAGCACAATATCGGTGTCGCCAATGCTTTCAAATGTTGCCTGTAGGGACTCTTGCCATAGCTCCACGGACTCTGCGAGCATTGCGCATAATTTACCTTTCTCAGACCCCAATCGCAATGAGCAGGCCCTACGCCTGCTGCACGGTGCGCACGAGCTCCCGCCACAAGCATGAACTCCTGGAAAAGAAAGAACTATCAGATTCAGCGCAAGCCACACTGCTCTTAGTCTAACTCTGCTTGAGTTCTGCCCCCTTGGCGGGATACAGCGCAACATTCTGAGCAATCAGATCATTGCACATTGCATTGCCGAAATCGGCCCACGGCCACGTAGCGAAAGGTGATACGTCACCGATTCCATAATCTCCAGCAATAATCCCCTCAACTATGCTCCGGGGATTGTCGCCCCTCTCAAGCTGCTCCTGATCTGCGGAGTCAGTGAAATAAAGCTCATAACGATACCTGTCCTCATGAAGATCCCTACGCCACCTTGCAAATGGAATTTCATAGCCCGTGTGGACAATTGAATCATCAATCAAATCCTGCGGATCCGAATAGCTCAGTCCGAGAAGATAACGTCCGAAATCTTGCGCACTTTCGGATTCCGGCCCTGACGCAGGAGGGCATGGCCCGCGTCCTGTGTACGATTTTCATTCGCCAAAACAAAAAACCGCGATTGGAAGCCAGGAGACGGAAC
>NZ_JAAIIF010000009.1 GCF_012932675.1 Bifidobacterium erythrocebi
CGCGAACGAATGGTCGAACCGCCGCTACCTGGACATGTCCCGGCTCGATGACAACCTCGTGGAAGCGAACTGATCATCGCGCCATGGACGGCCATGATCCAAAGTGCGCAACTTTTCGGGCACTACCATTTTATGAGCAGGAACACCTGCCCATGTGGTGTTAGGCTCAGAAATGTCTTTTAGAACCAACGCATTTGCGTCCACACGCGTATGATTAGCAGTTAATACCACCAAGCACTTTTGAATCAATCATGAGCTCGACATGATCGCCAATAACAGGACATTGGTCATGCGTCTGAGCAATTACGACTCCAACTGGAAAGCGAGCAGTAGTTCCCAACCCTCACTTGGAAATTCATAATAACCCGTTCCGGATGCCAGATAACTAATCCTTTACCAAAAACATTAATAGGAATTTCAGAGCAAAATTGAGATGATAACTTCTTAAGCCTCAGTAGATGCCAGTAATAGGCAATTCGATGCCACCCTCCAACATTGTGATGATACTCTGCTTTGCATAAATGAGTTTTAAGACGGATAACTTGCGCACCAAACAATCGTTTCAGCAGACTTTTGGGATTAGCCTGGATTAGTCGATCCGCAACCAAAGCAACTAAGTGCACTAAACATGTTAGAGAAATGGCAAGCTGGCACCCTTCAACTCGTCATGGTAGCATACCCTCATCTGTCACCTTTCAGACTCGCGTGACAATACTTTCCGGAGTACGACGTATAGAACGGCATACAGGCACAGACTCCGGGAAATTACCCACTGCGATGTACATCACGGGAAAATCATAGTCAGGCATATTCAACAGTTCCCTGGTCTGACGATCCTGAGACAAATTGAACATCGCGTTCAGAGGACATGCCGCCAAACCATATGCTTCCAATGCGTACAATAGAGACATCGAAAATAGGCCACCATCCACAAATGGCTCATTACGTTCCCCGTAATTCATGAACGCCCGGATATCAGAAGTAATCAGCAATAATACTGGAGGCATATCATATCCATTAAACCCACCTTGAATTTTCAAGGCTGCCTTAATTTTTTCTGAATCGGTAATCTGATATATACGCGTAGCTTGTCGATTGCACACAGACGGAGTCTTCATCGACACCTCGTACACTTTATCAAGCAATTCCTGCGAAACAGGCTTATCTGAATATTCTCGTACTGAATACCTATTTTGTGCTAATTGGATGAATCCCTTGGAAAGGTTATCGGCCTTAGTAGAAGAATTCATGATAAAAGAGCCAGCTTCGCTTGAAGCATCTGGCTCATAAGTTAAAGCAGATTCCCAAATATGTTCGGGGAACATCGCCTTCACCGAAGTAAGGTCGTAATTAACGTCATTATGACGGTGCTGATATTCATGCAGTACTGACAATCCTTGCTGATACAGAGGATTGGTTCTGTAATTTTTATCTGCTTTCTCCAACAAAACCATTCGCTTGGAAATTTCGCTCAAAACGCCCTTGCCAAAGCCGCGCCTGAAATTGACATGACTCAACCCTTTTTCCAACCTATGGATATCAAAAGCCAAACGTGTTTCAACACGTGCTTTGTCGGTGGAAGTGTCAAGGGACATCCAACGCATAAAGCGTTGACGCTGAATCCGCCTCGCCTTAGAAGCCTCTATCATATCTTTTATAGAATGCGCTCTCTCCCATGCAGATTTGGGCACGATGCTCTTAATAATTTGCTTTGCAGACATACTTTTTCTCCTCTCGAAATCCATTTCGTTCAGGCAGCAAGCAGATAACGTTGTTTTCTTGCGCTAAACCCAGAAATGCAAAAAGCGTGGCCAAAGCCAAGCCCATTATTCTGGACTGGTATTAGCCACGCTTCCGTATTACAAATTGCAGAGGAGCGTATAACAGAGTAAGCGCGGTTAGCTACGCCCCCCCCCCATCAAATTTTTAATCCGTGATACCGCCCCAGCAGGCAACACACGTTTAAAGATTCTCTTGCAGGCGCGAATAATTCGCTTCTTTGGAGATGTGCTCACGCGACGATACGAATGTTCAATCGGCTTCATGTGCTTCTTGAACTCGTTGAAATCGTTTGCCTTGACGGCCTCGCGGAATGCGGCGAAGCTCTCGTTCTTCAGCACGGTACGCATCGCGTAGGTCTTCTGACGCCGGTCACTGACGCCGTCCAACGATGGCTTGACGCGTTTGGTCGGGGTCCATTCGCCACGCTGTTCGTGCACATACAAGCGGTATGCAAGCCCCTGCCGGCGATGCCGGAAGCCACCCGCCTGGGACTGGTACACCTCCGCGGAATCGGAATCATGCAGCACAAGCTCGCTGCGATGACGGTCGAATAGGTTCTGGACTTCCTGGTTGCGCACGACAATAACGTTGCAGCCCTCACCATCGTTCACATATTTCGGGATCCATGCATCGCCAAATGTCACATCCGCGGTCTCGGCAAGCACATCGTCACAGTAATCGCATGCGTTGTACTTGAAATAGCCCAATCCCCAATTGGTAGTAGACAGCTCAGCAGTACGCTTGATGACAGGTTTTTCCCCATCAGTCAGCCGAACTTCGACCGCATAGTCGGAAGCAGGGCTGCCCGGAGTCTTATGGCGGAAATCCACGCGAGCGATATTATCCAGGGGAACACCGGATTCCCATGCCTCGCTTTTCGCGAAGAAGTCCGATTTCAGGTGCCCGCACACCAAGCCGATGCAGTACCTAATGCGCTTGTTAAGCACTTCGTCCTGCCTGCACAACAGACGAACCGCTTTCACAAAACAGGGAATACCGATGAACAAATACTTCCCATCATGTTCATGCACATAGGAAAGCACTTCACTCATTTCAACAGGATAGTACTTCGACTTCGCACCCGTCTTAAGCTCATCCACATTATGCGACACCTGGTATGTGTACATGTGTTCCGGATCCGGGCCGTCCTTGACATGAATCACCGCGTCCACGAGTCCGTCCTCAAGCATCTTAGAAGCGAGCCAACTGACCATGCCTCCAGAGCTGCCGCGGGAGCGCCAGCCATCGGCAGACGTGTACCCCACATATGCATTGAGCCAGTAGCCGAGATATTGATCATGGTGTATGTCAGCCTGCTCGGAGAACAGCTCAGCTCCAAGAACATCCTCATTAATGGAACTAGCGAAAGGACACGCACTGTTGACTGCGTCTTCATTCGCAATAGAGCCCTGTATAGAAGCTTGATAACACCCATCGGCACTCTTGGCGATGTTAAATGCAGGGTCAAGATATGCGCATGAGCCACAGCCTACGCAATATGTGGCTGTGCCCCCTACTGCATCCTTATCGGGTGATTGAATCACCTGTTCAACTGTACTGCTCATCTCATTACCTTTCTATGAAGACGATTAACAATTTTCTCTCGCTCATCAGCAGTAAGAGACACTTTCATCGTGCCTGCACCAAACAATAGCGTATACACGATGCCCCACAGCAAAAAAGTCGAAATGGAAGAGACTGGCAACGCCAAGCCACCCAGCAGACATACAGCAACCACTACAAGTGCCAGCAAGATAGTCGGTAATTGGTGTTTCCAGAAATAAACCATGTCCAAACCGATACGAGTGTGATAGTACCAGTTCATGAACAGGCCGGTACCCAGCACAATACTGGCCACGTAGCCGATGGCCGTGGCCCAATACCCAAGAGAAGGTATCAAGAGCACGCTAATCACGATATCAATTACAGATGTAAGAACATAGATTAAGCTACGAGTCTTGTGGCGATTCTTAGCACGTTGAATTTCAATACCCGTGTTCTGGGTGAGTGGAATCATCACTGGCAATACCATAATCAGGCAGAGCCAATACGCGTCCGTATTCGCTTCGCCTGCCCAGATACGTACAAAATACCTGCCAAGCACAATAAACCCGCCGAACAGATACCAGAAGATGACCATCTGATAACGGCCCACTCGTGTCATCAACTGGGTCAGGACTTTGTTATCATCCGATTCCGCAACGATGCGGTTGATTTGCGGATTAAACACATTTGACATGGTTGTCGACATGGAAAAGAAGATATTCCTGATCTGCACAGCAATAGCAAACACCGCCACTGCCGTTGAACTGGCCATTGCACCTAATAGGAAATTGGGCACGTTGTTGTTGACCAAATCGAAAATCTGGTTCAAGAAAATCCAGAAACTGAATACTGCGATTGCTTTGAATAACACCCATTCCAAACCACGGAATGTGAATTTCATATTTAACTTATGCGTGGCAAATGCGATGTTCCACACAAGCAAAATGGTCGAGATCGTCAACTGGGCGCATGCCACACCGATAGCACCCATTCCAAGCCAGAGAAGCAGAACCGCGAGGAACGGCTGTGCCAATGCGGTGAGCAGCTGGCGCGACTGCTGGAACACGAACCGTTCATGTGCCACGATGTACGAATCGAATGGCGTGGACAGCATAGTCACCGCGATGTTCACACCCATGACCATCAACAGTGCGCGTGCCAGATTGATTTCTTGAGTTGTCAAGCCGCCAGAGAACAATGCATGCACATTCAGAACCATTGCTCCACAACCGATTAAGCACAACACTGCGACAGTAAGGTACACAAGCAGGAACATGCCATTCAGTCGGCGCACGCCCAAACCATTGTCCGGACATCCAGCAGCACGCTCACGCATGTAGAAGCGCACGTAGCTCCCATAGAAACCTGCCGACAGGAGCGTCAACGCGAACACCACGCTGTTGGTCATCTGGAACACGCCGTAATCGCCCTGCCCCATGAAATGCAACAGCAGAGGCACGTAAATAAGATTGACCAGGTTTTTCACCAAAATGTTCGCATAGCCGAGCAGCGCTCCAACTTTCTTCTGACTTGCCATATAAGCCGGTTACTCCTTCATGGCCCTATCAAGCCATTCCTGAGACTCCTTACGATGCTGTTCGAGCAACTGATCGACCTTTTTATAATCAATTTCAGGTGCAAGACCAGAATCCATCATCACTGAATTTAGGTTAAACAAACGAAACAGAGTCTCCATGCGTGAGTTCATGTTCGCGTTACCTGTCATGCCAGCTCGGTTGAAGACCGTAAACTGTTTATGGAACAAAATTGAGAAACAACATGCATGGTAAGAATCAGTGAACACATACTGCGCCTTAGCAAACAGTTCTACGAAGTCCTGAGGACCGGCAACATAAGTTGCTCTATCCCGTAAATCAAGCATACGACGGACATGGCATCCACGTTTTACTGCATACGCCTGAATGTCATGTTCCTGCTTATCAGTCAAATTTCCAAGAAAATATGTAAGCACATAACTATCATTATCCGACACAAAATTTTCTGTAACATCCAACCATTTATCAGCAGTGAGCATAAGGGTAGGGTCCAAGACCACTGCTGCTTCCAAACCAGTCATTTCCTTAACCAGCTCAACACCGCAATCTTCACGTACTGAAATAGCTTTCAAGCGTGGCAAATATTGCTGAAAAATTGGCATGACATCATCTGTAACATGAGAGACCCCAAAACTTGCAGCATAACTGATAGTTGGAACCTGATCAGATGAGAACGCCCCAAGACGAAGTCTTAATCCACTCTTAGAAATCCAATAATAATTCCAAACTTGGTCTGAACCAAGAACAATAAAGTCAAATCTCAGTGAAGGAGATATATGTCCTGCTTTCGACACTTTACATGCAACATTTAATCCATACTTATTATTGAAATATTGAAATCTATGACTTTTTCTTTTATCTGCAGCTAAAGCAAAATGCTTGAATGAGCATACTCTCTTCTTAAGAATGTCTAAAAGAGAACGAGCAGGTATAAATATTTGTTTAAGCTTTGAATCAACAGGCCACCCACAATCGATTGTGGAAACTTTTCCGTACGCTTTCAAACACTCTGTTAAAGCATAGTTCTGTAATCTATTTCCATAATTATTGGAATCATTAATCGTTAGAATAGCAATTCTCTTATCCATTTGAATTCTCCATATTATCTTATGCCAAAGGCACAGGTTCCTCAATGGTACCCTTGTTATTGATTTTCTTTGCCGGGATTCCCGCCCATGTTGTATTTGCTTCCTTAATCTCTTTAAGAACTAATGCATCAGCCCCAATTCGCACGTGATCCGCAACATGTATCCCTCCCAGAACTTTTGAATCAATCATAAGTTCAACATAGTTGCCAATCGATGGAGATCTATCGTGTGATTGAGCAATAACGACGCCACTGGAAAGACTGCAGTAATCACCAACACGGGCATCTGGATTAATGATAATCCTTTCAGGATGCCAGATGGTCAGTCCTTTGCCAAAAACATTAATAGGGATTTCTGAACAATAGATTTTACAAAAGTGTTTTACAAAAAAAAGATGATAATAATAGAAAATCTTGTTCCTTAAATGGCTACTATTATTAAAATAAAATTCGGCTTTGCGTAGATGAATTTTCATCTTCGCAATACGCCCACCAAATAAACGCCTAATCACTCCTCTAGGCAATGGCTGCACACGAAGATCTTCTTTGATATAGGATTGTAATTCGTCTTTTGTACTAATCAAGATTACCTCTTTCCAAGATACGACGAATAAAACTCTGATAAAACATAATTATCCAATATTTCCTGCCAACTGATAATCGAAAAGCGACACCCCGCTTGCTTTTTTCATCATTAATGTAAGGATTACATTGCCATTCTCTAAAATGCATACTCATCCAAGATGAAATTCTTCTTACATTTCTCAAACCTTGAATTCCGTATCTAAGCTGTGCTCTCGTTTCATAGTTCATTAGATGATTGACAGCTTGCCACTCAATTTCATTATGGTATAAACTTAATTCATCATTGGTTAAAGATTTAATAATATGATTGAATGAATCGATAATACTTAACCTATTAGAGGAATCCATAGAATGTATGGCGCTTCTTCTTTGTTGTCTATACATATAGACATCCTCGTTAAAATATTTAATCGAGTCAGCACGAACACTCAAAGGCAATATAGACGCAAGATCTTCGCCAATACACATCTTAGATGGATTATACAAACCACCATTTTCTTCCAGAAATTCTCTACGAATAAATTGACGCCAAAGCTCTGCACATGAACGAACATATTCCCGTTTGGAGAAATTGGCAAAATTTAACTCTTTTGAATCAATCCTTTTCCCTTTTGCATCTACTTTGACTCCATTAAATACAATAATATCCGAATCCTCATCGCATAATAAATCGACTATTTTAGCGAATGAATCCCAGTTAATAAAATCATCGCTATCAAGAAAACCAACATATATACCTCTGGCAACTGAAAGTCCAGTACATCTTGCAGAATTTTGTCCTTGATTTTTCTGATGAATTACCTGAGCTTCATATGCAAGATTTATAGAATCTAAATATTTAGAAGTCTCTGGACATGAACCATCATCAACTATAATAATCTCAATTTTTAAATTCCTATTTTGAAGAAAAGGAGCAAAACATTGTTGTAAAAAAACAGTCGGCGTATTCCATACTGGAATTATCAAAGAAAGAAGAATCTCTTTCACCATAGCCATATCACCTTTCAAGCTAAAATATCATTCAGAGATTGAGATGGATTTTTCTTTAGATACTCTGCAATAATTCGAAACACTATTATCCAAAGCCATAATGCTACAGTACGTTCTGCTCCAATAATAATAGAGCAAATGATAATTCCAGGAAGCATTGCAATCAAAACATAGTTATGTGTTTTCAGAAGAATTTTAATGCAATCAGTAATTATATAAGCAAAAAGAAAAAGGCCAACTATGCCGAAATCGACAAGAAAATCAGTTATTGTACCATGAGTAGTTACATTTGGGTCACCAATAATACCACGATCTTTTGCAAAAAAATAATTATAATTCCCTACGCCATACCCCAAAAAAAATCTATGAGGCCAACGATGAATGGCGTTAATCCAATATGAAACACGTTGCTCATTGGAATCATCGTGATAACTATTACCAAAAAAACGATCAAACATCCATCCACTCATAAATTTCGAAGCAACCAAAAAAAGAACAATAATACATACAGCAAAGAAAAAAGAATTTTTAATTTTTCCATTATTTCTTTGTGTAAAATATATAAATGCACTTACGCCGATAATTAATACCATACACATTAATGCACTGCGAGAACCTGTTAAAATTATAGAAACAGTTCCTAAAAGAATACAAATCCAAGAAAGAATCTTGTCAAAATTTTTAGTTGCATATATAGCAACTATATACGAGCATACGATTTGAACAAGCACCAGCAAAGCAAAATAATTGGCGTCTAGCTGGCATCCACGAAGCGTAACCGGATATACGCGACCAAAATACATACCTTGTTTTAAATATTCTTTAAATTCTAAATAAAATGGCACAAGTACGGAATAGGATACACCTTTTAAAATAATTGAAATATCTTTTTTTGAAAACCTCTGCGAAACGGCAGTGCCATAAAACCATATTATAATCATGAACATAAAGGCACGAATAAGTGTTCTGCTTGTTATTAAATAATCATCTTTTAAAACAGTTAAAAAATTTGAAGCACAAGTAATTGTAATAAAACCAACCATCACGATAAGTGCATGAAACGTATATTTTCTAGCATCCTTGGAGAAAACAAATGCTAATATCATTAGTAAAATGGATGGTAAAGCTGTTTGAAAGGTAAATGAGCGCTCATTTGCAATAAGAATAAAATAAGGCATTAGAACAATTGCAAATGTGATCAGTTTATGCTGGGACACATCATCTTGTCGACATAATGATTTCCCTTTTCCCAAGGAACAATAGAACATTAATGCCACCTTTTCTCCCTAAAGCATCTTATCAAGTAAGTCTAAAAAGGCATTTTAGTTTCAGAAATGCCGATAATACAAATTATTTCAAAATAAAAAACCCACTATTACTTAACATTTCATTGCCATCAAATGCTCATAATGTTGCATAAGTAGTTCCGCGTTAGCCCTCACAGAATACCCTCGTTGTTTAAGTACTATTGGGGCATGCATCAACCGACCACCACTAATAGCGTTCTTTAAAGCATAAGTCCATTTTTCAAGTTCATCATCTAGAGACAGAAAAACACCAGTACCAGTGATATCAGTTTCCTTTGGCACTTTAGTCGAATATATACAGGGCAAGCCCGCAGCTTGCGCTTCAACAGCAGAAACAGGTAAGCCTTCATAGAGCGAAGGCATGAAGAAAACATCCATCGCAGAATATAGCTTATCAATATCTTCACGGACACCTGCGAGTATTACAGCATCCGAAAGGTGCTCGGACATAATTACTTTTTCAAGATCAGCTCTCCCATCACCATCTCCAAGAATCAGCATCCTGGAATCAGGAAATATTTCATAAAACTTTGCAAACACACGCACTGCAAATGGGAAATTCTTTTGGCTGACAAAACGTCCCACGCAACCAATTACAGGAGCATCTCGCTCAATACCGAACCTTGACCGTACTTGCTGACGTACTTGTGAATCATATCTAAACTGTTCTAACGGAATACCGTTATTAATTACAGTGAATGGACGTGAGCCAAATAAATAGCTGCCTGCTTCCTGTGAACAAGCAACACAATCAGTGATGTAAGGCTTGCCTAACGCAATAAGAGGAGCATTACGTAATCGATGTAGGAAAACATCCGAACTTGTATTTAAATGACTGTGTTGAATACGGATTTTTATACCACTTTTAAATGCGTCACGCAAAACCCAAAAAGCCGTATTGGGCATATGGCAATGTACTACGTCGTAGTCTTTACCTTTTTCTTTGAAAAAGGAGGAAACTTGCTTGGAAAATGTCAATAAATCTTTTCCGGCATTTTCTACCCGATAAACCTTGCTACCAAGTTCTTGCAAGTCATGTTCATAGGTAGGTTCAGTCAGCAGCCTTCCCTCGTGCGTATCGTGATGGAGAAAATCATAGTGGACTCGATCCTCATCATGGAATCTAGCCATATTAAAGACAAAACGTTCAACGCCTCCGGCTTTGGATAAGGAAGGGACAACATGCAGCACACGAATTGGTTGATGAGTCATCATTTGGCTCCTTTTCTTAAGAACTTGGTGTATATAAAAGATCTCACGGAGTTAGGAACAAGGCAGACTAATATGTGGGGAATAGTTGTTCCCAGGAACTGAAAGAACGTGAAGTAGCCCCTCCGTAATTGCTCAGTTTTAAATTTCCAAATATGTGGAATATATGAGGGGCCACCGCGACGAGCATAGAAATCGGGACTCACACGCATGGCAACCAGAGGCTCATTTATATTCGCGGCCTTACATCCCGATGCCAGCATCCGATTGAATAAATCCCAATCTTCAAAGTACAGATAATCGGCACTATAGTTTCCTGCATTTACCACTCGTGATTTACGGAGCACCATGGAGGGATGTCTAAAAGGATTGCGCCTCTTTGAATATGAGACAATCGACTGTTGATCAATCGGAAGATCCGATTTGGCTACCGGATGCTCCGGATCAGATATAAATTCTACAATTTGTGATCCGACCATATCTAAATGGTATTCCGACATCTCGGCAAGTTCCTTTTCCATGCGAGTCGGAAAAGCATAATCATCAGAGTCCATACGTGCAATAATCTCATTTCTGCACACTGGAATCCCCTGTGCAAGAGCACTACCCAACCCCTCATTCTTCGGTAAAGTCACTATGTCAAAGAGACCTTTATTCTGTTCGCAGAACGAGTCAATTACAGCGTTTAACTCCGAGGTCAACGGACCATCTTCAACGAGGACAATTTGTTCAGGCGGAACCGTCTGAACAAGCATGCTGCGCAATGATTCCGCAAGAAATTCTGGAGATTCCTTTGCATAAACACTCATTAGAACGCTATATGGTTTATTACCTTCTTTAGCGCTGCAACCCACCCCATCATAAGATTGTGCTTTATTGCTACCGACCAATTTGTCCCCTCTCATCCATCCCTGCGGAAATCCAATCGCAAAAACATGTTATTACATTCCACACTGACTCAGTACGCCCCATTCGGATGTACAACCGTGCCAATGGTGCGAAGAATATAAACGATGTCGCCGATTACGGACCAGCCCTGCACATAACCGACGTCCAGCTGCTGGCTTTCCTCTTCGCTCAGATCATTTCGGCCGGATACCTGCCACGGGCCGGTAATACCGGGCTTGACGAGCAAACGAGTGGCATACACCTGGTTGTACTCGTCCACCTCAAACTGACGCTGTGGGCGCGGACCCACCACACTCATCGTTCCAATCAAGGAATCGAAGAACTGCGGCAACTCGTCAATGCTTGTCTTGCGAATAAAATGACCGACCTTGGTGATGCGCGGATCCTTCTTGATCTTCACACGCGCACCCAGCTCCTGTCCGTTCGCCGCAGCCACTTCGGCAAGCTTGGCGTCGGCATTCACGTACATGGAACGGAACTTATGAATCTTGAAGGGCTTGCCACGCAAACCGATACGTTCCTGCCTATAAAACACCGGTCCGTGGTCCTCAAGCTTGATGGCAATCGCCGTGACCAGCATGATCGGAGACGACAGAATGATGGCAATCAACGAAACCACAATGTCGAATACACGCTTTTGCAGCTTTGCCCACGGCGAATACTGCGGCAGGCAGATGGTCATCACGGTGGTGCCCTGAATCACGCGCACATTCGTCTCATGGCCGCTTACATCCACGGCGGAAGTGACGAGCGCGATCTCCAGGTTCATGGATTCCAGACTCAGCACGAAGGTATTGAAGTTGTCGGAGAAACGCTGCAGCACATCCGTCACCATCACGGTCTGCACGCCCATGTTCACGGCACGTTCGGCCAAATCGCCGCCATACGCCAGCACGGGAATGTCCTTGCCGCTGATCTCATGCACGCTTTTCAAGAACTCGTCCGTCGCATCCGCCGCCTCAATTCGGCCGGTCTGCTCGTTCAGCCTAATCGGGCATACGGCCACCGGGCGGTAGTTCAGCTGCTGCTTCTGGCTCAGGAAACGCAACGCATGCTCAATGCCCTCGCACGATCCCACAACCGTTGTGGCATACGAATACGCACCCTTCTCACGCCTGAACAGCACCACACGGCGGATGATGAAACGCTCGACCATCGTGATCAGCAGCGCGCACACCATAATCAGCGCCGTGGAAAGCAACGACACATACGAGTTGAGAATGAAGTCGAGCGCGCACACCGTGATGCCGGTGAGCACGGCACCCTTGAACAGCAGCAGGTTGAGCTGATAGCCATCACCCATCACGTGCCGGTGATACACACCTACGCCGTGCATACACAGCGCCCAGATCAGCGCGCACACGACCACGTATACGACCAGATTGATGTGGAAATGGAAGCGAGCGGAATACAACGCCGCCTCATTGCGAACCGTAAGCACCACCGCCGAGGCAACAGCGAATGAAATCATGTCGCACACAGTCAGAATGGCATTGACGAAGAATCGCCAATACGCAACACTGGTCAACTGATGCCATGAAGAGTCCCTCAGCTTGCTGTTGTTCGATTGCGTCATCTCTTCTTTCTCCCTGCCAGTTCCCTTCCCAAAACACATAGGGGGGGGGGCAACCTTTAAGGTACCGAACGCTACGTACATCGTTTTGGGGTCTTCTCAGCCAATTTACTTGCTTTTCTCAAGAAACCACACGTGTGTCGCGCTATTCGATGCCTAATGTACGCATTTCATGTCCTTTTCGATGCGTTTTCATGCGTTTTCTACATATCTTCACATTGCAAAACGAGATGGAACGGACTTCGCCCAACGCTCAAGGCTCGATATTCCGCATGCAAGCGGTCAACGGCGGGAATACTATGGCAGAGGTTGATATAAGGAAAACACACAAGCACGGCAATCCGGGCCCGGGGAACCGGCATGGGCGGGGTTTGCGGGTTTGCGGCTGGAGCGTGACCTGCAAGCCGACGAACCGACACCCGCCCGGCAAGATGCAACAGACTGCACAAGACCGCCAGAGACTGCAAGCAGCAGCGAGCGCTAGGGAAAGGAACAGGGAATCTATGGGGACTTCGATGTCGCGAGCGCTGACCCGCGAGGAATCGTATGTGAACGGCAAGCTGACCCGCCCGGCGTTGGTGTCTATTTCGATTCTGACGTTCATCACGTTTGTGGGGAATTTTACGCAGTTGCAGCTCAGTTCCGCGCTGCCGACCATTGTGGCTGATTTTCATATTTCGGTGACGACCGGCCAGTGGCTTACGTCGGTGTTCCAGCTGGTGATGGGTGTGATGGTGCCGTTGACCGCGTTTCTGACGCGCCGGTTCTCCACTCGCCAGATTGTGATCTGTTCCATGGTGGTGTTCACGGTTGGTTCGGCGTTGGCGTGGCTTGGTCCTTCGTTTGTGCTGGTGTTGTTGGGGCGTTTGCTTGAGGCTGTGGGTACCGGTGTGATGTGGCCGGTGTTGCAGATCACGGTGTTTTCCATGTATCCGCTGTCTCGCCGTGGTGTGGCCATGGGTACTGTGGGCATGGCGATGAGTGTGGCGCCGGCGCTCGGGCCCACGTTTGGCGGCTGGCAGACCGATATGAATGGTTGGCGTTCCATTTTCCTTACGCTTACGGTGATTGGTGTGGCCTCGCTGCTGTTGGCCGTGTTCTTCCTGCATAATTTCGGTGAGTCGGATCGTTCCGCCCATGCGGATTTCTTCTCCGTGGCGCTGTCGGTGTTCGGTTTCGGCGGGCTGATGTTCGGGTTTACGAATATCGAGTCGTATCCGTTTGCGAACCCGATGGTGTGGGGCGCGATGCTGATTGGCGTGATCGGCATCGTGTGGTTTGTGGTTCGCCAGTTCATGCCCGCATGCAAGCCGGGTTCCAATGTGCTTCGGCATTTGGTCGCACGTTCCGCCAAGGTGGAGGTGCCGCTGCTTGACCTGCATGTGCTGCGCAATCGGAGCTTTACGGTGGGCACCATGGTGGCGGCCCTCTCGTTCTTCGCGTTCAGTTCGATCATGGTGATCATTCCCTTGTACATTCAGAACGACCGTGGCTATTCGGCGATGATGAGCGGTTTGATCATGCTGCCTGGTGCGATCGGGCAGTGCATCGCGCAGTTCGGTGGCGGGCGTGCGCTTGACCGGTTCGGTGCCCGCCCGGTGGCGTTGGTGGGTACCACGATTCTGCTGTTGGGTACGTTGGGCATGAGTCTGATCGGTCCGCATACGTGGATCTGGTGGGTGTCGATCTGCCAGTTCACGCGTCAGATCGGCATGGGGTTTGTACTGATGCCGGTGACCACGTGGTCGTTGAACTGCCTGGAGCCGCGTGACGTGGCGGCCGGGTCGGCGGTGACGAATACGGTGCGCCAGATTGCGGGTGCTATGGGTGCGCCGATTCTGGTGATCATTATGGAGTCGATCGCCGCGATGCGTACCGCCGCGCTGGGTGGCGGGCATGCGGCCGCGATTGCGGGCAGTATTTTCGGTGTGCAGTCGGTGCTGCGTATCAGCACGCTGATCGTGGCGGTGATGCTGGTGCTCGTGTTCCTTGGCGTGCGCGGCGAGGGCGCGGGGTCGGCGCGTGACCTGGCCCGCGTGGCCGTGGCCAAGCTGCACAAATGATGTGGCTTGGTGACTGCCCCTGCGGATATGCAGCGATAACTGTGACTGCGTGACAACAACTGTGACCAATGGGACATATTCTGTCACTCCAGTCACAGTTGCTGTCACTTTTACCTCGTGTTGTTGTCGCTGCAGTCACAGTAAACGGATATACCCATGATGGGCCTGTAGCAGTGCAGGTTCATCGTCCATCGTTCACCGTTCAGCAGGCGGCGGGACGGCGGCGAGCGCCAATCCTCCCGCCGCGCTCCCCCGCGCCCCACGTATCGCTTCGGCGCACCGGCGCATGGTTGTCCCTGTGGTCACAATGTCGTCCAGGATCAGCACCTTCTTGCCCGCTATAAGCCCCGGGTCGTTCACCTCCAACTGCCCGTCGAGTCGGGCTGCCCTGCCGAGTGCGCTGTGGGTTTCCACGGCTTTGCCCTGTACGTGCCGTGTTCGTAGCGCGTTCACGGCACAGGCTTCCACTCCGGCGGCTGCCAGTTCTGCGGCTGTGGCTTTCGCGAGCGGCCAGAGGTGTCTGCGCCCGCGTGTGCGCATGGATTTGGGTGATGATGGTGCGGGTACGACCAGTATTTGTGTTTGACTGCCTGTTTGGTGTTCCGTCTGTGGCATGGGCTGTGACAGAGTCTGTGGCTTGGTCTGTAGTGTTTCGATGATGCCGCTGCCGACTACCAGTTGCCGGCATACTTGGCTGAATGCCTTGTCGCATTCCGTGTCGCCGTGGTCTTTCCATGAGAGGATTGCCCGGCGTACGTTGCCTTGGTAGGTGCCTGCCGCGTATATCGTCGCGCAGGCCGGTTGTTGGATTGCCGCCGATGGTATGCCGTTCAGTGCGTTTGGCGCGGTGACTGCGCCCGGCGTGCCGTCTGGTGCACCGCTTGGTGTGCCGTTGAGTGGCAAGACCGTATGTCTGCGGAATAGCGACTGGCAGTCGCTGCATAATATTTCGTCCGGCTTGTCGCAACCTGCGCATCCTCTGGGCAGGATGAGCCCCAGCATGCCACGCCAGAATGTTTGGCCCGCTGATTGAAGCGTGCCGTTCACGCAATACGCTCCAGCATCGCGTCGATGAACCTGATCGTGTCGCGCGGACTGTTCACCGCCACGCCCATGGCCCCCGCCTGCGCGGCCGGGTAGTCGTTGCCGTCCTCGCTCATGCGGTCGCCCACGAACACCATCTGCCCGACCGGGAAACCGTTCAGCCTGGCGAGCTCGCGCACCGCGAACCCCTTGTCGATGCCCTGCTGCGAAACGTCGATGCTGGTATACCCGCCGGCATGCACTTTGAGATCGGGAAGGTCTGCGGCCACCGCCTGTGCCAGGCGGCGCTTCAACGAACCATCCGGGTCGAACGCCTGTTTCGCCTCCAGCGGAGCCTGCTGGCCGAGCACCGACAGCGTGATCTGCGATCCCCTGTTCTCGATGCGTTCACCCCACACATGCTCGGGCCACATGCCCAGTTCGCGAGCGCGACGTTCCAGACTGGCCGCGGCGCGTGCGCACTGGTCCTCGGTCAGGTCGTGGCTGAACACGCGCTTCCATGCGCCTTGCACCCAGCGGTAGTAGCGGGTGCCGCTGGTGGGCATGAGATGCAGGTTGGCTTTGCAGGCCTGGGGGCCGAGCACGTTGATGATCTGGCTGACGACCAGCTCCCAGCGCCCTCCGGTGATCACCGCCACATCGATGTGCCTGGTGAGTTCGGTGAAACGCGCCGCCACGTCGGGGAGCATGGGCTTGCGGGAGTTGGCAAGGGTGTTGTCCAGGTCGAACCCGATAAGGCGTGTATGCCGGGCGAGGTCGTCATAGTCCAAACGGTCCCATTGCCGAATCATGCCAGCCCTCCTTTGCCGTGCACGGTTGAATGTTCAGTATCCTACCCTAATGCCAGTGGTATGTCATACAGTGAAGGCATGGCTGAAGCTCCATGGAATACCCGCGTTTACCGTAACCGCCACGGCCGTGGCACCCGTACGCCCATGTTCGGTGTGCGTATGCCGAGGTACCGCACCCGTTCCGGCATGTTCGACGATCTGGTCGCCGCGCATATCCGCAGACTGGGCAATGCGTGGCCCGAACTGATTCATCCGCTCCAATTCGCCGTGGAGGACGTGCCGCCTTCCGACCCGGTGCCTTGGGAGTTGGAGCCCAATGTGAAGTCGCGTCTGTTTCCCGCGGCGCATGGCATGCCGGCGCGCATCGTGCTGTACCGCATGCCGTTGCAGAGCAGGGCGCGCAGCCGTGATGAACTGCAGTGGGCGATCCGCGACGAACTGGTGGTGCGTGTGGCCGAGCTCTATGGGCGCAGGCCTGAGGAGATCGACCCTGATTACCAGTGGTGAATGCGGCCGCATACGAGATGTGGGCCTTGGCATCCGGTTAGGTGGATGCCAAGGCCCACATTGGTTATCGGGGCTTGTGGCTGCTTGGAATGCTTGCTTGTGCCGCTGCGTTTGCCGGCGTTACTGCGCCGCTGCATTCACCGCGCCAACCGGCGTTCAACCGACCGACGTTCAGTCGCCGCCGTTCAGCGCACCAGCGTCAGATCGTTGGTCGAGGTGATGCGCGCCACGCGCACACCCAGCTTGGTCGGCGCAACCGTGGAGACGCCCGCGATCTTCTTGCCGCTCAGGTCGCCGGACCCCAGTCGCAGCCCCCAGGACACCGTGCCGTCCTTGCATTCCACCACGGCTGCCACACCATCGGTGTTCATGGTCGTGGCGCTGTTGGCCTTGATCGTCACCTGCTGGCCCTGCTTCATGGAGCCGTCGGCGTCCATGAACGCCACGGTGGCGGTCGTGTCCGCGTTGGAGGTGTTGGCCAGGGTGAGTGACGTGTCGTAGCCGTCCGGCAGGGCGATGGCGGAGCGCTGCTCCGGTGCCACGCTTGGCAGCAGCGCGAAGTCCTCCTGCCCGCTCGAACCTCCGAGCGTCGCCTTGGCTTCGGCCTGGAACTGGTCGTCGCTGTCCAATTGGATGCCGTTCGCGCCCGAGGGGGCGTTTCCCAGGTCGATGGCGCTGACCTGCTGGCCCTTGATGTTGTACGAGCCCAATGCGATGAGACCGTTGTCACTCACCCACGAGGCACGCACCGTGGTGTTCTTCTCGCTGTACAGGTACAGCGTGGTCTTGTCGCCCTTGCGAACGGAGGGAATCAGATTCGAGGTGTCCGCCTCGCCCAACGGCATGGCGAAGTCGGATCCCTTCGGGGTGAGTCCATCCATCACGATCACGCGCACGCTGGCGGCCACGGCGGTGGATTCGCTGGCCACCTTCACATACAGGGCGTCCTGGCCGGATGCCGCCGCGGACAGATCCATGGTGGAACGCCCGTTGCCGCGCACGGTCACATTGCTCGACGTGGCCAAGCTCATCTTGCCGGCCGCCTTCGTGCCGTACACCTCCACGCTCACCGTGGTCGGCTTGGACGAGGGATTCGCCAATACCAGCTGCTGGCTGGAGCCCGTGCCGGTGCCGGGCAGCAGGAACGACTGGCTGAGCGCCGGCACCACGCAGGTGGCGGCGGAGATGCCACGCAGATCGCCTTCGGTGGCGCGGGATGCAAGGATGCCCGCCTGGCCGGATTCGGCGTCGGCCTTGAGCAGGTTGGCGTCGAACAGACGTGGGTAGGCGTTATCGTCGCGCAGGGTCATGCCGTTGTCGCTGCCGGTGCTGGCCGGGCCCGACAGGTTGGCGGTTTTCGCGCCGTCCACGTCGAACGGGGTGACGGACGCGGCATGCACGGTGCCGAACGCAGCGAAACTGGCGGAAGACGCGATGTTGCCGTCCGAGGCGCGGTAGTCGCTGTCACCCCAATCGGTGGAGTCGGGCAGCTGCATGCGTTCGCCGCAATACGATTCCAGACGTTCCTGCACCACGCGGTGCGATGTGGCGGAAGTGCCGGCGGCCGGGTCGACCAGCCAGTCGGGCATATCCACCACGCCCAGGAACGCCAGCGCACCCACCAGCACAAGCGAGGTGACGGTGGCTGCGATGATGCGCATCACGCGGGCGGCGGTCGAATTCGATGTCATGCTTCCTCCTGAGGCTGCTGGTCGCGCTTGCGCGGGAAGGCGACAAGCACGTACAGCAGGAATATCACGGCCAGAGCCACCAGCCACGCGATGCGCCACATGTTATGGCGTGCGGCGTCCAGCTCGGTGGAATGCGCCGTCATGCCCTTGCCGCTGGCGGCGGTGAGGCGATAATACGTGCCGTTCTCGTTGGCCACCACGGTCTGCGTGCCGTCCGACGCGGCGAGATTGGTGGACAACGCCTCGCTGCCCATGCCGCCCGTGACCACGAACACGCCGCCAAAGCCGAGCTTGGCCAGCGAGGCGACCGCGGAGGAATCACTGTTCGACAGCAGTCTGGAGGCGAGTTCGCCGATGGTGCGGTCGGTGGCGTCATGCCCGCCGGACGCCACGGTCGCACGCCATGCAGGCGAGCTGTCGATCAGATCGCCGCGCGAGGTGCGCATAATGCTGTACGAGACGGCCGTGCGCGAATCCGCGTACAGGGCGAGCACACGCTGGTCATGGTTGCTTTGCACCGCATCCGTGGCGACCATGGGCATACCGTTGCCGCTCACCGCTACCTGCCCCTTGCCGTTGCGCTCAAAGGCGAAGCCGGACCACACCACGATGCTGGCGGCCAGGACGAGCACGAGCAGCATACGGCCCACGACCACCAGCCAATGCAGGCGGGCCGCGGTCTTGGCGCTTTTCTTCTGCCTGCGGGATTGCGCGTTGCCCGTCTTGGAGACGCGCAGCGCCTGGAACTTGCGCACCGCGCCGCCAGCCATCAGGCATACGCACGACATCAGGCCGAGCATGGCAAGCGTCAGACCGGGCATCACGGATCCGGCGATGGCGCCGGTCTCGTCGAAGGCGATGACCACGTGTGCGGAGACGATGGCGAGCGCGCCGCCGGTCAGGATCACGATCCACATCATGCGCGAGGCGCGCAGCGCGAACGGAAGCACGAGCGAGATGACCGCGAGCACCAGCGCCACGATCAGCGCCACCAGGATGCCCATGCTGTAGCCGCCGTCCATCAGGTCGTTCAGAGGATTATGGATGTCGATGCCGAACGCGCGGTCCACGACGCCGGACAGGTTCAGGGACGCGGGCCTGCCGTTCACGCTGGAGGACGGCACGTTCACATCGCCGAAGATCTGCCTCCACGCGCCACGGCGGGCGAGACGCACCGCGTGGACCAGCGTGGGCGCGCACAGGAACGCCGCCGGGATCGGCATGAGCAGCAGCATGGCGCGATGACGCGGAATGAACAGCAGGAACACGAGGAAGGTGACGATGAGCGGCAGCAGCAACTGCGGTTCGGCGGCGACCACCGGCATGAAGCACAGGGATGCCGCGGCGGCGGCCTGCACGGAGGCGCGCGGGCGCACCGGGTCCTCGGTGTGGTAGAGCCCGACCGCACGGAACACGAATGCGAACGCGGCGGGCAGGAAGATCATCACCGTCATCATCGGCAGGTTGGCCGTGGCGAACAGGCCCATGGCCAGGCCGAACGCGCACCACAGCAGGCCGCTGGCGATGCGCACGGTATCGGAACGGGTGAAGATGCCGGCCAGTGCCCAGAACGACAGGGCGCTTAGCGGCGCGGCGAGGAAGAACAGCAGTCCGGTGGCGGCGGCCACATTGCCGCCGGTGAACAGCGAGGCGAGCAGCAGCACCCACAGCCATGGCGCCGGAGGCAGGGATACTCCCCCGCCCACGCCCCACACCCATTGGGTGCTGGCCGCCTCGGCGAGCTGGCCGAAGGTGGCGCCGGTGGGCGGCAGCTGGCTGGAATACAGCGAGCCGCCGGAGAACAGGGAACGCAGCACGGGCCAGTAGATCACGGCCACGGCTGCGAAAGCGACGGCCGCCATGAGCAGTGCCGCGATCCAACGCTTGATGGCGCGGATGCGCAGATGGGAGCGGACCAGTGGGCTCATCAGCGTGGTGTTGCGCTGGCCGTCCAACGCGCGGATGCGGTCCTTCCACTGGGCAAGCTGGGCGCGTGTGGCGGTGATCATGTTCAGCTGCGTATGCGGCACCTTGGACTGCTTGGAGACCAGGGCACGCGCACGCAGGCCAGCGGCGACGGAGGTGAGCGCATGCCACGGCATGCACAGTTCGCACCACGCCTCATACGGCTGCTTGCCGACCAGACGGATCAGGGTCTTGAAGAACGCCACGAACAGGGACAGCACCCACACCACCGGCCAGCGCAGACGAGCGATGTCCGTGTAGTAGTAGCGCTGCCGTGCCACCAGCACGCCCATGGCGGGGTTGATGGGCATCTCCTCGTCCACTTCCTCGCCGCCGCGCGTGCGCACGCCCTCGTAGCGGGCGCGGCGATGCGCGATGCGCGCCTGCGGCACCACCAGCACGCGGCCACCGCTGCGGCTGATGCGGCGGCACAGGTCCACCGATTCGGCGTAGGTGGTGAACCACGCGTTGATGCCGCCCATGCTGCGCAGCGTGGTCAAGGGCAGCAATGCGCCGGCAAGGGAGACGCTGAACACGTCGGCGCGGGAATCGTATTGCTCCTGGTCGGGTTCGCCGTCGACCACCAGCGAGGCGATGCCGTGCTTGTTGGCGTACGAGCCCACATCATGCAGGTTCTCGCCCTCCCAATCCAGCTGTTTGGCACCCAGAATGGAGGCTCCCGGGGTATTGCGCTGCGCTTCGAGCAGTTCGCTCAGGCAGTCGGGCGTCGCCGGGCGCGAATCGTCGTGCAGCAGCCACAGGTTCTTCACCGCGTTGGTGATCCTGGCCAGGCCGATGGCCTTCTGCACCGCGTCGCCGAACGACCGCGCGCCTTGCGTGTTGACGATCTGCACGCTCACGGTCTGCGCCTGCGGCACGTATTCCAACGGTTCGGAGGAGGTGGTGACCACGTCAAACGAGGTCTCCATGGATTGCATGGTCTGACCGCTGCAGTCGGCGACCACGATGACGCCGGGCAATACGGTCTGTTCCAATACGGCCGCCAGGGTGTCCGGCAGGAAACGGATGTCGTCTTCGACCGTGACCACTGCGGCAACGGCCTGCGAGACGAATTGGCAGTGGGAATACGGGCGGGCGGCCACAGCGTCGGTCAACACCTGGCGCACGCCGCCGTCGAGAATCCGTTCAAGATCTTGCGTCAAATCTGCTCCTTGCGCATCTTTTTGTACCGGCGGCGTTCACGTTCGCTCATACCGCCCCAGATGCCGAATCGTTCGTCATGCTCGATGGCCCAGTTCAGGCACTGCTCACGTACCTCGCATTGCGCGCACACGCGCTTCGCGTCACGGGTGGAACCGCCTTTTTCGGGGAAGAACGCCTCCGGATCGGTCTGCGAGCACAACGCCTTGTTCTGCCATGTGACATCGCCGTCCGGCAGGAACAATCCCCACAGATCGCCAGACGGCTCCCCCTCGGAATCTTTGGCGATGCCCCACATACGTGCATCCTCCTTGCCTGGCTTTTCCTTATTCTGATATGTCTGCAACAGATAGATTACACACTTGGGGCTTTGTTTTTGTCAAATTCGAGCTGTGTCATTACCACGGGTTCGCCCGATCCTGTGCTATAAGCGCGCGAACGGCGTTTACAGAGGGGCAAGGAGCGTGAAGAAACCGCACCGAACCGCCATTTCTCAACTCCATGCCGTACAATCAAAACGTTTTGCCCCATACAGGAAGGTTCGCAAGCGTGAACGAACAACGATCCGATGCCAACATTCCCAACGTAGGCGGTTGGAAGGATACCGCTCCTCGCCACACCCTGACGTACCGCATACGCCACCGAGCGCGCAACACTGTCATATACGTGCTGGCCGCGGCGCTGGCCTTCGTGGGAACGGTGGCGGCCGCCACGCTGATCGACATCAACGGCGCGATCAAGGACGGCGAGGTCAAGGCGATTCCTCAGAAGGGGCAGAAGGAAGAAGAGCTGGTGGATCCCAACGCCGGCAAGTCGATCGAACTGCTGGTCATGGGGCAGGATACCCGCGACGGCGCGGATAACGCGGCCATCGGCGGCGGCGACACCAGCGAAGGCTCGCATCAGGCGGATACCACCATGGTGGTGCAGATCTCCGCGGACCGCAGCTACATCAACCTCGTCTCCATTCCGCGCGACTCCCTGGTGGACGCGCCGAGCTGCGAGACCAGCAAGGGCACGGTCAGTGCCCGGTACAACGTGATGTTCAACTCCATCTTCGCCGAAGGCTACGCCACCGGCGACGACCTGGCCAGCGCCGCAAGCTGCACGGTGAACGCGGTCAACTCGCTGACCGGCCTGAACATCCAGAACTTCATCGTGGTGGACTTCAACGGTTTGAAGGACATGATCAACGCCATCGGCGGCGTGAAGATCTGCATCCCCTCCGACGTGAAGGACCCGTACACCGGTCTGGACCTCACGAAGGGCCTGCACCAGCTCGACGGCCTTGCCGCCACCCAGTACGCCCGTACCCGCTACAGCCTGGGCGACGGATCCGACGTGCAGCGCACCACGCGCCAGCAGTACCTCATCAAGCAGCTGCTGCAGCAGGCGCTCGACAAGAACATCTTCACGCATACCAGCGAGCTGTACCAGTTGGCCAAGTCCGCGCTGAAGTCGCTGAACATCTCCCACGGCCTTGCCGACACCGCCACGCTTGCAGGGCTGGCCATGAGCCTGAAGAACCTGAACGTGGCGCATATGTATACGCGTACGCTGCCCGTGGTGCAGGCGCCGAGCGACCCCAACCGCGTGGTGTGGGATTCGAGCGCGGACGAACTGTGGACCAAGATGCGCGAGGGCAAGCCGTTCGTGGAGCAGGCCACGCAGGATTCCTCCAGCAACGACTCCAATAAGGACGATAAGAGCTCCGAGAATTCCGATTCGACCGATCAGAACCAGAACGCCGATCAGAACACGCAGGGCGACCAGAACACGCAGGCGACCCAGCAGAACACGAAGGTCGCCGAGGGCGTGGAGAAGACCCCGGACGGCAAGTACATCGACACCGCCACCGGCGGCGTGATCGACACGGAGACCGGTGCGGTGCAGGATGCCAATACCGGCCAGGTTCTGGGGATTTCCGAGGCGTACCTCAACAACGTGGTATGCCCAGTAAAATAGACAGATGTATAGAATCTGACTAACAGCAAGGCGGTGCAGGGCCAAGGCTCTTGTGCCGCCTTGTGCTGGAAATGAGGAAAAACCCATATAGACACCCATTCGCACGGCATTATGTGCAACAGTGACATAGGTTTTGTTATCGCTCAGGAGGAGATATGGCACAGGACAACGAGGGGAAGCGCGCCCAGGGTGCTCCGCCCAGCTTCATTCCCGCAGGCTCTCGCCGCCGCACCTCCCCCGCCGGCACCACCGCGCAATCCTCCGGCGCACCCGTTCCTCCGAGCTTCACACCCCCGTCCCGCCGCCGCAGCGAACCGGCACCGACCACATCGCCCACCGCACGCGCATCGGCCAACAGAACCGCTTCGGCATCCCATTCCGCCTCCCCGAATTCTTCAGGCTCCGCCAATCCATCCAATGGCGCAGGGCGCACCGGGCGTTCCACGGGCAGCTCCACTGGCAGGCCTGCTTCCACAACCGCCCCGCGCAGCACGGCTCCCCGTAGTACCGCGCGCTCATCCTCCGCGCCGCAAAGCTTCGCACCGTCGGCACCGCGCACACGAACCACCCGTGGATCGAACGGCACCCCACGCGCCGCGCAACCGCTGGCGCAACCGCTGTCACAGCCGGCGGCGCAACCCCTTTCCCGCAACCCCCACATGGCATCACGAAATGTTTCCCCTGCATCCCCTATCAGATCGGCCGGCGCTATGAGCGCCACCAGGACGCGCAGAAGGCGCGGCGGCAAGCACATCGCCTCCATGGCCGTGATCATCGTATTGGCCGCATTGGCAATCGCCGTATTCAGCGGATGGGGATGGATCAGCAGCCGCCTGAACAAGGAGAACGACTGGCTGACCTCCAAGTCGCGCACCGCCGCCACATCATGGCTGATCCTCGGATCCGACGAACGTGACGGCACCACCGGCGGCACGGCGGACGACACCCCCGGCTTCAGGACCGACACCATCCTTATGCTCATCAAGCCCAAGTCCGGCCCGAGCGCGTTGATCTCCATCCCCCGCGACTCGCTGGTGCAGGTGGACGGCCAGTACATGAAGATCAACGCCGCCGCGGAACTCGGCGGCAACAAGGCGTTGACGAACGCCGTCGAGGAGATCTCCGGGCAGAAGATCAACCATATCGCCAAGATCAAGTTCGGCGGTCTGCAGAACGTGGTGAACGCCATCGGCGGCGTGAACCTGTGCTACGACCAGACGGTGAGTGACCCGTATTCCGGCCTTGACTGGCAGGCGGGCTGCCACACCGTGGACGGCGGAACCGCGCTGGCGTTCTCGCGTATGCGCTATGCGGATGCAAACGGCGACTTCGGCCGTGCCCAGCGGCAGCGCCAGGTGATCGCCGCGATCATCGCCAAGGCCACGGCCAAGGAGACGCTGACCAGCCCGGCGAAGCTGACGAAGGCCGCGGACGCCGCCCTGAGCGCGGTCACCGTGGACAACAAGACCTCCCCGCTGACCTTGCTGCAGATGGCGCTGGCATTCAAGAGCGCCACCGGAAGCAAGGGCGTCAGCGGCAGCGTGTACTGGACCGACCCGGATTACGCGGTCGCCGGCGTGGGTTCGTCCGTGCTGCTTGACGACACTCGCAACGCCGAACTGTTCAGCCAGCTTGCGGCCGGCACGCATGCCGCCGGCAAGGTCGGTACGCTGTCCGAAGGCTGATCGCGTCTCTCTCTCGTTCCGTTCTTTCCTTTTCCCTCTTTTGAAGAAACCGTGAACAACGGCTAGGGTTCCGTCCACATTGCCCGTACGGTTTGGCGTGGCTGCGCGTGCCATCGCAGACTTGGGGGTATGGAACGACGATCACGGCAACGCACCGAACGCCTGACACTGCTGGTCATGGTGGCCCCGATGGCGGGGCAGGTGATGCTGCTCGCCATGCTGCTGGCGTTCCAGCAGTGGATGTTCGCGGCGATGATCGTTCCCTCGTTGCTGGGATGCATGGCCTCGCTGGTCTTGGCGCTGCCACGCCGCAGCCAGGACGCACAAGGCGGCGCGATGCCGGCAGGAGGCAGGCTGGTCGATGCCTCGTCTTCCGGTGCTGCCATGGCAGTTCCTGGCTCCGATCCCGCACGCCTGCAACGAATGCCCGCACGGCATCTGGAACTGCTGCTGGGCATGCACCGCGAGGCCGACCGGCTGCCGTGGCGCACGGTGGCGAGGCGCTGGCTGCACCCGTTCTCGATGAACGTGCCCATAGGCCTGACGGAACGCGGCGTGGTCTGCCTCGACCTGCAACGGCAGGGACCGCACGCGCTGGTGGCCGGCACCACGGGGTCCGGCAAATCCGTGCTGCTGCAAAGCTGGTGCCTCGCCCTGGCCGCGCACAACCCGCCGGAACGTCTGCAATTCGTGTTCCTCGACTTCAAGGGCGGCACGGCCTTCCGCCCGCTCGAACGGCTCCCCCACTGCGTGGGCAGCGTATGCGATCTCGACCTGCAGCATGCGGTGCGCGCGTTGCATGCGCTCGATCTTGAACTGAAACGCCGGGAACGGCTGGTCGCCGAACAGCATGCGCAGGACATCTCCGCATTGCGTTTCGCGCCGCCACGGCTCGTAGTGGTCATCGACGAGTTCCACGCGCTGCGCGACCAGCTGCCCGACGTGGTGAACCGCATCGTGCACATCGCCTCGCTGGGCCGTTCGCTCGGCATGCATGTGATCGCCTGCACGCAGCACCCGGCCGGTCAGGTCTCCTCGGATATGAAGGCGAACATGACCTTGGGGCTGTGTCTGCGCGTGCGGGACGCCATGCAGTCGGTGGAGATCCTGGGATCGGGTGTGGCCGCCTCCATTCCGCCGTCATTGCCCGGCGTGGTGTACTGCAACGACGGCGAGGGCGTGGAGGCCTGGCGGTGCGCGGCCACCGGGGACATCGGCCACATGGTCGACGCCATCATGCTTGCCGCGCGATGCCACGGCAGCATTCCTGCACCGACCCTGTTCTCCGCTCCCCTGCCACGCGTGGCGAAACGACTGCCTGCCGCCAGTCATGCGCATGGCATGCCGTTCGCGCTGGCGGACAACGGCGTGACGCTCCAGACCGCAACGCTGCCGCTGTCCCGCGGCAATATCGGCGTCATCGGCCCCCACGGACGGGGCAAGACCACGCTGCTGGCGGCCATCGCGCGCTGGGCCCGATTCTGCGCCGGCGAGCCGGCCCACGTGCGGTGGACGAGCCGGAACATGGGCGGCTATGCAACACGCGACCTGCCCGCGCCCGCCCATGGCGACGACGTTGGCATCGGCACCGGGCAAGAACCGATCACCGGAATCCCGGACGAGCCGCGTCCCATAAGTATCGCCGCCGGCACCACCAACGCCGGCACGGCTGCCAAAGCCGGCACCCCCGCTTGCGCCGACAGCGAAACCGACATGCCGCCTCGGCGCATCTGGATCGTAGACGATGCGGACACGCTGTTCGACCCGTTCTGCGCCGACCCGCTCGCCGCCCAGTTGCGCGAAGCCCTTGCGGATCACACCGTCACCGTGGTCTTCGCCGTGGAGTCCAGCCGTCACGTGCGCATTCCCGACCATTGCGCCATCCGCGTGGTGTTCCCCACCGCCGACAAGGCCACCGACCAGATGAACGGCATACCGGCCGACATATGGGCGTCGCTCGGCCCGGATGCCCTCACGTTGCCGGGGCGTGCAGTGTTCATCGACCACGCCCAGGCGGTGCCGGTGCAATGCGTGTTTGGAGACGATTCGTGAAACTTCGCCAATCTCTTTGAGAAAAAGTCTTGAAAAACTCGAAGGAACGTGCTTACCTATTACAGGAACAATTGTTGGATATTCCATTTGGGAGGACAAAATGAGCAGCGCTTTTGATTGGCGAGCCAAGGCCGCATGCCGCGACAAGGATCCCGAGCTGTTTTTCCCTGTCGGCAACACCGGCGCTGCATATCAGCAGATTGAAGAAGCCAAGGCCGTGTGCCGCACCTGCAAGGTGATCGACGCCTGCCTGAAGTGCGCACTCGACACGAACCAGGATTATGGCGTGTGGGGTGGCCTGAGCGAGGACGAGCGCCGTCAGCTCAAGCGCAAGGCGATGCGTCTGCGCCGCACGCAGGCCATGCAGATGCAGATCTGATCGATATACAACACGCTTACGGCGGTTGCGCCGGCAACGGGGCGGAGGGTGCAAGCCTTCCGCCCCGTTCGTTTTGTCTGCGTATATGCCAGTGCCCTCCCGTCGGAGAACCCGGCGGGAGGGCACTGATATCTATGCAAACCTGCTCTAGCAGACTACTAGTACTGTCTACATCTGGGACTGCGCCGCGCGCAGCGTCATGTCCAGCACCACGCGGGTGCCGCCTTCGCGGCGGGCCTGCCAATGCACGCTGCCGCCGAAATCGTTGGTCACGAAGGTGTTGATGATCTGCGTGCCCAGGCCGGAACCGGAGGAACGGGCCATGCCGCCGTGCGCCTCCGAATCAAGGCCCACGCCGTCATCCTCCACCACTACGTTGAGGTTCGCGCCGGAACGACCCACGGAAACCGTGATATGACCCTCCTCGCGGCCTTCGAAGCCGTGCTCCACGCAATTGGTGATCAGCTCGGTGAGCACCAGCGACAACGGCGTGGCGTCCTGTGCCGGCATCATGCCGAACTTGCCCAGGAAGCTGATGCTGATGTGCTGGTCGCGCATGGTGGCCAGATCGACGGCCATCTTGAGCAGCTTGGAGATCACCTTGTCGAAGTCGACGACCTCGTCGGCGGTCTGACTCAGACCCTCGTGCACCATGGCGATGGTCTGCACGCGGCGCTGTGCCTCCTTGAGCTCGGTCTTCACCTCTTCGGACTTGGTCTTGCGTGCCTGCAGACGCAGCAGCGCCGAAACGGCCTGCAGGTTGTTCTTCACACGGTGGTGGATCTCGGAGATCGTGGCGTCCTTGGTCTGCAGCTCCTTCTCGCGGCGGCGCAGCTCGGTGACGTCGCGGCACAGCACGATCGCGCCCATGCGCCCGTTCTCGTCGTACAACGGCAGGGAGCGCAACGAGACGGCGGAATGGTTGGCGCTGATCTCCGAATCGACGGCCGCCTTGCCGCTCAGCACGAGCGGCAGCTGGTCTTCGACCGGATCGTCGGTGTGCAGCAGGCTCACGCCCAGCTCGCTCAGGTAATGCCCGCGCATGGTGGCCAGCAGGCCGATCCTGCGGAAGCAGCTGATGGCGTTCGGGGAGGCGTAGCGCACGATGCCGTCCACGGTGAGGATGATGAATCCGTCGGACATGCGGGCGATGTGACGCTGGCTCATCACCGCGTCGGTATAGGGGAACTGTCCGCGCGGGATCATCTTGAACAGCTGCTTGCCGGCGTTGATGCTTTCGGTCTCGTAGCGGCCGTTCGATTCGCGGGTGGTCATGTTGGTCTCGCGCACCACGAGCCCGAGGGTCTTGCCGTGGGCGCGCACCGGGGCGTACACGCTACAGACGCTGACCTTGCCGAAATCGCGCATCTCCGGGGAGCGGTAGATGCCGTCGGCTTCCATGGCGGCGTCGAGTTCGGCTGTCTGATCGTCCGGCACGACCTTGCCGACGATGTCGTCGGCGCGCAGGGTGACCATGGTGGACGGGCGGCACTGCTCCGCCACCACATACTGCCCCTCACCGTTTTTGATGATGAGCAGCAGGTCCGCGAAGCTGAGATCCGCGACCACCTGCCAGTCGGCTACGAGGTGGTGCAGCCATTCACGATCCCTGTCGTCAAAGTCCGGACGCGTTGCAAGTATCTGAGAGAAATCGGCCATGCGACCATCATACGCACGCACGGCGGCGCGACACAAAGTTTTGACGCCATGTCACTTGACTTTGCGATAACCTACGGTATCGTAGGTTACGGTTGCGTAACCAACCTGGAAGGATCACCATGTCAGAACGCGAAGAGACGGAGATCGCCCGCAAGCAGGCCGCTGTGATGGACGCGCAGGATCAGGCCGTCAAATCGAAGGCGGACGGCGTACGCGCCCGCGCCCAGCTCAAAGCGGAGAAAATACGGCTGAAGGCCGAGACGAAGGCCAAGCACGTCATCGCCAAGGGCGAAATCAAGGCCGCCAAGATCGAAGGCATCGATCTTCCGGAACTCGAGCACAAGCGCAAGCCGCGCAAGATCCGCTACGACGTGCACGGCAGGCCGAAGCCGGCGATGCGCGGCTGGATCCACGCCGTCGCCGCCCCCCTGTCGCTCGCGGCCGGCATCGTGCTGATCTGCCTGGCCAGGCAGACGGGCCTCAAATGGGCCTGCGCCGTGTTCATGGTCAGCTCACTCATCCTGTTCACCAACTCCGCCGCCTACCACCTGGGCGACTGGAGCAGCAAGGTCACCAACGTGCTCAGGCGCATCGACCACGTCAACATCTTCCTCCTGATCGCCGGCACCTACACGCCGGTGGCGTTCGCCCTGCAGCCGTTCTGGCGCAACACCATCATCATCTCCATGTGGGCGTGCACCGCCGTGGCCATCATCATCAACGTCATCTGGACCACCGCGCCGCGCTGGCTGTATACCCTGGTGTACGTCATCTTCGGCATCTACGGGCTGGCCTACATGGTGTTGTTCTGGACCTCGCCCGTGGCGGGCCCTGCGGTGACGATCCTCATCATCGCCGGCGGCGTCTGCTACATCGCCGGCGCCATCGTCTACGCGCGCCGCAGCCCCGACCCGTGGCCGCGCGTGTTCGGCTTCCACGAGATCTTCCACTGCGGCACGGTCGCCGGGTACGCATGCCACATGGTCGCCATCTACATGGTGATCGTCAATATGTGGACCATGCTGCCCTAAGCCGGCTGCAAGGCTTCGGGCGGAACCACGGCAAACCGCCCGAAATATATGAATGCGCCGCCCCGGAAAACCCCGGGGCGGCGCATTCATATATGCCGATAAAAACCGTATACCGGCTCAGCTCAGCGGCTTGGAATCCTTGATGGTCACAGAGATCTCACGGCCGTTCGGAGCCTTGTAGCTCACGGTATCGCCGACCTTCGCGCCGTAGATGGCGGCGCCGATCGGGGACTCCGGGCTGATGATGGTCTGATCGGTGGCGATGGCCAGATCGTGCGATCCCAGCACGAACACCTTCTCGCGGCCGTTCATGTCGAGCGTGACCAGCGAACCGTCGCCGACCTTGCCCGCGGGCGGAGCGGTGAGAATCTTGGCGTGACGCAGCTTGAACGTCAGCTCCTCGATGCGGCCCTGGTTGACGCGCTGGGCCTCACGCGCGGCCTGATAGCCGCCGTTCTCGCTCAGATCGCCTTCGGCGCGTGCGGCGGCGACCTTGCCGATAATCTCGTCGCGGTACTCGCCCTCACGCCACTTGAGCTCTTCCTGCATCTTGTCGTAGGCCTCCTGCGTGAGCAGGAACACCTGATCCTCTTGTGCCATATCGACTCCTTTGTTGTTCGAAGAAAGCGCCGGTGCCTTGGCTCCCGGCGCTCCCGATGGTTGTAAGCGTTATTCGCGTTATCTGGTTGTCAGCGCGTGGAGATGATGTCGACCACGAACACCAGGGTGTCGTCGCCGCCGATGCCGGCCTGCGGAACGCCACGGCTGCCATAGCCGTACTCCGGCGGGATAGAGACCACCAGGCGGGAACCGACGTTGTGGCCCGGCACCGTCTGATCCCAGCCCTTGATGACCTGACCCACGCCGATGCCGAAGCTGGCCGGCTGGTGGCGGTCGAAGCTGGAGTCGAACGGTTCCTCCTTGCCCCACACCACACCGTGATAGTTCACGGTGACGGTGTCTCCGCGACGCACCATCGGACCGTCGCCTTCAACGAGCTCCACGGCCTTCAGGCCCTTCGGGGCTTGCTCAGTGGGGAATTCAATCGTCGGGCGGGCGCCGAACTCGCTGTTCACCTTGGGCATCTGGTCTGCCATGTCAAAAACCTCCTGTTTGGGCAATGCGCTCTAGATTAGCACCATCACACCCATTTGGGCACCTTTGCGGCCAAACCGCCGCATTGCGAACATCCAGCCGTCCAATATGCGCACATACGCGGCGATGCCAGAGCCCTCTCTCTAGCGGTGCGGCTTAGCGGCACGGCTTATCGGTACAGCGCGGAGAACATCATCACCATGGCGATCAGGCCAAGCACCGCGAGTACGATCTGCACGACCAGCAACGTGATGGCCAGCGGCTTGCGCGTGCACAGCTTGGACGCGAACAACTGCCCCAGCAGGAACGCCAGAAAACCGAAGATCGCATAATTCAGGGTGATGGCGAGCACATCGCCGTTCGACAGCACCACGCCGTTGAGCGGCTGGCCGATGGAGTTCATCAGCGAGGTCGCCACCAGCAGGCCCCACACGCCGAAGCCGATGAGGCCCACCACGCCGTACGCCAGCGGCTTGAACTTGGCCCTCATGCGCAGGGTGAAGGATTCGGCGCACCACAGCAGCGCGAACCCGACCACATAGGTGAATACGATGGCGACGGCCACCGCCACGCACATCCACGGCACCAGGGCGACGCCGCCGCCCATCATCGACAGGTAGAAACCCGAGCAGGAAATGGCCCCCACGCCCAGCACGGTGCCGATGATGATGGCCTGCGTCGGCATGGTCGGCAGACCGCCGGCCGTGGTCTTCTCTACGTCGCTCCAACTGGATGGCATATCCGCTCCTCACGTCGTCTCGTGCTTGCCATGGAGCACCTTACCTGCCGTTTGTTTCGTTTGTTTTGCCCACACCCCGCGCCCACATCGTGCCCACGGTTTGCCCACGGTTTTTACGAATTGGAACGGATCAGGGCGATTCAAGCGGAAGCGAAAACCAGTGAAAATCGTTGGGAATACAGGAAAACCGCCGTTTCCGGCGGTTTCATGAGCGTGCCTCCAGCGGGACTCGAACCCGCAAGCCGAAGCGGCTGATTTTAAGTCAGCTGCGTATACCAATTTCGCCATGGAGGCATCGGTCATACCACGCGCCCGCCGAACCCGATCCAAACGAACCGGAACCGGAAGGGTGCGAGATACCGACCGACGTTATTGTATGCTAGCACGCCCTCAGGCATTCAGCAGCCTGCGGCCATAATCAAGCACCAGTCCGTCGAGCAGACCATGCTCGCTGGCCACATAGGAGTCGATGGGCTCACCATGGTCGGCCTTCGCCGCCTCGCTCACGCGCGACAGCACGCGGTTCCACACCACGGCACCGCCGCCCACCACGTCGATGCGTCCGGGGTGGATGGTCTTGTATTCGGCGCGTTCGGCACGGGTCATGGCAAGGAAACGGTCGTCCACCTGGTAGGCCTCCTCAATCGGCAGACGATAGCCGTCCACCAGGGAGTGGTCGTATTCCTTGAGTCCCATGGCCAATGCGGTCATGGTGGTGACGGTGCCGGACACGCCGATGATGGTGCGTGCACGCCCGGCCGGAACCGTGCGGAACGCCTCGTCGATATGCTCGTCGATGTCGCGGTACGCCTCCTCGACCTGTTCGGCGGTGGGCGGATCGTTCTTCAGATGACGTTCCGTCATGCGCACGGAACCGATGTTCATGGAGTAGGCCGCCTGCACCTGGGTGGCCGGCGCGCTCTTGCCATCGCCGCCGATGACCAGCTCGGTGGAGCCGCCACCAAGATCGACCACCAGATACGGCGGTTCCAGGTCGCTTCTCGGCACGACGCTGGTTGCTCCGAGGAAGCTCAGATCGGCTTCTTCCGTGCCGGGAATGACCTCGGGGCGCACGCCCAGGATCCGTTCGATGCCATCCTCGAACTCCTCGCGATTGGAGGCGTCACGCGTGGCGGACGTGGCGACGAAGCGCAGGCCGTCGACGGGATGCTCCTCAAGGATCTGCGCGAACTCACGTGCCGCGGCGTACGCCCGCTCCAACGCCTCGTCCGCAAAACGGTGCGTCTTGTCCACATCCTGGCCGAGACGGATCACCTTCAACTGGCGCGGCACGATCTCCGTCATGCCGTTCTCGTCGACCCGAGCCACCTTGAGTCGAATGGAATTCGTACCGCAGTCAATACCCGCCACGGTCACCGATTTCGCCATCGTTTCACTCTCCTTTGCTTACAGCCGTTTCGCTTGCGCCGGTTTCAGGCCGACAATCGTTCAGAGCGACTACTCCTGCGCCTCTTCGGCGGCGGGCCAGGCCACGCTGCACCGGCATACGGTGGGGTCGAATTCGCCCTTGACGCGTTCGAGCACCATGTCGCCGATCGGGTTCACACCGGGGCCCATCACCAGGGACTGGGCGATCAGGGCATGCAGGCACTTGACACGCACGGGCATGCCGCCGGCGGACGTGCCCTCGATATGCTCCTCGCTATCACCCAGCCGCACGGCGATGGCGTGACGGAACTCCAGGTACAGCGCATGCGCACGCTCGTACGCGGCCTTGACCGCCTCATCGTCGGCAACCATGGCACCGTAGTCGCGCATGGCGCCCTCGGCCTCCACATGCGACGCGGCCTTGACCGCCTCGGGGCTGGTCAGATAGCAGGTCGTGGGGAACGGCACTCCCCCAGGCAGCAGCGGCCTGGTCACCACGGCCAGCGGACGCCCGCACACGCAGCGCGCACCGACGGCCACCATGCCGCGCGGATAGCGCCCCAACTGCTCCTGCACGATGGCGATATCACGTTCTGCCGGCTGCTGCGCGAGAAGCCGCTCCGCCAATGCGTCGGGTTCGATCTGGCTCACTATTGCCCTTCCTGTTGTACTGTTTGCTTGACGCTTGTTGCTTTACTTGTTGTCGGATTGATCCGCTTCCTTGAAAGCGTAGGACAACTCACTATACCAAGGCAGCTTCTGCTCCTCGGATTCGCTGTTCTTCGAGGCCTTGTCGGATTCCTTGCCCGTCACCGCCTGAGGGTTGAGCACATGCACGGACAGCTCGCCCGGGAACACGAAGCCAAGCCGTTCGCGGGCCTGCGCGGCCACATAGGACTTGTCGTCCCAGCGGGCGATGTCGTTCTCAAGCTCCTTCTTCTGCGCGATAAGCGAGGCCTCCTGGCGTTTGAGACTATTGAGATGCGCCAGATCGTTCGCATAGGAATTGAAGGTGGACACCAATTGGATGGCCGCCACCAGCACGATGAACAGCGCGACGAAAAACGCGATGGGACCGGAGCTGCCGGCGCGCGACGATGCCGCGCTCTTCCGGGAAGACCTCCCGTTCCTCTCCGATTTCCCGGCCTTGCCCGCGGCCTGTACGGTGCCGCCGGACGTGGTACGTTTCCGTGTGCTCATGGATTCCAACCTACCTGCCACATTCGACTATGCGTGAGGGTCTGCCGATCGCCGACTCGGGCCGACCGCACGCCGTATTCCATGCCGTGGCACCCGGATAATCGGCCGGGGTGAGTGCGATTCCGCCGCGTGGCCGATATACACGTGGCCGATATACGAAAAGGGCGAGACACCATAACGATGCCTCGCCCTTTCCTCGCGTTCGCAGATTACGCTCTACGCGTCACGCTCACTTGGCGATGTACTTCTTGCAGGCCTTGAAAGCGCTGTAGCCGGCGTACTGAGCGGTGGAGCCGAGCTCCTCCTCGATCTCGAGCAGGCGGTTGTACTTGGCGATACGCTCGCCACGAGCCGGAGCACCGGTCTTGATCTGGCGAGTGTTCTTGGCGACGGCCAGGTCGGAGATGGTGGTGTCCGGGGTCTCGCCGGAACGGTGGGAAACCATGGAGGTATAGCCGTTGGCGGTAGCCAGCTCGATGGCGTCCAGGGTCTCGGTGACGGTGCCGATCTGGTTCAGCTTGACCAGCAGGGAGTTGGCGGCACCCATGTCGATGGCCTTCTGCAGGCGCTTCGGGTTGGTGACCAGGAGGTCGTCGCCGACGAACTGCAGACGATCACCGAGCTTGGCGGTGATGTCGGCCCAATCCTGCCAGCCTTCTTCCTGGAACGGATCCTCGATGGAGACGATCGGGTACTCGTTGATCAGGTTCTCGTAGAAGTCGAGCATGTAGCCGGCCTCACGGTCGTCACCCTCGAAGTGGTACTTGCCGGTCTCCTTGTTGTAGAACTCGGAGGAGGCGACATCCAGGGAGATGCCGATCTGCTTGCCCGGCTCGTAGCCGGCGGCGGAGATGGCGTCCATGATGTAGTTCAGGGAGTCCTTGTTGGACTTCATCTTCGGAGCGAAGCCGCCCTCGTCGCCCAGACCAGTGGCCAGGCCTTCCTTCTTCAGGACGTTCTTCAGGGTGTGGTAGACCTCGACACCGGCGCGCAGAGCCTCGGAGTAGGTGTTGAAGCCGTACGGGGAGATCATGTACTCCTGGATGTCGGTGGCGAAGTCAGCGTGAGCGCCACCGTTCATGATGTTCATGTTCGGAACCGGCAGGATGTGGCCGTTGGTGCCGCCGATGTAGCGGTACAGCGGCATGCCTGCGGACTCGGCGGAGGCATACAGAGCGGCCAGGGAGACGCCCAGGATGGCGTTGGCGCCCAGACGGCCCTTGTTCGGAGTGCCGTCGAGCTCGATCATCAGATCGTCGAGAGCACGCTGGTCAGCAGCGTCCATGCCGATGACCTTCGGAGCGATCTCCTCGTTGACTGCCTTGACAGCGTCGAGGACGCCCTTGCCCTGGTAGACGGACTTGTCGCCATCGCGGCGCTCCCAAGCCTCAGCCTCACCAGTGGAAGCACCGGACGGAACCAGACCCAGGCCCTGAGCACCGTCTTCGGTATCAAGCACGACCTCAACGGTCGGGTTGCCACGGGAATCAAGAATCTGACGCGCGTACACGCTTTCAATTGCTGCCACAACTACTCCTTTAAAACGCTAGGTTGTGATGTCATTAGCCAAGAATAATGGGATTGTTGGACGAAGTACACCCTCGTCCTACGGCGTGTTAGCGACGCGGCTTGGGCGTCCACGCGAGGTCGTCGAGCAACTGGTTCACCCACAGCACGATCTGGTCCGGCGACATGGGCTTCGCGCCGAGCGAGCCGGCGAACGGGGCGGGGATGATGAGCTGATGCGTGACCGGACGGTACTGGAACCCGCGGTAGATCCTCGACATGCGCATGCGCACCGATTCGGCCGGATCGATGCGCCCGATACGCACGCGATTCGACTGGGCCAGAATCTCGCTGATACCCATCTTGCGGGCCTTGAACTTGAGACGGGCCACGTCGAACAACGCGTCGAACTGCTCCGGCGGCTTGCCATAGCGGTCCGTCAGCTCCTCACGCAGCGCCGTCAGATCGTCCTCCGTACGGGCGGCCGCGAGCTTGCGGTACGCCTCCAGGCGCAGCTTGTCGGAATCGATGTACTCCACCGGGATCGAGGCCTCGATCGGCAGATCGACCGACACCGCCACCGGTTCGGCGGCCTTGTCCGGCTCCTTGTATGCCTCGACGGCCTCGGAAACCATGCGCACGTACAGGTCGAAGCCGACGCCCTCGATATGTCCGGACTGCTGGTCACCCAGCAGATTGCCGGTGCCGCGCAGCTCCAGATCCTTCATCGCCACGTCGAAGCCCGAACCAAGCGCCGTGTTCTGCGCGATGGTGGCCAGACGGTCGTGCGACTGCTGGGTCATGGGCTTGGACGGATCGTAGAGGAAGTAGGCGTACGCGCGTTCGCGGCCACGGCCCACACGGCCTCGCAGCTGATGCAGCTGACTCAGACCGAACCGGTCGGCATGGTCGACGATCAGCGTGTTCGCATTGGAGATATCAAGACCGGTCTCGATGATCGTGGTGCACACCAGCACGTCGATGTCCCTGTGCCAGAAGTCGCGGATCACCTGATCCAGCTGCTTCTCGCCCATCTTGCCATGAGCGATGCCGACATGGCTTTCGGGCACAAGGGTATGGATCTTGTCGGCCACGGAGGCGATGTCCTCCACGCGGTTGTGCACGTAGAACACCTGCCCGCCGCGCAGCAGCTCGCGCCGGATGGCGGCGACGACCTGCGCGTCCTCGTAGGCGCCCACATAGGTGAGCACCGGCAGACGGTCCTCGGGAGGCGTGGCCAGCGTGGACATCTCGCGGATGCCCGTCACGGCCATCTCCAGCGTACGGGGAATAGGCGTGGCCGAAAGGCTCAGCACGTCGACGTTCGTACGCAGCGCCTTGAGCGTCTCCTTGTGCTCCACGCCGAAGCGCTGCTCCTCGTCGATGATGACCAGGCCAAGATCCTTGAACTTGATCTTCGGATTGAGCAGCTTGTGCGTGCCGATCACCACGTCGACGGTGCCGGCGGCGAGATCCTCGATGGTCTGCTTGATCTCCTTGGGCTTCTGGAAACGGCTCATCGCCGCCACATTGACCGGGAAGCCCTCATAGCGTTCGGTGAAGGTCTCGTAGTGCTGCTGCACCAGCAGCGTGGTGGGCACGAGCACGGCCACCTGCTTGCCGTCCTGCACCGCCTTGAACGCGGCGCGCACGGCGATCTCGGTCTTGCCGAAACCCACGTCGCCGCAGATCAGGCGGTCCATGGGCCGGGGCTTTTCCATATCGGCCTTCACATCGTCGATGGTGGTGAGCTGGTCGGCGGTCTCCTGGTACGGGAAGGCGTCCTCAAGTTCCTTCTGCCACGGGGTGTCCGGGCTGAAGGCGAAGCCGGGCGTGCGCTGACGCGCCGAGTACAGCTTCACCAGGTCGTCGGCGATCTCGCGCACATGCTTGCGGGCCTTGGCCTTGGTCGCCGCCCAGTCCGAGCCGCCGAGCTTGTTGAGCTTGGGGGCCTCGGCACCGATGTACTTGCTCACCAGGTCGAGCTGATCGGTGGGGATGAAGAGCTTGTCCGGCGGGGCGCCGCGCTTGCTCGGCGCGTATTCGATCACCAGATACTCGCGCGTGGCCTTGTTGTCGCCCGTACCCACCGTGCGCTGACGCATCTCCACGAACCGGCCGATGCCGTGCTGCTCGTGCACCACGTAGTCGCCGGTCTTGAGCTCCATCAGGTCGATGGCCTTGCGGCGGCGCTTCGGCGTCTTGGCCTGGGCGGCGGCGCTGGTGCGGCCGGTCAGATCGCGTTCGGTGAGCAGCGCGATCTTCGCCTCGGAATCGACGAACCCGTCGATGGCGGCGGAACGTACGGTGGAGAAGCTGGCGATGCCGGTCTCGTTGATGGCTCGCTTGAGACGTGCCAGCGTGCCCTGCGCGGCGGCGGTGACGGTGACCTCATAGCCCACATCGATCAGCCCTTCGATGCCGGACGCGGCACGATCCCCGTCGCCACGGAATTCCTCGGGGTTCTTGGCCGCAAGACGGACGCGGCCGGAACGGCCGGTGTCCACGTTGAAGTCGGTGAGCTCGATGACGGCATGATCGGAATAGCCCAGCGAGCTCATCACCTCGTCGAAATCGAGGAAACTCGACTCATCGAAACTGATGGGAGCGCCGCCGTGGCCGGATGCGGCCACATGCCAGCTGGCCGCAAGGAACTCGTTCGCGGTCTTCATCAGATCGGTGGCGGCCCTGCGCAGCTTCTCCGGATCGTTGAGCATGACGACGGCATGCTTGTCGAGCATGCCTGCCACCGGCTCCATGTCGGTGACCAGCGCGGGCATCAGCGATTCCATGCCCTCCACGGGAATCGCGTTGGCGATGGACTCCAGCATGTCCTCGGCGTTGGGGATCGAGCCGATCAGGCTCTTCGCGCGGGCGCGCACCTTGTCGGTGAGCTGCAATTCACGGCAGGGCGTGGCCCAGATGGTATCGACGCCATCGCCGTACGTGCGCTGGTCGGAGGCGTGGAACTCCTTGATCTCGTCGATCTCGTCGCCGAAGAACTCGATACGCACCGGGTGCGGGTAGGTCGGCGGGAACACATCGAGGATGCCACCGCGCACCGCGAATTCGCCGCGGTTCATCACCAGTTCGACGCGGGTGTACGCATTGCGCACCAGGCGCCCCACCGCCTCATCGAGCGGCAGCTCCTCGCCCTTGACGAACACCAGCGGCTCCACATCGCCGAGTCCGGCCACCACCGGCTGGATCAGCGAGCGCACCGGCATGACGAGGATGCGGATCGGGCCGAACATGGGGTTGGCGGGGTCCGGGTGCTTGAGTCTGCGGAATACGGCCATGCGGCTGGCGACGGTGTCGGCGCGGGGGCTCAGGCGTTCGTGGGGCAGCGTCTCCCATGCTTCGAGCTGGGCGATGTCGGAGGGGCTGCCGGAATACCATGAGCGCAGGGCGTTGACGGTTTCCTCCGCTTCGCGGCTGGAGGAGACGATGTATACGACCTGGCTGGTCGTGGGGTTGCCGGCGATGGCGGCGGCCAATGCGGGGCGGATGCCCGAGGGCGCGCCGACGATGAGCGAGGCGTCGATGTCGCCTTCGGTGGTTTCGGCGGTGCCGTCCGCCACGGATGCGAATGCCTTGTCTGTGCGCAGTGCGGCGATCAAGCCGGACAGGCTGGCGTCCATCGGGCCGGCGGGTCTGCCGTTCGCCGTCGTGCGAGGCTGCGGGTCAGCGGCCATTGAACTTCTCCTGGGTCTTGGCCAGTCCGTGGAACATGATCTCCTCGGCGGCGTCGGCGCCGTCGGCGAGGAAGTCCGGCAGCTGCTTGCGCTGGTCGGGGCCGAATCCGCCCAGCACCCAGTTCACGGTGTTGTCGTGCGCGTTGGCGCCGCGCTTGGCGTGGCCCACGCCCATGCGTACGCGGGAGTATTTCGGGGTGCCCAGCGAACGGTCGATGGATTTGATGCCGTTGTGCCCGCCTGCGGAGCCGCCGGCCTTGACCTTGATGCGGCCGAAGTCCAGGTCCATGTCGTCGTGGATGACGATGACATGGTCGGGGTCGATCTGGTAGTAGGAGCAGATGGAGGCGACCGCGTTGCCGGATTCGTTCATGTAGGTGAGCGGCTTGGCGAGGAAGAACTTCTGGTTGCGCCCGTCGAGGTTCATCACTCCCTTGCCGAGCAGCGCGAGTCCCTTGTGGTCGGAGAAATTGACCGACCAGCGTTCGGCCAGCACGTCGGCCGTCATGAATCCCATGTTGTGACGGGTGCCCTCGTATTTGCTGCCCGGATTGCCCAGACCTGCGATCAGCCAGAAATCAGACGCCATACCCCACCTCTTGTGTTCGTTGTCTTCGTTGCGTTCGCTTGCGTTCCTTGCGGCCGGTGCCGCGATCGGCATCAGTCGGCCATGTTTCCCGCCGACTGTATGCCATTCCAAATGCATCATTGTACCGCCGGCCATGCCGCCGGACCTGCGGCGGCCCGCTGTTCCCCTGGTGCCGGCGCGGTCGGACGGTTGTACGGCATGCCTTACAGGTCGAGGTACCAGTAGCTCATGTCGCGCATGGTCCCGGTGGAATCGGTGGCGGCGGCCGGCATGAGACCGAATTGGGTGAATCCGAAGCGATGCATGAGCGCTATCGACCCGGCGTTGTCCGCGAAGATGATGCCGCACGCCTTGCGCATGCCGCGTTTGCGCGCCTCATCGAGCAACGAGCGCAGGGTGAACGTGCCCACTCCCCTGCCCTGCCAGTCGGGTGCGATGTAGTAGGCCAGGTCGGTGACGCCGTCGTAGCCGGCGCGGTCGTAGAACACGGAAAGCGCGCTGAAGCCGACGATCGTGCGCCCGCCGTCGCCATCGACGGCCTCAGTGACGAACACCGCGTAGGGGCTGCGGTGGGATTCGAGCCAGTCGCGCCGCTGTTCGACGGTGCGCGGGGTGGTGTCGGCGGACGATCCGCCCTTGATGACGGCGGCGTTGTAGATGTCGGTCAACGCCTGCACGTCCGCTTCCGTGGCCTGCCTGTATGCGTATTCCATGGGGTTTCTCTTTCCTTATCGGCCGTATCGGCTTCATAGTAACGAAATGGTGGTCCATTCGGACGAAATCGGGGCGGATTTCGTCCGAATGGACCACCATTGTGGTGCCGATGCGGCTGTCGACCGGCTACTTGCTCAGTTCGACGGCCTTGTTCAGCGCATCCTGCAGCTTCTTCTGGGCTTCGCCGTAGGCGGACCAGTCGCCGTTCTTCATGGCGGACTGGCCGTCCTGCATGGCCTTGGACGCGTCATCCAGGGCCTGCTGGAGCTCGGGGCTGCGCTGCGCGCCGGAAACGGCCGAATCCTTGGAATCCGACTTGCCCGACGTGCCGGACTGCGACTTGTTGCCGGACGTGTCCGCAGACGAGTCGTCGGACGAATCATCCTTGGCCTGCGTATTGCCCGAAGCATGGTCGGCGTCGCCGGCGTTCGCACCGGAATCGCCGCCGAACACCTGATCCAGCGCCTCGTCCAGCGTGTCGGCGAACCCGACCTGATCGCCGAAGGCGACCAGCACCTTCTTGAGCAGCGGGAACGACGTGGCGCCGGAGGACTTCACATACACCGGCTGCACGTACACCAGGCCGCCGCCCAGCGGCAGGGTCAGCAGGTTGCCTCGGACCACGTTGGTGGAGCCGGATTGCAGCAGGTTGAGCTCCTTGGACACGTCGGCGTCGGCATTGAAGTTGTTCTGCGCCTGTCCGGGGCCGGGGACGTTCGAATCCTTCGGCAGCTCCTGCAATCGTATCGTGCCGTAGTTCGGGCCTATCTTGCCCGCCGTGGACCCGGCGTCGGAGTCGACCGACAGGAAGCCGGTAAGGATCTCACGCGTGGAGGTGCCGGCGGGGATGTACGAGGATGTCAGCGAGAACACCGGCTCCTTGGTGCCGCCCGTCTGCAAGGTCAGGTAGTAGGGCGGCTGGAGGATGTCTTCGGACTGCGCCTGCTTCGACTCGGTCGGATCGACCGGCGTCTGCCAGAAGTCCTCGCCCGAATAGTACTGGCTGGCCGAGGTCACATGGTACTTGGCGAGCAGCTCGCGCTGCACCTTGAACAGGCTCTCCGGGTAGCGCATGTGGCTCATCAGATCGCCGGAGATCTCGGAAAGCTGGTGGTACTGGCCTGGGAAGATCTTCTCCCATGCCTTGATCACCGGGTCGCTCTCGTCCCACACGTACAGGTCCACGGAACCGTCGTACGCGTCGACGGTCGCCTTGACGGAGTTGCGGATGTAGTTCGCCTTCTGCGTGCCCAGGCCCTTGACCGTGCTGGAGCTGACGGTGGTGGAATCCTGGGTGGCCGAGCCGAGCTCGGTCATCTGCGAGTACGGGTAGGCGTCGGAGGTGGTGTAGCCGTCCACGATCCACTTGACGCGACCGTCGACCACGGCCGGGTACACGCGGCCGTCGAGCGTCAGATACGGCGCGACCTTGGCGACGCGCTCACGCGGGGAACGGTCGTAGAGGATCTGGGATTCGGATGTCACACGGTCGGAGAACAGGATCTGATCGGAACCGAAGCGGATCGCGTACAGCAGCCTGGAGAACAGGTTGCCCACCGAGGGGCCGCCGCTGCCCTTGAAGGTGTTGGTCGCGCCCTGGGAACCGGTCGGATAGTCGAACTCCCACGACGTGGTGCCCTTCGGCGCGCCGACGATGGAGTATTCGCTCATATTCGGGGAGAAGTAGATGCGCGGCTCGTAGTGCTCGGATTCCGTGAGCTTGCCCTGGGTGGGGATGCCGGATTCGAAGAAGCGCGGCTGGCCGTCGGAGGTCACCTGGCTGCCGTAGGCCGCCACGACGCCGTAGCCGTGCGTGTACACGGTGTGATCGTTCACCCAGTTGCGGTTGTCGTTGCCGTCGAGGTTGAGCTCGCGTGCGGCGATCACCGTGTCCTGGCTGGTGCCGTCGATGTTGTACTTGTCGACGGTCAGCGAATCGGCGAACGTGTAGTACTGCTTGGACTGCTGCAACTGCTTGAAGGTCGGGGACACGACCTGCGGGTCGAGCAGTCGGATCTGCGCGGTGCTTTCGCTTTCTGAACGCAGCGCGCCCTGCTTGCCCGTGGTGGTGGCCTGGTACTGCTCGGTCTTGAGCTTGCCCAGGCCGTAGGCGGCGCGGGTGGCGTCGATGTTGCGCTGGATGTAGGTGGATTCCATCTCCTGCGCGTTCGGGTTCACGCGGAAACGCTGCAGCAGCGCCGGCCAGACGATGGTCAGCACCATGGAGACGACGACCGTGATGGCAATGGCGATAACCGGGGTGCGCCATGCCTTCAATGCGGCGGAGGCGCGCACGCCGATCGGGGCGTTGCCCTCCAGCGCGTGCGAGCGCATCAGCCACACGCCGAGCACCACGCCCAGCACGGCGACGAGCACGGCCATGATGAACGTGACGGGGATGGTGGCGTTGACGGCGGTGTACGTGGCGCCGGTGATGCGCGTGCCCTCGGCGGTGAGGCTGGAGAACACGCCGAGCGCGATCTGCGCGGCCCAGCCGAACATGTTGAGCATCAGCCAGATGGCAATCTGGCGGCGGGCGCGCTTGGTGATGAAGAACAGGCCTCGGCCGTTGTCCGGCATGGTGATGCGGATGGCACCCATCATCAGATGGGTCACGACGGAGAAGACCAAGCCGACCAGCAGCAGCGTGGACAGCGCGGACACCATGAGTTTCAGGCCGGGAAGGATGAAGACGTAGAAGCCGTTGTCGATGCCGAACTGGGGATCCTTGGTGCCGAAGGACTGGGCGTTGAACATGAGCAGCACCTGGGTCCAGTCGATGTTGAACCGTGCGCCGAAGACCACGCCCACCACGGCGGAGACCACCACGGCCACGCGGCGCGCATGCTTCGAGCTGAAGGATTGCGTGATCTCGACCACGTTGTTGTTCACGCGTACGCCGGAGCCGTCGGCCGCTGCGGGGCGGGCGCGGATGGCGAGCCATGCCGCGAGGAAGCCGACGATGGCGGTCACCAGCGCGTAGGCGGCCCACAGGCCGACCTTCACGCCCACCTGCGTCCAGACCACGGACTGGAAGCCGAGCTGGCCGTACCACATGAGGTCGGTGATGAATTTCGACAGGCCGAAGAACAGGCCCACGATGATGGCGAGCGCGAGCACCACGCCGATGAGGATCTTCGAGCCGCGGCCGGAGGATTGCGCCGGCTTGCGCGTGATGCGCGGCATATTGGGCATCTGCGGACGGCCCTGCCTGCCCGCGGCACCGGTGCCGGCATCGTCGCCGTCGGTCTCGATGTCGACGACGATCGGGTCGTCGTCGGGGTTGGTATTGGGATTCTTGCGGTTGCGTTTCGGATTGCGCGGATCGTAATCCGGATCGAACATACCGAACATATCAAAGAAGGACATGTCTCCAAGAGTACAGATAGGTGCAGAGTGCGACCGGTGTTCGCTGGGGACTGAATCGCGCCGCAGGCCAGGCCGGTGCCGGGCCGGTGCCGGGCGTGGGGTATCGAGTATTCTCGGAGAAGAGATTACCGAGGAAGGGCTGCCATGACCGTCGTCTCCACCGCACATGATCGCCGCGTAACGCGCGCGCTGCGCATTGTCGCCGCGCTTGCCGTGATAGCGATGATCGCCACGCTTGCCGGCCTGGGTCTGCTGTGGATACGCGTTCATACTGCCTCGCAGGCGGCGCATCATGCGCAGGCGAGTGCGGGAGCGACCGGCATCGGCGAACTGGGCAGGTCGGCCGCGCCGAAGCCGGATGCATCGCCGGCTGCCAAGGCGAAAAGCGCGGTCGCCGCCATGAGTATGGAACAGCGCGTGGGGCAATTGGTCATGGCGCCGTTGAGCGCGGGAACCGATCCTTCAAGCTTGGAGGGCACGATCCGCGACAGGCATGTGGGTTCGGTGCTGATAATCGGCAATTGGAACGATGGCGTGGCAAGCGTCCGGCAGGCCACCGATGCGCTGCAATCCTATGCGCCGGCGAACAACAGACTGCTCATGACCACCGATCAGGAGGGCGGCCAGGTGCAGCATCTGCAGGGCAATGGGTTCTCCGCCATGCCCAGCGCGGTCGAACAGGGGCGCATGGGCACCGACCAGCTGCGGCAATCCGCCGCCGTATGGGGAAGCCAGTTGGCGCAGGCCGGCATCAACGTCGATCTGGCACCGGTGGTCGGCACGGTGACCGTGGCACGCGCCTCGAATGCGCCAATCGGCGCGCTGGACCGCGATTTCGGTCTGGATGCGGCGGGCAACGCCGCCCATGCCAGCGCGTTTGTGCTCGGCATGCGGGACGCCGGTGTGGCGACCTCGATCAAGCATTATCCCAGCCTCGGTTCGGTAACCGGCAACACCGACTTCACCTCCGACGGCATTCTCGACACCACCACCGTGCTCGACGGCGATGTGGTCAACGCGTTCGGCACGGTCATCGCACAGACCCAGCCGGCCATGGTGATGATGTCGCTCGCCACCTATCAGGCCATCGACCCGAGTTCCCCGGCCGCGTTCTCCTCCACGATCATCGACGGATATCTGCGTGCCAGGCAGGGCTATCAGGGCGTGGTGACCTCCGATTCGCTGTCCGCCGCGGCGCTGGGTGGCATTCCCGTCGACCAGTTGGGCGTGCGTCTGATCGAGGCCGGAGGCGACCTCGCGTGCATAGGCGCACCGGACTACGTCACGCCGATCCTCGACGGGCTGAATGCGAAGGCTTCCTCCGATGCGGCGTTCGCCGCCAAGGTGACGCGCAGCGCCGAACGCGTGATGACGCTCAAATACCAGATGGGATTGGCACAGTAGCCGAAATTGGCACAGTAGCCGAAGTCGCGGCGGGCGTCTGGGGCACCCGCCGCATGCCGCGGATGCTGCCGTAATGCCGCCGCCTGCTACTCGCGGTACAGACCGTGCTTGCCGATGTACTGCACGACGCCGTCCGGCACCAGATACCAGACCGGTTCGCTATGACTGGCGCGCCTGCGCACGTCGGTCGAACTGATCGCCAATGCGGGGATCTCCAACGTATCGACCTTGCCTTCCGGCAGCTTGACGCCTTCGGGCGAGGAATACCCCGGACGCGTGACCGCGACGAAGTGCGCGAGATCCCACATGAGATCGGCATCCTTCCACTGCATGATCTCCGCCACCGCGTCCGCGCCTGTGATGAAGAACAGCTCCGCATCCGGGTGCTGTGCACGCAGATCGCGCAACGTGTCGATGGTGTAGGTGATGCCGGGGCGGTCGATGTCCACGCGGGACACGGTGAACTTCGGATTGGACGCCGTGGCGATCACCGTCATCAGATACCGGTCCTCGGCGTTGGTGACGTTCTTGTCGAGCTTGAAGACCGGGCGTCCCGTCGGCACGAAGATCACCTCGTCCAGATCGTAGACCCAGGCCACTTCGGAGGCGGCCACCAAGTGCCCGTTGTGGATCGGATCGAACGTGCCGCCCATGATGCCGATGCGCGGCCGGACATGCCAGTTGCCACGGGCGGAGCGACGGGCATTGCCCGACGTGACCACGGCCGTGGAGGAACCGACCTCGATCGCCTCCTCCGACAGGTCGGACATACGGCGCTCATCAGACGTCGGCGTCATGCACGCTCCCCCTGCTGCTCCTCGCGGTCCTGGTCGTCGCGTTCGCGCTCGATCTGCTCGGCGGTCGGGCTGTCGCCCTTCGGATCGATCTTGCCCATGTCCTCATCCCACTCGTCCTGCACCACTCGGCGGATCTCCGCGAACGTGGGCAGCGGGAAATCGGGCTGGAACATGCGGCGCACCTCGGCCACACGCTCGGTGATGCGGATAAGCGTATCGGTCATGCTGTCCACGTCGCCATCGCGCTCGAACGCGGTGAACTTGCCGATATACTCCTCCATGAGCGCCATATGCTTGCGCACCGTGTCGAACTGCTCGTCATCCAGATCGACGATGCCCTGGGCGTCCTCCTCGGGCCATCCGATCAGCACCGCATCCGCGTATTCGAGTGACGCGCGCTGCTCAGCCGTGGCGATGCCATCCTCGATCTGCACCAGGAACACATAGCGCACGATGCTCAGACGCTCCGAGGCGATCCGCATCACGCAGCGCCTGCTGCCAAGATCGATGTCGGGCCTCAGCCATGAGATCGGCTTGCTCATGCAGCCGTTCCCCGTCTTGCCGTTCTGCTCATCCTGACCGTTCCGCACGGTCGGCTCGTTCGTCTCGCTCATGCGCGCACCTGCCCTTGTCCGTATCCGATCCATTTCGTAGTGGTCATTTCCGTAAGTCCCATCGGGCCCCTCGCATGCATCTTCTGCGTGGAGATGCCCAGTTCGGCGCCGAAGCCGAACACGCCACCGTCGGTGAAGCGCGTGGACGCGTTCACCATCACCACCGCGGAATCGATACGGCCGGTGAATTCCTCGATGGCCGCGTAATCCTCGGAGATGATCGACTCGGTGTGCCCGGTGGAATGCCTGTTGATGTGTTCGATCGCCTCGTCGAGCGAATCGACGACCTTGACCCCCATGGTCAGGGCGAGATATTCGGTGTCCCAATCCTCGTCGACGGCATGCACGAGCAGCTTCGGATCATGCTCGGGCAGCGCGTCGATGATCGCGTAGGCGCGCTCATCGGCATGCAGTTCGACGCCGGCGTCCATCAGCGCGGCCGCGGCGAGCGGCAGGAAACGTTCCGCCACATCGCGGTGCACGATGAGCTTTTCGGCGGCATTGCACACACCGACGCGCTGGGTCTTGGCATTGAGAATGATCGGGACGGCCTTGGCCGCGTCACCCGCACGATCCATGTAGATATGCACGTTGCCGGCACCTGTTTCGATGACCGGCACCTTGGAGTTGGCAACGACCGCCTGGATGAGCCCGCGCCCGCCACGCGGCACCAGCACGTCGATATGCCCACGCGCCTGCATCATGGCCGTCGCACCGTCACGCCCGAAATCGTCGACGGACTGCACCAAGGCGTCATCGAACCCCTGCTCGCGCAAGGCCTTGCCGATCACACCGAGCGTGGCCGCGTTGGTACGTTCCGCGGCATGACCGCCGCGCAGGATGGCCGCGTTGCCGGATTTGAGACACAGGCTCGCCACATCCACGGTGACGTTCGGGCGGGCCTCGTAGATCATGCCAATCACACCGAGCGGCACACGGGTCTGCGTCAGGCGCAGGCCGTTGGGCAACGTGTACCCGCGCACGATCTGGCCGACCTGATCGGGCAGGGACGCGACATGACGCACGCCGCCCGCCGCGGCCCTGATGCGATCCTCATCGAATTTCAGACGGTCGAGCTTGCCCTCGTCCATGCCGTTGGCGCGCGATTCGCGCATATCGACGGCATTAGCCTCGGCGATGACGCCGGCGTTGGCGTCAAGCGCATCGGCGATGGCCAGCAGCAGCGCGTTCTTCGCGTCGGTGGTGGCCAGGGCGAGCGCGGACTGCGCAGCGGCGGCGGCATCGGCACGCGCACACACCTGATCGAAAATCTCTTGGAATTCCATGCGTCCCAGACTACCCCATGCCACGCGCAACAGGTACGTAACGGTTCAGCTATGGTCCGACGGAGGTTCGGGCGTCGGCGATCCGGCTCGCGCAGGCGCACGCGGGCGTGCGGAAAATGGACACCGCGCCGCCACTGCCTACGGTTGTCGGTAAACTTACGGCTGTTGAACCTCAACGTCAAAGATTCTTAACCGTAAGGATTATTGTGACCACGTTCCATTCCACGCGAAGCACCACCGATTCACTCACTTCCAAGCAGGCCATCCGCCTCGGACTCGCCGATGATGGCGGTCTGTTCGTCTCCGATCAGCTCGGCGAAACCAAGGTCGCAATCGACGATCTCGCCGGCATGTCCTACCAGGCCATCGCCCAGCGCGTGCTCGGCGCGCTGCTGCCCGACTTCACCGACGAGGAACTCGCCCAGTGCATCGCCGAGGCATACGGCGACCAGTGGTCCGACGAGAGGATCACCCCGGTCAAGCCGCTCGGCGACGACTTCGTGATGGAACTGTTCAACGGCCCGACCTCCGCCTTCAAGGACGTCGCGCTCCAGATCCTCCCCCGCTTCATGGCACGCACCACCCCGGCCGACGGCGACAAGGACGAGAAGATCATGATCGTCACCGCCACCTCCGGCGACACGGGCAAGGCCGCCCTCGCCGGCTTCGCGGACGCCGCCGGCACCGGCATCACCGTCTTCTACCCGGAAGGCAAGGTGAGCCAGGTACAGGAGTTGCAGATGACCACGCAGGCCGGCTCCAACGTGAACGTGTGTGCAGTCAAGGGCAACTTCGACGACGCGCAGTCCGCCGTCAAGCGCATCTTCGGCGACAAGAAGCTCGCCGCACGCCTGGCCAAGGACTCCCATGTGGTGCTCTCGTCCGCGAACTCCATCAACGTGGGCCGCTTGGTGCCGCAGGTCGTGTACTACTTCTCCGCTTACGCGCAGCTGCTCGAACAGCAGGTCATCAACGTCGGCGACGAGGTCGAGTTCGTGGTGCCGACCGGCAACTTCGGCGACATCCTCGCCGGCTACTACGCCAAGCTGCTTGGCCTGCCCGTCAAGCACCTGGTCGTCGCCTCCGACAAGAACAACGTGCTGTTCGACTTCCTGACCACCGGCACCTACAACCGCCAGCGCCCGTTCTTCCAGACCATCAGCCCGTCGATGGACATCCTGGTCTCCTCCAACCTGGAACGCATGCTGTACTACCTGTCCGACAAGGACGCGCGACTCATCTCCATGCTGATGAACGACCTCAAGCAGTGGGGCGCATACGAGATCCCGAGCACCATGCTCGCCAAGATCCGCCAGATCTTCGGCACCGGCTGGGCCGACGAGAACCAGGTGCGCGACATGATCGCCGATTGCTGGAACAAGAACCATTACGTGATCGACCCGCACACCGCGTGCGGCTACTTCGTCATACAGCAGATGCCGCGCGATCCGCTGACCCCGCGCGTGCTGCTCGCCACCGCAAGCCCGTACAAGTTCCCGCGCGTGGTGAACGAGTCCCTGGGCCTTGACGCCACCGGCACCGACTTCGAGTGCATGGACGTGCTCGCCGAAGCCACCGGCACCACCGCGCCCGCCGCACTGCGCAACCTGGAGAACGCCGACGTGCGCTTCAGCAACGTGGTGGAGGTCGACGGCATGGAGGACTTCGTGGAGCACGCCGCCAAGGCGCTGTGAGACTTCCTCCTCATCCAATCTTCCAAGCCGCATCGGCATAACGTTCAATCGGCTGTCCGCGATAAACGGGCAGCCGATTCTTGTTGTTCCCCATCAAGTGCCTACAGTACGTGTTCGGAGGCGATCGACATCATCATGGCACAGCCAGCACATTCCCATTCCCCTAATCCGACTGAAAAGACGGAAAGCACTGCCCCGGCCCCACACAAGGCACCGAAGGACCGGCTCATCACCCGCGATGTGGCGCTGGTCATGCTGGCGACGTTCTTCTTCATGGCGAGCAACATGACCATCACGCCGATCGTCGCGGGCTATGGCGAGACGTTGGGCGCGACCGGTGCGATGATGGGCGTCATCGCCGGCGTGATGAGCTTCGTATCGCTGTTCTGCAGGCCGATTGCGGGCAACCTGTCCGATCTGGTGAGCAAGCGGCTGCTCGTGGCGACCGGCACCACGCTGTATATCGTGGCGGGAGCGCTGTATTGCACGGCGAACTCCACCGGCATGCTCATCGCGGCACGCGTGGTCAACGGCCTCGGCTTCGCCTGCGGATCGGTGTGCCTGGCCACATGGGTGTCGCTGCTGCTGCCGATCCGGCATATGGGCGCGGGCATGGGACTGTACGGCATCGTGAACGCGCTGGCCATTGCGGTGGGCCCGGCGCTGGGCATCCGCCTGCACCAGCTGGTCGGCTACCATCTGACATTCATCGCGTCGCTGGTGATGAACGTGTTCACCCTGATCGTGGTGATGCTGGTCAGGAACGGCGGCAATCCGGCACGAAGGAAAGCCGGGGCGCGAGCCGGACAGACCGGTCAGGCCGGCACGGCGGGCATGGCAACGGTCAGCCAGGCACCGCATCAATCGCATCGACTGCACCGGCTGCATCTGAGCAACCTGGTCGAGCCGCGCGCAATCCCCCTGGTCGTGGTGTTCATGATGTTCGCCATCCCCTATTTCGCGAACCAGTCGTTCCTCGTCGACTACATCGCCGCGCGGCATCTTGCGGCATCCTCCGACCTGTTCTTCGTCTGCTACGCCGTCGCCCTGCTGCTCATGCGCCTGACCATGAAGGACCTGTTCGACAGCAAGGGCTTCCGCTTCTGGCTCGTCGCCTGCTCGATCATGATGCTGGGCGCGCTGGCATTCCTTTCCGGCATGACGAACGACTGGTATCTGCTGGGTGCCGGCATCGGCATGGCCGGCGGCTACGGGCTGATGAGTTCGGTGACGCAGGCGCAGGCCGTGGTGATCGCCGGGCGCGAGCGCAGCGGCATGGCGAACGGCACGTATTACATGGGCATCGATCTGGGTATGGCCTTGGGGCCGATTCTGGCCGGCGTGTTCTATGAGCATCTGCCGATCGCATGGTTCTACCCCGTGTTCATGGTGACGATTCCGCTGGCTTGGGCGGTGTATGCGGGGTTTGCGCGCATGATCCACGGGAGGCATGGCGGGCGCGGGTAACCGGCCATAGTGCCGGTGCCGGTGTTACGTGTGTTGGGCAAAGACAGTGCTGGACGGTTCAACGCTGGACGGTTCAACGCGAGAGGCCGATGCGCGGACTAGCATCGGACGTATGACGAAGAAGAACCGGACGGACCTTGCGGCATTGAAGTTTTCCCAGCACGGCAACGGCTTTGGCAAAGGGCCTGCGGCCGGGCTGCGCGGGCGTACGGCGATGCCGTTCAAGGCGACCGGGCATAAGGGTGGCATCAGCCGGCAGGGTTCCAAGCGCGGCTGACGGGTCACGCAGATCGCCTCGCGCACCCCTTTCGCTTCCCTTCCACACATCTATCCCGTACAACTACTCTTACTCCGCACACGAACGCAACCGTTCGGATATTCGGATATTCAGATATTCAGATAAGGACCGCATATGCTGATTCGACACGCCACCATGGATGACCTGCCGGCGATTTCGGCAGTGGAGGCAGCCTGCTTCCCCGCCGCCGAGGCCGCGAGCGCCGACGCGTTGCGGAATCGTCTCGCCGTGTACCCGGAATGCTTCTGGCTGATGATCGATGACGGGAACGACGGAACCGCCGTATCCGTATCCGATGATGCCGGCACGACTGACGCGGCAGATGATGCATCGCCCGCTACTGCCGACGGACGGCTGGCGGCGTTCATCAACGGATTCGTCACCGACTCCCCCGATCTGACCGATGACATGTACGACGATGCCAGTCTGCATGACCCGCAGGGTGCCTGGCAGATGGTCTTCGGCGTGGACACCGCGCCCGAATACCGGCATCACGGCTACGCCAGTGCGCTGATGCGACGGGTGATCGCGGACGCGCGCCAGGCCGGGCGCGCCGGACTCGTGCTGACCTGCAAGGACAGGCTGATCGGCTTCTATGAGCGTTTCGGCTATGTGGATGAGGGCATGTCCTCGTCCACGCACGGCAACGTCGCATGGCACCAGATGCGCCTGCGGTTCTGACTTGTCAGGGCATCGTCTCGATCCCACCGGCGAGATCGGCTCGAACAACGCTGCGATTCGGCCTCATCGGCCTGCCGCGTTGAATCTACTATCGCCCCGACACTGCGTCCCTGCCCCGTCGCGAAACGGCATGAAATCCAGCTGATGCGGGAAAGACGCGACATTGCGCAGACAACTTGCGACAGTAACCGCCCCGTTTTGTCGTAAAACAGCATGAAATCCATCATGTGCGGACAACTTGCGACGGGAATGAACTGGAGCAGTCGCGAAACGGCATGAATCACTATCCCTGCGGGCATTTTGCGACAGTCACTGCCACCATTTGTCGCAAAACGGCATGAAACCCATTATCTGCCTACATATCACGACAACAATCGCCCCATCATGTCGCAATATGGCATGAATCCCGGCTGGCGCTGACGAAATGCGACAGCAGCGAGCCTATTCTGTCGTAAAACAGCATGAGCCGCTGCATGTATGGGGAAAACACGACGACAGCGGACGGTTTTTGTCGCGGAACAGCATGAATTGCGATGCAGGCTCACAATTCGCGACGGCAAACGCAATTCATGTCGGATCACCCACGACACGCCCGAGACAAGGGGCTCAGTGCACATCCTCCCGTTCGACTTTCGCCAAGCACCGTTTCCACTTTATGTTCGGCACATGAGCACAAAACATGAGATATCGATCATCGCCTCGCACGCGCAACAACGCGGCTGCTATATTTTCGGAACGACTCCGACGTTGCAACGCGCTTTGCAACGGCAAGTCCATGCAGGCCGGCTGCTCCGTATAACGCGTAATGTCTATGTGCAGCAAAGCCATTGGCGGAGTCTGACTCCCCCGCAACGTCTCCATCATCTCACGCTCACCACGGCCGTGCGGCATCCTTCCTGGACATTTGCGGGACTGAGCGCCGCCGTCGCGTACCAGCTCGAGGTGCCATGGAATCTTATTCAATCCCCGCAGATCCACATAGCCTGCACGGATCACGGGTTCCAACGCGGGATTCTGACCGGCTTCTATATGAAGGAGATTCCGCAATGCCGTATCGCCAGCGGATTAGGGCCGATGGATCCGAACAGTCATACGCAATGCGCCCAATATCCTGCTGTCGGAATCTTCTGCGACGAGACAATGTCCTGTACGACGTTCCAAATCACCTCGCCAGCGCGCACGATAGTCGATTGTGGACTGCGGTACGAGTTTCGCTATGTTCTGCCGATCATCGATTCCGCGCTGCGCAGGAACCTGACCACCATCGCCGAGATCATCGCCGTGTGCGACGCGATGCAGGTCGATTGCGGGCCAGTCATGCGACTGGCACATTATGCGAATCCGCTCAGCGAGAACGGCGGCGAATCGCTATGCCGTGCGATATTCATCGAGTACGGTCTGGAAACGCCCGTGTTGCAGCATGAGTTCGTCGACCCATCAGATCCGGCGAAAGCGGCACGAGCGGACTTCATGTGGAGGACCGCCGATGGACGAATCATCGTGCTGGAATACGACGGCATGCGCAAGTACGTGGATCCGGACATGACGAACCGACGCGATATCGCCACGGTGGTATCGGCGCAAATCGAGCGTGACGGACTGTTGAAGCGTGCAGGTGTCGACACCGTGATGCACGTGACCTATGACGATGTGGTGCAGCCCGATTCCATGATCATGCGTCTACGCAGACTCGGCGTTCCTCTGGCTCGCACAGCTCTGTTCGACGCGGTGCGGTGATATCCGCTCCGGTAAGAGCGGGAAAACGCGACAAATTCCGATGAAAAGCGACAGAAAAGGGCCGTCTCCATGTAGGGAAACAGCATGAATCGTCGTGTCTTGATCGAATTTCGCGATAATAATCCTCCCATTGGAGGTAAGAACAAAAGTTGAATCGCGGAAGGTCCGGATTGGAGTTCGCATCCCCGAAATTGTCGCGAAACAGCATGAATCACCATGTGCACAGACGTTTTGCGACAGTTATCGTCCCATTTTGTCGCGAAATTGCATGAAACCTGACACATGCCGCTAAAACACGACAGTAGAAGGGCCGTTCTGTCGCGAAATTGCATGGGATTGGGCGTATACCGGCAACTTGCGACAGAAAAGGACCGGAACTGTCTCGAAACAGCATGAATCGTCGCGTCTGCAGACAGATTACGACGGAAAGCGTCTGATTTTGTCGCAACATGATATGAATCGCGGCTGATGTGGGAAAACACGACAAATACCGGCAGGATGCGACAGAAAAAGGCCGGATCTGTCGCGAAATGACATGGATTGGGACGGGCGGGGGAAGATACGACAAGCTGTATCCACCCAAGCTGAGCGCATGGGACTAAGCGGATGGGTCTCTATGCGGTGGGGCGATGCTTGGGCGCGGGAGCGGCGTGGATCTTGGCGGTAAGGCGTGACGCTTCGATTTTCCAGACGGCGACGCTTTGCACCTGCTGTTCGGTGAACTCGATGCCTGGCATGCCGGCCTGCTGAGCCATCAGCAATTGCAGGCCATGCCGGGCCTCATCCAAGTCGTTCACGATGCTCGCCGTGCCGTTGCCGATCACCGATTTGAATGCTTCGCCCCAATTGCATGGGGTACGTCCCTCGATGGCTTCGCAATCGGTTTCCATCTCGAACGTCACCGCGAGCGCATTGCCCGCAGCGCGGATGGCGTCGATCTTGCGCCCGACCGGCGCGGAATACAGGTAGAGGACGAGCGCACCGTCGTCCGAATACTCGTAGCCGAAGTTCATGGGCACGATTGTCAGCCCCTCGGCGTCGGCATACGCCACACGCACGATGCGGCAGGCCGCGATGATCGCCTCGATCCGGGACCGGTCCAGCACTTCCCTGTCGGCACGGCGCATTCTGCGATGCCGCCCGGCCACGGTGTACTCATGGTTGCGCCTGGTCGGGGTGTCCTTCATCTCGTTCATCGTTCCGCTCCTTGCACCGCATGCCGCGCCGCATGCCCGCGCCCCGGAGATGCCCCGTGGCCCGGGCATGCGACACACTACTATTCAACTGCCCTTCAGCTATATTCAGCGGGCCTTGTCCCACTGGGGCTTCCACGAGTACTGCATGTCGTAGGCGCTCGACCAGAACATGTATTCGTTCTGCACGCCGTTGCAGAAGATCTCCTCAAGCTCCTGCAGGCGCTCCTCCCCCAGTCCCTGGACCATGTGCTCGATGTGTTCGATCAGCCATACGGAGCCCTGCCAGAACTCCTCGGTCTTGTACATGTCGACCCAGGTGCGGAACGGGTTGGTATCCAGCGTGTCGGCGAATTCCTTGGCGAGACGCTGCCCGTAGTCCGCGTACACCCATGCGCACGGCAGCACCGCCACCAGGATGTCCAGCAGGTCGCCGCCGTAGGCGATCGAGAGGATGTCGGAGGTGTAGGCGCGTGCGAACGCGGACTGCCGCACGTTGTTCATCTCGCTTTCGCTCACGCCGAAGCCGGCCATGTACTTGCGGTGCACGGATGATTCCACGCTGAAGATGGAATTCTGCACGTTGACCATGAATTTCATGACCTCGGGGTCGCGGGTCTTGGTCAGTGCCAGCGCATGCACCTTGGCGTAGTCCGCGAGATAGCGGTAGTCCTGCAGCAGGTAGAAGGCGAAGCGTTCCTGCTTGAGCGTGCCGTTGCCGAGTTCGCGCAGGAACGGCTGGTTGTACCCGTCCTCCCAGACCACGTCGGCGGCGGCGCGCAGCCTGCGTGCGAACGGCGGCAGATTGTCGAGCCGGATGCCTTTGGCGGGGTCGAATTCCTCGTCGATTGCGAAATCGTATGTATTGGTGTTGGGTGCCACGGATGCCATGGACTTGCCTCCCTACGCTGGTATTAGCCATCAGGTTCCAAGGGTCAGGCCTTATGCCTTTCTCAACCCGCGCCGCGCGTGCGCAGGGTTCCCCCGCAATTACGGGCTTCATTATGGCAATATGCGCCGACTTGCACAACGGCGCAGCCACGGGCGCGTGCTAGCCAAGAATATACGGCTGGCCGAGGCACGTCACCGTGCGCTTGTCACCGTGACCGCGTCACCGTGGAAAAGCGCGGGGCGTCATGGAAGTCGAACATCACGCCGTCCGCGAGCGCGCAGATCTGTTCCCAGTCCGCGTCGGAGGAGTCGTCGTGCATGGCCCATGCGCGCATGCCGACGGATTTCGCCGAGCGTATGCCGGGCAGGATGTCTTCGAACACCGCGCATTCGTTCGGTTTGGCGCCGAGTCTGGAGGCTGCGAGCAGGTATACGTCGGGACGGTCCTTGCCGATGCCGTGCACGTCGTCCACCGATGTGACGGTGACAAAGAAGTCGAAGATGCCCACGTGCTTCATAGCAGGTTCGCGCAGCGATGGGGTGAGCGATGTCGCCACGCCCAGTTGCACGCCGGCGTCGCGCAGGTAGGTCAGGTAGTCCACGGCGCCCGGTTTGGCTTCGACCATGGTGGCGTATGCCTCGTGCGCCATGTCATCCCATTCGGCCATCACCGCTTCGGGCGTCTCGTCCAGGTGGAACCGGTCGATGGTGTATGCCGCGACCTGTTCGAACGGCATGGCGCTGATGGTGGGCACGTAGTCGTCGGGGACGTCGAAGCCGCGTTTGGCGAGGAAATCCATGTCGATCTGGTCCCATACGCCCATGGAGTCGAGCAGCGTGCCGTCGAGGTCGAAGATCGCGGCTTTCGGCATGGGGCCGCAATCGTCGGCAGGGGCGGGATCTGCCGCAGGGGCGTTGGCTCGGGTGATGCTGTTCATGTGGCTCGATTTCCGTGTGATGTGGTGGTATTTGGTTTGGGGAATCAACAGGCCGATGATTCCGGCGGTCAGCGGCGGGCTTTGGCGGCCATGGCGCGGTCAGCGCGCGCCTGGCGGGTTCATAGTGTGGATTCGTCCAGCAGTTCCCGCGCGTGGTCGAGGGATGTTTCGGTGGCGTTGCCGGAGAGCATGCGGGCGATCTCGCCGGTTCTGGCCTCGCCGGTCACTTCGGTGACGGTGGTTTCGGTCAGACCGCTATCCGGCTGTGCGGCTTTGGCGACCACGAACTGCTTGTCGGCCCAGGAGGCGACCTGGGCCAGATGGGTCACGACGATCACCTGCGAGTCCTTGGCGAGGCGCGCCAGTCGGCGTCCGAGCTCCACAGCGGCCTTGCCGCCCACACCGGCGTCGACCTCGTCGAAGATGAACGTCATGCCTTCGGCGCCGCCGCGCTGTTCGGCGGCGACCAGTTCAAGGGCGAGCATCAGTCGGCTCAGCTCGCCGCCGGACGCGCTTTTGCCCATCGGCAGTTCGGGGGAACCGGGGAACGGGGTGAACAGGAATTCGATGTCGTCGCCGCCATGCGGTCCAAGCGACCCCGTGGGACTGTCGCCGCCGTCATGCTCCGTCACGCGGATGCGCAGCGATGCGCCGCTCATCGCCAGCGAATCCAGTTCCTCGCTGACGTGTTCGCCCAATTGGCCGGCGGCCTGCACGCGGATATTATGCAATGCCTCGGCGGCCTGAAGCGCCTTTTGATACAGCTGTTCGCGTTCCTCTTCCAGCTGCGCCACTTTCTCGGGCGAGGCGTCCAGGTCCTCCACCTCGAACACGGCCTTGTCGCGCCATGCGATCACGTCGGAAAGCTCGGGCCCCCATCTGCGCATCAGCTCGTTCAGCTCGTGGATGCGCCCGTTGATCCGGTCCAGATCCTCCACACTGCCTTCGCCGTCCAGCTCCTGGACAAGCGCGAACACCACGTCCGAAAGGTCGGCGGCTATGGATTCCAGCCGCGCGGCCTGTTCGGCGAACACGCCTCCCACGCGGATGCCCTGCAACGCCTGCACCGCCCGGTTCACCAGGTCGACTGCCGAGGCGGCGTCCGACGACCCCTCGCCCATCTGCGAGGCGTCCAGCACCGACAATGCGGACGACACGCCCTGTGCGATCGCCGCGGCGTTCTCGATGCGATCCCTGCGCTCCTTGAGTTCGGCGTCCTCGCCGGCCTGCGGGTCGACCTGGTTGATGCGTGCGATGGATTCGCGCAGATAATCGGCCTGCTGGCGTGCGGCCGCTTCCTGGGAGCGCAGCTTCGCCAGGCGCTCGTCCATGGCGGCGAGCGCCTCCCATACGCGATGGTATGCGTCGAGCTGCGTGTCGTCGCCGGCGGCCATGTCGAGGAATTCGCGCTGCCTGGCGGCGGACGCGATGCGCAGCTGGTCGGTCTGCCCGTGCACGGTAATCAGTTCGCCGGCTACCGATTCGAGTACGGAACGCGGCACGGTCTTGCCGCCGAGTATGGCGCGGGAGCGGCCGGATGCCGGTACGACACGGGAGAGGAACAGTTCGCCGTCCTCGGGTTCGATGCCCGCGTCCTCGGCGTATTGCACGGCCTTGCCTGCGGCGATGCCGTTTGCGCCGCCTGCATCGTCTTTGCCGTCGGCAGAAGAATCGGCGGAGGAATCGGCAACGCAGAACACGCCCTGTGCCCAAGCCTCGCCGGCCCCGGAGGATACGCGCGAGCCGGAGGCGGCGGCACCGGAGATCAGCCGTATGGCGGACAACAGCATGGACTTGCCCGCGCCGGTTTCGCCGGTGATGGCCGTGAGCCCTGCCGCCGGGGCGATCCGTGCTTCATGGATGGGCCCCAGATTACGAACGGAGAGTTCTTCCAGCATCAGCGGGCGTTCCTCCCCTCGTCGGTTCCGCCATGGCTATCGGGCGCATGCGGGCTTTCGTGCGCCGATTTGCTGCGGTTGGCGTGCTCGCGCCAGCCGACCACAGGAAGGTCGAATTTGCTGACCAGACGGCTGGTGAAGGGGACGCCGGAAAGTCGGGCCAGCCGCAACGTGCTGCGGGAGACCCTGACCTCGATGCGGGTGCCCTTGGGCAGCGAGCGCTGCCGGCGGCCGTCGCAGCAGATCCAGCCGTCGGAGACGGAACTGTCGAGAATATCAAGGGTGAAGGTGGAGTCCGCGCCGATGATTAGCGGACGGGCGAACAGCGCGTGGGCGGCCAGCGGCGTCAGTTGCAGAGCCTGCACGTTGGGCCAGATGATCGGCCCGCCCGCCGAGAACGCGTATGCGGTGGAACCCGTCGGCGTGGATACGATCACGCCGTCCGCGCCGAAGGAGCTCATCTCCACGTCATCCACGCGGATGGACAGTTCCACCATCTTGCCGCGTGTCTCGCGTTCCAGAGTGATGTCGTTGAGCGCCCAGTCCTCGATGGGTTTCGTGGCGCCCGGCAGCCATACGTCCACGTGGGCGATCATGCGCTCGTCGATCGAATAGTCATGATCCGCGACCCGTCGGATCGCCTCGCTCATCTGGAAGCTTTCGAATTCCGCCAGGAATCCCACGTGACCGAGGTTCACGCCGAGAATCGGCACTTCGGTGCAGTGCACGAGCTCGGCCGCACGCAGGATCGTGCCGTCGCCGCCGAGCACGACCACGATCTCGGTGTCGTCGCGTACGCGCGGGGACGGGGTGCCGAATGCGGGAGGATCCACGTTGTCGATGATCGTGACCTCGAAGCCCGCCGACCGCAGCTGCTCCACGGCCTCGCTGATCACCGTGCCGCTTTGGCGCAGCCGACTATGCGTCACGACCACAGCATTGCGTCTCGTCATACGATGCTCCCCATCCGTCCGGTATCCTTCGCTGTCCTTTTCGACCATTCGTCGCATTCGGTCACACTATGCACTATCCTAATCGTTTGTTCAAACCGCCACGGCCTGCCTACTCACCGGGTGAACGACCGAACGTCGCCACGGGACTAGAATGGCATACGGCGGAAGATCATGCATGCGAAACGTTAGGAGGGTTCTGTGGCACGTGACCTTGATGAACCCGTTGAGGCAGAGCATCGTTTCAAGATCACCATGTCCAGGCTCCGCAAGGGCGGCTCCAGGAACAGCACGCCGGTCAAGCGCATTCGCCGCGTCAGCCTTACCGACCGCCTGTTCAGCCACCCCGGTCGTCTATCCATCATGTACTTCATGGCGCTCATCGCCATCGTCACCATACTGCTGCTGATGCCGTTCTCCACGCAGACCGGCGAGATCACCAGCTTCCCCGTGGCGTTCTTCACCGCGGTCTCGGCGCTGTCGACCTGCGGCATCCAGGTGGTGAACACCAATTCCTACTGGTCGTTCTTCGGGCAGATCGTCATCCTGTTCTCCATCCAGCTGGGCGGTCTCGGCGTCATGACCTTCGCCTCGATCGTAGCGCTCGGCATCAGCCGACGTCTGAGGGTGTCGCAGCGCATGCTCACCGCGAACGAGCTGGGTACGAACAAGCTGTCCGAAGTCAAAAGCGTGATCACCGTGGTGCTCACCATCACGGCCATCACCGAGGCGATCACCTTCACCCTGCTGCTGCCGGAGCTGTTGCGCGTCAACAAGAACGACGCCGGGAAAACCCTGTGGCAGGCGATCTTCTACGCGGTGTCCGCCTACAACAACACCGGCTTCACCCCGGACACCTCGGGCCTGCACGTGACCAATTGGGGCGTGGGCCTGCCGATTCTGCTCAGCGCATTCATCGGCACGCTGGGCTTCCCGGTGGTGCTGAACGTGGTGCAGTGCGCGCGCAAACGCCAGAGCCCCAAGCACTGGTCGCTGCATACCAAGCTCACGCTGGTCACCACGGCGATTCTGGTGGCCACCTCGCTGGTCTGGTTCCTCGTCGTCGAATGGCATAACACCGACCTGTTCCCCGACGACGACCTGTCGATGAAGTTCCGCAGGGCCATGGTGGCGGCCGTGATGCCCCGGTCCGCGGGCTTCGACATCTCCTGGGTGCCGGGCGTCGGCTCCGAAAGCAAGTTCTTCATGAGCATCATCATGTTCATCGGCGCCGGCTCCTCGTCGACCGGCGGCGGCATCCGCGTGACCACGTTCGCGGTGATCATGCTGATCTGCGGCGCGGCGTTCACCGGGCATCGCGACGTCACCGCGTTCCGCAGGCGCATTCCCCGCAGGATCCAGATGACCGCCATCTCCGTGACCACGTCCTGTCTGTCGCTGGTCGCCGTCGCGTCGATGGCGCTCATGTTCGTCACCGACTGCTCGCTGGGCGACGCGGTGTTCGAAACCTGCTCGGCCTTCAGCCTCGGCGGCTACTCCGTGGGCGTGGTCAGCGCCGGCAATCCCGCCTCGCAGTTCATTCTTGCCGCCACGATGATCATCGGCAGGCTCGGCCCCATGACCATCGCCTATTCCATCAGCCGTCCGCTGGCGCCGGAACCGATTCGCTACCCGCAGGAGAACGTGATCGTCGGCTGATCGCATCATCATCCATCCGGCAAGCGCCGATGCGGGGCGGCAGACCACTGACCGCCGACCGCCCGCACCGCTTCGGCGTACACTTGGGCATGAACATATTCAAGGAGCACATATGGCACGTAAGAAGGGCACCAAAAGCGTACTGGTCGTGGGACTGGGCCGATTCGGCAGTTCCGTGGCGGCCACGCTCAACGAGATGGAACAGGATGTGCTCGCCGTGGACAAGGACCCGGAGATCGTGGCCCGCTGGTCCTCGCAGATCCCGGTGGTGCAGGCGGACATGACCGATGTGATGGCGATCGAACGCATCGATGCCTCGCAGTTCGACACCGCCGTGGTGGCGATCGGCGACAGCATCGAGGCCTCCGTGATCGCGGCAGGTAACCTGCTGGACGCCGGCATCACGGATCTATGGGCGAAGTCCGTGTCCATCCAGCACGCGCGTATTCTGCGCCGTATCGGCGCACGCCATGTGATCAACGCCGAGAGCGACGCCGGCAAGCGCATCGGGCATCTGGTGTCCGGCAACTACCTGGATTACATCGAGATCGAGGGCATGCACACCGTGGTGAAGGTGCATACGCCGCAGCACCTGGCCGGCAAGACGATCGCGGAGGCGGAGATCCACGACAAGTACGGCATCGTCGTGGTCGGCGTGAAATCGCCCGGACGCGAGTTCCAGTACGGCGAGAACGACACCGTGATGCGCCGCAACGACGAGCTCATCATCGCCGGCAGGCAAAGCCAGATCGACAAGTTCCTGGCTTCCTGACGGCCCGGGTTCCCACCGTATTCGGCGTTGTGTTGGATATGACCGACTGATATGACGAAGGCCGGTCCCGTGCGAACGACCATTCGCACGGGACCGGCCTTTGCCGTTGTTCGGCACGTCGGGCTCTATGTTGTCCTGTTTCGCCGCCAGGCGGATACCGGCATCATGCGCGCGGCATGCGGGCGTACAGCAGCCATTCGGCGTTGCCGTGGGTGCCTTCGATCGGCGAGGGCGCGGTGGCCATCACGGCAAGCCCTTCGCGTTCGGCGCACGCCACCACGTCATCCAACGCCTTGCGCCGCAATTCCTCGCTTGCCACGATGCCGTTCCTGCCAAGCCCTTCGCGCCCGACCTCGAACTGGGGCTTGACCAGCAGCACCACGGCCGCGCCCGGAGCCGCGATGCGGGCGATGACGGGAATCACGTAGGTCAGGGAGATGAACGACACGTCCGAAACGACCATCTGCGGCCTGTACGGCAGGTCGCTCGCCGTCACGTCGCGGATGTTCACGCCGCTCATCTCGATGATGCGCGGGTCGGCTGCGATGCGCGGGTCGAGCTGTCCGTGGCCCACGTCCAGGGCGATGACGTTCCTCGCTCCCCTGCGCAGCAGCACGTCGCAGAATCCGCCGGTGGACGCGCCGATATCGAGGCATTGCAGACCGTTCGGCTCGGCAAGTCCATGCTCGCGGAACACGTCGAACGCGCCGACCAGCTTGTATGCGCCACGCGACACGTAGTCCTCGCCCTTGTCCACGCGAATGCGCGCATGGCCCAGCGCGCCGACCGCGTATGCGGGTTTGGTCACCGTCTGGCCGTTCACCGTGACCTTGCCCGCCTTGATGAGCTTCTGCGCCCTGGTGCGCGTGCCCACCACGCCGGTCTCCACCAGCAGGAGATCCAGTCGATCGGGCATCTCGACGATATCGTCTTCCGTGATGTCGATGCCGTTGCCATCGATACGTTCGCTCATAGTCCTTCCCGCCTCGTACATCAGTCTCATGCATAACAGGACGCCGTCGCGCGAACCATGGAAACCGGTTCGCACGACGGCGTTTCATTGTGCCGTAGGCGGATCCGCCCGCCCACGGCCGCCGCGGCTCATAGGCTCACAGCGTGAACTCCGGCAGGGACACCGTATCCATGTCGGTGCCGTTGTCCTGCAGTTGCCAGGCAAGGCAGATCGCCGCGCGCAACGCGTCGATGGATGTGGGATCGCCCACGCGGATCGCATTGTCCACCTTGTCGTAGGCGGCGCGGGCGTTGCCGCACACCCAGCATCCGTTGCCGATGCTGGTCGGCAGCGGCATGGCCTCGTTCAGTCCGCGCAGATCCTTCGCCACATAGGTCGGGCGCAGGTGCGCCGGGGCGAGCATCAGCTCGTGCGGGTTCGTCACACCGGTCAGCACGGCCAGCGAATCGTAGCCGCCACGGTTGCCGGCCTCGATATCGGTATCGAGCCGGTCGCCCACGGCGATGGACTCGTCCTTGGACACCATGCTGTTGCCTTCCGAGGCGTTGAGTTCGCGCGCCTCGTCGTACATGTACGATTCCGGCTTGCCCGCCGAGGCAACCGGCTCCACGCCGGTGGCGGTGATCACGGCCTGGATCATGGAACCGCAGCCCGGCGCGATGCCCAGCTCGCGCGGAATCGTCAGATCACGGTTGGTCACGAAATACGTGGCACCGGCTTCGACCGCGAACGCGATGTTCGCCATCATCTGCCAGGTCATCTGCGGGTACCAGCCCTGGATGACGGCCACGGGCTTGTCGGCCGGGTCATCGGTGATGACGAGACCGGCGCGTTCTACCTCCTCGCGCAGATGCTCGGCACCCAGCACCAGCACGCGCGAACCGGCCGGAACGGCCTTGGCGACCATGCGGGCGGCCACCACGGACGAGGTGATGACCTGCCAGGGCTCGACCTTCAGACCGAAGCCGACCAGCTGATCGGCCACGATGCGCTGGAACCTGGACGAGTTGTTCGTTGTGTATTCGATCATCATGCCCGACTGTTCGGCCTGACGGATGGAGTCGGCGGCATGGTCCACGGCGTTCTTACCGCGGTAGACGACGCCGTCGAGGTCGAGCAGCGCCAGATGGTACCGCTCGGCCAGGGTGCGTTCTGTTCCCTTGAGAAAACGGGTCTTGCTCACTCTTCGGTCGGCTCCTCGTCGGATTCAGCCTCAGCGTCGGCATCGGCCTTGTCGGATTCGGATTCCTCGGCCTTGGTATCGTCTGCGTCTGCATCCTTGGCCTCGGCCTTGCCGGTGTCCTCGGACTTGTCGCCTTCCGCCTCGGCCGCCTGTGCGGGCTCCTCGTCGGATTCCGCGCCGTCCTTGGCCTCTTCGGCGGGCAGCTCGGTCTCGTCCTCCTCGGGTTCCGGCTCGGGTGCGAACTGCGCTTCGGACGGATCGATGCCGAGCTTGTCGAGCACCTCCTCGTCGTCGCCATTGGTGATGTAGGCCAGATCGTGGTCGATCACCACATCGTCGGAATCCTCGTCGATGTCGAAATCGGCGTACTGATCCTCAAGCTTCTCGATCGTGCCTTCAAGGGCATCGGCCTTGTCCTTCTGGCCGGTCTCCTCAAGGAAGAGCTGTTCGGCCTGCAGCGCGCGCATGCGGTACGCGCCGGACAGACCCTTGGAACGCGCCAGCGTATGCACGACGGCAATGGCCTTGTCCCACTGCTCCAGGTCGCCCAGGGCACCCGCGTACACCAGGAACATCTCGGCCTTGGCCTCGCCGCGCAGCAGCTTGGCGTCATCGCTCAGCGCCAGCTCGATGGCCTTCTTCGGATTGCCCAAGCCACGCTCGCAGTCGGCCATGAACGGCAGGTAGTCGGCGTAGCCGTTCATACGGTAGGCGGTGCGGAACTCGCGCAGGGCGAGCTTGTAGTCACCGGTACGATAGGCGGCGAAGGCCAGGGTCTCACGCGCGAAATCGATGCGGGACGCCTGACGGGCGACCCACTTGGCGTGCTCCATGGCCGCCTTGGGGTCATCGTCGATCAGCGCGTAGGCCGCGAGAATGTGCAGGCCGGTGTTCTCCGCGTGTTCCTTCGACAGGCCACGCAGACGTTCCTTCTCATCGGAGGACAGCATGGACCATTCGAGACCCTTCGGCATCACCGGCTCGTCGGGGCGACGGGCGGTGTACGGGTTCTGGGAGGGGAAGCTCATCGTGCCGTCGGAGTTGCGGCGCGGACGGCTCATGTATTCGGTGCGCTTGTGCTCGCGATATTCGCGCTTCTCCGCATCGGAGAGCTGACGGCGTTCGCCGTGCTGGTCGTTGCGACGATTATCGCGACGATCGTCATCGCGGCGGTAGCGAGGATTGCCGCCATGCTCACCATCGCGGCGCGGTCCCTTGCCATAGCCGCCCTTGCCGCCACGGTTGCCGCGGTAGCCGTCGCGACGCTCGCCGTCCTTGTGGAAGTCACGGTCCTTGCGGAAGCCGTCGTCATGACGGGATTCGCGGTTCTCACCCTCGCCGTCACGACGATTGTCGCGATCCTTGCGGAAATCACGATCCTTATGGAAATCGCGATCCTTGCGGTAACCGCCCTTGTGGAAGTCGTTGCGGTCCTTGCGATAGCCGCCACGGCGATCGCCGTCACGACGGTTGTCGCCGTCCTTATGGAAGTCCTTGCGATAACCGCGGTTCTCGCCGTCGCCATCGCGACGGAAGTCACGGTCCTTGCGGAAATCACGATCCTTATGGAAATCGCGATCCTTGCGGTAACCGTCGCGACGCTCGCCGTCACGCTGGAAATCGCGATCCTTGCGGTAGCCGCCGTGCCCATAGGACTTACGGCCGCCGAAACCGCCCTTGCCGCCTTCCCTGTCACCATCGCGACGGCCGTAGCCGCCCTTGTTGCCGCGCGGCTTGAATCCCTTGCCGCCGCGATTGCCCGGACGTCCGGATCCGCCGTGTCCGTAGGACTTACGGCCACCGAAAGACTTGCCGGAATGTTCGTTACCTTCTGCCATATGCTGTTCCTTGCTTCAATCAGATATCTTGCGACTATTCGAAAACCATTCGCGTGGCGGCCCGGCTGTTCCGGTCCGCCACGACCGTATGCGGGTCAGTGGCGCTCGACCACGCCGAGAGCCTTCTTGCCGCGGCGAATCAGCGCGAAGCGACCGGCAAGGAAGTCCTTGTCGTCCAGCACCGCCTCGTCGCTCTCCACGCGCACGTTGTTGAGATACACGCCGCCGGACTTGATCGCACGGCGCGCCTCGGAACCGGACTTGAACAGACCTGCTGCCTGCGCCGCGTCGATCACGCGCGCACCGGCCTCGGACTGCGGGAACACATGCTCGCCGTTCTCGTCGGCGACCTTGAATCCCTCAAGCACGGATTCCAGCGTCTCCTCGTCGATGGCGGCAAGATCGCCGCCACGGCCGAACAGCGCGGCGGAGGCGTCGATGGCGGCCTGGGTCGCCTTCTCGCCATGCACGAAGCTGGTGACCTCCCACGCCAGGGCCTTCTGCGCCTCGCGAGCGCCGGGGTTCGTCCTGCTCTCCTCGATCAGATGCTCGATCTCGCTCTTCGGCAGGAAGGTGAACGCCTTGAGCAGGCTCTCCATCTCCGCGTCCGGGCGGTTGATCCAGAACTGGTAGAACTTGTAGGGGCTCAGCATCGTGGGGTCGAGCCACACCGCATTGCCTTCGGACTTGCCGAACTTCTTGCCCTGCGCATCGGTGATGATCGGGCTGGTGAACACGTTCACGTCCACGCCGCGCACCTTGTGGATCAGGTCCAGACCGGAGGTGAGGTTGCCCCACTGGTCGGAGCCGCCGAGCTCAAGCGTGCAGTGGTATTCATCAAACAGGTGCAGGAAGTCGTTGCCCTGCAGCACCTGGTAGCTGAACTCGGTGAAGGAGATGCCCTCCTCGGACTTCAGGCGTCGAGCCACGGTGTCCTTGGCGAGCATGGTGCCCAGACGGAAGTTCTTGCCGACATCGCGCAGGAAGTCGATGACGCTCATCTGCGCGGTCCAATCGTAGTTGGAGACGAAACGCACCGGATTGCTGCCCTCGGTGTCGAGGATGCCGCCGATCTGCCTCTTCAGGCGCTCGGCCCATCCGGCCACGACGTCCTTGGGGTTCAGGGTGCGTTCGCCCGACTGGCGCGGGTCGCCAATCAGACCGGTCGCACCGCCGACCAGGGCGATGGGGTGATGGCCCGCAAGCTGCAGGTGACGCATGTTGATGAGCTGAACGAGGTTGCCGATGTGCAGGGAGGCCGCGGTGGGATCGAAGCCGCAATAATAGGTGATCGGCTCGCCGTCAAGTGCCTGGGCAAGGCGTTCACGATCGGTGGACTGGGATACCAGACCACGCCACTGAAGTTCCTCGAGCAGAGATGAAAAACCTGCTTCCCTGAAGTCAGTGATACGAGCCATATCTTGTTAATCTCCCTATCAAATTCTTGGGTTCCGAATGCGCATAGCGCACCATTCAGTCTCGCAGAACATCACGACAGCATCACGTCGGCGCAACAGGTCGCCCGGACGGCACCGCCGAGCGTTGGAAACGATTGCAAAAACTATACTGGGGGAACACTTGGGCATGTGTGTGTCCAAGTGACGCATATCCAAGGAAGACAGGGGAACAATGAATCGAAAAGCCTTGAAATCACAGGCTAAAGTCACATTGAAGCGCCATTACTGGCTCATTCTTGTGCTGTGCCTGTTCGCGGCGTTCCTCGGCGTCGAATACGGTTCGACGCTGTGGGCCACCGACTATCAGAATCCAACCGCCGTCAGCTCGGCAGCCGGCGAGGCCACGGCCACCAGCAGCGCTGCGAGCGACCAGCTGTCGTCAGACGGCATCTCCGAACTGCTGGGAAAGATCGTCTCCGGCGATGACGCCGGCGCGAAACAGCAGGTGGAACAGTCCCAGAAGAATATCCAGGCCAACGACACCAACGCGACGCTCGGCCGTTCGCGCGGCGTGTTCGCCATGGTGCTGAACTCCTTCTCCACCGGCAGCGTCATGCTTTCCATCACCGACGCGGCAAGCTCCATCCTGCATTCGCGCGGAGGGGCGACCATCCTGCTGGTGCTGATCAGCCTGGCGGTGTATCTGTTCGTATGGCTGTTCATCCGTGAGACCTACCTGGTGGTATCCCGCCGCATGGTGCTCGAATCGCGTGTCTACGAGCAGGTGCCGATCCACCATATGCTCTTCCCGCTGCGCACCCGCAAGTGGCCGCGCATCGCATGGACGATGTTCGTGAAAAGCGTGTTCCTGGGGCTCTGGTGGCTGACCATCATCGGCGGCATCATCAAGAGCTTCTCCTACCTGCTGGTACCGTTCATCGTCGCCGAGAACCCCTCCATCAAGGCATGCGACGCGATCACACTGTCCCGCCGCATGATGAAAGGCCACAAGTGGGAGTGCTTCGTGGCCGTACTGACGTTCCTCGGCTGGGACATCCTGTCCATCTGCACGCTCGGCCTGACCGGCATCTTCTACTCCAACGGATACAAGGCGTCGTTCTGGGCCGAGTACTACACCTACCTGCGCGGTCTCGCCAAGCAGGCGAACATCCAAGGTGCCGATCAGCTCAACGACACGTTCCTGTTCGAGAAGGCACCGGCCGACCTGCTGGAACGCACCTACGCCGACGCGCGCACCGCCATCAACGAGGTGGACGCGCAGGGCGAGACCGTCAGCAAGCCGAAGGGCCTCGCCGGCTGGCTGGCCGACTGGTTCGGCATCCGCATCATGCAGTCCAGGAAGGTCGCGGCATGGGAGGACTACCAGGCGAAGACGCATGCGCTGAAGACCGGCAGGGCCCTGCTGGGCGCGCAGATGTACCCGGTGCGCCTCTCCCCCATCCCCATGAAGGACAAGAACGTCAACGTGGGCGGCATGAGTGCCACGCGCAGCTACTCGCTGCTGAACCTGGTGATGATGTTCTTCATCTTCTGCATCATCGGCTGGGTGTGGGAAGTCGCGCTGTGCTTCATCGACGAGGGCGTGTTCGTCAACCGCGGCACCCTGCACGGCCCCTGGCTGCCGATCTACGGCACCGGTGGCATCTTCATCCTGATCGTGCTCAAGAAGCTGCGCGAGCACCCGGTTGCGGAATTCGTCTCCGCTGTCGTGCTCTGCGGCACGTTGGAGTACATCTCGTCGTGGCACCTGGAAATGACCAAGGGGCAGCGCTGGTGGGATTACACCGGCTACTTCCTGAACATCAACGGCCGCGTCTGCGCCGAGGGACTGCTGGTGTTCGGCCTGGGAGGCCTGGCGATCGTGTATCTGGTGGCGCCGACGCTCAACCAGCTGCTCGATCGCATCAACCGCAAGGCGCTGCTGTGCGTGGCGCTGGTGCTGCTGGTCTCCTACATCGGCGACCAGATCTATTCGTCACAGCACCCGAACTCCGGCCACGGCATCACCGATACCGGCGCATCGGCGGTGCAGGTGGTGGAACCGTCTGCCCTGGGCTCGCGGTGAACGCCGCATACGGTAAGTGACGTCTAGCGGAAGGGCCGCCGACGATTCCACGAGAATCGCCGACGGCCCTTCCGTACGCCCTACTGGTTGTGCTGTTGTCTGCTATTTTCTGCGCAACAGTTCGCGTACGGTTTCCATGATCTTGCTGTCATTGGCCGATTCGGTCGACTTCAGATGCGGGAACGACTGGATCATGCGGCGCTGCTGACGGTTCAGCGTCGCCACCGCGCTGCCACGCATATTGGAGACGATTTCCTGCGACGACGATGACCATTCGTGGATCTTCTGCAGCAGCACATCCTTGCCCCACTGGTACGATTCGCCCGCATGCTCGGCGGCGGACTGGATAATCTCGCTGAAATCCCTCAGGCTCTTGCTCAGATTCACCATGCCCCTGACCGTGACAACCGTATCCGCCACAATCGCCACCGCGAAGACCGCACATATCGCATGCACCGCGTTCATCGGGATCAGCATGATCCACTGCGCCACCCACGGCTGGGCGAATTCGATGAGACCGACGCCAGCAGCCCCGAACACCAATGCGCCCAGCAGACTCACACGCCCCTGGATGTTGAACCGGTAGTCGCTGTAATCCCACCAGCGGGCGTGGAACATCTTCTCCATCGCCCACGAGGTGACGTATTCGAGTACGCTAGCGCCGAGCGCGCTGATGAGGAACACGAGCACGGGATGAGCGCGCAGACCGCTCAGCAGCACGATGGCCAGCACCGCGCCGGCACCGTAGATCGGGCATATCGGCCCGTTGAGGAATCCACGGTTCACCCAGCGCCGTTCCACAGCGGACACCAGAATCGACTCATAGACCCAGCCGGCGCAGCTGTACAGCAGAAACCACAGAAACAGATATTCGATATTCGTCATAAGTGCTCCCCTGCGTTCTCATTTGTGCAGCATCGGCTTATGGAAACGGCTGCGGGAGAAGGTCTCCCTGGTGGCGCTGATCTTGTCCGCCATGGTGACCAAGTAGCCTTCGATGTACTTCGGCGGCACCGGCGTCATCGGGAACATGTGCTTGGCGATGGCGTCGCGCTCGATATGGTTGAGGTCGAAATCGCGCGCCGCATTGCGCAACGCGGTATGGCCATGGGTGAAGCCGTGCAGGCGATGCGTGCCGTTGTCCCAATCGTGCCAGTCATACAGGAAGTAGTCGTGCAGCAGCGCGGACCTGATCAGGGCGTGCAGGTCGACGCGGTACCACAGATGCAGACGGTCGGCCAGCCAGACCGCCAGGCAGGCGACGCGAATCGAATGCGCGAACGTGGTCACCGCACCATGCTGGTAGCAGCGTTTCTCGACCTCCATATGGTCGTGTTCGAACACCTCACGACCATGCTTATAGACCAATCGTTGAATCTGAACCCTTGTCAGCACCGTGTATTCCTTTTTGCATCCGTTGATCGCCGCGCGTTTGCCCGCGGCTCCCGCCGCATCCGAGTGTATTGCGAATCGACCCCGGGCACCCTCATTCGATGGGATGAACCATACGGGAGCAAACATACGCAGACCCACCGAACGATCGCTCGAACGGCGGGTCTGTCAGTCATCATCCGATAGCCGCTCCCCCATACGGGGCTTCAACGGCTTGACCGCCCGGAAAGCGGGCACGGTTCAGCGCAGCGTTTCCGGAGCCTTGTAGGCCGGGCCGTCGCTGGTGGAGTCGGCGAACACCTTGAGCTCCTCGGTCTCACGCTTGGCGTCGGCGATCTGCTCGCGCACACGATTGTACGAAGTGCCGCCCTTGCCGTTACGGGAGGCGACGGAACCGTCGCTGGAGAGCACCTCGCGCACCTTCGGCGCGGTTTCGGCCGGCAGGAACGCGGCGAACGTATCGATGAAGTCCTCATCGGTCAAATCCCACAGCTCCACGCCACGGCCTTCGGCGATCTTGACGCATGCGCCGGAAAGCTCATGCGCATGGCGGAACGGCACGCTGTTCTTGACCAGCCATTCGGCGATATCGGTGGCCAGGGCAAAGCCGGTGGGAGCCTCGGCGGCCAGACGCTCGGTGTCGAAGCGCATGGTGGCGACCATGCCGGTGAAGGCGGGCAGCAGCACTTCGAGGGTGTCCACCTGGTCGAACACGGCCTCCTTGTCTTCCTGCAGATCACGCGCATAGGCGGTGGGCAGGCCCTTCAGCGTGGCCATGAGACCGGTGAGATCGCCGATGAGACGGCCGGACTTGCCGCGTGCGAGCTCGGCGATATCGGGGTTCTTCTTCTGCGGCATGATCGAGGAACCGGTGGAGTAGGCGTCGTCGAGCTTGACGAAGGCGAATTCCTGCGTGTTCCAGATGATGATCTCCTCGGACAGGCGGGAGATGTCGACGCCGGTCATGGCGGCGATGAACGCGAATTCGGCGACGAGGTCGCGGGCTGCGGTGCCGTCGATGGAGTTGCTGGTCACCTTACCGAAGCCGAGCTCGCGGGCGACGGCTTCCGGATCCAAGCCGAGGGTGTTGCCGGCGAGCGCGCCGGAACCGTACGGGGAGGCGTTGATGCGCTTATCCCAATCGATCAGGCGCTGGATGTCGCGGATCAGCGGCCATACGTGGGCCATGAGCTGATGCGCGAGCAGCACCGGCTGGGCGTGCTGCATGTGGGTGCGACCCGGCATGACGGCCTTGCCGGCCTTCACGCTCTGGTCGATCAGCGCGTTGATGAGGTCGATGAGCTGGCCGGCGATCACGCGGGAATGGCGGCGCAGCCACATGCGGATGAGGCAGGCGATCTGATCGTTGCGGGAACGCCCGGCGCGCAGTTTGCCGCCGAGTTCGTCGCCGGCGATATCGATGAGGCCGCGTTCGAGCGCGGTCGCCTCGTCCTCGTCGTCCTCGATGGGGGCGAACGTGCCGTCGTCGACGTTGCGCTGCAGCTCGTCGAGCGCGGCTTCCATGCGGTTGAGCTCGTCATCGGTGAGCAGGCCGGCGCGGCCGAGTGCGCGGGCGTGGGCGCGGGAGCCGGCGATGTCGTCGTCGGCAAGACGCCAGTCGAACTGGGTGGACTTGGAGAGCCTGGCCAGGGCGGCGGAGGGGCCCGAAGTGAAGCGGCCGCCCCACAGGGCCAGATGTTCGTTGTTGCTTTCAGTCATGGTTCTTACCTTAGCTTGGGAAGGGGAAATTCTAGCGGATGCGTCCCGCCGCACGATGCCGGCGGGTTTTATTGCGGGCCGCTTCGAGAAAACCCCGCGACCCGACCCGTATGGGGTGGGCGGCGGGGCTTTCCTTCAGTGTTGCGATGCCGTCAATGAACGGCGCAGGCTCACTCGACGGTGTTGCTCGGCACCTCGATGCCATTGCCGAACTTGACGTCGCGGGCCGCGGCCACACGGCTCGGCAGACCGTAGATGTCGATGAAGCCGTTGGAGGACTTCTGATCGAAGCTGTCGCCGGAATCGTAGGTGGCCAGGTTGTAGTCGTACAGGGAGCTGTCGGAGCGACGGCCGGTGACCACTGCGCGGCCGCCGTGCAGCGTCATGCGGATCTCGCCGTTGACGTACTTCTGGGTGTCTTCGATGAAGGCGTTCAGGGACTGGGTCGCCGGGCTGAACCACTGCGCATCGTAGACCAGTTCGGCCCAACGCTTGTCGATGTCGCGCTTGATGCGGTGCTGTTCGCGTTCGAGGCAGCAGTTCTCGAGCTCCTGGTGGGCGGTGATGAGCGCCACGGCACCCGGGGCTTCGTACAGCTCGCGGGACTTGATGCCGACCAGACGATCCTCGATGAGGTCGATACGGCCGATACCCTGTGCGCCGGCGCGGCGGTTCATCTCTTCGATGGCCTGCAGCGGGGTGACGTCGCGGCCGTCGATCTTGACCGGCACGCCCTGCTTGAACTCGATGACAACCTCGTCCTCGACCGGCGGGAACGCCGGATCGTCGGTGTAGGAGTAGCAGTCCTTGGTCGGGGCGTTCCACGGATCCTCCAGGAAGCCGGTCTCGATGGCGCGGCCCCACACGTTCTGGTCGATGGAGAACGGGCTCTTCTCGGTCTGCACGATCGGCAGCTCGTGTTCCTTGGCGAACGCGATTTCCACGTCACGGGTCAGGGACAGATCGCGGATCGGGCTGATGGCCTTCAGCGTGGGGTCAATGGAGGCGATGGAGACCTCGAAGCGGACCTGATCGTTGCCCTTGCCGGTGCAGCCGTGGGAGATGGTGTCCGCACCGAACTGGTGGGCGGCGCGCACCAGATGCTTGGAGATGAGCGGGCGGGAGATGGCGGAGACCAGCGGGTACACGCCTTCGTACATGGCGTTGGCCTTCAGGGCCTTCATGCAGTATTCGTTGGCGAATTCGTCGCGGGCGTCGACGACGTATGCCTCGACGGCGCCGCATGCCAGTGCGCGTTCCTTGATGGTCTCAAGGCTTTCGCCGCCCTGACCGACATCAAGGGAGACCGCCACGACATCCTTGCCGGTACGTTCCTTCAGATACGAGATGGCGACGGAGGTATCCAGACCACCGGAGTACGCCAGAACAAGACGATTCTTATCTGCCATGAGCTGCCTTTCTTCAAACAAAGCTTATGCAAGTATATACAGAGCTACGTATATTTATGCACGGCGTGTCATATTCCATGCGATATTACGCATAACACCCGGAAAACCGCGCAGCCAGCATACGGCATATACGGCAAAACCCGGCGCGGCAGGTGAACAATCACTCGCCACACCGGGCCAAATACATGCAGGAGCACCGGGAATGCAACGGCCTACTTGGAGGCCAAGGTCAGCAGCCAATCGGCACGCTGCCCCGCGCTTTCGTCGTCGGAGCAGATCATCATCACCGTATCGTCGCCGGCGATGGTGCCCAGCACGCCCTCAATGCTCTGTCTGTCCAGCACGGAGGCCACATACTGTGCAGCGCCCGAAGGGGTGTGCACCACGATGAGGTTCTTCGCCGTGGCCACCGATGTGACCAGTCCGTTGAGGGCGCGCGACATCTGCTGTTCCGCCTTGCCGTCCAACGGGCGGTCGTCCTCGTCCGCATGCCCCACGGCATACGCCATGGTGCCGTCCGGCATGCGCCGCTTGAACGCGTTCATCTCATCGAGGTCACGGCTCAGCGTCGCCTGCGTGACCTCGATGCCTTCGCTGGCCAGCACCGAGGAGAGCTGCGCCTGCGAGGTGATGATATGGGTCAGCAACGCCTGCTCGATGGCGCTCAATCGAGCGGCACGACTGGCTGGACGCTGCATCGGTGTGGGCTCGCTCATGCCAGCAGGCTTTCGTCGCCACGGGCCTTGCCGGCGAGCCAGGTAAGCAATGCCTTCTGCGCGTGCAGACGGTTGCCGGCCTCGTCCCAGACCACGGACTGCGGCCCGTCGATGACCTCGGCGGTGACCTCCTTGCCGCGGTATGCCGGCAGGCAGTGCTGGAAGATGGCGTCGTCCTTGGCCTGGGCCATGAGCTCGGCGTTCACCTGGTAATCCCAGAACGGCTTCGAACGGATGGCGTATTCCGCCTCCTCGCCCATGGAGACCCACGTGTCGGTGAACACGCAGTCGGCACCGGCCACGGCCTCCTTCGGATCGGTGGTGACCAGAATGGAGCCACCGTTCTCGGCTGCGATGGCCTCGGCATCGGCCACAATCTGCGGATCCGGCAGGTAGCCATTGGGACCGGCCACACGCACGTTCATGCCGGCGACGGCACCGCCCAGCAGGTACGAGTTCGCCATGTTGTTGGCTGCATCGCCCAGATAGGCGATGGTCTGGTTCTTCAGATTGTCCACGCCGCCGCGATGCTCGGCGATGGTCTGGAAGTCGGCGAGGATCTGGCAGGGATGGAACTCGTCGGTCAGCGCGTTGACCACGGGGTGCGAGCTGTACTTGGCCATCTCCTCCACACGGTCCTGGCCGAAGGTGCGCCACACCACGCCGTACGCCATACGGTCGAGCACGCGGGCGGTGTCCGCCACCGGCTCGCCACGGCCCAGCTGGGAGCCGGACTTGTCGATCACCAGCGGGTAGCCGCCGAGTTCGGCCACGCCGATGGAGAAGCTGGAGCGGGTGCGGGTGCTCGGCTTGTCGAAGATCACCGCGATGCCCTGCGGCCCCTCGAAGGGACGATGGTAGAAGCGGTCCTTGTGGAATTTGATGGCCAGCTCCAGAACCTGCTTCTGTTCCTCATGGTTCAGGTCATCATCGCGCAGCATGTGGCGCAGTTCGGGTGTTGCCATGTTGTCTCCTTACGTTGTGTTGTGTCGTATGGCGCACGATTCAACGGTGATTCGTGCGACTGCCGCCCCGCTCGACCGGAACGGGGCGGCGGTATGCCCGTCAGTCGTCGGGCAGGTCGGCGGGAACGGCCTTGAGGATGGCCAGCGCCTCCTCGACATCGGATTCGCTGACGATCAGCGGCGGGGCGAAACGCAACGCGTCGGCACGCACCGCATTGACGATGAGCCCATGCTCCAGGCACCAGTTCATCACGGCGTGGGCGCACGGATGACTCAGCTGCACGGCGTCGAGCAGACCGCAGCCACGCACGGATTCGTACAGCGGGTTGCCGCTCGCCATGATGCCGTCGCGCAGCTGGGCGCCGCGGGCCTCGACGTTGGCGAACAGGTGCTCCTGCTCGATCGTGGACAGCGTGGCAAGACCTGCTGCGGCACCCAGCGGATTGCCGGCGAAGGTGGAGCCGTGCGAACCCGGGGTGAACAGATCGGCGACCTTGGAGCCGAACGCGATCATGCCGCCCATCGGGAAGCCGCCGGCCACGCCCTTGGCGAACGTGACCACATCCGGCTTGACACCACCGGACAGTTCCTTGCGCTGGAAGGCGAACCAGGAACCAGTACGGCCGATGCCGGTCTGCACCTCGTCGATGATCAGCAGGGCGTTGTTCTCGGTGCACAGCTCACGTGCATATGCGACGAAATCGGCACCGACCGGACGCACGCCGGCCTCGCCCTGGATCAGCTCCATCATGACGGCAGCGACCGGGCCCTTGCCGTCCTTGCCGGTAGCGGCGAAGGCGTTCTTCAGCGCCTCGGTATCCCTCGCCTCCACGAACTCGATGTTCGGCACCAGCGGCTGGAACGGTTCGCGGATCGCGGGCTTCCACGTTGCGGACAGCGCGCCCAGGGTACGGCCGTGGAACCCGTTCACCAGCGCGATGATGCGGGAGGAGCCGTCATCGGCCAGAGTGCGACCGTGCAGCTTGGCGATCTTGATGGCCGCCTCGTTGCCTTCGGCACCGGAGTTGCCGAAATACACGCGGGAGCCTTCCGGGGCGCCGGCCAGCTCGATCAGCTTGGCCGCCAGCTCGATCTGCGGTTCGGAGGCGAAGTAGTTGCTCACATGGGCGACCTTCGCGGCCTGCTCGCTGACCGCCTTGACCCATGCGGGGTGCGCGTAGCCGAGCGAGTTGACGGCGATGCCCGCCAGGAAGTCGAGGTAGCGGTTGCCATCCACATCCCACACATGGGTGCCTTCGCCGTGGTCCATCACGCGCAGCGGCGTGCCGAACACGTTCATATGCACCTGGGAGTACTCCCCCAGCCACTTGTCGTCGTTGGGACCCAGCACATCCAAGTTCTTGGTGTTGTCAGCGTTCATAGGAACTCCTCATTTCGATGCCGTCATCGGGCACGACCATGGTGCCGATGCCGGCGGAGGTGAATATCTCGTTCAGGATGGAATGCGGCTTGCGTCCATCGATGATATGGGCCTTGGGCACGCCGCCGTCGATGGCGCGCACGCAGGCCTCCATCTTCGGCCTCATGCCGCTTTCCAAGTCGGGAAGCATGTCGCGCAGCGTCTCCACGCCGATCCGGCCGATCAGGGAGCCGCGATCTGGCCAGTCGGCATACAGGCCGTCGACGTCGGTAAGGATGACCAGCTTGCTTGCGCCGACCGCAGCGGCCAGTGCGGCGGCAGCGGAATCGGCGTTCACATTAAGCACTTCGGTGGCGTCGTCCTCGTTCGGCGCGACGGAGGACACGACCGGGATACGCCCGGCGTTCACCAGATCCTCCACGGCGGACGCGTCCACGCTCACCACATCGCCGACCAGGCCGATGTCGGTGGGCTTGCCGTCGATGACGGGATGACGCTGCATGGCGGAGAACAGGCCGCCGTCCTCGCCGGACAGGCCGACTGCGAACGGGCCGTGCGCGTTGATCAGACCCACCAGTTCGCGCGACACCTTGCCGGTAAGCACCATACGCACCACGTCCATGGCGTCCGGCGTGGTCACGCGCAGGCCGCCCTTGAACTCCGACTTGATGCCCAAGGCCTTGAGCATCTGGGAGATCTGCGGGCCACCGCCATGCACCACGATCGGATGCAGGCCCACCTGGCGCAGGAACACCATGTCTTCGGCGAAGCACGCCTTGAGATGCTCGTCGATCATGGCATTGCCGCCATACTTGACGACAATGCGCTGGCCCGCGAACTCCTCAAGCCACGGCAGCGCCTCGATGAGCACCTCCGCCTTCTGATCGGCGCGCAGATCGGTGTGCACGTCGAAGTGGAATCCGGGTCCCTTTAGTTCACTCATATTCTTCCTAGTTTCGATTCTTCGCTTCATCATGCCGGTGGGGCGGTCCGATGGGCGTTATTCGACATCCTTCAGGCCGATAGGCCAAGCTTCATGTCTCATAACACCCATCGGACCGCCTGTCGCCCACAAGGCGAACGCCTCCCGGTATCCCGTCCCATCCAGAGATCAGGAGTTGCGGTTCAGCTCTCGTAGTCGGCGTTGATGTGCACGTAGTCGTTGGTCAGATCGTCGGTCCAGACGGTCGCCTCGGCGTCGCCCGCATGCAGGTCGATGTCGATATGGACCTCGCGCGGGGTCATGTCGACCTCGCTGCGGTCACGGCCGGCTCCGCCGTTCTCGCAGATACGCACGCCGTTGACGTCGACGGTCACTGCGGTCGAATTGTACGGGGCGACTTCGGCGGGAACAGTGCCCAGGGAGGACACGATACGACCCCAGTTCGGGTCGTTGCCGCTGATGGCGCACTTGAGCAGGTTCGACGCGGCGACGGCACGGCCGCAGGCAAGCGCCGCGTCCTCGCTGGTGGCACCGGTGACGGTGATGCGGATGTCGTGGCTTGCGCCTTCGCCGTCGCCCACGATCTGACGTGCGAGGGATGCGCAGGCCTCCTGCACGAGCTTGTTGAACTCGTCCGGGTCGGGCTCCACGCCGGAGGCACCGGAGGCGAGCAGCAGCACGGTGTCGTTGGTGGACATGCAGCCATCCACGTCGATGCGATTGAAGGAGTGGTCGGTGGCCACGGCGAGCGCGGCCTGCATCTGGCCTGCGGACACCACGGCGTCGGTGGTGATGACGCACAGCATGGTGGCCAGCTGCGGGGCGATCATGCCGGATCCCTTGACCATGCCGCCGATCTTCCAGCCGGTGGAACCGGTCAGCTCGACGGTCTTCGGCTTGGTGTCGGTGGTCATGATGGCGTGCGCCGCATCCGACCCCGCCTCGGCGGTATCCGCAAGAGCGGCGTAGGCGTTCTTCGCGCCGTCCAGCACGTTGTCGAGCGGCAGCAGTTCGCCGATCAGGCCCGTGGAGCACACCGCCACGTCGTGGCTGTCGCAGCCGACCAGTTCGGCCACGGTTTCGGCGGTCTTCTTGGACTGGGCGAAGCCGGGTTCGCCGGTGCAGGCGTTCGCGCCGCCGGAGTTCAGGATGACGGCCTTGAGCTTGCCGTCCGCCACGATGCCTCGCGACCACTGCACCGGTGCGGCGCAGAAGCGGTTCGAGGTGAACACGCCTGCGGCAGCATTAAGCGGACCGTTGTTGACGACGAGGGCGAGATCCTTCTTGCCCTTAACGGAGGAAATACCGGCTTCCACGCCTGCGGCGGAAAAGCCCTGTGCAAAAGTAACGCTCACGGTGCCACTCCAATCTTGGTAAGGCCTTGATCCTCAGGAAGACCCAAGGCGATGTTCAGGGACTGCACCGCCTGGCCGGCGGTGCCTCTGTTCAGGTTGTCGATCGCGGCGAACGCGATGATGCGCCCTGCGTTGCGGTCGGTGACGACCTGCAGGTGCGCGGCGTTCGAGCCGATGATGTTGCCGGTGGACGGCAGTGCGCCCTCGGGCAGCACGACCATGAAGTCCTGGCCTTCATAGGCCTTCGTCCACACCTCGCGGATCTCCGCGTCGGTCATGGACTTGGCCTTGTCGCTCATGGTCGCGCTCACCGTGGCGAGGATGCCACGGGACATCGGTGCGAGCACGGGTGTGAAGCTCAGTGTGAAGTCCTTCGCGTCCGCGGCGCTTTTGCCTGCGGCATGCGCGAAGTTCTGCAGGATCTCGGGAATATGACGATGCGTGCCGCCCACGCCATAGGGCAAGGCCGCCTGCAGCGCCTCGGCGGCGAGCAGGTTGGTGCGCTTGAGGTTCTTGCCCGCACCGGAGTAGCCGACCACCAGATCGGCCACGACGCTCTTGGGCTCGATGAGCCCCTGGGCGATGCCCGGCTGCATGGCCAGCGTGGTGGCGGTGACGTTGCACCCCGGACCGGCGATGCGCTTGGCTCCCGGAAGCGCGCTGCGCTGGCGCAGGTATGCGCCGGATTCGTCGGTGCCGACGATCAGCTCGGGCATGCCATAGGTCCAATGCTCGTAGAAGTCGCCACCGTAGAAGGCGTCCCACGCGCTGCGTTCCTCAAGGCGGTGATCCGCGCCGAGATCCACGACGACGGATTCGGGATCGAGCTGTGCGGCGAGCTTGCCGGATGCGCCGTGCGGCAGGGCGAGGATGATGACATCATGCCCGTTGAGCACTTCCGCGGTGGTGTCTTCCACCACCAGATCCGCCAGCTGGGGAATGTGCGGCATATGCTTCGCCATGGACTCGCCCACGGACGAGTGCCCAGCCACACAGGTCACCTCAAAATCCGGATGGGCCGCGAGAATGCGTAGCGCCTCGCCACCCGCATAGCCCGTGGCACCCGCCACGGCAACCGTGTATTTCGCCATATTCATATCCTTTTGACTTGGTAACTTCCCCGAGCATACAGCGATATACAGACTAATGCATAATTATGCATTTCAGCGTTTCGCGCCGCCAACACTGTTCTTCGCGCGACCCCGACCGCGCCAAAAGGCCTCGGCATATAGGCGAAACGCATAGAAAAGGGCCGCATGACGGTACACCGCCATACGACCCGAGAAGGAAAACGAAGCGTGTCAGCACATGCAGCAGAGCACGCGCACGCTACGCGGAGATGGACCCGTCGCCGGCACCGCCGCCGTTGCCGCCGCCCGAATACATATTGAACATCTGCGCATACAGATCGTTGACGCTGATGCCTCTGATCAGCAGATATGCCTGCAGCAGCGTGGTCAGCACGTTGATGACGATGGCCGCGATGGCCAGCCCGCGCCCCTTCATATGCAGTCTTTTGGTGCGTACCAGCGACAATCCGCCGATGACCGCGGGAAGCACCGGAACGGAGAAGACCAACGAGCAGACGAACGCCACGATCGCATACGAATCCCAATGCCCGTAGAACGGGTTCTGCGCAGGATCGTCGGGGTTCAGGTACTGAATACGCGGCATGTTCGGCTGCGGCGGCTGACCGCCATACGGATTGTATTGGTTCTGCTGCTGCGCGTACGGGTTCGGCTGCGCATACGGATTATACGGCTGGCCTTGCTGGCCGGCATATTGCTGGCCGTTCTGCGTATTCTGACCGTTCTGACCAAAGTAGGGCTGGGCTCCGGGCTGCTGGCCGTTCGCCGGATTCTGCTGCGCCGCGTTGGCGCCGTCCGCCGGCTGCGCCGGTTCCGGCTTGCCGTACAGGTACGGGTCGTAGCCCGGATACTGCCCGGACATGGCCCCGTATTGCGGTTGCTTGGTCTGCCCGTATTCAGGCTGCTTATGGTCGTCCATACCGATTACCTACTTCTTCGATCGTGCCGGCATTGCGCCGAACGGCAATGGGGTGCACGCCGTAGCCGACGCACACCCCATAATCATATCCGCGCTTAGGCGCGCAGTTGCGCTCCGAGCTGAGCGGCGGCCTCGACGATGCGGGCGCGAATGGCCTCGCTGTCCTCGGCGCTCAGCGTCTTGTTCGGCGAGCGGAACACCACGGCGAAGGCGAGCGACTTCTTGCCTTCGCCCACCTGGTCGCCGGTGAACACGTCGAACAGCTCGATGGATTCCAGATCCTCGCCGGCGGCCTCGCGCACCACCTGCTCAAGCTGGGCGGCGGTCACGGAACCGTCCACGGTGAACGCAAGATCCTGCTTGACCGGCGGGAACGTGGAGATCGGCTTGGCCTGCACCGGCTTGCCGTCGAGCGTGGCGAACAGGTCGGTCATATTCAGCTCGAACGCGCTGGAATGCGCCGGGAAGCCCAAGGCCTCGTTCACATGCGGGTGCAGCTCGCCGACCAGGCCGATGTGCTTGCCATCGGCATCCACGTAGGCGAAACGGCCCGGATGCCACTGCGCGGGAACATCCTCGGCGGCCGGCTGGTTCAGTTCGATCGTGGCGCCAAGACGGCTGGCGATGCGGCGCACCGCCTCAACGGCGTCGGACCAATCGACCGGTCGCTTGCCGCCCATCCAGCCGGTGTTCTCCGCAAGGCCGGTGAAGATGCCGGCAACATGGTCGGGCTGGTCCGGCAGGCCGGCGTCGAGGGCCTTGAGCTGCTCCTCGGTGGGCTTGACACCGCCAGGCAGGGCCGGAATGGCCGGCGCGTCCGGATTCCACAGGTAGACATGCCCGAGTTCATACAGGCTTACGTTCTCGATGCCACGGCGAATATTGCGCTGCACGGTGGCGGCAAGCGTAGGCAGCACATGACGACGCAGGTAGGGGCGGTCACCGTACAGCGGGTTGGCGATTTCGACGCTGACCTTCTTGGTGGCCTCCGGATCATAGCCGAACGCCTTGTAGTCCTCATCGCCGACGAACGGGTAGCTCAGCGCCTCGACCATGCCGTATTCGGCCAGCTCGTCCGCCACACGACGGCGACGCAGCTGATCGGCGGTCAGTCCGACCTCGCCCTTGACCGGGGCCGCGGGCACACGTACCGGAATCTCGTCGTATCCGACCAGTCGAGCCACTTCCTCGACCAGATCGCACGGCTCATTGAGGTCCGGGCGCCAGGTCGGCGCGGTGACGGAGAACTCGCCGTTGCCGCCGCCGGCGACGGTGCAGCCGATATCGGTCAGAATCTTGGAGATGGTGTTCACATCGGTGTCGAGTCCGGCCACGCGAGCGACCTCGGAAGTCGGGAACTGGATGGATCTGCGATGCTTGGTGTTGTTCACGTCGTTCGGGGTGTCGCTGGGGGTGCCACCGCCGTATTCGGCCAGCAGATCGGCGCACATCTGCGCCGCAGCGGGCTGCAGGGCGTAATCGACGCCGCGTTCGAAGCGACGGGACGCCTCGGAAGGAATCTTGTGGCGGCGAGCGGAACGGGCGATCGACACCTGGTCGAAGTGCGCTGCTTCCAGCAGCACGTTCTTGGTTTCGGCGGTCACCTCGCCGTACAGGCCACCCATCACGCCGGCAATGCCGAGAATGCGGGACGAACGGTTGCCGTTCGGCGAATCGGTGATCAGCAGGTCCTCGGTGCTCAGCTCATGTTCCTTGCCGTCGAGCGTGACGAGCTTCTCGCCTTCGTTCGCACGACGAACCACGATCGGGCCTTCGATCTTGTCCAGATCGTAAGCGTGCATCGGCTGGCCCAGGTCCATCATCACATAGTTCGTCACATCCACGGCCAGCGAAATGGAACGCATGCCGCAACGGGTCAGACGGCGGCGCATCCAGTTCGGAGTGCGTGCGGCGGGGTCGAAGCCGCGCACGATGCGTGCGTAGTAGCGATCGCAGCCGGGCACGCCGTGAATCGGATTGTTGTCGTCGATCTGCACTTCGATGTCGGGCTTGACGTCGGGCAGGGCGGATGCCGGGGTAGGCACCTTCTTGTTCAGCGCGATCACCGGGTCGGTGAACTTGGCGCCCGTGGAATGATGGTATTCACGCGCCACGCCACGGTACGACAGCGTATAGCCGCGGTCCGGGGTGATGTTGATCTCCAGCAGCGGCTGATCGAGATGCAGCAGATGCATGGCGTCGTCGCCCGGCTTCAAAGCCTCGTATTCCTCTTCGGTGAAGCCGTAGTTGCGCAGCAGGATGATGCCGTCGTGGTTGTCGCCCAAGCCGAGTTCACGCTCGGAGGCACACATGCCGTTGGAGATGTGGCCATAGGTCTTGCGCGGCTCAATCTTGAAATCACCGGGCAGCACGGCACCCGGCAGAGTCACTACGACCTTCTCGCCGGCGGCCATGTTCGGCGCGCCGCAGATGATGCCGCGCGGCACCTTGTTGCCGTTCTCGTCGACCTCGTTGTACTTGTCGCCGACGTCCACATGGCACCAGTTGATGATCTTGCCGTTCTTCTGCGGTTCGGGCGTGGCATCCACCACGTAGCCGACCACGATCGGGCCGGTGACCTGGCTGGAGTGGATCTCCTCCTCTTCCAGACCGACCTTCACCAGATCCTTGGCGAGCTGCTCGTATGTCAGATCGTCCGGGACTTCGACATGGCTCTTGAGCCAATCAATATCAACCATAGGCATGGGCAATCACTCCCCCATCACAAACTGTTCGGCGAAACGCACGTCACCCTCCACGAGGTCGTGCATATCGTTGATGTCGCTGCGCAGCAGCAGCGTTCGTTCCATTCCGACACCGAACGCGAAGCCGGTGTACTCGTTCGGGTCAAGGCCCGCGGACTTCAGCACGTTCGGGTTCACCATGCCGCAGCCGCCCCATTCGAGCCAGCCCGGGCCGCCCTTCTTATCGGGGAACCACAGGTCGAGCTCGGCGCTCGGCTCGGTGAACGGGAAGTAGCTCGGGCGCAGACGGGTCTTGGCTTCCGGGCCGAACATGGCCACGGCGAGCTTGTCGAGCACGCCCTTGAGATCGGCCATGGTCAGGCCCTTGTCCACGGCGAGCGCCTCGCACTGGTGGAACACCGGGGTATGGGTGGCGTCGAGCTCGTCGGTGCGGAACACGCGGCCCGGGCTGGCGATGTACAGCGGCACGCCGCGGTCGATCAATGCACGGACCTGATCGGAGGAGGTCTGGGTGCGCACGACCATGTTGCTGCCCACGAAGCCGGCGGCATCCTTGGCCTGGTTGCCCTTCACGTAGAAGGTGTCCTGCATCTGGCGTGCAGGATGGTCGGGGCCGAAGTTCAGCGCGTCGAAGTTGTACCACTCGCTTTCCACTTCGGGGCCGGAGGAGATCTGCCAGCCCATGGAGATGAAGAAGTCCTCGACGTCTTCCATCAGCTTGGCGAGCGGATGACGCGCGCCGAGCGGCTTGCGATTGACCGGCAGTGTCATGTCGACGGTTTCGGCCGCGAGCGCCGCGGCTTCCTCTGCGGCCTTCAGTTCCTTTTCGCGCGGCCCGTATGCGCGTCCGAAGTCGGCGCGGAGCTTGCCCATGAGCTGGCCGGCTTCCTTCTTCTGGTCCTTGGGCAGCGAACCGATGGCCTTGCTGGCCTTGGTCATCGCCGATTCCGCACCGGCGTACTGCGTTTTGATGGCTTTCAGTTCCTCCAGACTGGAGGCGTTCTGGATTTTGGCGATGCCTTCAGCGACCGCATCGCTTACCGCTTGGGCGTCAAACACCATACCCTCTGCCACGGTCTCCCTTTCTAATATTCCTTGGAACGATAGTGTTTCCAAGCACTTTACCGACACACATTCTTTCACGCCTACTCGACCGCTTAAGCTCCCGGCTTCACTTCTTGGACACCGGCGGCGCATGCTTGCCGACGTGCCTGCGGGACCGCCTGCGAAGACTCGGCGGCCGGGCATGTGTATCGTTCTACCGATGCCCGGCGCGAATAGGCGTGATGGACGCTAGCGTGTGAACGCGAGGCTCATCAGGATGATGGCAGCGGAGGTGCCCAGATTGAGCGATTCCGCCTTGCCATACATCGGGATGGACACGATGCGCTGGCACTGTTCGAGCGTCTTGCCGTTGAGCCCACGGGCCTCGTTGCCGAACAGGACGGCGTACCCGTCCTTGCGGTGGTCCTCGCCGCGCATATGGTCGAGCACGTCCGGCAGGGATTCCGGCTTGCGCTTGCGCGTACCGTACACGTCCGCCGCCCACACGTCGAGCCCCTGTTCCTTCATCCAGTCGAAGAAGTCGTTGGTGCCCATGGCGATGACGGGGATGTGGAACAGCGAGCCGGTGGTGGAGCGGATCACCTTGGGGTTGAGCATGTCGACGCAGTCGTCGACGAAGACGACCACGTCGCATCCGGCGGCGTCCGCGGCACGGATCACGGTGCCCGCGTTGCCCGGGTCGCGCACCTGCCAGAACGCGGCGACGCGCATGCCCCTGGAATACGAGGAGGCCTTCTCCACTTCGGCCTTCATGCCGGCGCGAAGCTTGTCGATGTCGCCCACGGCGACGACGCCCTGGGCGTCGGGGCTGATGTGGTCGATCACCTCGCGGGTGGCGGTGTGGATGTACAGGTCGGCGGATTTGTCGAGCGCGCGCTGCGCGATGTCGGCGAGCACGTCGGAGTCGATGCCGTCCTCGTCACCGGCCACGTAGATGTCGGTGATGACGTCGGACGAGTAGCGTACGGCCTCGCGCACGGCCTGGGGCCCTTCGATGAGGAACCGGCCGTTCTTGCGACGGGCCTTGGTACGGCTGAGGTCCGCGATTCTGCGGACACGATCGGATCTTGGATTGTCAAGCAGTTGAGCGTTGATTGGCATGCTCTCCACCCTACCGCCCAAGCAGACATTCGCGGCGTTCCCGCGCCATATGCGTCGTACGCGTCGTATGCGATGCTCCGTCCGGCTGCGCCGATCGGTGCCGTCAGTTGCCGAAGAAGGAGAACGTGCCGAAGGCCAGCGCCAGGCTCAGCGAGATCAGCGGCAATGCCAGGCATGCCACCAGGAACACCTTGTCGCGCGTGTGCACCGTGCTCACGCGGGCGTGGCTGCGCGGCCCGGTTCCGCCGAATCCTCGCGCCTCCATGGCCGTGGCCAGCGTGGTGGAGCGCCGGATGGACAATACCAGCAGCGCGAAAGTCTGCGGGAAGAACGCGCGAATCTTGCTGTCGTCGCCCAAACCGCGCGAACGGCGGGATGCAGTCAACGCGGCCCAATCGTCCTGCAGGACGGAGAACAGGCGCATGCCCGCCAAGCCGCCGTACACGAAACGGTCGGGCAAGTGCAGGATCTGGCTGAACGAATCCGCCAGATCAGTGGAGTCGATGCCGAGCACGGCGATGATCGCGGGAATGCCGATGGCGAGAATACGCAACGCCGTTGCCAAGGCGAGTTCCGCGGAACGGTCGGTAACATGCATCAACCCCCACTGCCACCACAGGTTGCCGCCTGACTTGCCGTACAGCAGTACGGCCAGCGCGGAGCAGGGCGCACCGATGAACACCGGCCAGGTCGATTTCACCGTTTGCCATGGCATGATGCCGATGGCCATGAGAATGATGAATTCCATTACGAGCATGCTTCCCGAGGAAAGCCAGTCGAGGCTCAGCAGCATGGGCAGCGCCGCGAGGAAACCGCCGATCAGACGGTACGCGGGGTTGAGCGAAGCCAGGAACGGCGAACGGCTGGATTGGCGTTCCCGCTCGTCACGCGTGTTCACTTGGCTTACCGGAATCACGCCGTCGCCGCAAGGCGAAGCATCGCCCGTCTTCTCCCCGGGGACGTTCCATTCCAATGCGGCGTTTTCAGGCAGCAGTTCGACCACGCGCGCGTCCAAAGCCGTGACCAGTTCCCTATCGTGCGTGACGACGATGATGCTCACACCGTCCGACCGCAGGCTTTGGATGAGTTCCACCATCTGCATCCAAGTGTTGCGATCCTGCCCGAAGGTCGGTTCGTCGAGGATCAGCACGCGCGGCGCGGCGGCCAGAGCCGAAGCCACGGTAAGTCGGCGTTTCTCGCCGCCGGACAGCGTATACGGGTTGGCGTTCGCATAACGCAGCAGGTTGAATCGTTCCAGCAAACCGAGCGCACGCTCCTTGGCCTGTTGTTCATCAACGCCGGTGCGCAGCGGCCCGAGCATCACTTCCTCAAGCACGCTGCCTTTGACGAACTGGTGTTCGGGGTTTTGGAACACGTAGGAAATGCGGGATGCAAGTTCGGTGGACTTCCATGAGCTGGGGTGTGTGCCGCGAGCGCCTTCCGCCAGCGAGCGCGATGCTTCCACGTCGCCGCTTACCGGTTCGAGCAGGCCGGCGAGGGTGAGCGAGAGTGTGGATTTGCCGGCGCCGTTCGCGCCGACCACCGCGGTGATCTGGCCTTGTTTGAAGGCGAGGTCGATGCCGGTCGCCACCGCTGTGCCGTTGCGTCCGATGGCGAGATCATGGGTGTGGAGTACCGGTTCGCCGGTGCCTTCGCGGGCCGGGTAGTCGGGTTCGCCGTCGACGTGGATGGGGGCGATGCGGTATTCGTCGCGCATGTATCGTTCCGGCACCCAGATGCCGAGCTGCGCGAAATCGAGGTTCGGATCGTTGAATACTTCGTCCGGGGTGCCGTCCGCGACGATGACGGTACGGCGTTCACCGTTCTCGCCGTTGTTCTCGCTGCCTTCACCACGGTTCTCGCCGTTGTTCTCACTGCCGCCCTTACCACCGGTTTCCCCGTCGTCTTCGGCGGATCCCAGCACGACCACGCGGTCGATCAGGTCGATCCACGGCTCGGCGCGATGCTCCACCAGCACCATGGTCGAATGGAATTCGTCAAGCACGTCACGCACCGCGCCCACCACTTGTGTGACGCCGTCGGGGTCAAGATTCGCGGTGGGTTCGTCCAGCAGCAGCACGCCGGGCCTCATCGCCAATGCGCCGGCCAAGGCGAGCCGTTGCATTTGCCCGCCGCTCAGATGGGTGATGGAACGGTGCAGTTGCAGACCTTTCAACCCGACTGCGGCGAGACTGCTGTCCACACGCTTCCAGATCTCATCGCGTTCCACATTGAGGTTCTCCGGGCCGAAGGCGACATTGTCGCCGAGCCGTTGGAACACGGCTTGCGCGTCCGGGTCCTGCAATACCAGGCCCACGCGCCCTCTCGCTTCACGTACGGGAACGTCATCCACCAGCACGCGCCCTTCGGTCGCACCGCCTTCGGCGTCGACCACGGCTACCGTACCGTCATCCGCGGTTTCCGTGCCTTGAACGTATTCGCCGGACCCGAGCAGCCCAGCCCCGCCTTCGAGAATGGTGGATTTGCCAATGCCGGACGCGCCCAACAGCAGCACGCGCTGCCCGGCTTCGATGTTGAGGTCGAGCCCGCGCACGCTGAAATGCTTGCGCGACGCGTGACGGTACCCCCAATGTTCGAAACGCAATGCGGCGTTCTGAAACGGTGTGATGGCAGGTGTTGCTGAAGATTCAGGCACTGTGACGATCCTTGCTGTACTTGCTGTGGTTCTCATGATGAGGTTCGCCGTTTCCGGCATGGGTGTTCGGAACGTATCGATACGGCCCGCATCGGTTCGTCGCGGACCGTTGCGGGCCGTATCGGCGGGTGTTGCGGGAACGGGTCAGTTCAAGCCGCGCACCTCGCGGCCGGACGCGAACTTGTCGAGCGCACCCGTTTTGGCGATGCCGAGGTACAGGAACCACATGAGCAGACCGGCGACCAGCGTGCCGGAAACGACGGTGGTGATGAGGTAGACGACGCCGTAGGAGCCGGCGATGTCGATGGCCTGCAGGTGAGTGAAGAAGCTGTAGGCCCAGCAGCCGACGCCGGACAGTGCTCCGGAAAGCAGCATGGTGCCGATGTTCCACTTTCGGTAGGCGAAGATGAGGAAGGCGATTTCGGCGGTCACGCCCTGCGCGAGGGCGATGGAGAAGGTGTCGAGGCCGCCCCACTGGTTGCCGAGCAGCGCTTCGAGCACGCCGCCGACCACTTCGGCGTAGATCGCGGCGCCGGGCTTACGCACGATGACCGCCGCAAGCGGTGCGGCGAACAGCCACAGGCCGTTGAACAGGCCAGCAAGGCCGGGGACCACGGCTTCGAGCACGCTCCACGGTGCGGCGGTGACGATGGAGACCAGCCAGTAGATCAGAGCCGATGCGACGCCGATCACGGATGCGACGGCGATGTCGACGACGCGCCATTTGAAATTGGGTTTGCTGATGGTTGTTGCAGACATGGCAAGTGCCTTTCTTCTCAGGTCGACGCAATGCGCCGGCGGGGTTTCAAGGCACGGGAAATAAGAGCGACAATATCCGTGCCCGGCATTGCCCGCGCACGTTCCATCGGTCGAGATCCTCACGATCTCCTCTCAGCCGCCATATGGGGCAGCTCCCGTGTCGCTCTCCACCATAAAGCCCCGCCATGACTATCGCAATACCGTGTCCGTCCCGCCCATGGCATTCGCCACCGCAGACTATCCGCTTTTGAACTATCTGCTTTTGAAGAAGCGCAGGAGCTGGGATTCTCTCACGCATATCCCGGCAAGGAACGTCGCGACGGTGACACCGGCGAAGGTCATGGCCGGCACCCGGCAGGCGGCGAGGAATATCTCCAGCCACCCATCCACGGACATTCGCCAACAGTATGCGCATAGCAACGCCACGCATGCCAAGCTTGCAAGCCCCGACCAGATAAGCGTTTCGATATGCATGCCGAGCATCTGCGCGGCTTTGGACTGGCCGATATGCAACGCTCCGGCGTATTCGAGCCGCCGACGTCGCACGGAGATCACGCCGACGATGATGCCGACGCCTAAGGCCACATACGGCAGCCATGCGGACATGCGATGCGCGTAACTGGATGCCGCGTCATAACGGCTGTCGAAGGACTTGTTGACTTGGGCGACGGCCGTATTGCCATCCGACGCGGTGACGATGGCCGTGGAACGCAACAGTTCGTCGGTCTGCTCGGTGACCGGCCATTGCTTGGCCCAGCATTCGGTGAAGGTGCCCGACGACGCGGATACCGGCACGATCGCCGCGTAGGCGAATCTGGAATCACGCCCGTCATTGGGCCAGGAGTACACACCCGCGACCGTCATATCACCATGGTTAGTTTGCATGACGCTGCCTTTGACGAGGCCGAAATCGCGGGACACGTCCGTGGAAACCCATATGCCGGACGTATCGACGGTTCCGTTCGTTCCCGACGTTGAAGACGCCTGCGATCCGGAATCGTTGGCGGAAGACGCCGCGTCCTCGCCGCCCGAAACGAGCAACGGTATGAATCCCGGCGTCACTTCGTATGCGGGCAGTTCCATGCCCGGTGTGGATGCCGCAGTGATGCTGTCCGTGGCCCGTGCCGCTCCGGACAAGGTTGGCCCGTTATCGACTTGGGTGAGCGCATCGCAGGCCACGCCATCTACGCCGGCTCCGACCAGCGCCTTGGTGTCCGCGTCGGCTGCGATGCGTGTGACGGCCTCCTGTTCAAGCCGCACGATGGATGTGGCTTCATACCCGCCCAGCAGCAGTCCGGTGATGAGAACGATGAGAAAGAACCATGCGGCACGCGCGGTTCCCGCGCTGATGTTGCGTACGGCTTCGGAAACAATCGATCGCAATCTCATTGTTCGCCCTTCCCACCCGCTGCCGGTATGGAAACGGTAGGCTCGTCCGTTTGAGAGCGCGACGGTTGAGACTTTGCGTCGGAGCCCGGCAAGGCTGCCTGTTCCTCCATGCTGCCGGCGGGCGCGTAATGCGCAAGATCGATGATTCGCCCACATGCGTCCCGCGCACGCGGATCATGCGTGGCCACCACGACGATCATGCCTTGCCCGGCGAGATTGCCCAACACTTCGCTGACGGAACCCGCGGTTCGCGTGTCCAACTGGGCGGTCGGCTCATCCACCAGCAGCACGTCGGGATGCGAGCACACCGCACGCGCGAGCATGAGCCGCTGCGCTTCACCTCCGGACAGTTCGGAGAATCTACGATCCGCCGCATAGTCCAGATCGAACAATCCCATGGCATCCTTAGCCTCCGGGATCGCCTCGCGTCGGCTCATGCCATGGCAGAGCAGCGGAAAGACCACATGGTCGAGCGCGGTTCGTTCGGGTACGCCGTATGGGTTCTGGAATACCCATCCGATGCGGTGAATGCCTTCGCGTTCCACATGCCCGGCCCACGGTTTGACCCATCCCGCAAGAATGGACAGCAATGTGGATTTGCCGCATCCCGATGGCCCGCAAAGCGCGACGGTCTGCCCGGGGGCGATGGTGAAATCAAGGTGTTCGAAAAGCACGTCCGTTCCCGGGAAACGGTGTGCCAATCCTACTGCTTTCAGGAGCATGTCGCGCCCGCGATCTTCGACCCCACGGCCACCGAAGTGATGGAGGCGGCATCATCGGAACCGAGTTGCACAAGGCTCACGCCGAGCGACGACCCTACGATGCTGACGGTATGCGACGTTCCATCCGGCGTCATGATGCAACCTTTATTGCCGTTGATGCCGTAGACCGCTCCAGCAGGTACACGCAGCGCGTTGATGGCTTGCGGCAGCGCAAGCGTGGCGCTGATGCCAGCGGCAAGCGTTTCCTTGGTCTGGGACTGGTATTCCTCGGTAGCCGACACCTGTTTGAGATAGTCGGCATTGTCTATGGCTGTTTGACCTGCGGGCAGGGTGGTCGACTGCCCGTACACCGTGATGATGCGGTCTTGGTCCGACGGTGTGGCGTTCTTGATGCTGAGTTTGACGAGCGCTCCCGGGATTTCGCCGATCTGTGTGCCTTGCGTGACGTTCGCGCCGGCAGTGCCCTGCCAATCGCCGACGCTGATGCTCTGTTCGGGAATCCACAGGATATCGGCAAGCTGCAGAGTGCCGTCACTATCGGAACCGTTGTCCACCATCAGTTGCTTCCACCCTTGCTGCGTGTTCCACGAGTAGCGGTCACTGTCCGGATCGGACAGATATCCGAGTCGATTGAGCTCGTTGTTGAGCGCCCGAACATCCTGACCACGATCCTCCACATGCAGGTCGCGGTAAAGCGGTATGGCGGTGTTGAGTGCGATGACGGCACGATCGTTCACACGCATGCACGCGCGGCCGGATGCCAGCCCGCCGCTCGAATAGTCTGCGGTTACGGTGCCGTTGCTGTTGCCGAGCAATGCGCGGCTGTTCGAAATGCTGGGGATGAGGGTAACGGTCTGCGACCCGTTGTATTGCTGCGTGGATACTTTAGCTTCGGTGATTTCCCCCGAAGCGCCCAATAGTGCCGGTGGCCGGTCGGGCAGGAATACCGCGCACGCCCCCACGCTGACCGCTGCCGCCACGATGATGGACATCACGATCCATACGGCGACATTGACGTGCCGACGCCGTTTACCGGTATCTCTTCCCTTGACTCCTCGTTCACGACGGAACAACATTGCTCTCATCCCCCTCGATGATCCGCATCGGATTTCATATCATGCCTGGCGTCATGCTTGACGTGCAGGCCGCATCATCCCAACGGTTTCCAATACGAATCCGCATCCTGCGCATTGGCGACCCCATACTGGTAGAGCGTGAAGCATTCCTGCGCCTCCGCACTGGAGAAGAACGCCGGCGCCGAATCACTGCTCCAATCCTTCGAGAACTGCTCTTTGGTGTACGAAGTCGGCGCGACCTTCTTCTGGATGAGGCAGTTCACGAGCAACTGGTCACTGTCGGTCGACAGCTCCGGATTGCTTTCCTGCGTACGATACAGCTGATCGGTGTTCGTGTTCTCCGAAATCGAGCAGAAGTTCAGATCGCTGACGAGTTTCTCGTCCTGCGTCTTGCTCATGCCTTCTTCGTTCATGCTGGGAACCGCATAGAATCCGCCATATGCGGTCGGTTTGGGGTCGGTCCACCCACGGTTCATGATGCACGAGCGGAAATTCATCCAGGACTGTTCATAATCAGCGCGGGACACTTTCCCCTCATTAGCGATTGCGCGGTTGATGATGTCCCGCTGCGCATCGCTCATCGGAATCTGCGTGCTGTTGGAATCCTTGCGGATGTCGTCATCGCTTTTCAACATCCACTCCGCGTATGCCTTCAACGACGACGCATAATGCTGCCGATCGCTTCCTTCAGCCGACTGCGGCGCGGATGCGGAGGAGGAGGAAGAGGACGATGCGTTGGAATCAGCGCCCTTGTTCTTCGCGGCCCCCGGAGTGGAGCATCCGGAAAGACAAACCCCCACGCATACCGCAATCGCCACGGCGGTAAAAACTTTATGCCACATAATTTTCATCACAACATCCCCCATAGGGCCTGTTTGCGCCGCTGAGTTATCCTGTTATCCTCGCGGCGGCGCAAACAGGCATTTACTCATATCTACTGATATGAGTATTCCACCCAATCTTCATGCGCAGCTTGGGTACCATTCGCGATGGTATGGCATTGTGTATATTTGGAGGCCGATTGGTAGCGTACAATCGTTCGGTCTTGCACAGATCGGCAATAATGGCTTCGCGAAGAGGAATAACCTGTTACCTCAGACTTGGTGGGTGTAACATCCCAGCTAGCCTGATAGTATCCTATGTTAGTGCTCCCCTTGCTGACAGGATATTGTATATACGCGTTAGCAGTAGCAGCCACCCCAGTGCACATTCCGAGAGCGGCAATAGCAGATACTATCGCTGTTATCATTCTTTTTCTCATATTAATCCCCTTTGATAAACATGAATTATCAATTACCCTTCGAGCTCAACCCCCTTAGAAATTCAGCTCATTTTTATTGTATATCAAATCGCTACATCATGTCATCTGACACGCCGTCCATATCGCATTCTCCGTTATCGCATCTATAGCCGTCCATGCGGCATAAATAACAACAACCAGCAAACAACACAGCAAACGCTAGGGGCGGAATACACTGCCCGGCACTGGGACATCCGAATCATTCCCCAATTCGCCGAAATCCATCGCCACAGTTTGCACACCAGTCACATGGGAATTGCTTGAATACCGATTATCCGCGGAACGAGGAACCTGCATTTCCAGCCCACTCGCGGGGAGTTCCGAATACACGTTGTCTATCGGCCCAACGGCATAACAGGCAAATCCCAGAACCGCAATCACCATATACATGCCGGCGAGAACCAAGCATCCGGCATTGATAAGATCAACACCGCCGGAGACTGGCGAGAATTGGTAATTGAATCGGTAGCGTGTCAGTAGCTCAAGCATGGCCGGTCGGACACACACCATCAACTGGGCATATTCCAACATTACATACCCTAGACAGTATGCAAGAGTCCGCCCTGCTTTCTGTTCTCCAACAACGGTCAACCCCAATGGAGCGAATAGCCTGCTCTGCCGACTTCTGCAGCACAGCCCGCGCAGCCACCATATCAGGCACAAATCGGTTATCGGCCAAGGCGATATCTTCAACGTCGACAACGATGTCGAACCTGAAAACGGATGCCCGTCGGCAGTGAAGTTGAAGAACGGCCACCACATCACGAATTCAACATAACTGCACACTACGGCATAGATAAGGCAAGCGGATATCTCGATACGATTGCATGTCCTCTCCCGTCTCACCCCCGACTGCACCATACGAACCAATCGCGAGGACTTACGGTCTTCGATGGAACCGACACTTCCGGGACGGTACGAGTTGAGGCATTGAGGGCATACGACTTCACATTCCTGAATCCAGTTGTCACAGGAATCGCAATGCCAGTATGTTCCGGAATATTGGGGCAGAAACCGGTAGGCGGCCAATAACAGCATCCACAATGGCGGCCACGCATAATCGCGGATAATCTCACCGATCACCGCTTGTCAGACTCCCCAATAACGCATCAATCTGCCGCTCACCCTGCCAGAAAGCGATGCCTGCATCAGCGATTCGCAGCATTCTCATAATCGGTTTCGGTAAGCACGGCAGACGTTGCTTCATCATCGGTGACTGCATGCGCCGGAATCGCGATACATCCCAGAATCGCCACCGAGACCACTGCGGAAATAAGGATTACCGATCGTTTCATCATTGATTTCATCAAGTTTCTCACCCCACCGCTAATACTACCAGCGTCGGCTATGCGAGGCACGCCCGTTACAACGATTGTCGAGGAAACCCTCTTTGGAAAACGATTACAAAGCGCGAATAACGGCGGCGATTCATGCATGGTAATGACGATGGCCGTGACCGCGGCGGCATATGCCATTGCGGTCACGGCCATCGTCGTAACGTTACGCCCTGAATCACGGCCAGCATGTTGGCCGGCGCGGGCTCACTTGGCGAGCTTGTTGAGCAGCAGAGCCTCGGTGATCACGTTGTTCTTCAGACCCGGCAGCGAGATGGACTCGTTCGGGCTGTGCGCGTTGGCCTTCGGGTCCTCCGGGCCGGTGACCAGCACCTGGGCCTTGGGGAAGATGCGCTGCAGTTCGGGAATGAACGGGATGGAGCCGCCCTCGCCCTTGTTGATGGGGGCCGTGCCGAACGCCTCCTCCATCGCCTCAAGCGCGTCCTTGGTGGCCACGGCAGTCGGGTCCATGGCCCAGCCCATGCCGTTCTCGCCGAGCTTCACGCTCACTTCGGCGCCGAACGGCGCATGGTCCTTCAGGAACGTGGCCAGCGCCTCCTGTGCCTCTTCCGGGCGCTGGTTCGGTGCCGTGCGCAGGCTCAGACGGAACGTGGTCTCGGGGCTGATCACGTTGAACGAGCCCTCGACCGGGTGCGCGTCGAAGCCGATCACCGTCACCGACGGCTTGGTCCACATGCGCGAGGCGAGCGAACCGGTGCCGGCGAGACGATAGCCGGGCACCGTGCCGGAATCCTCACGCACGGTTGTCTCATCCAGGTCGCGCTGCAGACCGCCGATCGGCTCCTCGGCCGCCACGCCCGGCACCGCTAGATCGCCGTTCTCGTTGTACATGGATGTGATCAGCATCGCGGCGAGCGTGTTCGCATCGAGGATCGGGCCGCCGTACTGGCCGGAATGCACCGGGTGCTCCAGCACCTTGACGGTCACGTCCATGTCGGTGTTGCCGCGCAGGGACGTGGTCAGGCTGGGGATGTCGGCGGACCAGTTGCCCGAATCGGCCACGATGATCACGTCGGCGTCGAACTCGTCGCGGTGATCCTCGATGAACGGGATGAAGCTCGGCGAGCCCATCTCCTCCTCGCCTTCGATGAAGATCTTGACGTTCACGCCAAGATCGTCGCCCAGCGCCTTCAATGCGCCAGAGTGGATGGCGATGCCGCCGCCGTCGTCCGCGGCGCCGCGGCCGTACAGCCTGCCGTCGATCTCGGTGCCGACGAACGGGTCGGTGTGCCATGCGGCGGCATCCGGCACGGGCTGCACGTCATGATGCGCGTACAGCAGCACGGTGGGCGCGTCCGCGTCGACGATCCTGGAACCGATGACCTCCCATGCACCGGGGGTGCCATCGGGATTGTGCGACTGCACGACCTTGGCGTCCACGCCGACCTCGCGCATCTGCTCCGCCACGAATTCTGCGGAGCGCTTCATGTGATCCGCCGTTATGCCGTGGGCGGAAATGGATCGCAAAGCGATCTTGCGGTTGAGCACATCGACGATGCGCTGCCAATCCTGTTCGACACGGGCGCGGATGACGCCCGACTCAAGCTGTGCCATATTCATACCTTTTCCTTATGCCGCCGATCACGGCGGAACATGCGCTGGCTCGTACCGTACGTGCGACGATGCGAATTCGATATGCAATCGTATATTCCTCGCGCGCCCATGCAAAACGCACCATCGCGCCGCTATGCCGGGCAGCCCGCAAAGCTTGCAGTTCCAAGCATTCGCGCAAGCGCAGCGTCGAGACGTCACCGTAATCTGCAAGCATGACATGGAATAAGAAGAAGGACGAGGCGCACAAGCCGGCCGATGACGCGGCCCAATCCTCCGACACCAAGCACACAGGCACCGCCCAGACCACCGGCAAGGGCCATCCCACCCCCAAGCGCAAGGACGCCCAGGCACAGAACCTGCACCCGCTGGTCCCCGTCGACCGCAAGGCCAGCGCCAAGGCCGCCAAGGCCCGCATCCGCGCCAAGGAAGACGCCCAGTACGAGGCCATGCGCACCGGAGACATCAACAACATGCCGAAGTCGGAACGTCTGCCGTGGCGCGTGTACATCCGCGACTACGTCGACGCCCGCTTCAACATCGGCGAGTTCTTCGTCCCCGTCGCCGTCATCATCCTGATCGCCTCCATGGTGATGAGCGTGACCGTCCGCAACGTGTGGACCACCATCGTCCCGATGGTCCTGCTGTACGCCTACCTGGCCGCGGTGATCATCGACGTGGCGGTGATGTGGCACAAGCTCAAGAAGAAGCTGATCGAGAAGTACGGCGAGGCATCCGTGGCGAAGGGCACCCGTTCCGCGTCCTACGCGTGGAGCCGTGCGATCCAGCTGCGCCGTTGGCGTCTGCCGAAGCCGCGCTACGACAAGCGTGGCCACTGGCCGGAGTGATCCGCACCGCGCGTACATGCATACGATCCAACGCCCTGGGCGCAGTTCAGCCGCCTGGGGCGTTTCGCATATTCGCAGCACGCGAGGCCGCATCATGTGCTATGCAGCCGCAGCCGCACGCTAAGGTGGTTGCATAGCGCCGCGAACACGGCCGGCAGGCATATCGGTACGTGTCGAGCGCACCTATCAGCATCACATATCAATCGGTACGTGCCGGGCAACGGTACGCCAACAAACAGACGGGCAGGTTTCCATGACCGAACAATTCGACATCGTCATCATCGGCGCTGGCCCCGGCGGCTACTCCACCGCGTTGCGCGCGGCCCAGCTCGGCAAGCAGGTCGCCCTCGTCGAACGCGACGCCACGCCGGGCGGCACCTGCCTGAATCGCGGGTGCATCCCCACCAAGGCGCTGCTTGACGCCACAGCCACATTCGATGCCATCCGCCATACCAACGGCATCGGTATCCATGCGCACGCCGATTCCATCGACTTCCCCGCCCTGCACCATTGGCGCGAAGGCATCGTCTCCACCATGGTCCAGGGACTCTCATCCCTGCTCGCGCAACGGGGCGTCACCGTCTTCCAGGCCAATGCGGAACTCATGCCGGCTGGCGAAACCAATACGGCCGATGCCGACGGCCAGCGCCGCCGTTCCGTCTTGCTCACCCCCTCGACCGGGCAGACCGACGTGCTGCGCCACAAGGGCAAGACCACCGACGCGCAGGGAACGCGACTCGTCATCGAGGCCACGGACGTGGTGCTCGCCATGGGCTCGCGCCCGCGTGAACTGCCCGGCACCACGTTCCATGACGCGATCATCGACTCGACGCAGGCCCTGCAACGCGACTTCCCCGCTTCGGCCACCATCATCGGAGCCGGGGCCGTCGCCGTCGAATTCGCCTCGATCTGGAATTCGGCCGGCTGTACCGTCACACTCGTCATCCGCAAGGACCGCGTGCTTTCCGCGTGGGATCGCCGTGCAGGCACCACCCTCACCAGGGAGCTGAAGAAGCGCGGCATCACCGTCGTCTCCAACGCCGCGGCGACCCGTATCGAATCGAATGCGCCGAACGAAGCGACCGTATATTACCGCGTCAAGGACGGCGAGGAACAGTCCGTCACATCCGAAGTCGTGCTCGGCGCCATCGGACGCGACCCCAACACCCAGGCCGACTGGATCGCCGGCAACGGCATCGACCTTGACGAACGTGGGCATATCGTCACGGACGAATACGGCCATACGCGGGCCGCGCATGTCTGGGCCGTCGGGGATATCGTGGCCGGGCATGCGCTGGCGCACCGCGCGTTCGAACAGGGCATCACGGCGGCCGAGCGCATCGCCGGACTGGATCCGAAACCCGTAGACGAGAACACCGTTCCGCAAGTCGTATTCTCCCGCCCGCAAGCCGCAAGCGTGGGATACACCGGCGCACAGGCCAAGGCGGACGAACGGTTCGGCAACGTCACCGAAACCGCATACCCGATGATGGGCAACGCGCGCATGGCGATGAGCGGTTCGACCGGCTCGATGACCATCGTAAGCGGCGAGACCGCGGACAATCCGGGAACGCGCGTGGTGCTGGGCGTGCACATGGTGAGCCCCGAGGCGACCGAGCTCATCGCCGAGGCCGAGCAGCTGGTCGGCAATCGTGTGCCGCTCAGCGAGGCGGCCCGGCTCATCCACCCGCATCCCACCTTCTCCGAAACACTCGGCGAGGCGCTGCTGAAGGCGGACGGACGCCCATTGCACACCCGGTAACCGGTCTTTCCGCCCCGATCAGGCCGCACGGCTCTCCCCTATTCCGGGACTCATTATGTTTCGGCTCCACGTTGCCTGTTCGGGGCATGACCGGCAGCAATGCTTTCAATATTCCTTAATACTGGTAGACTATTGGCCAGTATGCCAACAGCGTCGAGTAGCAAGTGAGGGAGTTATGGCGGAAAAGCCTGCAAAGAAAAAGCCAGCAAAGAGGAGCCTGTTCAAGCAGATCGCACAGGTCTACAAGTTCACGCATGAAGAGGACAAGCAGCTTCCTGCGCTGATGGCTCTGGTCTTCGTCGCGCCGATCGTCGTGATGATTGTTCTCGGCATCGTGTTCAAGTGGATGTGGCTGACCTGGATCCTGATGATGATCCTGGCCATCCTGCTCGGCTTCCTGTTCGCCACCATGGTGCTGACCCGCCGCGCGGACGCCGTCGGCTTCCGCAAGATGGAAGGACGCCCGGGCGCCGCCATCGCCGTTCTGGGCAACATGAACAAGGCCGGCTTCAGCTTCCCGCAGGAACCGGTGTGGATCGACCCGCGCACCAAGGACGCCGTCTGGCGCGGCACCGGCTACAACGGCATCTACCTGATCGGCGAAGGCAACGCCGAACGACTCAAGCATGCGATGGACCGTCAGGAGCACGCCATCAAGGGCGTGACCGCCGGATCCTCCATCCCCGTCTACCGCGTGTACGTCGGCAAGGGCGAAGGGCAGACCCAGATCAAGGATCTGCGCAAGGTCATCCTCAAGATGAAGACCAAGCTGCCGAACACCACCACCAACAAGTTCATGAAGGCGATCCACCCGCACCAGCGCTTCATGCTCACCAAGACCGAGCTCACCACGCTGAACGATCGTCTGCGCACGCTGCAGGCCAAGAACGGCTACAGCATTCCGAAGGGAATGGATCCGATGCATCCCCAGAAGATCAGCCGCCGCGCCATGCGTGGTCGCTGAGCCGATCAACCGATACGGCAATTTTCGAAGATCCCGGCCAATCACCGGGATCTTCGCATATCCAGGCAACGAACGCGAGCCCCATCGGCTCACATGGCCGCGTCCTTGTTCGCGCTTCCCGCTCCCCTTCCCATCCAGCATGCGACCCTGGCACCCGTCCACTGTATGGACATGCATCATCGCATATTTCCCCGCAATACCGCGATTCGCACCCCAAAGCACCCGGCACGAAACATTCTCGTAACCGAAAGTACGAGTGCGCGAAACGCACGGTTCTATGCTTATCTCACGTAACTTCTGATTTTGAAAGGAGCGGTCCCGTGACCGACGAACTGAAAACCAAGGCTGATGCCGAGGCCCTTATCAATAAGGAAGGCGTGGAGTACGTCTCCGTCCGTTTCACCGACCTTATCGGCGTGCAGCAGCACTTCACCGTGCCGGCAAGCGAATTCCTGAAGGATGCCTTCACGGACGGCATGCCGTTCGATGGTTCTTCGGTGCAGGGCTTCCAGGCCATCAACGAGTCCGATATGAAGCTGGTCCCGGATGTGTCCACCGCCTTCATCGACCCGTTCCGCAAGCACAAGACCCTCGACGTGGCCTTCTCCATCGTGGACCCGCTCACCGATGAGCCGTACTCCCGCGATCCGCGTCAGGTCGCCGGCAAGGCCGAGGCCTACCTGAAGTCCACCGGCATCGCCGATACCGCTTCCTTCGCTCCGGAAGCCGAGTTCTTCATTTTCGACAAGGTTCGTTTCGAGAACTCCATGCAGCGTTCCTTCTACGAGGTCGACTCCATCGAGGCTCCGTGGAACTCCGGCATCGACACCGAAGACGACGGCACCCCGAACATCGGCTTCAAGAACCGCGTCAAGAAGGGCTACTTCCCGGTTCCCCCGATCGACCACACTCAGGATCTGCGCGACGACATGGTCGCCAACCTGCAGAAGGTCGGCCTGATCCTTGAGCGCTCCCACCACGAGGTGGCCGGCGCCGGTCAGCAGGAGATCAACTACCGCTTCAACTCCCTGCAGCACGCAGGCGATGACCTGATGAAGTACAAGTACGTCGTGCACGAGACCGCCGCTCTGGCAGGCAAGGCCGCGACCTTCATGCCGAAGCCGATCGCAGGCGACAACGGCACCGGCATGCACTGCCACCAGTCCCTGTGGAAGGACGGCAAGCCGCTGTTCTACGACGAGAAGGGCTACGCTGGCCTGTCCGACATGGCTCGCTGGTACATCGGCGGCCTGATCAAGCACTCCTCCTCCGTGCTGGCCTTCACCAACCCGTCCCTCAACTCCTACCACCGTCTGGTTCCGGGCTACGAAGCTCCGGTCAACCTGGTGTACTCCGCCCGCAACCGTTCCGCCGCCATCCGTATTCCGCTGGCCGGCACCTCCCCGGCTGCCAAGCGCATCGAGTTCCGCGCTCCGGATCCGTCCTGCAACCCGTTCCTCGCCTTCTCCGCTCAGCTGATGGCAGGCCTGGACGGTGTGCTGAACCACATCGAGCCCCCGGCACCGGTCGACAAGGATCTCTACGAGCTGCCGCCGGAAGAGCACGCAGGCATCAAGCAGGTGCCGAGCTCCCTGGCTGAAGCTATGGACGCCCTGGAAGAGGATCACGACTTCCTGACCGCCGGCGACGTGTTCACCGACGATCTGATCGAGACCTGGCTGGACCTCAAGCGCGGCGAGATCGACGAAGCCCGTCTGGCTCCGACCCCGCTGGAGTACGAGCTGTACTTCCACATCTGATAGCCACAGTGTTTCATATAGGAGGACCCCGCCGCTCTTTGGACTGGCGGGGTCCTCCCGTTTCTGCTCCCGGCTACGAAAACATTCGGGCGCGTCTTGCAAGACTGCTTTGTGGCCGCCCTTCAGAATACCGGCGATGTTCCCTAACGGCCGCCCACATGGTTCCGTAGGTGGTTGGCCGCAATACGTGGATACGGCAATGGCTTATTTCACGCCATTGTTCGCGTGGGTTTCTTACCTGAACCACCTACGGAAGCACGCATATCCCCATCCACGCATATGTTCTCATGCATACTTCAGCTTTTGCCTGGTTTTATAACACAACCATGCCAAATACCAAGAGCCAGAGCGGCAGTCAGTTGCTCACGCCGCTGAAAGCCCAATGCCAGTAGCCGGTGCAATACGCCGTGATGAGCGCAATCGCCGGCACCGCGGCGCATATCAGGTAGAATCCCCAGTCAACCGCATGCAATCGCGATTCACGGGCCTGGCTGCGCGGCAGTTCGGAACCGAATCCACGCGCCTCCATGGCGGTGGCCAGCTTCGTGCCGCGCCTGATCGACACGACCAGCAGATTGAACGCCTGGGAGATCACACGTCTGATGGCGTTGCCGTCGCCAAGGCCACGCGAGCGGCGGGCCTGCCCGAGCATGCGCCAGTCATCCTGCAGCAGGGTGAACATGCGCAGCCCGGCTAAACCGCCGTATACGAATTTCGACGGCAGGTGCAGGATCTGCACGAGGCCGTCGGCCAGATCGGTCGGGTCAAGCCCGAGCGCCAGCATCACGCCGGGCACCGCGATCGCGGCGACGCGCAGGAACGTGGCCGCCGCCAGATACAGCGATCCCTGCGAGATCACCACGAACCCGCCCAGATCCACCAGCACATCGCCCGACGCCTTGCCGTACAGGGCCACGGATACGAAGCTTCCCGTGGCTGCGATCCACACCGGCCAGGTCTTGCGCAGCACCGTCCACGGCGCGATGCCGCCGATCCACAGCAGAACCATCTCCAGCCCGAACGCCACCGATGCGGACATGATGTCGAGCGTGAAGAACATCGGGATGCACAGGAGCAACGCGCCGATGAACCGGCTGACCGGGTTGATCCGTGCAATGAACCATGATGGCGATGCGGGGCGGGATACGTCGAGACGTTCCGCATGTGGTACGACCGTAATGCGCTCAGTCATGCTGTTCCTCCTCGCTGACTATGATGCGGCGCGCGTCCAACGCCTCGATCAACGCCTCATCGTGCGTGACCATGATCACCGCGGAGCCGGCGTCGCGCACGTCCGCGATCAGGCGCACCATTTCCGTCCATGTGGTGAAGTCCTGGCCGAAGGTCGGCTCGTCCATCACCAGCACCTTCGGCGCGGCGGCCAGCATGGATGCGACCGACAAGCGTCTTTTCTCACCGCCCGATAGCGTGAACGGATTGGCTGGTCCGAAGCGTTTGAGGTTCACGCGTTCCAGCATCTCGTCCGCGATCCGATACGCCTCCTCATCCGACTTCCCCATGGACTTGGGGCCCACGGCGATCTCATCGCGCACGCTGGATGTGACGAACTGATGCTCCGGCTCCTGGAACACCATGCCCACGCGCCCCAGCAGATCACGGCTTTTCCATGTGCCGACATCATTGGCCCTATGCGCAGGCACCAGGTGCTCCGCCATGCGCACATGGCCGGCGAGCGGTTTGAGCAGCCCGGCCAGCGTGAGCGCGAGCGTGGATTTGCCCACGCCGTTCCGTCCCGTGAGCGCGGTGACCTCGCCGGCATGGAATTCAATGTTGACATGCTCGCCGAGCGGGAAACCGCGGCCGAAGCTCAGATCGTCGGCGTGCAGCACCGTTTCGCCAGGCTGCCCGGCCGGAGGGCAGTGCGTGATGGTACGCCCCGGAACCCATGCGCCGCCTGCGGCGAGCACATCGCCCATAGCGCCGAACACCTTGCTCGGAGCGCCGTCCGCGATCACCCCGCCGACCAGCGAATCCCCGTCGGGCTTGCCCAGCACAATCACACGGTCGACCGTGTCAAGCCACACGTCGATATGATGCTCGACCACGATCAGCGTCTCCCCGGTGCGTTCGACCACACGCTTCACGGCATCGTGGACCTCCTTGACGCCTTCGGGGTCGAGATTCGCGGTCGGCTCGTCAAGCAGCAGCAGACCGGGATGCATGGCCAGCACGCCGGCCAGGGCGAGACGCTGACGCTGGCCACCGGAAAGCTTGCGGGTGGAATGGTCGAAACGCATGTAGTCGAGGCCGACCATATCCAGGGATTCGCGAGCGCGCTGCCAGATCTCGTCCTTCGGCAGCCCCAGGTTCTCGCATCCGAACGCGGCATCGTCGCCCACGCGTTCCAGAATCGTCTGCGCATCAGGGTCCTGCAGCATCAGGCCGGAGATTCCGCGCGCCGTGCGCGCCTCCGCACCACCGATCAGCAGATGCCCCTCCTGCTCGCCGTCGTCATCGCCGCCGAGCACGCCGGCAAGTCCCGCCATCAGCGTGGATTTGCCTGCTCCCGAGGCACCGAGCAGCAGCACGCGCTCCCCCGGCTCGATATCGAAGCTCACATGGCGCAGGGCGAAGTCCTTGCGCGAGGCATGTCTCCATCCCCAATCACGCGCCTGGACGCTCACGCCCATCGAACCTTCCGTGGTGTTTTCGGCAGCGGCACTTTCCAAGGCACCCGCTCCGGTCCCAGCACCAGCGTTTTTGGCAGTATCAGCCATCGATCTTTCTTCCCCACTCAAGCAACACATAGCAGCACATAGCCATCACATCAATCACATAGCCGGGCACGCATCACAGCCGGCCGGCAAGCGATCAACGGGCAAACGGCGAGGCCCCGCGCCATATCACAAGACGCGAGGCCTTACCAGCCCAAATCCGATCAGACCAGGGTCTGTACGCGACCGGATTCGAAGCGGTCAAGCACGCCGGTCTTCGCGATGGCACGCTGCAGCAGGCACATCACCACGCCGGCCAGCAGTGCGCCGGAGATGACGGACGTGCCCAGGTAGATGCTGGAACGAAGCACGCCCCATGCCGGGTTCATGACCCAGTAGTAGAGGCCGCAACCCACGCCGGCCAATGCGCCGGACACCGCGGTGCTCAGCATGTTCCAGCCCTTGTAGGCGAACAGCGCGAAGCCGATCTCCGCGCCGATGCCCTGCATGATGCCGACGATCAGCGATCCGCCGACGCCCCACTGATTGCCCATGGTGAGTTCCAGTGCGGCGGCGAGGGTTTCGGCGAACAGCGCGGCACCAGGCTTGCGCACGATGATGGCGGCAAGCGGGCCGGCGAACAGCCAGAACGCGTTGAGCAGGCCTTCGAAGCCCGGCGTCACCGCGCCGAAGATGGCCAGCGGGGCCGCGCAGACGATGTCCCAGCCCCAGAAGATCACGCCGGATGCCACGGCGATGATGGCGGCCACCACAATGTCGACCACGCGCCATGTATTGCTGTGCTTGCGGACCACGGAAGACTCGTGCTCCGTGTTCTTGGTCGTCGATTCAGTCATTACTTGTGCCTTTCTCTCATTCAAGGCACGGGAAGAGAGACTCCGTGCGCCGGCATTACCCGGTAAACGTTCATACGGTCGAAGCTTGCGCTTGCTCTCAGCCTGGTAGGCCCCCGTGTCAGTGCCGATAGTACGCAAGGCACCCGATTTTCCCGTGTTCGTTTCTCATATGCGAAGACGGGACGCGCACCCGCAATGCTCGCAATAGGATTATGCGTACGCGGCGTGCGAGCCGACAACGGGACAGTGCCCGTACGATTCCCCGGAAATGCTCTAGGATGGCGTAGGAAGAGCGAAAGGAATGTTATGACCGACGAAACGAATATCAGCGTCGCATCGGATATATCGGCTTCCAGCCAATCGAAGAAGACGGAGACGGAAGGAACGAAGGAAAGGAACGGCAAACCCGCCAACGCCAACGCGGGCGCCGCGGTCAAGGCCGCCCTCGCCGCGAACATCGGCGTGGCCTGCGCGAAGTTCGCCGCCGCCGCATTCACCGGCTCGTCCTCCATGTTCTCCGAATCGGTGCATTCCGTGGCCGATTGCGCGAACGAGATCGTGCTCATGTTCGGCGACCGCGCCTCCGACCGCAAGTCCAAGGGCGATCACCCCTTCGGCATGCATCGTGCGAAATATCTGGCCAGCTTTATCGTCGCCACGCTGCTGTTCTTCGTCGGCGGCGTGTTCGCCGTCAGCCAGGCAGCCAAGAAGCTCATCGGCCTGGCGGACGGCTCCATTCCCAGAAGCGTCGACTCGCTCGAACTGCTCGCCGCACTGGCCGTGGTCGTGATCTCCGCTTGCCTTGAAGGCTACGGCCTGCACACCTCCATCAGGGAGGCACGCGAACGCATGGCGCGGGTGAAGGTCGAGGAGGATTCGCTGATCGGATTCTGGCGTCGCACCAAGTCGGCGGAGCTGGCGTCGGTGATGATGGAGGATACGCTCGCGCTGATCGGTCTGCTGTTCGCAGGTCTTGGCATCGGCTGCTCGATGCTGACGGGTGACGAGCTGTACGATACGATCGGCGGTCTGCTGGTCGGTCTGGTGCTGGTGGTCGGCTCCGCCGCACTGGCGTTCAAATCCGGATCGCTGCTGCTTGGCGAGGACGTGGACCCGCGTACGCACAAGCTGCTTTCGCAGGCGGTGGCGGACACGCCGGGCGTGGAACGGCTCATCAACATGCAGGCGATTCATATGGATGAGGATGCCGTACTGCTGTGTCTGAAGGTGCAGACGTCCAAGCTGGACCGTGATTACGATGTGGAGACGGTCGACAAGATCGAGAAGAACATCCGTGCCGCGCTGCCGTGGTATGAGTGGGAGATCTATGTGGAGCCGGATATCTGGCGCGCGAATCACGTTTCCGCGGACGAGTGATCGGCTGATCGGCGCGGGGCCTAACGCCTTATTCTGCGCCCCCGTTCCGTGTTCCTCCATATTGCAATCGGCATGATACGTTCGGCCGCCTTCCTGCCACTTGCCTGCTTGTCTGCTTGCTCCGTCAAGCGAATCGGCTGAATCGGCAAGTGCGGTAGCGGGAGGGCGGCCGAACACGCTTCTGGCGTGGCACGGGGCCACCCGCTAAGGTGGTAGGCGCACACAGGAGGATCATGAACGACATTCACACCATCGAAGCGAGTATTTTCGAACGACTGAGCCACGTCATCGACCCGGAGCTGGGTCGTTCCGTCACCGATCTGGGCATGATCACGTCGATCGAGGCTGTGCCTTCCGACAATACCGACGCGGACGGCAACGGAATCGTCGATGTGACCGTGCACGTGGAGCTTACCGTCAAGGATTGCCCGTTGAGCGAGACCATCACCAATCAGATCAACGGCGCTGTCCGCTCCTATACCAGTCCCGACTCCCCCGATATCACGCTTGTTCCCCATATCGAGGTCAGTTCCATGCCACAGAGCAAGCTGACCGATCTCGTGCAGACGCTCAAGGCCGAGCGTCGACAGAACCCGTTCAGCAAACCGGGCATCAAGACCCGCGTGTTCGCCATCGCGTCCGGCAAGGGTGGTGTGGGTAAGTCCTCCGTGACCGCGAATCTTGCGGCCACGTTCGCGGCGCTCGGCTACGATACCGCCGCCATCGACGCGGATATCTACGGTTTTTCCTTGCCGCGCCTGTTCGGTGTGCATACGCAGCCGACGAATCTGAACGGCATGCTCATGCCTGTGACCGCGTGGGGTGTGAAGCTGATTTCGATCGGCATGTTCGCGGGGGCGGACCGTGCGATTCTGTGGCGTGGACCGCGACTGCAGCGTTCGTTGGAGCAGTTCCTGTCCGATGTGTGGTGGGGCGAGCCGGACGTGCTGCTGCTCGATCTTGCGCCCGGCACCGGCGATATGGCGATTTCCGTGGCGCAGGCGTTGCCGAACGCCGAACTGGTGGTGGTGACCACGCCGCAGCCGTCCGCGTCGGATATTGCGGTGCGTTCCGGGCTGGTGTCATTGCAGGTGCCGATGAAGGTGCGCGGCGTGGTGGAGAATATGAGCTACTACGAGCATAAGGGCGAGAAGCTGCGGATTTTCGGCGAGGGAGGCGGCAAGCGCGTGTCCGAGCAGCTGACGGCGGCGTTGGGGCATGACGTGCCGTTGATGGCGCAGTTGCCGTTGCTGCCCGAGCTGCGCGAGACCGGCGAGGCGGGGCGTCCGGCGGTGCTGACACCGGAGGGCGCGCTGGACTCCACTCCCCTGGCGGCCGAGTTCACCTCGCTGGCACGTCAGCTTATGGAATCGCGCTGAGCCGCCATGGCAGCTGCCGTGTCAGCTGCCATACCTCCGGGCAGCCGGCATATCATGCGGCATTACCCCGAATGGAACACGGCAAATGGCTGTCCATTCGACCGTTATCCGCACTTTGATGGTCCATTCGGTCGTTTTCAGGCTCGAAAACGACCGAATGGACAGCCATGTGACCGGTTCCGACCGAACCGACCGCCATGTGCCCGACTCATCCGACCTCGTCCGACTTTGTCAGGACGGACGCCGCCCCACGCGCGCTTGCCGGTAACGCGACCGTGCAAGAATGCGGGGTATGAGAGTCGCCATAGCACAGTTCGCAGTCGCACGTGAGCCTGACCGCAATATCGAGACCATCCGCACCTATGCCATGCAGGCCGCAGCCAACGGCGCCCGCGTCCTGCTGCTACCCGAGGGCATCATCGCACGCGACGCAACCGACCCGTATTATCCGGCACATCATGCGCAGCCGATCGACGGCCCGTTCGTCACGGCGCTTCGTGCCATCAGCACGCAGACGGGCATTGCGATCATGGGAACCGTGCACATATCCGATTCGGAATCTGCCAAGCCAGGCAACGTGTTTCTGATCATCGACGGCGGCGAGATCCGGCTTGCCTATCGCAAGATCCATCTGTACGACGCGTTCGGCGAACGCGAGTCCGACGTGATCGAACCGGGTAATGAGATTCCGCCGCTTATCGGCATCGACGGCTGGCGGTTCGGCGTGATGACCTGTTATGACCTGCGTTTCCCCGAGTTGGCGCGGGCGCATGCCATTGCCGGCGCGGATGTGTTGGTGGTATCGGCGGCGTGGGCGCGCGGCACGGACAAGGTGGATCATTGGACAACGCTGTGCAAGGCCCGCGCGTTGGAGAATACGTGCTACCTGATGGCGTGCAGCGAGCATAGCGCACACAACATCGGGCACAGCATAGCCGTCGACCCGATGGCGCATGTGGTCGCGCAGGCCGGGGACGATGACGATATCGTGTTCGCCGATTTCGACCGGGACGTGTTGGATAAGGCCCGTCAGACACTGCCGGTGCTGCGCAACAGGCGCTTTGCAGCACCGGTGCTGCGAAGCGCACCATCGGCCGACTGACCTGCACTTGGCGGCCAATTCGGTCGATTCCGCTGACTTGGCTGTCGGTCCGGTCGTTTTCAGGCTTGAAAACGACCGAATGGACTACCATTTGCCGGATTCCGTCCGAATGGACTACCATCCGCCCGGTTTCGACCGGATCAGTCGAGTTCCTCTTCTTCCGCGTCTTCGCCCGCATTCTCGACTTCGACCGCATCATCGGCCGCATCCGCACCGTATTCGCCGGCGAGCAGCAGCTCGAACTGGGCCTCGTCCAGCATGGGGATGCCGAGCGCCTCGGCCTTGGCGGCCTTGGAACCGGCGTTCGCTCCGACCACCACGTAATCGGTCTTCTTGCTCACCGATCCGGCGGCCTTGCCGCCACGCTCCACGATCGCCTCCTTGGCGGAGTCGCGCGAGAAGCCTTCCAGAGAGCCGGTCACCACCACGGTCTTGCCGGACAGGGTCTGCGGCAGCTCGCTCGTGGCCGCCTCGCCCACGCCAACGCCGGCGGCACGCCATGCGGCCAGGGTCTGGCCTCGCCAATCCCCCGGTTCGCGCGCGGCGGCGAACCAGTGCACCACCGATTCGGCGATTTCCGGCCCCACGCCGTCGATCTGTGTCAGATCGTCCACACTCGCCTTGCTGATTGCGTCCAGCGACCCCATGGCGGAGGCGATCATGCGCGCGGTGGGCGGTCCCAGGCGTCGGATCGACAATGCCACGAGCACACGCCACAGGTCGGCCTGCTTGGCCTTGCCGATCTCGTCAAGCATCTTGCGCGTGTTCTCGGCGGGTTTGATGATGATCGGCGTGACCGTGGTCTCGCCGGAGCGTGAGGTCTTCGTCTCCTCGCGCACCACCACGGCGTCGGCGGGCACGTTGAAGCCCGGATAGCGTGCGTCGGAGGTCGTATCGGAAGACGCGCCGGCCGCCTGCTCACCGGCCTTCCTGCGCACCTTGGGCGCTGGCGCGGCGGTCGTCCAGAACGCCGGCACCTGATGCCACAGACCGGATCCGCCGATCCGCTTGCGCACCTTGCGTTTGCGGCCGTTGTCGCCCACGACCTCGCGCACCTCGATGATCGGTGCCTCGCGCCATACGCGCACGTCCTTCAAATCGGCGGCGGTCAGGTCGAAGATCCCCGCCTCGGAGCTCAGCACCGGGGTCTGCACGGGCGGCAGTTCCAGTCCTTCGACCGGCTCGTATTCCTCCGGTTCCTCGCCCGGCGCGACCAGGATCTCCGTGATGTTCGGCGCGAACGTCGCCACGGAATCGGGCCGGTTCTCCTCTGGGTTCGTCAGGGCGATGGCCGACTGGTCGCCCAGATGTTCGATGTCGAAGGCCTTGCGCATGCCCAGCGAAATCACGCGTTCGGTCAGCTGCGCGGGGCAGCTTTCCACATTCGGGCAGCGGATGTCCTTGTCGCCCTCCTTGGCGGGGGCGAGTTTGGCCCCGCAGCTCGGGCAATGCTCGGGCATCACGAATTCGCGCAGCTCGTCCTCGCGCCCCTTGCGGCGTTCCAATACCGGTCCCACAAGTTCGGGGATCACATCGCCGGCCTTGCGCACCACCACGGTGTCGCCGATCAGGATGCCCTTGCGTTTCACCTCGAACGGGTTGTGCAGCGTGGTGCGCGCCACGGTGGAACCGGCCACATGCACGGGCTTCAGCACGGCCACGGGCGTCACGCGCCCGGTGCGCCCCACCTGCACGGTGATGTCGAGCAGTTCGGTGTTCACTTCCTCAGGCGGGTACTTGTAGGCGATGGCCCAACGCGGCGCACGCGAAGTGGCACCCAGGGAACGCTGCAGGGCCAGATCGTCCACCTTGACCACGATGCCGTCGAGCGCGTGCTCGATGTCGCCGCGATGCTCGCCGTAGTAGTCGATCATGTCGAGCACTTCGCCAAACGAGGTGACGGTGCGGTTGTGCGGCGAGACCGGCACGCCCCACTTGGTGTACAGCGCGTAGGCCTCGGACTGGTCGTTGATCTCATCGTGCCCGGTGTGCCCGGCACCCCATTCGAGCCTGCCGATGCCGTGCGCGTAGAAGCTCAGACGGCGGGTGGCGGTGATGCGCGGGTCCTTCTGGCGCAGCGATCCGGCGGCAGCGTTGCGTGGATTGGCGAACGGCTCGCGGCCGGCGTCCTCCTGCTCGTCGTTGAGTGTGCGGAAGTCGTCCCACCGCATGAACACCTCGCCGCGGATCTCCACGAAGTCGGGGATGTCTTCGGCGGAGCCTGCAAGATTGGCGGGGATGGTGCCGATGGTGCGCACGTTGAGCGTGATGTCCTCGCCGGTCACGCCGTCGCCGCGCGTCAGCCCCTGCTCTAGCACGCCGTGGCGGTAGATGAGGTTCAGCGCAAGTCCGTCGATCTTGACCTCGCAGCTCATGGGCAGCGGCTTGCCTTCGGGCCAGTCGAGGCCACGCAGCACGCCGTCGTACCAGTCGTGCAGCTCCTCGATGGAGAATACGTCGTCGAGGCTCATCATGCGCGAGGGGTGACGCACGGACACGAAGTCGTTGGAGAAGGTGCCGCCGACGCGATGCGTGGGCGACTGCGGGTTGTCGAGCGTGGGGAATGCGGCCTCGAGCCGCTGCAGGCAGCGCAGACGCGCATCGTAGGCGGCGTCGGAGCTGACCGGGGCGTCGTCGATGTAGTAGGCGATCTGATCGGATTCCACCCATGCCGCGATCTTCGCCCACAGCCGGGCGGCGGTGTCCGCTTCCATGGCGGAGACATCGAGGCGGTTGAGCCGCAGCGCGTCCTCGTCGTTGGCCTGCAATGCGGCGACCCACTGGTCCGATCCGATGGGGAACCGTGCGATCCCCTCGTTCGCCACGATGGCGACCTCCGGTTCCGCGGCCGCCGAGACATCCGCACTCCCCTGCGTCTCACCGTTCGGTTCCGCGTTTGCCGTCTGGTCCGTCAGACCGTCGAAATCCCATGCCAGCTGTTCGCTCTCGTTGCTCATAATCCCCGATTCTATCGCCTGACCGGGCGATTCCCCGCGCTATTCGCTCAACGAGCGGATGAACTGTGCCTGCACCACGTCGATGCCGTTCGATTCCGTGTCGTTCATGCGGGCCGCCGCCACCGCGAGCGTGCGGGCGGGCACGAACAGTCCCTCGTCCACGGTGATGCGCACGGCCTGGCGCACGATGCCGGCGGCCTCGGTGTCCGGCCAGACGGGCAGTCCGTGGTGGCGCAGCACCATGGCGGCCTCCTGGACGTTCTCCGGCACGGGGATGCACTGCGAGTCGGCGCGCGAGACGAGTTCGCGCAATTCGTCCTCCAATGTCATGATCTGGCCGGGCGCGATGTGGTTGCTCATGATGTATGCGGCGGCGGCCGTGTCGAAACGGTCCTGCATCCATTCGGCGTATGCCAGGCGGTAGTAGGCGAATGCGGCGTCGTCGCGGTCGAGCGCGACGAGCAGCGCGTTCAGGCATGCGGCGCGCGCGGAGTCCCAGTCCTCGTCGCGTGCCAGCTGCACGGCGAGCTTGAGGTGCGCCAGCGGGTAGGACGGCGCGTACGCCACCATCGCGTTCAGATGCGGCAGCGCCTCCTTGCTTCCCTTGAGCTGCGCGTACATGTCGGCCATTTCCATGTGCATGTAGAACAGGTTGTCGGGAATGAGCACGGTTCGCTCGTCTGGCGTGGCAAACAGGCGGTTGTACACCACGCGTTCCGCATAGGAGTTGAAGTATCTCGGCACGCCGTCGCCCTGCGCGTACAGCGCGTCCAGACTGGTAAGCAGTTCCTCCGCCGATTCGCACGCCTGGTCGGCCTGACCGGAGAACAGCAGGTCGTGCATGCGCCCGCGTTCGGCGTCGATCCGGGCCGCAAGGTTCAGTTCGATCGCCGGGGTGTCGCGTCCGTCGATCAATGCGCCCGCGATGGCGGCGGATTGTTCGCTCAGTTCGGGGTCGGCGATGCCGTCGATGATGCGCGTGGCCTCCTGCGCCTTGGCGACGGACGGCATGGTCGTGTCGGAGGCGAGACGGTGGAATTCGCTGTCCGCGCGCTGCATCACGTCGACACGTTGGATGGACAGGCCCAGCGCGTTGCGAGCGCCCAGGGCCTGCGCCGCCTGAGGTGCGAACTCGTGGTCGGCCATTTCCGGCTCCTCCTGGGAGCCTGCCGGCGCGAATCCACGGTCGCGCAGATCGAAGTCGGGGACGATCTGCTTGAGTCCTCCGTTCTCGTCGACGTCGATCGTCGCATCGAACATACGGTACGTGTCCTGCGGATGTTCGAGACCGTCACGCCTGATGCGCGCAAGGAACTCATCGCGGGTGAACCGGACGGTGGCGAGCGTGCGCACCGTGGGGTTGCGCCTGAGCACGTTCATCGGATCGTCCTGATCGCCGTCGTCGTTCTTGAATCCGGCGGGCTGTTCGCCGGGGTCGGCGAAGGTGGTCTCGTCGATGTCGATGCCCTTGACCAGATCCTCGAAGCGCTGGTCCACGGAGGCGTCGGCGTCCGAACTGCTGGCGTCGGCATCGTCGTGGGGTGCGCCGGCGGTCGGCATGAAGGTGTCGCCGCCCATCTCCGCGAGGGAACGGGCCGCGGTGCGCGAGGGATCGCCGTGCATGTCGCCGTCCTTGGGCTCGGCCTTGCTGCGGCTCGGCCCAACGTCACCGGTGTGCATGCGCTCGAACGCGCTCAGCGCCTCGCTCATCAGCGCTTCGATGGCGGTGTCCTGCTCGGCCACGGCTTCTTCCAGACCGAGCGAGTCGACGTGCAGCGACACTTCCCGCACCTTGTCGCACGCGCCGAAGCTCATCAGCGCCAGCATGAGGCCGACGCGCAGATTGTAGTCGGCGCTCATCGCCGCACGTTCCTTATCGCTCAGCGTGACCCACTGCCCGGTCTTCTCGTCGTAGCAGGTCGCGGGCATCATCGAGACGCCGGCCGTGGTGAAACCGACCGCCACGCGCCCTTCCGCCAGATTGGACCGCAACGCCACGTCGAAACGGTACGGCAGGCGCAGGCGGCGGATCAGCAGCGACATCGTCTGCCGGTACACCCATTCGGAGTCCGCCGGTTCGCCCACGCTGCCCGCCGTCTTGCCGGCCGCGTCGAACAGCGCCTGCATGGAGCTGTGGCCCGGTTCGGGGGCATGGTCGACGCCCAACGCCAGCAGTGCCGGGTTCTTCAGCAGGTTCATGTCGATGGCGGCGGCCTGCTCGCGCGTCACGGTTTCCTCGGTGGGTTCCAGTCCGAGCCGCGAATTGTGTTCCAGCCACGAGCTGACCATGGCGAAGCGGTTGAGGTTGCCTTCGATGGCGAGCGCCCGCAGGGCCGGCGCGAGCGCCAGCGAGGAATCCCAGGTGAAGAAGTACGCGCCGGAGTAGCTGGAGGTGTACAGGTGCAGCGGTTCGGCGCCGTGATTGGCTTCGAGCCCCGGCACCTCGTCGAGGGCGCCGGCTTCGCGCATGAGTTCCGCGAAGTGGTCTTCCAGGCCGGATACGCGCATGTCTCGCGCGCGTGCCTCCAGCATGTCGCGTACGGAACGACGGATCGCGCCGATCGGCGCTTCCCTGTTGAGTCTGCGGAAGATGTTGCCGGCGCCGAAGCCGATCAGGGCTCCGCTCATCTGCGGCAGCATGTATGCGGCGAAGAACGCGATGGCGATGGCGTCGCGGTATTCGAGTCCTTCGCGCATGGTTGCGGGCAGTTTGCGGCGCATCTGTTCGAGCCGGTATGCGCCGTCCTTGCGGGACCATGCGGCCAGCCAGGTCATGCGTCCGGTCATGTCGCGTCCCACGATGCCGCCGTAGTCGGGGCGTTCCTTGGAGAAGATGAAGCGCGGTTCGATCCCCTGCGTGTCCATGCCGATCTCGTTGCCGACGAAGACGCGGCCCTTGCTGTCGGCCACGGCGATCTGCGCGAAGCGGTCGCGCCCGGCGAACAGACCGAGCGAGAATACGTTGCCCTGGTAGTTCGTGCTGGGCAGCTGCGCCCAGCCGAGGGTGAGTCTGCCCGGCACCTCGTCGAAGTCGAACATGTGGCGTTTGACCAGCGGGCCGAGTCGGACGGTGTGGCCGGCGAACTGCTCGATGATGGCCTGTTCGGCCTGGCTGCGCTGCCCCGCGCCCTGGGCGTCGTGGGAGCCGGTGGCTGGTGCGGCGTCGGTGCCGTGGGTCTTGCCTTTGCCCGGATGCTGGTCGAGCGTCGCACCGAACGGATCGACCATGCGCATGGCCGCCTTGCCTTGGCGTGACAGGCGCGACGCCCAGTGTCGCGCGCGCCCCAAGGCATCCCCGAAGGGGTCTGAGTGTGATTTGCGTGCTGACATATCCCACATTCTTTCAATTCATTCAGACATGCCCGCCGATTATTGCCCTCGGAGAAACCGTGAGCACTGGGTGGCCGTCGTATCCGTTGCGTTGCCGGTCCCGTTCATGGTCGCGGTTTGCGGCGCGACCTGTCATAGGAACCAGGCGAATACATTGTAGAACAGGTTCGGTGCGGCGGAGATCAGCGCATCGTGGCGTCCGATGGTGAACAGCGAGAGCACGCCCACCGCGATGGAGCACATCATGACGGCCGCGACCGCCAGTCGTGCCAAGCGTATCCGCATCGGTATGGCACCGGTCCGGCGAGACCCGTCGCATGATCCGGCGCCGGGCTCCCCCAGCAGCCGCAGCAGTACCGGCATCGCCGCCAAAGCGAACAGCCAGCCGAAGTCGGCCATGTACCGCCAGCCGAGGCCGGCGTTCACCGCGTCGAATACGACCAGTCCCATGGCCAGCGCCAACGCGGTCAGCGTGGTGCGCGTGCGGCCGGGTCTGCCGTCCCGGGCGCGTAGGAACGGCAGTACGAACGAAAGCGCGGCCAGCGGGCACATGGCGAACAGGCCGCCGATCATCGGTTCCGTGTAGGACCATTCGGGCAGGGCCGCGGCGGAGAGCGCGATCCAGGGGAAAGTGTCGGTGAATCGCAGCGGCAGCAGTAGGTAGTCGCCGGCGATCGGCAGGATGTTCGCCGCGGCGACCCGGTATGCGGTCATGTCGGTGACGGTGAGCTGGTATTCGTTGCCGAAGTTCATTGGCGAGCCGAATCGTGCCGCGTTGTATGCCATGAGCGGCACCACCGGAATGAGCGCGGCGATAACAACCACAGCGGGCGCGCGCAGCGTCGCCGGCACGGGTGCGGTCCTGCTCCGCAGCGTGATTGCAATGGCTTTCAGTTGCGGCCAGAAGATGGCGATGCCCAGCAGGGCCGTCAGGCAGAAGGTGGGGCGGCATCCGAAATTCGCCGCGATGCACAGCGAGCCGAGTCCGATGCGGGTCAGCGAAAGCGCCGGCGCGTTCCCCGCCTGCCAGCGGTCGGCGGCACGTAGAGCCCGCCATGCGCGGCCAAGGTGCCCGCCGCCCGTCGAAGTGCGCTCATGCTTCCCGTCATCGTATGCCGCCCCCAGCCACAGCCATAGTCCGAGCGCGCTCAAAGCGAGGGACGCGGCGAACGGCACCGAGTAGAAGTTCCGGCGGAACAGCAGGTAGCCGGCGTTCGATCCGAGCAGCATGGTCGTAAGCGCGATGGAGACGGCGGCCAGCGATGTCTTCGGCGCAATGCGGTCGATGACGCGCAGCACGAGCAATGCCAGGAACAGCATGGCGAGGAACATGAGCAGCAGCACCGCCGCCCCGCTGGAGAGCATGTGGCCGGTGATCATCCGGTAGGGCATGAACAGCAGCACGGCCGGCAGCACGCCGAAATACGAGTACCAGTGGCCGTTGTAGTAGGCGTAGTCCCAGTAGATCGGGTTCACGCCGTCGGCGAGCAGCTTCGCGCGGGTGGCGGTGCTGTACGGGTTGCCTGCGGCGGCGAGCGCGTCCGGCACGCCCAGGTCCAGCGAGGTGCGTCCTTGCAGCAGCGCGTCGGCGATGTGCCCGTATTGGTCGAAGTCGTAGGTGTAGCCGCCGGCTTCGTGGAAGACCAGTGGGCTGGAGGTCAGTTGGGTGCCGATGCCGTAGACCGTGGCGAGCGCGATGGGAACGGCGATGCACCAGGCGACGGCCCGCTGCCTGCCGCTGGCCGTGTTGAGCGGGATGCGCCAGAGTCTCGATCCGGGCCTCCAGCATGCCGCGATGAGCACTATGGCAGCCATGATCGCCACGCGTGCCGGGTTGAAGTCGAAGGGGACCTTGGCGTTGGCGCGTACGGCCTGGATGGGGATGAGCGAGCCTTTGGGCTCTTCGACGCTCACGCGCAGGGTGCCTTTGCCCGGCGCGTGGATATAGCAGGATCGTGCGGATTGCGGGCTGAACGAGGTTTCGCGCGCGATGCCGTGATCGACCGATGCTCTGAGGTGCACTGCGGTGAGCGCCTTGCCGGTGACGAATGACGGGTCGATGCGCGCATAGTCGGAGGTGCCGTCCGTCTTCACTTCGAGCCATGCCTCGGTGGGGTCGGCGACGCGCAGCATGCCTTCCTTGGTGCGTTCGAGGCCGGATCCCATGGCGTTGGTGTACGAGACGGTGTCGGTGCTTGCACCAAGCGTATGCCAGAACGGCATGTTGAAGCCCACGCATTCGATGAGCAGTATTGCCAGTATTGCGATCAGCGCCGCACACAACGTCCGTCGGCGCATACGCCGGCTCATATGGGCATGCTGAGGGTTCTCGGGCACTGGGTGGTGGAGAAGGTGAAGCACCCCATCATTCTATATGGTGTGCCCATGGCGTGCGATCGCACGCGTAAGATGGCGGTATGCCATTTTTTGCCAAACGGGCCATGCAGCCGAAGCCGGCGCAGCTCACGTTCGCCCTTGCCGATGCCGGGCTCGTCTACGATGACGGCGCGGTCGGGCTGAATCCTACCTCATTGACCATCGCCGAACGTCGTGTCGCCGTCATCGGTTTGAACGGCAGCGGCAAGTCCACGCTGCTGGGACTATTGGACGGCACGTTGAAGGCCACCACGGGATCAGTGTCGATCAGCGGAAACGTACCAGGCGGCGACGCAGAGACACTTGATCCGGCATCCAAACGCGACAGGAAACGCATCGACGAGCTGATCGGCCGCGTGCGCCGCGAGGAGATCCCCGAATCGTTCTATCGCGCCGATTCCATCGCCAGCGCAATCGACGCCATGCTGAAGAAGCGGCGCGTACCCGAGTCGGAACGCCAGGCGACCATCGGCAATCTGTTCGCGCATTTCTCCCTGGCCAATGCGGCAAAGGAGCCCGCGTCGGCGTTGAACAGCGAACAGCGGCATCTGCTGGCGATCGCCGCGGCACTGTGCCTGCGGCCGAGCTGCGTGGTGGCGGACGAACCGTCCAAGGGACTGGACGAGATCGGCACCGCGCATGTGGCGAAGGCGTTGTTCTCGTATAACAGCCAGGTGATCTTCGCCACGCATGACACGGATATGATCGTGCGCCCCGAGTATGCGATCGAGCGCACGCTGGTCCTGGACGGCCAGTCGATCGTGTTCGACGGCACGCCTACGGATGCGGTCGCGTTCTACACCGATCTGATCCGCCAGCACTACGAGGCGGCACGGCGCGGCTGAACCGCACGCGATCGAATCGTATTCGACTGAATCGGCTCAGCCTGTCGGCCGATTCGGCCAGTCGTCCGATTTGGTCAGCCCAGCATCGCGCGCACAGTGTCGAGCACTGCGGCGATGCCCCGTGCGAACTCATCCGGCTCCGGCAGAAGCGACACGGCCAGGTACCCGTTCGAGGTCATGTCGAAGAAGTACCCCGGCTGGCCGGTAAGCCTGTGATCCGTGATCAGCTTCAGCACCAGCTCGTTCTCATCCAGCACCGACGGCACACGCAGCAGCACGTTCCACCCGCCTTCGGGGCGCAGCACATCCGTCACGCCGAGTTCGTCGGATTCCAGCATGCCATGCAACGCGGCAAGATTGCCACGCACCCGTGCACGCACACGGTCGGTCTGCGCATCCGCGGCGTCCAGCAACGCTGGAATGCGCCCGGCGATGATATCGCTCATCGGCAGATAGTCGTCGGCGATCACATCCAGCCGGCGCTGCGCCTCGGCCACGTCATGCTCCGGCCCGGACACCTGGATCCAGCCGACCTTGGCATGCGGCGCGGCCAGCATCTTCGAGAACCCGTCGAGCGCGAAGGTGAGCGCGCCTTCCTCGCCGGCCAGCCTGCGGTTTGCGGCAAGGGGCTCCAGATCGTAGTCGAAGAACACCTCGTCGGCGATGATGGCGATGCCACGCTCACGGCACAGGGCGACCAAGGCCTCACGCTCGTTCTCCTTGACGTAGGAGCCGGTGGGATTGTTGGGGTTGATGAGCACCAGCGCCCGCACTCGCTCGCCTTCGGGCGAGTCCAGGATCGCGGCGATGTCGGCGGGCTCGATGTACCACGCGCCGTCGTATCGCAGTTGGTATTCGATCGCGTGCACGCATTCGAGTCCGGCGATCGACTCGATGAGCGGATAGCCCGGCTTGGGCGCGAGCACCGCGTCGCCCGCGTCGCACAGCAGCTTGATGAGCCAGGAATACGCTTCGGAGGTGGAGGACAGCAGGTAGAGACGTTCCGGGTCGACCGCCTGCCCGTTCCGGCTCCCCAGAAACGCCGCCAGCGCCTTGCGTGCGGCCTTGGGGCCACGCGGGTTCGCCTCGTAGATACTGGGGATCTCCTTCGGCGCCAGGCCATGACGGGTGGGGTTGGAATCGTTGAGTTTGCCGAGTGCGATGCCATCGGCGGCGGCCTTGGCCTGGGCGGCGGCGATCGGGTTCGGCTCGCTGATGTCCACGCGGGACGAGAAATGCACAGTCATGCGTTCCAGACTACTCCGTGCCGTCCGCCCGCCGTCTTGCCGCCCCGCTCCCCCGCCTATACGTAACCGGTCGGGAAGACGGGCATACAACAAGCGGGGAAGACCGGAACGAACCGATCCTCCCCGCTTGAAACCCCTTACGCGGAGCGGTAAGTCAGCAGGCTGGCAGCGCTCAGTGCTGCTGCTTGACGCTGGCGTAGTAGGCGGCACCGATGATGCCGGCCTCGTTGCGCAGCGTTGCCGGCACGACCTTCGTCTTGATGTCGATGCGCGGGATGAACTTGTCGGCCTGACGGGACACGCCGCCGCCGATCACGATCAGATCCGGGTTGAAGTACTTCTCCAGCAGGCCGTAGTACTTGGTGAGGCGCTTGGCCCACTTCTTGTAGCTGATGCCTTCGATGTCCTTGATGGAGGATGCGGCGTACTTCTCGGCGTCCAGATGCTTGGAGTTGAGGATGATGTGGCCGAGCTCGGTGTTCGGGACCAGCACGCCGTCCATGATCAGGGCGGTGCCAATGCCGGTGCCCAGCGTGGTGGCGATGACCAGGCCCTTCTGGCCCTTGGCCGCACCGAACTGCTGCTCGGCGAGACCGGCGGCGTCGGCGTCGTTCACCACGGTGATCGGACGACCGCAAGCCTTGGAGAACACCTCGGTCACGTCGGTGCCGATCCAGGACTGGTCCAGGTTGGCCATGAAGTCCAGCGGCTGGCCGGGCTTGATCGGGGCCGGGAAGGCGACGCCGACCGGCACGTCGGCCGGAACGTCGAAGTGTTCGAGCTGCTGCTTGACGATGGCAGCCACCGCATCCGGGGTGGAGACCTCGGGGGTAAGGATCTTCAGACGGGGTTCAGCAAACTCGCCCTTCTCAAGATTGACGGGCGCGGCCTTGATTCCGGACCCACCGATATCAACGCCAAAAGCCTGAGCAGTTTCAATCATCTTTGACCTCTCTTCGCAGAAGGTGAATAGTTTAATGAACCGGTATTGTTATGGTATCGCCCGAATGCACTGTGGCACGCAGGAAACCCCATAACACCAAGCATCTTATGCAAACGTATGCGATATTCTCGCCGCCCCGGCGTGGTGCAAACGTTACCATGCAACGTCTCGCCAAATGGACGTCATACGGCCCCGGTCGCACGCTCCGTGTAGAAACGAAACCGTAAGTTTCAGGGAAGGTGAAATTCCTTACTGGCGGTAAGCCTGCGCCCGGCATTCATAACGGCCCGCACGGCAAGCCCGCGACCCGCGCAAGCGGCTGATTCGGTGCAAATCCGAAGCCAACGGTTACAGTCCGGATGGAAGAAACGAGGAGCTCATATGAGCCAGTCTTCTGCTATGCAATCCCATACCGACGCCGACCACGGCACCACCGCCCCGTCGAACCACGCCACCGGCACGCACTCCACCGGAGTCGCCGACCACGGCCGCTGGTCCACCCGACGCATCGCCATGTACGCGCTGTTCGTCGCGCTCGCCATGGCCGCCAGCCTCATCGAACTGCCGATCTTCCCCGCGGCTCCGTGGCTCAAATACGACCCGTCCGGCATCGTCTGCCTTATCGCCGGATTCGCCTTCGGCCCCTACGCCGCTGCAATCGTTTCCGTTCTCGGCTTCCTGCCGCATATGTTCACCAGCCCGTGGGGCGCGTTGATGGGCGTGCTCGTGGCCTTGGCGATCTCGGTGCCCGCATCGCTCGTATACCGCCGCAAGCGCACCCGCGGCGGCGCGATGGCCGGCATGGCGCTGGGCATGGCGATCGCGCTGGTGGTCGCGCTGGTCTCGAACCTGCTGGTCACGCCGCTGTACGCGCATATGACGGTGGCTCAGGTGGCCGCGATGATCGTGCCGATCCTGCTGCCGTTCAACCTGCTGAAGTTCGCGATCCACGCCGTGGTGACCTTCCTGATCTACAAGCCGGTCACCGCGCTGATCGACCGCGCTGCCTGACATGCCATCAGCGATGTCTTTCGATATGCCTGCCGCAGCGTCTTCCGCAGGGGGCAGCGCAGCGGATATGACGGACGACGCGCCTGCCACGCCATTGGCCGAACTGCATGACGTGCGATTCAGCTACGACGCCGGTGCCCATTGGACGCTCGACGGCGTGGATCTGACCATCATGCCCGGCGAGCGCATCTGCCTGACCGGTGCGAACGGTTCGGGAAAGTCCACGCTCGCCCGTCTCATCTGCGGCCTAACCGCCCCCGATTCCGGCACCATACGGCTTCTGAACCTGCCGGTCTACACCACGGAAAGCGGCCCGGACGCCGAGGCCTATCGCAAGGCCCGTCGCGGCATCGGCGCGGTGTTCCAGAAACCCGAAGACCAGATCGTCACCACCATATTGGAGGACGATGTGGCCTTCGGGCCGGAAAACCTCGCCGTGCCGCACAAGAGGCTCGGCGAACGCATAGCCGATGCCCTGCACGCCGTCGGCCTGCAGCACCAGCGGCACAGCAACCCGACCCGCATGAGCGGCGGCCAGCAGCAGCGCGCCGCCATCGCCGGCATGCTCGCCATGAAACCGCGGCTGCTGGTGCTCGACGAGCCGACCGCGATGCTGGACGAAACCGCACGCGACGACATCATGCAGGTGCTCGACGAGCTGCAACGCCAAGGCTCCACCATCGTCCACGTGACGCACCGCCCCGAAGAAACCGCCCATGCGACGCGCATTCTCAGGCTGGAGCGCGGAAGGCTCATCGACGCTACCGGCATGGCAACCGACTCGGAGACCTTCGCGGCTCCCGAAACCGGCAGTCGTGAAAAACCCTCGGCAGATGCCATGCCACCGGCAGCCTTACACGCCGAGAACAGCACGAACAGCCCACTGGTCTCTATCGAACACCTCTCCTACACCTACCCCGGCGCATCCGCACCGGCGATTACCGACCTCTCGCTCACCATCGGCCACGGCGAGACCGTCGCCATCATGGGACCCAACGGCGCCGGCAAATCCACGCTCGCGAAGATCCTGTGCGCGCTCGCCAAGCCGAATGCCGGCACGGTCGTGGTGGACGGCATTCCCGTGCAGCGCGCCAAACGCAAGCAGCGTGCGCAGGTGCACGCCACGGTCGGCTACATCATGCAGCACCCCGAACGCCAGCTGTTCGCCGCGACCGTTGCCGAAGACATCGCCTACGGCCCGCGCAACCAGGGATTGGGCGAGCAGGAGGCCATGCAGCGTGCCGAGCAGACCATGCGTCTGCTGCATATCGAGCATCTTGCAGATCGCTCGCCGTTCGCCCTGTCCGGCGGGCAGCAGCGGCTCGTCGCCATCGCCGGTGTGCTGGCATGCCGGCCGAAGCTCATCATCATGGACGAGCCCGCGGCGGGACTGGATGACGCGGCGCGGCACCGTTTGCACGGCGTGATCCGGCATCTGCACAATCTGGGCGTTGCCGTCATGCTCATCACGCATGACGCCGACGAGGCGCGTGCCCTTGCCGACCGTATCGTGCGTATCTCCTCGCCTGCCGTTGCGGACGCGGATACGGATACGGATGACGCGAGTGGCGATAATCGGTCCGCCGATTCCGCACGATCGGCGGACCGCGTCTCCGACTCTTTGATTGGACGTCTCGATCCGCGTGCGAAGCTGCCGGTCTTCCTGCTGGTCATGATGTGCGCGTTCGCCATCTCGAACGGCCTCCAGCTTGCCGTGGGCGCGTGCGCGGTGGCCGGCGTGCTGGCGGCGTCGCATATCGGCGTGCGGAGACTGTGGCGTTCGATTCGCGTGTTCCTGGTGCTGTTCGTGCTTATGGGCCTGGCGAACGTGCTGTTCGTCCGCACCGGCACCGTGCTTGCGACCATCGGATCCATACCCATCACCGATGACGGATTGGCCATATCGGCGCTGTATATCTGCCGATTCGCAATGGTCATCGTGCTGGGTGCGGTGTTCCTCGCCACCACCACGCCCACGGCCATCACCGACGCGGTCGATTCCCTGTTCTCGCCGTTGCGCAGATTCGGCGTGCACACGCAGGAGGTCGCGCTGGTGTTCAGCCTGGCGCTGCGGTTCATGCCGACATTGGCCGACGAGACGCATGCGATCATGGATGCGCAGTCGGCGCGTGGCGGTTCCATCGAGACCGGTTCCCCGCTGAATCGTGCACGCGCCCTGGCGGCGATCATCGTGCCGGTGTTCGCCGGGGCGCTGCGGCATGCGGATAATCTCAGTCTCGCGCTCGATGCGCGCTGCTATGAGGAGGGCATCCGGCGCACGCACTGGAGGGTGCTGCGCATCACCTCGAATGACATCGTATTCATAGCCGCTGCGGGGCTGACCGTTCTCGACATCGCGCTGTTCGCGTTCCTGCCATAGCCGCATAAGGCGGATCGGCCACACGCCAACCGCGTGCCGACCCCAATCCCCGGCTTCCCCGCGACACCTTGCGCAACCCCTTGCGGTATGCTGGCGGATGGTATGACGCGCATGACCGCATGCGCGCATTGATTCGAAGGACGTATCCATGGCATTGACCAAGAAGCAGACCAAGCAGCTGCGTGCGCTGGCGAATTCGCTCAAGCCGCTGTTCTACGTGGGCAAGAACGATCTGACCGAGGCCGCGATCAAGCAGGCCGACGAGACGATCGAAAAGCACGAGCTCATCAAGTGCGCCGTGCAGGACGGTTCCGGCCTGACCGCCAAGGAAGCCGCCGAGCAGCTGGCGGAGCAGCTGGGTGCCGACGTCGTGCAGACCATCGGCAACCGTTTCGTGATCTACCGTCGTTCCAAGCGCGACGATGTGGAGCATATCCGACTGGTGCGCGAGTAGTTCCGTACGCTTCGATGCGTCTGCCATCTCGATGACACGGCAGACGGCACATCGCATGCATAACAACAATTGGGGCGGCTTCCTTCATAGCGAAGGAAGCCGCCCCAATGCATTACAGGCGATCACCGGCATCCGTGCGGCGAGATTCCAGGCACCGCACGGATGATCTCAGCCACCAATCTCAATCACTGGTCTCGGCCACGTCGCGACGCGGCGGCATGGCGACGCACGCGGATGCGCATGGCCATGGCAAGGCAGCTCCAGCCGATCAGGCAGATCAGAATCATCGTGGCGAAGATCCACGCACCGCCCACCGCCGTGGCATGGGCGAACGAAGCGGTCCCCTCGGCACCGGCACCAGCCTGCGCCACCGACAGGATCGTGGCGAACAGCGCGGTTCCGGCCGCGCCGCCGAACTGCAGGCAGGTGTTGAAGATGGCATTGCCGTCCGGCTTGAACGCGCCGGGCACTTCGGACAGCGCGCTGGTCATCACGTTCGCGTTGCCGATGGCGTAGAAGAATCCGAAGATGAAGTAGAAGCCGGCCAGCATGGTCGCCGTCAGACGCATGGAGAACACCAGCATCAGCGTCGGGCCGAGAATGGCGATGCCCATGGGGATGAGGATCGGCTTGACCGCGCCGAAACGGTCGTAGAACCAGCCGCCGAGCGGAGCGCATACCGCGCCGACCAGAGCGCCGGGCAGCACCAGCGCACCGGCCACGAACGTGGACGTGCCGAGCGAAAGCTGCGCAACATTGGTGATCACATAGCCGTAGCCGATGGCGACAAGCGGCATCAGCGTATACGCCACGGCGTGCAGCAGCACCACCGGGTCGCGCAGGATGCCCAGGCGCAGCAGCGGCGAGAACGCCCTGCTGGACATGTACGCGAACAGCACCAGCGATCCCAGGCCGACCACCAGGCACACCACGGTCACGACGATCGGGAACGTGGCGTCCCCTCCGGACACCAGCTTGCCCACGGCCACGCCGTCCTGGTTCAGCGCGAGCACCAGGCCGACCAGCGCGAACACGATGGCGGTCAGCTGCAGCGGATCCAGGTAGGCGTCCTCGTTCGGCACCTTCTGCTCGATGCAACGGCAGCCGATCACCGCGGCCAGCAGAATGATCGGAATCGCGATGACGAAGATCGCACGCCACGGCAGCACACTGGTCACCGCGCCGCCGACGGTCGGGCCGATCGCGGGGGCCACGGTGATCACCAGCGAGCCGACACCCATCAGACGACCAATCTTGGAACGCGGCGACTGCTCAAGGATGATGTTCATCATCAACGGCGTGGCGATGCCCGAGCCGATGCCCTGGATGACACGGGCCAGCAGCAGCAGCGGGAAGGCGTGCGCGACGATCATGATCAGCGAGCCGATGATGGCGAGCGCCACCGCGGCGAGGAACAGGGCCTTGATCTTGAAGCGTCGCTTCAGGAAGGAGCTGACCGGCATGGTGGCCGCGACGGACAGCAGGTAGATGGTGGTGATCCATTGGACCGTGGAGGTGGAGACGCTGAATTCTCGCATGAGCGAGGGGAACAGCACCGTCATCACGGTTTCCGTGAGAATGCCGATGAAGGCGAGCGATCCGACCGCGATGATGGACCCGATGAGCTTGCCGCTGATCTTCTCGTCGTCGCTCTGCTGTGCCTGCGGCTGCTGCGGCGGCTGTGGTGATTGTACCGACTGCTGTGATTGCACTGCGCTTGCCGCCTGTGCCGTATTTATGGTGTTGTCTGCGTTCGTTGTTTCCGTCGGTGCGCCCATTCGCACGTTCCGACCAGTGTTGCGTTCCATCGTGAACTCGACCCCGTTAGATTTCGTTGTTTCTTCTGTGCACTTGGAATGTAAGGTTTGCCAACCGGCATATATGAGCAATACGTGATGTTCGTGTGCATCCGAATGCCGCGCGTACGGCGGCCGATGCGGTATCAGTATCGAATAGCCAAGGGCACAGTCTAGTCGGGTCAACTGGACAAATCTTCAGGGCAAAACCTGCAGAGCGATGGATCGCTTCGGCGGAGCTTCGAGGATCGCCGGGCTTGTGCCGGCCGACGGGGGTCAGGACGCGGTGCCGTCCTCGCTGTGCAGGATGGCGCGAATCTTGGCAAGGCGCGCGCCGACCTCGTGCTCGTACCCGCGGTCGTTGGGATGGTAGTATTCGCGTCCCTTGAGCTCGTCGGGCATGTACTGCTGCGGGGCCACCGCGCCGGGCCAGTCGTGCGCGTAACGGTAGCCTTCGTGGTTGCCCCATTCCTTCATGAGTTTGGTGGGCGCGTTGCGCAGGTGCAGCGGGACCGCGCCGATATGCCCGGCATCCACATCGGCCAGGGCTTCGTTGATGGCGTTGTAGCTGGCGTTCGACTTGGGGGCCGTGGCCACCGCAAGCGTCGCCTCCGCAAGGATGATCCGCGCCTCCGGCATGCCGACCAATGCCACGGCCTGCGCTGCGGCCACCGTGACCTGGAGGATCTGCGGAGCCGCCATGCCGACTTCCTCTGCGGCGGCGATCATGATGCGGCGGGCGATGAAACGCGGATCCTCGCCAGCACGGATCATACGGGCCAGGTAATGGATGGCCGCGTCCGGGTCGGAGCCGCGCATGGACTTGATGAACGCGGAGATCACGTCGTAATGGTCGTCGCCGTCCTTGTCGTACCGGACGGTGGCCGTATCCATGACGGTCGAGACGACATCCGGCGTGATGATGGGCTTGCGCGCACCCTTTTTCCGTGCCTTGTCCCCCGTCACCGCGCCCGCCGCGGCTTCGAGGATCGTCAGGCTCTTGCGGGCGTCGCCGCCGGCCATGCGCACGATCTCGTCGATGGCGTCGTCACTTGCCTTGACCTCGCCCTTCAGCCCGTTCGGGCTTGCCAGTGCGCGGACGATGAGTTCCCGGAGCTGATCGGGCTCCAGCGATTCGAGCTTGACCACCACGGAACGCGACAGCAGCGGTTTGATGACGGAGAAGCTGGGGTTTTCGGTGGTGGCGCCGATGAACGTGACATCGCGGTTCTCCACGGCCGGCAGCAGCGCGTCCTGCTGGGATTTGGAGAAACGGTGCACCTCGTCGATGAACAGCACCGTCTCCTTGCCCTGCGATACCAGGCGTTCGTGCGCCCGGTTCAGCACGTCGCGCACGTCCTTGACGCCGGATGTCACGGCGGAAAGCTCTTCGAATTCGCGGCCGGACTGCTTGGCGACGATGGTGGCGAGCGTGGTCTTGCCCACGCCGGGAGGGCCGAACAGGATGATGGAGCTGGGCGCGGTGAGCGACCCTTTGGAGGCGGGGTTGGCGAGACGGCGCAGCGGGGAGCCCTGCCCGAGCACATGCCTCTGGCCCACCACCTCGTCGAGGGTGTGCGGGCGCATGCGCACCGCCAATGGTCTCGTCATGTCTTCAGGCGCGTCGGAAGCGCCGAACAAATCCTGCTCGCTCATGGTTCTCACTCTACCGCGCGGTCTGCGAAGCGGTCGGAAGATCGGTCGGCAGACTGGCCATCGAATTGGCCGTCGGATTGGCCGGCAATACGATTGCACCCCGCCCTCGCATCCGCGCATCGCCATCTCGCCCGGCAGCATTGTTTTGCGACAATCCGCCGGAAAACCGCCGATCGCAAGAATTCGCCACTACGATGGAATCGACCGCAATATCGGCAGCATCGGCAAGGAGGCTGACATGGCTGACAAGGATGTGAAGAAGGGAACCGTCAAGGACTCGAACGTGGAGAGGACCCTGAAGAAGGTGGAGGATCATCTCGACACCATCAGAAGGGCGAAAACCGTATCGGTGCGTCTGGCGCATGTGGCGAAGGTGAGCGAGCTGCTGAGCTCCGTGTGGGAGCTGCCGCCGGCGCAACTGCTGCGCTTCCATTCCGACATGGACGTGCGCGAGGTCGACCCGCATTCGCTGCCGGGCTGGGGCGGCGACCGCAGCGACGCCGAGCATTTCATGCAGATCAGCTCGCTGAGCATCGCCCGCTACCAGCGGCTGCTGTATGCGAACGGCACGCAGAAGTCGCGCAAGCGCTTGCTGATCGTGCTGCAGGGCATGGACGCCTCCGGCAAGGGCGGCATCGTGCGCCACGTGTTCAGCCAGGGCGACCCGATGGGCATCCACTACCACGGGTTCGGCGCCCCCACCGAGGAGGAGAAGCAGCATGATTACCTGTGGCGTGTGAAGCGGCAGCTGCCCCCGAACGGCTGGATCGGCATTTTCGACCGTTCCCACTACGAGGACATCGTAATGCCGCACATCTACGGCACGGTTCCGGAGGACGAGTGGCGTGCACGCTACGACGAGATCAACCAGTTCGAGCATGATCTGGTGGCCGACGGATGCGCCGTGCTGAAGATCTTCCTGGTCTCCAGCCGTGAGGAGCAGAAGAAGCACTTCCTTGACCGTCTGGACGATCCGACGAAATACTGGAAGTTCGATCCGAGCGACCTGGAGGCCCGCGAACGCTGGGACGAATACATGGATGCCTGGCAGGAGGTCTTCGAGAAGACCAGCACCGACGATGCGCCCTGGTACATCGTTCCCGCGGATAACCGCTGGTATTCCAGGGCCGTGGTGTCGGAACTGCTGCGCATCAGCATGCGCAACATGAACCTGATGTGGCCGCCGCTCAAGGTGGATGCCGATGAGATGAGACGCCGTTTGGAGAACGACTGAGCAGGTACGCCTGTTGCGTTGTGCGGTATCGGGCGGTCGTCTGTTGCGGCGATGCTCGCCCGATACCGCAGCAATACCGCAGCACATTATGCCGCTACGCAGAGGGGGCCGAGCGTAATGTCACCGAGCGGGGGTGCCACAGGCAAGCACCCCCGCCAAGGCCAGCCAGCCGCCCTACCGCAGGTCGGTGCCTACCGCGTAGTCGAGGAACACGACCTCGCCGCCGTTCTGCGTGGCGTCGAGATCGACCACGCCGGTGATGGCCCAGTCGTGATCGCCGTCGGAATCGTCGATGATCTGGCGCACCTTCCACGTGTGCTCGTCGTGCTCATGGGCATCGTCCAGCATGAAGAGCTTGGGGGAACGGGCTTCGGCGTCGACGTTCACGTATTCGTGCTCGTCATAGTAATCGTCGAGCGTGTCCTCCCACTCGTGCACGCCATAGCCCCAGTCCTTGTCAAGAGTGCCGAGCTCTTCGGGCCTGTCGAGATCCATGAGCTGCACACGGCGGAACATGGCGTTGCGCACCAATACGGTGAGCCCGCGCCGATCCTCGACCACCTCGTTGCCGGAGCCGGGGGCGGCGAGGGATGCCGCGGCCTGCGACGCCTCATCCGAGGTGCCGGCGTTCTCCCATTCGTCCACCAGGCTGGAGTCGATGGAGCGTACGAGCACGCGCAGCCAGGCGATGATGTCCTTCAGCCGTTCGTCGCGCTTTTCGACCGGTACGGTGCGTGCCAGCGACCGGTAGGCGTCGGACAGGTAGCGCAGCAGCGTGCCTTCGGAGCGCGCGATGTTGTATCGGGCGATGTAACCGGTGAAATCCGACGCCGTCTCGACCATGTCGCGCACCACGGATTTGGGGCTCAGCCAGTAGTCGTTCGCCCATGGCACATCGTGGCGGTACTTGGTGAAGGCCGCGTCCAGCAGATCCTCCAACGGCTTCGGGTAGGTGATCTCGGCAAGCCTGTCCATACGTTCGTCGTAGTCCAGACCGTCAGCCTTCATGTCGGCCATGGCCTTGTCTTTCGCCGCGCGTTCCTGAGCACGCAGCACCTGACGCGGATCCTCAAGCGTGGCCTCGACCATGGAGATCACATCGAGCGCGTAGGTCTCCGATTCGGGGTCGAGCAGTTCGAGCGCAGCCAGTAGGAACGGGGACAACGGCTGGTCAAGCGCGAAATCATCCGGCATATCGAGCGTCATCAGGTAGTCCAGGCTGCCGTCGGGGCGACGCTCGGTCTCGATGACCTGCGTGTCGAAAAGCGTCTGGAAGATCTCGTCGGCACGCTGGTGCAGCCGTTCCTTCTGGTCGGGGGTCTGCGCCGAATCGTCGATGAGCTGGTCGATGCGCGCCCGGGCGTCGCCGCCCTGCTCCACTTCGTTCAGCACCATGGAATGCGTGATCTTCAGATGCGGCACCAGTGTTTCCGGCTCGGCGTCGATGAGCTTGTCGAAAGTGCTCTGGTTCCAGTTCACGAAGCCTTCGGGGGCCTTCTTGCGCTTGATCTTCTTCAGCTTCTTCGGATCGCCGCCGGCCTTGGCTATGGCCTTCTGGTTCTCGATCTCGAATTCCGGGGCCTCCGCGATCACCAGCCCTTCGGTGTCGAAACCCATACGCCCCGCACGCCCGGCGATCTGGTGGAATTCGCGGGCCTTGAGCCTGCGCATCTTGTTGCCGTCGTATTTGGTCAGGGCGGTGAGCACCACGGAATGGATGGGCACGTTGATGCCGACGCCCAGCGTATCGGTGCCGCAGATCACGGACAGCAGGCCCTGTTGGGCCAGCTGTTCGACCAGCCTGCGGTAGCGGGGCAGCATGCCGGCATGGTGGACGCCGATGCCGGTGCGTAGCAGGCGCTGCAGGATCTTGCCGAATGCCGTGGTGAACTTCACACCTTTGATGGCTTCGGCGATGGCGTTGCGCTGCTCCTTGCTGGACACGCCGGCGGATGCCAGCGCCTGAGCGGTCTCAAGCGCCGCGTCCTGGGAGAAATGCACGACGTAGATCGGCGTGGAGCCGTCCTTGTATGCCAGTTCGACGGTACGCTCAAGCGGATCGAGCGTGTATTCGTAGCTCAGCGGGACCGGACGCGGCGCATTCGCGATGACATCCACGTCGGGGGTGTCGTTCAGATCGGCAAGCTTATCCGCGATGGCGTCCACGTTGCCCAGCGTGGCACTCATCAGCAGGAACTGCGTCTGCGGCAAGGTAAGCAGTGGCACCTGCCACGCCCAGCCGCGTTCCGAATCGCCGAAATAATGGAACTCGTCCATGGCGACCAGACCGATGTCGGCATGGACGCCTTCGCGCAGCGCCTGATTGGCCAGGATCTCGGCCGTGCAGCAGATGATCGGCGCATCGGCGTTGATATGGCTGTCGCCCGTGATCATGCCGACGTTCTCGCGGCCGAACACCTCAATCAGGTCGAAGAACTTCTCGCTGACCAGCGCCTTGATCGGCGCGGTGTAGTAGGAGCGGCGGCCGGTGCACAGGGCCGCGAAATGCATGCCCAGCGCCACCAGCGACTTGCCCGATCCCGTAGGGGTGTTCAGAATGACGTGGTCGCCGGCGAGAATGTCCATGATGGCCTCCTCCTGATGCGGCCATGGCTCGATGCCCTTCACATCGATGGCCCAATCGAAGAACCGTTCATAGATATCGTCCGCCGTCAGATTGCGGACGCCTTCGCCGCCGTCCCAGTCCGGGGCGAGACGCCCCAGGGATCCATACATCGTCTCATCGCTCATCGTTTGCCCACCTTATAACCATGCCGCCAAGCGGGGCATGCAGTATATTGCCCAAATATCCCATGTCGGGAAGCCGCATCGCTTCCGTTTCGTCAGTCCTCGCCGCCATTGCGCAATTCGTTGATCGCCGCCTGGAAGTCCTCAAGGTTCTCGAAGTTCTGGTACACGCTCGCGAACCGCATGTACGCCACCTCGTCCAGATCGCGCAACGGCTTGAGAATCGCCTTGCCGACCTCCGCCGACGTGACCTGCGCCTGACCGGCCGAACGCAGATCCTCCTCGACCCGCTGCCCGAGCTTCTTCAGATCGGCCTCCTGCACCGGCCTGCCCTGGCATGCCTTGCGCACCCCGGAGATCACCTTGTCGCGGTTGAACGGCTCCAGGCTTCCGGAGCGCTTCTCCACCAGCAGCGTGGTGGTCTCCAATGTGGTGAAGCGACGGTTGCAGTGCAGGCACAGACGCCGACGCCGAATGGAGTATCCGTCCTCGCTCACACGCGTCTCGATGACCTTGGTTTCGGAATGATGACAATAAGGGCAATGCATGACCCCCACCATACCCGAAACCGCAGGAATTCGCGTGTTGCAACGCGATTTTACATATGAGGCGGCTAATCGGCGGGCACGATGATCCGCTGCCCGGGAACAAGCACCGCCGAATCGAGCTCGTTCAACGACATGAGCTCGTTCACCGTCTGCGCAATATCACCCCCTTTTGGAGTCACCGAGGACGCGTACGCCCATAGGGTGTCTCCCGGACGCACCGTATAGCTCACCACCCGTGTCGGCAGCGTTGCCGAATCGGCTTGCGGCAGCTTCACCACATCCGCCACGGACCATACGGCGGCCACGGCCAGCAACGAGACGAGCACGCAGACCCATCGCCTCCTTCCTGCCGCACCAAGCAAACCCATCGCCCTGGAACGGTGCGAATGGGCCGCAGTGCCCGCATCCCCGAATTCACCGGCCGTATCGTTAACGCCAGTCTGCACATCGACCATGCCGTCCATCATCGCGACCACCAGCCTTTCGAACATCTGTTCTATCGAACGTTTGTTCTAAGTGTTGCACAGATGTTCGAATAGCGCAACCCGCCACATCGAACAAATGTTTGATTTCAGCGGGGATTCACGTTAAGCTGAGTGGAACGACGAAAGGAGCGCCCATGAGCACTGCCCCCCGCACAACCCAATCAGACGCCGCGGTGGCCGATCTTACCGACCGCCAGCTCCAGGTGCTCAAGGCGATCACCACATACCAGAACGAGCGCGGCTTCGTCCCCTCGTTCCGCGAGATAGGCGCGGCGGCAGGCCTGAAAAGCCCCTCGTCGGTCAAGCACCAGCTGCAGATGCTGGAAGACAAAGGCTATATCCGTCTCAACGCCAACAAGGGTCGCGCCGTCGAGATCCTGCGCGATCCGTTCTGCCAGGAACCCGACGAAGTCGATGCCCCCGGCGGCCGTGAAGGCGTCGCGACCATCATCCCCTTTCCGGCGGCAAAGGCCAGCGAAGCCGTTCTGGAGTCCCGCGATATTCCGTTGGTGGGTCGCATCGCCGCAGGAGCGCCGATCACCGCGGAGCAGCATATCGATGATGTGATGCGCCTGCCCGAGCGTCTTACCGGCACCGGCGGCAACATGTTCATGCTGGAGGTGCATGGCGATTCCATGATCGACGCCGCGATCTGCAACGGCGACTTCGTGGTGGTGCGCGAACAGCATACGGCGGTGAACGGCGATATCGTCGCGGCACTGCTTGACGGCGAGGCAACGGTGAAGACGTTCCGCAAGGAGAACGGACACGTATGGCTCATGCCGCACAATCCCGCCTACTCCCCCATCGACGGCACACACGCCACCATTATGGGGAAGGTGGTCACCGTCCTTCGAAAGCTGTAGAGTCAATCCCGGAAATACCGCGAGACCCCGGCCATGCGCCGGGGTCTCGTCGTATCTGAGGCTAAACGCAAATGGTATTGAGAAGCAGTCTCAACTGCACGAGGGAAAGGAACCGACATGGCACACACGCATACCGCGCCCCAAGGCAAGGGGCATCAGCAACGTCTGATGGCCACATTGGCGGTCACCGTCACCGTATTCGTCGTCGAAGTCGTGGCGGCGTTCATCACCGATTCGCTGGCGCTGCTCACCGATGCCGGCCATATGCTCACCGATGTCTCCGTGCTGATCGCCTCCACCATCACCGCCATACTGATGCGGCGCAAGCCCAACAGCACCCGCACCTGGGGCTGGGCCCGGCTTGAGGTCATCACCGCGGCATGCGGCGCGCTGGTACTGCTGTTCGTCGGCATCTACGCGCTGTTCGAGGCCTGCATGCGGCTGTTCGGCAATTCCGAGGCCGAGATCAACGATGTCCGGCTGCTGCTGTTCGTCGGCATACTGGGCCTCGTGGCCAATATCGTCTCCATCACCATTCTCTCTGCGCAACGCGGCGACAATATGAACATGAAGGCGGCCTTCCTTGAAGTGATGAACGACGCCCTGGGATCGGTGGCCGTGGTCGCGTCCGCCCTAGTCATGCTGACGACCGGCTGGGATAAGTTCGACGCGATCGCCGGCGGCATCATCGCCCTGATGATGATCCCCCGCGCCATCAAGCTGCTGCACAACGCCGTACGCGTGCTGTTGGAGGAGACCCCTCAGGGATTGGATCTCGACGAGGTGCGCAAGCACCTGGAATCGGTGCCGCGCGTGGTCGCCGTGCATGACCTGCACGCCAGCACCGTTTCGACCGGCATGCCGATTCTGATGGCGCATGTGGTGGTGGAGAACGGCCTGACCATGGAGGAAGGCGCGGATATCCTCAAGCAACTGCAGGATTGCCTGCGCGAGCATTTCCCCGTATCGGTGCCGCACACCACCTTCCAGCTCGAACCGGAAGGCTACGACTCCCCCTCCGCCGACAAGATGCATCGCTGATCGGTCTCCCTAACAAACCAGTGTGCCTTGCACAAGCCCCATGCAAGGCGCGCCTGCCAATATCATCCCGTCCACGTCGCGAAAGCGCATGAAACCACACGTCGACTGATAGTTCACGACAGAAAAGTCCGCAGAAATACAAGAACGGGACGCCGCACTAGGCAGCGTCCCGTTCCTATTCGGTCTATGACCGTCGGCGAATGAATCAGAAGCCGAACTGGGCTGCGGTCTGCTTCAGGGTCTCGGCGGAGCGGTTCAGGGCCGCGAGCTCACGGTCGGACACCGGGGTGTTGATGGCGGTGTTGACGCCGGAGCGGTTGAGCAGGGTCGGCACGGACATGCACACGTCGGAGATGCCGTGGAAGTCGTGCAGCATGGAGCTCACCGGCAGGATGCGGTTGGAGTCCTTGAGCACGGCCTCGATGATATCGACGCCGGACATGCCGATGGCGTAGTTGGTAGCGCCCTTGCCGTTGATGATCTTGTAGGCGGCGTTCTTGACGTCCTGGTGGATCTGCTCGCGAACCTCGGCGTCGAGCGGCTTGTGGCCGGGCAGCGGGGTCCAGTCGCACATCGGGACGCCACCGATGGTGGCGGAAGCCCACAGCGGGACCTCGGAGTCACCGTGCTCGCCGGCGATGTAGGCGTGGACGTTCTTGACGTTGACGCCGGTCTGCTGCGCGATCAGGAAGCGCAGACGGGCGGAATCCAGGTTGGTGCCGGAGCCGAAGACCTGGTTTGCCGGCAGGCCGGAGATCTTCTGGGCCACGTGGGTCGCGATATCAACCGGGTTGGTGATGAGCATGTAGATGGCGTTCGGAGCGACCTTGACCAGGTTCGGGATGATCGACTGCAGGATCTTGATGGTGGCACCCACCAGCTCAAGACGGGACTGGCCGGGCTTCTGGCGCGGGCCGGCGGTGATGACGATCATATCGGCGTCGCGGCAGATCTCCGGATCGTCGGAGCCGTCGATGGACACGGTCGGGTAGAAGCTGGAGCCGTGCTGCATATCGAGCACCTCGGCCTCCACGCGTTCCTTGGCGATGTCCTCGAGCACGATCTCGCGGGCGACACCGCGCTGGGCGGCGGCGAATGCGAGGGTGGAGCCGACTGCGCCGGCACCGATAACAGCAAGCTTCGTGGGCTTGATAAGCGATTCTGCCATGTTTATACCTCTCTTAGAGAGATGCGCCGGTTGGGCGCATCATTCCTCACAACATCCCTTTCACCCTACTCACACAACCTGACACTGTCAGCGCTCACATCCATCGCATGCCGCAGCGGCGCACGACGAAACGCCCACGGATATAGGCAAATCGTCTAATCAATCGCCGCCGCAACGATTTGCGCCGACAGCCTGTCGTCCACATCGGCCGACACGTGCACGCCGTTGTCCAGCCACTGCACGTCCTGAACATGCCCGTATTCCCTGATCTGAGACAACAGCGCGCCCGCCGAATACGGCAGCAGCGCCTCCACATGCACGCCCGGCGTGGGCAGCAGCGCCTCGACCGCGGCACGCAGTTCAGCGACGCCACCACCGGAATATGCGGAGACGATGTGCGCGTCGGGTTCGAGCGCGGCCAGACGCCCCAGCGTGGCCTCGTCGCACAGGTCGGCCTTGTTGAAGGCCAGAATACGCGGGATGGCGGCGGTGCCCTCGATATCCGCAAGAATCTCGTTGACCGCTTCGATCTGCGAGAACGGATCGGGGTGCGAGGCATCCACCACATGCAGGATCACGTCGGCCTCGGCGACCTCCTCCAACGTGGACTTGAACGCCTCGACCAGCTGCGTGGGCAGTCTGCGCACGAATCCGACCGTGTCCACATACGCGTACAGGCGGCCGTCCCTGGCCTTGGTACGGCGCACCGCGGTATCGAGCGTGGCGAACAGCGCGTTCTCCACCAGCTCGCCCGATCCGGTCAGACGGTTCGTCAACGACGATTTGCCGGCGTTCGTATAGCCGACCACGGCGATGGTGGGCAGACCGTAGCGGCGGCGCGAGCCGCGCTTGACCTCGCGGGCCGGGGCCATCTGCGCGATCTGCTTCTTCAACCGCGCGATGCGCGTACGAATCACGCGGCGGTCCATTTCGATCTGCGTCTCGCCCGGGCCACGCGATCCGATGCCGCCGTTCTGCCCGGCGGCCTGGCCACCGGCCTGACGCGACAGGGACCCGCCCCAGCCACGTAGACGCGGAAGCATGTATTCGAGCTGCGCCAGCTCCACCTGGGCCTTGCCCTCACGGGAAGTGGCGTGCTGGGCGAAGATGTCGAGGATCACGGCGGTGCGGTCCACCACCTTCACCTTGGCGGCGTCCTCCAGGCCACGGCGTTGGCTCGGCGGCAGGTCGTCGTCGACCACGATCGTATCGGCCTCCTCGCGCGCCACGATGTCGGCGATCTCCTTCGCCTTGCCGGAGCCCACGTATGTGGCGGCGTCCGGCCTCGAACGGTGCTGCAGCAGACCGTCGCACACCTCGGCGCCGGCGGTCTCGGCCAGCGCGGCCAGCTCTCGCAGCGATTCCTCGGCCTTGGCCTGCGTGGTCACGGCGCTCGACCATACGCCCACCAGCACCACACGCTCCAGACGCACCTTGCGGTATTCGACTTCGGTGACGTCCTGCAGCTCGCCAAGGCCCGCAACATGCTTGAGCTGATTACGCGACTCTCGTTCGGCCCATTCCTCGTTGCCGGAGGAGTCGAAATTCACACCATGCGTGTTGTCACCGAGCAGCACCTCAGATGATTCGGCGAGCACGTTCGCGTCGGATCGCGCCGGCTCACCGCCTGCCTTACGGATCGTCTCGTCGGCCTCGCCGATATCGTCGGTCTTGTCGCTCAGGGTCAATGCCACCTCGTTCTCGTTTCGTCGCCGCCCACGCCCCGTCATAGCCGGCGGGTACGGCGAACCGTTCTCCATGCTCGCCGGCCGGGCGCGACCACGCGGGGCATCATGGCGGGCATGATTCATTATTATCATCTTGTGAGGTGACAGACCGGCCTTCGTCCACTTCGCCGCGAGCGAACCGCGCAACGGACGCGGAGCCTGCGGCCGAAACCACACGACGGCACAGGCGAACAGCCGGCGACAGACGACAACCCAAGTACGGCAAGTACGGACAGACCAGACGCAGAAAGGCGCGGACCAATCATGGCGGAACAGTATTTCTCGGCCGACCCCTCATCGAAGGACGTACGGCGTACCCTGCACGTGCAGCTGCGCGGGGCCGATGTCGAGGTCGAGGTATCGAACGGCGTGTTCTCCGGATCGCGTCTTGACCTGGGCACGTCCGTGCTGCTCAAGCAGGTTCCGGAACCGCCCGAGCAGGGCAATCTGCTTGATCTGGGCTGCGGCTGGGGGCCGATCGCATTGTCGCTGGCCATGGCCTCGCCGCAGGCGAACGTGTGGGCGCTGGACGTGAACGAGCGCGCCTTGGAGCTGACGGCGATCAACGCCAAACGCAATGGCTGCGCGAATGTCAGGACCGTGCGCACCGATGCCGACGCCCTGCCGGTCGATCCGAAGGCGGTCGACCCGGACATGACCTTCGACGTGATCTGGTCGAACCCGCCGATCCGCATCGGCAAGGAGGCCCTGCACACGCTGCTGATGAACTGGCTGCCGCGTCTTTCGGACAATGGCAGGGCCTATCTGGTGGTGCAGAAGAATCTGGGCGCCGACTCGCTGATCAACTGGCTTGCGGACGAGCTGGGCGAAGGGTACAAGGTGTCGAAGTACCATAGCGCCAAGGGATTCCGCGTGATCGAGGTCTCGCGCGCGGCATAACGGTAAGCAATATAGACATGGTCTAAAGGAAGGTTACGAGCCGAGCGCACCATGGTCACATGACCATATGACCGCGCCCGCGAAACCGCAGAACACCTGAAACGCACACCGAACCGCATCATCCAGGATCCCGCACGGGAACCCGCACAAACCACATCGTCCACGTCATACCCATTCAAGCTAAGGATGCTGATGAAATTCGTTTACCCACCTGAACTGCCGGTGTCGGCCGCACGCGACGACATCGCCCAAGCCGTTCGTTCGAGCCAGGTGGTCATCGTCTCCGGCCAGACGGGTTCCGGCAAGACCACTCAGCTGCCGAAGATCCTGCTGGAGCTCGGCCGCGGCTCGCATGGCCATCAGATCGTGCACACGCAGCCCCGCCGCATCGCCGCACGCACCGTGGCGGAACGCATCGCCGCCGAAATGGGCGTGCGTCTGGGCGACGAGATCGGCTACCAGGTGCGTTTCACCGACGACACGTCCAAGTCCACGCGGCTCAAGGTCGTCACCGACGGCATCCTGCTGGCGCAGATCCAGCGCGACCCGAAGCTCAGCGCCTACGACACCATCGTGATCGACGAGGCGCACGAACGCAGCCTGAACATCGACTTCCTGCTCGGCTACCTGACCGCCCTGCTGCCCAAACGCCGCGACCTGAAGCTCATCATCACGTCCGCGACCATCGATTCGGTGAAGTTCCAGCAGCATTTCGAGCATGCCCTGCACACCAAGGTGCCGGTGATCGAGGTGTCCGGGCGCACCTACCCCGTGCAGATCGTGTACGAGCCGTTGGGCGCGGCACCGGCGCTGATGCATGACGTGCCGGGCTTCGCGCGCGGCGTGGACCCCGGCAGCGACGAATACGGCACCGAGGACAGCGCCGGCGAGACCGACATGCCCACCGCCGTGGCACGCGCCTGCAGCGAGCTCATCATCCATTCGAGCCATGAGCGCGGCGCGCGCGACATTCTCGTCTTCGCCTCCGGCGAGCGCGACATCCATGAGTTCGAGTCCGCGTTGCGGCATCATCTCGGCCCGCGCGCGGAGGATATGCGCCGCCCGGACGCCATCGAGATCATGCCCCTGTTCGCCAGGCTTTCCGCGGCCGACCAGCATAAGGTGTTCGAGTCGCATACGCATCAGCGCATCGTGATCGCCACGAACGTGGCCGAGACGTCGCTTACGGTTCCGGGCATCCGCTATGTGGTCGACCCGGGCACGGCGCGTATCTCCCGGTATTCCAAGACGGCGAAGGTGCAGCGTCTGCCGATCGAGCCGATCAGTCAGGCCAGCGCCGACCAGCGTTCGGGCCGATGCGGCCGTGTGGCGGACGGCATTGCGATCCGCCTGTACAGTCGTGAGGATTATGAGACGCGCCCGCGGTTCACCGACCCCGAGATCCTACGTACCTCGCTGGGCGCGGTGGTGCTGCACATGCTCAGCGTGGGCGTGGCGCGCACCGCCAAGGATGTGACCGAGTTCGGCTTCATCGACCCGCCGGACATGAAGGCCGTGTCCGATGGTTTCAACGAGCTGACCGAGCTGAAGGCCGTGGCACGCAGGCATGGCGAGGTGACGCTGACGCATATCGGCCGCCAGCTGGCGCGTATTCCGATCGACGTGCGCCTGGGGCGCATGGTGATCGAGGCCGCGCGTTCCACCTCCCCCAATACGCTGGCCGCGGTGTTGGTCGTGGTGGCGTTCCTGAGCCTGCAGGATCCGCGCGAGCGCCCGGAGGAGCATCGCGAGGAGGCGGACCGCATCCACAACCGGTACGCCGATCCGACCAGTGATTTCCTGACCGCGTTGAATATCTGGGACCGTGTGTTCCAGGCCGACGGCGAGCCGAGCAACAATGCGCTGCGCCGTATCTGCAAGACCGAGTATTTCAGCTGGCTGCGCATGCGCCAATGGAAGGATCTGGTCGCGCAGTTGCGCCAGATGTGCCGTGAAATGAAGTTCAAGGTGGGCGATCCGCTGCCGAGTTCTCGCGCTGGGCTGGAGATCCGCCAGCTGCCGTTGAACCAGCAGGCGGCGCATAGCCTGTGCTGTTCGTGGGACGCCGAGGGCATTCACAAGTCCATGCTTTCCGGCTTGCTGTCCATGATGGGCATGCAGGTGGTGCGCGAACCGAAGGCCTCGGATTTCGCGGGGCTCAAGGGTGCGGCCAAGGCGAAGGCGATCAAGCGCGCGCAGAAGATGGCGAAGAACGACTATCAGGGTGCCCGCGGCACGCATTTCGCCCTGTTCCCCGCGTCCGCGGTGGCCAAGTCGACGCCGAGCTGGGTGATGAGCACCGAACTGGTGGAGACCTCTCGCCTGTGGGCGCGGTATTGCGCCGCGATCGACCCGGCGTGGGCCGAGCCGCTGGCCGGTTCGCTCACCCGAGTCACCTATGCCGAACCGCATTGGTCCGGTTCGCGTGGCTCGGCGGTGGCGAGCGCGAAGGTGCTGCTGTATGGCCTGCCGATCGTGCAGGACCGCAAGGTGCTGTGGGGCCGTATCAATCCGCCTGAGGCGCGTGATTTCCTGATCCGTCAGGGTCTGGTCGAGGGCGATATCCAGCAGCGGTTCAGCTATGACGATTTCGTGCGCAGGAATCTGCGCATTCTTGAGGATGCCGCGGATGATGCGAATCGTACGCGTCAGATCGCGCAGACCATTACGGATGAGGATCTGTTCGACTTCTACAATCGTGTGATTCCGCAGGATGTGACGTCGCTGGCGTCGTTGGCGAAATGGTGGAAGACGAACCATGATGCCGATCCGACGCTGCTTGATTTCGATCCGTCCAAGGTGGAGCGTCTGGGCGAGGCCGATTCGGTGAGTCTGGACGATTATCCGGATCATTGGCATACGCGCGGCACGGATGGCCAGCCCATCGACCTGCGTCTGTCGTATATCTACGATCCGACCGACCCGGATGATGGCGTCACCGTGCATGTGCCGTTGAAGGCGTTGGGACGTATCACGCCGGAGCAGTTCACCTGGAATGTGCCCGGCCTGATGGATGAGCTGCTGCTTGCCATGATCAAGGCGTTGCCCAAGCAGCTGCGCGTGCAGTTCGTGCCGGCGCCCGATGCCGCGCGTAAGATCCGCGCGTGGATCGACGAACGGTACCCGGATCTGCCGGGCACGGCGGCGGATGTGGACTGCCCGGATCTGGCGCACGCGTTCACGCAGGCCGCCATCGCCACGATCGGCGCGCAGATCCACCCCGAAGTGCTGGGCAAGGATCTGACCGATCGTCTTTCGCCGTACCTGCGCATGACGTTCGCGGTGGAGCAGCCGCTCGGCGGGCACGGCTCGGGGCATGGACGGCGTGGTCCTCGCCGGCAGGTGAAGGTGCTGGGCAAGTCCAAGGATCTCAAGGCGTTGCAGGTCAGGTTCGCGCAGGAGGCCGAGGAGTCGGCGCGTCGCATGGTCAAGAAGCAGGCGGACAAGGCCGCCGATCAGGGCAAGATCGTGCGCCAGGCCGATCTGCTGCATCGTTCCGGCGCCACCACCGAATCGCGCGCGTCGATGCTGTGGCATGGGGCGCTCGACGCGCTGCGCCTGCCGGACGAGCGCATCTCCTCGCGTTGGCTGGGCACTGAGGCGCTGATGCTCGCGTCCGCGCCGTACAAGTCCACGAAGGAGCTGGCGCAGGATCTGCAGCTGGCCGCCGTCAAGCGCCTGCTGCCGCAGGTGGACAGGCTCAAGGACGACGAGGCGCTGGCGAATGCGGTGCTCGACGTGCGCGAGGTCTACGAGGACACGGTGTACGACGTGTCACACGATGTGATCGCGATTCTGAAACGGTATGCCCAGGTCGACAAGGCGGTGAGCGGCAAGGCCGACCTGCCGATGCTGTCGGTACTGCAATCGATCCGAGAGCACATCGCCACGCTCGTGTTCCCCGGATTCATCGGCCAGACGCCGCCCGATGCGCTCAAATCCGTGGAACGCTACCTGCATGCCGACCTGATGCGGCTCGCCAAGGCGAAGAACGACAAGAACCGCGACGTGCGCTGGGCCTGGCAGGCCGACGAAGCCAAGCAGCTCGTGGACAAGGCCATGGCCAAGGCGAAGGCCGAACCGGCAGGCCCCAAGCATGAGGAGCTCATGCGCAAGGCCACCGACGCACGCTGGATGCTCGAAGAGTTCTACGTAAGCCTATGGGCGCAGGAACTCGGCACCCCCAGGCCCGCAAGTCTCAACCGCATCAAGAAGGCGCTCGCCTGAACGCCACACGCCACGCACCAGCCCCCGGAGACCGGCCGACATACAACCGATATGGACCGGCCGGCCTCCGGGCCTCCGGCTTTCCAGACATCCCTCCGGGAACCCCGGCAAACCCCGCATACGCCGCCACTCCCCCACCATGGCCCACCCGCCGCCACGCACACACCGGCAAACGCCTATCTAGCGCGAGTGACAGAATATGAGCCATGACTGATTCCACCTCCGTACAACGCAGTATCAACCGCTCCCTGGGCACGCCACTGGGCAAGCAGCCCACCCGCGTGCTCTTCCTCGGCGCAGGCGAACTCGGCAAGGAAGTCACCATCGAACTCATGCGCCTGGGCGCATGGGTATGCGCCGCCGACTCCTACGCCGGAGCCCCCGCACAACAGGTGGCCCACGAAGCCCGCGTGCTCGACATGGCCGACCCCAAACAGCTCAAAGCCCTCTTCGACGACATCAAACCCGACATCATCGTCCCGGAAGTGGAAGCCATCGCCACCCAGGTACTCGCCGAAGCCGCCGCAAACGGCGCACAGGTCGTGCCCAGCGCCGAAATCGCAGCCATCTGCATGGACCGCGAACGCCTCCGCGTCCTCGCCCACGAAGAGCTCGGCCTGCCCACCACCCCCTACCGCTTCGCCGGAACCCTCGAAGAACTCCGCGCAGGCGCCGAAGAAGTCGGCTACCCCTGCGTCGTCAAACCCATCATGAGCTCCTCTGGCCACGGCCAATCCATCGTCCGCTCCGCCGACGCCATCGACGCCGCATGGACCGAAGCGCAGGAAGGCCGCCGCGCACACGACGAAGGAGACATCTCCCGCGTCATCGTCGAAGCGCTCGCACCCCTGGAACGCGAACTGACCGTACTCACCGTCAGCTCCAGCGCCGGCATCGTCACCTGCACCCCCATCGGCCAACGCCAGGAATCCGGCGACTACCGCGAATCCTGGCAGACCAACGAACCGGCCGGCACCACCGACAGGAACGACGAAACCGCACGCGCCCAGCACATCGCCAAAACCGCCGTCGAAGGCCTCGTCGCCAAGGCACGCACCTCCGGCGAAACCGGCTGGGGCGTCTTCGGCGTCGAACTCTTCGTCCTCACCGACGGCTCCATCCTGTTCAACGAGGTCTCCCCGCGCCCGCACGACACCGGCATGGTCACCATGATCTCCCAGCGCCTGAGCGAATTCGCCCTGCACGCCCGTGCCATCCTCGGCCTGCCCGTCACCCCCGAACACGTCGCGCTCTCCATCCCCGAAGGCACCACCGCCGCAAGCCACGCCATCGTGGTCGAAGGAGACGGCCAAGCCGCATTCGGCAACGTCGCACAGGCGCTCGCCGAGCCCAACACCGACCTGCGCATCTTCGCCAAGCCCGAGGTGCACGGCCATCGCCGCATGGCCGCCGCGCTGGCCATCGGCACCGACGAGACCGACGCCCGCGCCAAGGCCGCACGCGTAGCCGATTCGCTCGACATCCGGGTCATCTGACGTCTCATTCGCGCGCACGTTCGCGCACCCGTCCATAAACACCACGGGAGGCCACGCAATGTAGCCTCCCGTTGGTATCTTGTAACCGTCAAGTTCACCAAACTATCTACCTCCCAAACACCAGGAAAGGCGAGTAATGGAGAAGTTGGAAAAGCTCTACGAGGGCAAAGCCAAGCAACTGTACGCAACTGACGATCCGGAGGTCCTCTGGGTCGAATACAAGAACTCCGCTACCGCAGGTGACGGCGAGAAGAAAGAAGATTTCGCCGGCAAGGGCAGGCTGAACAACCTCATCACCACGCTGATCTTCGATCTGCTGAAGAAGCGCGGCATCGACAGCCATCTGGTGGCCCGCGTGGGCGAGACCTCCCAGCTGGTCAAGAAGGTCACCATGTTCCCGCTCGAAATCGTGCTGCGCAACACCGCGGCCGGCCACTTCTGCTCCCGCCTGGGCGTCGAAGAGGGCATCGAGCTCAAGGAACCGGTGCTCGAATACTTCCTGAAGAACGACGAACTGCACGATCCGTTCGTCAACGACGACGATCTGGTGGCACTCGGCGTGTGCACCCGCGAGGATCTGGCCGAGATCGCCCCGCTCGCCCGCCGCATCAACGAGGCTCTGATCGAGATCTTCGCCAAGATCGACGTCAAGCTCGTGGACTTCAAGATCGAAATGGGCCGCACCTCCGACGGCACGCTGCTGCTCGCCGACGAGATCACCCCGGATTCCTGCCGCCTGTGGGATCAGCGCGACCACTCCGGCAAGGTCGAGCACCTCGACAAGGACCTGTTCCGCCGCGATCTGGGCGACATCATCCCCGCCTACGAGGAGATCGAAAGCCGCCTGGCCGAGCTCGCCAAGTCCGAAGGCATCGAAGTCGCCGAATGACGCACGCACAGCCCGCATCCGCAGTATCCGCTCGGATGCGGGCTTCGTTGTTTCGCCTTCGTTTTCAAATTCCAACGTTTCCAAACGTTTCCCATCAACCCGCTAATTTTCAAAGCCCCTTTCAAGGAGTTGACCCATGGTTTTTCGCGTATACGTGGAAAAGAAGCCGGGCTTCGACGTCGAGGCACAGCAGCTCGCCAATGAGCTCAAGACCATCCTCGGCATCACTGCCCTGAAGAACGTTCGTCTCGTCAACCGCTACGACGTGGAAGGCATCAGCGAGGAGCTGTTCGCCAAGGCCACGCCGACCGTGTTCAGCGAGCCGCAGGTGGACAACGTGTCCGCTGACCTGCCTGATTTCGGCGGCGCGACCGTGTTCGCCGTGGAATACCTGCCCGGCCAGTTCGACCAGCGCGCGGATTCCGCCAGCGAGTGCATCCAGCTGATCTCCCAGGGCGAACGCCCGACCGTGCGCTCCGCCAAGGTGTACGCGCTGGAAGGCGAGCTGTCCGAAGCCGACGTCGAGGCCATCAAGCATTACGTGATCAACCCGGTGGAGGCCCGCGAGGCCTCGCTGGACGTGAAGACCACGCTCAAGACCCAGGTGCCGGTGCCCGGCAAGGTGGAGGTCATCGACGGCTTCCGCACGATGAGCGACGCCGAACTCGAACAGTTCATCGAGGATCGTGGTCTGGCCATGGATCTGGCCGACCTGCAGTTCTGCCGCGAGCATTTCACCGAGGAGCAGCGCGACCCGACGATCACCGAGATCAAGGTGATCGATACGTATTGGTCCGACCACTGCCGTCACACCACGTTCGGCACGCAGCTCGACGAGGTCCAGATCGACGACGCCACCGTCAAGGCCGCATTCGACAAGTACCTTGAGATGCGCCATGAGCTGGGACGCGACGCCAAGCCGGTGTGCCTGATGGATATGGGCACGATCGGCGCGAAGTGGCTCAAGAAGAACGGCATTCTGAAGAACCTTGACGAATCCGAGGAGATCAACGCCTGCACCGTCAAGGTGAAGGTGGATGTGAACGGCCACGACGAGGATTGGCTGTTCCTGTTCAAGAACGAGACCCACAACCACCCCACCGAGATCGAACCGTTCGGCGGCGCGGCCACCTGCATCGGCGGCTGCATCCGCGATCCGCTGTCCGGCCGCTCCTACGTGTACCAGGCCATGCGCGTGACCGGCGCCGCCGACCCGACCGTGCCGGTGTCCGAGACGCTTGAGGGCAAGCTCCCCCAGCGCAAGCTCGTCACCACCGCCGCGGCCGGCTACTCCTCCTACGGCAACCAGATCGGTCTGGCCACCGGTCAGGTGGACGAGATCTACCACCCCGGCTATGTGGCCAAGCGCATGGAGGTAGGCGCGGTCGTGGCCGCGACTCCGGCCGACCACGTGCGCCGCGAGACCCCGGCTCCGGGAGACAAGGTCATCCTGCTCGGCGGTCGTACCGGCCGTGACGGCATCGGCGGTGCCACCGGCGCGTCCAAGGCGCATAACGTCGAATCGCTGGAACTCGACGGCGCCGAGGTGCAGAAGGGCAACGCCCCCGTCGAACGCAAGCTGCAGCGTCTGTTCCGCCGTGGCGACGCGTGCCGTCTGATCAAGCGCTGCAACGATTTCGGCGCCGGCGGCGTGTCCGTGGCGGTCGGCGAGCTGGCCGACGGCCTGTACGTGGACCTCAACAAGGTGTCGAAGAAGTACGAAGGCCTGGACGGCACCGAGCTGGCGATCTCCGAATCGCAGGAGCGTATGGCCGTCGACGTGGCCGCGGAGGACGTGGACGAGTTCCTGGGCTATGCCAAGGAGGAGAACCTCGAGGCCGAGGTCATCGCGACCGTGACCGAGGAGCCGCGCATGACGATGGTGTGGAACGGCGACACGATCGTGGATCTGTCCCGTGAATTCCTTGCCTCCAACGGTGCTCCGAAGCATCAGGTGGTGCATGTCGAGGCGCAGCACGACTACGCCACCCCGTGGAAGACCGGCACTCTTGCCGAGCGCATGCACACCATGCTCACCGACCTGAACGTGGCTTCCAACAAGGGCCTTTCCGAACGTTTCGACTCCACCATCGGCGCGGGCACCGTGCTCATGCCGTTCGGCGGCAGGAAGCAGCTGACCCCGAACATGGCCATGGTCGCCAAGCTGCCGGTGTTCGGCGAGACTACCACCGCCTCCGCGATGGCTTGGGGCTTCAACCCGTACATCATGGAGAAGAACCAGTTCACGGGCGCGTACCTGTCCGTGGTCGAATCGCTCTCCAAGCTGGTCGCGGCCGGCTTCGAGCATGAGAAGGCGTACCTGAGCTTCCAGGAGTACTTCGAGAAGCTGCGCGACGAGCCGGAACGCTGGGGCAAGCCGACGGCGGCCGTGCTGGGCGCGTTGATGGCCCAGGTGGATCTTGGCGCGGGCGCGATCGGCGGCAAGGACTCCATGTCCGGCACATTCGAACAGCTTGACGTTCCGCCGACCCTGATCTCCTTCGCCGTGGCGGTGGGCAATATGAAGCGCGCCACCTCCCCCGAGTTCAAGGGCGCTGGCCACCGTGTGGTCCGCATCGCGCCGCGGTACAAGGCCGATGGCCTCACCCCGGACAAGGACGGCCTGCTGGAGGTGTTCTCCGCGGTCGAGCAGCTCACCGAGTTCGGCGACGCGCTGGCCGTGTCCACGCCGGGCTACGGTGCGAGCGCCGAGGCGATCTTCAAGATGACGGTCGGTAACCAGATCGGCGTGAAGCTGGCCGACGGCATCACCGTGGACGACCTGTTCGCCCCGGCCTACGGCTCCTTCATCATCGAGCTTGCGGACAACGCGAAGGTTCCGGCCGTGTCCAACCTGGTCGAGGTCGGCGAAGTCGGCGAGACCACCGAGGAGTACTCGTTCGTGGCCGCCGGAGAGACGCTGGATCTTGCCGAGCTGCAGGACGCTTGGGAGGGCGGCATCGAATCCGTGTTCCCGTACCGTTCCAAGGACGAGGAGAAGGGCAAGACCGTCGAGACCGTGTCCTTCGAGGCTCCGAAGAAGACCGTGTACACCGGCACCGGCGTCGCCAAGCCGCACGTGATCATCCCCGTGTTCCCGGGCAACAACTGCGAATACGATTCCGCCGCCGCCTTCGAGCGTGCGGGTGCCGACGTGAGCACGCTCATCGTGAACAACCTCACCCCCGCCGCCGTGGCCGAATCCACCAACGCGCTGGTCGAGGAGATCAGGAAGAGCCAGATCATCATGATCCCCGGCGGCTTCTCCGGTGGCGACGAGCCGGACGGCTCCGCCAAGTTCATCACCGCGTTCTTCCGCGCCCCGGCAGTGACCGAGGCCGTGCGCGACCTGCTGAACAACCGCGATGGCCTGATGCTCGGCATCTGCAACGGCTTCCAGGCGCTCATCAAGCTTGGCCTGGTGCCGTACGGCGACATCGTGCCGATGACCGCCGAATGCCCGACGCTGACGTTCAACACCATCGGCCGCCACCAGAGCCGTCTGGTGCGCACCCGCGTGGCATCGAACCTCTCCCCGTGGCTGGCCAAGACCGAGGTGGGCGACATGCACACCATCGCCATCTCCCACGGCGAGGGCCGTTTCGTGGCTTCCGACGACGTGCTCGCCCAGCTCAAGGCCAACGGCCAGATCGCCACGCAGTACGTGGACGAGAACGGCGTGCCCGGCATGGACCTGGACGTGAACCCGAACGGCTCGCTGCTGGCCATCGAAGGCATCACCAGCCCGGACGGCCGCGTGTTCGGCAAGATGGGCCACTCCGAGCGCTACAGCAACGGCACGTTCGTGAACGTGCCCGGCGAGAAGGACCAGCCGCTGTTCGCAGCCGGCGTGGAGTACTTCGCCGCCTGATGTTCAATCCGTTTGAATCATGTGGGAACGACCCAGATGATTCAAACGGATTCCAAACAAAAACCGAGGGGGATGCGTTTTCAGGATAGGTCCTTGAACGCATCCTCCTCGGTTTTTGTTTGCCCTGTCATCTCCGGTTTTACCGCGATATTGGAATATTCACGGAAACAAGCAATCCTCCTCCACCCCTGGCCTGGAGCCGTATCGAGCCACCATGCAATGCGACGATCTCTTTGGCGATGGATAAGCCCAGACCATGATTCGCCACCGACTGAGACGAACCGTCATGTTCCATGATTCTGCTGTTTTGTCCTTTGTTGAACGGGGTGAACAGGTCGTCAAGATCCATCTCGCGTAAATCCGTTCCTGTATTTTCGATATTCAGCGATGCCGTCTTTGACCCGTCCTCATCGGAACTCTCCTCTAGGGACACCCATATCTGCCCATCCGCTCTATTGTGTTGTACCGCATTGAGCGTCAGATTCCTCACAAGCTGTGTGAGCAGAAGCCCATCTCCCATTACGGATACGTTCTTCTCTATCCGTTTATGCAGCGTCAATCCTTCAAAGGCGGCATCATCGGAGAAAGACGTGAGTACGTCATCGACAACGGCTCCCATATCCACCGATGTCAGTTGGGCATGTTCAAGCTGCTGGACATGAGCAAGATCCAGCAGATGCCGGGTCAGCGCAATGCATGACGCATTGGATGCCCTGGCCTTTTCGATGAATGGAAGCGCCCTCCCATCAATCAAACCGTTATGCATCGATATTTCCAAAGCGGTAGCCGTGGCCGCAAGCGGATTCTTGAGCTCATGGGACGCGTCGGCGATAAACCGTTTCTCCCGCACAATGGAGGCGGCAACATCACCAATCGCATCGTTATAGGCATCGGCTATTACCGTTGCCGCATCGTTCTCCCGAGGAATATGAATGACTTGTTTCGTTAGTTCCCCGTTTGAAGCCCGTATCTGTCTCGCTACCTCATCTATCCTGTGTTGAGAACGCGTGCATATACTCCAAGTTGCAATGGCCGAAAGCGCTCCGAATATCAGAATCGGCGCCACACTGGTAAGGAGCAACAAATTGCGCGCCTTCTCGTTACCGCGGGAAGCGGTAACAGCAAACCCGTCCGGAGATGCGTTCTTCCCCACCGCGATATATGAATCGTCCTGTGATGGTTCAGCGGATTCCTGTTGTGCATATTGTGCATCCGAAGACCGCCCCGTCGTAAAACGGCCAATGGATACCGTATCGATTTGCTGATCGACGATGATGAAAGTCGCCATGGAAATAATCGCCGTCAAAGAGATAAATACGGCCAGAATGACTGCGATAAGCCGCTTTCTTGTCGACCATAGAATACATGGGGCCGTTGGTTCTCTACTCTTCATGGGATCCGATACCCCTGCCCTGGAATCGTCTCGATGAAGTCGGGGATGCCGATTTTCGTTCTCAACGCATATATGGTGGTCTTGACGATGCCACGTGTATGTGCGTGGTCATCATGCCATATCCTTTGATACAGCTCCTCCGTGCTCACCACGCCGCCATTCGCCTCGATCAACGTCTGTAACACGGCAAGTTCTCTGGCGCCGAATCTCAAACGACGTCCTGAGACAGTGACAATGCCAGTATGGAAATCCGCTTCAAAGTTTCCCCTATGGAATGTGCTGACGCGACTTCGCTCTTTTCTACGCCGAACCGCGTTGACCCGTGCCAGAAGAACCGCATATTCGAACGGTTTGGTCAGATAATCGTCCGCGCCGAGATTCAATCCCTGAACGATATCCTCGGTCTGGGAAGCCGCAGTAAGCATGAGCACATAGGTGGAGGCATGCCGTTCACTGAGCATACGGGCTATATCGTCTCCATGCACCCCTGGAAGATCACGATCCAAAATGACCATGTCGTACTCGCCATTGTCCAATTCCTCGACGGCATCCCGGCCATCGTACACGGCTTTGGCCTGCATGCCTTCCATATTCAGTCCCATGCCAATCACATCGGCCAAATTCGTGTTGTCTTCCACAATCAGAACTTTCACCGCCACCATCCTTGTCCGTTCCGTCTCACACCTTAGCAGTCATAATCACGAAGGTCAGGAACAGGTCAAGTCAGGTCAGTTCCCAGGCAAAAAGCATTCCAACAGACCATGGATTCTTACGCTTGCAACCGATATCGCACCATCGGAAACAAATAATGAAGGAAGAAAATCTGATGTCCAAATCATTTCGAATGTTGCTGGCCACTGGTCTTGCGGTTTCATTACTGACGCTGAATGCCTGCTCACCAAACCTGAACAGCAGCCATTCAAAAGCGCAATCCTCGTCAGGTACCGACACCTCCCAATCAACCGCATCCTATGAGACGCAATTGCGTCAGGCACTGCAATCCGCCACCAGCGATTTCGAAAAGCAGGTGCTCACCAAAGCAATCAAAGCCGGGAAAATCAGCGAATCCGATTACCGTGAGGCCAACGAAAAATACCAACAGTGCATGATTTCCAAAGGAGATCAGATAACGTTCAGCACGGATCAATCCACAGGCCTGATGCAGGAAAGCATGGATGTTGACGGTCAGGATTACGACTCCGATAAGGTGAATTCCGACAGCATCGCATGCGCGAAGGGAACGAATCTGCTTATTCGCGATCTATACGAACGCATGACCACCAATCCCTCGAATGCCGATGACATCGAACTGATTGTGAGCTGCCTGAAACGTAAAAAACTGGTTCCGAACTCGTTTACCAAGCAGGATTACCTGAACGAATCCTCCAAAACGGATGGCAGCTCGAAGCTGGACACCGATTCCGAACCATTTTCCCAATGTCTGGCAAATCCGAATAAGTGAGGACTGATATCACCATGTTTTTGCCACCAGTATTTCACGGCAAAATCCATGGCGCCGGATTCATAGCTTTGTGTATGGTCGCTTGCCTGTGTTCCGGTGCCGGTCTTGCCATTGGCCTTACCCAATCCAAGACGCCATCATCGCTCAGACCGTCATCGGACAGTGGAAATCTGCCACTGCAAACCGAGCAATTCGATGACACCCGCACCATATCATTGAATGTCACGGCATCGCATGCGCAGAATATATCTTTCGGCAGAACAGGACAGGTCACTTACGCTTCCTGCCCAGACAATGGCGTAATAGTCTCGGGGTCCCATGAATACGATATGGATGGCGCACCGCTGGTGACTCTATATGCTCAAACGCCGCTATATCGCGACCTTTCTTACGGAGATAAAGGAACCGATGTCAAGGCGCTGCAGGCCGAATTGACACGTTTGGGATATTCCTCATCGCAGTCAGGCACTTTTGATTGGAGTACGTGGAATGCTTGGAAACAGCTTTACGCGGCTTACGGCGGAACAGCCCAGAATGGGACATTCGATAAGGCACTGGTGATCTGGATTCCTACCGAAAGCCTGATTACCACCGGTTGCGCCACCGAGTTGGGATCGTCCGTATCCGATGACGATTCCGCAGCCGCATTCACGACAGCTGAGGGAATACAGTCAATCAAGGCCACAAATCTGCCGACAGACAGGGTGGCCGGAGAACGCACCGTCGAAATCAACGGCCAGACATATTCCATTGGCGAGGACGGCACAGTGAACGATCCACAGGCCCTCACCGCAATGTCCTCTTGGGAAGGATATACGGGGAACCGTAAGGACGGCGAGCAGACCACCGACGTTTCCGTAAGCTACCGTCTGAAACAACCGATTGACGTCTATTCGATTCCAGCGAAAGCACTTGTCAATCTCAATAAATCGGATGGCTGCATTGTCAGCGCCAGCGGGGCCGCTCTGAAAGCTCATATCGTCGGCAGTTCATTAGGGCGAACCCTTGTCACGCTGGAAGGCAAAGCACCCGGCAGCATTCAGACGAATCCCGGAAAGTCAACATGTAATGCGCATTGAACTGAACAACATAGGACATCGATATGTCGACGGCCCGCTACTGTTCCATGGCTTGAGCGTGACGCTTCTCCCCAACCATGTCTATGCGCTTACCGGCCCAAGCGGATCCGGTAAATCCACGCTGCTCGGCATTATCGCCGGTTGGATACGGCCGTCAAATGGCGAAGTATCGAAGCAAAACGTGGATTCCATGCGTTGGGTGTTTCAGAATCCTCATGGCATCGCGCAAAGAACGGTACTCGATCATGTCTCCCTTCCTTTGCTCGCCAAAGGGTTGACACGGAAACAGGCAGAGTATGAGGCTGTTCCCGCTTTGAAGCGGTTCGGTTTGAATCATGTGGCCGATCACCGGTTCTCCGATCTTTCCGGAGGAGAGGCGCAACGGCTCATGCTCGCGCGCGCGTTCGTGGCACATCCCTCGCTCATGTTGGTCGACGAGCCCACCGCCCAGCTTGACATGCATACAGCGGCCACAATCAGTGATGCATTGACTCGAATCGCACAATCCGACACCATCGTCGTCGTTTCTACCCATGACCCCCGAACACGCGACGCATGCACCGATGTCATTGACCTGAAGGATTTCCAATGAGACTATTCTCCATCTGCTCCGAAGCCTGGCGCAGTATATCCAGCGGGTCATCCCGCTGTGTTCTCGCGATACTATCCATCACCATTCTCGTTACCGGATCTTCGCTCTTTGAAATATCGACATCCTCAAGCATTCTTCGACAAGCCCGACAATACCGTAACGCCGGCGGCAACATCATGGTGCTCAATGCCACTGGCGGAGTGGATGGGCAGGCTTGTGAACGGCTGTCCAAACTCAATGGCGTACAGGCCTCCGGAGCGATCAGGGAGAGCGATCAGTTGACGGCATCGGCGTTGCCCGACACCAAAATCCCAAGCTATGCCGTCACACCAGGCTTTGCCCGCGTATTACACGCAACGCAGAACGACAAAGTCCAAGGCATATTCGTTTCCAAGGAACTGGCCAAGACCTTCGGACTGCATGAGGGAGACAATCTCGCATTACGCGATGGTAGCCAGACCCGCATCCGAGGAATCTACAGATACCCCGATGATGGAAGAACCCCCGGATACTCGTATGCGGTTCTTTCCTCCACGCCTTCAGCCGGAACTTTTGACGCTTGCTGGGTCAGTATCTGGCCACAAACAAGCCAAACGGAAGATATGATCTGGTCTGCACTCACCCCAGCGGCCAAATCAGACAAGGACAACTCAATCACTTTGGGACAGCTCAACTCATCACTAGGAAGCTCCTTCGACGGACAGGCCATGTATCGGCATCGTTCCACGGCTTTCCTGCCCATTGCGGTTGCATGTGCGGGAGCGATCCTAGGATACGCATTAGTTCATGTCAGACGTTTGGAAATCGCATCCGCGTTGCACTGCGGAGTATCGAAACCGGCATTGATGCTGCAAATATGCATCGAGTCGCTGATCATCATCAGCGTTTCTTCAGCGATTTCCGTGCCCATATCCTATCTGATGGCCACGGAATACGTCGGCAAAACTGACAGACTGCAAGTATTATTCAACGCTTCACTCCCAATACTCACCGCATATTCAGCATATGTGTTAGGCACCCTAGGATGCGTTCTCGCAATAAAGGAAAAACACCTGTTCGCTTATTTCAAAGAACGCTAGCAATGTTCTAAGTGGCGTCTTTCTCTTGTGCCTCTGCTCTTTGGCAAAAATACAATTCCATTTTATGCTTACGAGTATAATACTCATGAGTATTATACTCGTAAGCATAAAACAGCAGAGAGGCAGCCATGTTCGTTGGAAGACTCAAGGAGCTCGAAGTACTCAACACCATGTGGGAACAGACCACGTTTCAGATGATGGTGCTACTCGGCCGCAGGCGTGTGGGCAAAACCGCCTTGTTGGACGAATTCTCAAAAGACAAGAACACGCTGTACTTCACCGCACGTCAGCAAACCACGCAGAACAATCTGCGCGATTTCTCACGCGTCATCCAACGATTCTTCCATCTGCCAGAAGGTATGTTCACCTTCGGCACATGGCAGGACGCATTCGATTTCATCATCGAACAAGTCAAGAACCGGACGGAACGTTTTCTCCTGGTATTTGATGAATTCCCCTACGCGGCCATGGCCGACCCCTCGTTGCCATCCGTGTTGCAAGTCGCCATAGACCATGGCTTCGCGGACACGAACACCATGATGGCGCTGTGCGGCAGCAACGAAGGATTCATGGAAAGCGAAGTACTGGGCTACAAAAGCCCCCTATACGGGCGCAGAACAGGACAGCTGCGACTCAAGCCCTTCGACGTGTTCGACACCGCGAAAATGCTCGACTTCGCAGGGGTGGAGGATGTCATCAAGTATTACGCCACGTTCGGTGGCACCCCATACTACCTGCAGCAGATACGGCCAGACCTGTCTTATGAGCAGAATGTAATCAATCTTCTGTTCTCTCCCAACGGTCTGCTCTATGAGGAGCCGCTTATGCTGCTGCGGCAGGAATTGCGCGATCCGACGGTTTACAACTCGGTGATGGACGCGATAGGCAGCGGCACGACAAGGCAGAATAAGATCGCCGACCAAGCCGGCATACAACCGGTCACGAACCTCAGCAAGTACCTTCGCGTGCTTGAGGACCTGGGATTGGCCGAACGCGAAGTCCCCTTCGGAGAGGACCCCTCCCGTTCAAGAAAAGGACTATGGAAACCCGCCGACCCATTCTTCGCGTTCTGGTACCGTTTCGTCAGCCCCAATATCGTGAACGTGGAAAACGGCCAAGGTGAGTTGACCGCCCAACATATGGTATTCGGCCCGGCGCTCGACACGTATGTCGGGCAGCAGTTCGAAAGCGTCTGCATGCAGTGGCTCTGGCACGTCAACGGCAGCGATCAGCTTCCATTTGTCGCCTTGCGATTCGGGAAATGGTGGGGCGGAAATCCCACAACCAAGCAGCAGACCGATATCGACGTAATCGCGGCGAACGAAACCGAAAAACGCATCCTGCTTGGCGAATGCAAGTGGAAGAACGATCTGAACGTCGCGGACACCATCGCCACACTTCGTTCCCGCGCAGACCTCATACCCGGATATTCCGAACGGCATTACGCATTGTTCGTCAAGACGGATGAGCTGGCATCAGCCGCACGCGAGCGCCATGAGCCCGATCTGACCGTCGTTTCCGCGAACAGCATGTTCGAGAATGCACGATGATCGGGCGTCTTCATCAGGATGCCTGCACAACCACCTCGACGTGAACCATCTCGCTTACGTGTGGCACCTCTCCCCTGATATTCCCAAACAGAACGTTGCAATTCCGCGGTTTGTTTCCGTCGTATCGCGCTTCGGGTGCCACACGTAAGCGAGATAGCACGCCTGGAACGCGAAAATCTGCCACACGTAAGCGAGATAGCGCCCCGGATAGGACTTATTTGAGCTCACCAGCTAAGGAAAGCAAAAATGCCAATATGAAGCCAACAAACAGCGGTCAAAACTGCCAAGTGGCTTGTTTGTGGCATCCAAAACGCGTTAGCCCGAGTACGAGGCGCATAATTGCAACGCTCATACTCGGGCTAATGCGGAAAAGGTGCCATAAATAAGCAGACAAGCGAAACCGAACCGTTGAAATCCGCCACAAACAAGCGTATTAGTACGCTGTTCCTCTCTTAGCGGCGGCAACGCCCACTAGTTGCTCGCAAGCTGAACCTTGACCTTGTATCCATCCGTTTTGGCGATCTGCGAATACGCCTTCTCCACAATCTGCTTGGCCTGCTTGTCTGCCTCCTGCAGGAGCTTACTCTTGGATGCCTTGTCAGCCGCCGACTTCTTGGCATGCTTCAACGCTTCGGCAGTATCCGTTACCTCATTGCCATTGAACAACGAGCTCTCCGAGTCAAAGAAGCGCAGCGAGTCAGGATCCACCGACACGGATTGCAGGTCCGCCTTGGGCAAGGTAATCGAAATTATACGATTCGTGTCATCCACCGCGATTTTCGCCTTAGCCAGATCGACACCGGCACGAATCTCATAGCTGTAGAACATCGTGAACTTCTTCTTGTTCACATGGGCGATGTTTCCTTCGGAGAATTCCTCAAAACCATAGTCGTTCTCCTTGGCGGTGGTCAGATCCTGCATTGTCTGCAGCTGACGGGAGACGATGGTGGTGGTGATTTCCGGCTCGGCTTTCTTCGGATTGAAAATCCCGTCTACCTTACGGTATCCAGCAATCACGATTCCTATAAACACCGCAACGGCAACGACGATTGCAATCGCCTTCGTCTTGGCGCTCATGCCTCCCATTGAATTCCTCATAGAACTCTTTCTGGAACTCCTAGGCATAATCTTCTCTTTCCCTCGATATTCCCTATGTTGGCATGGAAATACTAGCAGATTGTTGGTTGGTACAAGCCCAATAACTTGATTTCATATCAACCGACACATCGGCAAAGCGAAGCATTTCTATTTTGCAACTTCATAGCCGCTGACAGACACCTTGACCTGTGCGGCATTCACATCGCTACCGGCCTCGAACCGGACCTTCTCGCCCGCTGCCCATGAGCTGGTGCTGGCATAGGCCTCTTCCACTTTCACGCCATCGGCATCATAGAGCGCCAGCAGCAGCGAGACATTGCTGAAATTGATCTTGCTGGTGTTCTCGATGACTGCGGAATACGTATAGTAGCCGACATATTCCGCTTCCGTCTTATCGAATTTAGCCGAAGCGATCAGGCTATTGATTGTCTGATCCGTTTCGTTCTTCTCCTGGACGGAATTGCCGTTGCGAACCAGATCGTCAAGAGTGTCCTGATATTTCGAATCGACTTTAAGCCCGTACTTATCCACGAATGTCTTCAAAATCGTAGATCGCTTGTCATATGCTTTGCTCCGCGCCTCAGCAGATCCGGCACTGGTGCTTGAATATTTCTTAACCACAGCCAACTGATCATCCAATGAATTCAAATAGGCAATAACCTGCTCTTGGAGCTTCGAATCCTTGAACTGGCGCGCCTTCAACGGCTTATCATTATCGATCTCAGTCTGAATGATCTGCTGGAAATACTTTGATTCGCTCGTATCCTTGCCCTGACCTTTAAGCTTGTCAATCAGAGCCGAACGCTTATTGAATCCATCCGCAATAATGGACATCGCCTCGTCATCGGCATAATCCGGCCCTTCGTTCTTTTTCTCGCCACAGGCGGATACGCCGGCGATCAAGACAATGCTCAATATCGCGGTAAAAATCTTCTTCATCATTTTTTCTCCTTACAACCCGAGAATCTGCTTCTTTTTGGAATCGAACTCGTCCTGGGTCAGCACCCCGGCATCAAGCAGCTCCTTAAGCTTCTTGACCGCATCCAGCTGCTCGCTAACCGACATGGACGACACCGACGCGACCGCCGGATGCTGAGTCGCAGGCCGCTCCGCAACCGCAGCATTGGACTGCGCGCCGGTCACGGGATTCACACCCTGCGCAAAAGCCGCGCCGAACATCATCGCACCTGCATCACCAAAGCCATGCTCTTCCACACCGTGTGCGATCTTCTGTTGCGCCGCCACATTCGACGCATGCTGCGACACATCCTCATACGCCTTCAAATCCATCTTGTTGGCGGAGAACTTCTGCACAAGCTCACGCGAAGCATCCGAAAACTCGATGTTCTCAATACCGATCTTGACGATATTGAATCCAAACCGGGCCGGCCACGTACCCGCATTCTGTCTGTCGTTCGCAACCTTGATCGCAATATCGTTCGCCTGAGCCGGCAACTGCGAAATCCTATACTGCGTCGACAACGCATTCAACGCCACCGTAAACGACTGCAGGAACTCCGACAGAATCTGCGAGCGCGCCCGCTGATCATCAAACGAATAATACGCGACATTCGCCGGAACGAAATTACGAATGAATCGCACCGGGTCGCCAATCTGAATACTGAACGAACCATACGCGAAAATCTCAAGATCCGTCCCATAGAACAGGTCGTTATACATGAGCGGACCACGCGTACCGAACTTGATGTCACGAATCTCACGCAGATTCACAAACGCGATCTGCTTGTAATCGGACGTGATGCCGCCGTAGCCAATGCGTTCGCCAATCTGCTTGAAAATCGATTTCTTTACTCCGTCGCCGTTGAAGATGCTGTCCTGCCCGTCATGATATTCATAACCGCCCGGCTGGGAAATGATGTTCTCTATGCCGGACTGATTGAAGATGAATGCCGCTGTGTTCTCCGGCACATAGATCTTCGACCCGTTGGTGATGACACCCTCCGAGCCACGACCATTGGAGCCGCGGCCATTGTCCTCATCTCTTAAGACGCCGGGCACGACAGCGGAATGCTCATCAAAGCGACTCGCAGTGACGACGTCTTTCCATTGGTCGGCCAGAGTTCCGCCTATAGCTCCTCCGATTGCACGTAACATGCCCATGTCTATTTCCTCGTTTTCCTGTTCCTGTCTGGCCTGTTACCTGTTTCCGTCACAGCGTCTGCACCGTATCGCAGTATTTGCATTGCACGGTCATGCCAGTACGTCCCGAAAGCGGGGCTCTGCACCCAATGCATTTTGCGGTGACGACTGTTCTAACAGGCGCATTCCGTTGACTTGTATTCGGTCCGGTGAAAGTCGTTTTGACCACATCGAACGTGTCCTTCAAGGCACCGGCCAGCATTTCGACTCCTGGTACGCTCCTGCGCAAAGCCGTGGCTTCGGAGGATTTCGTTCCCGTCACTGCCATACTGATTGCATCCAGCCATGCGGCAGTCAGCTTACGGCTCACGTTTTTCTCCGGGCTGCGGAAAACGAAGGATACTTCTTCATCAGCCGGGTAAAGCTTGAAGCTGGTTTCATAATCGGAAGGTTGGCAATCCACTCGAATCTCATCTTTCTGCGTTGCCAGCTCATTCAACGGGTATGACAGGCATGAAAGGTCTTCTCCCGTCCGTCTTCTGCTGCTCCATTCGTATACCAAGCGCATATTGGTGAGCATCAGTCTCGTTTTGTTCTGCTCACCATCAACGTTCTTGCAGAATGCGCAATGGCTGGTGAGCGTTACTGTCTCATTGGGAAATGGGATATATCCGGGCATGGTTTTTCTCACCTCATCGTGATGGAGACAGGGCTCAGTTCAAGCAGACAGGATGCGGAGTCATAGCTTTCGATTTCAGCGACGACATGAATGTTGAGCCCTTCGGTAAGCGAACTCGGGACATTATCGCCAGTCAGGTGAAGATCGTAATAATTCACATCGCTGAAATGGAAGTTCGGCCCACGTGTACTTCCCGTGTTCCCGGCAAGAATCAGGTAATCGAACCTCGTCTTATACGAGCCGTGCGGCAATACCGATGCCGTATAGCCGTCGAATTCAATATTGCGTCCCTGATACTTACCGGCAAAATTCTCGATGGCCTGGCCGGAATCACCGCCTGCAAGTATCTGGGCGAATTCCTGGTTGTTCTGCGTCGTGATATTTTCCTCAGCGACTTGCGACGCATTGTCCTTACTACCGGACGAGTTGGATGGTTCGGAAGAGTCATCCTCCGTATCGTCTGTTTCCGCCTTCGCCTTCTCTTGAGTTGCGGAATCACTGTCGTCCGAATCACTGTCGTCCGATGACGATTCGCCGCTTGTTGAGTACGAATGGTATCTGATAACGATTCGTGCGTCCGGACTGAATTTCTGGCGGGAACTATAGCTTGTGCTTCCATTGACCGACACCGTCTTGACATCCCCATCCTTATGAAGGAATCCGGTAATCAAGTCGCCAAGGCCTTCGGTCTCTATATTGGTGAATCCCGCGGATTCCAGTCTTGTGACCACATCCTTATAGTTTTCGCCTTCGAATCCGGACGAGGACTCCGGAATCGCCACTTTTCCATCGTTGACCGTTTTAGATGAAGCACCGCACGAGGTGATGCCACAGATAAGGCCTATGACGATGAAGAACGCAATAACGCCCACGAGAATTTTCGTGGTAAGAGACGCTTCGGAGACGCGCTGCGCCAGCTCGGAGACAACGGGCACAGACCCACTTCCATGCTTCGCCTCTTTCCTTACGTCCGCTCTTCGCGATGCCGTTTGGCGCTCATGGTCTATTTGCACCGAGGTCATGCCGATCTGCGCCTGGTAATCCCGAAGAAAATCGCCAAGACGTCGTACAGCACGATTCGCATCCCGACAATCCGACGTTACCTTGACCTCACATTCGGATTCGGTTTTCTCGTGGATCACCGCAACAAGATCGACGTCGTCGAAGGAGCTGAACGAAATCGAGCGTTCTTCGTCATTCCAACGGCGCATCATGAACATCGCGCTGCAGGAAAGCATGTTTTTCAGCACGTCATAGGCCTGATTAGCCGACAGAGTCAGCTGCATTGTCTGATTGATATTCGACGGCCGCGACTCGTTTCCCCCAGTCATGTTCTTCTCCCTCTCTTAGATGAAACATTGGAAAATAAACAGCTACGCCGTTGTTTCGCAAAACGTGTTCTTGGTGTTCATCGAATCGGCATGAAACCTGCAAATCATTGCCTTCGGTTCGTCATCGAACGTCATTGTCGTTTCCTTTCTTGTGGGAGTTCTCGCCGCGGCGATGTCCGCTCTGTGCCTCGTTGCATTCATCGGGGCGATTCGTCTCGGCCGGTGTGGTGTTCTTTGCCACCTCGTCGAATATGCGCACGCCATGCAGAATCGTGTTTGCCAATTGCGCGAACATGATGGTGCTTCCTTTCTGACGGCGCTCCATATAAGAAACGACTGACTTTCAGCCATTCCAAGACCGTGAATCGGTCTCGTTGCGGAACCCGTCATCAGGGGGCGTGATTTTTTCGCGTGCGGCTTCTCCCTTCTTTCACAAGACGCGAAAACACGGTGTCGAACCCCACAGCAGATGAGTTCTCTCCTTTGGTGTCTATCCTCTTTCATCCCTGCTATGGCGTCAATGACGTAACATGTTATAATTCACTCGTATTTTGAAGGGGGTTTATACCATGAGTGGTATATCTGCACGAAGCAGCGCTTGCTGGAGAACACGGCTGAAACAGTGCATGGACGAGCGAGGGCTTACACAGTTGGATTTCGTACGCGCACTCAATCGGCAGTACTTCACGAAATTCCATCAGAAGGATGTCAGCAGATGGCTGAACACTGGTAACCGCACCTCATCGGGCGAAATCGGATTTCCCAAATACGAAACCATGGCGACCATCGCCGACTTCTTCGGCGTGGACGTTGGCTATCTGACCGGAGAAACGGATGAGAAAACCTATGCCATGAGCCATGCCTGCGCATTCACCGGGCTAAGCAGCAGCTCCATCGCCGCCATTCAGTCCTGGATCGATACACCAGTAGAACAATCCCCTGGCACCGAGCCGGCAGACAACAATTCCCAGCAAGACGATGGCGCTTCCAAGCAATCCCAAACAAATAGCAACATCAGTAGCGCCAGCAACGCGCCAACGGATAGCTCAGCGACAAATGACGCGGAACACGGCAACGACCCGATGCACGAATACCGCGCCGCCACCATCAATCGTCTTCTATCATCGCCGAAATTCCCCGAACTCGCGTCCAAGCTGCTGACCTTGCAGGAGATGTCATCGATATGGAACAGTAATCCACAGAAATTCGAAGGCATCCTTGGCTCCCTCGCCAACGACAACGACCTGCCGGACGATCTGGCTTTGCAACTATTGCTCGGGGCTTTCTACGGTATGGCGAGTGAAAGCTTCTCCTCACTGTTGCACGACGCATACCCCATGCCGGAATAGCCACGACCAGACGCTCACATTCTTCGCCGCTTCACCCCTCGCCCACCTCACATCAGGCGGGCATGTAGCCGTCCGCCACATCGATGGGGGCGTTGGCCTTGGCCACGGCTTCTTCGTTGGCACGGGCCGTCTGCTCGATTACGGCGTCGTAGCCCGTCAGCGCCGCGAATGGCATGAACTGCGCGGCTCTGGACTGCAACGGCATGCGGGCATGACGGCGGGATTGATGATGCGGCAGGTCGATGATGTCGTCGTAATCATGCGTTTCCGTAAGTGCCATAGGTCATGCCTCCCGATTCCGGCCGTTGTTCCCCGATACTGTCGCCTTCCGAACAGAACCGCTCATGCGGCATGCCCTCCGATCTGATGATTGCGCTGCTGACCGGTGGCTCCGTCGAACATATCCATGGCCTTGATCACCGCGTTCTTGCCGAATTTCCGCTTGATATCCAGCAACGCCCGTTGCACGTTCTGCTCAGCCTGTTCGCTCACGCCGCCCGAGTCGCCGGAGTCATCCGAACCAGCCGAACCACCCGAACCGTCCAAGTCAACCGAACCAGACGAGCCAGCCACGCCATCACGCTCATCCTCAACAGCCGCGAACAGATCAGGCTGCTCATAGCGCGCAACGGCGGCCAGGTCCTTTGGCGTCGCCAAATCGACCGCCACCACATTGAGACTGCGCACCAGCAAACGCGGATCGACCAACCGGGCGAACAGCCCATCCACCGCAGCACGGATTCTGGAAGCCAATGACGTGAAACCACCCAAATCAGCCGACCCGGAAACAGGTTTGGGCACGCGACGCCCATACCTGTCCAAGCTGACCGGCCCCGCATACGACGCCGACGCATTGGCCGCCGCACGCTTCAACTCATCAGGTGCGCACGCATCCACACGCCCCGGATCCAGGCTCCCCGCGTCGTAGCCGACCATCAACGCCACCTTGTCGGTCACCAATCCCTTATCGACCAGGTCCAACGCAAGCTCGTCCGCCATCTCCTTCACGATCAGACGAGCCGTGCCGAACGTGGCGGCGCTGGTCATCACCTGACCGACGCTCGTACTGTGCCCGGCGGGCTTATACGCCTTGATATCGGCGATGGTGCACGGCTCCCACCCCCACGCGTGGTCGATGAGCAGTTCCGCGTTCACACCGAACAGCCGGTACAGCAGCTCCTCGTTGTAATAATCGGAGGCCCGCCCGAGCGAGCACCGTGCGATATCGCCCATGGTCATGAGCCCGTGGGCCTCCAGCTTGTTCGCATATCCGCGCCCGACCCGCCAGAAATCGGTCAAGGGCCTGTGCCCCCACAGCAACCTCCGATACGACATCTCGTCAAGCTGCGCGATACGCACTCCCTCGGCATCGGCGGGAATATGCTTGGCCACAATATCCATGGCAACCTTCGCCAAATACATATTGGTACCGATGCCCGCAGTCGCGGTAATACCCGTCTCGCTATAGATCGCACGCACAATGTCCCGCGCAAGATCATGCGGCGTCTTGCCATATGCACGCAAATAACGCGTGGCATCCATGAACACCTCGTCAATGGAATACACATGGATGTCCTCGGCAGAGGCATATCGCAAGTAAATGCCATATATCTTCCCGCTCACGCTCAGATAATGCGACATCCTCGGCTTGGCGATATACACATCTACAGCCAGACCGGGATCGGCCTCGACCTCATCGGCGTAATACGATTTGCCATGGAACCGACGCCCCGGGGCCCGCAACTGCCGCTCGGCATTGATCTGCCTCAGCTTTTCCTTGACCTCGAACAAACGCGCGCGACCAGGCAACCCATAGGCCTTCAACGACGGAGACACCGCAAGACAGATGGTCTTGTCGGTACGCGATTCATCGGCAACGACCAGATGCGTGCGCAGCGGGTCGAATCCCAATTCCACGCATTCGGACGACGCATAGAAGGATTTCAGATCAATGGCGATATACGTACGTTCCGCACCGACGCCAACGCCCATATACCACCCCCTTTGCGGCATCGCGATCAGTGCCGCAAACACACAGCACCCGCACTCCAACAGGTCTTCGATTCGAACATCCGTTCGATTGCCCTCTATCATACACGCCCTGTCGGCTCAACGAGACGCGATATGCGAATGTAGCCGCCGCTTGATAGGGTTAACGCGGTAGAAATCCCCTGTCTCCACAGTTTCGGAAGGAGCTTTGGCGTGTCAGCAGAACTCGAAGACATCCACGAGGAATGCGGTATTTTCGGCGTCTGGGGGCATCCCGACGCCGCCAGACTCACTTATTTCGGCTTACACGCTTTGCAGCATCGCGGGCAGGAAGGTGCCGGCATCGTCTCGAATGACGACGGCCACCTGCTCGGTCATCGCGGCAAAGGACTGCTCACCCAGGTGTTCAGCGACGAACGCGAGATCCAGCGTCTCAAGGGAAGCCACGCCATCGGCCACGTGCGTTACGCCACCGCAGGTTCCGGCGGCAGCGACAACATCCAGCCGTTCATCTTCCGTTTCCATGACGGCGACATGGCCCTGTGTCACAACGGCAATCTGACCAACTGCATCTCTCTGCGCCGCAAGCTCGAAGACGAGGGCGCGATCTTCCATTCGAATTCCGATACCGAAGTGCTGATGCACCTCATCCGCCGCTCCAGCAAGCCCACGTTCATGGACAAGCTCAAGGAAGCGCTCAATACCGTGCACGGCGGCTTCGCCTACCTGATCATGACCGAACATGCCATGATCGGCGCGCTTGACCCGAACGGTTTCCGCCCGCTGTCCCTTGGCAAGATGACCAACGGCGCCTACGTGCTCGCTTCCGAGACCTGCGCGCTCGACACCGTCGGCGCCGAACTGGTGCGCGACATCCGCCCGGGCGAGATCGTGGTCGTGGACGACAGCGGCTACCACATCGACCGCTACACCGACCAGACCCAGCTGGCCATCTGCTCGATGGAATTCATCTACTTCGCACGCCCCGACTCCAATATCTACGGTGTGAACGTGCATTCCGCCCGCAAGCGCATGGGCGCACGGCTGGCCCAGGAATCCCCCGTCGACGCCGATATGGTCATCGCCGTGCCGAACTCCTCCCTGTCCGCGGCATCCGGCTACTCCGAAGAGGCCGGCCTGCCGAACGAAATGGGTCTGATCAAGAACCAGTACGTGGCACGTACCTTCATCCAACCCACGCAGGAGCTGCGAGAACAAGGCGTGCGCATGAAGCTGTCCGCTGTGCGCGGTGTGGTCAAGGGCAAGCGCGTGGTCGTCATCGACGATTCCATCGTGCGCGGCACCACCTCGAAGCGCATCGTGCAGATGCTCAAGGAGGCCGGAGCGGCCGAAGTGCATATGCGCATCAGCTCCCCGCCGCTGAAGTACCCGTGCTTCTACGGCATCGACATCTCCACCACCAAGGAGCTGATCGCGGCCGAGAAGTCCGTCGACGAGATCCGCGACTACATCGGTGCGGATTCGCTCGCGTTCCTGTCGCTCGACGGCTTGGTCGAGTCGATCGGCCTTGGTGCCGACGCCCCTTACGGCGGTCTGTGCGTCGCGTACTTCAACGGCGACTACCCCACGGCCCTGGACGACTACGAAGCGGACTTCCTCAAGTCCCTCGCCCCCGAGGATCGTGTGCGTCTGCCCGAATTCGCGCTCTACAAGAGCAAGTACGAGGGCAACGAATACCAGGCCCTTCCCCAGGCCTAGCAAGACCACCCCGAACACTTCATTCCCAACAATCCCCAACAACCCAGCAATCCCACCTAAGCAATAGGAAGGCCAAAATGCCAGAAGCATACGCAAACGCCGGCGTCAGCGTCGAAGCAGGTTACGAAGTCGTCAAGCGAATCAAATCCCATGTGGCACGCACCAACCGACCGGGCGTGGTCGGCGGCATCGGCGGTTTCGGCGGCCTGTTCGACCTCGCCTCCCTGGGCTACAAGGAGCCGGTGCTGATCTCCGGCACCGACGGCGTGGGCACCAAGCTGGTCGTCGCCAAGATGGCGAACAAGCACAACACCATCGGCATCGACTGCGTGGCCATGTGCGTCAACGACATCGCGGCACAGGGCGCCGAACCGCTGTTCTTCCTGGATTACATCGCCTGCGGCAAGAACGATCCGGCCCTGCTTGAGCAGGTCGTGTCCGGTGTGGCGGACGGCTGCGTGCAGGCCGATTGCGGTCTGATCGGCGGCGAGACCGCGGAAATGCCCGGCATGTACGACGAGGACGAATACGATCTGGCTGGCTTCACCGTGGGCGTGGCCGAGAAGTCCGCCATCGTCGACGGCTCTACGATCGTCGACGGCGATGTGCTGATCGGCCTTCCCTCCACCGGCGTGCACTCCAACGGCTTCTCCCTGGTGCGCAAGGCCCTGTTCGAGCAGGCCGGCTACACCGTCGACACCCAGCTGGACGAGCTCGGCGGCGAAAAGCTCGGCGACGTGCTGCTCACCCCCACCAAGATCTATGTCAAGACGCTGTCCCCGCTGTTCAAGGCCGGCGTGGTCAAGGGCGTCGCGCACATCACCGGCGGCGGCTTCATCGAGAACATCCCGCGCATGATCCCCGACGGTCTGGCAGCGCACATCAACCTCGGCTCCTGGCCGATTCTGCCGATCTTCGACGTGCTGGAGAAGGCCGGCAAGATCGACCATATGGAGATGTTCAACATCTTCAACATGGGCATCGGCATGGTGCTGGCCGTCAGCGCCGAGAACGCCGACAAGACCATGAAGCTGCTCGAAGCCAACGGCGAGACCGCCTACGTGCTCGGCAACATCGTGAAGAACACCGGCACCGACGTGGAACTCGTGTGATACGCAAGTTAAGGCCTCCCCCTTGTGAGGAGGCCTTAACTTATGCCGCTCATGCTGCTTATGTTGCCTGTGCCATGCGGGCACGGCAACGCAGCATTCCAATCGCAAAAGCTCATTTCAATAATTTAAGATTTCACAGCAATTTCGAGGAGACAAGATTATGGGTCAGAAGGTTCTGGTTATCGGTTCCGGCGCGCGCGAGCACGCCATCGCCCACGCGCTCATGCGTGGCGGCAGCGTCGATGAGGTGACCGTTGCCCCCGGCAATCCGGGCATGGAGCTCGACGGCATCCGCACCACGCAGATCAGCCTGTCCAACCACGCCGCGCTCATCAACTTCGTGCAAAGCAACGATTACGACTGGGTGTTCGTCGGTCCGGAAGTGCCGCTGATCGAAGGCATCGTCGATGATTTCGAAGCGGCCGGCATCAAGGCGTTCGGCCCGAACAAGGCCGCGGCCCAGATCGAAGGTTCCAAGGACTTCGCCAAGCAGCTCATGGAACGTCACTCCATCCCGACCGCCAAGTACCGTACCTTCGAGGAGCTTGAGCCGGCCAAGGCATACGTGCAGGAGCATGGCGCCCCGATCGTGATCAAGGCCGATGGCCTTGCCGCGGGCAAGGGCGTCACCGTCGCCATGGACGTCAAGACCGCCATCGACGCGCTTGACGACATCTTCATCGACCATCGTTTCGGCGCGGCCGGCGCCAAGGTCGTCATCGAGGACTTCCTCGAAGGCCAGGAATTCTCGCTCATGAGCTTCGTGCGCGGCACTGAATTCTGGCCCATGCCCATCTCCCAGGATCACAAGCGCGCCTACGATGGCGACAAGGGCCCCAACACCGGCGGCATGGGTGCCTACAGCCCCGTCCCGCAGATTTCGCAGAGCGTTGTCGACGAGGCCATCGAAACCATCGTGCGCCCGACCGTCGAGGCCATGGCCGCCGAAGGCACCCCCTTCACCGGCATCCTCTACGCAGGTCTCATCGCCACCGCCGACGGCCCCAAGGTCATCGAGTTCAACGCCCGCTTCGGCGATCCCGAAACCGAAGTCGTACTCCCCCAGCTCACCAGCGACCTCGCCGCAGGTATCTGGGCCATTCTCAACGGCGGCACCCCCACGTTCACCTGGGATGAGCACAACACCACCCTCGGCGTCGTGCTCGCCTCCAACGGCTATCCTGTCGACGTGATCAAGGGCGCGCACATCCCCGAAATCCCCGTCGGCTCCGATTCCCACGTCTACTACGCCGGTGTCTCCAACTCCGACGAAGGCCTCGTCGCCTCCTCCGGACGCGTTCTGCTCGTCGAAACCTCCGCACCAGACATCAAGGCCGCGCAGGATAAGATCTACGCGATCATCGACAACCTCGATACGACGGGAATGTTCTACCGCCACGACATCGGCTCCAAAGCCTTGAATGCGTGACGATGGCGCGCTGACTGCGTTGCGGGAACCTCGATGTACCGTCGTACACCTTCAGTTCCCACGCCTCGCCACCGCGCGCATCTCACGCACGCAACCGCGGTAGCCGACATATGATGTCTCATTGACCGGCGCACCATCAGAATAATTGAAGACAGCAAACGAACAGGCCCCTGGGCTCAATGGAAAAGAGAGTTAAGAAACCATTGAAACCCAAGGGCCTGTTCGTTTCCTCCCGTCCGAAGCCAGACGGGAAGGATCGTTACCTCTGCTCCCCCTGCTTCGGGATGAGCAACGAGGCACCGAACGCCAGGGCCAGCAGCACGACCCCGCCGATCATTGCGCCGACATAGCCGTTGGTGGCGTCGCCGGAAGCGCCGAAGGCGTTCTGCATGGCGTACAGCACCGCGTAGCTCAGGCCGGCGCCCAGGTTGAACGCACCGGAGTTCAGACCAGGCAGATAGCCCGGGTTGTCTTCAGGCGAGAGCACGATGCCCAGGCCGTTCAGCATGATGTTGGCAGTGCCCGCGTAAGAGACGCCAAGCGCCACAGACATGACCACCAGAGCCCAGATGCTCGGCACATGGCACACGTAGATGCCGAAGAGCACGCCGATGACGGACACGATCAGACCGGTACGGAGCACCGCGCGATAGCCGAACTTGGAGGCGAGCACACCCGCAACCGGGCCGAACGCCAGACCGACCAGCGCATACGGGGTCAGCGTCGCGAGGGAGACCACCGAGGCGCTCATGCCGGCACCGACCTTGGTGTCCTGCGCCAGCGCCGGGACGATGCCGTTCATGATGGCGAACACACCGGTCATAGTCAGCAGGGTGGTCAGCAGCAGGCCCCAGGTGCGACGCTGCTTGAGATAGTGGGTGGTGACCATAGGCGCCTTCTGACGCTTCTCGATGTTCCAGAAGACCACGAACAGCACGGCGGCGACAACCAGCTCGACGGCGACCAGAGCCCAGTTCGCGGCGGCGAGCTTCTGGATCTCGTTGATGGCCAGGTAGGCGGCAAGGAAGGCCGCGGCGAGCGAAACCACGCCGGCCCAATCCATCTTCGGCGTCTCGGCTGCGGTGGATTCCTCGGCATAGACGAACACGAGCACGATGGCCAGAACGGCGACGCCGACCATGACCCAGAACACGGAACGGAAGCCGAAGGTGCCGGCGAGCCAACCGCCGAGGATGGCGTCGACACCGCCGATACCACCGTTGACGGAGGTCAGGATGGCCATGAGCTTGGCGTACTTCTTGTCTTCGGTGACCTTGGCGTGCAACATGATCAGCGTCATCGGCACGATCGGGCCGGCAACGCCCTGGATCACACGGCCGGCCATCAGCATCGGCACGTTGACCGCGAGCGCGGAGACCACACATCCGATGGCGGTCAGACCGAGGATGCCGAGCAGTACCTTCTTACGTCCGATCAGATCGCCGAGTCGCGGCAGGAACAGCGAGAACACGGCGCAGGATGTGAAGAACACGGTCTGGGTGAGGCCGATCTGGGCGTCCGTGGTGTTGAGTTCCACGCGCATGGTGGTCAATGCCGGTGACAGCATCGAGGCGTTCAGCTGGAAGGCGAAGATCGCGGCCATCAGGGCGGCCATCAGGGCGACGACGGACTTGCCTCCCGCGTCGAGCATCTTATCGCTCTTGGTTTCAGTCATGATTGTTCTCCTTGCTTCTTTCCCTCATTCAGCCGATGGCTCTAATGGCCTCGGTCACCAGATCCCAGAACTTGTCGAAATCGAGCTTCGTGGCGACCTGGGTGTGGCATTCCTCGGCGCTGGGCTCGGGACCGCGCAGGTCGGCGACGGTCATGCCGAGCGTCAGTTCGCCGTGGATCTCGATGTCGACCGGGCAACGACGGGTCTTGACCACGCTCGGGTCGATGAGGTAGGCCACGGTGCACGGGTCGTGCACCGGCGGGTCGATGAAGTCCTGGTTATCCTGGTAGGTCTTGCGGAAGAAGTCCATGAGCCCCGAGACGAACATGGCAAGGTCGGTGCCCACGCCTTCGATACGCTTCTGCACTGCGGGCGTGCACATCGCCTGGTGGGTCAGGTCGAGTCCGACCATGGTGATCGGCCAGGCCTCGTTGAATACGATGTGCGCCGCTTCCGGGTCGACCTTGATGTTGAATTCGGCCACGGCGCTCCAGTTGCCCACGTGGTAGCCGCCGCCCATCAGCACAACTTCCTTGACGCGTTCGACGATGCGCGGTTCCATGCGCACGGCCATGGCGATGTTGGTCAGCGGACCGGTCGGCACGAGGGTGATGGTGCCGGGCTCGTTGTTCATGATGGTGTCGATGATCCAGTTGACCGCATGTCCCTGTTCCAGTGGGCGGGTCGGTTCCGGCAACTCAACGCCGTCGAGGCCGGTCTCGCCGTGGATGGAGGCTGCGACCTCCTGCTTGCGCACGATGGGCCTGTCACAGCCGGCATGCACCGGGATGTCGGTGGCGTGCGCCTTTTCCAGCACGGCGCGCGCGTTGTAGGTGACCTTGTCAAGGCTCTGATTGCCGCCGACGGTGGTGACGCCGATCAGGTCGATGTTAGGATTGCCGACTGCCAGCAGGATGGCGACGGCATCGTCGTGACCAGGATCGCAGTCCAGAATGATCTTCTTTGCCATGAGATTCCTCCTATTGTGTTGCTTTTCAGCGTTTGCCGAATTCTCGCAGCAGCTGCTGCGCTGCCGCCAGATCGATGGTCCGTGGCGTATTGCCCGCAAAGCGTTCATCCACGACCGCCTGCGCGTTGCTGACCACGTCATCTTCACTGATGCCGTAGTCCTCAAACGGATGTAATCCAATCATACGGTCGCGGAAGTCCTTGAACGCGCGGCTGGCGATAATCGCCACCTGCTCGCAAGGGGCGTTCTGCGGGAAGACGGCTCCGAGAATCTGCCCGATTTCACGGACTTTCTTCTCACGTACGGGGGCTACGAATTCCATAACCGCCGGCAGCGCGTATCCGACCGCCTCGCCGTGCACGATGTGGTATTTCGCGCCCAGCACATGCGCTATCGAATGGCCCGCGATGGTGCCCGCGTTGTTTAGCATCCATCCGGCGAGGGTGGATGCGACCATCACGCGTTCGCGCGCCTCGCGGTCCTGTCCATCCGCCACCGCTCGCGGCAGGTAGTTATAGAGCAGGAACATCACTTTCTCGCAGATGGCGTCGGTGACCGGGCTGGCCAGATTCGACAGGTATCCTTCGGCCGCATGGCAGAAGGCGTCGAGTCCGCAGGCGATGGTCATCTTCGGCGGAAGCGTGAGCATCAGGTCCGCGTTAAGCACCGCGTATTCGCTGACCGCCGGGTCGGCGAGCACCGCGAGCTTGCGATTGGTCTGTTCATCGGTGATCACCAACGCGTTGGACATTTCGCTGCCGGTGCCGGCCGTGGTCGGTACCGCGATCATGCCGCCGCAATGTGCGATGGGCTTCGCCGGGTCCGTGTAGTCGATGATGGATCCGCCGTTGACGCGTACGATGTTGATGCCGCGTGCCACGTCCATGGAACTGCCGCCGCCGATGGCGATGATCGAATCGGCGTCATGCTCTGCGAACGCTGCCACACCGTCGGTCACGGTTCCGCTCAGTGGATCGGGCTTGACCTCATCGAATACCGCGACGGAGATGCCGACCGATTCCAGCATGGCGATCGCTCCGGTCACGAGTGCCATCGATCCCACGAAGGAATCGGTGACGACCAAAGGGCGGCGGTAGTGTTCCGTCTGACAGATTTCCGTAAGTGTCTGCCCCAGATTGTCGGTGCAGACAACCTTAACGGGCTGCAGGAGTTTGACGTTCAGCATGTCACAATCCGATCTTCGCGGCTGCCGCATCGGCGTTGATGCAGAACTGACGGACCTTGTCGATGTCCTTCTCCATACGGCCGCCATCATATTTGATGCTGGTCTTGGTCAGCGAATCGACGCCGTAAGGCTTGCACTGTTCGATGGCGTCGGCGACGTTATCCGGGCCGAGACCGCCGGCCATGATCACCGGCTTGCCGCATTCGGCGACGATGCGCGCGTCGATGCTCCAATCATGGGTCAGGCCGCTGGCACCGATGCCGGTGTCCGGCGCGAGACCGGAATCGGTGAGGATGAAGTCGCAGTACTTGGCGTATTTCTTGGCGCGGTCGACGGCTGATTCGTTGTCGACGAGCACGGCCTGCATGAGCTTGGTGTGCGGCGCGACTTCCTTCAGACGTGCGGCGAAGGCCTCGTCGGCGGCATATCCGTCTCCGGCGATGTGCAGGATGTCCGGCTGGACTTCCTTGGCCAGTTCGATCATCTCGTCCGGATCGTTGGTCAGCATGATGGCGACGGAGGTCACGCCGCGACGCTTGCATTCGTCGAAGATGCGGTGCACGCGTTCGATTGGCACGCGGTGCGCGGGCACACCGCCGTTCTGCATCGGGACCAGACCGATATTGTCGGCACCGGCTTCCATCGTCTTGACAGCCTCGTCGTATTCGATCAGGGAATAAATCTGCTTGACGACCATAAGTGGGTTCTCCTTTGTGCTGTTGGTTTGTTGGTTTGGTATTGGGGTTCAGCCGACGAGCGGCTCAGTCTCGCCGTTCATCTTCTCGTAGATGCGCTCGACGGTGATGTCCGGTACGGCCTTGGTGCATTCCAGTGCGATACTGGATGCGGCCTGGGCGATGCGCCCAACCTCCTTGATGTCCCGGTCGGGGTCGTCGAAGTAGCTCCAGGTGATGGCGGCCATGCCGGAATCGCCTGCGCCGTTGGCCGTGGCGATGTTGGTGCGGTACGGCGGCACGTGTTCGAAGCGGTATTGGCCGTTGTTGTGGCTGGCACACAGGATGCCGTTGGCGCCCAGGGAGATGAAGACGTTCTTCACACCCTTGTCGAGCAGCGTCTTGGCGGCAGCTCCGGCGGAGTACTGGTCGGCGATGCCGATGCCCGTCAGTACGGAGGCCTCAAGGTCGTTGGGCTTGAGCACCGTCATCTTGTCCAAGATGGGATCGAAGCGGTGTGCCTTGATGGTGGAGACGGTATCTCCGAACAGCGGGGCGGTCACATGCTCGCCGATCCAGGCCATGGTCTCTTCTTCGAGGTTGGCGTCGAGCAGGCAGATGGCGGCGTTGTTGATGAAATCGAGACGCTGCTCAAGGAATTCGGGATTGATCTCCTTGCAGATGTCCATGTCGTTGACCGCCACCAGCAGATCGCCGGTCTCGTCGGTGATGAACATGTATGTGGAGGAGCGACGCCCCTTCATCTGTTCGGCGTAATCGAGATGGATGTTGTTCTTGCGGCAGCATTCGGCGAGCGTTTTGCCGTTCTCATCGTCACCGTACACGGTGATGAGATAAGTAGGCATGCCCAGATGCGCCATATTCTGTGCGATGTTCTGACCAACGCCGCCTGCGGACAGGCTCACGACCCCAGGATTGGAGTCGCGGTTGACCACGGTGTCGTTCGGACGCCCGCAGATGTCCATGTTCATGCCGCCGATGACCACGACGTAGCGGTCGCTCGGCATTGTGGTAGAAGACATATCCGCCATGGATATTTTCCTCCTGTGTTCTGAGTGCATCAACTTCGATGCACTGCTGAAACGTTTTATCTTGAATTCAAGATACAACATATGTTTATAACCGTCAACTTATGTTTAGTGCGTGTTGCGTCGATGCCCTGCAAAATACAAGAAAAACGCCGTGTGCCATCAGGCACACGGCGCCATCAACTTCCTGTGGAATAGCCTTCTTACGCACCTAATCCTGCATGTTCAAGCAACACACGCGCATTAATCTCGGGGAACACCGAGGTCACCTGTCTCATGCTCAACGCCGCTGCTGCCGCCGCCAGATGCGCGCTCTGCGAATCGTCACGTCCCTCCATGCGAGCCCACAGCAATGCGCTCATCGCGCCGGATGCGGCACCGTTCTCATACCTCATCGCATGCGATGCGCTTTCCGGCAACGGCACCGTCACCGTCTCATCATCACCCCGATATATCAGACCAACGCCCTGCACGAACATCAGCGTATGCTTCACACCGGTTTTGGCAAGCGCTTCCATGCACACATGCGCCGTCTGCTCATCATGCACCGCGATTCCAGAGACCAGGCGTGATTCCGCCTCGCTCAGCACCAGCGTATCGACATGGTCAAGCACCGGCAGCAGCCGCGTCGCCTTGTTGACGGACACCACACGCGCGAAAATAGGCCTACTCACCTTGGAACACACCCATGCGATCGTCTGCGGCGGCAGGCTCGAATCAATCACCACCGCCTCGGCGTTGATGATTATCTGTTCACGTTGTTCCAGAAACTCTGGGGTAATGTTCTCGCTGATCTTCATATCGTCGAGGGCAACGATCTGCTTCCCATTCGCATCCACCACCGATAGGTATCGTGACGTGGACGAGTTCGAGAACTGCTTGCAGTACGTGATGTCAATGCCGTTGGCGAAGGAGTCGCTGCGCACGTTCTCACCCTCCTCATCGTCGCCGTAGACGGAAATGAGATAGTTGCGCACGCCGAGATGCCCCAGGTTGTAGCAAACGTTGCGGGCAATACCGCCTACCGCCGAGACGATGCTGCCCACGTTGGAGCTCTCCCCCACCACGTCGTTGTCGGCGATGCCGTACACGTCCATGTTGATCGCCCCGATAACGGCCACATACCGTGGCGGAGTAAGCACATAGCCCTTGCCCTGAATATACCCCTTCTTCATCAGGTTGGAGATGTGCGCGGCCACGCCGGAGCGGGTGATGCCGCACAGCTGCGCCAGGTCGTTCTGACTGATCATTGGATTCTGCTCGATCTTCTCCAGAATCTGCCGTTCGCGTTCGGTAAGTGCCATACCCTTCTCCCTTCCGTTTCCTTAGTGTATGGCATCTGGGATATAGCCGGGCCTTGCATATGGAAAAGCCCGCCGTCCACGGCTTCTTGCCACGGACGACGGGCTTACGCGAATCGGGGCCTAAATCAGGCGAACTTCGCCTTGATCTGTGCCGCGGTGCCGTACGACGCCTGCGCGCCGTAACCGGTGGCGGCGTAGGCGGACACGTACGAGGCGAGCCTTGCGGCGTCCTGCAGGCTGAAGCCGGAGGCCAGGCCCGCAAGCACGGTTCCCATGAAGGAGTCGCCGCAGCCGGTGGTGTCGACGGCATCGATCTTCACCGGCGCGATGCGCACGACGCGCTGCCCCGGCTGTGCCGCGGTGTCGAGCACCACGGAACCGTCGCCGCCCAGGGTGACGATCGCCTCCTTGAAGCCGTATTCGGCCATGCGGTCAGCCGCGTTCTCCCAGTCGAACCCGTCCCAATCGTCGTTGTCGGGCTCGTCGATGCCCAGCAGCTGCGCCATCTCATGCTCGTTGACGAGCAGCACGTCGGAGGCCTCGATGAGTTCGGCCGGGATCGTGGGGGTGAACGGGGAATCGTTCAGCAGCACCTTCACCCCGGCTTCGTGGCACATGCGCGCAGCCGCGGTGACGGTTTCGATGGGACTTTCCAAGCACAGTCCCAGCACGCTGGACGAGACGAGCTCGTCCTTCATGGACTGCACGTAGTCGACGGTGACCTGTGCGTTGGAGCCGGGCGAGTACACGATGATGTTCTCGCCGTCGGCGTCCACCACGATGACGGTGGTTCCGCTCGGTCCCAGCACGCGGCGAACGTTCGACACGTCGACGCCGGCGTTTTCGAGCTGTTCCAGCAGGAAGTCGGCGTTGGAGTCAGAACCGACCGCACCGAACATACGCACGGTGGCGCCTATCTTGGCCGCCGCGGCCGCCTGATTGCCTGATTTTCCGCCGGGCAGCAGCTGCAGCGGCCCGCCGGTGATGGTCTCCCCCGGCCCGGGCAGGCGCTGCGCGGTGACGGTGTAGTCGGCGTTCATGGATCCGATCACGGACACGGTGCCGTGGATGCGGTCCAACGCGGAGAGGATTTCGGTTGCGCTCATGATTGCCTTCCTTCGATGACTGTGTCTGTAGGTTGTCGCGTATTACAGGGTTCGGGAGAGATGCGAGCCCCGGGCCGGGCCATGGCTCCGGTACCGGCCCGGGAATTCGCCAGTGAGTCCGTATGGGCTTATGGGCTTACTCGGCCTTCGCCTTGTCGTTCTCCAACGCGTGGTTGCCTTCGTAGATCTTCTTCTTGAAGACGAAGAACACGATCAGGCCGAGCAGCGCGGTGCCGGCCGCGATCAGCATCAGGTTGGAGTAGTTGGCCGCCACGCCGGTGGCGCCGGTGACGGAGTGGCCGGCGAGCGCGTTGGAGCCGAGCAGGCTGCCGATGATGGCGATGCCGATGGACGGCGAGACGTTCATGGCCAGATCGTTCATGCCCACGCCTCGGCCGGATTCGTCCTTCTCGATGGTGCCCAGCACGGTGGAGACGATCGGCGAGTACATCATGCCGCAGCCGGCGTAGAACACGCAGGCCCACACGGTCAGGACCACGAATCCGCTGTTCACGCTGAACGCGGCGCCGGTCCAGCCGATGAACATGAGGGTTCCGGCGGTCACCAGGCCGGCCTTGATGCCGATCTTGCCGACGATCATGCCGGAGCAGGTGCCCACGATGGCGGCGACCACGAAGGCCCACACGATGTGCAGGGAGACCTGGGTGGTGGTCATGTGGTAGATGTTCGTGCCGATGGCGTTGAAGATCGGGCTCAGCGCGTAGTTCACGAAGTAGAACACGAGGATGAGGCTGATGGCGCGCAGCCAGCGGGTGTTCCTGAAGAACGCGGGGGTGATGAACGGGTTGGAGGCCTTGTTGATGTAGAAGCCGAACGCCACGTACAGGATCACGGACACCGCAAGCATCCACCATGCCATGTAGGAGAAGAACAGGGTGAGGAACGCGGTGGCGAAGCCGAAGATCACGAAGCCGAAGCCATCGACCTTCTGACCGTTGCCGCTCTTGGACGGCAGGGTCTTGAGCAGGATCGGCAAGAACAGGATGGTGACGGACGGGATCAGGAACAGGTACTGCCAGGCGATGGAGCTGAGCATGCCGGCGGCGAAGACGCCGATGGATGCGGACAGCTGGTAGGCGGCGGTGAACAGGCCGAAGAAGATCACCTTAAGATCGTTGCGCAGGTATTTGGTCGCCACCACGAGGAAGGCGGAGCCGGCCACCTGCTCGCCTGCGGTCTGCAGCACGCGCGCGATGATGACGGTCCACAGGTTCGCGGTGAAGAAGAAGTTGGCGACGAAGCCGAACAGGGAACCGACGAACAGGGTCACCAGGCCGACAGTGACGAGTTTGCGCAGCGATACGAAGTCGCCCAGCGAGCCGTAGATGAAGCACACGATGCCGAGCACGATGCTCGGGAACGCGGTGATGAGGGACGCCTGGTTCGGGGAGCCGACGTCGGCGCCGACCTGCTGGAACACCAGATTGAATCCTTGCAGGCACAGGGTGCCGAGTACGAAGGTGATGAGCAGCGGGATCAGCGCGCGCACGGCCATCTTGTTGCTGGTGACCGGATCATCGAACGGATCCTTTGCCGCGACTGCCGTAGTCTCAGTGGTCATGATTGTTCTCTCTTTTCGTTGATGATTGCCGTTATCTACCGCGGTGCGTCACTTGGCGTTCTTCGCCAGGTTGGTGATGCGGGTCATGAATTCGTCGAGGAACCTCGGCACGTCGACGCCGACGGCGACCTTCATGGTCTTGACGGGGTCGTTGAGCCTGTCCACGTCGCCGATGGTGCGGCCGCGGGTGGGTCCTTCCAGGTCGACCTTCATGTTGATCGGCAGGGTGGTGACGAGCGTCGGGTCGACGGCCACACCCACGGCGAGCGGGTCGTGCAGGCCGCATCCGCCCAGGTTCGGGGAAGTGGTCTCGTAGGCCTTGATGTAGAAGTCGGTCATGTCGGCGAGGAATGTGCCGGCCTTGGTGCCCAAGTCGCGCCAGCGCTTGGTCTCCTTGTAGGTGAGCAGCGTCTGGAGCGTCACGTCGAGGCCGATCATGGTGGTCGGGGCTCCGGAGCGGAACAGGTAGTCGGCCGCCTCCGGGTCCTGGGAGATGTTGGCCTCCATGCAGGCGTTGCAGTTGCCGGGCACGGTGAGCGCGCCGCCCATGAGCACGATGCCGCCGATCTCGTCCTTGATTTCCGGCGCTTTCTTCAGGGCGGCCTGGATGTTGGTCATCGGGCCGGTCGGCACGTAGATGAGGTCCTTGCCGTAGGTCTTCACCGCGTCGATGATGAAGTCGACCGCGGGTTCGCTTTCCACGGATCGGTTGGAGTCGGGGATGTCCACGTCGCCGATGCCGTTCTCGCCGTGGATGAAGGCCGATACCGGCAGAACGGAGAAGGAGTCGGTGGTGCTGGAGTGCGGCAGGCCTTGGTAGACCTTGACTTCCGGGTGTCCGAGCAGGTCGGTGACGGCGAGCGCGTTGCGCACGCCCTGTTCCACGAGCACGTTGCCGTAGGTCCCGGTGATGCCGATGAGTTCGACTTCGGGGCTGCCAAGCGCGTATGAGATCGCCAGGGCGTCGTCAACACCGGTGTCGAGATCAAGGATGAGTTTCTTCATGCGTTCCGCCTTTCAACATTGATGGCTTCAAGTCACTTACGCTTTCGGAAAAACGCCGTGACATACCAAGTATGATAAAACGTTTTATCAATGTTTCAAAATATGCCGCGTGTCGCTTCGTGAAATCAAAGAAGAAACAACGGCGGCATCGGCGAATCCGCCAGCCCCCATCGGCGCTCTACCGCCCTGTCATACGCCCCTACAGCCCGCGTACGGTCGCCCGAGAGACCAGATGAGGGCGGATCCTGCTCATCCGCGCCGCCGCCTTCGGGTGCGCGAACCGTTCCTTCAGCACGGACCAGCATTCCGCAGCCAGCGCGTCCACGTTCTGCGAGACGGTGGTCAGGTCGTTGAGCAGGCCGAAGCGGGGCAGCACGTCGTCATATCCCACGATCGAGATGTCCTCGGGCACGCGAAGCCCACGTTCCTCCACGCGCCTGCGCAATCCCATGGCCATAAGATCGTTCGCGCAGAACACGGCCCGCACCCCGGCGTCCAGCAGACGGTCGGCGGCATCGTATCCGCTTGAATACCGGTAATCCCCCATCACGATACAGTCGTCGTCAAGCGGCACACCGGCCTTCGCCAATGCGTCGGCGAACCCCTGGAGGCGCTGGTCGGACATGCCATCCGGTCTCTTCACGCACACGCAACCTATGCGCCCGCGCTCCTCCGGCGCCACGCCTTTCAGCGAGGCGAGCAGCGCTTCGGCGGCCAGCCTGCCGCCTTCCTCGTTGTCCACGCCCACACCGTCGCAATAGCCGGAATCGACCAGACGATCCACGAACACCACCGGGCACGGGCATTCCTCCACGTCGCGGCGCAATGCGCCCTCCTGCGCGCAGGATTCCAGGGCCGGCACCAGAAACAGGCCGTCGATGCCACGGGTCGCCACGCCGGAGATCAGCGAATGCTCACGATCGCGCGAATCGTCGCTGTTGGCCACGATCACCGAATACCCGTCGCGTATGGCCACATCCTCCAAGGCCTTGAACAGCGATGAGAAGAACATGTTCTCGATGTCCGGGACCACCAGCCCCACCATGTTCGAACGTTTGGTAACTAAGGCCCTGGCCGTCTGATTAGGCTGATAGTGCATGGATGCGGCGACCTTCACTATCTGCTCGCGCCGCTCGTCGGAAATACGCACCGGCCTGCCGTTGAGCACCAACGAGACCGTCGCCGGCGATACGCCGACGGCCGCCGCGACGTCCTTCAGCGTGATCCGTGCCCCCATGGGCTCTCCCCTCTTTCCAATCGTCATTCCGCGCGCCAAGATGCCCGTGACCCTCGTCGCCCACGAGCGTGTTGACACAATGCTTCGTTCCGTCACCAGCATACCGCTGATAAAACGATTGACTTGTCGGCGTGCCTTACATTTGTATCGTCTCGTCCCACTCTCCGCAAAGGCACACGGCATACGACAAGGGGCGACCGGAAGTCCGTGCTCCCAATCGCCCCTTGTCATCACGGCAGGCGCGGCATCGCCGTCGGCACAGCCGAATGCCGCAGAACCCGTCAGTTCTTCGGTAGGTCCATGAACCCGAGATCCTTCAGATAGTTATGGCCCGTGGTGATGTCGTACTGGATCAGCTTGTAGTCCTCGACCAGCTGCTTGGTCTCCTTGTCGAAGTCGCTTGCGGCCATCGGCTTGCCCGAGGCATCCAGATACAGGCTCTGACCTTCGGGGATGCGCTGCCAGCCTTGGATCTGGTTGACCACCGGCGGCTCCATGGCGGAGATCTTCTGATGCATCCGCGTCAGGAAGGCGATGAACGGCGAGACCTTAGCGTCCATATGCTCGGCGGCCTGGGCCATGAAGAAGTTCGGCGAGGTGTACTTGCTATTCGCGATCTTCGTGCCCTGGGACGCGGAGGCCTTGTTCGACCAGATGAAGTAGTCGGTCAAGTGCAGGGCGAGCGAGTTGTTCGAATCCTCGCTGGCGGTCGAATAGATGCCGGGCAGGTGGTCGCCGTAGAAGACTACGGTGATGGGCTTGTCGATCTTGTCCAGCTGCTTGAGGAACTTCAGGGTCTCCTCGTCGGTGATGGACGCGCCCTTCTGGTAGGTCTGGATCGATTCCTGCTCGTTCTTGCCCAACGCGGTGCCGGTGGTGGACTGGGCGGTGAACTCGTTGTTCGGATACCAGTCGTGGTACGGCATGTGGTTCTGCATGGTGATGAGCTGGATGAACTGGCTGGACTTGGTCTTGCGCAGCTGTTCCAGGGTGCTCGTGTAGGCGGCCTTGTCGGAGACGTACGGGCTGGTGCCCAGCTTGTCCTGGTGGGAGATGATGTCCGGCCCGGTCAGCGTGTAGAAGTGGGCGAACCCGAACTTCTTGTAGTTGGTGGCGCGCGAGTACATCGAGGACTCGTACGGGTGCACGCCGATCGAGTTCTTCGGCGCTCCCCACAGCTGGTTGATCGTCGGCGTCCAATGCTGGTTGGGCACCAGCTGCTGGTAGGGGCTCGACAGCGAGGAGTCGAAGTTGGCCATGCTCATGCCCGTCAGACCCATGTATTCGAGGTTGGCGGTGCCGCCGCCGTAGCCGGACGACAGCATGTAGCCGGAAGTGGTGTTCTCCTTGATCTTGCGGATGTTCGGCATGGAGTCCTTGTTCACCTTCAGACCGGGCACACGGCTCGGGTCGGAGAAGGATTCGGACAGCACGTACACCACGCTCGAATCGTTCAGGTTGGCGTCGCGCTTGGCGTTGATGCTCGCCGCGGCCTTCTCGTAGCGCTTGGCGACCTGCTTCATCGTCGCCTCCGAGTAGTCGCTTGGCTTGTCCATCACCTTGGGGTTGAGCTGGCGAAGGAAGGAGACGACCGGGCCATTGCGCTGCGCGTCGTATACGGAATCCCACATGGAGGACTGGTCGCCCATGGCGAGGTTCAGGTTGTTCGCCCACGATCCCACGGTGCCGGCCTGCATGGCGTACATGCCGAAGAAGCCGGCCGGGACGATGACCAGCAGCAGTCGCGCCGCGGCGTTCGCCAGGCGTGTGCGGCTGTCGGCGGCGCGGAACATGCGCCCGTGGCGTGCGTCGATGCGGTTCAGGTAGATGCACAGGCCGAGCAGCACCAGGAATCCCGCCGCGGCGCCGAGGATGATCCATTGCGCGCCGGCGGGCATGAAGCTCATGAGATTGCCCGCATCCGCCTTGAGGAAGTTCAGGTCGGAGGGAATCACCGCCTCATAGCGGATGGTGATCTTGAAATGCTCGATGACCGCGATGATGATCGCGAGCGCCAGGTATATCGGCGTCGCGACCCAGAAGCGGTTGGAGATCATCAGCACGAGCAGGTAGACGATGCCGCAGATCAGCAGGTTCAGCACGGCGACGAAGTTGCCGTCGGTCCACATCTTCGATACGAATCCCCAGCCAATGGTAGGGCTGGAGAGCTTGACCCTCGAAGTGGCGGTGACGCCCAGTTCGAGCACGCCCACGCCTATGGCGTCGAACAGGACGAACAGCACCCCGTACAGCCAGCCGGGGAACGGCCTGCGTGTTGTTCCTTGCGCTTTGTCTACTTCGTGTTCCTGGTTATCCATACGCTCCATACGCTTCTTTTCGTTCGATTCGGACTTTCGGTTACCCGGCGCATCATCTCGTCTTTGCCGCGGGCTGTGGCGGCCGCGACTCTCTCTACTTCTTCTGCTCTTGTCTCTTTTGCGCTCTCTCAGCGTAGTGCATGGGCGGGGCGAGGGGCTCCGCCCATGCGATTCGGCCACAGTTCATTCACTGTGGGCGTGGTTCTTCTGGCAGTCCGAGCACAGGCCGAACACCTCTATGGTGTGGCTTTTGATGGCGAACCCGTGCTTCTCCGCTATGCCGCGCAGCCAGCTCTCCCCCGGCGATTCGATCTCCACCGTGCGGCCGCAATCGGTGCACACCATGTGGTGATGGTGCGCGTCGTCTCCGCACAGGCGGAACAGCTGCTGTCCGTCCAGGCGGATTGTGTCCACCGCCCCGGATTCGGCCAGGGAGTTCAGCTGGCGGTAGACCGTGGCCAGGCCGATGCGCATGCCGGAGTCCTGCAGGCTGCGGTGCAGGTCCTGCGCGGAGATGAATTCGTCGCAGCTTGCCAGTTGGGCGCGGATCGCGTCCTTCTGTTTGGTCTGCCGTTCGATGTGTTCCACCATCGCGGGCATCACGCCTTGGCGTCGCGCGGGCGCAGGTCGTCCCAGCAGCCGGTGGATTCAAGCGCCTCGACGGTGGCGGCCGTGTCGTCGGTCAGCACCGTGATATGTCCCATCTTGCGGTCGTGTCGCACTTCGGCCTTGCCGTAGTCGTGCACGTTCCATTCCGGGTGTTCGGCGATCAGGGCCCTGGTGGGTTCCACGTGCTGGCCGAGCACGTTGACCATGACCGCGGGGCTCAGCAGCTTCGGCTGTTCCAGCGGCCAGCCGGCGATACCGCGGATATGCGCGTCGAACTGGTCGAAGGAGCAGGCCTCGATGGTGTAGTGGCCGGAATTGTGCGGGCGCGGTGCCAGCTCGTTGACGATCACGTCGTCATCCTTGGTGATGAACAGTTCGATGGCGAGCGTGCCTGCCAGCTCGAAGCCCTTGGCCAGGCGCAGGGCGAGTTCGTGCGCCTTGCGGGCCACGCTCTCGCTCACCTCGGCGGGGGCGATGGTCATGTGGAGGATGTTGTTGCGATGCTCGTTGCGCACGATGGGGAACGTGACGAATTCCTTGCCGTTGCCGGACACGAGGATGCTCGCCTCGAAGGCGAAGTCCACGAATCCCTCAAGGATGCTCGGAGGGAAGCCGCCGCCACGATCGCCGCGCGCGCGGACCTGTTCGAGGTCGGCGTCGGACCTGAGCACGGTCTGCCCGTGGCCGTCGTACCCGCCGGACCTGGTCTTGAGCACTGCCGGGTAGTGGATCTCGTCCAATGCGGCGTCGAGCTCGTCGAAGTTGTTGACGGCGCGCCATGGTGCGGTCGCGGTGCCGTGGTCGTTGATGAACTGCTTCTCGTTCACGCGGTCCTGCGTGACGCGCAGCAGGTCGGTGCCCTGCGGGGCTGCCGCTATGCCGCGCACCTCGTCGATGGCGTCGGCGTCCACGTTCTCGAACTCGTAGGTGAGCACGTCGGATTTGACGGCGAGGTCATGGATGGCGGTCTTGTCGTCGTATTCCGCGGTGATCTGGAAATCGGCCACCTGCGCGGTCGGGCAGTCGGGGGTCGGGTCGAGCACGCCGACGCGGAAGCCCATGTAGCGGGCGGAAAGCGCCATCATGCGGCCGAGCTGGCCGCCGCCGATGATGCCGATGGTCGAGCCGGGCATCAGGCGTTCGACGCGGCCGTTGGTTTCTTCAGACAAGCTGGGCATTGGATTCGGCCACCTTTTCCTTCAGCGATTCACGGTAGTCCTGCAGCGCCTTGGCCAGGCGCTCGTCGGTAGTGGACAGGATGGAAACGGCGAGCAGGCCGGCGTTCGTGGCGCCGGAGTTGCCCACGGCGGTGGTGGCGACGGGGATGCCGCCCGGCATCTGCACGATGGAAAGCAGCGAATCCCAGCCGGACAGGGCGTGGGAGCGCACCGGCACGCCGATGACGGGGAGGGTGGTCTGTGCGGCGATCATGCCCGGAAGGTGGGCCGCGCCGCCGGCGCCGGCGATGATGACCTTGAAGCCGTTGCCGCGTGCGCTGTGGGCGAACTCGCCCATCAGTTCCGGCGTGCGGTGGGCGGAGATGACCTGCTTGTGGTACGGGACATCGAACTGGTCGAGAATCTCGCAGGCGTGCTTCATCGTCTCCCAATCGCTGGAAGAGCCCATGACCACGGCAACTTCGGGCGTGCTTTCGCTCATTATCATTTACCTCCGTTTATTGAGAATACGCATTCACTCTACCCTCGCCGTCTGTCATTGTGAACTCCTCGTTCGTACTTTCCGACGCGGCACTTTCCGAACCGCGCTCCTCGCCCGTTCCGGAGCCGTTCGCGCACCGTTTGCGCACTGCTCGCATGCCGTTCGCACGTCGCTTCGACACGGGTATGTGGGGGAAGTTGGGAGCATTTACGGAATACACGGACAGTGCGAGCCGCACGGCTGTATGATGTCCCCTTTGGAGCGAGGAACATGCCGAAACGCATCAAGAGAAGGAGAGGACAGATGCACGAGGGGCTGCTGAGAACCATCACGGGACCGGCCGATGTGAAGGCGCTCGATCCCGGCCTGCTCGCCGACCTGTGCGCCGAGATCCGCACCGTCCTGCTTGAGTACGGCCATCGTCATGGCGGTCATATCGGTTCCAATCTCGGCTTGGTGGAGGCCACCGTCGCCCTGCACCGCGTCTTCGATTCCCCGCATGACCGCATCGTCTTCGATGTGTCGCATCAAAGCTATGTGCACAAGATGCTCACCGGGCGCACCGGTGCCTATCTCGATCCCGCCCGTGCCGGGGAGACCACTGGATTCACCAATCCCGAGGAAAGCGAGCACGACCAGTTCGTGCTCGGCCACACCGGCACCTCCATCTCGCTGGCGTGCGGCCTGGCCAAGGCCCGCGATGCGGCCGGCGAGAGCGGCAACGTCATTGCGGTGATCGGCGACGGCTCGCTCAGTTCCGGCGTGGCGTTCGAGGGACTGAACAACGCCGCCGAGCAGGGCGGCAACCTCATCATCGTGTTCAACGACAACGAGATGTCGATCGCTGAGGACTTCGGCGGCATGTACGGCCCGCTGGCCCGTCTGCGCGCATCGGGCGGCACCGCGCAGCCCAATATCTTCAACGCGTTCGGCCTTGACTACCGGTATGTGGAGCAGGGCAATGACGTGAACGCGCTCGTCGCCGCCTTGCGCGAGGTGAAGGACATCGACCACCCGGTCGTGGTGCATATCCATACGTTGAAAGGGCTGGGCCTGCCGGCCAACGACGACCGCCATGAGGTCGATCATTGCGACCTGTCCGGCAGCGAGCCGCATGCCGGCCGCTGCGAGGCGTCGCACTGGCAGACGCCGGACGCCGCGCTGGGCAAGCCGGACGATCCGCGCAAGCATTACGGCAAGCTCGCCATGGCGGCGCTGGAACGCCGGTTCGCCGCCGAACCGGGTCTGACCGTCATCTCCCCCGCCACTCCGGGCTCCAACGGCATCACCCGCGCCTTCCGCGAGCGTGCAGGCGCGCATTATGTGGACACCGGCATCACCGAGTCGCATGCGGTGGCGTTCGCCGCCGGCATCGCCCGCGCAGGCGGCACCCCGGTCGTGGCGACCACGGCATCGTTCTTCCAGCGCGCCTACGACCAGTTCTTCCAGGAGATGGCGCTGAACCGCCAGCCGGTGACGCTGCTGTCGTTCCTCAGCGGCCTGTCCGGTTCGGACAACACGCATTCGGGCGCTTACGACATCACCATGTTCGGCAATATCCCCGGGCTGATCTGCCTGGCCCCCACGAACGGCCATGATCTTCTCGGCATGCTCGACTGGGCCACCAGTCCGAGCCGCCGCGATTCCGCGCATCCGGGCCCGGTCATGATTCGCATTCCCGGCGAGACGGTGCTTGCCGCGGATGCGGACGCCGCATACCGTGCGCTGAGCGAAAGCCCCACGGCGCAAGGCACGGATTGGCTGCGCTGGCATACGGTGAAGTCGGGCCGCAGGGTGGCGATCCTGGGCCTGGGCAATACGCTGCCGCTGGCATTGCAGGTCGCCGACTCGCTGCCGTTCGACGCCACCGTGGTCGATCCGAGGCAGTTCGGTTCGCTGGACGAGGACGCGCTGCATGCACTGATCGATCAGGATCATCGTCTTATCGTCACGCTTGAGGACGGCCAGCTCGAAGGCGGTTGGGGTGAGAAGGTGGCGGCCTATTGCGGCAATCTGCCCATGCCCGCCGACGCACTCCCCCATGTGCTGACCTTCGGTGCCGCCAAGGAGTTCACCGATCGTGTGCCGCTGGCCGAGCTGAACCGTCGCTACGGCCTTACCGTCGAATCGGTGAGCCGCGCGATCAGCCGGCATCTCGGCATCGCCGATTGACCGCCGCACCAGTCGCGACTCTGCCGGTCATCGGGCACGGTTCCTCCCCATTTCACAGCGTCGCCGCGCCGGCAGCCGGTTTACCATGGTGCCCATGGGACATTTCATCAGCCGTTGGTTCATCATGACCGTCGCGGTGGCCGTTACGGTGCTGCTGCTTCCGGGCATGCAGGTCGTCGGGCACCCGCCGGTGCTGGGCATCGCCGCATTCGCCCTGTTCATGGCGTTGATCAACGCCTCCATCAAACCCGTGGCGCATGCGATCGCGCTGCCGTTCTCCGTATTGAGCTTCGGCATCGGCGCGCTCATCATCAACTGGCTGTTCATGCGGCTTGCCTCGTGGCTGGCGATCAGCCTGTTCGACGTGGGCGTGACCGTCAACGGATTCTGGTGGTCGGTGATCGCCTCCGTCATCATCTCGATAGTGTCGGGTATCGTCTCCGCCGTCATCGGGGACTGAATGCCGGAACAACACGACGGCAACAATCACCAGCAGTATGCCCGCCAGCACCATCAGCGGCGAGCCCCCATTGAGCTGCTGCGCGATGGCCTTGGACGAGACGCTCGCGAACTGCACCGGATCGGTGATGCCGAGCGCGATGATCACCTTGATGAACGGGGCAAGCATGAGCCCTATTCCGGCGAAACCGCACACATACGGCGCCACCATCCACCAGCCCGACAGATTGGCGTCGTGCAGGCGCCTGGCGGATATGGCGAGCATCGGGATAAGCATGACCACCCCCCAGCCGTAGACGGCGAAGGCGAAGCTTTCGAAGAACTGGCTCAGCACCAGGAACAGCACCTCCATGAGCCAGACGTACAGCACCGACCACCAGAATTCACTGCGGCTGGCGCGGCCGTAGAACCTACGCCATTTCTTGAACAACCGGTTGCTCGCCTCGATGAATCCGATGCCGACGACCGGATCGTCAAGCGGCGACGCGACCTTCCTGACCTTGCTTGGTTTCGTGGTATTCGCAGTCATGATTTCCCCCTTACAGGCTCTGCGCAGATGCTTCCTTGCGCAACCACTATATCCAGAAACCTTTACGGAAGGCCGTAATATCCACGCATTGACGAGCCGATTTTCCAAAAAACAACACGGCATGGCATGGCCAATCGCATCGAGCGAGACCGGCCCTCCTGCCCAGACTCCCGCAGTCAACGTACACGAAACGTACCTGGGACGCACCCGCGCATGGTTCGCGCACATAGGAAAAACCCTTGGAATCGTTGCAATTCCAAGGGTTTTCGTCTTCTCGTTCGTGACCCCGGGGAGACTCGAACTCCCGACCCTGAGATTAGAAGTCACATGCTCTATCCAGCTGAGCTACGGGGCCAAACCACACCCATCATAATGGGTGGTGCATAAATAGACACGCGCTCCACGCGGCTGATTTCCGGATTCCGGACCATCCGCGCGCGCAGGGCCGCGCCCAAGCTATTCGATGATCCAGCTCAGACCGACGAGCACGATGAGGAACAGCACGTTCACCGCGCTGTACACGGCCAGGTAGCGGCCCTTGCGATCGGGGTACTGGCGCACCACGTTCTTATAGGAGATCAGCGACGCCATGGAGGCGATCAGGGTACCCATGCCGCCGAGGTTCGTACCGATGATCAGCGGACGCCACTGGTCGCAGAAGCCGGACAGCAGCAGCGTGGTAGGCACGTTGCTGATCACCTGGCTGGACACCACGGCCACTTCCAGCGGGTGGCCTCCCACCAGCGACTGCGCCAGCTGGTAAAACTCCGGCACACGCTTCATATTGCCGATGAAGATGAAGAACATGCAGAAGGTGAGCGGCAGACCCCAATCCACGTAGCGGAACACGCGGCGGTCGGTGAACAGGAACGTGGCCACGACGATCACGCACATCACCCACAGCGGGATGAAATCGGATACCGCGAGCAGGCAGACGATGAACAGGAGCGCGTACACCACGGTACGCCAGCCGCCGTAGCCGGCACCGTAACCGGTGATGCGGATCTCGTCGGGCTGATGCTTGCTACGTTCCGGGGCGAGCACGCCGGTCTCCAGATTGTTCAGTTCGGAGACGGGCAGCTTCGGGAACGCGAAATAGATGACGATCAGCAGCAGGATGACGGCGGCCAGCGAATACGGTGCCATGATGCCCATCATCTCACCCGCCGGCATACCGGTGAGCGCCTTGAGATACAGATTGTGCGCGTTGCCGATCGGGGTGAGCATACTGCCCACGTTCGCGCCGATGGTCATCAGCGTGACCACCAGAATGGTCCGCTCCCCCATGTCCGCCATCAGCAGCACGGCCACCGCGAACGGGACGAACGTGACCAGCGCCACATCATTGGTGATGAGCATCGCCGAAAAGTACGTCAGTGCCACCAGCGTGACCACCAGCCCTCTCAGGCTGCCCACATGCTCCAGCAAACGCGAGCCGATGATACGGAATACGCCTATGCGCTGGAAACCACACACCACGATCATGAGGCAGATCAGCTGCGAAATGGTGCTGGCGTGAATATAGCCAAGGTATTCCTTGTCCGGCGGGACGATAAAACAGGAAATCAGCGCAAGTATCGAAGCTACAACGAGAATGGTCTCATTCTTCAGGACTTTGACCACCAAACGTCGCATCCATGTCCTCCATGCATCCCGCCCGCGCACAGCGCTTAGGGCGGGTTCTTCATTTAATGCCGTAACCACTTTACCCGAAACCCCGACTACCGCATGCCTGCGGCGTGCTGTTATCCGACCGATCGGCACCTGGAATTCGGGCGGCCGGCGGACTGTTCGAAAACGGCGCCGGGAATATATTGCAAAACCAATTGGGGTGCCCGATTATACGGGGGCGAAAACGATTATTCGCCGTTTTCGTGTTTTCAACCATGCCAAATTTCGCTTCCGTAGGCGGATCGGACGTTCCGTAGGCGGTCGGCTCCGGAAAGCTCTCAAAGCAACGGCCATATTCCGCCGTTTGCCCAAGCGTGTTCCAATGGCAACCATCTACGGAAGCGCAAAACCACCTACGGAATGCGATGCACGGTGGAAGTACAAGGCGATGCCAGGCAGCCGGTACTCAAATGTCTAAAAACAATGAGGTGGCTGCAATCGCCGAACCGAATCGACGATCACAACCACCTCTTCACGGTCTCCACGGCCGCTCCAACACACGCCTAGCCCACATGCCTAGTTGACGGTATTGCCATGCACCTGATTCTGCAGGCTCTTGCGCGACGCCTCCATATTGGTGATGGTGCCCAGCAACGCGATCTTCTCCTCGCCATCCGGCAAACGCGACATACGCGCCCTGGCAGAAGCGATGCTGCGCACAAAACTCATATCCAACAAGCGCGCAAGCAGCTCCGAAGCATACTGCTGCTCCGCCTTCGACGCCGAAGCCGGTGCCTGAGCCCCATTCGCCGCACCCTGCCCCTGAGCACCATCGCCATTCGCCGCACGCTCAGCCAACGGCAACGGCATAACAGCCAACTCGTTCACCACCGACTCAAGCATCGGCCCACCGGCCTTGATGAGATTATGCATCCACAACCCCTGCGGAGTAGTCACCTCCGGCAACCCACCGGCAGCCACCACCGCCTGGAACAACGCACGAAACACCGGCGTCTCAAAACTCGCCGGAGTCAACGACTCGAACCAATCCGCACGAATCGCATTAGGAATCTGAATAAGCACCGCCATGAACTGCTCCTCGGCAATGAACACAGCATCATCCACATGATAAAACGTCTGCTTACGCGCATTCTCACGCTCGATCTGACGCACACGCTCAGGCGTCATACCACCATCATTACGCTGCGGCTGCGCAAAACGACGCTTCGGCGCATACGCATCCTCATCACGCACATGCAACTGACGCCTGCACCGCTCCACCTCACGACGCATCATGTCAAGATCAACACCACCAATACGCCGCGCCGCCTGACGAGTATACAAATCAACCTGCGAACGATCACGAATCTGCGCAATCAACGGCGCCGTAGCCTTCACCGCGCCCAAACGACCCGTACTATAACTCGTATCAAACCGATTGATCGCCGCATCAATCACAAAGTCATACAACGGCTTCGCCCTGGCAACCAACGAACGAACAGCCTCATCACCCTGCTCAATACGCAAATCACACGGATCAAGATTATTCTCGGCCACCGCCACAAACGTCTGCGACAAAAACGCCGGATCAAGCCCAAACGCATGCAACGCCGCCTTCTGACCAGCCGCATCGCCATCAAACGTAAACACAATACGCGAACTGACCGGCTGCCCATCAACCTTCAACGGCCCCACCAACTGAACCGCACCCAACGAATCATCCTTCACCAAACGACGAACGATCTTCGCATGCTCCTCACCAAACGCAGTACCACACGTGGCAATAGCCGTATCCACCCCGGCCAAATGCATGGCCATCACATCGGTATACCCCTCGACAATCACCGCCTGACGCTTCTTCACAATCGCCTGCTTGGCCAAATCAATGCCATACAACACCTGATTCTTGTGATACAGCTGCGTATCAGGCGTATTAATATACTTCGCCGCAATCTGATCATCGTCATACAGCTTGCGAGCGCCAAACCCCAACGTGCGACCCGTCGAATCACGAATCGGCCACGTCACACGCCCACGGAAATAGTCATAGACGCCACGCTGACCCTGCCGCGCCAAACCGGCATCCAGCATCTCCTGCTGCGTGAACCCCTGCGACGCAAGATGACGCACCAGATTATCCCACCCCTGCGGCGCATACCCGCAGCCGAAACGCTCGCAGTCGGCCTGGGTGAAGGTGCGACCGCCGAGCAGCTTGCGCGCGGCGAGCGCCTCCTTGGTCATGATCTGGCTGACGAAGAAGCGCTGTGCGGCCTCGTTCGCTTCGAGCAGACGGGCGCGTTTGGACCCGGAATGCTCGGCGCGCGCGTTGCCGTTCTGCTCGTAATGCAGTTCGATATGGTATTTGTCGGCGAGCAGTTCCACCGCCTCGCGGAAGTCGATGTTCTCCTGTTCCTCGACGAATTTGAACACGTCGCCGCCCAGACCGCAGCCAAAACAATGCCATACGCCGAGCGCCGGCCGCACGTTGAAGCTGCCGGTCTTCTCGTCGTGGAACGGGCACAGGCCCACGAAGGTACCGGTTCCCGACGGCTTCAGCGACACTGAGGCGGATACGATGTCATACAGGTCCGCGGCGGCGCGCACCTTTTCGATGTCTTCCTTCTTGATCATTCCCGGCATAGTCCACCACCCTAGCAGCCGTGCCGCCCGACGCCATGCACGCCGCCCGACATGTCCAAGACCGTTCGGCCCGCCCTATGGTCGGGCGACGTCGTCCGGGTCCTATGTCGGGCTGTGGCAGGCATTCGCATCTTCGATAATCAGCTCATGATCCGGCCATTTTCCACATGCAGAACACGATCAGCGATTTCCTGCAGCTCCGCCCCTTGATGGGATGCAATGATCACTGCGTTTCCGCGCTCCCTCTGGCGTCTCATCTCTTGCTGGAACGCCATCACGGATTCACGGTCCAATCCATTCATCGGTTCATCAAGCAGGATCAGGCGCTGATGTTCCATAAGCGCCTGCACAATCGCCAACTTTTGACGCATGCCCAGTGAGAAGGATTTCACTTTGTCGCCACGATGCTGCCACAGGCCGAACACCTTCATAAGCCGTTCCGTCTCTTTTTCGTCGAATCCGCCGTCAAGCCCGGCGAGATATTCCAGATTTCCCCAAGCCGTATCCGCGCCGATGAACCCGGGATGCTCGATGAGCACACCGATCTTCTCCGGCAATGCCTCATTGAACACCACCGGCTTGCCTCCGATGAGAACCCGCCCATCCGTAGGCCGAATGAAACCGCATATCGCCCGCAGCAGCATGGTCTTGCCGGAACCGTTTGGCCCCACCAATCCGCAGATCTCGCCGCGTTCGAATCCGCAATTCACATGGTCGAGCACGGTTTTGCGCTTGATTATCTTGGTGTAATCGTGAATCTCAACATACATGGTTTTTCTCCTTCGATAATTTCAAATGATTTCCATCCGCCTGCATAACGGTATGAGGGAAACGATGACCATCATTGAGACAAGACTCAGGACGGTCAGCCAATGCGGCAATCCGCAATGCGAATCAGCCATCAACCATGATTCAACCGGCTTCGCCGACTCCAGAATCATGCAAAGCATCAAAGCGGCGACATACCCTACCGCACGATTACCGAGCAGTGTTCCCGCATCACGGATCGCGATGACAAGCAACAATTGCAATGCCGCACAGACGGCAGTACATATCAAAGAACCGCCTTCACCCCATCCTCCGACGACGCCCACGGTCAATAGCAATGGAACGCCCGTGAAAGCCAGGCAGTATGCAGGCAGGCGAATCAGATAACGCCGGACTTTCCCGCACACGCCACGCCTGCGTACACATGCCATCGCGTTATTCGACAAAAGAACCGAGCAGGGCCATTCCAGGATGATCAGCATGCCGAATACCAGGAACGCAAGAGGCACTCTATTAGCGACTAACGGCCAATCACCCGTATCGTCCGGACTGCCGAAACATCCGAGGAAAACCGATTGCGATGGCTCCCGAATCAAATATTCGAATATCACAGCGGCATAAGGGACGCAGAGCAGACCGCGGCATATGGCTCGTTGCACGGTTCCATTCATCGCCAGTCGCCTTTCATATGGTCTTTTCTTGCGTACACCGCCCTGTTCAATATCGAAAGCAACGGAAACACCGCAATGAAGACCAGACATTTGATGCCGATCGTCACACGCATATCCCCTGGCACGGGGTAGGAGAAGAAAAACACCGACTCCAGCCAAATATCGGGCAAACCGGTCAAAGCCCATGGAAGCAGCACCACGGCGGCGAGCATCACGGGCATCACCCGTCCCCATGCAACGCCACAGGCAACCATGAGATGCATCACCGAGCCAAGCACAACCAAGGCGAGCAACGTCTGCACGAACAGCGACACCGGCCAAAAGCCACTCACGGACGGTAATGCTCCCCCACTCATCGCCCGACACAGCACCGCATACAGCGCACTGTAATAACCGGAAACCGCCGCTGCCGCACACCATAGCCACATATCGTTGACACGTAATTGCGAGGAAGCGGAGCGTCTGGCCACTTCCATCGGAGAGCGGTCCACCGTCCCCATCCACAACAGGAATATGAAAGTCGGCGCAATCCACACACCCCAAAACATGGGGCTGAGGAATCCTACAACAACATTCCCCGTTGCCAGCGATTGCGGAACATACGCCGCCATGCGCAACGATGACAATGCGACGACCATGCCGCACAGCGCTTTCTCCCACAGCGGAGAGAATCGCCACAAGTGACGCCATTCATAGAGTGTCTCTGTGAAGTTCAATCCCATACAGCACCTCGGCAAGAACAAGAGACAGCATTACATTGGCCACAGCACCCCATGCGCCATATGGTCCGGCATCGGCGCTGAAATTCAGGAAAACCACCTGACTGAATTCGTTGGCGACCAACTGGGCATGTATCGGCAGAATCGCGGGCAGCAGCCAGATCAGCAACGACACCGCAAAAGGAACCAGTATCTCCACATATCGTTTCCCGATAAACGCCGATGCGCCGATCGCAAGGCACGCATACGCTCCGGAAAGCACGAATATCAGCGCAAAAACAACCACCAGCATCAACGGCTGACTGGCCTTATACAAGGGGTACAGCCACGAGTCCGCCCGGATGACCGGATAGTACGCAAAATACGGATTCGTCGCAATATGGTCGACACCATCGATGAATGACATATGCGGCTGACGAATGACCGCAACCACCAGATTGAGCAGCAGGGGAAGAACCCCTCCGCATCCGCCCAGCACGAATCCGGCGCAGAATGATGAACGCAGCACATCACGTCGCCCGGTACGGACAAGCATCATACGTAAACGGCCACTATTCTTCTCATCCGAATACAGTCCGCCACCGGCCAAAGCAGCGATGCACGGCAGCAGCATACAGTATATGGATCCGCCGGCACCCACATCACTGAACAGCATCATGTAACGGAAGAACGTGGGATCGGATTTCGGTAATACGAATGTGGCATGAAAAGTCGTCCAATAATTCAAAGCCACCAGCACTATTCCGATGCCGGCGATGGCAGAGAACCTCCAGCTTCGGAGCGTTCTGGACAACTGTTGGCGCAATAACGAAACACTCATACCGCAAAGATAAAAAAGGCGCGACTATGCCGCGCCTACAAAAATCATACGAATAGTCAGACTTTGGCCCACGGCAGTTCCATCGCGATGGACCATTCGCCACCTTCCACGCACCGTTCAACAATGCCTCCTGCATTGCGAACGATAGCCGACACATCCCGCAGTCCAAAACCCGAGGAAAGCGCTTCCGCGTATTCCCTCCTCGCTTGGCGTCCATCGCCACAGCCATTGGACGACATGATCGTCGTTCGATTCGCGTCGGTCACCACGGTCATGGCATAGTCACCGGGAACGGCATGCTTCGCGATATTCGACCCCAACTCGCCTACGATGGCGCATACCAATTGGGCCCATTGCCGATCGGGAACACCACCGCGGTCAATCAATATGGCCTCGCCTGTGAAACCGAGCGCGGCCAGCCGTTCGTCCGTCTCATGCAATGCCGCTCTTACGTCGTCCATGCAAGAGCGATCATCGCCATGGACCGTATCCGACAGACTCGCCTGTGACGACGTGCCCATGGTTCGCCCATCATCGTCGATCCGACTGGCAACCGGAACAATCACATCCGAACGCAATGCTTTCAGCGCCTGCTCCACAAGTCGTTCGACCCGCTCATCATGCCCGCCCTGCTCGCTACGGCACAGCAGCACCGCATAACTCAACGTATTCGCCACGGAATCATGCAACGTGTGCATCATACGCAGCTGTTCCCTCCGATAGGAAATCTCGCGATCAGCCAACCGTTGGCGCACCAGCAGACTCTGCCATTCGCGCACCACTGATCCGCAAAGCAGCGCAATGCAATATGGGGCCAGAATGCCAAGCAACGCAACCGGGGTAGGAAGGTAACCGTCACTCCTCACCAGAAGCACGGCAACGGTTCCCGCCAGAACCACAGCCAAGCATGCACAGGCTTTCCTCCGGTTTCCCCGCCAAGCCAGCAACGCCAACGCATAGCACGTTCCGATATACTCCAACCCATTGCCTGGAATCGGGGCGGCAAAAGCAACCACATTGAACACGCTTATCGCATAGGCGGCGGCAATAGGAGCACATGGCAGAACCACATACAGGGCCACGCGCATCGCCATCACTAACCACGGCACAAGCGTGGACATGGCACCGGAATCCTCATGCAGCATCCAAGCGGAATACACGGCGTATACGATGCCCACGCAGGAGACGAGAATATCGACGAGATTGACGCCGTTCCCCATCTTCCGGGAAAACAGGCGAATACCATGAGAGCTTTTGCCCACGTCAGATGATTCCTTTTTTGACGCACAACCCGATCGCCTGCGAGCGATTATGAACACCCAACTTCTTATAGGCACTATTCATGTGCGTTTTCACGGTCCCCTCGCTCATGTGCAGCTGACGCGCCACCGCCAGAACCGTTCGGCCTTTGAGAAAAAGCGTTAACACCTGCCGCTCGGTTTCGGTAAGCACAAGGTTGGCGGCCGATACGCCGCCATCAACCCATGTGGCCGCATCCTCATCATGCGCCGCGGCACCGATACGATGCACCAATCGTTCGGTAGGCACGTCTTTATGCACGATAAGGCTCATCCCGACATCGCGCATTCGTGCAGTGTCGACGGCGAAAGCAGTCATACCGACAATAACGAGATCCAACCAACGTCGATGCAGTGCTTCGGATAACGCGAAGCCGCCCATTCCCGGCATCTCCATATCCGTCAAGACGACATTCGGGCGGCATGAATCGCGGCTGCACAGGTCAATGGCGTCGGCGGCACCGGTGACCGACCACAGTACCTTCAGAGGCGCTTGACGCTGAATGAGAACATGTTCAATGGCCTGTGCAGCCAAAGGGTCATTATCGACAATGCCCAGCGTAAGCATTCTGCCAGCGCACCTTGCGTTTACAGGATGCTTGCCGGATCGAGCTTGGCGAGATCCTCCGGAGCCAGCACTTCGGGCGCATGCTCGTACAGGCGCGGGATGCGATTGCGCAGGCAGGTGAAAATCTCATAGCTGATGGTGTCGGCGGCGCGTGCCCAATCGTCGGCGGTGGGCTCGCCGTATTCCTCGCCACGGCCGGGGCCGAACAGTTCGACAGTGTCGCCTTCCGCGATGCCGAGTTCGGCGGCGGAGCCGTGCAGGTCGAGGATGAACTGGTCCATGCACACGCGACCGGACACGTGGTAGACGCGCGGGCCCTGCTTGGTCATCACACGCACCGGGCCGCCCGGCTTCTCCACATGCTTGGCGCCTTCCATATCGAAACCGGAGGCGGAACGGTGGATGCCGTCCGCGTAGCCCAGCGGCACGATGGCGGTCGACGTGTCCTGCGGGGTCAGGTAGGTGCGGCCATACGAAATGCCGTGACCGGCCTCGACGTCCTTGACCGTGCCCAGCTGCGCCTGCAACCTCATGGCGGGCTTGAGCTCGTATGTACTCGGCGTGCCCATCGCCGGATCGGGTTCGTAGCCGTACAGGCCGATGCCGGGGCGGGTGAGTTCGAAATGGATTTCCGGGCGGTCCAGCGTGGCCGCGGTATTGGCGAGGTGGCGGATGCTCGGCGCGATGCCGGCCTGCTTCATGCGCTCGGTGAACGCGTTGAAGTTCGCGACCTGGCGGTCGGTGGATTCCACGAATTCGGGAACGTCGGGGCTGTCCGCCACGGCGAGGTGGCTCCACTGGCCGATGACCTTGATGACGCCTTCCTTGGCCAGCGGCACGAGCTTGCTGAGCGCCGCGTCGAATCCTTCCGGGGTGAAGCCGTTGCGGCCGAAACCGGAATCGACCTTCACATGCACGCGTGCGGGCTTGCCCAGCTTGCGGGCGGCTGCGGCGATGGCGTCGATGCCGGCCAGAGAACCGACCGATACGTCGATGTCGTTGTCGATGAGTTCGTCAAAGGGAACGGCCGTGCCGTTGTATACCCAGGTGAGAATGTGGCAGCGGTCGGGGCCGATTCCCAGCTGACGCAGCAGCAGCGCCTCATGGGATTGCGCGGTGCCGAGCCACGTGGCACCACCGGCCAGTGCGGCGAGCGCCGACGGCAGCAGACCATGCCCGTAGGCGTCCGCCTTGACCACGCCCATCACGGCGGTGCCGGACTGCGGGCCGCCCACCGTGGTGACGAGGTGACGCATATTGTCACGCATCGCCTTCAAATCGACAATTGCCTGCGCCGGGTATTGACGGCGGGCTGCTTCGTAATTGGCCTTGCCCTGTTCGGATGAAAACGCGATCTCGGGTGCTGCATTCATACTCATGGTTCACTATTGTCGCGCGCCCTTGTAACAAAATCCACGAATGAATCGCCGCAACCGTATATTCCGTGGCATGCATGCGGGCAGAACATACGAGAGCAGATGTCGGGACATGTGTTGGAATAGGTGCGGAGACAGGCGGAAAGCATATGCCGGAACATATGCCGAGACGTATCGCCTGTTTTTCCGTCCCGGCACGTACACTACTGAACCACGTTGTGATTTGCCCCGCATGGGAGACCACACCATTGATTTCTGGCGTTGAGGCGTGCCAGAGTCCCGGAGCACCGTCCGGTTTTTGCCCAATTTCGCATATTGCATTTGAGAGAGACCAATGGATTTATTCCGCAAAAAGTCGGTGGACCAGCTTGTTTCCGAAGCGACTCCGCTGAAAAGAACCCTCCGAACCTTCGACCTGACCATGCTTGGCATCGGTGCAATCATCGGTACCGGCATCTTCGTACTCACCGGTAAAGGCGCACTCACCGCAGGCCCGGCCCTATCCGTATCCTTCCTGATCGCGGCGGTATGCTGCGGTTTCGCAGGCCTGTGCTATGCCGAGTTCGCTTCCATGGCACCCGTATCCGGTTCCGCATACTCCTACGCCTACCTGGCCTTCGGCGAACTCATCGCCTTCATCATTGGCTGGGATCTGATCTTGGAATACGCGTTGCAGGCGGCCACCGTTTCGGCCGGCTGGTCGGGCTATTTCAACAAGCTGCTGGAAGGGTTCGGCCTGCATCTGCCCGTCGAACTCACCGCGGCATACGGCACCACGCCGGGCGTGACCACATACTTCAACCTGCCCGGTTTCGTCATCGTGCTGCTCATCACCTGGCTGCTGTCCATCGGCATCAACCAGACCAAGAAGGCCAACGACATCATGGTGATGATCAAGCTGGTCATCATCGTGCTGTTCATCATCTGCACGGTCTGGTACGTGAACCCGGCGAACTGGAAGCCCTTCTCCCCCTACGGCATCTACACGTTCCAGCCCGGTTCCACCCAGCCCTACGGCATCGTTCCCGCCGCTTCGATCGTGTTCTTCAGCTTCATCGGATTCGACGCGGTCTCGTCCTCCGCCGAAGAGACCATCAACCCGAACAAGACGCTGCCTCGCGGCATTCTGCTTTCGCTGGTCATCTCCACCGTGCTGTATATCGCCATGACCTTCATCATGACCGGCATCGTGCCCTACAAGGAGTTCGCCAAGTTCGTCGATGCTCCTGTCGCCGGCGTGATCCTGGCCACCGGCCTGAACTGGCTGGCCGTGATCGTGAATCTCGGCGCGCTCATCGGCATGACCACGGTGATGCTCGTGCAGCTGTACGGCCAGTCCCGCATCTGCTACGCCATGAGCCGTGACGGCCTGTTCCCGAAGTTCTTCGGCGAAGTGCACCCGAAGTACCACACCCCGTTCAAAGGCACCTGGTTCTTCGGCATCCTCACCGCCATCGCCGGTGGCTTCATCAACATCAACGTGCTGTTCGAGCTGGTGAACATCGGTACGCTTTCCGCGTTCATCATCGTGTCCGCCGGCGTGCTGTGGATGCGCAAGACCCAGCCTGACGCCCGCCGTGGCTTCCGCGCCCCTGGCGTGCCGTTCACGCCGATCTGCTCGATCGTGTTCTGCCTGATTCTGATCGGCGGACTCAACTGGGAGACCTGGCTGCGGTTCGCCGTGTGGTTCGCACTTGGACTGGTGGTGTATTTCGCCTACAGCCGCAAGCGGTCCAAGCTCAATGAGCCGGGACTGTTCTAGCCGGTAGCTAGCGTTCCCGCGCATTATTCGCGCGAAATCCCCTGGATAGGTTGAATGGTTCAGCCGATCCAGGGGATTTTTGCTATGTGCTCCATATTTTGCTAGGGCGCTAGCGTTTTGCATGACTCTCATAGTCACGTTATGGCGTTGCAGTTACGGTCGGGATGACCGGGGCGTTCGCACGATGCGCACGACACACTCAAGGCCGTTCGGCCAAGCTTACGGTCGTGCGCATCGTGCGGACGCCCCTGCTTTTTCCTAAGAGTTTTGGCGATATCCGTGATATGTCGATGAAAGCACGGCTCTGGCGTAGCTATACGTGGATAGCGGCCCTATTTGGCGATAGGCATGTTTTGCCAGCGTGACCAAACATGGACGGTATCCTGGAGAAACGCCAGTGACGGTTGCTCAGCGTAGCCGAACTAAGAGCGCATACGAGAAAGGCAACAGTATCGCCAACCCAACGTAGCCAAATCGGGACAGCCTCCAGCTGAAGTCACAACAGAGATCGCTCAACGTAGCCGGATACGGGTGCGTTCCAGAGGAAGCCATGACGAGGATTGCTCAGCGTAGCCAGATAAGGGTGATGTTCAGGAGACGCCACGAAAAGCACCGCGCTAATCGCGGCGCAGTCGGATCAGCGAAAATGCACTACCATTCGTGGCGCTGGTAGGCGATACGGGTGGTGTCGGTGGGACGGTCGATGAGCTGGATCAGACCGCAACGGGCAAAACCGCTCGACTCCAGAATATGCTGCATGGCCTTGTTATTCGGATGCGTATCCGCACGCACATTGCCGTAATGCGTCAACGCCCAACGAATGCAGTCGCGGGCCGCATGCCGCGCCAGACCGGAGGACGCGATGCGATGAATCGTCACATAGCTGTCGTTATCCAGCCAGGCGCCATCGATATGCGCATACGTCGGATCCTCGCCAGGACACACCGCGAACTGCGCCAGAATACGCTCATGCCCGCCCTTGGAATCGACCAGCAGCATCATGCGCTGACTATTGATATCGTCGATCACCACCGATTCACGGGGAAACGTATTCCCCCACTGCGTCGGATTGCCATTGGCGGCCATCAACTCACGTGCACGCTGATAGATCGCCCTCATACGAGGCAGATCCCCCATCGTGGCATGACGAAAACGTCTCATCACCGTATCCTCAGCCATGTCTCACCTCACGTTCTCGTCGTATACGATTCCGAGCGTTAAAGCTAGCACGCTCGGTGCACAGAGCCCACTCGTATTCCAACCGGCACCCGGCCAGCACCCAATCAGCACCCGGCCGGCATCCAACCATCAGCATCCAACCATCAAACGAATACGGCCCGCCTGCACACAACACAGACGAGCCGTACACACACACCAACGCGCACAACATGGGCTTGCAAACCTACGAAACCCCAAGCCCACAGAATCAGTCAGACCTCAGACCACCTTGCGCTCAAACGGATCGGAGCTGATGCCCTTGGCAAGAATATCCTTGCACCACTCCTTCGCCGTGAACAGACTATGGTCACGGTAATTGCCGCAGCTCTCAATCGTGGTGGCGGGAACATCATCCCACGTCGCCTCATACGCGATGAACTCCAACGACTCCTTCAACGCCTTGGCAACATCCTCAGTGGAATGCGTACCCCAAGTCAGCAGATGGAAGCCCGTACGGCAACCAAACGGCGAACAATCGATATACCCCGGAATACGCTCGCGCAACAACACCGCAATCGTATGCTCGATGGTATGCAGACCACCGGTCGGAATGGCATTCTCATTCGGCTGCACCAAACGCAGATCATAATTGGAGATCACATCACCATTGGGACCGGTCTCCGTATCGATATACCGCACATACGGCGCCTTCACCTTGGTATGGTCCAGCTGAAAACTCTCAACTACCGGCTTCTCATCCGCCATGACTACGCATCCTTTCTGCTCGTTCCATTCGTCCACGCGCGAAACCCACGCATGCAACCTGCATACCACTGTGGCCGTTCAACGCGCACAAGTCAATCCAAGCGTTATGCGTTTCTTCAATTGCGCATTATCAAACACCGAAACGACGCGACACAACACACCCACAGCCGCTACTCGGCCGCTACTCGGCCACAGCCCGAATCACCTCCAGGAAGCGCTCGCCGTATCGTTTCATCTTGACCTCGCCCACACCGCTGATGGCGAGCATCTGGGAATTGGTCGTCGGCTGTGCTCGGGCCATGTCGCGCAAGGTCTTGTCGCTGAACACGATGTACGGCGGTTTGCCGATTTCGCGCGCGATGGCCATGCGCAGATCGCGCAGCTTCTGGAACAGCCGTTCTTCCGGACCGTCCAGTTCCTGGATTCCCGAGTCCTGACCGCCCAGCACCGAGCCGTCGCCTTCCTCCGAGGTCCGACCGAACGCAGAACGACTAGAGGGCTTGCGGTTGATGCGTTTCATCTCGTAGTGGAATCCAGGCTGCGCGGTTTCGGCCGCCCTGGCGCCGAACATGACGATTGGCATGTTGCCTTCGGTGATGTGAAGGAATCCATCCGCCACCATCTGGTTGAACACGTCCCGTATCTGCGCTTCCGAAATGTTGCGTAGCATGCCGTACGTGCTCAGGGTTTCCGGGTTCCACACCGCAAGGTCCTTCGCTTTCGAACCGCGCAGGATCTTGACGATCTTGCCCATGCCGACCATCTGCCGCACGTCGTGCACGCACATGCTGATGGCGCGGGCTATGTCGCTCACGTCCACGGTTTCGAAGGTCTGCCCGCAGTTGGCGCATCCGCCTTGGCAGGTGCCGGCGTTCGGTGCGACCTGTTCACCGAAATACCGTGTCATGTAGGTGTGCAGGCATTCGGTGGTGCGGCAGTAGCCGACCATGGCATCAAGCAGACGCCGCTTCGAGATACGCACCGCCTCCTGTTCTTCGGGGGTGAGCCTGCTGTTCTCATAATCGGAGTCCATCAGACGGCGGCGCGTGACCACGTCGGATTCGTTCCACAGCAGCGTGCATCGGCTCGGTTCGCCGTCGCGCCCCGCACGCCCGGCCTCCTGGTAGTAGGCCTCGATGCTTTCGGGCATGTTGTGATGGATCACATAGCGCACGTTCGACTTGTCGATGCCCATGCCGAACGCGTTGGTCGCGACGACCACGGGCACACGGTCGGTGACGAAATCACGCTGCGCCTGGCCGCGCGCTTCCGGCAGCATGCCACCGTGGTAGGCGACGGCAACGCGCCCCAGCTTAGTTTCGTTCCCACTGGCTTCGTTCCCTCCGGCTTCGGCCCCTCCGGCTTCGGCCCCGCGCAATACGGGAACGGTGCGGTTGAGCGAGGCGGCGAGCACTTCGGTTTCCTTGCGCGTGGCGCAGTAGACGATGCCGGATTCGCTGGGGTGACTGGCCACGTAACGTGCGATCCAGGGCGTTTTGTTTTTGGTGCTGAGTTTGAGGATGTCGAAGTAGAGGTTCGGACGGTCGAAGCCGGTGACGGTGATGCTTGGATCGGCAAGTCCGAGGATGGAGATGATGTCTCGGCGGACGCGTTCGGTCGCGGTTGCGGTGAAGGCGGCGACGGTGGGGCGCGTGGGCAGGTGGGCGATGAAGTCGCCGATGCCGAGATACGAGGAGCGGAAGTCCTGGCCCCATTGGGATACGCAGTGCGCCTCGTCCACGGCCACCATGGAGATGGGCGTGCGTGTGGCGAAGTTCAGGAACTGCTGTGTTTCCAAGCGTTCGGGGGCGACGTACAGGAGTTTGGCCTGACCGTTGGCGGCCATGGCCAGGGCGAGTTCCTGCTGGTCGGGCGTTTGCATGCCGTTGACGAATACGGCGGGGATGCCCACGTCATTCAATGCGTCGACCTGATCCTGCATGAGGGAGATGAGCGGTGAGATGACGATGGATACGCCGGGGAGAATGGTGGCTGGGATCTGGTAGCAGATGGATTTGCCTGCGCCGGTGGGCATGACGCCGAGCACATCGCGACCGCTGAGCAGGGCGTTGACTATTCCCGCCTGCCCCGGGCGGAACGATTCGTAGCCGAAATACCGTTGAAGCGCGTCCAGTGCGCGTGGGTCCCCTTGTTCGTTCATACGGCTCAGTGTAACAACAGGCGCTATCTTTGCGGGATGGGCGGGTAGATGGTCTGTGCAGGAGGGGTGGGGATGGCGGGCTTGAGTGTGCGAGGTATGACGAACCGTACGCATTTTCCTAAATCGTCCCGCAGAAAACGGGATCGATGTGATGCTTGCTCCAAAACTGGACTCCAGCTTTCAAGACGTGGGTCGCCCTCACTTCCTCTGCCCGCGCTTCCTGCGTTCCCTTCTGTCGATTCTACGGGATTCGATGACGCTCCCCACTAGCTCCCAAGAAGACATGAGGAACATGAGGATGGCGGCAATCGCCATGACGGGCGAGTTGTCGAGGAACACATACATGAGGACCGGGATTAACGCGGAGGCGATGATGTCGATGGGGATATCGATGATGCTGTCGGTCTGCCATTCAAGCAGTAAGCCGACGATGTAGCATTGCGCGGGGATGAGGACCCCGAGGACGAAGAACACGAGCAGGATGTAGAAGCCGGTGATGAACGTCCCGCCCACAAGGTCGCCTATGAACTTGCTGGTGAACCAGTTGATTGCCGCAGCTATCGAGTGGCCCAGCGGGGACATGTCCAGCAGCACCAGCCCCGTGAGTACCGCGAGGAAGATGCCTATGATGATGCCACCTAGGATTACCAGAAACGTCATTTTGCTTTCTCCTTTTGCGTCCAAGTCAAACTGCCCGCATCCTGCATATGCGGATGCACTTGGATAAACCGGACAAAAACGCAAATGGATTGGTACGGATCTTCGGGAACTGCGAGCGGGGAAAAGATGGCGGAGATGCCAAAGACAGTCCCGCCGAATAAGCCATGCCACATAATCTGCTTGGGGTCTTCGACGACTGTTCCTGATATAAAAAAATCCCCGCATGCGCGGGGAACACTACAGGCAAGTGTGCGCGGCAGACAGCGCTTTGGGATCATCCCCACATGTGCGGGGAGCACGCTGCAGGCTCGTTCACTTCAATCTACACGCTTATCGATGCGCCGCCTGGAGCTGTTTCACATGCTGTCTGCGAATTTTCTTATCGGTGATATTGAGCGCTTGGAGCTTCTGCGTGATGCTTTCAATGTCAAGGCCGCAGGAAACAGCCTTCTCGGAGCTAATCGTCTCGAATAAGTGTTGCTTAATTTTCCGTTAGCTACACTTATCGCGATAAGTGTAGCTTAAGTCACTCGTTAGCTACACTTATTCGGATAAATGTAGCTAAGCAGTATGTATAAGCTACAGATATTGATGCTTGTTCATCAGCAGAAAGACTGATTCAGGAAAGTATCATCAGCAACGACTGCTCTCAGAAGTAATTCTGCGCATTGTATCAAAGCCGTGAAGTCCGCCTTTGGCAAATCCTGTCTAATCTGTCATTGCCGACCATTTCGCCCTCGTCCAAACAAATGCTCGAAAAGCATGTCACCCGCTTCTTCCTCATCGAGCACGCCCATTTCGTATTCTTCGAGAATCAGATTTGTCTTGGCCATTCGTTCACGAGCATCGGGTGGAATAACAAATGCGCCTTCTGCACTTGCATCACAGGCAATAGCGGCAGGCATCTCAATTATCTCCAAATCTCCAATACCTTCTGGCATAGTGCCGTCAGAATACGACACGACAATTTGCTCACCACCCCCATTCAAATCGGGAATATGGCACAAGCCGGTACCATCATTCAACTGAACATACTCACCCATTTCTGGTTCACCATTGCGCGTAAAACGGCACATACGCAAATGTTCCAATATTTAGTCATCCTCTCCGATGGCTCAACCGCATACCCGCAGTCCAATCCTGCCGTATGCGTACCGCAATTTATTTCCTGACAAAATCAGGCTACCTCAAATAGTCACTACATAGAAGCATTCTGACGTTTCGCTTAGAAACAATGCAGTAAGCAAATAGTACGATGCTTCATCGTTGCACTGCACTAAATGGCTATTTACTCGAATATCTGAAGACCTATGCCAAAAATCTTTATTGCGAGTACGAGAATGACAAAAATTCAATTTTGCCTCGTAAGTGGCGTTGGGTGAAGATTGACGAGATTGCTGATATGGTTTGTCGCGGAATTGCTCCCAAATACAGCAACGCATCTGATGAAGTTGTCCTCGGACAGACCTGCGTTCGAAACAATCTGGTTCTTGTGGAGAACGGTAGAACACATATCCCTGGCAAAATAACAGAAAAATGGCTGGAAAAATATGATTTGCTTATTAACTCCACTGGCGTCGGTTCGCTTGGAAGAACAGCACAAGTATGGTTTGAACCTAAAAAATTAGTGGCTGATTCTCATGTAACAATTGTTCGCGCCACCGACCCTCGGTATGCCCTATATCTAGGTTTTTGGGCGTTCAAGCACGAAAAATACATTGAGTCTTTGCACACAGGCAGTACGGGACAGACAGAGCTGCCTCGCGATTATGTTAAAACAATGAGACTGGTGCTTCCGGACGATGAAACATTAGATAGATTCAACAAAATTGCCGCTCCTATTGTTGAGCACATTGTTGCGAATCAGAGGGAAAACAAATGGCTGAAAGAAATCCGTGATAGGTTGCTTCCCAAACTCATGTCAGGAGAAATTGACGTATCTAAGATTGATCTCGCTCGGCTAAATAGCCATTTAGCTTAGCGTTTATGGCTATCTTTTGAAAAATGACCTCGAAGAATTCTTCAACCTTTGACCGAGATTCTGAATCAAGAACAGGAACTCGAAGAGCCTTAAGACGATCCGTTGACAATTTGCCAGCACCTATCCCTGTCGTTTCCAGCATAGCGGTAATATCAGGCTCAAGGGAGCGTAGCGCAAAGAAAAGATAACGGTTACTAATACCAGCCTGTTTCGAGACTAGGCACTTGATATCTTGATTATATGCAACATCCCTAGCCGCAATTACCAATGGAATACGCTTGAATAAACCACTACCTCTCGTAAGCAATAAGAGACTCCCTTTTCTTGCGAGCCGGCTACCTGCTTTAAGGCCTTCAGTAGTAATACATAAATCACTTGTGCTGACCGCATCACCCACGAGAGTTTTTGCACTAATCCATGGAATATTACCGTTCCAATATATTTGAGTTTTCTTACTTGGAGTGCCTCCTGATTCAAAAGTAGCCAAATCGCCAAGAGGAATCCACTTGACCTCACATCCCATACCCAATTGCCTCCAGATTCTTCTTGATTTGCTCTTGCAGACGGTTGGATTCCTCAAAGCACTTGGAAATCTCGCCAGTAAGGCGCTTCATTTTCTCATCAAATGGTTCACCGTCATCTTCGGTTTCGGCTATGCCGACATATCGACCTGGCGTAAGAATGTAATCCTGTTTGGCTATATCCTCAATCGTGGCAATGGCAGAAAAGCCCTTTTCCTCTTTCAAAGTCCCATCACGGAACGCGTCAAAAGCTCCTGACACCTTAGCGATGTCTTCATCGGTGAACTCACGCAGTTTACGAGAAACCATGGTTCCCATGTCCCTCGCGTCGATGAATAGCGTCTTGCCCGGCTGAGCTTTTTTATTCGTGATTATCCACAAACTAACCGGAATACCCGTGCTATAGAAAAGCTTATCCGGCATAGCAATAATGCCTTCAACCAGATCCTTTTCGACAATCTTGGCACGGATATCGCCTTCACCATTCGTCTGACTGGATAAAGCACCATTAGCCAGTACCAAACCGATGCGGCCTCCGGTCGGCTGCAAGTGGTGAATCATATGCTGTATCCACGCGAAGTTGGCATTGCCCTCCGGTGGAATACCGTATTCCCATCTCGGGTCTTCTTTAAGCTTATCCCCTCCCCAATCTTTCAGATTAAACGGCGGATTAGCGAGGATGAAATCGAACCTTTCATTCTTATGCAAATCATTAAAGAACGTATCCGCATTCTGTCTACCCAAATCAGCGTCAATGCCACGAATAGCGAGATTCATGGTCGCCATTTTCCAAGTAGTGGGATTGCTTTCCTGCCCGTACACAGACAGATCGGAAATCTTACCTTGATGCTGCTCGACAAACTTGGCCGACTGCACAAACATGCCACCAGAACCACAGCAGGGATCGTAAACCCGCCCATGGTAAGGCTCAATAATCTCGACCAATGTTTTCACAATGCAGGCCGGCGTATAGAACTCTCCAGCATTCTTGCCTTCGGCTTCCGCGAACTTGGCCAAGCAATACTCATAGGTACGGCCGAGAATATCTCTGCTGTCACCTTTATCCGCCATCTTCACATTGGTGAACAGGTCTACAACTTCGCCCAAGCGCCGCTTATCAAGCTCCTGACGGGCAAAATTCTTGGGGAGAATATTCTTCAGCTTATCGTTCTCCGCTTCAATCGAACGCATCGCCTCATCGATTACCTTGCCAATCTCCGGAGTATGCGCTGCCGCGGCAATCACATCCCATCGAGCGTTCTCCGGCACGAAGAAGATATTCTCAGCCGTGTACTCGTCACGGTCCTCTTCAAAGCCCTCCCCTTCTTCAACCAGCGCTTGGTGCTTCTGATCGAACTTATCGGAGATGTACTTCAAAAAAATCAGGCCAAGAACAACGTTCTTGTATTCCGAAGCATCGATGTTGCCGCGCAGCTTATCCGCGGCTTTCCAAATCTGCTCCTCGAAGCCGATTTCCGCCGTATTATCGCTTTTCTTCTTCGCCATATCCTGTTCCTACTCTTCGATCTTGGTATCAGCCCACAGTTCGCATTGCTTCATGACAGTATCCATGGCATCATCGACGCCTTCAGGCGGATACTTGTATTTCCGCAATAAACGCTTGATCGCACGCCGCATTCCGGCACGAGCGCTTTCCTTCTTCTGCCAGTCAATTGTGGCGCTTCTCTGCATGGTTTCAGTCAACTCACGCGCAATAGCGACCAACTGATCATTGCTATAGAAATCCTTGACCGCTTGAGGCTTGGTAATGGCATCATAGAATGCCATTTCCTCATCATTCAGCCCAAGTTTCTGAGCATCATCGCGATCTTTCATAATGTCACGAGCCATTTGAAGAAGCTCTTCAATGACCTGCGCATTAGTCAGCATGCCATTGAGATAGGAGTTCAACGTACTTTGCAGCATCTCACTGAACTTCTGCGCTTTGACCACGCTGGTCCGCTGATAAGCACGAACCTTTTCCTTGATAAGTCGCTTCAGACTCTCGACGGCGATGTTCTTTTCCTTCATGCCAGCGATTTCCTGAAGGAACGCTTCATCGAACAGAGAAATCTCAACGCTGTTCTTGTCGAAAAGGTTAATCACGCCATCGGCGTGAACGGTCTGCTCAAGGATGTCGCTTACGCGCTTGTTGAATTCGGCGTAGGTCATGCCTCCGCCACCATTGCCCTTACGCCCGGTAAGGCGAAGTACCTGAACACGCAAAACCGACAAATAAGCCGCTTCGTGCTGGTCCTTTTCGGAAACCATGCTCTTGCATAGGCTCAATGCCTGGTTCATCAGCTGGCATTGCTTGAGGAAGTTTTCGGTATCTTCATGGCGCTTCGGCTCAAGCAACCAGTCAGCACCCTCGGCAATCGCGTCAGCTAAAGCTTCACGACTATTCGTAAAAATCAACTTTTTATAGTCGAAGCCATACATAAGGTCACGACATACGTCGAGCTTTTCAACGAATTTCGGGTAAGCCGTCGCGGCAATATCCATATTGCCGTAATTATGCTGATCTCGATTCGTGTAGTCCTTCATCGCTCGCTTAAGAGCACCGGCGATGCCTATATAGTCGACTACCAGACCGCCTTCCTTGCCCTTGCAAACGCGATTCACTCGGGCAATGGCCTGCATGAGGTTATGTCCCTTCATCGGCTTGAAGACGTACATGGTTGACAGGCTTGGCACATCAAAGCCTGTAAGCCACATATCTACGACAATGGCGATCTTCAATGGATCGTTATCATCTTTGAACTTCCGTTCCATCTCCTTCTTATGCGTGCTGCCTCCACACACATCGAACCATTCCTCGGGATCCTGATTCGACATGGTCATTACCACGCCGATTTTCTCTTTCCATTCAGGGCGCAATTCCAAAATCTTGTAATAGATTTTCATTGCAATCGGACGACTATACGCAACAATAAGAGCCTTGCCCGCAAGCACATCAGCGCGGTTGTTCTCATAATGGTCAACAATGTCACGGCAGAGCGCATCGATGGTTTCCGGTGTATCGAAGATCGCATCAAGCCCGCCCAAATCGTGTTTTGACTTCTCGATGCTTGCTTCATCTGCCTGATCGGCGAATTCCCTGTAAGCGGCGTCAATTCGTCCAAGGGCTCCCTCATCCAGGTGCAGCGCAACGACTCGGCTCTCATAATAGACCGGTTTGGTTGACTCATCTTCAACTGATTGAGTCATGTCGTACACATCGATGTAGTCACCGAAAATCTCACGGGTATTACGATCATCCGTCGAAATAGGGGTACCCGTAAAACCGATATAGGAGGCATTCGGCAAGGCCTTACGGACCATACGAGCCGCGCCAATACTCACTTTGCCATTCTCATCAATGGTTTCTGTGAGTCCATATTGGCCTCGGTGGGCCTCATCCACCATGACAATAACGTTGCTCCGGTCACATAGCGGTTCATCTCCATCAGAGAATTTCTGCATGGTGGTGAAGACAATACCGTTAGCTTCCCGCCCCTCCAGTAATTCCTTCAGATTCTGCCGACTTTCGGCTTGCACCGCCTGCTGACGCAGGAAATTCGCGCATCTGGTGAATTGTCCAAACAACTGGTCATCCAGATCATTGCGATCCGTGATGACCACAATTGTTGGACTCTCCAAATATTTTTGAATCAAATGTGCGAAAAACACCATCGACAGGGACTTGCCACTCCCCTGGGTATGCCAGAACACTCCGATTTTGCCATCTCCAGCAACCGCATCCTGAGTACGAACAATAGCCTTTTTCACAGCAAAATACTGATGATATGCGCCAAGAATTTTGATTATTTTTTCAGAAGTATCGTTAAAGCACACGAAATTCTGAATAATATCCAACAACCTTGCTTTTGGCAGCATCCCATCAAGCATGGTCTTCCACGAAGCGTTTTTTGTTTCGGAATAGTCACCATCGACAGACTTCCACGCCACATAACGATCCTCATCTGCGGTAATGGTGCCAACTCTGGTTTCAGCCATATCGCTCATTACACAAAACACATTCGGTACAAACATGCTCGGAATCTGTTTCATATACTGGCGTAATTGCAAATACGCGTCAGACGCATTGGTCTCTTCACGAGACGGTGATTTAAGTTCGAAAATGACCAGCGGCATACCATTCACGAAAATGATCACATCAGGACGTTTCTCCGAATATTCAATAAAAGTCCACTGATTCACAACATGAAAAGTATTATTTTCAGGATTATCGAAATCCAATAGACGAACTATATCGTCTTTCTCCTGTTTGCCGTCGTAGAAATGTACTTCAATTCCAGACTGCAGGTACTCAGTAAAAATCTCATTACGCTGTTCAAGACTGCCACCTTCAACATTGCTGATCTTAAGAATCGCCTCATCAATGGCAGCCTGCGGGAGCCCTTTATTAATGCGCCTCAGAGATTCCGAAAGGATGCCCGGAAGAAACACATCCCGGTAATCATCAGAAGTACGAAGAATATTGGGGCCATAAAGATGCTCATACCCTAATTTCTCTTCCAGATGTTCAATAATCGTCTGCTCATACCAATCTTCGTTGAGGGGAGGCTTGGAAAACGAAAACTCCTCGACGTTTGACAATGACGCACTCATTAGCTCCCCCTAATCTATTTACGAGGCTCTGCCGATATAACAACACCGTTATGCATGGATTCTAGCATTAGCTCGGCAGTCAAAAGCTTCCATTCCTAGCGCCACGCCCAAATAATTCTTTTACTATATTTCGCGATTCAACATTATCGTTCCTTGTTCTCCCAATCAGCATAGGTGCCGCCGTCTTCAGTCTTCCATTCGATTCGACCATTTGCACTTGCTCGTCCTCGAACAAAGGCAGCAGCATCAGAAGGAGACGTGAATTGCACATCTCTAGTCAGAACCAATAATCCTTCATCATCAGCAGCTATCACGCCACTGTTAAAAAGCTGCTCACGCCGCCGCTTCCTGGATTCGAACTGTTTAAGTGTGCCCTCAGTGACATCCTTCTTCTGCGTAGTTTTCGGCGCAATCTTAGAACCTTTCAATACTGTAAATTCGCCATCGATAATCTGCGCATAGGCAGTACAATCATATTTTTTTATATACAGATGAAATACCGGAAGATCGGTCTGACTCTCAGAAGCCACAGGACCGTTATTCTCAGCTGAACGGCCACGAAACACTTCCACCCCAAGCACCGGAAGAATCGTCAAAAATTCCTTGATGAAATGATGCATGTCCGAAGCATCCGCCTCCGGCAAGTCTGCTCCGCCCGTCGGCTCATTACCGTTTTCAAGAGGAATACGCCCAATTTCTTTAGCACGCTGAATAAGCTGCGCTTCAATGTAACGGGCATGCGCACTGGTCAGATTGCCGTCTTTCGAAGTAACAAACACCACATCGTTCCAAAAAGCTTTCTTCTTCTCATGCTGCCTAAGCCGGTTCGCAATATTGTCAGTTTCGCCGATGTATGCAAGCGGATTCCCGGCTTTATCGGCACCAAGAAGGATATAAACACCGGTCCGCTGCGCTTCTTCACGCTGACAAATTCGACTGAGCTCGCTGCGACTGCCCTTAAGCACATGACCGGTCCAGTTCAGAATCTCTGCCGTCACTAGACCACCGAAAGTTCCATCAATCAAGAACAGACTGATGTGCTTGCCCTCCGCCATAGAACCTTCCTTTCTTCGCGGCAATTGTATAGATTTGATCAATTCAAAACGCGCAGCGCCGTAGCAAAAATGAAAATTATACGAATCCCGCCCACAAGCGATAATGGCGTATACAGGATCAAAGGAGCGCACCATGCAACTGGGTATAACGGGAAACATCGATTCCGAAGAGGGCGTTTCCTCGCCCAACAATCTGCTGTTCCTCGGCTTCCATGGCTATGGCAACGACGAATCCGAGATGGTTCGCATCATCAATGCGATTTGCGGCACCAACGACGCCGACAGTGCCAACGGTACCAACAGCTACGGCACCTCTGCTCCCGACGACAACACCGCAACCGCCAGCAGCACCGGCAACACCGCAACCACTCCCGTCCACTCCCCCATCACCCGCCGAACCAACTATCTTTCGTTCCGCGCACCGCATGCGCGCCCGTATATCGGCGGTCATTACTGGTACCCGGACGGCTGCTCGGTCAGCGAGCGCCGCCGTGCGTGCACCGAGATTGGCGATAGCGTCGTGAAGCTGTTGGACACTCCGGCGTTCGGGCGGTTTCGCAAGGTGCTGATTGGCTTTTCGCAGGGTGGCTATCTGTCGTATCGCATGGTTGCGGAGCATCCTGACGTGTTTGATGCCGCGATTCTGCTCAGCCCGTCGTTTAAGGGCGAGGCGGCCAGTGAACCGCCTGCAACCCGTACTCGGTTCGCATTGTGTTATGGCACTGCCGATCATACGATTCCCGCCGCCGATCAGCAGTGTGCGCGGGCGAAGCTCACGGCGACAGGCAACTGCACGGTTTTCGAATATCCTGGTATGGCTCATGCCGTCTGCGATCAGGAAATCGCCGATTTGCGCGCTTGGCTGGAACTGTAGCCGCTGCTTCTTAGCGTATGCGTGATGTCAATCAACGAGTTCGGCGAGATCCTGTAGTCGCAGTATTCGCCCGTGCCGGGTTTCGAAATGTTCGTCACCGCCATATACCAGGATTCTGTGATCCGTATCCACGCCCATGCCGTCGGCTAATTTGTCGATGTTCGCCCACGCGTGCACGTCATATGTGCTGGATGCCTTCACTTCAATCACGTACTGGGGCTTTCCGCCTTTTTCAAGAATGAAATCGATCTCCAGACCTTTGTTATCACGCCAATAGTACAGTTTCGGTTCCTTGCCACGCATGTAGTACTGCTTGATGATCTCCACCACCACTGCGTTTTCGAACAGTCCTCCCCACATATCGCCGTCTCGCAATTCGTCGGCTGATTCATATCCGTTCAGGTAGGACGCAAGCCCGGTGTCGTAGAAATATGTCTTTGGTGATTTCACGAGCTGTTTGCCGTAGTTCTTGTAGTACGGCATCATTCGGAACGCGATGAAGCTTGATTCAAGCACCGACATCCAGTCGGAAGCCGTCTGACGGCTAATGTTACATGCTTCCGCGAAACTTGATGGATTGAACATTTTGCCGCACTGGTGGGAGGCGAAATGCACGAATCGATCAAAGGCTGCGATTTTGCGTACGCCAAGCTCATTGCGGATATCACGTTCCACATAAGTGGAGAAGTAATCGCGATAGAAATTCGAAACGCGAATATTACCGTCGTAGAGACGCGGGTATCCGCCCCGGAATACCCAATGCGCATTGTCCGATTTGTCGTTTTCCGTGGTCAATTCGGAATAGGCGAACGGAAGCAGGTAGCGCACCGCGACACGACCCGCTAAAGTCTGCGAAATGGTCTTCATCAACAGAAAATTCTGCGATCCGGTCAGCACGAATTGCCCTGGCTCGTTGCTTGTGTCAACGACTTCCTGCAGATAGGAAAAAAGTTCCGGAGTGTTCTGCGCTTCATCGAAAATCACATGATTGCCATGCCGTTTCAAAAAGAAACGTGGATCGTCCGCGAACTCGCTGCGGATATCGGGATTTTCCAGCGTCACATATTCATAATCCGGAAAACAGACGCGTGCAAGTGTTATTTTGCCACTCTGCCGAGGGCCGGTAATAGTGACTACAGGCATCTCTTTCGAGGAGCGCATGATTTCCTGTTCCAGACCACGTGAAATTACCGTCATTGCAAGCTTTCTCCCATAGCTACTTTACATTTCCTACCAATGCTACTTTACATTTCTTACCATCCCTACTTTACATTTCTTACCAATCCTACTTGACACTTTTTACCATTCCTACTTTACATTTCCTACCGTCGCTACTTTACATTTTCTACCTAGCCAACAGTGGAAATCAGGCAAGGATTCATAGCGCACACGGCCAGAAAAAGACAATGCACCCACGCATAATCCACACCCAGCAACCGCCACCAGAAAAAAGGAAAAAGCCGGGAGCCGGACCCTGCGGGCATAATCCCACAGAAGTCCGCCTCCCGGCAACGCGACTGCTTCTCAATTACTACTGTTTCTGTGTGCTTGACTCACATGAACGTCATGAGAACCACTCGCTCGACGATTCGCATCATACGCATGCCCCGCAACAGCAGGCCGTCATGCGTATGCGCGAATCAAGTCCGGATTGAGCCCGCGTGAGCTTGCACGGACTTATGCCCATGCAAGCTCATGGTCTTCAGGCTACAATGCAGGCCGTGCTTCAGGCCTTGGCGACCTCCACGCTCAGCTCGGAGCCTTCGGCACCGGCTTCCACGCTCACGCTGTCGGCGGAGGTGTCGTGCGCCACCAGATCCTTGAACTGTTCGATCTTCGCCACGTCACCGGCCGGAACGGTCAGCTTCAGCGTGATGCGGTCGGAGATCTCCAGGCCGGCGGCCTTGCGGGCTTCCTGCACGGCGCGGATCGCGTCGCGGGCGTAGCCTTCGGCCAGCAGGTCGTCGTTCAGTTCGGTGTCGAGGATCACGAAGCCACCGGTCGGCAGTGCGGCGGACACGGAGTTCGCAGCCTCCTGCGCGTCCTTCTCCTCCACGCGGTTGATCAGCTCGTATTCGCCTTCCTCAAGCGCGATCTCGCCGTTTGGGGTCTCGCACACCGGCACGCCGGCGGCGTCCACATGCCAGGCGCCGCTCTTGGACGCCTTGATGGCGAACTGCACGTCCTTACGCAGGCGCTTGCCGGCCACACGCGCGTTCACGCGCAGCTCGTTCACGATCTTCAGACCCTGGGAGCCGGCGTCCTCCAGCGTGCAGAATTCGATGTCCTTCACGTTGAGCTCGCCCTTCAGCACGTCGCTGTATGCGGCGACGGCATCCGGGTTCTCGACCACCACGGTCAGCTTGGCGAGCGGCTGGCGCACGCGGATCTGCTTGGCCTTACGCATCGACAGCGTGCCGGACACGACCTCGCGCACCTTCTCCATCGCGTCCACCAGCTTGGCATCGTCCTGCAGCACGGCACCCAGCTCGGTGGTCTCGCCGGTCTTCTCGTCGGCAAGGAACGGCCAGTCGGCCAGATGCACGGATTCGCCACCGGTCAGGCCGCGCCACACGGCTTCGGCCTCCATCGGAGCCAACGGAGCCAGCACGCGCATGAAGGTTTCCAGCACGGTGTACAGCGTGTTGAACGCGTTCTCGTCGCCGGCGCCGAAACGCTCACGGTTGTTGCGGATGTACCAGTTGGTCAGCACGTCGATGAAGTCGCTCGCCGCATCGCACGCGTCGGAGATGTAGAAGTTGTCCAGCGCATGCTGGGTCTTCTCCACCAGGCGGCGCAGACGGGCCAGCAGGTAGCGGTCCATTTCCGGCAGACCGGCCACTTCGTCGGCGCGAAGCTTGCGCGCGTCATACCCGGTAGCGTTCGCGTACAGGGTGAAGAAGTAGTAGGAGCTCCACACCGGCAGCATCACCTGGCGCACGGTGTCGCGGATGCCGTCGGCGGTCACGATCAGGTTGCCGCCGCGCAGAATCGGCGAGCTCATGAGGAACCAGCGCATGGCGTCGGAACCGAAGTCGTTGAACACGCCGTTCACGTCCGGGTAGTTGCGCAGGTGCTTACTCATCTTCTGGCCGTCGGAGCCGAGCACGATGCCGTGGCAGATCACGTTCTTGAACGCCGGCCTGTCGAACAGGGCGGTGGCCATGATGTGCAGTACGTAGAACCAGCCACGGGTCTGGCCGATGTACTCCACGATGTAGTCGCACGGGAAGTGCTGTTCGAAGGTTTCCTTGTTCTCGAACGGGTAATGGTACTGGGCGAAGCTCATGGAGCCGGATTCGAACCAGCAGTCCATCACGTCGCTGATGCGGTGCATGTGGCTCTTGCCGGTCGGATCGTCCGGGTTGACGCGGGTCAGCTCGTCGATGTACGGACGGTGCATGTTGATGTTGCCGTCCTTGTCGCGCGGATAGTCGCCGAAATCGGCCTTGAGCTCGTCCAGCGAACCGTACACGTCCACGCGCGGGTACTTCGGATCGTCCGAAACCCACACCGGGATCGGGGAGCCCCAGAAGCGGTTGCGGGAGATGGACCAGTCGCGCGCGTTCTCCAGCCACTTGCCGAACTGGCCGTTCTTCACGTTGCCCGGGATCCAGTTGATCTGCTGGTTGAGTTCGAGCAGACGATCCTTGATCTTGGTCACGGACACGAACCAGGAGCTGACCGGCTTGTAGATCAGCGGGGTGGCGCAACGCCAGCAGTGCGGGTAGGAGTGCACGTAGCTCTTCTCCTGGAAGAGGATGGCGCGCTGCTCTTCGGGGATGCGGGCCAGCGGGCCGTCGCCGGCACGCAGGTTGCGCAGGATCGGCTTATTCGCGTCGAACACGTACATGCCCTCATAATCCGGGCACAGCGACGTGAACTTGCAGCCCGCGTCGAGCACGTCCACGCTCTTGATGCCCTTGGCGTTGAGCGTGTTCATATCGTCCTCGCCGTAGGGAGCCTGATGCACCAGGCCGGTACCCTCAACGGTGTCGACGTAATCGGCGGTGAAGATCTGATAGCCTTCCGGACCCGGTACCTTGCCTTCCACGGCGTTCTCGTCACCGGCGAAGTACGGGAAGACCGGGTAGTAGCGCCAGCCTTCCATCTCGGAGCCCTTGAGCTCGCGCACGATCTCGTAGTTCTCGCCGAGTTCCTTCTCGTAGGAGCCAAGCAGCGGCTTGCCGAGGTAGAACTTCTTGCCGGCGAACTTGCCTTCGGTCGGGCGTACCTCGACGTAATCAATGTCGGCACCGACCACAATGGCGAAGTTGGTCGGGACGGTCCACGGCGTAGTGGTCCAGAAGACGGCGTAGGCGTCCTCCTCGTCGCGCAGCTTCACAGCCACGGACACGGTGGTGTCCTGACGATCCTGGTACACGTCCGCATCCATGCGCAGCTCGTGCGCGCTCAGCGGGGTCTGGTCCTTCGGGCAGTACGGCAGCACACGGTAGCCCTGGTATGCCAGGCCCTTGTCGTACAGCTGCTTGAACGCCCACATCACGGATTCCATGTACGGAATGTTCAGGGTCTTGTAGCCATGCTCGAAATCGACCCAACGGGCCTGACGGTGGACGTAATCCTTCCACTCGTTGGTGTACTTGAGCACGGAGGCACGGCAGGCGTCGTTGAACTTGTCGATGCCCATTTCCTTGACCTGGTCGACGGAATCGATGCCCAGCTCCTTCTGAGCCTCAAGCTCAGCCGGCAGACCGTGGGTATCCCAACCGAACACGCGGTTGACCTTATGACCCTTCATGGTCTGGTAGCGCGGGATGACGTCCTTGGCGTAGCCGGTCAGCAGGTGGCCATAGTGCGGCAGGCCGTTGGCGAACGGCGGGCCGTCGAAGAACACGAATTCGTTCTGGCTGTGATCGCCGGACGGACGGCGGTCGATGGACTTCTGGAAAGTGTTGTCCTTATCCCAGTAGTCGAGCACGGACTCCTCCAGCTTGGGGAAGCTGGGGTTCGGCGCGACGTTGGCGCTCTGCTCGCCGGCAGCAGCCTTCGGATACACATGATTGGTGGATTCGCTCACCGTATGCTCCTCGTCACTTATCACTTCGTTGGCATATGTACGAGGACGATCTGCCGGATTCCCGGCCTACCGCGGTACCACCTCGCTTGCCACAGCCGGCCGTTGCTTACCGCAACACCGCGTGACCGCTTGATGCTCGGCTGTGTCGGGCCGATCCCGTCGGTTCTACTAGGCCGGACCGCTTGCCTCATCGGTTCGCAATCCACGCCGTTCTTCCGAAAGCTCCCCGCTGATAACGGATCGATGCTTTGTAGCGTGTTGTCGCTTTCGCGTTTCAGCGCTTTACTGTACCACGCCGTGCGAACCGAACAGATCGCGCTTGCAAGGATTGGACACCCGTGCCGCACACCGCTCCCCCATGCATGCCGCATCGTCTTGAACTCGAGACAACAAACCGTTGCGACACGCCGGTAATTGACATTCCGCCCGAAGCGGGCTTAATCTAACACTCGCTTCGGGCGGTTGGCGCAGAGGTAGCGCACTTCCCTGACACGGAAGGGGTCACAAGTTCGAATCTTGTATCGCCCACGCGAAGCGGATGAGAAGCTCACGAGAGTGAGCGGAACATCCCGCGGGTGATTGGCGCAGCGGCTAGCGCACTTCCTTCACACGGAAGGGGTCGTAGGTTCGATTCCTACATCACCCACTGAATTTCTGCTTCTCACGGCAGAAATTCGTTGCGGACATAGCTTAGTTGGTAAAGCGCAACCTTGCCAAGGTTGAGACCGCGGGTTCGAGTCCCGTTGTCCGCTCCACTACGAAAGGCTCCCATCTGGGAGTCTTTTCTGTTACTTGGGAACCTCGTGAGACTACACTGCTAGTAAATGCGATGCGCATAGCACCGCTCATGCAACAGTACAACACCCAAGGATGGCAATGATGGCAGACTCAGCACACACTCATTCCCAAGCAAACCAAACCAATGAAAGCGCCACTGGCACACCCGCGCCATTTCCTGAAATCACACCGGCCATGCTGCGGAACGCCGAAGCCTGGACGGAAACCGACGGCGACTTGGAAGGCCTCTCCCCCGAACAAACCATCGGGATAAAAGGCATGCGCTACGGCTCCATCCTGTGCGACACCCCGCGTTCCGAACTCTGGCACACGCCGGAAGGCATCGACACCATCGCCGACATCCCCTACCTGCCAGACGGCGGCTACGACAAGGCATCAGGCCAATGCCGCGGCCATCTGCTCGACCTCTACCTGCCGCACGACGCCGTGGTACGCGGCGGCAAGACGCTGCCCGTATACATCGACATCCACGGCGGCGGATTCACCTACGGATACAAGGAACTGAACCGCAACTTCAACGTGCATCTGGCCGATCAGGGATTCGCCGTGTTCTCGTTGAGCTACCGCCCCGCACCCCAGACCGATCTGCGCGGGCAATTGGCCGACGTGCAGTCGGCGTTGCGTTGGATCACAGCGCATCTGGCCGATTACCCGGTCGATCCGAACGCGATATTCCTGACCGGAGACTCGGCAGGCGGCGCGTTGACCATGCTGACGCTCGCCATCGAAAACAATGCCGAAGCCGCAGCCGCATTCGGCGTGGACGAACCGAGCGGCATCGGATTCGCCGGCGCCGCCCCGGTGTGCGGCACATACAGTCTCGCCTCAGCTGCAACGGTCGCCGCGACCTACGGCAAGGCAGGCTCCATGTACGACCCCTCCGACCGCGAGCGCCTTGAGCACATGCTGGGCGCGGACTTCTTCGCCGGTCTTGACGCCGCAGATCCGAAGTTCCTGACGGTTGAGGGACTGGTGGAAAACGTTGATTTTCCACCGTTGTTCATCACCACGTGCAGTGATGATTTTCTGGAGGCGGATAATCTTGCGCTGGCTTGCGCATTGTCTCGCAAGGGTGCGGATTTCGAATTGTACGATCCGAAGCCGAAGCGGCATGAGTCGTTGGGGCACGTGTTTGTGACCGGCATGCCGTGGCTGCCGGAAAGCGTCGAGTGCTTGAAGCGCATTCGTCGTTTCTCGTATGACCGCTGCTGAGCGGTTCCCGGCTTGCGCCGGCCAATACGCTCTCCCTATAACACATTTTTCACATTGGCACAGGCACGGGAGGCAGCGGCAAGAAAGCATCTCGAATGCCGTCAGACTCTGGCAAAGATTCAATCTCGCTCATTGGTGCCTCTATATATCAGCCATGGCACGGCTCTCGAATTATTCGGCATGACCGCCACCATGAACTATCTCCCTACCTACAATCCCAATCAGGTACGGTGATGGCCGTGTCGGGAGTCACGCATGCGTGGCTTCCGACACGGCCATCACCGTATTCGCCTAAAGCATCGGCTCTTCATGTACAACGAGCTGAACGGCTCCCGTTTACTCCAGTTCCACGGCTCCCGTGTACAGCTGGTAGTATTCGCCCTTCTGTGCGATGAGCTCGTCGTGCGAGCCGCGTTCGATGATACGGCCATGGTCGAGCACCATGATCACATCGGAGTTGCGCACGGTGGACAGGCGGTGTGCGATCACGAACACGGTGCGCCCCTTCATGAGGTTGTCCATGCCGGCCTGTACCACTTCCTCGGTGCGGGTGTCGATGGAGGACGTCGCCTCGTCCAGAATCATGGCGGGCGGGTCGGCCACGGCGGCGCGCGCGATGGAGATCAGCTGGCGCTGGCCTTGGGACAGGCCTGAACCGTCGCCCTCAAGCACGGTCTGGTAGCCGTTGGGCAGCATGCGGATGAAGCTGTCCGCGTTGGTGAGCTTGGCGGCGGCGATGCATTCCTCGTCGGTGGCGTCGAGCCTGCCGTAGCGGATGTTGTCCATTACGGTGCCGGTGAACAGGTTCACGTCCTGCAGCACGATGCCGAGCGACTTGCGCAGGTCGGGCTTGCGGATGCCCTTGACGGAGATGCCGTCGTACAGGATCATGCCTTCCTGGATGTCGTAGAAACGGTTAATCAGGTTGGTCACCGTGGTCTTGCCGGCACCGGTGGCGCCGACGAGCGCGACCTTCTGGCCGGGCTTGGCGAACCAGGTGATGTCGTGCAGCACGGGCTTGTCCGGGTTGTAGCCGAAGGTCACGTCGGTGAATCGCACGTCGCCCTGCAGCAGGGTCAGGCGACCGTCCGGCGAGGTGATCGCGTTCTCGCGGGCCTTCCTCGCCACTTCCGCGGCCTTCGGGCTCAGTGACTGCGCGGCCTTCAGCGAGCGCGTGCCGTCGTCGCCTTCCTCACGCTTCCAGGCCCAGTGGCCGGTTTCGTGGTCCACTTCGGTCATGGTGCGGCCGTCCTCGCCGAGCTCGACGTTGACGAGCGTCACGGAACCGCCGTCGTCCTCGGGCTTCTCGTCCATCAACTGGAAGATGCGGGAAGCGCCGGCGAGCGCCATCATCACCATGTTGAACTGCATGGAGACCTGGCCGAGCGGGTTGACGAAGGAGCGCGACAGGGTCAGCAGGGAGACCAGGGTGCCGAGGGTGAGCTTTCCTGCGCCGGACAGGCCGAAGTTGCCCATGCCGGACAGTGCCATGGCACCGCCGACGATGGCGAGCAGGATGTAGAGGATGTAGCCCATGTTGCCCACGACCGGCATGGTCACGTTGCCCCAGGTGTTCGCTTCGGCGGAGGCGTGGAACAGTTCCTCGTTCTTCTCGTCGAAGGTCTTCTGCGTGGCGTCCTCGTGGTTGAAGACCTTGATGACCTTCTGGCCGTTGACGGATTCCTCGACGAAGGCGTTCACGTCGCCGATCCACATCTGCTGCTTGACGAAGTAGCGGCCGGATCGGGAGACGATGGCGCGCACGACCACGAACAGGATCACGGCGAACACGAGCACGAACACGGTGACCGGCACGGACAGCCACAGCATGGAGACCAGGGCGGCCAGCGCGGAGATCGCGGACGAGAACATCTGCGGGAAGGACTGGCTGATGGCCTGGCGCAGGGTGTCGGTGTCGTTGGTGTAGCGGCTCATGATGTCGCCGTGCTCGTTGGTGTCGAAGTAGCGGATTGGCAGGGTCTGCTGGTGGGCGAACATGTCGTCGCGGATCTTCTTCAGCGTGCCTTGTTCGACGGTGACGATGAGCCACTGCCACAGCCAGCTGCAGAAGGTGCCGGCCGCGTAGAGGCATGCCATCAGCGTCAGGGCACGCAGCAGCGGGTTCCAGTCGGGGTTCTTCACGCCGACCAGCGGCAGGATGTAGCTGTCGATCAGGGACTGCAGGAACAGTGCGGATCCGGCTTGTGCGGCCGCGCCGATCAGGATGCACAGCACGATCGCCACGACGTGCCACTTGTATTGGAAGATGTAGCCGAAGATGCGCTTGGTGGTTCCGGGTGCGGCTTTCTGCATCGGCGGCTTTGCGCCCGACTTGCCATCCGGCTTATTGCCCAGCTTGGCCTGCATGGTTTTCTCAGCGTTGTTCTTAGTCATTTCCGTTCCTCCTTTCACTTCAGTTCCTCAGGCTGGGCCTGGTTCTTGGTCTGCGACTCGTAGATGGAACGATATTCGTCGCAGGTCTTCAGCAGTTCCTCGTGGGTGCCGGATGCGGTGATGCGGCCCTCCTCCATGACGAGGATCATGTCGGATTCCTGCACGGATGCGATGCGCTGGGCGATGATGATCTTCGTGGTGTCGGGGATCTCGTCGTGGAACGCGGTGCGGATCAGCTTGTCGGTCTTGGTGTCGACGGCCGAAGTGGAGTCGTCGAGGATCAGGATCTTTGGCTTCTTCAGCAGGGCGCGGGCGATGCACAGACGCTGGCGCTGGCCGCCGGAGACGTTGGTGCCGCCCTGTTCGATGTACGTGTCGTACTTGTCCGGGAACTCCTGGATGAACCCGTCGGCCTGCGCGAGCTGGCAGGCGTGGCGGATCTCCTCGTCGGTGGCGTTCGGGTTGCCCCAGCGCAGGTTCTCGGCGATGGTGCCGGAGAACAGCACGTTCTTCTGCAGTACCATGGCGACCTGGTCGCGCAGGACCTCCATGTCGTAGTCGCGCACGTCGACGCCGCCGACCTTGAGCGAGCCGGAGGTCACGTCGTACAGACGCGGCACGAGCTGCACCAGGCTGGATTTCGCCGAACCGGTGCCGCCGACGATGCCGACGGTCATGCCGGAGCGGATCTTCAAATTGATGTCGTCGAGCACCGGCTTCTCGGAATTGTCGGAGTAGCGGAAGTCGACGTCGTCGAATTCGATGGATCCGTCGGCCACTTCCTTGACGGGGTTGGCCGGGTTGGTCACCGTGCTTTCCTCGGTGAGCACCTGGCAGATACGTTCCGCGGATGCCTGGGAGATGATGCACATGACGAAGATCATGGACAGCATCATCATGGCCATGAGGATCTGCATGGCGTAGGTGACCAGTGCGGTCAGGTCGCCGGTGGTCAGGCCAAGGGCGGCGTTGTTGCCGGATGCCACGATCTGCTTGGCGCCCATCCACGCGATGAGGATCATCGAGACGTACACGCAGACCATCATGAGCGGGTTGTTGAAGCTCATCACGCGGTCGGCCTTGCTGAAGTCCTTGTAGATGCGCTGGGAGATGCGGCCGAACTTGCGGATCTCATGGGATTCGCGGGTGTAGGACTTGACCACGCGGATGCCCTGCAGGTTCTCGTCGACCACGTTGTTGAGCTTGTCGTAGGTATGGAACACGCGCTCGAACACCGGGTGCACGTACACCGCCAGGCCACACAGGCCGATGGCGAGGATCGGGATGCAGGCCAGGAACACGAAGGAAATCGACGGGCTGATGCGGAACGAGAAGATCCATGCCACGATCATCATGATCGGGGCGCGTACGCCCATGCGGATGATCATGGAGTAGGCGTTCTGCAGGTTGGTCACGTCGGTGGTGAGCCTGGTGATGATCGAACCGGTGGAGAAGCGGTCGATGTTGGTGAAGCTGAAGCCCTGCACCTTCTCGAACTCGTCGTGGCGCAGGTTCTTGGCGAAGCCGGCGCCGGCGATCGCGGCGAACTTTCCCGCGAGGAAGCCTGCGGCGAGCGAGCACAGCGAGCACAGCAGCAGGATCAGGCCGAATTTGATGATGGCCGGCATGCTGCCGCCGCTGATGCCCTCGTCGATGAGCGATGCCATCACCGTGGGGATGAGGATCTCGAGAATGCCCTCGATGGCCACGGCCACCGGGGTGAGGATGCTGACTTTCTTGTATTCGCGCAGCGATTTGCCCAGCGTGCGTATGAGATGCTGTTTGGTTTTTGGCTGCGACGTCGTTTGCGATTGCGACGCGGCCGCGTTTGTTCCGCTCACTTGCTCTTCCTTCCTTTTTCGTCTTCCTGCGATTCGTCTCGCGATGGCATCCGAGGCTCGTCCGCTTCCTCACGCAACGCCAAACTGGAATAGCGACTTTCGTCGCCAAGCATTCCGGTCCGGACAAGATTCGTCTGCATCACGTCGAGCACGCGCATGAATCCACGGATATCATCCTCGTTCAACCCTTGCAGAAGCAATCTTTCCATGTCGGTCGCATTGCTGCGCAGCGCGTCGTTGATATTCCGCGCCTTATCGGTGAGGACGATCTTCTTCAGCCTCGCGTCTTTCGGCACTGGTTTGCGTACGATCAGACCCTTGCGTTCCATCAGCCCCAGAACCCTGCACGACGTCGACCGTGTGATTCCGAAATGCCGTTCCACATCCTGCGGGAAAACGTCGCGGTCCGAGTTGCATACGAGATAGCAGATGATGTCAATATTGGCACCGCTCAGTTCCTCTGCTTCATATGGTCTGGTGACCGCGAGATACCTGTTGATGATGTTGTGCAGCGATCGGATGGCGACGCTTGGCGGTTTGCCTGCGCCCTGTTCCCAAGCTTGGACGAACGCGGGACTGATCGAATCCGCCCCGATGTTCGATTCTTCTGTCACGGTGCGTCAGTATAAACCGTTGCATATACAACAGTTGCATATACAACAATCAGCGTGTCGCGGAAAGCGCTCTCCCCCGAAAACGCGGAAAACCGGGGGATTCGCCCGCGCCGTCTCATTCGCGGACCAATCCCCCGATCATATTCCTAGCGAATCACCTCTAGACAGACGATTCGCCGATGTGCGGTTATCGACTGACCGAGCATCACCATAACGGCGATGCCATGCCTGCCTACTTAGTGAGCCTGTCGTATTCGGCAAGCATGAAGGCGGTGATCTTCTTGCCACCCTCGCTCATGAGCATGGGCATGGAATTGATCGGCATGGAGCTGAGGAACATGCGCATCATGTCGTTGTCCGGCAGCTTCGGCAGTTCGCCGCGCTCACCCGCCGCACGCACGGCGTCAACGACCTTGGAACCGACCGGATCGCAGGACCACTCGCCGAACGTGGACCATTCGGTCAGCGGTTCGGCCTTGCCGTCGCCATCGAGCGTGACCGATGCGACGCCGGCGATGTCGCGGCTGGACGCGCCGACCTCGATGCCGTATTCGCCGGCCTCCACATGCCAGTCATCGAACTTCTCGGACCAGTAAGCGAAGGCGCGCTCGTCCAGATCGAAGGAGACCTCCGCCGACTCGCCGCCCTTGAGGAACACCTTCCGGAATCCCCTGAGCTCATGCCTCGGTCGTGCCACCGCGGCCTTGCCCGGCGCCACATAGACCTGCACAGTCTCGGCGGCGTCCACATCGGAGGTATTGGTGACGGTCGCGGTGACGCGTGCGGTGTTGGCGCCGGTCTTCTCCGCCTTGACGCCGGAGACCTCGAAGGTGGCATAGCTCAGGCCGTAGCCGAACGGGTAGTCGACGGTCTTGCCGTAAGTGTCGTAGTAGCGGTAGCCGACGAACACGCCTTCGCCGTAGTCGACATGCCCCTCCTCGCCTGGCCAGTTGATCATGCTCGGATCGTCGTTGATGTCCATCGGAACGGTCTGTGCCAGCTTGCCGGAAGGACTCACCTTGCCGAAGATCACGTCGGCGAGCGCCGGCCCGCCCGCCTGGCCGAGCAGCCAGGATTCGAGGATGCCCTTGGCGTTGGCCGCCCATGGGGCCACGGAGACGACGGAGCCGTTGGAGAGCACGACCACGATGTTCTTGTTTTCGGCCGCGATGGCTTCGAGCAGTTCGACCTGCTTGGCGGGGATGTCGAGGGTTTCGCGGTCGAAGCCTTCGGATTCGGCGGCTTCCGGAAGTCCCAGGAACATGAGCACCACGTCGGCGTTCTTGGCGGTTTCCACGGCTTCGGCTTCGAGCGTCTTGTTTGCCGGTTCGAGATCGAGGGTGAATCCCGGTGCGAACGTTGCCTCCACGCCGCGGGCGGCGAGAGTGTCGAGGAAGCTGGTCATCTTGGTCGGGGTGATGTGGGATGAGCCGCCGCCTTGGTAGCGCGGGGTGCGGGCGAATTCGCCGATGACCGCGATCCTGGCGTTCGGGGAGACCGGCAGGATGGCGTCGCTGTTCTTGAGCAGCACCATGGATTCGACGGCGGCCTGGTGGGCGACCTCGTCGTGGGCGTCCACGTCGAAGCGGTAGTCTTCGATGCTCATGGCGGCCCGCGTCTTGTTCACGAGATCGATCATGCCTTGGGCCATGCGGTCGAGTTGTTCCGGCTGGATGCGGCCATCGCGTGCGGCGTACACGATCTGGTCGTCCGTGTAGCTCGGCGGCATTTCGAGGTTGAGGCCGGCGTTGAGGGAGGCGACGCGGTCGTGGTCGGCGCCCCAGTCGCTCATGACGATGCCTTTGAAGCCCCATTCGTTACGCAGCACATCGGTGAGCAGCCAGCGGTTCTGCGCGGAGTGCACGCCGTTGATGCGATTGTAGGAGCACATGATGGTCCATGGCTGGGCGGTCTTGACGATGTGCTCGAAGGCCGGGAGATAGATTTCACGCAGTGCGCGCTGGGAGATGTTGGCGGATACGCGCAGGCGGTCGGTTTCCTGGTTGTTGGCAGCGAAGTGCTTGAGCGAGGTGCCCACGCCTCTGGATTGCACGCCGGCGACGATGCCGACGGCCTCATGGCCGGCCAGGTACGGGTCTTCGGACCAGTATTCGAAGCAGCGGCCGCCGAGCGGGTTGCGTTTGATGTTGACGCCGGGGCCGAGGATGACGGCCACCTTCTCCTGGATGCATTCCTCGGCCATGGCCTCGCCCACCTTGTGAATGAGTTCCGGGTTCCAGGAGCTGGACAGGCCGGCGGCGGGCGGGAAGCAGGTGGCCGGCACGGAATCGTTCAGATCCGTTTCGCCGGTGCTGGAGGCCAGGGACTTGCGCAGGCCGTGGGGACCGTCGGTGATCATGTAGCCGGGGATGCCTTTGGACTCGATGCCCTGCAGATGCCAGGCGTCGGCGCCGGATGTCAGGGATGCCTTTTCCTCAAGGGTCAGGTCGCTGACGGAGGGATACGTGTTGCTGCTCATGCTGCCTCTTTCATGGGGTTTCGTTGCGTTTGGCGCGGGAGTCGTCGGCGAATCCACTACCAACCGATTGGTAGGTACTTTATCAAAGCCGACGCAAAGACACGCCAATCATCTTTGGAAAACCAATCGACCGACCGTAAAGTGACATTCGACATACCAGCGGGAGAAGCAGGAGATACGGCACCATGGGCAACAACGACACGGATCGCAGAGGCGATATCCTCGACGCGGCGGTCGAATGCTTCGGCACACTTGGCTATTACGGAACGTCACTGCAGAAGATAGCCACCAAGGTCGGGCTTACCAAGGCGGGGGTGCTGCATTACGTAGGCAGCAAGGAAGGGCTGCTCACCACGGTGCTCGACGAGATGTACGACCGCGAGACCGAGGACGCGACCGCCGACATGGTGCGCGAAAACGACCCGCTCATCGCCGACCTGTGGCGCAGGATCGTGGCCGTCAACGCCAAGCGCCCGAAGCTGGTGCACATGTTCTCCACATTGAGCGCCGAGGCCCTGGACCCCAACCACCCCGCGCACGACTACTTCGCCGCACGCGAGGAGCATGTGGTGGATGTGGCGCGCAACATCCGCTGGCATGTGCCCGACGGCGTCGATGCCGAACGGATGCTGCGCGCCGGATTCGCCATGATGGACGGCGTGCAGCTGCGCTGGCTGCGCAAGCCCGGCCAGGATCTCAACGCCATGTGGGCCGAATGCGAGAACGTGCTCTTCCCCCTGCCGCTGTGGGACGGCTGCCGGTAGCAAGCCCTATCCCACCCCGTGGCCTATCCCTCTCCAGCGACCCATTCCTCCGGTGGTCTACCTCTCCCCTGATGCCCCATTTCTCCCCCGACGTCCTATTCCTCCAGTGGCTGGATAAATCCGGACACTAAGAGACCTCCCAGCGGGATAAATCCCCCAGTGACTGGATAAAACAGGACGCTGAGAACTCCCTCAGCGGAAAGAAACATCCAACCACTGGGAAATCAGGACGCTGAGCCCCCCCCCGAAGGAAGAAACATCCAGTCACTGGAGGAATCCGAACGCCAGAAAACCCCTCAGAGGTAAAATCCACCCATTCACTGGAGGAATACGGGCTCTAAGAGGCCGCTCAGCGGGAACAAACCTCCACTCACTGGGAAATCCGGACACTAAGAGGCCCTTCCGCGGAACAAATTCCCAGTGACTGGATAAAACCGGACTGCAGGAAACCCCTTAGAAGGAAATCCATCCACCCACTGGAGGAATCCGGACACTAGGAGACCGCTCAGCGGGAACAAACCTCCACTCACTGGGAAATCTGGACGCTAAGTAAAGCCTAAGGGGAAAGAAACATCCAGCCACTGGGAAATCGGGATGCTAAAGGGCCGCTCAGCGGAACGAAATCCCAGCCACTGGATAAAACGGGACGATGAGAGGCCTCTCAGGGGGAGATATATCCAGCCACTGGATGAATCAGGACTCTAAGAGGCCGTTCAGCGAGAAAAATATCCATTCACTGGATAAAACGGGACGATGAAAGGCCTCCCAGAGGACAGAAACATCCAGCCACTGGATAAAACCGGACGCTAAGGGCTCCCTCAGAGGGAAGAAACACCCAGCCACTGGGAAATCAGGACTCTAAGAGGCCGTTCAGCAAGAAAAATATCCAGCCACTGGGAAATCAGGACGCAGCGCGGGACTTGTCCTGCAAGTCGCCGAACACAGGCGTGGCCAGGCCGAAGCCGCCGCACACCTCAAGAATCTGGCCGGTGGTGAACCGCGACTCGTCCGAGGCGAAATACAGCACCGCGTTCGCGATCTCCTCAGGCGTGGCCATACGACGGATAGGCGTGTGATGCAGGAACATTTCGCGGAATTCATCGTTCAGCGAATTGCGCACGGCATCGGTGGCGGTCATGCCCGGCAGCACCGCGTTGCAGCGGATGTTCTTGCGCGCCTCGTGCACGGCGATGAGCTTGGTCAGATAGTTGATGGCCGCCTTGGACGTGCCGTAGCCGATCTGCGAGATGTCCGGCACGGCACCGCCGATCGACGAAATGTTGATGATGCTGCCGGACTTGCGTTCCGCCATATGCTTCAGTGCCGCCTGGGACGCGATGAATACGGACTTGAGATTGACATCCACCGTGTCGATGAACTCCTGCGGGTCGGTGCGCTCGATGTCGAGATCCTTGGCGGGATTGGACGTGCCGAAATTATTGACAAGCACATCGATGCGGCCCTCGTTCGCCACGACCTCGTCCACGGCGGACGTATACGTCTCGTCCTTGGAGGCGTCGTTGTAGACGAACTTCACCGTTCCGGGCACGCCCGCCTTGGCGATCTCGTCGATTTTCGCCTGCGCGCGCTGCGCGTTGCGGGCCGCCATGTAGACCGTCGCGCCTTCCTCGGCGAAACGCTTCACGATCGCGTATCCGATACCCCTTGTGGAAGCGGTGACCATGGCCACCTTGCCGTTCAGACGTCCTGCGCTATCAGTCATATGATTCTCCTTTGCATCCGATGCATCGTTCCTCGCATCAACGCCCATCCTAATCCGCTCAAAGCACTGAATACAGATAGATGCACGACATTCGTGGACATCCAGCCGCCGGAGGACACTGGAACAGCGGAAACACCATACGGAAAGGACGGCATCAGATGAGATACCTGCTGGCACCGGATTCGTTCAAGGAGGCCGCTTCGGCGCAGGCCGTGGCGGAGGCGATGCGTCGAGGCATACGGGCGGCCGATCCTGATGCCGAATACCGCGTGATGCCGTTGTCCGACGGCGGCGAGGGACTGACCGCCGCACTGGTGGGCGCGACCGGAGGCAAGTTGCGCTCGGCGCACGTGCATGATGCGCTGGGGCGGCCTATTGTTGCGCAATACGGTTTTCTGGAAGTGGTTCCGGAAAGCGACGATTCCGTACATTCCGACGGTGAGACGCACGTTCGCACCGCGGTGGTCGAACTGGCTGCGGCAAGCGGGCTCGAACGCATCCGCCCCGCCGACCGCGACCCGTTGGCGGCAAGCACCTTCGGCACCGGCGAGCTGATCCGAGCCGCAATCGACGAAGGTGCGGACCGTATCGTGCTCGGCCTGGGCGGCAGCGCCACCACCGATGGAGGCACCGGCCTGGCACGCGCACTCGGCTACCGTTTTCTTGACTGCGACGACTGTGAACTGCCGTTCGGCGGCAGTGCGCTCCCCCGGCTCGCCCGCATCGACGACACCGATGTTCCCAGTGCCATACGCAGCATGCCGATCGTCCTGGCCTGCGATGTGACCAATCCGCTGACCGGCCCGAGGGGCGCGGCGGCCGTATTCGCTCCACAGAAAGGTGCAGACGCACGGCAGGTGGCGTTGCTCGACGCGGGGCTTGGCAAGCTTGCCGATGCCATCGAAACATTGAACGGCCGCGCTATCGGGAATCTGCCCGGATCGGGTGCGGCTGGCGGCACCGGCGGCGGCATGCTCGGCCTGTTCAACGCAACCATGCGACCCGGTATCGAGCTGGTGCTGGATCTGCTGCACGCGCGCGAAGCCTGCGCGTGGGCCGATGTCGTGATCACCGGCGAGGGATCGATCGACTCCCAGACTCCCTACGGCAAAGTGCCGAGCGGTATCGCACGACTGGCGAAATCGCAAGGCAAACCGGCCATCGCCATCGGCGGCAAGGTAACACGCGACCCGCAGACCCTGGCAGCACTGCGTGAAGCCGGCATCGTAGCGACGTTCGGCACCGCCCCAGGACCGGCCGATCTGCCGGAATTGCTCGCCGACACGGAACGCAATGTGGAATCCACCTGCGCCGCGATAGCCGGTCTGCTGCGCGCCTCAACGCAGCAGACACCAACGTCCGCAGTCGGACCAGTACAGTCATAGAATCGTGATTTATCAAATTACGATTTGACAAATCACGATTTGATGCAGGCAGTGACACATACGACGATTTAGATAGACACCAGTACCCACAGCAGTCCTATCCGAACCGTCTTCCTAGAGTCGCCTGCGCAGGTATTCACGCAGGAACGGGACGGCAAAATCGACCTCGCCGCGATCGGTCTGCTGAATAACATACGCATCCAGCAACCGCTTGCGATATGTGGCCGCATATTTAGCGCTGCGCCCCATCCTTTTAGCAATCTCACTGGTTTCGCTCGGTCCGTCGGAAACAGCCATTGCTTCCAGATACGCCCTATCGTTCTTTGATAGTCCATGCAATTCGGGAATGCAGACCGCATTGTCCAAATCGACATGAGCCTCACGAATGCCTTCAGAGACATCTTCCTCGCAGATCATGGTGGAGTCCCGCGAATCGGCGGCATCCCAAATGTAATAGCCGACCAGCTGAATCATATACGGGTACCCGGCAGTGGAGACCGCCGCCTTGTCCAGCAGCTCGTTATCAATAGACATGCCCGAGTCTTCAAATGTCTGCGCAAAGGCTTTTTTGACATCACTGATTGGTACATCCGCAAGCACATTCGTGCGGGCACGCCTCAGGAACGTGATCACCTCATCATCGAACAGGTCGGAAATCATCTGTGGAAGACCGGCGAATACGATCGCCACGTTGCGCCTTTCCCTAATCTGATGCTGAATCGCGGTCGCAATCGCAATCAGATCGGCACGGCTTGCGGCCTGCGTCTCGTCAATGGAAATCATGAGCCCGGCATCATGTTTCTCCAAAACGTCCAATCGCGCGGACATCGCCTTTCGAAGCGTTTCCGGCATACGCTTCGGAGACAGTTCGGCCTCTCCAAGCGATACGCCCGTCCCGGCGAAACTGATGGACGGGGCAATCGTCAATTTGTCGATCAGACCTTCCTTCGAACGCAGCTCGTTTACCAATCGTTCGCATAAGCCATCGGATGCGGTTTCCTCAATCACATCCCATTTGTGCGCACGTGCCTTGTCCCCAAGAACCGTCAACATCACCGTTTTGCCAGTTCCTCGTGCACCGGTAATCAGCATGATTCGCCCAGGAGCGCCCACGCCGTTGTCGAGCCCCTTATCGAAATCACGAATGACTCGTTCACGCCCAATCAGTAACGGAGGCTCCCCGCCAGCAGTGGGCTTAAAAGGATTCATCCTGCGATTACACGCATGTAGCATATTCTCTTTCTCCCCTCCGTTTTCGCAATATGAATCACAGTTGATATCAAAAATATCAAAAGAATCAAAAATATCAAAAGAATCAAAAACAACGACTGAGAGACATACGAAAAGACGGCCCGCACCTGCGTGCAGACCGCCTTCGCTGTTTTTGCCATGCCAGCGCTAGGCCAGCCGTTTATGCCAGTCGTTCACTGGGCACCCGCAAAACCTTCCGCGTCGGAATCGTAGGAATCATCGAAACCACCGAAACCGCCATCGAAGCCCTGATCCTGCGGGCCGGGGCCGTCAGGTCCGCCGATGAATTCGCGGGCCGTCATGCCGTTCTCCCTGCGGGAGGCGTCCACGGCATCCTGCAGCGTCTGGCGCACCTCGAACCCGTGCACGATGTTCTTCAGCACCACCACGCCATTGCCCGATGACTGGTCGCGTGTATCCAGGACCAGCGTGCTCATGCCGAACAGGCGCTGCAGGAACGAGCGTTCGACGCTGATGTCGACGATGCGGAACAGTTTGATCAGATTGAACCGCTCATTCAGTACGCCGGTCTTGACGCTCATCTCCCTATCGGTGAGCGTATAGACGGTGAAGGTGAACGGGGTGCGGCACCAGTTGCGCTTGCGCTGCTTCCACAGCACATTGCCACTTGCGACTTTCATGGGGCTCCCTTGTCTCGGCGGAACGGCCGCCACACAGCGGCGCTTCCGCCATCTTACCGGGAATGCCCCACCACCCCGCAATCCACCCGCAATCACCTGCCAGGCCCGTGCGGCACGGAGCGAGGCGAACTATGCGGCGCGCTTCGAGAAGCGGAACATGAGCAATGCCATGATCTCGCCGACCACAGCCATGCCGAAGAACACCCAGATGCTGCCGGAGAACCCGGAGACGTACGCGGCGGCGGAGCTCATGCCCGCGGCACGGTTCGCGGCGGAGAATTCGGCGATCAGCGTGGAGGCGACCGCGGTGCCGATGGCGCCGGCGAGCTGCTGGACGGTGTTCATCACGGCGGAACCGTCGGCGTTCATCTCGGCCGGCAGCTGGTTGAGCGCGTGCGTCTGATCAGGCACCAGCACGAAGCCGGATGCGGCCATGTACAGTGCGTAGGCGATGGCGACCAGCCATTCGTTCGCGCTGTTGAGCAGCATCACGATGTCCATAATCGCCACGGCGACGAAGCCACAGGCGATGAATTTCGGCGGGAAGTGCGATTTCAGGGCGCTGCCGACGAGCGGGGCGAAGATGGCGCCGACAACAGCTCCGGGCAGCAGGATCAGGGCCGCGATCATGCTGGTGTGGCCAAGGCCGCGCTGCAGCAGGATCGGCAGCAGGAAGTTGACGCCGAGCACGCCGCCGGACGACATGAGCAGGATCAGCATGCCCAGGGTGAAGCCGGGGAACGTGAAGGTGCGCACTTCGATCAGCGGATGCTCCATCTTGAGCTGCACCGCGGCGAACACGGCCAGCACCACGACCGAACCGACGAGCACCGCCCAGAACCGCCAGTCGCCGTTCCACTGCGCGAAGAAGCTCGCCGCGACGATGATGCCGGCCAGGCCGATCGCCACCAGAATCAGGGACGGCACCGACAGGTAGCCCTTCTCGCCGTGGCGGATGTCGGGAACCGTGGCGCAGCCGAGCACGAAGGAGATGATGAGGAACGGGATCATGGCGTAGAAGATCCAATGCCAGTTGAGGAATTCCATGACCACGCCGCCGAACACCGGGCCGATGGCCGGCGCAGCGCAGGTCACCAGGCTGACCAGGCCGAGCATCATGCCGCGCTTATGGAACGGCGCCTTCTCCAGAATGATGTTGGTCAGCAGCGGCAGCGAGACGCCCGTGCCCAGCGACATGATGAGTCGCGCGGCGAGCAGCATCGGGAAGTTCACCGCAAGCGCACCGACCACCGTACCGATCGAGAACAGCACCACCGCGGTGACGAACAGTCCCTTGGTGGGGAACTTGCGTACCATGAACGGCGATGTCGGGATAGCGATGGACAGCAGCAGCAGATACCCTGTGGTGAGCCACTGCACCACGTCCGCGGAGATGGAGAACTCCCCCATCAGCGTGGAGTAGGCGATGTTGAGGGACGTTTCGGACAGGATGCCGAGGAAGGTGAGGATGGCGAGCGCCACCACCACGATGGTGAGCTTGCCTTCGCTCATGTATTTGCTGGATTGCGGCTCGGTCCGCTTCGTTGCCGTCTGTTTCGTTGCCGTTGGCGACTGGTGCCGCTGTTCGCTTTCCGTCATATTGTGATGTTTCCTCTCTTTGTCGATTCATGCGATGGCACACGCCCGTCTTGCGATTGCGTGCGTCTCGCATACGATTCCGTTGCCGTCGGTCTACTGTTTCGGCGTCGCATCCGGCTGGGAGCAGTGGGCCACCATCAGGGCTTCGATGTGCGCCGGCCAGGTGTCGGCCACCTGCATGGTCCATTCGCCGCCTCGGTCCGCGCCCATCAGCCGGTGCATGGTCCGCAGTGTGGCGACGGTGGCGTCGACGTCCTGCTGGCTGATGCCGGCCAGCACGCCGCGCAGGTGCTCGTGGAACTGATGGACGTACAGTTCGCGGATCTCCTCGGCGGGACCGGTCAGGCTCAGCGTCACCGCACGGCCGTCGGTTTCGGATTGGTGCTTGACCACCAGGCCCTTGCCGACCAGTTCGTTGACGAGTTTCGTGATGCTCGGCGCGGTCACTCCCAGGAAGGCAGCGATGCTGCTGACGCGTGCCGCCGGTGCCGCCGATCCGCTTTGGTGGTTGATGCTCCAGATGGCGTCGATGACGTGGATGTGCCGCGGCTTCATGTTCTTCGGCAGTTCCGGCAGCGCTTCGGTGATGCGTTTCGCCAGCCAGCATGCCTCGATCAGGTCGTGCACGTCATCCAGCGAAAGTTCCTGCCGGGCGTCTTGCGATTGGGTCATACCGTCTCCCGCATATCGTTACCAATAGTCATTACCAAAGGTAAGTATATGAGCGCTCTAGAGAAGATGGCAGCAGCCCCACGCGCAGCCCTGGACATCACGTCGCAAGGGCGAAACTGCAAACGATATCACGCTGCTCCTATGATGAGTCGGAAGCGCTATTCGAACGGAATACGCGCCACCACACAACCATAAGGAGAGACTTGATGCGAAAGACACCGTTGCCTGCTTTGCGCGGCGGCATCGCGGCAGCAGCCGCGGTCATCATGGCGCTGGGCGTCACCTTGCAGGCGCAAGCTGCAGAATCATACCCGTCCGACGCGCAGCAGCCGGACTACACGGCATTGCTCAGCGATTTCACCAACTACTACAAGCCGGACCTCACCAAGCCTTCCACGGAACTGCATGGCCACGTGGTCAATGCGGATGTCCTCAGGACCAACAGCAACGCCACGGTATCGGTGAATCATAAGGCCAACGAGGGCCGGACCAGCGACAGCGATCCGCTTAACCCGCAGCAGCAGCGCGCGCTGAAGGACAGCGATCAGGCGTTCGAGACCACATTCCCCGATGCGCTCGGACCGACCCTGGGAGCCTTCCTGAGCGAAGGACTCGAACAGGGCGACCTGCCGCTGTCCTCGGCTCTGCTGGTCAAGCAGCCCACGGACAGCGACGACGCTCCTATCTGGCAGCGCACCGCACTACTGACGAACTACGTGAACGATTCCGCGGCGAAGAAGCAGTACGTCCACCCGCGTCCGTACACGGACCGCACGAACGGCGGCTATGTGGAAGCCGGACTGCCCAAGACCGAGGACATCATCCACCTGCCGGTGTGGACGGACGAGGACGGCAACAAGCACGACCCGATCTACGACACCCTCTCCACCACCGGCTCCTTCCCCTCCGGCCACACCACCACCGCCTATGCCGGCGGCATCGGCCTGGCCACGCTGCTGCCCCAGCTCGCGCCGGAGATCATGGCGCGCGCCTCTGAAGCGGCCAACAACCGCCTGATCGTGGGCGTGCACTACCCGCTCGACCTGATGGGCGGACGCATCATCAGCGAGGCCGGCATCGCGACGCGCTGGTCCGACGAGCAGTTCCGCAACGACAAGCTGATGCCGGCATACCAGGAGCTGCAGGCCTATATGGCAAAGCGCTGCGTGGGCGCCAACATCGTGCCCAGCGCATCGGACGACACCACGACGGTGCAGAACTGCGTGACCGCACTGAACGCGAATTCCGCCGATTCCTCCAAGGCGAGCGGCGGATACACCAACGATTTCACCGATGATTTCAGCACGCAGCCGGTGACCGACCGCAAGTCGGCGCTGGCAGCCTACCAGGCGCGCATGAGCTACGGATTCGCGCCGACCTCGGCCACCGGCAAGGCCGCCGTCGTACCGGATGGCGCGGAAAACCTGCTGCTCACTGCCTTCCCGACGCTGAACGCCGAACAGCGCCGCGCGGTGCTGGCGGCCACGGAGATCGATTCCGGCGAACCGCTGGATGCAAGCTCGGACGGCTACCAGCGGCTTAATCTCGCCGCCGCATACAGTTCCAAGGTGACGCTGAACGCCGACGGTTCCGTCGTCAAGGTGGAGCCCGGCCAGGCGGTCGCCTCCGTGGTGCGCGAGGGCACCCCGGCCGACACCGACCCCACCAACGGCGAGGGCGACGAGAAGACCAACGCGGCCGGCAGCACCAAGACCATCGCCGACACCGGCGCGGACGCGCTGGCCCCGGCCGGCGTGATGGTCGCCTGCCTCATGCTCGGCATCGGCCTGACGCTGACCCGCCGACGCGTGTGACGCATACAACGCACGCAACGCATGTAGCCGCACGATGCCACTGATATCGGGCCGCCCGTCAAACGGGCGGCCCGATTTGCATATTCGCCCGAAATACGCTAAATTACCAATTGGTAATTAAAGGTATTTCGCTTCAATGAGGAAAGTGAGCAACCCATGGCCGAAACCAACGACCTTCCCTACAAGAACCCCGACCTGCCCGCCGAGGAACGCATCGCCGATCTGCTCGGACGCATGACCCTCGAAGAGAAGGTCGGCCAGATGATGCAGCTCGACGCAGGCCACAACGACCTGGACGACCTCATCATCAACAAGCACGTCGGTTCGATCCTGCACACCAGGCCGGCCGACCTGCCGAAAGCGGTCGAGACCGTCAACACCAAGACCCGCCTGGGCATTCCGCTGATCATCGGCGACGACTGCATCCACGGCTACTCCTTCTGGCCCGGCTCCACCATCTTCCCCTCGCAGCTGGGCATGGCCACGAGCTTCGACCCGACCAAGGTCCAGGCCGCCGGCCGCGCCACCGCCGAAGAGGTCTCCAGCACCGGCCTGCATTGGACCTTCTCCCCCGTGCTGTGCATCGCACGCGACACCCGCTGGGGCCGTGTGGACGAGACCTTCGGCGAGGATCCGTACCTGATCGGCGAGATGGCATCGGCCATCGTCAAGGGCTATCAGGGCGGCGCCAAGGCCGGCGAACCGCTCGCCAAGGACGCCATCCTGGCCTGCGCCAAGCATTTCGCCGGCTACTCCGAGACGCAGGGCGGCCGCGACGCCTCCGAAGCCGACCTTTCGCACCGCAAGCTGGAATCCTGGTTCCTGCCGCCGTTCGAACGTGTGGCGAAGGAAGGCTGCGGCACCTTCATGCTCGGCTACGAGTCCATCGACGGCGTGCCGGTCACGTTCAACAAGTGGCTGCTTTCGGACAAGCTGCGCGGTGATTGGAAGTACCAGGGCACGCTTATCACCGACTGGGACAACGTCGGCCGTGCCGTGTGGGAGCAGAAGGTCAAGGCCGATTACGTGCACGCCGCCGCGGATGCGGTCAAGGCCGGCAACGATCTGATCATGACCACGCCGAAGTTCTACGAGGGTGCCATCGAAGCCGTCAAGCGCGGTCTGCTGGACGAATCGCTGATCGATGAGGCCGTGTCCCGCATTCTCGCGCTCAAGTTCCGTCTGGGCTTGTTCGAGGATCCGCGCCTGCCGGACGAGAAGCGCATGAAGGAGGTCATCGGCTCCGACGAACATCAGGAGCTCAACCTGCAGATCGCCCGCGAATCCGTCGCATTGCTGAAGAACAACGGCTCCCTGCCGTTCACCGCAACCGCCGGCAAACGCATCGCAGTCGTCGGCCCGCTGGCTGATGACGCCCAGGAACAGCTCGGCGATTGGGCCGGCAGCTCCGGCCAGGTCGTGTGGATGGCCGACGGTCAGCCGCGCAACATGATCACCACCGTGCTCGACGGGTTCAAGCAGCTCGCACCCGAAGGCTGCGAGGTCGTGTACTCGCGCGGCGCGAACATCCTCGACCTGGTGGACGATCCGGAAGGCAAGTTCTACCCGGATGGTCAGCCCCGCCCGAAGCTCGGCGTCTCCGCCAAGGTCGACCAGCAGCTGCTGGACGAGGCCGTGGAGAACGCACGCCAGTCCGATCTCGTCATCGCCGTCGTGGGCGATGTGGTGCAGCTCGTCGGCGAGACCTGCTCCACCGCCACCCTGGAACTGCTCGGCGGCCAGAACGCCCTGCTCGAAGCGCTTGCCAACGTGGCACGCGAAACCGGCAAGCCGCTGGTCGTGGTGCTCATGAGCTCCAAGCCGCAGGTGATGCCGGCATGCGTGATCGGCACCAACGGCGTGATCGTGGACGAATCCGCAGCCGACGGCACCTCCGCGTTCATGTGGGCGCCGAACCCCGGCATGAAGGGCGGCCAGGCCATCGCCGAAATCATCCTCGGCAAGACCAACCCGAGCGGCAGGCTCCCGATCACCTTCCCGCGCCACGCCGGCCAGCTGCCCGTCTACTACAACCAGATCCGCGGCCAGCACGGCAACCGCTACGCCGATCTCACCCAGGACCCGGCATTCGCCTTCGGCGAGGGACTGAGCTACACGACCTTCGCATACGGCGAGCCGACCATCACCAACGTCCCCCCCTCCGGCACGTTCACCACCAACGACACCGTGCACGCTGAAATCACGCTCACCAACACCGGCGAGCGCAAGGGCACCGAGGTGGCGCAGCTCTACATCGGCGACATCGTGACCTCGTACAGCTGGACGGACCGCGAACTCAAGGCATTCCAGCGCGTGGAGCTCGAACCGGGCGAGACCAAGACCGTCGCGTTCGACATTCCGGTCGCGGATTGCACCATCGTCGACCCGGACGCCAACCGCATCGTGGAACCCGGCGAATTCGAAGTGCTGATCGGCCATTCGAGCCGTCGCACGGACCTCAAGCGCACCACGTTCACCGTCGCCTGAGCCGTCGACCACCAGCACCCCCCAATAACCATGCGGGCGTGGCATCATCACAACCGATGACGCCACGCCCGCTTGGTCTATCCGCATCGAATCAGCGACACCCTTCCCACAACGGCAGCGGGAACAGCATGTCCTCGATGGCGTCCCACTCCTCGCACAGATCGATGGCCGGCTCACGCAACCAACGCAACTGCACGCCATCCATGATCTCCAACGCGCGGCGCACCAACGGGCGCATCCGATCCCAAGGCCCCAATTGTGCGGGAATCTTCCAATTGAACTCGCAATAGTACCGCCAGATCGCATCCTGCCTGTGCGCGAACTCCCCATGCAACGGATGCTGCGGATTGAACGACTCGACCTGCAGCATGGAGAACAACTGCACCAGCATGCGCCGTTGCGCATTGTAGCGAACCAGAAACCGCAGATACGCGGGGAACAGCATCGCCTCCGGATCACTGCCAGGCAGGCCGCTCGCACGGAACTCCTCGGGATTGCCCGTGGCATTGTAGTATTCGCGATACACCATGGCCAGCATATTGTCCTTGCTGCCCACATACCGCAGCACGCCCTGCTTGGAAATACCGACCCTATCGGCCACATCCTGTATGGAGATGCCGTTGAACCCGCGCTCGCTGATCAGCTCGACCGCAGCGTCGAGCACCTCCTTGCGGCGCTCCTCCGGTGCCTTGCGGATGCGTTTCGTTCGCTCTTCTTCCATAATCTCCGAGTCTATCGGCGAATGACGAAAAACATCACGCTCGTCCGGCATATGCGAATGTGCGGATGATCCGCAGGAGATCATCCGCACATTCCGCGGCTATGGCATGGGGTCACGTCAGCCCATGCCGGTCGATGCGATCAATCGAGGCGATCAATCGACGGGCTTCGTCTCGTCCGCCTCGTAGTCGAAGAAGTCGAAGTCGGCGGTCTTTTCATGCAACGCGGCGTCGGTAACGGCGATGCCGACCATGGTGCCAGTGAATTCGCCGTACTTGCAGTATTCGTCAGAGAAGGTGGTAGTGTCGAAATCCGGGCCAATCTTGGTCCAGTTCTCGCCATCATAACCCCACTCGAACCAAGTACGACGACCTTCGATATTCAAACGGAAATAGATCGGCTTGTCTTCCACAGCAACGCGAGTGTCAAGCATTTCCATCTTTTCACCGTTTTCGAGACGCACAATCGAAATCGCGCTGCCGCCAAGCGTCTGTGAATAATACTTGCGCAGGAAAATATTATTCATGTTGTCGTAGTAGATGGTCAAGCCAGCGCTGTGCTGGTAGACTTCCGGCTCGAACTCCATCTTGGTGGTTACCGTGGCATACACGCTCGTCAGCTTGCGAGCAAGCAGGCTCGTACGATTCAGCGAGGCAAGCGATTCCTCACCACGAACACGCAACCAGCCCGGGCGTTCCGTAGCATTTGCAAACGTGCTCGGCATCTGACGCGGCGAGTAATACCAGTTACCCAGTTCCTCACCATCGAAATCGTCAAGGCTTGGAATTTCCGGCATCGGCACATCTGGCAGATTCGGCTCCTCGACTTCGATCTTTGCCAGATTAGAACCATCAGCCATACGCAACCAACCATCAGGCGTCCACTGCATCTTCTGAATGGCGGTCTCACGGCCAAGCGTACAACGCAATTCCGGCACAAACGGACGGCTGGTCAGGTGCACAAGATATGTCTCGCCGTTCGGCAGATCCACGTAGGAGCCGTGGCCGGACTTCTGCAATACGGAATCCGGGTTGAAATAGCGCGGCTTCAAATGATCGTCATCAGCACGCTCGTTTGACTCCTTCGGCTGCGAAGTGACGAGCGGACCATTCGGATCCGGCTCATACGGGCCCCACACATTGCGGGAACGGCCCATGGTCACAGAATGGTTGTAGCCGGTGCCGCCCTCGGCGCACATAATGTAATACCAGCCGTCACGCTTGGTCAGATGCGGAGCCTCAATGCAGCCACGATCAGTAGCGCCACGCCATATACGCTTCGGATAGCCAACCACATGCTTGGTTTCCGGATCATATTCCACACAGCAGATCACACCCGGCTTCTCATAGCCTTCACGGGTCTCCCATTCCAAGCTGACGATGTACTTCTTGCCATTGTCATCATGCAAAATGGACGCGTCGAAACCGGAAGATGTCAGATATACCGGCTCACTCCACGGACCTTCAATGCTCTTCGACTTAATCAGATAATTATTCACGTCGAAATAGCGTGCATTCATGGAATTCATAACGCCGTAAATCACGTAGAACATGTCCTCTTCCTCACAATACGTGAGGCATGGAGCCCAAATGCCCTTAGCGCTTGGCAGCTTGGTGAGGTTCGGATTCGTATCATCAGTAAGCACGTGGGTGAGCAGCTCCCAATGCTTCATATCCTTCGAATGGTAAATCGGAATGCCCGGAAACCATTCGAAGGTGGAGACGGCCACGTAGTAGTCGTCGCCTTTGCGGCAGATGGCCGGATCGGGATTGAAGCCTTTGAAGATCGGATTATGCAGCATTGTCGTTCCTTAATGTTCTTGATATCACGCGTTGCTTTGTACGATTCTTGCGTCCGACGGAATCACTTTTGGACGGGGAACCAATCTTGGGCGATGCAGCGCCCGAGGTCCCATGCGTCCCAGCCGATCCAGCCAGGGGTGTTGACGGTGTCGGTGAGCAGCTTGTAGTTCCAGTAGTAGAAGCCGCTGCCCTTGCTCCATGCGGCGAGCTGGGATTCGGCTACGCCCTGGTACAGCGAGCGCTTCTGTTCGGCGGTCAGGGTTTCGACCTGAGCCCCTTCCTCGCCGTTGAGCACGCTTTGTCCGCCGTGGGTGTCCACACCGCAGCCGACGGAGTTGAACAGGCACCACTCCCCCACAATCACCGGGAAGTATTCGCTCATCTCGGCGATCATCGGCGCATAGGTATTCCTCACGAAGTCGTCGTAGCCCTCCGCCGTCTGCGGGCAACCCATCGTTTCGGCGGTCATGAGGTATTGGTGGGTATCAAGGACCACGTTCTTAAACTCGGGCGCGAGCTTGCCGTCGGGGCCGCGCATGAAGTCCTTCCACTGTTCGATGTCGAAACCGTCGTGGAACACCACCGCCTTGTCTGCCGGCAATGCGCCCTTGTCGGCATCGCGCAGACGGTGGTAGGCGGTGATGTAGAAGTTCTTGAGCCAGTCGAATGCGATCGGGCCGGTGCCTTCGGCGAGTTCCGGATCGACCGCCTTGTAGCGTTCGGTCACGTTCGCCATCGGCCAGCAGGTGGTGGTGTTCGGCTCGTTGATGATTTCGATGCCCATCAGCGCCCGACGATGGCCGTACCGCCTGGCGAGGCGTTCGAGCACGGACAGCACGAATTCGACCTCGTCGGGCAGCTGCGCCCACTTGCACACGCCGGAGATGCCGCCGTTGTCGAAGCCGTTCTGGCTCATCGGCGCGGTGTGCAGGTCGATGAGGATGGTCAGACCGTATTTCTCGGCCCAGTTGAAGGCCTTGTCGAGTTCGTCGATGCAGCCGATGAACGGCGCGCGGTCGCCGAAGATGAAGTACGGCACGGGGATGCGCACGGAGTTCAGTCCCCACGATTTGATGGTGGCAAAGTCGCGCTCGTTGATGTATTCGGCGCGGTGGGTCCTGATGCGGGCCTCGTAGACGGCCGGGTCAAGCTGCGTGGGCAGGTAGTATTCGTCGTCCGCGGTGGTGCCGTCAAACAGCGCCGGGTTCATCCATTTCTCCAGAACGAGCCAGTTGCCGAGGTTGACGCCCTTGATGTAATCGATTTCCATATGCACTCCCTTGTACGCGTTCACCATAGTTCCTATTACTTAGTAACTACTTAGTTAGATGATAATATATTGCTCCGCTTTTCGCAACTCGCGCCATGCCGTGTCACATCACCCCACTCCCCACAACTCGCACCATGCCGTATCATTCCCCTCCTCTCTACGCCCCGCTCCCCTATGTCCCTCCCCTTGCGCTACCAGCCCCACCCCTTATCTCCCATCCCCAAAATCAGACAAGAATGGGGCAAAATTGTCCGAAAACGGGGAAGCGAGGCGAAATCCATCCCGTGTCAAGACAAGAAAACGAGACAAATGAGACAAGAAAACGAGACAAAGCAAAACCTCTCAAGTGGCGGCACAGCCACTTGAGAGGACAGAATGCAATCAGCAGGAGCCAGTTCAGCGAAGCGTCACGTGAAGCGTGTTCACCGACGCAGCCGGCAACTGAACACGAAGTTGAGTACCACCGCCAGCAGTCGTCGCGTACACGGCACCATTCACGTCAATATCGCGAGCGCGAACCACGTCCGGATGCTCGACGGTGTTGCAATCGTGCGGATCGGAGGAGGCAAGCGTCTCCATCGATTCGACATCCGCTTCGCATGGCAACTGCAAAATCACTTCCGCGCCATCACTCATGTGCGCGTTGGTGAGATCCACCAGCAGCCGCTTTCCTTCTTCGTCAATGGACGCGAATGCGTACACGTCGGAATCCTCCGAATCGTTGCGAGCCACGTCCACGGCCGTCATGCCTCGATGCGCCTTGTACATCATGAACACGTCGAAGTTCGGCGTGAGTACGGTGCGGCCACCCTCAGTCAGAATCAGCGAGTTCAGCACATTAATGGTCTGCGCGTTACACGCCATGGTCACCTTGTCGCAGTTACGCTGCAGCAGATCCAAGGTGAGAGCGGTGGTGATGGCGTCGCGCATGGTCACCTGCTGCTTCAACGCCGGACGGGCAAAGAACGCGGTCTTATGCCAGTTGCCCCATTCGCCGATGATCAGATCGACGTGCGTAAGCTTGGAATCCATGGCCACTTCCGACTCCTGGATCAGCGCCAGACCATTGTTCATCAATCGCCACTGGTCCTGCAGGATATCCTCAAGCTCCAGGCACCCTCTAATCACCGTATTCCAGCCATTCTCATCGAACTCGGTGGGCGTGTCCGCATCATTATCGACGTTCCAGTTGTAGAAGTGCAAATCATAACCATTGATGGGTGGCTGACGGTATTGGGCGAGGCCGCGGAAGAAGTCCTCGGTCCATTTCACACGCTCGCGTGGCTTATTGCCGTCCGGCCCGCTGGCGATGGCGTACATCTGAGTCGAAGCGAACACGTCGGTGGTGAAACTTGGCATGGCGGAAGCGAACCTGCGGTATTCGTCCAAATAGGTTTGCGGGGTCATGGTACCGCCGCCCGCCCACACTTCGTTGCCGATACCCCAGTATTTCACGCCGTAGGGTGCTTTATGGCCGTTGGCTTCACGCTCCTTGGCCAGATCGGTGGGCTGTTCGCGATTGCAGTACTCCATCCAATCCTTCATTTCGGCCACGGTTCCGGAAAGCATGTTGATATTGATCCAAGGTTCCGCGCCGAGCAGTTCGCACAATCTCAGGAATTCGTCGGTGCCGAAGCTGTGGTCGTCCAGCTCGTACGTGGCGAAATTCTCATTGAATGTGGTCTTGCGTTCCTCTTTCGGACCGATGCCGTCGCGCCAATGATAGGTGTCGGCGTAACATCCGCCCGGCCAGCGAATGACCGGCGGTTCCAACGCACGCAGGGCGTCGAGTGTGGCTTTGCGATAGCCATGCTCGTTCTCGATCGGGGAATCCTCCCCCACCCAGAGGCCTCCGTCGATGCATTCGCCGAGGAATTCGATGAACTGCCCATGCAGCTTCGGATCAATGCGGCCAATTGTTCTGTTCGGGTCAATGCTCACAACCATGGTTCGCTCCTTTTGCCGTAATCTCACGGTACGTATGTATGTCAATCATGACGCACGGTATGTGCGGAGTGGCCGGAAACCCAGGAGAGATACAGGATGGGTCTCCGGCCAAGTTTCACTGGATCGTCGCCGTCACTTCACCTTCTTGATCATCATGATGAAGATGCAGGCAAGCGCCACCATGACGATCGCTGTCGGGAACACCAGACCGTACGAGCCGGTGGCCACCACGATGGCGGAGGTGACGATCGGGCCGACCATCTGGCCGAGAGTGGTGGCGATGTTCAGGATGCCCAAATCCTTGCCGGCTTCCTCTTCGTTCGGCAGCACGTCGACGTTGAGGGCCTGATCGACGGAACCGTACATGCCATAGCCGAAACCACCGATGGCGGAGAAGAGGATCATGCCCAATGCGTTGTGCATCAGCCACGGCAATGCGTAGCCGATGGCCAGCAGTATGCTCGCTGCCACAACGGGGATCTTTCTGCGGCCGATCTTATCGGAGATGGGGCCTGCGGAGAGTGCGGAGATCAGGGAGACGACCATGAGCACCAGGCTCATGGTGGAGATGGTGGCGGCCGAGTCTTCAACGCTTTGACCGATGTAGTCCTGCAGAATGTACAGCTGGTAGTTGAGAATCATGTAGTAGCTGAACAGCAGCAGCGAACGGCCGACGAAAGCCAGCCAAAAGTCGCGGGCTCCCCTGATCGGCGGGCGGAAACTCATGATGATGCCCTTGATGTCGACTTTCTCCTTGGGCATGTCCTTGCTTGACTGTTCCTTCGGCCAGAAGATGACGGCAAGCACGCCGGAAAGCGCCATGGCGATGCCGGCCACCACGAATCCGGGGAGTTGCATGGTGATGAACTTCGCGCCGACGATCTGGCCGAGCGCGGAGCCGAACAACGTGCCGGCGGAGATGAAGGCCGACATGGTGCCGCGCATATCTTCGGGAATACGGTCGGACAGGGACGCGATGATCGGCGCGATCATCATGTTCAGGCCGATCATGGAAACGCAGTAGCTGATACCGATGCTCACGCCATCGGGCAGAACGCCAATGAGGAACAGCGAAACACCTGCGACGATACCGCCTGATGCGATCCACGGGGTGCGACGACCGAAGATGGAACGCGTACGGTCGGACATGTTGCCGACTACCAGATTGGAAATCAGCGAAGCCAACGCCGTGGCTGAGTTGAGTACGCCGAAGATGGCGTCCTTGCTGTCGGGAGCGATATCGGCCAGTCGCTGTGGAAGCAGTACCGCGGCAACGATTTGCAATGCCAGCATCCATGCGAACGAGAACACGAAGAACGCTATGCAGAAGCGCGTTTTGCCGATTTTGGAAAGCGTGTGTGCGTTTTCCGTGGACTGTGCGTCAGTCATGCTTGTCTCCTTATTTTCTTCTTCGAAACATGCTTCATGCGCGTCTTCCGCCTAGGTCCTCGGTGACACGGCCGACACGTGAAGCGTTGTTGATGAGGTCGGCTTTCGCCTGCCTTCGTCAGTTATCTTATATCTTAAAGATATAAGATAACAAGTCGGCGTGTCAGCCCCTTTCACGCAAAGACGCCCTCCGACACGACGCTCTCATCGGAACATAGGTGAGCATAAGCAAACAGCAGGCATAAGGCACATACATGTGGACGGCGAATAGTATTCTCGAAGCAGTATGAAAGCACAGGAAAACAAGCCGAACAACGGCATCAAGGCACGCCCCATCAACCAACGCAGGCGGCTCTCCCCCGCAAAGCGCCGAGAGCAGATCGCACGCGAGGCGGCGACGCTGATCACCCAGTACGGATCATACGGATTCCCCATGCAGGCTCTGGCAGATGCGGTCGGCATGACCCTGCCCGGACTCAATCATTACGTAAAGAACCGCGAGGAAATGCTCGCGCTCGTCATCGAATCGTTCTACGACATCGAGGATAACGACACACCTATCGACCCCGCCGGCATCCCCGCTACGATCACCCCGAGTGGAACATCGTCATCCGAACCGGATGGAAACAAGACATCATCCGCGAAACACCACGAGAGCACAACACCAGCGACGAGCAACGGTCCTCATCTGCCCAGTGCCCTGCGCAAAACCGTGGAACGCAACGCGCAACGTCCGGAGCTTGTCGCGCTCTTCATGCGTCTGGCCATTGAAGCGGCCGATCAGGATCACCCGGCGCACGAATTCTACCGGAACCGACATCACGCGGTGCTTGGCAATATGACGAGCGTGCATTGGGATTTACCTGAGGCATATCGGGATCAGGAACAACTGCACGACCTTATCGTCACCGCGTTCTTTGCCATGGATGGCGTGCAAATCCAGTCATTGACCAATCCCGACGAATCCATGCTGCAACTTTGGGAACGAGCGGAACGCATCCTTTTCCCTTCTCCAACCTGGGATGGGTATCGCTGATTGATATTGACAGTTCCAGCCACTTCCCCATTCCCGTTCCTATCCCCGTTTTCAGACAGAATCCGACCAAATCTGTCTGAAAACGGGGACGGGGAAGAACACCTTCCAACTCTCGGACACCCCATCCCCGAAATCGGACAAAATGCCCCCATTCCTGTCCGGAAACGGGGAGAGACGCCCACACACCACGCGCTACTTGGCTTATGTATGGCAGATTCAGGCAGTTGCGAAATGATAGGTGGCTTATATATGGCACCCAAATCGTGATATCGGGAGTATGGGGCGCGGAATTACAACGCTTGTACTTGGAACATTCGGGTTTCGGTGCCATATATAAGCCACTTAGCGAAACGCAGACCCCCGAATCTGCCATATATAAGCGAGATAGCCCTCAAAAACGTCCCATTCGTTCCCGGCACCGCTTCAGCAGCCGCCCCGCAGCGCCCTGCAATCCTATTCCCGATCTGTTCCCTCCGCCCGACGCCAGACACCCCGCAGAACCCTGCACCCCGCATACCGCATCATGGTTGCCTGTCACAAACACCATCACGTCGGGAATCCATGGGCCCTTGCCGTTTCCAGCCGTTGCACTTGAAATGAAAATTCAGGGGACAAAATCCGGGCGAAAATGTCCGAAAACGAGGATGGTACGACAACAGATTCCATGCCCATCCCACCCCTGCCTCCGCCCCATCCCCATCCTCACAATCAGACAAAATCCGGCCAAATCTGTCCGAAAATGGGGATGCATAACGGCAGAGTCCACTCCATCCTTGTCTCCGCCCCATCCCCTCCCC